>NZ_JBIVDQ010000008.1:0-260841 GCF_044747185.1 Streptomyces sp. NPDC090108
CGGTCGGGGATACCGGCGCGCGGGCCGGCGCCGCGGCCGGGCCCGGCCGGCCGGCCGCGGCCGCGGGGGGGGGGGGGCCGGGGGGGCGGGCCCCCCCCCCCCCCCCGGGGGGGGCGGGGGGGGGGGCCCCCCGGGGGGGGGGGGGGGGGCCCGGCCGGGGGGGGGGGGGGGGGGGGGCGCCGCCCCCCCCCCCCCCCCACTGTGGGCCTGCGCGGAGGTCAGCGCTTGCCGGCCAGCTTCCAGGCCGCGGGCAGCGCGCCCATCGCCAGGGCGGCCTTGACGGCGTCGCCGATGAGGAACGGCACGAGACCGGCCGCGACGGCCTGGGACGCGGACATGTGCGCGGTCAGGGCCAGGTAGGGGACGCCGACGGCGTAGATGACGGCCTCGCCGAGGAGCATCGTGCCGGCCATCCGCAGCGGGGAGCGGTCGGCGCCGCGGCGGGCGAGGGCGCCCACCATGGCGGAGGCCAGCAGCATGCCGAGGATGTAGCCGAAGGAGACACCGGCGCCCGAGGTGCCGCCCGCGAACCACGGCACGCCGACGAGGCCGGCCACGGCGTACAGGGCGAGGGAGAGCAGGCCGCGGCGGGCACCGAGCGCCGTGCCGACGAGCAGCGCGGCGAAGGTCTGGCCGGTCACCGGGACCGGGGAGCCGGGCACCGGCACCGCCAGCTGGGCCGCGAGGCCGGTGAGGGCGGCGCCGCCGAGCACCAGGGCCACGTCGCGCACGCGGGACGCGGGGAGGAGGTCGGCGAGGACGGCACCGGGACGGGCGGTGACAGTGGCGGTGCTCATGTGGACTCCGCAAGTGTGGGCACAGGGGGACACGGTGACGCTATACCGGGGCCCGCGCGCCGATCACCGTCAGCGCTCGACAAAGGGGGAGCCGACCGCTTGGTCGGCTCCATACAAAGATCCCTGGTCACACCGGGTGCGAAGTGATACCGGTCACTGCGCGTGGGCGGCCCGGCTCACTCCGGCGCGGTGGGCGCGGAACTGTAGGTACCCTCCAAACAGGCCGTATGCCCCGTTCCGCGGCCGCCTCTGACCGCCTACCGCACTGGACCCGCCGCTCCCATGCCCAGCAGCACCACCGCTCCGCCCGAGACGCCCCCGCAGCAGCGGGACGGCACCGGCCTCTCCTCCGGTCTCAAGCAGCGCCACCTGTCGATGATGGCCCTGGCCGGCGTGATCGGCGCCGGCCTGTTCGTCGGCTCGGGGGCGGGCATCGCCGCCGCCGGTCCGTCGATCGTCCTCGCCTACGCCCTGTCCGGGCTCCTCGTCATGCTCGTGATGCGGATGCTCGGCGAGATGTCGGCGGCGTACCCGTCGTCGGGCTCCTTCTCCTCGCACGCCGGACGGGCGATCGGCCCCTGGGCGGGCTTCGCCACGGGCTGGTCCTTCTGGATCCTGCAGTGCACGGTCGTCGGCCTGGAGGGCATCGGCGCCGCGCACATCGTCACCGGCTGGCTGCCCGGCACCCCGCAGTGGATGTGGGTGGCGGTCTTCATGGCCGTCTTCTGCGGCACGAACCTGGCCGCCGTGAAGAACTTCGGCGAGTTCGAGTTCTGGTTCGCCGCGCTGAAGGTCGGCGCGATCGTGCTCTTCCTGGCCCTGGGCGCGCTGGCCGTCGCGGGCGTGCTGCCCGGCACGGACGCGCCCGGCGTGTCCCACCTGACCGACTTCATGCCGCACGGCGGCCAGGGCCTGGTGATCGGCATCCTCGCCTCGGTGTTCGCCTACGGCGGCCTGGAGACGGTCACGATCGCCGCGGCGGAGTCGGAGAACCCGGCGCAGGCGGTGGCGAAGGCCGCCCGCACGGCGATGTGGCGCATCGCGCTGTTCTACATCGGCTCGATGGCGGTCGTCGTCACCCTCGTGCCGTGGGACTCGAAGGAGATCGTCGAGAAGGGCCCGTACGTGGCGACCCTCGACCACCTGGGCATCCCCGGCGCCGGCCAGCTGATGAACGTGGTGGTGCTGGCGGCGCTGCTGTCCGCGATGAACGCCAACATCTACGGCGGCTCGCGCATCGCCTACTCCCTGGTCGAGCGCGGCCAGGGTCCGAAGGCGCTGGGCAGGGTGACCGGTGGCGTGCCGCGGGTCGCGGTGCTGGTCTCCTCGGCCGTCGGCTTCTTCTGCGTGCTGCTCAGCTACTGGCGGCCGAAGGACGTCTTCCCCTGGCTGTTGAACGTGATCGGCGCGGTCACACTCATCATCTGGATCGTGATCGCGGTCTCCCAGCTGGTGCTGCGCCGCCGTCTGGAGCGCGAGGAGCCGCAGCGGCTGGTCGTGCGGATGTGGGCGTTCCCGGTCCTCACCTGGGTGGCGCTGGCCGGTATGGCCGCGGTGTTCGTGCTGATGGCCCGGCAGGCCGACACCCGTGTGCAGCTGTACTCGAGCGGCGCGACGACCCTGGCGCTGGCCGTCGCCGGCTACGTCTGGCAGCGGGCGCGCGCCCGGCGCTGAGTCGCGCCGCGCACCGCGCACGCCCCGCCGTGCCCCGAAGGCCCCCACGGACGACACCGTGGGGGCCTTCTCTCATGCGCGGGGCACGTCGAGGTCTCAGCGCGGGGCACGTCGAGCTCTCATGCGCAGGGCACGTTGAGGGAGAGCAGCGCGGTCTCCTCCCCGGTGAGCCGGACCTCGGTCACGGCCGTGTTGGCCAGCCGCGGCAGCACCCGGCGGTATCCGGCCAGCGGGATGTCCAGGAGGGAGCAGAGGGTCAGGCGCAGGAGGGTGTTGTGGGCGACGACCAGCACCCGCTCGCCGGGGTGCGCGGCGGCGATCCGGCGCAGGGCGGCCGACCCCCGCCCGGCCGCCGCCGCCGGGTCCTCGGCGCCGGGGAACGGGTGGGCCACGGGGTCGGCGCGGAAGGCCGCCGCCGCCCGCGGGTCCTCCGCCCCGAACTCGGCGAGGGTACGGCCCTCCACCACGCCGAAGTCGCACTCCCGCAGGTCGCTCTCGCGTCGCGGGGCGAGCCCGAGGGCGCGGCAGGCGGGCTCGGCGGTGACGACGGCCCGTGACACCGGGGAGGTCCAGACCGCGTCCACCGGGCGGGCCGCCGCCCAGCGGCCGAGCTCCTCGGCCTGGGCCCGCCCGGTGTCGGTGAGGGCGACGTCGCTGACTCCCGCGTACCGGTTCTCGGCGTGCCAGACGGTCTGACCGTGTCGGACGAGGAGGAGGGTGGTCGGCTTGGCCATGGGGGCAGTATCCCGGGTCCCGGCGGCCTTCCTCGCGGGGGCACGGGGAGCACCGGGCGCACGGAAAGCGCCGGGCGGCGCACGGGGCGGGACCGCCGCGCGCCCCTGGGGAACCCCGTGACGGGCCCCGAGGGGCTCAGTCCGTCCCGTCGCCCCGGAGCCGGTCGCGGGCGTGGGCCGCCACCGGGGCCGGCAGCCAGCCCCGGGATTCGAGGGCGTCGACCAGCCGGGCGTAGGGCTCGGCGAAGCGGGCGGTGCGGGCGGGGCGGGGGTCGACGGTCGTGCCCGGGCTCGTCATCGCGCGGGCGGCCGCGGCGAGCGTGGGGGCGGCGCCGGTGCCGTGGCGGGCCAGGACGGCCATGCCCAGGGCGGGTTCGGTGCGCCCGGGGACGCGGACCGGGCGGCCGAGGACGTCGGCGCGGAGCAGGTTCCAGTAGGCGCTGCGGGCCGCGCCGCCGGTGAGGGCGAGGGGGCCTTCGAAGGGGGCGCCGAGGTGGTGGAGGTAGTCCAGGCAGAGGCGTTCGGTGAAGGCGACGCCCTGCAGGAGCGCGGCCCAGTGGTCGGCGTCCGAGACGGGGTCGCCGAGGAGCAGTGCCGTCGCCCGCGGGGCGTGGAAGGGGAAGCGCTCGCCCGGGGAGACGAGGGGGTAGGCGATCGCGCCCGAGGGTTCGAAGGCGGCCGCCGCGGCGTCCAGGGCGGCCGCGTCGGCGCCGGGGAAGCGGGCGGCGAGGGCTCCGGCGCCCACACTGGAGGCGCCGCCGGGGAGCCAGGTGCCGTCGGGGGCGCGGTGGTTGTAGACCACGCCGGCCGGGTCGCGCACCGGCTCGGCGGCGGCGCCCTTCAGCACCAGGGTGGTCCCGAGGACGGAGTTCCAGGCGCCCTCGCCGAGCGCGCCGGCGGCGATCTGGGCGGCGCAGCCGTCCGTCATGCCGGCGACGACGGGGGTGCCCGCGGGGATGCCGGTCGCGTCGGCGGCGGCCGGGCAGACCTCGCCGAGCAGGGTGCCGGGGCGGACGACGTCCGGGAGGGTGCCCTCGGGAAGTCCGGCGGAGCCGGGCCAGCGGCCGCGTCCGACGTCGTACGCCGTCTTCAGGGCGTGGCTGGAGTCGGCGGGCACGGGGTGGCCGGTGAGCCGTGCGTTGATCAGGTCGGGCTGGTGGCAGAGGCGGCCGGGGCCGTGGCGGGCGGTGAGCCAGTGGGCCTTGGGCAGGGCCCAGCTGTCCTGCACCGCGAGTCCCGCCGCGCGCAGGGCCGCCGCCTCGGCACCCGCCCGGCCGTCGTCGTACATGAGCGCGGGGGTCGTGGGCCGGCCGCCGGGGCCGGTGAGCAGGACGGTCCCGGAGGTCCCGCACACCGCGAGGCCGGCGACCGTCGCCCCGGTGCCGCGCAGCGCGGCCCGGCAGGCGGTACGGACCGCCTCCCACCACTCCTCCGGGTCCTGCTCGTGCCGCTTCCCCTCCCGCAGGTCCCGCAGCAGGGGGGCCGAGCCGCTGCCGGCGACGGTGCCGCCGGCCGTCACGAGCAGGGCGCGCACCCCCTGGGTGCCGAGGTCGATCCCGAGCCATGCCAACGCCATCACGCCTCCCGCGCTCCGCGACCGGCTGTGCGCACTTCCCACGCCGGTCCGAGAGTTCCCCCTGGATTGCCCGCGCACAAGGGATTGACGGCCAACCGTCGGCGCTTCACGCTCAGTTGTCGAATCGCACCGTCGTGTTGACCGGCCCTGCCCCACCGCCGCACCGGAGGTCACGGATGGACAGGCACGCGCACGGCAGCCGCCGCGTCCGCCGCCGCCCTCCTGCCGACTCCCTCGACGGCTCTCTCGCCGACTGTCCCGACGGCACCCGCGACGGCTTCCTCCGCGACCCCTTCTCCGACTCCAGCGGCCTCTTCTCCGACTCCCGCGCCCCTTTCTCCGGCTCCCGCGGCCTCTTCTCCGGCTCCCGCGCCGCCGTCGCCGCCACGGCGCCTCCCCCGTCCGCCCGCACGGCGGCCGCGTCCGTACCGCCCCGGGCCCACCCCCCGTGCCATGTCCGCGACACCGCGATGAACGAGACGACCGAGACGACCGAGACGACCGAGACAGGAGACTCCCCGCGATGACCTCTGCGGACCCCTTACGCGTGGTGGCCGCCGGTGACCGCTTCGTCCTGCCCTCCCTCATCGGGGAGGCCGTCGCGGACGAGCTGCCCGGCGCGTGCGAGGTGCGCGAGCTGACGCTCGGCTGGCCGCTCGAACCCTTCGGACCGGTCGCCGAGGTGAGCGAGGCGAGCGACGCCGAGGACGAGCTCGTCGACGCCCTGGAGGGGGCGCCGGTGCTGGTCACCCAGATGGGCCCGGTCACCGGACGCGTCCTCGCCGCACGCCCCGAACTGCGGCTGGTCGTGGTCTGCCGGGGCGGCCCGGTGAACGTCAACCTGGACGCCGCCGGCCGGCGCGGCGTGCGCGTGTGCTTCGCGCCCGGCCGCAACGCCACCGCCACCGCCGAGTTCACCGTCGGCCTGCTGCTGTCCGCGCTGCGCCGCATCCCGCAGGCGCACGGACTCCTCGCCCAGCAGGGAAGCTGGGCCGGGTCGGCCTACTACACGTACGAGAACAGCGGCCTCGAACTGGAGGACCTGCCGATCGGCCTGATCGGGTACGGCGCGGTGGGCAGCCGGGTGGCGCGGGTGCTGTGCGCGTTCGGGGCGCGGGTGATGGTGTACGACCCGTACGCGCGCGGGGAGGTGCACGGACTGCGGGTGTCCTCGCTGGACGAACTCCTCACCCGCTCGAAGGTGATCACCCTGCACGCCCGGCTGACCGAGGAGACGCGGGGGCTGATCGGCGCGCGTGAACTGGCGCTGCTGCCGCCCGGCGCGGTGGTGGTCAACGCGGCCCGGGGCCCGCTGCTGGACGAGGACGCGCTGTGCGCCGCGCTGGAGGGCGGGCGGCTGTCGGCGGCGGCGCTGGACACGTTCGCGTGCGAACCGCTCCCGGCGGGCTCGCGGCTGCACGCCCTCGCCGACCGCGTCGTCCTCACCCCGCATCTGGGCGGCGCCAGCCAGGAGGTGGCCCGCAGGGCCGCGCGGATCGCGGCCGCCGAGGTGGGCCGCTGGATGCGCGGGGAGCCCCTCGCGCACTGCCTGACCTGAACCGAGGGGGTGCGATGTACGTCGGGATCGATGTCGGCACGTCCACCGTGAAGGCGGCCGCCTTCGACGGCACCGGGCGCGAACTCGCCGTGGAGGCACGGCCGGTGGGCCTGGACCTGCGCGGCGGGACCGTGGAGCAGGACATGGAGGAGGTGTACGCGGCCGTCCTCGACGTACTGACGGCGCTGACCGCGCGCGTGCCCGGGCCGGTGGAGCTGGCCGGGCTGACGGGGCAGGGCGACGGGGTGTGGCTGGTGGACGCGGCGGGCCGGCCGGTGCGCCCGGCGGCCTCCTGGATGGACGGCCGGGCCCACGGCCTGGTGGACGGCTGGCTGGCGGACGGCACCTGGGAGACCGTCTTCCGGCGCACCGGCGGCGCGATGTTCCCGGGCAGTCCGGGGCCGCTGCTGGTCTGGCTCGACCGGCACGAGCCGAAGTCCCTCGACACGGCGGCCGCGGCGGTCTACTGCAAGGACATGGTCTTCCAGCGGCTGACCGGCGGAAGGAGAGCGGTGACGGACGTGTCGGACGCCTCGATGCCGTTCCTGGACCCGCGCACCCGGAGGTACGACAACCGGGTCGTGGAGCTCCTCGGCCTGACCCACCGCCGCGGGCTGCTCGCCCAGGTCAGCGACCCGGTGGCGACGGGCGAGACGACCGGCGCCGCGGGCGGCGGGGCACACGACGGCCCGGACGGCGGGACGGCGGACCGGGGTATCGGTCTGCCGCCCGGCACCCCGCTGGCGAACGGCCCGTACGACCTGCCGGCCTGCGCGCTGGGCGCGGGGGTCACCGAGCCCGGCGACGGCCTGCTGATCGTCGGGACCTGTCTGGCGAGCCTCGTGGCCACCACCGAACTGGACCTGGCCGGGGAACCGGCGGGGCTGTTCATCTCCACCGACCGGCCGGGCCACTGGCTGCGCGCGATGCCCGCGATGGTCGGGACCGCCGCCCTGGACTGGGTGCTCGGCACCACCGGTGTCCGGCACGCCGAGGTCGACGGCCTGCTGGCCGCGACACCGCCGGGCGCCCACGGGGTGCGTGTGCTGCCGTACTTCGCGCCCTCGGGCGAGCGGGCCCCGTTCGTGGAACCGCGGCTGCGGGCCGAACTGACCGGGGTGTCGCTGGAGTCCACGCCGGCCGATCTGATCCGCGCCACCTGCGAGGGCATCGGCTACGCGGCCCGGCACTGCCTGGCGGCGGCGGGCCTCACCGGGACGCTCGCGGTGTGCGGCGGCGGCACCCGCAGCCCCGCCTGGATGCGGCTCCTGGCCGATGTGCTGGGGCGCCCGCTGCGGGTGGTCGAGGGCGAGGTCGGCGCCCGGGGCGCGGTGCTCGCGGCGGCCGGGCGGTACGGCGTCCCGCTGGACGCGGCGGCCTGGACCGAGCCGACGCAGGTCGTGGAGCCGGACCCGGCGCGGGCGGCGTACTACACGAAGGGGTACGAGGAGCACCTGGAACGGCTGGAGCGGGCCCGCCGGCTGTGCCGGTGAGCCCGCCCCGGCTCGCTCCGCCCGGGGCCGGGTGAGGCTCAGAGGTTGCTGAAGTCCGGGCCCTGGGTGCGGGTGCGCTTGATCTCGTAGAAGCCGGGCACGGAGGCGACGGCGAGGGTGCCGTCCCACAGGCGGGCGGCGTCCTCGCCCTTGGGGGCGGGGGTGACGACCGGGCCGAAGAAGGCGATCTGCTCGCCGTCGGGGCCGGGAACCGCGATGACCGGGGTGCCGACCTCCTGGCCGACCTTCTCGAT
The DNA here is from genome assembly GCF_044747185.1 of Streptomyces sp. NPDC090108. Lineage (NCBI taxonomy): Bacteria > Bacillati > Actinomycetota > Actinomycetes > Kitasatosporales > Streptomycetaceae > Streptomyces > Streptomyces sp. NPDC090108. Next base: position 8,087 of record NZ_JBIVDQ010000008.1, read on the forward strand.
GCCCTCCTTGTGGGAGGCGCGCAGCTCGGCGTCGAACTCGAAGTCCTTCTGCTCGGCGTAGTCGATCAGCTCGGCCGGGAGCCCGACCTCGGCGAGCGCGCCGGCGACGGCCTCCAGGGTCGGGCCCTCGCCGTTGTTGTGGATGCGGTTGCCGAGGGCGGTGTAGAGGGGGCCGAGAACGTCCTCGCCGTGCTTCTGCCAGGCGGCGGTGACCACGCGGACCGGCTGCCACGCCTTGGTGGCGAGCATCTCGCGGTACTCCTCGGGCAGCTGGTCGATCTTGTCCTCGTTGAGGACGGCGAGGCTCATGATGTGCCAGCGGACCTCGATGTCGCGGACCTTCTCCACCTCCAGCACCCAGCGGGAGGTCATCCAGGCCCAGGGGCACAGCGGGTCGAACCAGAAGTCCACGGGGGTCTTGCCGGACTGGGTCACGGTCTCGGACATGTCTCTCCTCGGAAAGAGTCGTTTGAAAGGGCAACATCCGCCCGCGCATCCCCATTCCCGTGAATCCCTGATGTGTCATGTCAGGGGCGCATGGCAGGATCGGTGCTGTTCCAGAGGTTCCGAGGTGTCCAAGCGACCACGAGGGAGTGCCGCCCGTGCCCGGTGAGAATCTGTCCCGCGACGAGGCCCGGGAGCGGGCCGCCCTGCTGTCCGTCGACGGGTACGACGTGTCGCTCGACCTGCGCTCCGCGGTCGGCGACGCCGACGGGGACGGCGGTCCGCGCACGTTCCGCTCGGTGACCACGGTCAGGTTCCGCTGCGCGGAGCCGGGCGCCTCCAGCTTCGCCGACCTGATCGCCCCGGGCGTCACCGCCGTCACGCTCAACGGCCGCGACCTCGACCCCGGCCAGGTCTTCGACGGCTCCCGGATCCTGCTGGAGGACCTGGCCGCGGAGAACGAGCTGACCGTCGACGCGGACTGCGCCTACTCCCGCACCGGCGAGGGCATGCACCGCTTCGCCGACCCCGAGGACGGCGAGGTCTACCTCTACACCCAGTACGAGCCGGCCGACGCCCGCCGCGTCTTCGCCAACTTCGAGCAGCCAGACCTGAAGGCGCCGTACCGTTTCGAGGTGCGGGCGCCCGAGGGCTGGACGGTGTGGAGCAACGGGGCCGGTGAACTGGCCGACGGGGTCTGGAAGTTCGCGGAGACCAAGCCGATCTCGACGTACATCACGTGCGTGGTGGCGGGTCCGTACCACTATGTGACGGACACCTACGAGCGGGTCTTCGAGGACGGCACGAAGCTGGAGATCCCGCTCGGCGCCATGTGCCGCAAGGGGCTCGCCCCGTACTTCGACGCGGACGACGTCTTCCTGGTCACCAGGCAGGGACTGGACTTCTTCCACGACCACTTCGACTATCCGTACCCGTTCGGGAAGTACGACCAGGCGTTCGTGCCCGAGTACAACCTGGGCGCGATGGAGAACCCGGGTCTGGTGACCTTCCGCGAGGAGTACATCTTCCGCGGCAAGGTGACGCGGGCGTCGTACGAGGCGCGGGCGAACGTCATCCTGCACGAGATGGCGCACATGTGGTTCGGCGACCTGGTCACCATGGAGTGGTGGGACGACCTGTGGCTGAAGGAGTCCTTCGCGGACTTCATGGGCACGTTCGCGAACGTCGGCGCCACCCGCTTCAAGGACGCCTGGATCACCTTCGCCAACCGCCGCAAGGCCTGGGCGTACCGCGCGGACCAGCTGCCCTCCACGCACCCGGTCACGGCGGACATCCGCGACCTGCAGGACGCCAAGCTCAACTTCGACGGCATCACCTACGCCAAGGGCGCCAGCGTGCTGAAGCAGCTGGTGGCCTACGTGGGCGAGGAGGCGTTCCTGGAGGGCGCCCGCCGCTACTTCAAGCGCAACGCCTACGGCAACACCCGCCTGGGCGACCTGCTGTCGGTGCTGGGCGAGACCAGCGGCCGCGACATGTCGGCGTGGGCGCGCTCGTGGCTGCAGACGGCGGGTGTCAACTCCCTCACCCCGCAGGTACTGCTGGACGCCGACGGCCGGGTGGCCGAGCTGGCGGTCGTGCAGGACGCCCCCGAGTCGCACCCCGAACTGCGCCCGCACCGGGTCGCGGTGGGCCTGTACCGCCGTACGCCCGAGGGCGCGCTGGAGCGGTACGCGCGGGCGGAGACCGACGTGGAGGGCGCGCGCACGGTCGTCGCGGAGCTGGCCGGCGCCGAGGCCCCGGAGCTGGTGCTGGTCAACGACGACGACCTGACGTACTGCAAGATCCGCTTCGACGCGACCTCGCTCGCGGCGCTGCGCGCGCACCTGGGCGAGGTGACCGACCCCCTCGCGCGCGCCCTGTGCTGGTCGGCGCTGTGGAACATGACCCGGGACGGGCTGCTGCCGGCCCGGGACTTCATCGGCCTGGTGCTGCGGTTCGCGGGCCGGGAGTCCGACATCGGCGTCCTGCAGATGCTGCACGCGTGGGCGGGCACGGCGCTGGTGCACTACGCGGCGCCCGGGTGGCGGGCCGAGGGCGGGGACCTGCTCACGGAGGGCGCGCTGCGGGAGCTGCGGTCGGCCGCCCCGGGCAGCGAGCACCAGCTCGCCTGGGCGCGCTTCTTCGCCTCGGCCGCCTCCGGTGAGGGGGACCTCGCCCTGCTGAAGGGCCTGCTGGACGGCACGGAGGGCATCGACGGCCTGGAGGTGGACCAGGAGCTGCGCTGGGCGTTCCTGGAGCCGCTCGCGAAGCACGGCGCGGCCGACGAGGCGGTGCTCGCGGCGGAACTGGCCCGTGACGACACGGCGTCCGGCAAGCGCCACCAGGTCCGCTGCCTGGCGGCCCGCCCGTCGGCGGCGGTCAAGGCGCAGGCGTGGGCGCAGGTGGTGGAGTCCGACGCGCTGTCGAACGCGCTGGTCGAGGCGACCATCGCCGGGTTCGCCCAGCCCTCGCAGCGTGAACTGACCGCGCCGTACGCGGAGAAGTACTTCGCGGCGATCGAGCGGGTGTGGCGGGAGCGGTCCATCCAGATCGGCATGGACGTCGTGGGGGGCCTGTTCCCCGCGCTCCAGGACCGGGCCGGGACGCTGGACGCGGCGGACGCGTGGCTCGCGGAGCACGCGGACGCGGCCCCGGCGCTGCGCCGGCTGGTCCTGGAGGCCCGGGACGACCTGGCCCGCTCCCTGCGCGCACAGGCGTGCGACGAGCAGGCGGCGGCCGGCTGATCCATGGCCTGAGCTTCCCCGCTCGGTGACCGTTACGAAATTCGGTCAAGCGGAACCGTAACCCCTGGTCCCACCCGATCGGACCAGGGGTTTTCCGTCGCTACTCGGCATCCGAACACCCGTCCTTTAGTACCGCCTTGTCCTCGTTCGTCGACGAGCGTGTAACAGCGGTTAGGGGTGGGGTCCGGCGCGGGCATCCCGTCGCCATGACGCACAACACCCCGCTCTCCCCCCGCCCCCTCCGTCACCTCGCCGAGGTCCACCGCCGCGTCCTGTCGGCCGCCCAGCTCCGTGCCCACGGGGTGACGACGGCCGAGCTGCACGAGCAGTGCCGTACCGGCGGGCCCTGGCGGCTGCTGCTGCCGAACGTGGTCCTGCTCCACCCGGGCGCGGCGACGAGCGAGGAGCGTCTGCACGGGGCCCTGCTGTACGCCACCCGTGAGTCCGCGCCGGGGGTCCCGGCCCAGCCAGGCGCCGACGGGCCGCACCGCCCGGTGTACGCGGAGGCCGCGATCACCGGCCCGGCCGCCCTGGCCCTGCACGGCTTCCCGTCCACGCCGCCGCTGTCCGCCCTGGAGCGGGTCGACGTGCTGGTCCCCCGCCTGCGCAGGCTGCGCTCGACCGGGTACGTCCGTGTCCTGCGCACCGCCGACCTTCCCGCGCCGGTCACGGTGACGGGCCTGCCGGTGGCGCCGGTCCCGCGGGCCGTGGCGGACACGGTCGCGGAGCTGACGGACGCGGACGCGGACACGGTGCGCCGGCTGCTGGCCGAGGCGGTGCGCGGCGGCCACTGCGAACCGGCCGCGCTGGTGCGGGAGCTGACCCGGGCGAAGCTGCTGGTCCGGCCGCACGTGGTGGACGCGGTCGACGCGCTGCTGGCCGAGGGCCGGGCGATCGCCGAGGAGCGCCTGTACGAGATGGTCCGCGGGTACGGCCTGCCCGACCCCGTCTGGAACGTCGACCTGCGCCTGCCCGGCGGCCCCCACCTCGGCGGTCTGGACGCCTACTGGCCCGGCCAGGCGGTCGCGGTGGAGCTGGACACCCGGGCCCCGCGCCAGGACGAGGACGCGCTGTGGTCGGAGTACGCCCGCAAGCGCGAGCACCTGGAGCGCCTCGGCATCACGGTCGTCCACATCACCCCGAGGAAGCTCCGGGAGTCCATGGAGCAGCAGGCGGCGGTGGTCCGTACGGCCCTGATGGCCGCCGACGAGCGCGACCCGGCCGCGTACGTCGTGGTGCTGCCCCGATGACGCCGGGCCGGGGCTGAGCCGGGGGGGCAGGGCGGGGGGCCAGGGCAGGGGCCGGGGCTGGGGCCGGGGGGGGCCATGGCTGGGGGGCCAGGGTCCGGGGGCAAAGGCCCGGGGGGCAAAGGCCCGGGGGGCAGGGCTGGGGGGCCAGGGCTCGGGTCAGGGCTCGGGTCAGGGTCAGGGTCCCGGGGGGGGGGCAGGGGCCGGGGGGTCAGGGGCCGGGGGCAAAGGCCCGGGGGGGGAGGGGCCGGGAGGCGAGGGGCGAGGACGGGGAGGGAGGAGGCAGAGGAGGGGGCAGGGGGCGAGGGGGGCGCGGGACACGGGAGAGGAGGGAGGACGCGGGAGGGGCCGCCGGGGCCGGGGGGTGCCGGCGGCCCCTCCCCGTGCCGTGCCGACACGCCGCGTTACGGGTCCGGCCCAGGTCATGGGGCTACGCTGATGATCCGGGGACGCACCCCGAGTTCCCGCACCGGCTGGACGGAGAACCGCAGGCCCATGCACCCACGTTCCCCCGCTTCCGGACCCGCTCCCGTTCCCGTCACCGACCGGCACCCCGGCGCCCTGCCGGACGCACCGGCGCGGACGGAGGAACCGGTCGCGCTGCGTCCCGTCGCCCAGGCCGACCTGCCGATGCTGGAACGGTTCCTCATCGATCCCGCCGCGTCCGGCCCCTTCCAGTGGTACGGCTACGCGGACCCGGCGCGCTTCCGCCGCCACTGGGCCGAGAACGGGCTGCTCGGCGAGGACGGCGGCCAGCTGATCGTCGAGGACGCGGGACAGCCCGCCGGGTTCGTCGCCTGGCGCAGGGTGGTGGTCTCGCCGTCCAGCCACTGCTGGAACATGGGCGCCCAGCTGCTGCCCGAGGCCTGCGGGCGCGGGATCGGCACCCGGGCCCAGCAGCAGCTCGTCCGCTACCTCTTCTCCCACACCCCCGTGATGCGGATCGAGGCCGACACCGAGGCCGGCAACATCGCCGAGCAGCGGGCGCTGGAGAAGGCCGGTTTCACGCGCGAGGGCGTGCGCCGGGCCGTCGTCTTCCGGGACGGGAAGTGGCGGGACGGCATCTCCTACAGCGTGCTGCGCGACGACCCGCTGCCCGCCGGCGTGTGAGGCGCCCCCTCAGCCCTTCTTCAGGACCAGCTCCGTGTTCCGGTCCGCCGCGGTGCCCGCGAGGGTCTTGCTGGCGCCCGGTGCGTTGAAGGACAGCTCCCGGTAGAGGGCGGCCAGGCCCGTCTGGGAGAGGTCGGTGAAGTCGGTGCGGTGCGGGGCGGCGGACTCGATCAGGGTGGTGAACAGGGAGAGCGTGCCGTCCTTGTTGTCGACCAGCTCGATGACCCGCGCGAGCTGGGGGTGATCGACGTGCGAGGCGGTGGATATCTCCCAGAAGGAGTGGCCGCCGGAGACCTTGTGCGGCGTGATGACGTTCTTGTGGATGTGCCCGTTCACCCAGGCCAGGACGTTGGGGTGGGCGCCCAGCAGGGAGACGACCTCGGTGCCGCCGTGCCGCCGCTCCGCCGGGCGGGCCGGGTCGGGGCGGGTGTTGGTCATGGTCCTGCTGGTGTGGTGGCTGAAGACGATGACGTAGGAGTCCTTGTTGTCCTTCAGCGTCTTCCCGAGCCAGTTCAGCTGGGCGGTGCCGAGGGAGCCCTCGTAGTGGCCGCCCGCGTCGGTGGTGTCGAGGCTGATGCCGACGACGTCGTCGGAGATGCGGAAGGCGTAGTACTGGGTGCCCGCGTCGAGGTTGGCCGAGGAGTAGCCGTGGCCGGCCGGACCGTGTCCCTGGTGGGCGGGGTCCAGGTGGGCCTTGAGGTAGTCGGCCTGGGTGTAGGGGGCGCGCGACTCGTCGGGAGTGACGGAACGCGCCGCGCGGGCGTGGGCCTTCAGGAAGTCGCGGTAGCCGCTGCCCTTCGGGTCCTTGGCGTTCTTGATGGCGTCCTGGAGCTTCTTGGCGTCGGCGGCGGAGACGCTCATCAGTTTCTTCCCGCCGATGGCCGCCTCGGCGAGGTAGGGGTCGGCGTGGGAGCCGTAGCAGCCGAGCGGCAGGGAGTCGTGGTTGCCGACGGTCGAGTACCAGGGCAGGCCGAGGCCGGGGCTGCGCACCTCGCGGGTCGCGGCGGCGAGGAAGCCCTTCAGATGCGGGAAGCCGAGGGCCTTGTCGCCGTCGCGGACGGCCGCGTCGGGCTGCCAGTACAGCTTGAGCCCGCTGGCCTGGACACCTTCGTAGTGCCGGGGATCGCCCGTGTTCGGGGTGATGCGGCCGCCGCTCATCACTCTCATGAACCACTCCAGTTCGGAGTGGGCGTTGTTGTCGGTGTTGTCGCCGGTGGTCATGACGAAGTGCAGCGGGGCGCCGGTGACGGGCGCGCCGCGCAGCGCGTTGACCCGCTCGACGAGCGAGACGGCGCCGGGCACGGTCAGTGCCTCGTGCGGGCGCCAGGCGTGCGGGTCGTGGGAGCGCAGGTACTCCAGGCGCAGCGGGTGCTGCACGTCCATCAGGTGCAGGTCGGTGAACTGCACGAACGCGGCGAGCGCGGTACGGCGGCCGGCACGGCCGGACCTGGCGGCGGCCAGGTCGGCGCGTACGACCTGCTTCCAGCCGGGGCCGTCGCCCAGGCGCCGGAAGCCGGAGCCCGCGCGCGGGGCGGCGACGGAGGCGAGGGTGGTGCCCTTGGTGTAGGGGGCGGGGGAAGCCGCCGGGACGACCTTGCGCGAGGCGGCGACGGGCGCCTCGGACTCGGCGGCGGCCTGGCTGTCGGTGGGCCGGAGGGCGTAGCCGAGACCCGCGGAGAGGGTGACCGCTCCGGCGGCGGCGAGGACGGTACGGCGGTGGACCGCCGAAGCGGAGGTGTCGACAGAGCGTGTGCGCGACATGGCGCGATCTCCCCGGGTGCGAACGCGTCGGCAGTGGTCGCGGGATGCTCGCCGGAGCGAACTCCCCGCTCGCTCTGGATCGTTGGCATCGGGGATGACTCACGCGTGAACGGGGCCGCAACGCGCGGCGCCGATCACCGTACGTCGATCACGGGGTCCCGGAGCCGGTCATGGAGCGGATCGCGGGCGGCCGGGGGCCGGTCACTCCTCGTTCATCTCCCGGGGCAGGGAAGCGTCCGCCGGGGCCAGATGGCCGGTGGGCGGCCGCTCGCTCCACAGCCGCAGGGCGGTGTCGACGAGCGGGATCCGGACCAGGCCCGGCAGGCTGTCCAGGTGCTGCCAGGCGGCCTGGTCGGTGGACCCGCCGACCTCGTTGCGCAGTTCGCCGCCGGTGATCTCGGCGGAGTAGACGAGCCGTACGCCGTGGTGGTCGACGGGCCGGCGGCCGAACCGGCCGGGCAGGGTGACCCGGCGGGAGTCCACGCCGAGGAATCCGGTCACCGCGACGCGGTAGCCGGTCTCCTCCAGGAGTTCGCGGCGGACGGTGTCGTAGGGGTCCTCCCCGAACTCCATGCCGCCGCCCGGCAGTACCCACTCGTGGCCGCCGCCGGGGGCCGGTGAGCGGGCGAGCAGGAGCTGTCCTTCGCGGACACACACGGCGTAGGCCGCCACCCTCAGCTTCCGTCGCATGCGCCGACGTTAGCGCGCGGTCGCGGGGTTGGCGGGGGAATACTCCGGAGCGGACCAGCGCAGCGGCACGGCCGCCTCGGTGGCGAGGACCTCCGTGACGGTGAAGCGGACCGTGCGTGCGCCGTCGGGGCCGAACCCGGTGTGCGCCTCGCCGGTGAGCTGGAGGGTGGTGCCGGTCGTCCAGTCCAGGAGGAGCAGCCCGGCGCGGGGGTCGGTGCGCAGGTTGCCGAGGGTGAGGAACATGGCGTTGCCGGGATAGTCGGGCCAGGTGAGTTCGCGCGGTGAAGCGACCGTCACGAAGCCGGGGTTGCCGCCGCGGTGGCTGACGTCGGCGCCGGCGCCGTGCACGGTGGCGAGGAAGAAGGTGTCGGCGGACTCGACGAACTCCACCTGTTCTGGCGTCAGTTCGGGCGTGCGGCGCGGGAGGCCGGGTGTGCGGCCCCCGAGGAGTTCGAAGGACTCCCTGCGCTGGATGTATCTGGGGCAGTTGGCGAAGACCTGGTCGGCCTCGACGGCGAAGCCCCGGGAAGTGGGGCGCAGGCGGCCGTTGAGGCGCATCCGACGGCGGGTGCGGGGGTCGAGCGCGAGGGTCCCGACGCGGGTGCCGGGGGTGGCCAGGGCGAGGGCGAGCGGACCGCCCGGGGACAGCTCTCCCCCGGCTCCCCCGGCTCCGGCGGCTCCGGCGGCTCCGGCGGTTCCGGCGGTGACGGACGGCTGCCCGGCAGCGGTGGCGCCGGGCACCGGACCGGCAGCGGGCGTCCGCCCGGGGGCCGTGGTGAGGGACGGCCGCCCGGGGCCGGTGGTGAGGGACATCTGCCCGGGTCCGGTGGTGACCGACATCTGTCCGGGGCCGGTGGCCCGGACGAAGCCGGGTGCTCCGGCGAGCGGCGCGGCCCACACGCGCCCGGTGTCCGGGGCGGCCGCGCCCACGATCAGCAGCGGCTGGAGCTCCAGGAAGGCCGCGGCGACCGGCTTGATGTCCCGGCCCAGGGACCGGCCGACGTGGTCGGCCCGCTCGCGGACGCCCGCCAGATCCTGGAGGGCCCGCGAGCCCGCGTGGTAGACGTCCGGGACGCCGGCCGCACCCACGGCACCCGTCACGCTCGTCGCGCCCGCGGCACCCGTCACGTTCGTCGCGTTCGTCGCGTTCACAGCACCTGTCGCGTTCGTCGCGTTCACGGCGTTCATCGCGTCACCGGTCCTCGCGCCTAGAAGAAACCGCAGGTCGGAGTGGCACCGTGCGGGGCCGGGGCACCCTCGGCGCCGTCGGGGACGGAGATCTCCAGGCGGGTGCCGTCGGGGTCGTGGAAGAAGATCCCGCCCGAGGCGCCGCTTTCCCGGTGGGCGACGAGGCCCTCGTGGGCGAAGACCGCTCCGGCGGCGCGCAGCGCGCTCTCGTAGGCCCGGACCCGGTCCGCCGAGTCGGCGGTGAAGGCGAGGTGGTGCAGTCCGGCGCGCCCGGCGTCGTACGCGCCCCGCGCCTGCTGCCAGAGGGTGAGCACGGGAGTGCCGTCCCCGCCGGGGGCGCCGAGGAAGGCGTAGCGGCGGTCGTCCTCCTTGCCCTCGGCGAGCAGCGGGAAGCCGAGGACGTCCCGGTAGAAGGCGAGGGAGCGGTCGAGGTCGGTGACGTTGATGCCGGTGTGGCCGCTGCGCAGGGTCATGGCTCCGCCTTTCGGTGTTTCTGCCGTCGATGCACTTCTAACCTTCTACAGTCACGCTAGAAGGTTAGATGCGAGGCGTCAACCGCTCACGTAACCTTGAACGGTTAGATGAAAGGGAGTGCCCGATGTCCGCTGCCGCCCGTGACCCGCGTCCCCTCACCGGCGAGCCCCTCGCGCTCGACCTGCTCAACACGCGCTGGAACGAGGAGGGCGCCGGCCGGGACCTGTTCGACCGCCCCGACGGGCTCGCGGTGTGGCTGGCGGCCAACGGGCTCGACGCCGCGCACCCGGCCTCCCCGGAGGCACTGAGCCATCTGCGCCGGGCACGCGAGGCGCTCGCGGTCGCGGTGGCCACCTCCCCGGAGGAGGGGGCCCCGCTCGTGGACGCCGTCCTCGCACACGGCCGCGTCCGGCTCCGGCTGACGGCGCGGGGGCCCGCCGAGGAGCCCGAGTTCGCCGACCCGGCCTGGGGGCCGGCGTGGCTCGCCGCCCGGAACTACCTGGACCTGCTCGCGAAGGCCCCGGACCGGATCCGGGTGTGCGCGCACGACAGCTGCGTGCTGCGCTTCTTCGACACGTCCCGCAACGGCACCCGCCGCTGGTGCTCGATGGCGGCCTGCGGCAACCGTGCCAAGGCCTCCCGCCACTACGCCCGCTCGAAGGACGCCTGAGCCCCCGGGAACCCCTCCCCCGGACCGCGCGGGGAGGCGCATGTCACACCCGGGACGGCGCCGGCCGGGCGGGCGGCGCCGGACGGCACAGATTGCGGCGGGGCGCGCCCGGTGAGGGAATATCTGCAGCTCAACGGGGTGTCGGACGAAGGTCCGGAACCGTCCGCCGGGTGCGTATGTCCCACTCTTCGGGCATGCTCCGCAAAGAAGTGGACAGGCTGGCCGGGGTCGGCCGCATGATGGAAAGGCCCGGTCACGCCGGGTACAGGCACAGAACGGACAGAGGGAGTCACCGTGAGGGTCGGAATCGTCGGAGCCACCGGTCAGGTCGGCACGGTCATGCGCGGGATCCTCAAGGAGCGGGACTTCCCCGTCACCGAACTGCGCCTGTTCGCCTCGGCCCGTTCGGCCGGCACCGTGCTGGACGGCGTGACGGTGGAGGACGCGGCGACCGCCGACTACACGGGCCTGGACATCGTGCTGTTCTCCGCCGGCGGCGCGACCTCGAAGGCGCTCGCGGAGAAGGTCGCCGCCCAGGGCGCGGTCGTCATCGACAACTCCTCGGCGTGGCGCAAGGACCCCGAGGTGCCGCTGGTGGTCTCCGAGGTGAACCCGCACGCGATCGCGGACCGCCCCAAGGGCATCATCGCCAACCCGAACTGCACCACCATGGCCGCGATGCCGGTCCTGAAGCCGCTGCACGAGGAGGCGGGCCTGGAGGCGCTGGTCGTCGCCACCTACCAGGCGGTGTCCGGCTCCGGCCTGGCGGGCGTGGCCGAGCTGCACGGCCAGGCCCAGAAGGTCGTCGCGGACGCCGACAGGCTGACCCACGACGGCTCGGCGGTCGACTTCCCCGAGCCCGGCGTCTACAAGCGCCCCATCGCCTTCAACGTGCTCCCGCTGGCCGGATCGATCGTCGAGGACGGCCGGTACGAGACCGACGAGGAGCAGAAGCTGCGCCACGAGTCCCGCAAGATCCTGGAGATCCCGGGTCTGAAGGTCTCCGGCACCTGTGTGCGCGTCCCGGTCTTCTCCGGTCACTCCCTCCAGGTCAACGCCCGTTTCGCCCGCCCGATCAGCCCCGAGCGCGCGACCGAGCTGCTGGCGGACGCGCCGGGTGTCGTGCTGTCCGACATCCCGACCCCGCTCCAGGCGGCCGGCCAGGACCCGTCGTTCGTCGGCCGGATCCGCCGGGACGAGACCGCGGACAACGGTCTGGCCCTGTTCGTCTCCAGCGACAACCTCCGCAAGGGCGCCGCGCTGAACGCGGTGCAGATCGCGGAGCTGGTCGCCGCGGAGCTGTCCGCGAAGTAGCGCGACGGCGCGCGTCAGGGGCGGCCGCCACCGGGTGGCCGCCCCTGACGCGCGCCCGCCACCGGACCGGGGCATCGCCTTCCCCAGGGCTCCATGGAAGGATGGCGCAACCCACACATAACGAGGAGATGACCGCGTGCCTGGCACAAACCTGACTCGCGAAGAGGCGCAGCAGCGGGCGAAGCTGCTCACCGTTGACTCGTACGAGGTCGATCTCGACCTCTCCGGCGCGCAGGAGGGCGGGACCTACCGGTCCGCGACCACGGTGCGTTTCGACGTCGCCGAGTCCGGTGCCGAGTCCTTCATCGACCTGGTCGCACCGGCGGTGCGCGAGGTGACGCTGAACGGGGACGCGCTCGACCCCGCCGAGGTCTTCGAGGACTCGCGGATCGCGCTGCCCGGACTGCTCCAGGGCCGCAACGTCCTGCGGGTCGTCGCCGACTGCGCCTACACCAACACCGGTGAGGGCCTGCACCGGTTCGTCGACCCGGTCGACGAACAGGCTTACCTGTACACCCAGTTCGAGGTGCCGGACGCCCGCCGCGTGTTCGCCTCCTTCGAGCAGCCGGACCTGAAGGCGACCTTCCAGTTCACCGTGAAGGCCCCCGAGGGCTGGACGGTCATCTCCAACTCGCCGACCCCGGAGCCCAAGGACAACGTCTGGGCGTTCGCTCCGACCCCGCGCATCTCGTCGTACATCACGGCGCTGATCGTGGGCCCGTACCACTCGGTGCACAGCGTGTACGAGAAGGACGGGCAGAGCGTGCCGCTGGGCATCTACTGCCGGCCCTCGCTCGCCGAGTTCCTCGACTCGGACGCGATCTTCGAGGTCACGCGGCAGGGCTTCGACTGGTTCCAGGAGAAGTTCGACTACGCGTACCCCTTCGAGAAGTACGACCAGCTGTTCGTGCCGGAGTTCAACGCGGGCGCGATGGAGAACGCGGGCGCGGTGACCATCCGCGACCAGTACGTCTTCCGGTCCAAGGTGACGGACGCCGCGTACGAGCTGCGCGCGGAGACGATCCTGCACGAGCTGGCCCACATGTGGTTCGGCGACCTGGTCACCATGGAGTGGTGGAACGACCTCTGGCTGAACGAGTCGTTCGCCACCTACACCTCCATCGCCTGCCAGGCGTACGCGCCGGGCAGCAGCTGGCCGCACGCGTGGACCACGTTCGCCAACTCGATGAAGACGTGGGCGTACCGGCAGGACCAGCTGCCCTCCACGCACCCGATCATGGCCGAGATCCGCGACCTCGACGACGTCCTCGTCAACTTCGACGGCATCACCTACGCCAAGGGCGCGAGCGTGCTGAAGCAGCTCGTCGCGTACGTCGGCATGGACGAGTTCTTCACGGGCGTGCAGGCGTACTTCAAGCGCCACGCGTTCGGCAACACGCGCCTGTCCGACCTGCTGGGCGCCCTGGAGGAGACCTCCGGCCGCGACCTGGGGACCTGGTCGCAGAAGTGGCTCCAGACGGCCGGCATCAACATCCTGCGCCCGGAGATCACCGTCGGCGCCGACGGTGTCATCACCTCCTTCGCCGTCCGCCAGGAGGCCCCGGCGCTGCCCGCCGGCGCCAAGGGCGAGCCGGTGCTGCGCCCGCACCGCATCGCCATCGGCTTCTACGACCTCGACGAGGCCGGCAAGCTGGTGCGCACCGAGCGCGTCGAGCTGGACGTCGACGGCGAGCTGACGGCCGTACCGCAGCTCGACGGCAAGCGCCGCCCGGCGGTCGTCCTGCTCAACGACGACGACCTGTCGTACGCCAAGGTCCGCCTGGACGAGGAGTCCCTCGCCTTCGTGACGGAGCACCTGGGCGACTTCGCGGAGTCCCTGCCGCGCGCCCTGTGCTGGGCGTCGGCCTGGGACATGACCCGCGACGGGGAGCTCGCCACCCGCGACTACCTGTCCCTGGTGCTGTCCGGCATCGGCAAGGAGTCCGACATCGGCGTCGTGCAGTCGCTGCAGCGGCAGGTGAAGCTGGCCGTCGACCTGTACGCCGACCCGGCCGCCCGCGAGGCCCTGCTGACCCGCTGGACCGACGCCACGCTGGCCCACCTGCGTGCCGCCGAGGCGGGCGGCGACCACCAGCTCGCCTGGGCGCGTGCGTTCGCCGCGACCGCGCGCACCCCGGAGCAGCTGGACCTGCTGGAGGCGCTGCTGGACGGCACCCAGACCGTCGAGGGCCTGGTCGTCGACACCGAGCTGCGCTGGACGTTCGTGGAGCGCCTCGCGGCGGTCGGCCGCTTCGACGAGGCGGAGATCGCCTCCGAGTACGAGCGGGACCGGACCGCGGCCGGTGAGCGGCACGCGGCCACCGCCCGCGCCGCGCGTCCGACGGCCGAGGCCAAGGCCGAGGCCTGGGCGTCGGTCGTCGAGTCCGACAAGCTGCCGAACGCGGTGCAGGAGGCCGTGATCGCCGGCTTCGTGCAGACCGACCAGCGTGAGCTGCTGGAGCCGTACACGGACACGTACTTCGCGGCCGTGAAGGACGTCTGGGACTCGCGTTCGCACGAGATCGCCCAGCAGATCGCGGTCGGCCTGTACCCGTCGGTCCAGGTCTCCGAAGAGGTCCTGGCCAAGACGGACGACTGGTTGTCCGCCGCCGAGCCGAACGCGGCCCTGCGCCGCCTCGTCTCGGAGTCCCGCGCGGGCATCGAGCGGGCGCTGAAGGCCCAGGCCGCGGACGCGGCGGCCGCCGCCGCGTAACCGGCTCCCGTACGACGGCGAGGGGCGCCCGGCAGCACGCCGGGCGCCCTTCGCCGTGCGCGGGAGCCCTTCGTCGGGTGCGGCCAGCCTTCGCCGTGTGCGGGCGCCCTTCGCCGTGCGTGCCGCCCGGGGCGCGTCCCGCCCGCCGCGCCGCGAGGACGGCGTCCGGATACCGCCGGAGACCGGCCGGGCGGCGGGCCACGCTTGCGGCATGACCACACACACCGCCCGTCCGCTGCCCTCCGCGGCCCTGCGGGAACTGCGCGTCCGCGACGACGCGGGCCGTCCCATGGCCCCCTTCACGGACGAGGAGGGCGGTTCACCGCTGCGCTGCTGTCTGCGGCACAGCGTGCCCGGCGAACGGATCGCCCTGGTGTCGTACGCCCCTCTGCGCCGCTGGGCCGCCGGGACGGGCACCGACCCGGGCGCCTACGACGAGGTGGGTCCCGTCTTCGTCCACGCCGGGGAGTGCTCCGGGCCGGAGGGCGGGTCCCTGCCCTTCACCGGTGCCCGCCGCGCGGTCCGCCGTTACTCCGCCGACGGCCGCATCCTGGGCGGCCGTCTGGTCGAGGACCCGGCCGGAGCGGAGCCGGCTTTCGCGGACGCGTTCGCCGAGGCCTTCGCCGATCCCGAGGTGGCGCTCGTCCATGTGCGGGCGGTGGAGTACGGGTGCTTCCTGTACGAGGTGCGGCGCCCGTAGGCCCCGGCCGGCCGGGCCGCGCTCACGCCCGCCCAGCTGCCCCGCGAGGGTCGCCCCCAGCGCCAGCGCCATGCCCGTGAGCTGGACCGGCGTGAGCGTCTGCCCGAGCAGCGCCCAGCCCAGGGTGGCCGCGGTCAGCGGGGAGAGCGGGCCGAGGAAGCCGGCCCGGGTGGCGGTGAGCCGGCCGATGCCGCGGAACCAGAGCCAGTAGGCGAGGGCGGTGTTGACCAGGGCGAGGTAGAGGTAGCCCCCGGCGGCGCGGCCGTCCAGCGCCGGAGGGGCGCCCTCCACCAGGAGGGCCACCGGGGCGATGATCAGGCCGCCCGCGGTGAGCTGCCAGCCGGTGAGGGCGAGCGGTCCGACGCCGTCGGGGCGTCCCCACCGCTTCGTCAGCACCGTCCCGGCCGCCATCGACGCGGTGGACGCCAGCGCCGCCAGCACCCCGGTCGCGTCGAGCCCGCCGGCTCCCTTGAGGACGACCAGGCTGACGCCGGCCGCCGCCGCGGCACCGCTGAACAGCGCGCGCGGCGCGGGGCGCCGGCCGAGCAGCGGCGCGGAGAGGCCGACGACGAACAGCGGTCCGGCGGAGCCGACGACGGCGGCCGTCCCGCCGGGCAGCCGGTACGCGGCGAGGAAGAGCAGCGGGAAGAACGCGCCGATGTTCAGCGCCCCCAGGACGGCGGCCCGCGCCCACCAGACACCGCGCGGCCGCACCCGGGTCAGGGCGAGGAGCAGCAGCCCGGCGGGCAGGGCGCGCGTCAGGGCCGTGAACAGCGGGCGGTCCGGCGGCAGGAACCCGGTGGTGACGGCGTAGGTGGTGCCCCAGGACACGGGGGCCAGGGCGGTGAGCAGGACGGTGGCTGGTGTCTTCATGACCGGGTTCCGGTGGGTGAGAGAGAGGAGGAGCGGCGCGGAAGGGAGCGGAGGGGGCGCCTGCTGCCGGGAGCCGGTTCCCGCGAGCCGGGAACGCCGTTCCGGGAGGGGGCGGTTCAAGCTCCGACGGGGGTGAGGGGCGGGGTGCCGTCCGTGCGGGTGCCGTCCGTGCGGGTGCCGGCCGTGCGAGTGCCGTCCGTGCGGGTGCCGTCCGGGGGCAGCGGCCGTACCGCTTCCGGGGGCAGCCGGCGCTCCACGCCCAGCAGCAGGCCGGCGGCGGCGGCCGTGGTGAGGATGAGGAAGGCCCAGGGCAGCCGGCCGTCCACCGCGAGCAGGGTGGTGAACAGCGACGGCGTCACGGCCTTCGCCAGGGACCAGGAGATCTGATAGGCCGCCATGTACCGGCCGCGCGCCTCGTCGGGCGCCGCCGACACGGCGAGCACCTCGGCCGCGGGACTGTGGATCAGCTCGCCGGCCGTGTGGACGACGATCGCGGCGGTGAGGGCGCCGCCGAGCAGCAGCGTGCCCTCCGGACGCAGGGTGCCGAGCACGATCTGGAGGGCGAACGCGGCGGCGAACAGGAGCCCGCCCAGCGCGGCCGCCCGGGTGCGCCGGGCGCCGGTGCGGCGGACCCGCGCACCGACGGAGACTCCCGCGGCCGCGCACAGCACGGTGTTGAGCGTGAACGCCGAGCCGGTGAGCGCCGCGGGCGCGTGCAGCCACTCCACCAGGAAGAGCGGGAAGAGCACGGTGAGGGACGAATAGTTCAGCGCGTTCAGGAAGTTGGCGCCGGTCACCATCAGGAACGGGCGGTCGGCGAGGACGAGCCGGTAGCCCGCACCGGTCCGGCGGACCGTGCCCTCGCCGGCCGGACGCACCGGCTTCAGCGGACGCAGCAGCAGCGCGGCGAGCGCGAAGGTGAGGGCATTGCCCCAGGCGGTGAAGGTGAATCCGGCGGGGCCGGCGAAGGCGATGACCATCGAGGCCAGCAGCGCGCCGGCGCCGTAACCGGCGTTCTGGAGCGCCCGGACGGCGGCCTGGAGCCGGTCGCGCCCGGCGCCGCGCGCCACCTCGCCGAGCAGGGCCTGCTGGGCGGCCGGGTAGGCCCGGTCGGCGGCTGCGGTGACCAGGGCGACGAGCGCGAAGGCGGCGAGGGAGCGGGCGAAGGGGTAGCAGGCGAAGCCGGCGGCCCGCACGCCGTAGAGCACGTACTGCACGCGCCGCGCGCCGTAGCGGTCGACGGCCGCCCCGGCGAGCGGGAGCGCGGCGAGCCCCAGGAGTCCGGTGACCGTGAGCACGGCGCCCACGGTCGTGAAGGGCAGTCCGGTGACCTGACGGAAGAACACGAGCGTGAACGGGACGTACATCCCGGTGCCGATGCCGTTGACCGCGGCGGCCGCGGGGAGCGCCCACGCGCCCGGCACCTCCGGGTGCTGTCCGTGCTCCTGCCGTGCCCGGTCCTGCCGTGCCTGGTGCTGTCGTGCTCGATGCTGTCGTGCCCCGTCCTGCCGTGGCATGCCGGCCCCCTCCGTACGCGGTTCGAGAAAAATAGCTTAGCGCTAAGCAACTTACTGTCAAGCTACTTTCTTGCGATCGAACCGTCCGCGGACGGATACTCACCCCATGACCTCCACGCCTCACCCCCGGCAGCCCTCCGGGGACCCCGTCGACACGATCGTCGGCCAGTGGGCCGAGGTACGGCCCGACCTCGACACCCGGGCGATGGAGGTCTTCGGCCGCGTCTACCGGCTGTCGCGCGCGATGGGCGACCGGATGGAGAAGGCGTACGCCCGGTTCGGCGTCTCCCGCGGGGAGTTCGACGTCCTCGCCACCCTGCGCCGCTCGGGCGAGCCGTACACCCTCTCGCCCCGCGAGCTGTCGGCGACGCTCATGCTCACCACCGGCGGCATGACCGGACGCCTCGACAAGCTGGAGCGGGCCGGTCTGCTGCGCCGCTCCCCCGACCCGCACGACCGGCGGGGTCTGCGCGTGACGCTCACGGACGAGGGGCTGACGCTGATCGACGCGGCGGTCGGCGCGGGCCTGGCCGAGCAACAGGACGCCCTGGCCGCCCTCGACGACGAACAGGCCGGCCAACTGGCCGACCTGTTGAGGCGGTTGCTGCAGGGCGCGACGGAGTAGCGGTATCCGGACCGGGGGCCCGGGGCGCGGCGGGCGGCCCCGCCGGACCGGGGAGACGCGGGACTGGATTTCGCCGGACCGGGGCTCGCCGGGCGGGGTTCGCCGGGCCGGGGTTCGCCAGGCCGGGGTTCGCCGGGCCGGGGTCATGGGGTGCTGGGCGTAAGGGACTTGAGGGGTTGCCCCTTGACGCGGAGGGCGGCCGCGGTGGACAGCGGTCCGCCGCGGCCGCCGCTCAGGCCCCCGGCCCGAGGTGCCGGGCGAGGGCCGCCTCGACGTCCGCCGGGGTGGCGTCATCGGCCGCCCAGGCCACGTACCCGTCGGGGCGCACCAGTACGGTCGTCCGCCGCCCGCTCGCCCAACGCACCACGACCGGCTGCCCGTTGCACCGCCCTTCGCACGACGTCCGCTCCTGCCCGGACCGGGAGCCCGGCTCCGGCTGGGGCTGGGTCCCCGACTGCGACTGCGGCTGGGGCCGGGGCTCCGGCTGGGGCTGGGGCTGCGACTGCGACTGCGGCTGGCGCTGCGACTGCGGGGTGATCAGGACGAACCGGCCGCCACGCAGGGCCTCGTACAGCCGGCCGCCGCCCGCCAGGGCCACGTCCGGGACGCGGGTGCCGGTGAGCCGGTGGGCGCCCCGGGGCGCGGGGTAGCGGTAGCCGATGCCCGTGACCTGCCCCATGGCCTTGCGCCGCACGGGGGCGACGGCGCCGAGGAACGCGACGAGCGCGGTGCGGGCCGCCAGCGTCCAGGGCCGCTTGGCCATGGCGAGCCGCACGATCCCGCCACTGCTGCGCAGCACCGTCCTGCCGACCGGATGCCGCTCCGCCTGATAGCTGTCGAGCAGCCCGGGACCCGCGTCCCCGGCGACGGCCGCGGCGAGCTTCCAGCTCAGGTTGGCGGCGTCCTGCATCCCGGTGTTCATGCCCTGACCGCCGGCCGGGGTGTGCACGTGCGCGGCGTCCCCGGCGAGGAAGACCCGGCCGGCCCGGTAGACGGGCGCCTGGCGTTCGTCGCTGTGGAAGCGGGACAGCCAGCGGGCGTCGTGCATCCCGAAGTCCCGGCCCAGCGCCAGCCGGGTGATCTCCTTGACCTCCGCCAGGTCCACCGGCTCCCGCTCGGGGATGTCACGGCCGCGCTGCCAGCCGATCACCCGGTAGTAGCCGTCCCCGAACGGCACGAGGAACGCGAAGGCGTCCCCGACGGCGTTCGCGGTCAGCAGGTTCGGCGGCTTCTCCGCGAGCAGCACGTCGGCGAGGACGACGGACCGGATCACCGACTTACCCGGGAACGGCACCCCGACCGCCTCCCGCACCGCGCTGCGCATGCCGTCGGCGCCGACGACGTACGCCGCCCGCAGCCGCCCGGCCCGCCCGTCGGGACCACGCACCTCCACGGTCACCCCGTCGGCGTCCTGGCTGAGCGCGGTCAGCTCGGTCTCGTACCGGAAGTCCACGCCCGCCTCGGCCGCCCACCGCTCCAGCACCTTCTCCACCTCGTACTGCGGCAGCACCAGGACGTGGCGGAAACGGGTGGGGAGCGTGCTCAGGTCGAAGGTGAGGCCACCGAAGAGGCGCAGCCGCTCCAGGGGCTTGCCGACGGCCTCCAGGTCATCCGCCAGGCCGCGGGCGTCGAGCTGCTCCAGGGTGCGGGCGTGCAGGACGAAGGCGCGGGAGAGGTTGCTGATCCCGTGGGGCCGCTTTTCGAGGAGGGTGACCCGGACACCGGCGGTGGCGAGGTCGCCGGCGAGGAGGAGACCGGTGGGGCCGGCGCCCACTACGACGACTTCGGCTGTGGCTTCGGCTCCGGCTTCGGGAGCGGCTTCGGCTTCAGCTCCGGCAGCGGCTTCGGCTTCAGCCCCGGGAGCGGTGTCTGCGACGGCCGGGGTGCGTGTGGTGCCTGCGGGGCCTGTGGTGTTGCCGGTGTCAGTGTTGTCGGGGGTGCCGGGGTTGTCGGGGGTGCCGTTCATGGTGGCCTCCTGGATGCCGACGCATGTTTGCCAACGCCCGTTGGTCAACAACTGTTGGTCAACGCTTGTTGGCAACGTTAGGACGGCCCGAGCGGGAAGTCAACGACCGTTGGCCACCACCTGTTGGCCACCCACCGTTGGCGCCACCACTCGTTGGCCACCCACCGTTGGCGCCACCACTCGTTGGCCATCAACCGTTGGCCATCGCTTGTTGGCCATCACTCGTTGGCCTACGCTCGTTGGCATGACCGGCAACGCAAGCAGCAGCGGCGCTCGCCGCTCGGACGCCACCCGTACCGCGATCCTCGCCGCCGCACGCGAGCGGTTCGCCGGCGACGGCTACGAGCGGGCGACGATCCGGGCCATCGCCAAGGACGCGTCCATCGACCCCTCCATGGTGATGCGCTATTTCGGCAGCAAGGAGGGTCTCTTCGCCGCGGCCGTCACGCTGGATCTGCGGATGCCCGATCTGACGGAGGTGCCGCGCGAGGAGGTCGGACGGGCGCTGGTCACCCACTTCCTCGAACTGTGGGAGAGCAACGAGGAGCTGACCGCGGTGCTCCGGGTCGGCGTCACCAACCAGGGCGGGGCCGAACGGCTCCAGGGTGTCTTCCGGAACCAGCTGCTCCCGGTGGCGCGGCAGGTGTGCCCCGATCCCGAGCAGGTGCCGGCGCGGGCCGCGCTGGTCGCGGCGCAGGTCCTCGGGCTCGCGCTCACCCGTTACGTACTGCGGCTGCCCGCGGCGATGGCGCTGTCGCACCAGGAGGTCGTGGCGTGGGCGGGCCCGGTCGTGCAGCGGTATCTGACCGCGCCGAGCCCCTGATCCGTACGGGGCTGCGGGGGCGCTGAAGCGGGCCGCCTAAATGCCGGGCCACTGAGCCACCGGGGCGCCCCCGGACTGCCGAGGGCGCCGGACTGCCGAGGGCATCAGGGCACCGCACCGGACCACCGGGGATCGGGCGCGCCGGGGTGGGGAAACGCCGAGGGCGCCGTCCTCGTCCACCCGCGTGCGGCACGCGTGCGGAGCGGAGGACCGGCGCCCTCGGCGAAAAAGAACCGTCGGTGGTGTCGGGCCCTGGTGTCAGGCCTTGGCGCCGGCCTTGGACGAGGAACCGCCCTTGGTGACGCGGACCTTGGAGCGGTCCAGCACCATGACCAGGCCGGCGATGACGGCGAACAGGGCGAGCGGGATCAGCACGTACAGACCCACGGTCTCGATGGCGCTCAGACCTTGGCCGGGGTCGTCACCGTCGTCGCGGGCCAGCGCGAGCGCGGGGGACGACATGAGCAGCATCATCAGCGTCGTACCGGCGGCCAGGGCGCCGGCGCGCAGGGGGTTCTTCTTGTCCACGTTCCCCAAGTTAGCGAACGGCCGGACGGCGCGCGCGCCCGGGGTGCCGACTTCAGGCGCCGGGCGGCCCCGGTGGCTCGCGCAGGACGTCCAGCAGTGCCCTCAGCCGTGGTGAGCCGGTCAGTTGCTCCAGGGTCACCGGGCGTCCGTCCGCGTCCGCGACCGGGAGCCGCCAGTTGGGGTACTGGTCCCAGGTGCCGGGAAGGTTCTGCGGGCGGCGGTCGCCGATGCCGTCGGGGAGCCAGACGCCGATCAGCCGGGCCGGGGTGCGCAGCAGGAACCGGTGCACGGCCTGGATCTCCGCCTCCTCCTCCGTCCCTTCCGCCGGACCT
The DNA here is from genome assembly GCF_044747185.1 of Streptomyces sp. NPDC090108. Classification (NCBI taxonomy): domain Bacteria; kingdom Bacillati; phylum Actinomycetota; class Actinomycetes; order Kitasatosporales; family Streptomycetaceae; genus Streptomyces; species Streptomyces sp. NPDC090108. The sequence continues at coordinate 29,806 of NZ_JBIVDQ010000008.1, forward strand.
CCCTGCGGACTCTCCGCCGCCGGACCTCCTTCCGGACTCTCCTCCGCCCTCTCCCTCTCCTCGGCCGGGCCGGACGTCCCGCCAAAGGCACCGGCGGCACCGGAGTCCGCGGCGCCGCCCGAGGGTGCACTGGAGCCGGGGGTGCCGTGCGCGGGCGCACCTGAGCCGGGGGTGCCGGGCGAGGACTCGCCGGAGCCGGGGGTGCCGTGTGCGGGACGGTGGTCGAGGAGGCCCAGTCCGTTCAGCAGGGCGAGCCACTCCGCCGCGTCCGCCGTGGCCTCGGCGCGCTCCTCGGAGGCCGGGCGGGTGAGCAGGCCGAGGCGGTCGCGCAGGTCGACGTGCTCGCCGGTGAGCCGGGCGGCGGTGGAGGGCAGGTCGTGGGTGGTGGCGGTGGCCACGCAGTCGGCCCGCCAGCGCTCCGGCGGCAGCGGGCGGCCGTCGCCGTCCCAGTCCCGCTCGAACCACAGCACGGAGGTGCCGAGCACCCCGCGCCGCCCCAGCACCTCGCGGACGCCCGGCTCCACGGTGCCCAGGTCCTCGCCGATCACCACGGCACCCGCGCGGGAGGCCTCCAGGGTGAGGAGGGCGAGCATGGCGTCGGCGTCGTAGCGGACGTAGGTGCCGTCCGTCGGCGGCTGCCCCTGGGGGACCCACCACAGCCGGAACAGGCCCATGACGTGGTCGATGCGCAGGGCTCCGGCGTAGCGGAAGAGGGCCCGCAGGAGCTGGCGGTAGGGGGCGTGGCCGGAGGCGGCGAGCCGGTCGGGGCGCCACGGCGGCAGGCCCCAGTCCTGGCCGCGGGCGTTGAAGGCGTCGGGGGGCGCGCCGACCGACATCCCGGCGGCGAAGTGGTCCTGCTGGGCCCAGGCGTCGGCGCCGACGGGGTGCACGCCGACGGCCAGGTCGTGCACGATCCCGACGGGCATCCCGGCCTCGCGGGCGGCGCGCTGGGCGGCGCGGAGCTGTCCGTCGGTCAGCCAGGCGAGGCGGGTGTGGAACTCGACGCGGTCGGCGAGGGCGGCGCGTTCGGCGGCGGTGGCGGCCGAGCGCGGGTCGCGCAGGGGCTCGGGCCAGCAGGGCCAGTCGGGGCCGTGGCGCTCGGCGAGGGCGTACCAGGTGGCGTGGTCCTCCAGGGCCTGCCCCTCCTCGGCGCGGTAGGCGTCGTAGGCGGCCTGCCGGCCGGGCCCGAGGGGGACGGCGAGGACCAGTTCCAGGGCCTGCCGTTTCAGTTCCCACACCGCGTCGCGGTCGATGAGGGCGTCCTTGTCGAGGACGCCGGCGCGCAGCCGCTCGGCGCGTTCCAGGAGGAGGCGCAGGCGGTCCTGGTCCTCGACATGCGCGTACTCGGGGATCTGTTCGATCCGCAGGTGTACGGGGTCGGGGAAACGGCGTGAGGAGGGCCGGTACGGCGAGGGGTCGGTCGGGGCGCCGGGCACGGCCGCGTGCAGCGGGTTGACCTGCACGAATCCGGCTCCGGCGGTGTGCCCGGCCCAGCCGGCCAGTTCGGCGAGGTCGCCGAGGTCGCCCATGCCCCAGGACCGGCGCGACAGGAGCGAGTACAGCTGCACGAGGAGGCCGTAGGAGCGGGTGGCGGGGGTGGGCAGGCGGTCGGGGGCGACGATGAGGTGGGTGTGGCCGGTGCGTCCGTCCGGCGCGGTGGCCGTCACCCGGTGCACGCCGGGCGGCAGCCCCTCGATCCGGCCCCCGGGCGGCAGCAGCCCCCCGGTCGGGTCGTGGGCCGGCGGCCCGGAGGCCGGGTCGAGCCCGTCCTGCGGGCCGGTCTCGGCCCGGACATGCAGCCGGGTGCCGGGCGGCAGCGCGGTGAAGGCGTCGGGCAGCCTCGGGGAACCGGCCCACCACACGACGGTGGGGGGCAGCAGTTGCTCGCGCAGCTCGCGTTCCCGCGCGGCGAGCGCGGCGCTCACGGCACCGGGGGTGCTCGCGTCGACGTCGAGGGCGGCGAGGGCGGCGATGACGGCGGCCGCGGACACCGCGACCGTGCGGCCGGGGGACGGGCTGTAGGAGGTGGCGACCCCGTGCAGGTCGGCGAGCCGGGACAGCTCCGCGTCGTCGCGCGCCGCGTCCATCTACAGCCCCGCGCCGAAGGAGACCGGGACCGGGTCGGACCCGCCGCCCAGCGCGGTGGTGTCGGCGAGCGGCGGCTCGCTGGTGAGCGGTTCCGCGTCGGGCAGCGGCGGCTCGCTGGTCAGCGGGGTCTCGGCGCAGGCGCTCTCCGCGCTGAAGACGCACACCGGCGCCCAGGAGCCGTCCGCGGACGGCTCCTCCTCGGGTTTCCACTGGGCCGGGATGGGGGCACGAGCCGGTACGGCCACGGGAGGCCTCCTCGTCGTCACGTCGGGTACGGCTTCTGGCGGGTCTCGAGAAGCCCTACCCCGTGGACGCGAAGGCAGACACACAGACACGGACAAGGTGCTGCATATGTCCGGGGTCCGGCCGGATGTCCGCATGCCGGACGGCCGCGGTGCGGCGCGCCGTGGCGTGGCGTGGCGTGGCGGCCACGGTGCGGATGGTGCGGCGTGGCGGACGGCCGCGGTGCGGATGGCGCGGCACGGCGGTCCGCGACAGCGGCACCGACACCAGCACCAGCCATCTCGTGCGGCACTCGTGAACCACCGGCGGCCGGCTCGTCGATAGAGGGGGTGTGAGACTGTTCCGCCCCATGGGGGGCCACCGGGAGAAGGACGGTGCGGACGGTGACGCGGCACTGCTGCGGGCCGTCGCAGCGGGGGACTCGGCGGCGCTGGCCGACCTGTACGACCGGCACGCGGGATGGCTGCACGCGCGGCTGACGCGGCGCTGCGCCGATCCGGAGGTCGTGCGGGAGGTGCTGCAGGACACCTTCGTGACCGTGTGGCGGTCGGCCGCCGGGCATCGCGGGCAGGAGGCCGGCGGCTGGCTGTGGACGATCGCGGCCCGCCGCCTGGTGGACGCGCGGCGGGCGCACGAGCGCGCCACGCGGGTCGCCGGACCGTCTCTGGAGGAGGGGGCGCCGGGGCGGTACGACACCGGCGCCGCGCCCTCCGCCGAGGACCGGGTGCTGGCCGGGCTGGAGTACGGCGATGTCGGCACCGCCCTCGCGCGGATCTCACCGGAGCTGCGCGAGGTGCTGCGGGCGACGGTCGTCGACGGGCTGAGCACCCGTGAGGCGGCCGGGCTGCTCGGCATACCCGAGGGCACGGTCAAGTCCCGGGCCCGCCGCGCCCGGGCCGAACTGCGCGCGGCGCTCGATCAGTTGAACCCGTCTCTGGTGGGAGGCACGGCATGACGAACGCCGGCACGCACATCTGGCACGCCGACGAGGACCTCGCCGGACGGTACGCCGACGGCTCCCTGCCGGAGCCGGAGGCGTGGTCCCTGGAGACGCACGTGGAACGGTGCTCGGGGTGCGCGGCCCTGGTGTCGCGGGCGGTGCGCGCCACGGCGGCGGGACCGCTCCTCGCGGAGATGCGGGAAGCGGTGCTGGGCGCGCTGCCAGTAGCGGCTTCGGTCTCGACCTCAACTCCCTTGGGGTGTACGGCTTCGGCCTCAACCCCCTTGGGGCGTAAGGCACCGGCTGCGGCGGAGGCCGCGGTACCGGCGCCCGGGGTGCCCGCGTGGGGCGGCCCGGTCCGTGAACACCGCCCGGCGGAGGCCGGGTTCACGCGGTCCGGCGCGCTGTCCCGGCTCCGCGGCCTTCCCCGGTCCGCGCGCCTCACGCGGCGTCACCCGCTCCCCCGGTCCGCCCGGCTCCTGTGGGCCGCCGGGCCCGCGGTGCGCGGGGCGTGGCTGCCGGCCGTGCTGGTCGTGGCCGCGGGGGCGATGGCCCTGGGCCTGGGCGGCGGGTTCTCCGGTACGCGGGCGCTGCTGCTGGCGATCGCGCCCGTCGTGCCGGTCGCTGGCGTGGCGCTGTCCTACGGCCCGCACGCCGACCCGATGTACGAGGTCGCGGCGGCCAGCCCGGGCGGCGGACTGCGCCTCGCGCTCACCCGGACGCTGGCCGTCCTCGCGGTGAGCCTGCCCCTGCTGACGTTCACCGGGCTGCTGCTGCCCGCCTCGGGCGCCCCGGCGGCCGCGGCCTGGCTGCTGCCCGGGCTGGCGCTGACGCTGGTCTCGCTCGCGCTGGCCTCCTTCGTGGGCTGCCGCACGGCGACCGGTGTCACGGCGGGCGGCTGGCTGTGCGCGGTGCTCGCGCCGACGGTCACCGCACCGGCCGCCGAGAGCTCCGCACGCGTGGCCGAGCAGCTCTCCCGCTGCCTCGACGGGGCGGGCACGCAGGGCGCGTGGGCGGCCGCGGCCGCTCTGAGCGCCGTGCTCCTGACGGTCCGCCGGTCGGCGTTCGACAACCTGCTCCCCCGCTGAGGCAGGCCCCCCGTTCCGGCGTCGGCCACGGACCGCGCGGCCGCGCCGGCGGTCCCCCCTGCCCACCCGCACCACCCGCACCCCCTGTGTCACCCAGGCCGCCCGCACCACCTGCGGCACCCGTGCCCCTCGCACCACCCACACGATCCGCACCACCCGTGCCCTTCGCACCACCCGCACCATCCGCACCACCTACGCCACCCGCACCACCTGAACCACCTGAACCACCCGAGCCACCCGAGCCACCCGAGCCACCTGACCACCTGAACCTCTGTCACCACCCCGCAGGGCAGCCACGTGCCGCCCTGCGCCGACCCCGATCCGCCGGCGAAGGCGGCCCACGCGCCGCCCGGCCGGCCGGATCCCTGGAGACACCTTGAGTTCTGTACGCGTGACCGGACTGAGCGTCCGGCACAAGAAGACCGTCGTCCTCGACTCCGTCGACCTGAGCCTCGGCACCGGTGTGCACGGGCTGCTCGGGCCGAACGGCGCCGGCAAGACCTCGCTGATCCGGGTGCTGGCGACCGTGGCCCGGCCGGACGGCGGGTCGGTGGAGATCCTCGGGCAGGACAGCGCCGACCGGCGCGGGCGGTCCGGGATCCGGCGCCGGCTCGGCTATCTGCCGCAGGAGTTCGGCTACTACCCGGGCTTCACCGTGCGGGAGTTCGTGGCGTACGTGGCCTGGCTGAAGGAGATGCCCGCCGACCGCACCCCGGCCGCCGTGGAGCGGGCGGTGGCGCGGGTCGGTCTCACGGACCGCATCGACGACAAGGTCAGGACACTGTCCGGCGGCATGGTCCGCCGGGTCGGCATCGCCCAGGCCGTGGTCAACGAGCCGGACGTGCTGCTGCTGGACGAGCCGACGGCCGGCCTCGACCCCGAGCAGCGGGTGGAGTTCCGCGAGCTGCTGCGCGAACTGGGCGCCGACGCCACGGTGGTGGTCTCCACGCACCTGGTCGAGGACGTGGCGACGGCCTGCACGGACGTCACGCTCGTCGACGCGGGCCGGATCGCCTACCAGGGCACGCCCGACGCCCTCACGGCGCTCGGTGAGGTGTCGGACGACCCCGGCGACCATCCGATCGAACGCGGTTACACCGCGGCGCTGCGGGCGCACCGCCGTTCGCTGGAGAACCAGCGGGCGCAGGGTGCCCCGGCCGGTGTGCGGGAGGCGGTGTGATGACGCTCGTGGACGACCGCGAGAGCCGCGGGGAACGCGACGGCGCCGGCAGCCGCGAGAGCGACGGCCGGAAGGGGACCGGCCGGGGCGGGCCGCGCGCGTGGGCCGCGCATCCGCTGCGGGCCGAGTTCCTGCGGGGCATCGCCCCCTGGACCGGTGCCGCCCTGCTGCTGGTGCTCGGCGTGCTGCTGGCCTGCACCAGCAGGCGGTGGCAGGGCGGCTGGGGCGAGACGGCGCAGGAACTGCACACCGCTCTGGTGATCGCCGTACCGCTGGCCGTGGCCGCGGGCTGCTGGCAGGGCGGACGGGAGCGGCGGCGGGGCACCGAGGAGCTGTGGGCGACGGCCGGGCGGGGACCGCTCGTCCGGCTGGCGGCGTCGGCGCTGCCGGTCGCGTTCTGGCTCGCGGTGGGCTACCTGGCCGCGGCGGCCGCGGCCATGGTCGCGACCTGGCCGTACGCGCAGGGCGACCGGCCGCAGCTCGCGTCGCTGCCGGCGGGCGCGGTGGCCGTGGGTGCCGCGGCGCTCGCCGGTCATGTGGCGGGGCGGCTCGTGCCGGCCCGGCCGTTCGCGCCGTTGCCGGCCCTGGCGGTGTACGCGGGCCTCGCGTGGGCGGAGTACGCCTCGACGCCGTGGAGCTATCTGAGCCCCTCGCAGCAGCTCGGGGGGACCGTGGTGCCGGTGTGGTGGCAGCCGGTGGCGATGGCCGCGTGGACGGGCGGTCTGGCCGCGGCGGCGGCGCTGGTGTACGCGGCGCGCCGCCGGTACACGGCCCTGCTGCCGCTGGCCGCCGCGCTGTGGGCGGCCCTGCTGCTGGTGCAGAACGGGCCGGCCCTGTGGGTCCACAACACCCTCGCCGACCGTCAGGTGTGCGACACCTCCGTGACGCCCGCCGTCTGTGTGAACGCCCGCTACGCGGGGATGCTCCCGCAGGTCACCGGCGCGCTGTCGGGGCTCACGGGGCGGCTGGAGGGCGTACGGCATCTGCCCGCGCGCTGGGCGGACCGCCCGGGCGGGCCGCGTGCCGACGAGGTGGAGCTGCCCATGCTGACGCCGATGGGCTGGCACCAGGTGCGGGGGCGGCTGGTCGATCCGCAGCAGTACGCGTGGGAGGCGCTCGCGGCGCTGCAGTACGGCGACTGCCCGGACACCCAGGATCCGCACCGGGCCGCGGTGGACGACGCGGTGGAGCACTATCTGGCGCCCAGTCCGTTCACCGACGACTTCGACGCGAGGGACGCCCGGGGCTCCGCGGCCGACCGGGCGGAGCTGAAGGCGCGGCTGGTGGCGCGCGGGCACTTGAAGGCGATGGGCGAGGCGCAGCGCCGGGCGTGGCTGTCGTCGTACTTCGCCACCACGCGTGACTGCGACGCGAAGGGGGTGCCGGCGCTGTGACCAGGGGATTCTTTCTGTACGCGCGTTCGCGTGCCGTTCCCGCCGCGCTCGTGGGCCTCGCGGCGACCGCCGTCCTCGCGCTCTGGGCGGCTCATGGGCCGGACACCTTCACCGCTCCGGACGGCCGGGTTCCGCTGGTGGTCCTGGCCCCGCTGATGGCGGCCGCGGCGATCGGCGTGAGCCTGCGCACGGCCTCGGCCGAGCTGGAGCGCACGGCGGTGCGCGCCTGGGGGCCGCGCCGGCTGGTGCAGCTGGTGGGGCTGACCGCGCCGGCGGTGGCGCTGCTGTCGGCGGCCGCGCCGGGACACCCGGGCGGGTTCGGGACGCCGGAGATGATCCGCAACACGCTGGGCTGCGCGGGCATCACGGCGGCCGCGGCGGTGCTGCTGGGGTCGCGGCTGAGCTGGCTGCCCGCGTTCCTCTACGTCGCCTTCGTCTGCCCGGCCTCGCAGGGGACGCAGGGGCGCGCGGCCCTGCTGTGGGCCTGGCCGATGCAGCCGGGCGCGCGGCCGGAGGCCTGGGCGGCGGCGGTGGCCGTGTTCGTGGTGGGCGCGGTGCTGTACGCCGTACGCGGGGCGCGTCCCGAGGGGCCCCGCGCCTGAGAGGCGGTGCGGGGCAGGGTGGCGCACCCGGCGGGCTCCGGCAGGGGCCCGCCGGGTGCGCGAAGGCCCGGATCCTCAGGCGGAGATGCCGTCGATCCGGGCCAAGGCGTCGTCCGCGCCGTAGGGCTGCAAGTACGGCAGCCAGCGCGGGTCTCTGTGGCCGGTGCCGATGATGCGCCAGGCCAGACCGGTGGGCGGGGCCGGTTTGTGGCGCAGCCTCCAGCCCAGCTCGACGAGGTGGCGGTCGGCCTTGACGTGGTTGCAGCGGCGGCAGGAGGCCACCACGTTGTCCCAGCGGTGCTGGCCCCCGCGACTGCGCGGGATGACGTGGTCGACGCTGGTTGCGACGCCACCGCAGTACATGCACCGGCCCCCGTCCCGGGCGAACAGCGCGCGCCGGGTGAGAGGAACGGGCCCCCGGTAGGGAACCCGTACGAATCGCTTGAGCCGGACCACGCTGGGTGCGGGGAGTGTGACGGTCGCGCTGTGCAGAAAGGCGCCGGATTCCTCGAGGCAGACGGCCTTGTTTTCGAGGACGAGGACGAGCGCGCGGCGGAGCGGTACGACGCCGAGCGGCTCGTACGACGCGTTGAGGACCAGGACGTGCGGCACGGGTGCCTCCTTGGGCGTCGGCGGCGCGTGGCTCGCGCCGGGACGATCTGCAGTCAGTCTCCCCTCATGCCTGGTGGACGCGCCACCATGTCCCGGTAACGGGCTGGGAGTGTTTTCGACCACATCTGATTCATCCCCCGTGAGGGGGCCGGTTCAAGCCCAGGTGAGCCGGGTGGTCGCTGTCCGGAACGGCACGGGCACACACAATGCCCCGTTAGTGTGGTGGTTCTGTCCCTCCGGTGTCCTTTCCGTGACCTCGGTGACCTCGGTTTCGTGACCTGGGCCGCCGCACCGGACCGGACTACGCACCATGGAGGTACTTGCCGTGTCCCTGCCCGTCGTCCTGCTGGCCGCCGGTGCGTCGCCGTCCCCGTCGCCGTCGCCCTCGGATTCCGGCGCGCCGATCGTGCCCTCGCTCCAGGACGCCCAGCAGAGCGCGACGAACGCGGCGGACTGGGTGGAGCAGAACTGGTCGACCTGGCTCGCGATGGGGCTGCAGATCCTGCTGATCGTGGTCATCGCGGTGGTGCTGCGGGCGGTGGTGCGGCGGTCGATCACCAAGCTGATCGACCGGATGAACCGGACCGCGCAGGAGGTGGAGCACACCGCGCTGGGCGGGCTGCTGGCCAGCACCGAGCGGCGCCGGCAGCGTTCGCAGGCGATCGGCTCGGTGCTGCGGTCGGTGGCGAGCTTCCTGATCCTCGGCACGGCGGCGCTGATGGTGCTTTCCACCTTCAAGATCAACCTGGCGCCGCTGCTGGCCTCCGCCGGTGTCGCCGGTGTCGCGATCGGTTTCGGCGCCCGGAACCTGGTCACGGACTTCCTCTCCGGCGTCTTCATGATCCTGGAGGACCAGTACGGCGTCGGCGACACGATCGACGCCGGGGTGGCCACCGGTGAGGTCGTGGCGGTCGGCCTGCGGGTGACCAAGCTGCGCGGTGCCAACGGCGAGACCTGGTACGTGCGCAACGGCGAGGTGAAGCGGATCGGCAACCTCTCGCAGGGCTGGGCGACCGCGACGGTCGACGTGACCGTGAAGTCGAGCGAGAACCTGGACCGGGTCAAGAGCACGCTGGCCGAGGTCGGCGAGCGGATGAGCAAGGAAGAGCCCTGGAACGAGATGCTGTGGGGGCCGGTGGAGGTGCTCGGCCTGGACAGCGTGCTGATCGACTCCATGGCCATCCGGGTCTCCGCGAAGACCATGCCGGGCAAGTCGCTGACCGTGGAGCGCGAGCTGCGCTGGCGCGTCAAGCAGGCCCTGGACGCGGCGCGCATCCCGATCGTGGGCGGTGCGACGGCCACGGAGGACGTCGAGACCCCGGACCCGTCCGCGGGCGTCGCCGCTCCCTCGGCCTTCGCCAGCAGCACCTCGCCGCAGTCACTGGAGGCGTCCCCGATAGTCCAGCCCCGGCCCCCGGTGAAGTGACCCGGCGGGCGGGGCACGGTCCGGCGGGCCCGCCCGCGTGAAGGGCGAGGCAGCCGGACACGGGTTCGTGTGAAGGCGGGGCATCCCCGCGCAGGTACGTGTGACGACGGGGCATCCCGGCGCGGGAGGCGCCGCGGGTGCCCCGTCGTCGCGTGCGGGACCGCATCACCGTGCCTCACCCGACCGGCGCTCGCCGCGCCCGCCCCGCCGGCCCTCCCCGCCCCCGGCCCCCTCTCTCTTGACGCCCCCTTCACCCCGGGCTTACGTTCCTGTCGGGAGAATAGGAAACTTTCCTAACAGTGATCTTCCGGGCAAGCCGGACGGCGGCCGGAGAGCGGGGGCGATCATGGCAGGGACCACCGGCACACCAGGGACGCCGGGCACCCCGCGCGTCCTGCGGGCCATGAACGACCGGGCCGCCCTGGACCTCCTGCTGGAGCACGGGCCGATGTCGCGGACCCGGATCGGCAAGCTCACCGGACTGTCCAAGCCGACCGCCTCCCAGCTGCTGGCCCGCCTGGAGGCGGCCGGCCTGGTCCGGGTCACCGGCACCAGCGAGGGCCGGCCGGGACCCAGCGCCCAGCTGTACGCCGTGCACCCGGGCGCCGCGTACGCCGCCGGGCTCGACGTCACCCCGCACCGCCTGCGGGCCGCCGTCGCCGACATCACCGGCCGCACGGTCGGCGAGTTCGAGCTCCCCACCCCCGGCCGGCATCCCGACCGGCCCGTCGTCCGGCAGGTCACCGACGCGCTGGACGGCGCGGTGAAGGCCGCCGGACTCACCCGGGCCGACGTCCACCGGCTGGTGATCGGCACTCCCGGCGGCTTCGACCCGAACACCGGCCGCCTGCGGTACGCCTCCCATCTGCCCGGCTGGCACTCCCCCACGCTCCTCGGCGAACTCGCCGCCGCCCTGCCGATGCCCGTCGAGTACGAGAACGACGTCAACCTCGTCGCCCTCGCCGAGCAGCGGCTCGGCGCCGCCCGCGGCCACGGGGACTTCGTGCTGCTGTGGAACCAGGAGGGCCTGGGCGCCGCTCTGGTGCTGGGCGGCCGGCTGCACCGGGGCTGGACCGGCGGCGCGGGCGAGGTCGGCTTCCTGCCGGTGCCGGGCGCGCCGCTGGTGCGCCAGGTGACCCGGACCAACAGCGGCGGCTTCCAGGAACTGGCCGGCGCCCAGGAGCTGCCGAAGCTGGCCCGCGAACTCGGCGTGCCCGACGTGCCGTCGGGGCCGTACACCGAGGCCGCCGAGACCCTCGTGGCCCGTGCCGCCGACCACGCGGACGGTCCGCACCGGGAGCTGCTGCGGGCCTACGCGACCCGGCTGGCCACCGGTCTCGCCTCGCTCGTGTCCGTACTCGACCCCGAACTCGTCGTCCTCAGCGGCTCGGCCCTGACCGCCGGCGGCGAGGTCCTGCGCGGTCTCGTCCAGGCCGAGCTGGAGGAACTGGCGGCGGCCCGTCCGCGGCTCGTCGTCGGTGACGTCCGCGCGCACCCCGTCCTGCGCGGCGCGCTGGAGTGCGCGCTCGCGGCCACCCGGGACGAGGTCTTCGACACCTCCCGCTGACCCGCACCGCCCCGCACCGCCGCGAACAGCACCGCGCCGCCCCGCACCCCCGCGAGCGGCGCCGCCCCGCCCCCGAACAGCACCGAGCCGAAACGCACCGCGCCACCCGTGACCCGCACCGTACTCCGTACCCGTTCCTTCCACCGCCCGGCCCTGGGAGGCCTCGCCATGCCCGAAGTCATACCGTCCGCCGTCCGCAGGACGGCTTTCGCGCTCACCGCGTCGCTGGCGCTGCTGACCACCGCGTGCACCGGCCAGTCCGGCTCCGGGGCCACCGACGACGCCTCCGCGGAGACGACGATCAACTTCTGGCACGCGTGGAGCGCGCCGAACGAGGTGAAGGCGGTCGGCGCCCTGGTCGCCGGGTTCGAGAAGGCGCACCCCAACATCCATGTGCGCGTGGTCGGCAACATGACCGACGACAAGATCAACCAGGCGCTGCGCTCCGGCGGCGACCGCGCCCCGGACGTGATCTCCTCGTTCACCACCAACAACGTGGGCGAGTTCTGCTCCTCGGGCGCGCTGGCCGACCTGAACCCGTTCTTCGAGAAGTCGCACATCGACCCCGCGACGACCTTCCCGAAGGCGATGAACGAGTACACCCGGTTCGACGGCGTCCGCTGCGCCGCCCCGCTGCTGGGCGACGCGTACGGGCTGTACTACAACAAGACGGCGTTCGCGAAGGCCGGCATCGCGCACGCGCCGAAGACCTGGTCCGAGTTCGAGGCCGACGCCAAGAAGCTCACCGTGCCCCGCGGCGACGGCTACCGGCAGCTCGGCTTCATGCCGGACTACCACGGCTGGGAGTCCACCACGGAGCACTACTTCGGGCAGTTCTCGCCGACGTACTTCGGCAAGGACGGCAGGTCCGCGCTCGCCAGTGACCCGGCGTTCGAGAAGGGCTTCGCGCTGCAGAAGCGGCTCGTCGGCGAACTCGGCGGATTCCAGCGGCTGGAGAAGTTCCGGGCCACGCTCGGCGACGAGTGGGGCCCCCGGCACCCCTTCCACACCGGCCAGGTGGCCATGCAGCTCGACGGCGAGTGGCGGCTCGGCATGGCGCTCGACGCCAAGCCGAAGTTCGAGATCGGGGTGGCCCCGCTGCCCGTCCCCGACGACCAGGAGAAGCAGTACGGCAAGGGCTACATCACCGGCACCATCACCGGCATCGCCGCCACCAGCCGCAAGCAGAACGCGGCCTGGGAACTGGTGAAGTACATGACCACGGACACCGACGCGGTGGTCGGCTTCGCCAACGACATCCACAACGTGCCCTCCACGCTCGCCGCGCTGAAGTCCCCGAAGCTGAAGTACGACCCGCGGTTCAAGACCTTCCTGGACATCGCCGCCGACCCCCGGTCGACCACCACGCCCCCCTCGGTCAACGGCGGCCAGTACCTGGTGACGATCCAGCAGCTGGGCTACGACTACGAGAGCGGCAAGGTCACCGACCTGAAGGCCGGTCTGCGGAAGACGGCCGCGCAGATCGACACCGACATCGCGCAGGCGAAGTAGCCCATGGGCACGGTCACTCTCGCGTCCCGGCGCCGCCGGGCGGCCCTGCGCACCCTCGCCTTCATGTCGCCGTGGCTGATCGGCTTCGCGGTCTTCTTCGCCTATCCGCTCGTCTCCACGGTCTACTTCTCCTTCACGCACTACAACGGTTTCGCCCCGCCGCGGTGGAACGGCGGCCAGAACTGGGAGTACGTCTTCTCGCACTACCCCCTCTTCTGGCCGGCCCTGCGCAACACGCTGTGGCTGGTCCTGGTGACCGTGACCCTGCGGGTGCTGTTCGGGCTCGGTGTCGGCCTGCTCATCACCAAGGTCAGGACGGGCACGGGCGTCTTCCGCACCCTGTTCTACCTGCCCTACCTGGCCCCGCCGGTCGCGGCGACCATGGCCTTCGCGTTCCTCCTCAACCCCGGTACCGGCCCCGTGAACTCCCTGCTGGAGAAGGCGGGTATCCCGGCGCCGGGCTGGTTCAGCGACCCGGACTGGTCCAAGCCGGCCCTGACGCTGCTGGCGCTGTGGGGCGTCGGCGACCTCATGGTGATCTTCATGGCGGCGCTGCTCGACGTGCCCAGGGAGCAGTACGAGGCCGCCGAGCTGGACGGGGCTTCCGCCTGGCAGCGGTTCCGTTATGTGACGCTGCCGAACATCTCGCCGATCGTGATGTTCGCCGTGGTCACCGGGGTCATCCAGGCCATGCAGTACTACACCCAGCCGCTGGTGGCCGGGAAGGTCGCCTCGGGCGTGATCCAGGGCGCGGGCGTCCAGTTCGAGCCCGGCTACCCGGACAGGTCCACGCTCACCCTCCCCCAGCTCGTGTACAACCTCGGCTTCCAGCGCTTCGACTACGGCTCGGCCTGCGTGGTCGCGCTGGTGCTGTTCGCGCTGTCCATGGCGTTCACCGCACTGCTGATGCGGCGCCGGGGCGGCCTCATCCAGGCAGGTGACTGACGATGACCCAGGTGCTCGACAGACCGGCCGGGACCGTCCCCCCGGCCACCCGGGCCGGGCGCGCGGCGCGGCGCGGCGCGGCTCTGGAGTGGGTCGCGGTGCACGCGCTCGCCGTCGCCGCGGCGCTCTTCTTCGTCCTCCCCTTCGTGTTCGTGTTCCTGACCTCGCTGATGAGCGACAGCCAGGCGCTGAGCCGGGACCTGGTCCCGCACCCCTGGGAGTGGGGCAACTACCGGGCCGTGCTGCACACCCCGGGCTTCCTGACCTGGTGGCGCAACACGCTGCTGTACGCCGGGCTCGGCACCGTGCTGACCGTGGTGTCGTCCCTGCCGGTGGCGTACGCGCTGGCCAAGTTCCGCTTCCGGGGCCGGAATCTGTCCCTGATGCTGGTGATCTCGATGATGATGCTGCCCCCGCAGGTCGTCGTCGTCCCGATGTACCTGTTCTGGGCGAAGCAGCTGGACCTGTCGGGGACGCTGTGGCCGCTGATCGTCCCGATGGCGTTCGGGGACGCGTTCTCCGTCTTCCTGCTGCGCCAGTTCCTGACGACGATCCCGGACGAGTACCTGGACGCCGCGCGGGTCGACGGCTGCGGCGAGCTGCGTACGCTGCTGCGTGTCGTGCTGCCGATGGCGAAGCCGGGCATCGCGGCCGTGGCACTCTTCCAGTTCTTCTACGCCTGGAACGACTACTTCGGCCCGCAGATCTACGCCTCCGAGAACCCCGGCGCCTGGACCCTCTCCTACGGCCTGGAGTCCTTCAAGGGCGCCCACCACACCGACTGGAACCTGACCATGGCCGCGACCGTGCTGGTCATGGCCCCCGTGATCCTCGTGTTCTTCTTCGCCCAGAAGGCGTTCGTCGAGGGTGTCACGCTCACCGGAGTGAAGGGATAAGCACCCAGTGAAACTCACCGTGGTCGGCGGCGGATCGACCTACACCCCCGAACTCGTCGACGGCTTCGCCCGCCTGCGGGACACCCTGCCCGTCGAGGAACTGGTCCTCGTCGACCCGGACGCCGCACGCCTGGAGCTGGTCGGCGGCCTGGCGCGCCGGATCTTCGCCCGGCAGGGCCACCCCGGCCGGGTCGTCACGACCTCCGATCTGGACGCCGGCGTGGAGGACGCCGACGCGGTCCTGCTCCAGCTGCGCGTGGGCGGGCAGGCGGCCCGGGAACGGGACGAGACCTGGCCGCTGGAGTGCGGCTGCATCGGGCAGGAGACGACCGGCGCGGGCGGCCTGGCCAAGGCGCTGCGCACGGTGCCGGTGGTCCTGGACATCGCCGAGCGGGTCCGCCGCGCCAACCCCCGCGCCTGGATCGTCGACTTCACCAACCCGGTCGGCATCGTCACCCGCGCGCTGCTCCAGGGCGGGTACCGGGCGATCGGCCTGTGCAACGTGGCGATCGGGCTCCAGCGCAAGTTCGCGGCGCTGCTGGGCACCCCGGCCGGGGAGGTGCACCTGGACCACGTCGGGCTGAACCACCTCACCTGGGAGACCGGGGTGCGCCTCGGCGGCCCCGAGGGCGAGGACGTGCTCCCGTCGCTCCTCGCCAAGCACGGCGACGCGATCGCCGCCGACCTGCGGCTGCCCCGCCGGCTGCTGGACCGGCTCGGCGTGGTCCCGTCGTACTACCTGCGCTACTTCTACGCCCACGACGAGGTGGTCGGGGAACTGCGCACCAAGCCGTCCCGGGCCGCCGAGGTCGCGGCCCTGGAACGCGAACTGCTGGAGATGTACGGCGACCCGTCCCTGGACGAGAAGCCGGCCCTGCTCGCCAAGCGGGGCGGCGCGTTCTACTCGGAGGCCGCCGTGGACCTGGTGGCGGCCCTGCTGGGCGGCTCCGGGAGCCCGTACCAGGTGGTGAACACCCTCAACCGGGGGACGCTGCCGTTCCTCCCCGACGACGCGGTGATCGAGGTGCAGTCGGCGGTGGGTCCGGGCGGGCCCGTACCGCTGCCGGTGCCCGCGGTCGACCCGCTGTTCGCGGGGCTGATGGCGAACGTGACCGCGTACGAGGACCTCGCCCTGGACGCGGCCCTGCGCGGCGGCCGGGACCGCGTCTTCCGCGCGCTGCTCGCCCACCCCCTCGTCGGCCAGTACGACAGCGCCGACACCCTGACCGACCTGCTGATCGCGCACAACCGGGAGCACTTCGCGTGGGCCTGACCGCACCTGAGTCCGCGAGCGTTCTCGCCGTCGACGCGGGCAACAGCAAGACCGATGTGGCGGTGGTCACCGCCGGCGGGGAGGTCCTGGCCACCGCTCGCGGCGGTGGCTTCCGGCCGCCCGCGGTGGGCCTGGACGCGGCGATGGACGCGCTGGCCGACCCTGTCGCCCGGGCCCTGGCGGCGGCGGGGCTGTCCGCCGTCACGCATGTCTCCGCCTGTCTGGCCAACGCCGATCTGCCGGTGGAGGAGGAGCAGTTGACGGCGGCGCTGCACGCGCGTGCCTGGGGCGCCTCGACGGAGGTCCGCAACGACACCTTCGCGATCCTGCGCGCGGGCGTGGCCGAGCCCCGGGGGGTCGCCGTGGTGTGCGGCGCGGGCATCAACTGCGTCGGCATGCGTCCCGACGGCCGCACCGCCCGTTTCCCCGCGCTCGGCCGGATCTCCGGCGACTGGGGCGGGGGCTGGGCGATGGCCGAGGAGGCCCTGTGGCACGCGGCCCGCGCGGAGGACGGCCGGGGCGGCCCCACCGACCTGTCCCGCACCCTGCCCGCGCACTTCGGGCTGCCGTCCGTGTACGCGCTGATCGAGGCGCTCCATCTGGACCGTGTCGACCACGCGCACCGGCACGAGCTGACCCCGGTCCTGTTCGCCACGGCGGCCGCGGGCGATCCGGTCGCCCGCTCCCTGGTGGACCGGCTGGCGGAGGAGGTCGCCACGATGGCCACCGTCGCGCTCACCCGGCTCGGCCTGCTCGACGAGGAGACCCCGGTGCTGCTCGGCGGCAGCGTCCTGACCGCGGGCCATCCGCAACTCGACGACCGTATCGCCGCGTTGCTCTGCGAGCGCGCCCCGAAGGCGGACGTGCGCGTGGTGTCGGCGAGCCCCGTGATGGGCGCGGCGCTGCTGGGCCTGGACCGGCTGGGGGCGGGACCGCGGGCCCAGGAACGGACACGGACGCACTGGGAGGGCTGAACACGGCAGCTTTCAGGCGCATGTGACACCGCGTCTGCTGCGGGTGCGGTGGGGCGGGTGCTCCGGGGCGCGCGCTCCGGGGGAACCGACAGGCTTTGCCCGGCGTGTTCGTGGGCAGGGGTGCTCCAGAACCCGGCCACCGGAAGGCCTCCGCCGCGATCCGGCCGGTATGCCGTGAAGGCTGGTGCGGATGTCCCCGCGGACGGTGATACTGGGCGGCGGACGGATGACCATGGGGGAGGTCAGGTGACACACCCGCCGAAGAGCAGCGCGGCGCCACCGGGGGCGGGTCCCGGCATGCCCGCCGCGCCCGCGGTGCCGCCGCGGCAGGTCCCGCCGCGGCCCGCGACCGCGCCGGCGGCCCGTCGTACCGCGTTCGCCGAGGGCGTCGACGCGGTGCGGGCCGCGGCGACGACGGAACCGGGCCGGCTGCGCATCATCGGGGCCGTACTGGCCCTGCTGGTCGTCGCGTTCGGGGCGGTCACGGCGTGGCAGAGCAGCGAACGCGCGGCGGCCGCCGACGACGTGCTGCACCGCAGCCAGCCGCTCAGCTCCGGCGCCGCCGACATCTACCGCTCGCTCGCGGACGCCAACACGGCCGCCTCCAGCGGGTTCCTGGCCGGTGGCCAGGAGACGGCCGCGTCCCGCGACCGGTACGAGAAGGACATCCGTACGGCCGCCGCGGGTCTCGTCACGGCCGCCGCCAACGCCGAGCCCGGTTCGCCGTCGGAGGCGACCGTCGCCCGGCTGAACACACTGCTGCCCGAGTACAAGGGCCTGATCGAACGCGCCCGCACCTACAACCGGCAGGGCTATCCGGTCGGCGGCGCGTATCTGCGGTACGCGAACGAGAAGATGCAGCGGGAGATGCTCCCTGCGGCCGAGTCCCTGCACACCACCGAGAACCAGCGGCTGAGGTCCGACTACGGGGACGCCACGCCGTACCCGTGGGCGGCGGTCGCGCTCGGCGTGCTCGCGCTGGCCGCGCTCGCCTGGGCGATGCACCGCACCTACCGCCGTACCAACCGCCTCCTCAACCAGGGCCTGGCCGCGGCCACCGCCGCGACCGCGGTCGCCCTGCTGTGGCTGCTCGTCGGGCACACCGTCGCCCGCTCGGGGCTCGACGGCTCCTACGAGCACGGCGTCCGCTCGCTGAACGTGCTGCAGGACGCGCGGATCGCCTCCCTGAAGGCCCGCGGCAACGAGAACCTGAGCCTGGTGGCGCGCGGCGCCGAGACCGTCACGGTCGGCGGCCGGACCTACGACGCCTACTACTACGACTTCGACCGGGATCTGTCGGTGCTCGGCAAGGGCCTCGGGCAGGCCGGCCGGCTCGCCGACGACCGGGCGGGCAGCGCCCCGGTCGAGGAGGCCGAGGCCAGCATGAAGGTGTGGAAGCAGCGGCACGCGGCGGCCCGCACCGAGGACGAGAACGGCAACTACCAGCAGGCGCTGGACAAGGTGATCGGGACCAAGGACGCGACCGGCGCGTGCTTCGACAGCGTCGACGGCAATCTGCGCCGGGCCATCGCCCACGAGCAGGGCGAGTTCCGGCAGGCCGCCGGTGACGGACGGGACGCCATGACCGGGCTTCCCGCCGGCGCCGCGGTCCTCACCGTGCTCGGCGCGGCGGCCGCGCTGGCCGGCATCGGGCGCAGGCTTTCGGAGTACCGGTGACAGGGGGCCAGACGATGGACGCGGCACGGGCACGGGCCTCGCTGCGGGGCTGGGGCGGCGTGGGCGCGATGGCGGTGCTGTGCGCCCTGGCGCTCGCCTTCGTCCTGCTGCTGCCGCGCACCCAGGAGCAGACCGGGGCGGGGACGGCGACGGGCGGACCGGGGGTGACCGGCGGCAGCCAGGCGCGCGCCGATTCCTGCGAGGACTCCGAGGCGCAGAAGCAGACGCTGTCCCCGTCCGGCGCCGACGGGGACACCATCGACGCCATCAAGTCCCGTACGGGCGCCAAGCGCAAGCTGATCGTCGGGGTCGACCAGAACAGCTACCGCTGGGGCTACCGCAACCCCAACGCCGCGGGCGCGGAGCTGGAGGGCTTCGACATCGACCTCGTCCACCGCATCGCCCAGGACATCCTCGGCGACCCGGACGCGGTGCAGTTCAAGGCGATACCGACCAGCAGGCGCATCCCCGCGATCCAGGACGGCCAGGTCGACATGGTCGTCCGCGCGATGACCATCACCTGCGAACGGCTCGGCCAGGTCGCCTTCTCCGCGCCCTACTTCAAGACCGGCCAGCAGGTGCTCGCCCCCAAGTCGTCCCCGATCAAGGGCTATGACGGCACCCTGGCCCACAAGAGGGTGTGCACGGCGTCCGGTTCGACCGCGTACAGCAAGCTGAAGGCCGACCGGGACCGGGGCGCGCTGCCCGCCTCCACCGACATCTCCACGACCGTCCCCAACCAACTCGACTGCCTGGTAAGGCTCCAGCTCGGCGAGGTCGACGCGGTGGTCACCGACGGCGCGCTCGCCGCGAGCCAGGCCGCCCAGGACCCGACGGTCGAGCTCAAGGGCAAGGCGTTCACGACCGAGTACTACGGCGTGGCGATGAAGAAGGACGCGACCGATCTGGTACGCCGGGTCAACCGCGTCCTGGTGGACTACCGCGCGAGCGGCTGGCAGGCGTCGTACGACACCTGGCTGTCGGCGACCCTGGGCAAGGACTCGGGGCCGTCGAAACCGCCCGCGCCGCAGTATCTGCGCAACAGCTGACCCGCCCGGGACCGGGCCAACCACACAGCAGCGAGAGGTGATCGATGGGCGTCACGGACCCCGCCGGGCCGGTGATGGACCGGGACGAGGTGGACCGTGCGCTGGCGCGGCTCGGCCAGGAGCACGAGGCGATCGAGACCTCGCTGCTGGCCCTCCAGGACCACGCGGGCCGCAGACTCCTCGAAGGAGCCGCGCTGACCGGGGTCACCAAGGACCGCTGGGCGGTGACGGAGGTGTCCGTCACCCTGCTGTGGACCTGCTTCGACGCCTACACCGACGCGCTGCGCTCCGCCCGGGAGATCCGCTCCCGGCGCCGCTGGTCCAGCCGCGAGGACCTGGTCGCGCTGACCGGGCTGCTGCGCGGCGACAGCGTCACGGTGGCCGGCGGCGCCGCTCCCCTCGGCACCGGCAGGCTCAGCGAGACCTTCTCGCTGGTCTCCCTGGTCGACCGGATGAACGAGCTGTACGCGTCCTCGCTCGACGTGGTCGTCAGCGCCGACGCGGTCTGGTCGGCGCTGCCCGCGCGGATCGACCTGCTCGCGGCCGAGCTCGGGCGCACCCGCAGGCTCGCCCACTCCGTCGGGGTCCGCCCCGGGGAGCACCCGGCGGGCGACGACCTGGAGCGGATCACCCGCACGCTGACCGGGCTGCGCGAGGACGTGATCAGCGACCCGCTCGCCTTCTGGGTGCCGGCCGAGGGCAGTTCGGCGCCCGGCGGCGGCCGCCCGGACACGACGGTGTACGACCGTGAGGCCCGCGCCCTGGAGGACGTGCGGCGGGAGATCGAAGCCGTGCTGACCGTGCGGCAGGACGCGGAGGAGCGGCTGATCCGGCTGCGGGACCTGCTCTCCCGCGCGGACCGCACCCTCGCCGAGGCGCGGACCGCGCGCGGCGAGGTGCTGGCGAAGATCGCCGCGACCGAGGTGCCCGTGGTCAGCGGGCCACCGACCGCGCTCCAGGAGCAGCTGGCGGCCGCCGCCGAGTACCGGCGCCAGGCGCGCTGGCACCGGCTCTCCCCGCTGCTGGAGTCCCTGGAGCGGAAGGCGGAGGACGAACTGCTGCGCGCCCGCGAGTCGTTGACGGAGGTGACCGCGCCGCTCGCGGTGCGGGCCGAGCTGCGCGGCCGGCTGGACGCCTACCGGGCCAAGGTCGCCCGGCACGGCCTGGCCGAGGACCCGCTGCTCATCGAACGGTACGACGCGGCGCGGCGCATGCTGTGGAGCGCGCCCTGCGACCTGCGCGTCGCCGAACAGGCCGTGCTGCGCTACCAGCAGGCCGCCGCCGAGTCGCTCGGCACACCGCGGGTCCCCCAGCAGGGCGGCCCTCAGGACCACGGGAGTGAGTCGTCATGAGCCAGGCACCACGGGCCTGCCAGCGGCCGGGCTGCGAGGGGGCGTACGAGGACGTCGGCGGCGGTGAGCTGTACTGCGACACCTGCGGTCTGGCGCCGGTCGTGCCGGCGCCGTCCCCGGCCGCGGCCGGGGACGGACTGGTCTCCTCGCCGGCCACCGGGATCACGGGCGGTGGCGCGGAGTCGTCGGGCACCGGCGGTTCCCGCGCGGGAACCCGCGGTTCGCGCACCTCCTCGCAGTCGTCGAGGTCGCGGCGTTCGGTGTCCGGGCGGCTCTCGCGCGCCCAGTCGGGCCGGTCCACGAGCCGTTCGGTGTCGGTGCGCAGTTCGGGCTCGTCCTCCGGCACCTCCGCGCGGGGACGGCTGGGCGCGGGACTGGTCGCGGTGCCGCAGGTGCCGCGGCCCGATCCGGGCGCGATGGCGCTGGAGAACCCGGAGGTGCCCGAGCGCAAGCGGTACTGCTCGCGCTCCGACTGCGGTGCTCCGGTGGGGCGTTCACGCGGTGACCGGCCGGGGCGCACGGAGGGCTTCTGCACCAAGTGCGGCCACCCGTACTCGTTCGTGCCGAAGCTGCGGGCCGGGGACGTCGTGCACGGCCAGTACGAGGTCGCGGGCTGTCTCGCGCACGGCGGCCTGGGCTGGATCTACCTCGCGGTGGACCGGGCCGTCGCCGACCGGTGGGTGGTGCTCAAGGGCCTGCTGGACACCGGCGACCAGGACGCGATGGCCGCCGCGATCTCCGAGCGCCGGTTCCTCGCGGAGATCGAGCACGCCAACATCGTGCGGATCTACAACTTCGTGGAGCACCTGGACCAGCGCACCGGGTCGCTCGACGGCTACATCGTCATGGAGTACGTCGGCGGCAAGTCGCTGAAGGAGATCGCCAACGGCCGCCGCACGCCGGAGGGGCGGCGCGATCCGCTGCCGGTGGAGCAGACCTGCGCGTACGGCATCGAGGCGCTGGAGGCGCTCGGCCATCTGCACAGCCGCAACCTGCTGTACTGCGACTTCAAGGTCGACAACGCCATCCAGACCGAGGACCAGCTCAAGCTGATCGACATGGGCGCCGTGCGCCGCATGGACGACGACGAGTCCGCGATCTACGGCACGGTCGGCTACCAGGCGCCCGAGGTCGCCGAGACCGGCCCGTCGGTGGCGAGCGACCTGTACACGGTGGGCCGTACCCTCGCGGTGCTCGCCTTCGAGTTCCAGGGCTACACCAACGTCTACGTGGACTGTCTGCCCGATCCGGACACCGTCGAGGTCTTCCGGCGCTACGAGTCGTTCTACCGGCTGCTGGTGCGCGCCACCGACCCCGACCCGGCCCGCCGGTTCGCCACCGCCCAGGAGATGGCCGAGCAGCTGACCGGCGTGCTGCGCGAGGTGGTCTCGCTGCAGACCGGGCAGGCACGGCCCGCCCTGTCGACGCTGTTCGGGCCCGAGACGAAGGTCACCGACACCGAGCTGTTCCCGGCGCCGCCCGGTGACGTCTCGCTGCTGGGCGCCCGGCCGGCCGGCGGCAGGAGGGCCCGGGAACGCCTGCGGGCTCCGGCGCCCGGCGGGACACCGGTGGCACTCCCCGCGCAGACGCGGGGGCCCGGGCGGACCCCGCTCACGGCGCCGGTGTCCGGACCCGTCCCGGCGCCCCTGGTCAGGAACGTCGACACGGCCGCGGCCGCGCTCGCGCTGCCCGTGCCGCTGGTCGACCCCGCCGACCCCGACGCCGGTTTCCTCGCCGGTCTCATGGCCTCGGCCCCGGCCGAGCTGATCGCCGCGCTGGAGTCGGCGCCGGCCAAAACCGTGGAGACCCGGCTGCGGCAGATCCGCGCCCTGCTGGAGAACGGCGACCACGGTACGGCGCTGACGCGGCTGGCCGCGCTGGAGGAGGAACGGCCCGACGACTGGCGGGTGGTCTGGTACCGGGGCGTGACGGCCCTGGCCACCGGCGACTTCGAGGGCGCCGCGCTGGCCTTCGACGCGGTCTACGACGCCTTTCCCGGCGAGGCGGCGCCCAAGCTGGCGCTCGGCCTGTGCGCGGAGGTGCTGGGCCAGCTGGACAACGCCGCCGAGTACTACCGGCTGGTGTGGGCCACCGACCCGAGCTTCGTCAGCGCCGCCTTCGGACTGGCCCGGGTCCGCCTCGCGGCCGGCGACCGGGGCGGTGCCGTGCGCACCCTGGAGTCGGTGCCGGAGTCGTCCATCCACTACACGGCGGCCCGGGTCGCGGCCGTGCGCGCGCGGCTCAGGCAGCGCACCGCGGGCAGGGACGACCTGCCGTTCCAGGAGGACCTGACGGCCGCCGCCGGGCAGATCGAGGCGCTCCAGGCGTACGGTCTCGATCCGGCGCGCCGCGAGCAGTTGTCCGCCGAAGTACTCGGCTGCGCGCTGGACTGGATACTCTCCGGAGGTCAGGACGCCGCCGGGCCCGCGGCCGGCGGACGGGTGCTGCTCGGCAGCGGTCTGGACGAGCGGGGCCTGCGTTTCGGTCTGGAGCGCGCCTACCGCACGCTGGCCAGACTGGCACCGGGCGGCGAGGAGAGGATCGAGCTGGTGGAACGGGCCAACCGTTACCGCCCCCGGACGTGGGTGTAGTTGATGTCGCAGATGCCCCAGCAGGCCGCACTGTCGAAGTGCCCGAGCTGCACGGAGCCGCTCGAGCAGGGTGACCTCTTCTGCGGCGCGTGCGGATACGACCTCTCCGTCGTGCCCGCCCCGCCGCAGGACCACCCGACGCTCACCATGACCGGCTCCCCGGTGCCCGGGGAGGCGGTGGGCTGGCCGGCGCCCGAGCCCGGTTCCGGCAGCACACCGCCGGCCGCGCACCGGGCGGCGGACGTGCCTGGTACCGACTCGGGCGGCTCGCCGCTGTCCGGTCCGGGCGCCGGCACCGCCGTACCGCCCATGCCGGCCGCGCCTCCCCCGCCCGTCGTGGCGCCCGCCGTGGCGCCCGCGGCACCGTCACCGGCACCGGGGCAGGCCTCGCCCGGTGTGCGGTTCGACCGGCCCGACGAACCCGACGACTATCCGCTGCAGGCCCCGGACCCGCGCGCCGCCGCCGACCCCGCCGCCGCGCCGGACGGCGCCGCCGGTACCGACGGTGCGGTCTGTGTGGCCTGCCGGGCGGGCCGCGTGGACGACGACGGCTACTGCGAGAACTGCGGGCACGCCCAGCCCCGCGAACGCGACCACATGGAGCGGGAGGAGGGCCCGGTGGCCGCCGTGAGCGACCGCGGCCTGCGCCATCACCGCAACGAGGACGCCTTCTCCGTCGCCCGGACCGCGCTGCCCGACGGCGCGCCGGCCCTGCTGGCGGTCGTCTGCGACGGGGTGTCCTCGGCGACCCGCCCGGACGAGGCCTCGCTGGCCGCCGCCCGCACGGCCGGGGACAGCCTGCTGGCGGCCCTGCCGCGCGGCACGCACCCACAGACGGCTCTGCACGAGGCGATCGTCGCCGCCGCGCGGGCCGTCGACGCGCTGGCGGAGGAGCCCGCGCCGGACCACGAGCACGCCCCGCAGCAGAACGCGCCGGCCTGCACCATCGTCGCCGCCGTCGTCACCTCCGGGCTGCTGGTGGTCGGCTGGGTCGGCGACAGCCGCGTCTACTGGGTGCCCGACGACCGCTCCGGCCCCCCGGCCCGGCTCACCGAGGACGACTCCTGGGCCGCGCAGATGGTCGCGGCCGGGCTGATGAACGAGGCGGAGGCGTACGCCGACGAGCGCGCCCACGCGATCACCGGCTGGCTCGGCGCCGACGCCTACGAACTGGAGCCGCACACCGCGTCCTTCAAGCCGGACCGGCCCGGCACGGTGCTGGTGTGCACCGACGGCCTGTGGAACTACGCGGAGACCGCCGAGGAGATGGCCGAGGCGCTGCCGCGGGACGCGGCCGCACGGCCGCTGCACAGCGCCCGCGTGCTGGTCGGTCACGCCCTGGACGGCGGCGGCCACGACAACGTAACAGTGGCGGTCCTGCCGTTCCCCGCACCGCCGCAGGGGGCAGGATCGGCCTGAGGCCGTAGAACGGCGCCGCACGACGCACCACACACGAGTGCACGACGCACCACACACGAACGCACGACGCACGACCGTACGGGGAAGCAGCGGCGGACCGGAGGGGACCGGTCCGCACCGCACACACGGTCCCGCCGTCGCGGGGGTCCTGGGGGGGATGTGGACAGCATGGCCAATTTCGCGAAGTCGAACGTGCCGCGGTTCTCGATGGACGTGTACCAGAACGAGTACCTGCCGGAGGGCGGCCGCGAGGTCAACGCGATCGTCACGGTGACCGCGACGGGCGGGGGCACCGCCGGGAGCGCGGTCCCGCGGGCGCAGGCGCCGGGGCAGGGGCCGTCCGCCGCGGTGGTGGTGATGGTGGACTGCTCGGGCTCGATGGACCATCCGGCGGCCAAGATGCGCAACGCGCGCGACGCCACCGCCGCCGCGATCGGCACCCTGCGCGACGGCACGCACTTCGCGGTGATCGCCGGCACCCACGTCGCCGAGGAGGTCTACCCGGGCGGCGGGCGGCTCGCGGTCGCGGACGCCACCACCCGCGAACAGGCCAGGCTGGCGCTGCGCCGGCTCGGCGCGGGCGGCGGCACCGCCATCGGGACCTGGCTGCGGCTCGCCGGCCGGCTGCTGTCCTCGGCGGACGTCGGCATCCGGCACGGCATCCTGCTCACCGACGGACGCAACGAGCACGAGTCGCCGCAGGACCTCAGAGCCGCGCTCGACGACTGCGCCGGGCGCTTCACGTGTGACGCGCGGGGCGTGGGCACCGACTGGGAAGTGAAAGAAGTCACAGCGGTCGCCTCGGCGTTGCTCGGCACCGCCGACATCGTCGCCGATCCGGCGCATCTCGCGGGCGACTTCACGCGGATGATGGAGACGGCGATGGGCAAGGAGGTCGCCGATGTCGCCCTGCGGGTGTGGACACCGGTCGGCACGACCGTCAGGTTCATCAAGCAGGTCGCTCCCGCCGTCGAGGAACTGACCGGCCGGCGCACCGAGGCGGGGCCGCGCGCGGGCGACTACCCCACCGGTTCCTGGGGCGACGAGTCCCGCGACTACCACCTGTGCGTGGAGGTGCCGGCGGCCGGACTGGGCCAGGAGATGCTGGCGGCCCGGGTGTCGCTGGTCGTCCCGCAGGCGGACGGCCCGGCGCTGAACCTCGGTTCGCAGGGCCTGGTGCGGGCCGTGTGGACCGACGACATGTCGGCCTCGACGTCGATCGATCCCCAAGTCGCCCACTACACCGGGCAGGCCGAACTGGCCCGGGTCATCCAGCAGGGACTGGACCTTCGCAAAGCGGGCGATTTCGACGGAGCAACGGCCAAACTGGGGCGCGCTGTTCAACTGGCGGGTGAATCCGGGAACGCGGATACTGCGAAACTGCTTGCGAAGGTGGTGGACGTGGTCGACGTCGCGACAGGTACTGTGCGGTTGAAGACGAAGGTCGCCGAGGCCGACGAGATGACTCTCGAGACCCGGTCCACGAAGACCGTCCGCGTGAAGAAGTAATGACGTAGCAGGACTTGCCAGGCCCTGATGAGAAGGGGAAGCGCCGACATGCCGACCTGCCCGAACGGACACCAGTCGGGTTCCGACGACTGGTGCGAGGTGTGCGGTCACCGCATGGCCGGTGCCGTACCCCCGCCCCCGCCCCCGCCGGGCGGAGGCTACGGCTTCCCGCCGCCGCGCGGCGGCTCCGCCCCGGAGCCGGAGCTGTGCCCGCAGTGCCGTACGCCCCGTGAGGGCGGCGCGCCCTTCTGCGAGGAGTGCCGGTGGAACTTCCTGACCAACACGGCCACCTCGTACACCCCGGCCTCACCGCCGGCCGGTCCGGCGTCGCCGCGTTCCTCCCAGCCCCTGTTCCAGCCGCCGAGTTCGACGTACGGCGGCGGTGACGGGTACGAGTACCAGGGGTCGCGGCCCTCGCAGGTGAACCGTCCGGCCGAGCCGATCCCGTCCTTCGGCAGTGAGCCGTCCGGCCCGACGCCGTTCGGCGTCGAGCGCGGCCCGTCGGGCGGCCGGTCCGGTCCGGGTGGCCCCGGTGGACCCGGTGCGCAGGGCGGGTTCGGCGGTCCCGGCGGGACGGCCGGCTCCGGTGGTTTCGGCGGCCCCGGCGGGTCGGGCGGCTCCGGTGGTTTCGGCGGGTCGGGCGGCTCCGGTGGCCCGGGCGGTTTCGGCGGCCCCGGTGGTCCGGGGGGCCCCGGCGGGTCCGGCGGTCCTTCCGGTTTCGGCGGCGGTCAGCGTCCGTCCGGTCCGCCCTCGGGCTTCCCCGGCGCTCCGGGGCAGGGCCCCGGCGGTGCCGGCGGCCAGGGCGGTCCCGGCGGCCCGTCCGGGTTCGGCGGTGGTCCCGGGCAGGGTCCTGGCGGCCAGGGCGGTCCCGGCGCCCAGGCGCCCTCGGCCTTCGGCGGCGCCCCCTCGCGTCCCGCTCCCCCGACCTCCGGCGGCCCCGGCGGTCCCGGCGGCCAGGGCGGTCCCGGCGGTGCCCCGCAGGCGTTCCAGCCCGGTCCGCCCGCGCCGCCCGCGTTCCCGCAGGAGACCGGCCGGCCGTCCGCCGGCGGTCCGGGTCCCGGCGGCGCCGAGGACGACTGGGTGATCTCCCCGCCGTCCGGCGGCCCCGGCGGCGCGCCCGGCGGTTACGGCTACCCGCAGCCCGGCGGTCCGGGCGGCGGCCAGGCTCCGTCCGGTCCCGGTTTCCCGCAGGCTCCGCGGACGCCGCAGGGTCCCACCACCTGGATCGCGACCATCGGCCCCGACCGCGAGTACTTCATGGCGATGATGCAGCGCTCGGGCCCCGAGGCGGCGGGGCTGAACCTGCCCGCCTACTCGCCCGAGCAGCAGCGCACGCTGTCCGGGAACCAGGTCACCATCGGCCGCCGCCGGCACTCCACCGGCGACACCCCCGACATCGACCTGGCGGTGCCCCCGGAGGACCCGGGCGTCTCGCACCAGCACGCGGTCCTGGTCCAGCAGCCGGACGGCGGCTGGGCGGTCGTCGACCAGAACTCGACGAACGGCACCACGGTCAACGGCTCGGACGAGCCGATCCAGCCGTTCGTGCCGGTGCCGCTCGAGGACGGCGACCAGGTGCACGTCGGCGCCTGGACGACCATCACCGTCCGCCGGGGCTGAGCCCGCGGGCACCCGGCGCGGGCACCGTCCGCGCCGGGACGCTCAGGGCAGCGGCCACACGGCCGGGCCCCGCGGATCGTCCAGCCACACCCGGGCACCGTCGCGGCCGACCGTGACGCCGTACCGTTCCCGGCCGGGCATGCCCGCGCGTTCCCACAGCGCGTAAGCCTCCGGCGGGTCGAGGCCGTCCCGGACCAGATCCAGCAGGAAGCGGAACGACTCCTGCTCATAGGCGCCCGGCGGCAGCCCGCCCGGGAACGCCGGCTCCGGACGCGGCCGGATCTCCCCGCGCAGCGGTACGAAGCGGACGGCCGTGGGCAGGAACCGCCCCTCGGCGTGTCCGGCGTCCCTGACGGTCAGCGCCAGCAGGCCGGTGGCCAGCGGGGTCAGCACCCGGGCACCCGGACGGCACTGGGCGAGCCAGGCGCGCGGCACCGTGGGCAGCGAGCAGGTGGCGATGATCCGGTCGTACGGCGCGCGTTCGGGCACCCCGCGCGCGCCGTCCCCGGTGACGACCGCCGGGCGGTATCCGGCCGCGGCCAGGTGCCCGCGGGCCGACTCGGCGATCTCCGGCTCCAGGTCGACCGTGGTGACCAGGTCGTCGTCGCCGAGGCGGTGGGCGAGCAGGGCCGCGTTGTAGCCGGTGCCGGCGCCCACCTCGAGGACCCGGTCCCCGTCGTCCACCTCCAGCGCGACCAGCATCCGCGCCATCAGCGAGGGCTGGCTGCTGGAGGAGAGCAGCTCGCCGTCGCGCAGCCGGGTGGCCAGCGGGCCGTCGTCGTAGGCGCCGCGCGCCCAGCGCTCCCGGACCACCGGGTCCGGGCTCTCGCCCCACAGGCGTTCCCAGCCGTCCTCGCCGTTCACGTAGTAGTACGGCACGAACAGGTGCCGGGGCACCTCGGCGAACGCCTCCCGCCACACGGGGTCCGCCGCCCAGGCCCCGTCGGCGTCGATCAGCCGCACCAGCGCGGCCCGCGCCGCCGCCGCGGCCCCGGTGATCCCCGAGTCGTAGGCGCCCATGCGCCCACAGTAGGCGGAATACGGCCTCCCGGCCCCGGAGGAGGACCGCCGCGCGGCACCGCGGGCGATCCGCGGAGGGCCGGAAAGAACAGGAGACGGCAGAAGAGGACAAGGGGATGACAGGGGGAGGACCTAAGCCCTCCGTCCTCGGTCACCCGGTCTGAGACGATGGACGCGTGAATGAGATTCGGCGCGGCACGCTTCAGGAGCAGACCTTCTACGAGCAGGTCGGCGGTGAGGACACCTTCCGCCGGCTCGTCCACCGTTTCTACGAGGGCGTCGCCGGGGACCCGATCCTCAAGCCGATGTACCCGGAGGAGGACCTCGGCCCGGCGGAGGAGCGGCTGGCGCTGTTCCTCATGCAGTACTGGGGCGGCCCCACGACCTACAGCGACAACCGCGGCCACCCCCGTCTGCGCATGCGGCACGCTCCCTTCACCGTCGACCAGGCCGCGCACGACGCGTGGCTGAAGCACATGCGGGCGGCGGTCGACGAGCTGGGGCTGTCCGAGGAGCACGAGCGGACGCTGTGGAACTACCTGACGTACGCGGCCCGCTCGATGGTGAACACCGAGGGCTGACCGGGCCCGGCCCGGATTCCGGCCGGAACACCCGTTTCCGCAGGCCGCGCGGGGCACCGGCATCCGGTCGCGTGTCGTCCGCATCCGGTCACGATCCGGTATAGACCTGTCGCCGACCGCTTACCGGCCCCCGCCCCCGTCTGCCAGCATCGCCCGGAGATCGAAAAGGTACGGGCAGGTCCGGCCGGTACGGACGACACGGGGGCAGGATGACGGGGTTCGTCGTCTCACGCGCGCGGGCACATCGCCTGCTGCTCGGCGCGGCGTTGCTGACGGTGGTGCTGACCACCGCGGTGCTGGCGACGTTCACCGCGTACTCGGGGGCGCTCGGGGACGCGGCGCTGCGCCATGTGCTGGGCGAGCCGCGCTACGCGGCCGACACCGCGCTGATCGTCAAGGCCGACACCCAGCCCGCGGGCGAACGGGCCGCGGCCGACGCCGCCGTACGCGAAGGCGCCCGCAAGACCTTCGACGGGCTGCCGGTGACCGTGCGGACGCTGCGCCGCTCGGGCCCGTACGCCCTGCCCCGCTCGCTCCGGCCGGCCGGCCACCGCTCGAACGACCCGGAGCTGACGCACTTCGCCGCGCTGGACCTCGGCCAGGTGCGGCTGACCGCCGGCCGGTTCCCGGCGACGGCCCCGGGCGACGTCGAGGCGGCCCTCCCGGAGACGGCCGCGCGGGCGCTCCGTCTGAAGCCCGGCGCCCGCCTCACCCTGGCCGACCGGCTGGGCGGACGGCCGGTCCGGGTACGCATCACGGGCCTGTACCGTCCGGTCACCGTGACCGCGCCGTACTGGAAGCTGGACGACCTGCTCGGACGCGGGGTGAAGGAGGTCGGCTTCACCACCTACGGGCCGCTGCTCGCCGCCCCCGCGACCGTCACCGGCGGCCGGGTGAGCGGCGGTCCGCAGGCCTGGCTGGCGTCGGCCGACTTCTCCACGGTGACGACCGGGCGCATCGGGGCGCTGCACGAGGCGGCGGCCAAGGGCAGCGTGGCGCTGCGCACCTCCGGCCCGCCCGGCACCACGATGTCGGTGACCTCGCTGCCGGACGTCCTGGACCGGATCGAACGCTCGCTGCTGGTCTCCCGCTCCACGCTGACGGTCGTCGCACTCCAGCTCGTCCTGCTCGCCGGGTACGCGCTGCTGCTGGTGGCACGGCTGCTGGCGGCCGAACGCGCCGCCGAGACCGCGCTGCTGCGGGCCCGCGGCGCCTCCCGCGCCCGGATCGTGGGCCTCGCCGCCACCGAGGCGCTGCTGCTCGCCGTACCCGCCGCGCTCGTCGCCCCGCTGCTCGCCGGCCCGCTCACCACACTGCTCGCCGGGCACGGCCCGCTGGCCCGGATCGGCCTGCGTCTGGCCGTCCCCGCCGCCGGCGGCCCCGCCGTGTGGCTGACGGCGGCCGGGGTCGCCCTGGGCTGCGCGCTGACGGCGACCCTGCCGGCCCCGGGCGGCGCCAAGGGCACCCGGACGCGGGCCGCGGGGGCGCGGCGCACCGCGCGCTCCCTCCTCCGGCCGGGCCGCGCCGCCTCCGCCGGCCCCGCACGCACCCGTACCCGGCGCGACCTGCTCCCGTCCGCCGGGCGCGCCGGTGCCGACCTCGGGCTGCTGGTCGTGGCCGGGGTGGCCTACTGGCAGCTGGACCGGCAGAGCACCGGGGCCGTGTCCGCCGACCGGTCGGGGGCGCTCGGCATCGATCCGCTGCTGGTCGCCGCGCCCGCGCTGGCCCTGCTCGCCGGAACCGTGCTGACGCTGCGGCTGCTGCCGCCGGTGGCGCGGCTCGCGGAGCGCTGGGCGGCGGCGGGGCGGGGGCTGCCCGCGGCGCTGGCCGGCTGGCAGTTCAGCCGCCGTACGGCGCGCGGCGCCGGGCCGGTGCTGCTCCTCGTGCTCGCGGTGGCGCTCGGCATGCTGGCCGTCGGACAGGCCGCGTCCTGGAAGGGCTCGCAGAACGACCAGGCCGACTTCCGCGCAGGGGTGCCGGTCCGGGTGACCGACGGGGGAACGGGCGGCCCCGGCCGCAGCGACCTGTACGCGACGGTCCCCGGGGTGCGCGAGGCCGCGCCCGCCGTCCGCACCGGGCAGTCGCTGTCCGGCGACCGTACGGCGACCGCGCTGGCGCTGGACACCGGGCACGTGGCGGACGCGCTGCTGATACGCCGGGACCTGACGGACGTTCCGGCGCCGAAACTGCTCGCCGGGCTCGCGTCCGGCGGCGCGGCGGCCGGGACCGCGGTGCCGTCGGGCACCGCCGAGCTGCGGCTGTCGGCGGTCCTGCGCGACTCCGTGCCGTCCGGGACCGCCCCCGACGTGACCGTCTCGTTCGAGGACCGGTTCGGGGTGCCGTTCCAGCTGCCGGCGGACCGGCTGGTCCCCGACGGCCGCCCGCACACCCTGACCGTCGCCCTCCCCTCGCCGCTGGGCCGGGTCACCCTCACCGGGTTCAAGCTGTACCTGTCCCAGCCGCACGGATCCGGCGAGGAACACCGCCTGACCCTGCGCGAACTGACCGCCGTCACGGCGGGCGGCCAGGCGCGCCGGCTGGCGCTGCCGGTCCGCTGGACGACGGCCGTGGACACCGACGGCAACGGCTTCCCCGGCCCGCGGACCAGCCCCACCCGGCCGAAGGCGGCCACCGGCACCACGCCCTCCTTCACCTACCGCACCGGGTACATCCCCGGTGACGACCGGTGGAGCGCCGCGAGCCTCACCTACCGCTTCCAGGTGCCGCAGCCCGTGCCGCACGAGGTGGCGGCCGTGGCGACCGACCGCTACCTGGACTCCGTCGGCGCACACACCGGACAGCGCGTGGAAGTGGTGTTCGGCGGCCAGAACCTGCCGGTGCGTCTGGTCCGGTCGGTGCGGGCGCTGCCCACCACCGTCGACCCGGCGCTGTCCGGCGACCACGACGGAGGAGCCGTGCTGTTCGATCTGCGCGCCGCGAACCAGGTGCTCCAGGCCCGGTACGGGGAGGGCGCGGCCCCCACCGAGTGGTGGCTGGACACCGCGCCGGGCCGGGCGGCCGCGGTGGCCGCCTCCCTGCGGGCCCTGCCGGACGTGGATCCGGGGCAGGTGGTGGTGCGGGACGAGATCGCGGCCGAGCTGCGCGACGACCCCTTCGGCGCCGGTCCCACGGCCGCCTTCACCGCGGCGGCCGTGGTGGCCGCCGTGCTCGCCGCGGTCGGTTTCGCGGTGGGAGCGGCCGGTTCGCTGCGGGCGCGGGAGGCGGAGTTCGCGGTGCTGCGCGCGCTCGGCGCCCCGCGCCGCCGGCTGGCCCGGTCGATCGCCGCCGAACAGGCCGTCCTGGTGGGCCTGGCGCTGGCGGTGGGGGTCGCGCTGGGCGCCGTACTGGCCCGCAGCGTCCTGCCGTTGATCGTGCTGACCGGCGAGGCCACCCGGCCCGTGCCGGAACTGGTCGTCCGGCTTCCGTACGGACAGGTGGCGGTGCTGCTCGTGGCGGTCGCCGTGCCGCCGCTCGCCGTCACCGCAGTGCTGTCGGCGCGCCGCGCGAACCCCGCGCGGTCGCTGCGTGAACAGGGAGGTGAATGAGGTGGGTCAGGCACCTCGCGCGGTCGCACCCTGGGTGCGCACCCGG
This sequence comes from Streptomyces sp. NPDC090108, assembly GCF_044747185.1. Taxonomy (NCBI): domain Bacteria; kingdom Bacillati; phylum Actinomycetota; class Actinomycetes; order Kitasatosporales; family Streptomycetaceae; genus Streptomyces; species Streptomyces sp. NPDC090108. Next base: position 62,955 of record NZ_JBIVDQ010000008.1, read on the forward strand.
CTGCGGACCGCACCCGGCGCCGCGCCGGCCCTCGCGCTGCTGGTCGCGCTGACCGCCGCCCTGGCGGCCGCGCTGCCGCTCGCGGTCGACCGGTACGAGGACGCGGGGCTGGTGCACGCCGTCCGCGCGGCCCGCCCCGACCGCACCACCGTACGGGTGACCGCCCCGCTGGTCGGCCCGGACGCCGAGTCCACCGACCCGGACAAGCCCGTCGACACCGCCCGGCTGCGGCAGCAGTACGGCAAGGTGCTGGGCGTCGCCGGGGGGCTGCTGCCGGTGGACCGGGACCAGTCGTCGTACGGCGTCATGACCGACGTCGATCTGCCGGTGCCCGACGCCTGGCTCCCGGCCCCGTCCGGGGCGCCCGCCCACGTGTCGCTGATGGCGCCCGACGGCCTGGGCGCGCACGCGCGGGTGCGCTCCGGCCGGCTGCCGCGCACCACCGCGCCGGTGGACCCCGAGTCCCCCCGGATCGAGGCCGCCGTCACCGCGGAGACCGCGAAGCGCATGCACATCGAGGTGGGTTCGGTCGTGCACCTCCCCGCCGTCGGCCGGCCCCCGGTCGCGGCCGAGGTCACCGGCATCCTCACCCCGCGCGACCCGGACGGCGCCTACTGGTCGACCGTTCCGCTGATGCAGACCCCCTCGCTGGTCCCGATACCGGACTCCGTGCCGGTGGCGAAGTACTGGCTGGGCACCCTGCTGATCCCGCAGAAGGCCACGCCCGCCCTGCTGAGCACCCGGTTCCACCCGTCCCGCTACTGGTTCGTCGCACCCCGGCTCACCGGGCTGCGCGCCCGCGGACTGGACGGCCTGCGCCACGGCGTCGCCTCGCTGGAGAACGGTCCCGGCCTCAGCCGCACCCGCGCCGCCACCGGCTCGGAGGCCGATGTGGACAGCGACCTGGACAACTTCCTCAACTCGTTCGCCGGTCTGCGTTCCACCGTCTCCCCGCTGGTCTCGGTGGCCGCCGCCGGCGCCGCGACGGTCGCCGCGGTCGTCCTGTGCATGGCGGGCGGGCTGGCCGCCGACCGGCGGCGCGCCGAACTCGCCCTGCTCCGGGCGCGCGGCGCGTCCCTGCCGGGGCTCGCCGGCCGGCTGCTGGCCGAGACCGCCGTGGCCGCCGTACCGGCGGGCGCGCTCGGCCTGGCCGCCGCGCTCCTGCTGCTGCCCGCGCACCACACCCTGTACGCCTTCGCCGCCGCGGCCGCCGTCACCCTGACCGCCTGCGCCGCGCTCCCGCTGGCCGCCGTCCTCGCCCACCGCAGGGTGCGGGCGACGGTCCCGCGCGCGGACGCGGCGAGCGTACGGCCCTCCCGGCGGCGGCTGGTCCTGGAGCTGACCCTGCTGGTGCCGGCCGCCGGCGCGGTCGAGGCGCTCCGGCGCCGCGGCACCACCGGCGACCAGCTGATCTCGCTGGCCCCGGTGCTGATCGCCGTGATCGCCACCTTGCTGCTGCTCCGCCTCCAGCCGCCGCTGCTGCGCCTCGCGGGGCGTCCCGCCGGGCGGCTGCGCGGCGCGGTCGCCCTGCTGTCCCTGGCCCGCGCGGGCCGCACGTCCGGCTCCGGCGCGCTGCCCCTGCTGGCGCTGCTGACGGCACTGACCACGGCGGCGTTCGGCGGCTCGGTGCTGTCGGGCGTGGCCGCGGCCCGCGACCGTGCCGCGCTGCTCACCGTCGGCGCCGACGCCCGCGTGGAGTACGGCTCCCCGCTGCCGTCCGGCCTGGCCGCACGGGTGCGCTCCCTGCCCGGGGTCCACGAGGTCGCGGCCGCGAGCATCACCTACGAGGCGACCCTGGGCACGACGGCCTACAAGGTGCCGGTGGCGGGCGTGGACCCGGGCACCTACAGCGCGCTGGCGGCCCGCACCGGCCTCGGCGCCTTCCCCGAGCGGGTGCTGAACGGGAAGGGCCCGCACGCGGGAAGCGGCACCGCGCCGCTCCCCGCCCTGGCCTCCCCCGGCGTCGCCAGGGACTACGGCACCGATCCGCTCAAGCTGTGGCTGCCGGACGGCAGCACCGTCACCGTGCGGATCACCACCGTGCGGGACCGCACCCCGGCCGTGCCCGGCTCCGAGTTCCTCGTCGTGGACCGTGCGGGGCTGCCCGGCAACGCCGCCCGGCCGACCTCGCTGCTGCTGACCGGGACCCCGCGCGACGCGGGCGCGCTGCGCCGGACGGCCGGCTCCTCGGCGGGCGTCCACACCCTCACCGAGGAGCGCGCCCGGTACGCCGACTCACCCCTGCAGACCGGCGCCGTGCACGTGTACACGGCGGCCGTCGCCGCGGGTGCCGGCCTCGCCGTCCTCGCCCTGCTGCTCGCGCTGCTGCGCGCGGCCCCCGAACGCGCCGCCCTTCTCGCCCGGCTGCGGACCATGGGGCTGACCCGCGCCCAGGGCCGGCGCCTGCTGATCCTGGAGTCGCTCCCCCAGGCCCTGCTCGCCGCCGCCGGGGGCGCCCTCACCGGGTGGACGGCCGTCCAGGTGCTGTCCCCCGGTGTCGATCTCCTCGTCCTGGCCATGCCCTCGGCCGGAGCCGCCACGGACCGGGCGGTCCTGGTCCCGGACCTCTGGTCGCTGGCCGTCCCGACGCTGACGGTCGTGGTGGTCGCGGTGGGCGTCGCGGCCCTGCAGGCGTGGTGGACGGGCAGACGCGGATCGGTGACGGAGCTGCGGGCGGGGGACGCCCGGTGAGGCCGTGCCGGGCGGTGCCCGGAGGCAGCGGGACACGGGGATGCCCGACGAAGCGGTTCAGGAGGACCTCATGACGACCGACCCGACCCTCACCGAGCTGGCCGACCGGGTGACCGAGGCCCGCGACCGTCCCGCCTACGGCCACGACGCGCTGATCACCTGCGACCGGCTGGTCCGGGTCTTCTCCGCCGACGGGGTGGAGGTGCAGGCGCTCCAGGGCCTCGATCTCCTGGTCCGCGAGGGCGAGCTGATGGCTCTCGTCGGCGCCTCGGGCAGCGGCAAGTCCACGCTGATGAACATCCTCGCCGGCCTCGACACCCCGACCGCGGGTGCGGCCCGGGTCGCCGGCCGGGACCTGCTCACCATGACCGCGAAGGACCGCCTGTCCTACCGCCGCGAGACCGTCGGCTTCGTCTGGCAGCAGACCTCCCGCAACCTGCTGCCGTACCTCACCGCGGCCCAGAACGTCGTCCTCCCGCTCCAGCTCGCCGGCACCCCGGGCCGCCGCTCCCGGGCCGCCCGCACCGCGCGCGCCCTGGAGCTCCTGGACCTGCTCCAGGTGGCCGACTGCCGGGACCGCCGCCCGCACGAGATGTCGGGCGGCCAGCAGCAGCGCGTCGCCATCGCGGTGGCCCTCTCGGGCGCCCCCGCGGTGCTGCTCGCCGACGAACCCACCGGTGAACTCGACTCGGGCACCGCCGCGCAGATCTTCGAGGCGTTCCGCACGGCGAACGAGACCCTCGGCACGACCGTCGTCATCGTCACCCACGACCAGGCGGTGGCCGACGAGGTCCGCCGCACGGTCGCGATCCGCGACGGCCGCACCTCCACCGAGGTGCTGCGGCGCAGCGAGGTCGACGTCACCACGGGCCACGAGACGGTGGTCGCCCGCGAGTACGCCATGCTCGACCGCGCCGGACGCCTCCAGCTGCCCGCGGAGTACACCCGGGCCCTGAACATGCGCGACCGCGTGGCCCTGGAACTGGAACCGGACCACATCGGGGTGTGGCCGGACGACAGCCGGGAGGACTGACCGACGGAAAGCGCCGGTCACCACGGCCTGGAGGACCGGACGGCGGGAAGCGCCGGTGTTCCGGCGGGGAGGGCCGACCGGCGGGAGCGCCGCCGGACGCCGGCGTGCGGGGCCGGCGTGCGGGGCCGACGTGCGGGGCCGACGTGCGGGATGCGCCGGGACTCAGCGCACGCTGACGCCGAGGGTGCCGAGGGCCCCGAGGCCGGCGCGGCGGACCGCGACGGAGCCGTACGGGGTGCGCAGCCTGAGCCACGCGCCCGAGGAGAACAGCGCGGTGTGCTCCGCGGGCGTCCCGGGCCGCAGGAAGCCGAGGGACTGGGCCGCGTGCACGACCCGTACCGGAAGCGGGGTCTGCCCGACCTCGCGGGACCAGATCTCCCGCCCTATCCGGTCCAGTTCACCGCGCGTACGCCGCTCGGGCGTCAACTCCTCCGTGCGGGAACGGAATTCGGCGACCGACCGGGCCACGGTCGAACGCAGCGCCTCCGGGGCCGGCAGTCCCGGCTCGGGACGCCAGTCACCGCGCGGCGGCAGCACCCCGGCCCACGGGGGGCCGGTGACCGCGGCCGGCACGGCGGCCGTGGCCGCCCGCTCGTCCACGGACTCCAGCAGCTCCCCCGCGGAGACGGTCGTGTCGAGGGTGACGTCGAGCCCGTTCTCGTACGGCTTGGCGAGCCGTACCGCGCGGACCGCGAGGACCTCGAAGGACGGCGGCCGGCCGAACACGGCGAGCGCGGTACCGGCCGCCTGGAGGCGCACCGCGGCCCCGCGGTCGTAGCGGAGCAGCCGGGAGAGGAAGGCGGCGAGGTCCGTCGCCTCCGTCTCGTCGGCGAGGTGGAGGACCGTCATGCGGCGACGGCCTCCTCCCCGGCGGCGTCGTCCCGGTACTCGCCGAGGAACTCCCGCTCCTCGGCGGTGATCCGGCGCGGCCGCTGGGCCTCGAAGTCGAACGGCACGATGACCGTCGAGGCCCGTACGTAGACCACGTCGTCGTCCTTCACCTCGTAGGCGAGGGTGAAGGACGCGGCGCGGACCTCGGTGACCCACAGCTCGATGTCCACCGGGTGGTGCCGGTGGACGAGCTGCCGCTTGTAGTCGATCTCGTGACGCGCCACGACCGACCCCTGCTGGAAGTCCTTGTCCGGGCGGAAGAGGAAGTCGATACGGGCCTCCTCCAGGTAGCGCAGGAACACCACGTTGTTCACGTGGCCGTACGCGTCCATGTCCGCCCAGCGCAGCGGGCAGCGGTAGATGTGGCGCACGAGTCGATCAGCCCCGGGTCAGCTTCTTGTAGGTGGCACGGTGCGGACGGGCGGCGTCGGCACCGAGCCGCTCGATCTTGTTCTTCTCGTACGACTCGAAGTTGCCCTCGAACCAGAACCACTTCGACTCACCCTCGTAGGCGAGGATGTGCGTGGCGACCCGGTCCAGGAACCAGCGGTCGTGGGAGACGACCACGGCCGCGCCCGGGAACTCGAGCAGCGCGTTCTCCAGGGAGGACAGCGTCTCGACGTCGAGGTCGTTGGTGGGCTCGTCGAGGAGCAGCAGGTTGCCGCCCTGCTTGAGGGTCAGCGCCAGGTTGAGGCGGTTGCGCTCACCACCGGAGAGGACGCCGGCCGGCTTCTGCTGGTCCGGGCCCTTGAAGCCGAACGCGGAGACGTAGGCGCGGGACGGCATCTCGACCTGGCCGACGTTGATGTAGTCCAGCTCGTCGGAGACGACGGCCCACAGCGTCTTCTTGGGGTCGATGTTCGCGCGGCTCTGGTCGACGTACGAGATCTTGACGGTCTCGCCGACCTTGATGGAGCCGGAGTCCGGCGTCTCCAGGCCCTGGATCATCTTGAACAGGGTGGTCTTGCCGGCGCCGTTGGGGCCGATGACACCCACGATGCCGTTGCGCGGCAGCGTGAAGGACAGGTCGTCGATGAGGACCTTCTCGCCGAACGCCTTGGAGAGGTTGTTCACCTCGACGACGATGCTGCCCAGACGCGGGCCCGGCGGGATCTGGATCTCCTCGAAGTCCAGCTTCCGCATCTTGTCGGCCTCGGCCGCCATCTCCTCGTAACGCGCGAGGCGGGCCTTGGACTTGGCCTGGCGCCCCTTGGCGTTCGACCGCACCCACTCCAGCTCTTCCTTGAGCCGCTTGGCGCGCTTGGCGTCCTTCTGGCCCTCGACCTTCAGACGGGTCTGCTTGGTCTCCAGGTAGGTGGAGTAGTTGCCCTCGTACGGGTAGGCGCGGCCGCGGTCGAGCTCCAGGATCCACTCGGCGACGTTGTCCAGGAAGTACCGGTCGTGGGTGATCGCCACGACGGTGCCCGGGTACTTGGCCAGGTGCTGCTCCAGCCAGTTCACCGACTCGGCGTCGAGGTGGTTGGTGGGCTCGTCGAGGAGCAGCAGGTCGGGCTGCTCCAGCAGCAGCTTGCAGAGCGCGACGCGGCGCTTCTCGCCACCGGAGAGGTTGACGACCGCCCAGTCGCCGGGCGGGCAGCCGAGCGCGTCCATGGCCTGCTCGAGCTGGGCGTCGAGGTCCCACGCGTTGGCGTGGTCCAGCTCCTCCTGGAGCTTGCCCATCTCGTCGAGCAGCGCGTCGGAGTAGTCGGTCGCCATCAGTTCGGCGATCTCGTTGAACCGGTCGAGCTTGCCCTTGATCCCGGCGACACCGTCCTGGACGTTCTCCAGGACGGTCTTCGCCTCGTCCAGCTTGGGCTCCTGCATCAGGATGCCCACGCTGTAGCCCGGGGAGAGGAACGCGTCACCGTTCGACGGCTGCTGGAGGCCCGCCATGATCTGCAGGACGGTCGACTTACCGGCACCGTTGGGGCCGACGACGCCGATCTTCGCGCCGGGCAGGAAGCTCAGGGTGACGTCATCGAGGATCACCTTGTCGCCGTGCGCCTTGCGCGCCTTGCGCATGGTGTAAATGTACTCAGCCAAGAGAAACCGTCCGGACGCTTGAAATCGGCAGTGGGCAGATACACCCCATCTTGCCTGACCGCCACCCCTGGATGGAAACTCGTCCGCCCGCCGGACGCCGACCTGGGCTTTCGGCGGGACGCCTGTGACCGGACGGTCACTCGCCGCTGCCTGCCGTCACCGTGGACGCCGCGGGGCGCCCGGGACGGCGGGGTGTCAGGGCGGGTTGGCCGCCATGCGGCAGGCGCCGTTCGCGGCGCCGCCCGGCACGCCTGCCTGGGTCAGGCCTTGCACACAGCCCTGGAGGTCCCGGTGCACTCCCTGGGTGCACGCCGTGGTGACGGCGTCCGTGACCTCCACACCGGTCTGCCGGACCATGCCGGCGCAGGCCGGGATGTCGGCGTGGGCGGCCGGGGCGACGAGGACCACGCCGCCGAGCACGAGGACCGAGCCGGTCAGGACGCGGGCGATACGGGCCGGCATACGCATGGGGAACACCTGCTCTCCGTCGGTCGGAGGCCTCTGCGCCGACGGGCGGACCGATCTCCGCCGCCGGCCGGGAGTCGCGGACACGGTGCGCCGAGCGGCCGCACGACACGGCACTACACGGCGCGGACCCGGGCCGGCGGAGGTCCGTGGACGCGAGGGCCCCGCACCCGTCGGCCCGGCGGGGCCGCCCCCGCATCCGACGCTAGAACAGCCCGCCACCGCACGCACCCCGGCCACGCGGCACCGGCCGGCGGGTCGGAGTCACTCCCCGAGCTGCATCTCCCGCTTGCGCAGGTAGACCAGGACGGCGCCGCCGATCACCACGAAGCCGATGGCCACGCCGGCGATCATCGGGGTGACCGCGGAGGAACCGGTCGCGGCGAGGTCGGTGCCGGTCTCGGCGGGGACGGAGACCGCGGGGCCGGGCTCGCTGAGCGTCCGGGTGGTCTGCATGGTGACGACACCCTGGGTCTTGCAGTCGAGGACCCCGGTGAAGTGCCGGCTGAAGCCGTCGGCCGAGGTGAGCGTGACGTCGTACGGCTGGTCCTCCTGCAGCGGGACCGTGACCGTGCCGGCGGCTCCGGGCGCGAGCGTGTGCTCGGTGCCCATCAGCGTGAACGTGAAGGGGAGGTCGCCCTTGTCCGCCGCCGTGATGTCCACGCCGCCCTTGGCGCAGTTCTTCCGCTCCGACACCGCCGGTACGGCGCCCTTGGCCGCCCAGGTGGCGTCCGCCTCGGCGGAGACGGTGGACTCGCTGGAGCCGGCCAGGATCTGGGTGGGGCTGCGGGACTCGGAGGCGAAGGCGCGGCCCACCGGCACGGTGGTGGAGGCCATCACGCTCAGCTGGTCCGCACCGTCCGCCGCGTCCTCGGGTATGTCGAAGTACAGCCGGCTGCCGTCCGTCGCCGAGGTGATGACGTCACCGTTCTTGTCGATGATCCGCACGCCGTCACCGGCCGCGTCCGCCGCCGGGGACACCGTCACGCTGCGGGCGTTGGTGTGCACGGTCACCGGTCCGAGCACGTCACCGGGGTGGCCGGAGACCGCGGGCGGGTCCAGGGTCAGCGATGCCTGCGGCTCGGCGGTGTCGCGGGCGCTCCGGTACAGATAGGCGGCGAGCTTCTCCGCCCGCGGGTCGACGGCGTCGACCTTCGCGCCGTCCGAGTAGCGCCAGATGGCCACCTGGGTGCCGGCCGCCGCGTCCTCCTCGGTCAGACCGCTCGCGCCGGCCCTGCGGGCGAGGGCGGCGAGGTCGTTGACCTGGGGGTAGGAGTTCTGCAGGATCCAGCGGATCCGGCCGGCGTTCTTGTTGGTGCCCAGCGACGTGCCGCTCCAGGGCGTCTCCTGGTACTGGGCGTCTCCCTGGACGGGGTTGTGCAGGTCGACGCCGTACGTCTGGAGGGTGCCGCCGTCGTTCACGGACATCTCGAAGAGGCCCGCGGCCATCGGCTGGTCGGTGCCGTTCTCGTGGACCACCGCCTCGCCGTAGATCTTGAGGCCGTTGATCGTGGCTCTCGCCCCGCCCTGAGTGGACGAAGTGCCGTCGTCGGCGGCGAGAGCCGCACCGGCGCCGGACAGCACGCCCGTCAGCGCCAGGCCGGAGACCAGCGTGACGGCGCCGGCCCGGACGACGCCGGCGGACCGGGTGAGGCCATGGAAGGCAGCAAGCACAGAATTCCCCTTCGAGCAGGACCCGTTGGACGTGGGGGAAGGTCCCACCAGCAGAATCGGCAGCCCCGAGGGGCACGTCCGGCATCCTATGAATCAACCTGGACCGCGCTCGCCGGTCAGATGGCCGGACGGGTGATCCGATCCGTAATCGTTATCGCGGACACCGCCCGCGAGCTGCGGACCCGGCGGCAAATGCGCTGCTGCGCGGGGGTGTTCGGAGCGTATTCGCCGACAATCCGGGGTTCTGTCGGGGTGGCGACGACTGGGTCACGGGGTGCAGGGCGTCGCTCCAGGGGCCCCCGCGACGGCATCCGTCTGACGTCACGTCACCAGTGCTGGTTCGCGCCGGGGTCGGGAACTCCTCGCCTTCGCGGGGGCCTTCGCGTCTGTCTTCGAGGGAGCCTTCCCTTCCGCCTTCACCTCCGTCATCGCGTTCGTCATCACGTTCACCTTCACGTCCGCTTTCGCAGCGGCCCTCGCGGGCGCCTCGGCGACTGCGGGGGTCTCCGCCTCCGGGGCCGCCTGCGGCGGCGGTGTCTCCCATGCCGGTTCCGGACCCGTGTCCGCCTGCCGTGTCTCCGCCCGGGGCGTCACCGACGGCGGCGCCTCGGGCCGAGGTGTGCGCCGGAACGCTGCCGTACCCCGTGCCAGATCGTGGCCGATCGTCACCGCGTCGATGTCCGCAGACGCCCACTGCTGCTGCCCCGCGCCCGTCTCCATGCGCACCTTCAGCCGCCCCTGCACGACGACGGGCTGGCCCACCTCCACCGACGCCATCACGTTCCCCGCGAGCTGGCGATTGGCCCACACCGTGAAGAAGTTGGTGTGGCCGTCCGTCCAGACGTTCCGCTCCCGGTCCCAGAAGCGCGCGGTCACCGCCAGCCGGAACCTCGCCGACGTCCCCGACGGCAGCTCCCGGTACACCGGCGCCGTCGCCACGTTGCCGACCACGCAGACCACGGTCTCGTTCATCCTGAACCCCTCCCTGCACCGGCCTCCACGGCCGGGCGGACTCCCGTACGAGCCCCTCCCGTACGGTCACGGCCGCGTCCTCGCCCGCCGTACCCCGCGGGCACTCCCGTGCCGCGGCGTCTGCCGGCCGTGGCACGCGATCGCCGTGGAACCAGGCTGCCCCCGCCGGGCCGTATCCGCTGAGCGCTGTGGAGGGCGGCGCTCCTGTGGACAACCCCGGCACCCGCACGGGTGACAGACCCTCAAAAACGCAGGCGCCACCGGCTTCTCGGAAACCGGTGGCGCCTGTACGCCCTCGCCCGGCCGGACCTCTTCGGTCACGGCGGGCGCGTTCACCCCACTCCGGCCCGCACCACCCGCCCGTACTGCTCCCGGACCTCGCGGTACCGCAGCAGCTCCGCCGCCAGCGGGTCCAGCACCCGGGCCCGTCCACAGCCCGCGGCGGCCTCCCGCAGCCGTCTCTCCGCGTCCAGGCCGTACCGCCGCGCGGGCCCCCGGGCCGCCATCCGGCAGCCCCACTCCACCAGCGGGCCTCCGACGATCCCGCACAGCATCATCAGGACGGGAACCCCCAGGTCAGGGGCCATGACACCGGCGATCTGGCCGACCAGCCACAGGCCGCCGGCGATCTGGAGCAGCGTCATCGCCGCCTGGACCATGACGGCCACGGGCCACCACCCGGGGCGGGGCGGCCGGCCCGACGGCGTTCCGGCGCGGGCCGCCAGCTCGTCCAGCGCCTCGGACAGCCCCTGGGAGCCGCGCACGGCCGACTCGCGCACCGCCTGCGCCCAGGGGGCCGGCAGGCCCGCGGAGGCGTGGTCGGACACCGTACGGACCGCCTGTTCCACGCGCTGGCGTGCCGTGGCCTCCTCGTCGGCCTGCCCGCGCACCGGCAGGATGCCCGTGGCGGGGCCGCCACGGGCCTGGTACCAGCGCCACAGCCGCAGCCAGGGTGTGCCGCAGGCGCGGTTGGCGTTGCGCAGCCAGGCACGCTCGGCGGCCTCACCGGCCGCGTGGGCACCGACGGCGTCCGCGAGCTGGGCGGAGAACTCCTCCCGCGCCTCCTCGCCGAGACCGCTGTGCCGCCCGGTGGCGTACACGGGCCGCAGTCCGGCCGCGGCGGCGTCCACGTCCGCGGACACCCGGCGGGCCGCCGCGTCACGCGCCGAGACGAACTGGCCGAGCGAGTCGCGCAGTTCGCCCAGGCCCTTGCCGGTGAGCGCGGACAGGGCGAGCACGGTGGCGCCCGGTTCGCCGTGTTCGCCGAGGGCGACGCCGTCCTCGTCGAGCAGCCGGCGCAGGTCGTCCAGGACCTGGTCGGCGGCTTCGCCGGGCAGCCGGTCGACCTGGTTGAGCACGACGAACATGATCTCGGCGTGGCCCGCCATGGGCCGCAGATAGCGCTCGTGCAGGACGGCGTCGGCGTACTTCTCGGGGTCGACGACCCAGATGACCGCGTCCACGAGCTTCAGGATCCGGTCGACGTGTTCACGGTGCTGCAGGGCCGCGGAGTCGTGGTCGGGCAGGTCGATCAGGACCAGCCCGCGCAACTGCGCCTCGGCCTCAGGGCTCTGCAGGGGGCGGCGGCGCAGCCGGCCGGGGATGCCGAGCCGGTCGATGAGGGTCGCGGCGCCGTCGCTCCAGCTGCACGCGATGGGGGACGCGGTGGTCGGGCGGCGTACCCCGGTGTCCGAGATCGCCACGCCGGCGAGGGCGTTGAACAGCTGGGACTTGCCGCTGCCGGTGGCGCCCGCGATGGCGACGACGGTGTGCTGCCCGGAGAGCCTGCGCCGGGCGGTCGCCTCGTCGAGCACCCGGCCCGCCTCGGCGAGGGTGTCGCTGTCCAGGCGGGCCCGGGACAGTCCGACCAGCTCGCGCAGGGCGTCCAGACGGGAGCGCAGCGGGCCGTCGTACGCCAGCGGTTCCGGGCTGACGGCGCCGCCGCTGCCGCCTCCGCGGGCCGCCTTTTCGAGGGCGCCGGCGTGCTCGGCGGCGATCGCGGCGGCCGTGCTCTCGGTGGCGCGGCGGGCGATGAGGCCGTCGTCCCAGACCTCGGCGGTGTCGGCGGCGGGGCCGCTGTCCTTCACGCGCGCGTGCGTCGCGGCGGCGGCGCGGTCGTCCTCGGTGTCGCCGTGGGGTTCCGCGTCCGGGTACGCGTCCGCGTCGGTGCCGGCTTCCGCGTCCATGTCGGCGTCGGCGTCGATGTCGATGTCGGCGTCGATGTCGGCATCGGCTTCCGCGGACGCGGTGTCGTGCTCGCCGTCGTGTCCGCCTGCGGCCCGGTCGGCGTGTGCGTTCGCGGCGGCCTGCCTGAAGTCACCCGTACGGCTCAGGTCGTCCGAGCGCGTCGGGGAGCCGTCGAGGTGGTCGGGCCGGTCCGGACGGCCGGTCCGGCCCGCGGGCCCGGCATGATCCGTGCGATCGGTGCGATCCGTGCGATCGGCACGGTCGGAGCGGTCCGCCTGGACCACGCCGTCCATGCGGTCCACGCGGTCGGTCCGGGCCCGGTGATCCGTGTGATCCAGGTGACCTGCGTGATCCAAGTGGCCTGCGTGATCCAAGTGCTCCAGGTGGTGCAGGTGATCCGTGTGATCTCTGTGTCCGGTGCGATCCCCGTGGTCCATGCGATCCCTCTGGTCCGTGTGGTCCGTGTGGTCCTGGTCAGTGACGGCGGCCACCGGTCACCTCTCCTTCTGCAGTACGGACAGCGCGGCGATGAGTTCGGCCTGGGGCTCGGCGTGGACGTCCAGGGCGTCGAGCGGGGCGAGGCGGCGCTCGCGTTCGACGTGTACGACACGGTCGACGTGCTCGGTCAGCAGGTGCCCGGCGCGGTCCCGCAGCCGCAGCGCGCCGTGGGCGCCGAGGCGCTCGGCGAGCCGCTCGCCCGAGGCGCGTGCCCGGCGCCCGCCGAGGAGCGCGGTGGCGACGAGGGCGGCGACGGCCTCGGGATCGGGCGCGTTGCCGCGTTCGAGCTGGCGTACCTCCTCCTCGGCGTACTCCTCCAGCTCGCGCCGCCAGCGCCGTACGGCGAGCCCGATGCGGTGCTCGGCGCTCTCCAGGGCGGGGTCGCGGTCGCCCAGCTCGGGGGCGCGGGAGGCGGGCTCGCGCCGCCAGGCGTCGTCGATCCGTTCGTCGGCGGCGGTGACGGCGCACAGCAGGAGCGAGCCGAGGCTCTCCACGAGGGCGTCGAGCAGTTCGCCGGCGGTGCAGTCCAGGGGGAAGGCGCGCCAGCGCTTGAGGGCGTCCCCGGCGAGCACGGCCCCGGACTGGAGCCGGCCCCTGACGCGCGCGAGCTCGTTGTCGTAGGCGCCTTCGACGGCGGAGGTGAGGCGGAGGGCGGCCGCGTACTGGGCGGCGGCGGCGCCGGCCAGCTCGGGCATGCGGGACTTCAGCGAGTCGAGGAGCCCGTACGCCGTACGGGCCATGATGTCCTGCCGGGCCGCGGGGTCCTGGGCGTGGTCCACGAGCCAGGTCCGCAGGGGTGCCACGGCGGAGGCCGGCAGCAGGCCGCCACCCCAGGCGGACTCGGGCAGCTCGGGCACGGTGAACCGGGGCACGTCACCGAGTCCGGCCTTGGTGAGCAGGGCGCCGTACTGGCGGGAGACCTCCGAGACGACCTGGTGGGGAACCCGGTCGAGGACGGTCACCAGGGTGGCCTTGTACTCCTTGGCGGTGCGCAGCAGGTGCCAGGGGACGGCGTCGGCGTAGCGGGCGGCGGTGGTGACCATGACCCAGATGTCGGCGGCGCAGAGCAGCTCCGCGGCGAGCACGCGGTTGCCGGCGATCAGGGAGTCGATGTCGGGGGCGTCGAGCAGGGAGAGCCCGCGCGGGAGGGTGTCGGCGGTCTCGATGCGCAGGACGCGGGCGGGGTTCTCGCCGGGGAGGAGGAGGTCGTCGGCGGGGTCCTTGTGGGGCACCCAGACGCGGGTGAGGTCGGGGAGCACCCGCATGCCGCTGAACCAGTGATGATCCTCCGGATGGCAGACGAGCACCGGGGTGCGGGTCGTGGGTCTGAGCACCCCCGCCTCGCTCACGCGCCGGCCCACGAGGGAGTTGACCAGGGTCGACTTCCCGGCACCGGTGGAGCCGCCGATGACGGCCAGCAGCGGGGCCTCGGGGGACCGCAGTCTGGGCACCAGGTAGTCGTCTAGCTGCGCGAGGAGTTCGTCGCGGTTGGCACGCGCGCGTGGGGCCCCCTTGAGGGGAAGCGGAAAGCGTGCGGCGGCGACACGGTCGCGCAGCGCGGAGAGTGTGTCGAGCAGCTGAGGCCGTACGTCCAAGGTCACCACATGCGAAGAATGCCCAATTTTAGGGGAATTCTGAAGCATATGGACATGCCTGCGTGCCGACGGGACAGATCGGGCGGAAGGGGTGACTGGGACATCGGCATAGTCCAGGCATAACGAGTGCACAACACCCGGCGCGCCGGGCGTCAAAAGCGGTGCATGATTCGTACCTGCCTGCGATTATCAGGACCGCTTCACCGAACCTCCACATCGAGCCGCGGAGGCGAAGCGACAGGGTCGGGGAACGAGGAGCTTTATCCTTGTCCCGCACCGAGCCCCCGTAGCTCAGTGGATAGAGCAGGCGCCTTCTAAGCGCTTGGCCGCAGGTTCGAGTCCTGCCGGGGGCGCCAGTCTCCGCCCTCCCGCCCGGGAGGGCTTTTTGCTGGTCAGAGCATCTTTCACTCGACACGGCGAAGCCCCGGGCACTCCCCCGACGATCAAGGGAAGGCTCCGGGGCTGTCCGGCTGTCACCGGGTTTTCGCGGGTGGCCGTGTCGAATACGTGTCGAAGTTCTCGGCCGGATGAGTCAACGGGCGTCCGGCAGCTCCGGGAGATCCCCCGCGGCTTCGAGCCGCCTCTTGAGATCAGGAAGCTGCCCCTCGACACACCGGGCGTAGGTGGCCAGCAGCACGGGCACGCTGTTGCCGGCCCAGTCGGCCACCTGAGCGGGTGGGATCCCGTCGTTGAGCCACTTCGTCAGGCGCGTGTGCCGGTTGTCGTACACGCGCTTACCGGTGGGCGACTCGAAGATGTGAGGAGGCAGCACCGCCTCGCGCGCACCACGCCAGGCCCTGCGGATCACGGAGCCCGCGAGGATGCCGCCCGTCTCCCCCTGGAACAGCAGGTCGCCCGGCTCAAGCGCTTCGTCCTCGATGTGCTGCCGCAGGATGCGCGTGAGAGCGGGATGCCCCGGCACGGTGCGCGTCTCCCCCTCGGCACGCCCCTTCAGATCACGTTCTTCGTGAATCCTGCCCGTGTCGGTCCACTGCTTGCCGACCTCCGGCGTCGCCGTGTGGATCAACAGTTCACACCATTGGTCGTCGGTGTCCGGGGCAGGCAACGTCACGTCTCCCACCCGCATAGCCACGGCTTCCTCAGGGCGCGGACCGCAGTAGTACAACGTGGCGAAGAAGGCATGCAGACGCTTGCCTCCGCGTGGCCGGCGCCGGATCCAGTCCAGGAGAGCCGCGGCCTGGTCCGGGTTCATCAGGGACCGCTTGTCCACGGCGTTCGTGGTCTTGGTCGCGGTCGTCGTCTCCTTCCCCTTGGGGAGCGGGTTGGTCCGCAGGATGCGCCGCCGTATCGCGTACTTCATGGCGACGTTGAGGATCCGACGGTGCCGCTTGCGGGACCACGCGGCGGCCTGCCTGCCGTCGAGAAGCGTGTCGATGGCTCGAAGGATCTCGTCGGCCTTGTCCGGGTCCTCCCAGACCGAGACGGGAAGCGAGTTCCGCTCTACCCACTTGAGGATGGCCTCCACGTCACGGGGAGCCGCACCTCGTCGGTTCTTGTTGAACGCCCATTCGCGCAGGGCAGTACGAACCGCTGCCGGTTCGAATTGGGTGGGCTTGGCTCGAAGGAGTGCGACGGTGGTCGCGGTCAGGGTCTTGGCAAGGTTCTTCCGGCTGTTGCCGCCGAGTTGGGCCCAGCGCGCGTCCACGTACTCGACGGCGAACTTGTACCAGCTCATGGCGGCCGACTTGGAGCGGTGCGACACCGGCAAGCCGGTCGCGATGACGAACGCCTCCCCCTTGCCGGTCGCCGAGATGAGTTCGGAGCGGAAGCCCTCCGCGAGCGCGACGGTGCCGAACGGCTCACGCCAGCGCTTGCCCGCCACCACCCAGCGCACCGTGTGGGTGGTCTTTCGGGCGCCCTTGTAGGTGAGGATCTTGTAGATCTTGACGTCGTAGGTCGTCTCCATCAGGCGGCGTCCTCACGGTCGTCGAGCCAGTGATCGAGGTCGCTTCGCCGGATACGGAGGTCACCGTTGGGGAGCTTGATGCACCGCGGGGCGCGGCGTTTGGCACGCCAGTCGTAGAAGGTCGAGCGGGAGACCGCCAGCTCCTCACAGACCTCCGCGAGGGTGAGCATGGTCCGTCGTGACCGGATGGCCGTGGTCATGTCGTGCTCCCTTCGTTCAGGAGGGCTTCGCGGGCGGTCTCGCGGTTTGTCTGGAGGTCCCGGGCGATGGTCGCTGCGAGCGCGGCTTCACCCGGTGTGTGGCCGTGGCCGGCGTACTGCCAGTCCGTTAGGACGAGGACGGTGTCCGGCTCGCGGTCGTCGAGGCCCTGGGCGGAGGCATCCTGAGCGGCTCGGTAGTCGGCGCGTTCCTGGCGAAGGGCCCCAAGGGTGGTCGAGTACGTGCGCGACTTGGACGAAAAATGCCCGCGAAAGCCGAGCATGTGGGCCCAGGCCCAGAGGCGCCGATCCGGATACAGGCCGTCCAGGTCGCGGCATGCGGTGATCAGCCGCCGGGTGTGGTCGGGGACCTGGTGGCGGTCGAGTTCGGCGAGTTCACCGATTCGGCGGTCGAGGGTCCCGGTGTTCTCGGCGGCCTTCGTGGCGTACTTCGCCACGTACGAGGCGACGGCCTGTTCGGTGATGTCGGAGCCGTCGCCGAAGGCTTTCACCGGGCGGACGTCGAACTGTCGTCCCCAGCGGAAGGTACGGGCGGGGTGGTCCTCGACCGCCGGTACCGACACCGAGGTGTAGGAGTGCGCTGCGGCGGCCCGTAGCGCGTCCATGAGGAGGTCGACCGTGGCCCAGGCGGGCGGGGGCGTCCCGGGCCCCTCCGGGCCGTCGAGGCGTACGACGGCATGGAAGTGCAGGGCACCGCGCTTCTGGAACTCGGCGACCTTGCCGTACGAGACACGGAGGTGGTCGGAGAGCTCCCGGCGGGACAGGCCGACACGGCCGGCGATCTCGCGGCGGAGCCGTGTGGTGAACCGCTGCCACAGCTGTCCGGCGTGGTTGTTGAACAGCACGGCGCCCGCGTAGTCGTAGGTGTCCGGGTCGAGGGCGGTGCCCAACTCCGGCGCGTCGGCCGTGTGCTGTGTGCCGCAGCGGCAGGCGCCGTGGTCGGGACGGTTGTGGACCGGGCCGAACGAGGGCGCCGTGAGGGTGGCGAAGACGCGCGGGTGTTCGCGGACCGTGGCGGGGATGTCCCGTCGGTCGTCCCCGGCCAGGCCCGCGCGGATGAGGTGGTAGGTGTCGCCCGCGTAGGTCCAGGCGCAGGACGGGCAGCGGGAGGCGCGACGGTTGCCGCAGGCGAGGCGAAGGCGCCCACCAGGCTCGTCCGCAGTGGAGTAGTGGTGCAGCGGTTCGCCGGTGGTCTTGTCCTTGTGGAGGACCCAGCCGGTGAGGTGGATCGGGTCGGAGCAGCCTCCGGTGCGACGGATCTGGTCTTCCCATCGGGCGTAGTCGGAGGCGGACGCCACCCGGAGCAGGTCGCCGAGCGTGATGGGGTCGAGGAATGTGGCGGGCGCGGGCGCACTCGGTGTCGAAGCTGAGGCGCGGTGGGCCATGCTGGTGGTTCCTTCCGGTTGCGAGATCGGACAGGGACGGCGCCCGGGCGGCGGATGCTTGGCGGTATCGAGGCCGCCCGGGGGCCGGTCAGCGCCGACGGGTCTCAGAGGTGATCAGCGAGCGGACGACGAGGGCGCAGACGGCGACCGAGGCTCCGGTGACGGCGACCGCCAGGAGCATGGAGACCAGGACGGCGCCGACGACCAGGACCACGGCCGTGCCGTCACCGACCAGGGCGAGCGCGGTGCCCGGGGTGAGCTGGACGACCGGCCGGGTCGACGCGGGAGCAGCGGGGGCGGACGGCGCGGTCTGCGCCGGTGGGATGACCGCGGTCGACTCGACGAGGGCGGCCGGCGTCACACGCCCGGTCGGGACGGGCATGGTCGGGATCTTCGGACGGAACATCGGTGGACTCCCTTCAGAGCCGGACTACTTGACCAGGCTGTTGATGGCGGGCGCGAGCACGCTGTCGGCGAGGAGGAAGCCGCCGAGAAGCAGGACGCCGACGAGCCAGACGGGCGGACGGATGAGCCTGACGCCGAGGTAGCCGACGACGAGCAAGGCGAACCAGAGCGGTACCTGCATGGCGAGCGGTCTCCTAGCGGACGCGGCAGCGGTGGGTGCGGGCGGCGAGCTGTGCGGCGGACTGGCTGGAGTAGTCGGCGGACCAGCCGCAGCGGTCGGCGGTACAGACGGCGGCGTACACGGTCCGGCCGTTGCGGTCGCGGTGGGTGCCGATCTGCACGGGACCGATCCGCATCAGGGAGTGGAAGTTGTCGCGGGCAGGCATCGGGACGTGTCCTTCCTGTCAGGCGAGGTGAGCGGCGATGGCGTCGGCGAGATGGGGCGGGACGCCGAGGCGGGAACGCAGGGTGTCTGTGTCGATCGGGGCCCCAGTGCGGGCGCGGTACTCGTCGGCGACCTTGCGGGCGTGGTCGACGAGGACAGCGGGGACGGCCGGCGGAGGCACCGGGGCAGGTCTCTCGGCCTCGACTGGAGCCGGGTCCGCGTGCGGCTCAGGCACCAGTGCTTCCGCGAGTCGAGGTTCGGTGTTCGGCGTGTCCGGCACAGGCACCGGCACAGCAGACTCCGGCTCCGCACCGGCCGAGTGGGCGAGGAGCGTTCCACCGAGGAAGGCGAGCGCGGGCCATCCGGCGACGCCGAGGCGGAGCAGGGCGGGCGGGTCGGTCAGGTCGAGGAACCCGGCGGTGGCGATGTTGGCGCCGAGCGAGGCGAACAGGGCGATCACGAACCAGCACCAGGCCAGCCGGGAGGGCCCCTCACTGTGCAGCCGCCGCCAGGCCGCGACCAGGAGCAGGTCGACGCTGACCGGGTAGGCCCACGCCTTCCAACCGTCCTGTCCGGCCGCGGAGGCCAGGTCGTGCAGGTGGGCGAAGGACAGGGCACCGGCGATGACGGCCTGGACCAGCACGGCGTCGACACGGAGGCCGCGACGGGCGCCCATCAGGATCGCTCATCCGGGGAGGCGGGGCCGTCCTCGGGGTCGTAGCCGGACGAGAGCATGCCGGGCGGCGGCTCGGGCAGCGAGACGGCGAGGGACGAGCTGACCGCCTCCACGAAGTCGAGGTCGGCGCCGGTCATGTCGCCGTACAGGGCGAGTTGGCCGAGGAGGAGCACGGTCCGGGCGAAGTCCTCGCAGTTCGGGCACATGCCGAGTTCTCCCTTCATCAGGCATGGCAGGGGTAGGGACTCGGCGCGAAGGCGGTCGCGCCGGCCGTTGGGGTGCTGTGGTGCGAGCGATCAGGCGGTGACCGGCGCGGGCTTGACCGAGGGCGCGGAAGCGGCGAGGCCGGTGAGAGCGGGCCGGAACGGCTCCAGCTCGAGCAGGTCCGGGGTGCGGTCGGCGTACCGGTTGCAGAGGTTCACGGCCTGGCGGAGCGAGGTGTGCGGGGCACGGATGCGGTGCCAGCCGCCGGTGGAGTCGCCCGCAATGGCGATCCCCCGCATCTCGGCAGGGATCTGGATGGCGGCGAGGACGGCGTCCGGAGAGATGTCACCGAAGGCCATGTTCGCGGAGGTCTCGTCGTTGACGCGGTGGGCGGTACGGCCGGTGAGCTGGGCGCGGAGCATCGTGATGCCCTTGCCGAGTTCGGAGCCGAAGCGCTGTCCGCAGATTTCGAGGTAGATGCCGGCAGCGCGCCCGAGTTGGGCGAGGCGAACCAGCGCGGTGATGATGCGGTCCCGGCGCTTCTCCTCCTCCTTGCTAGCGAAGAGGGCGAGTTCGGCGACCTCATCGACCAGGAGGACGACCGGGGTCGGACGTAGCCCGTCGGGCAGGTCCCAGATGTCGGCGGCGATCTCGGCGTCCGGCACGTCAGCGGTGATGCGCTGCTGAGCGCGGATGAGTTGATAGACGTCCGTCATCCGGGCCACAAGCGCGTCGAGCAGTTCAGCGGCGGCATCAGGAGTGTCGGCGAGGGCGGAGAACCTGCGGGCCAGAGGGAACAGCTCCACCCCTTGCTTGCAGTCGATGCCGACGAGGGCGACGTTCATCGGGGCGAGGCCGACGACCAGGTTCCGTTGGTAGACGGACTTGCCGGACTCAGTGGCGCCGAGGGTGAGGGCGTGAGGTATGGCTCGGTAGTCGCGGTAGTGGACCGTGCCGTCCTCGCGCAAGGCGACGGGAACCCGCATGGGCCGCGTCTCGGTCGCGGCGGGCATCTGTACCCGCTTGAGTACGTCGTAGCCGGTCATCCGCACCTCGACGACACCGGAGCGCACCTCACGGGAGTTGACGCCGTACATCGAGAACGAGTGCCGGAGCCGGTCCGAGGCGGCCGTGACGTCGAACGCGTCCTGACCGGGCCGGAGTTTGAGCCGCAGGACCAGACCCGTGCGAGTCGGCCGCAGCCGCAGAATGCGCGGCGGACGAGACTCCGGAATGGGCCGGTTGGTGGCCCGTGCCAGGGCGAGTCGCCACCGCGAGGGCGGGACGGTCAGGCCGCACGCGTCCATGACCGTGCCGTACCGCACCAGGACCCGTAACGCGGCCAGCGTGACTCCGAAGGCCAACCAGTACCAGGCGGGGCGCCGCCACCGCAGGAGACCCGCGACGGCGACGACCATCACCAGAGCGACCGTGAAGCCGGTCATGATCAGGCGGCCTTCGACCCTGCGGCGGCGCCCTCGGCGAGCGAAGTGACCGCGACCGCGCGGAAGGCGATCCCGTGCCGCTTCTGGCCGTTGAAGTCGTTCTCCCAGGGCCGGGCGACGAGGCCGGTGAGCGCGACCGGCGTCCCCATGGCCAGCTCGCCGGTGATCCCGGGCTCCGGGACAGTGATGGACAGGATCTCCACTTCCTCGTTCGCCGCGAACATCACGTCGACCGTCATGAGCTTCGCTCCGGTCTCGGTGTCGGTGGCGATCTCTCCGGTACGCCGGTCACGCACCTTGATCTGCGGGGTCTTGGCGACCATGACGATGGCGGTGGAGGTGTCGACTGGAATCTGACGCACGGCGGGCACTCCTCTATAGATGCTGAACTCCGTCACTCATGTACATGAGTCACATGAAGAAGAGTGTCCCACTCCTATACATGAGTCAACCCGCCGCGAGGAGAAACTCGCGGCGGGCTGCGGGAAGTTGAGGAGCCGTCAGTCGTCGGCAGGGATGCGGTACTCGAAAACGAACTGGTCAGCGGCCATGAGGGTGTCGCACACCTCGACCACGAGGCCCGCGGTCGTACGGGCTTCCCGGACGAGGTGAACCACGGCCGCACCCGGGCTCAGCGCCAACTCCGAAGCCTCCGCCTTCGAGGCCGGCCGCGCCTGGAGCGTCTCGACGAACTCCGCGAACTCATGCCCGTGGTCTTCGAGTCGGGCGTAGATGCCACCGCCGCCGGGGTTTTCGGCGAACAGCTCGGGGATGTCCTTCACGATGTCCCAGGGGAGGTACGAGGTAGCGACCTCGACCGGGGTGCCGTTGCGGAAGTAGAGGCGCCGCCGGGCCAGCACCTGTGCGCCGGCCGGGATGCCCAAGCGTTGGGCGGTCTCCTCGGGTGCGTCCATCGGCCCGATGTAGAGAACGCTGACCTTGGCGGTGGCGCCGGACTGGGCGGACTCCGCGAGGTAGGCCGCGTGGCCACCCTGCCGAAGCGAGCGCCGGAAGCGGTCGGAGGAACGGTGCCGCACCGGGGGTCGGTCCTTCACGATCGAGCCCTTGCCGTGCCGGGTCTCGACCAGCCCGCTCGCCCGCACCTCGACCATGGCCTTACGGATCGTGCCACCGGAGACGCCGTAGCGGTCCACCAGCTCGGATTCGCTCGGCACCATGTCACCGGGCTTCATGATCCCCGCCCGGATCTGCTGCACGATCTCTTCCGCGATCTGCACGTACCGAGGCCCGGAAGCGCCCCCTCCAGCAGCAGTTCCCATAGTCCTTCTCTGCCTCCTAAGCTCCTCTACATGAGTCAACCACAGGAAGCGACAGCGCCTCCCCTGCACTCCGTTTCCGTCGCCGGAGTAGTGGTGCGCGAGGACGGCCGCCTCCTGGCCATCCGCCGAGCCGACAACGGCAACTGGGAGCTCCCCGGCGGCATCCTCGAACTCGACGAGACCCCAGAGGCCGGCGTCGCCCGCGAGGTTCTGGAAGAGACGGGCATCCACGTCGAGGTGGACGAACTCACTGGCGTCTACAAGAATATGACCCGCGGAGTCGTCGCCCTGGTCTTCCGCTGCAAGCCGTCGGGTGGGACTGAGCGCACGTCGGGCGAGTCGACGGCGGTCTCATGGCTAACGCCGGATGAGGTGAGCGAGCGCATGTCGGAGGCGTTCGCGGTAAGACTCTTGGACGCGTTGGACGGCAATGGGCCCCATGTGCGGAGCCACGACGGGCAGCGACTGCTCGACAGGCACGCATGAAGACCTCGCTGCCCGTGGAGAACGCAGGCGACACGGACATCTGCCTGTTCATCGAGCCGTACGGCGAAGACTTCTGGATGAAGCCCGGCGACGCCTTCGAGGTCGTGCCGCTGAGCGACGCCAACGTGCACTTCTCAGTGGTCGTCGCCAACGACGTGTTCACGGTCTGGCTCTACCAAGACGGCGACCCCTACAACATTTTGCTCGACTACAAGGTGACAGGCGTCCACGGCGAGGAGCTCACGTGCGGTCACCAGCGACCGGCTGACTCTGCTGACAAGTGAGCCTCAAGACCCCCAGCCGGCCGGACGCGCTCATCGCACCCTCGCCTCAGCGGGATAAGACTTTCCCTACTTCATCAAGGCTCGCTGCGCTCGCTGGTTCGGCGGCTAAGGGCGCTCATCGATCACCACGCCGCATGCACCAGCCAGACGCATCAACGCCCCCTGGCCCGCTTGCCACCGCCACCACGATCCGGCCTCAGGGACGGAAAAGATCAACAACCACTAGACCCCAACGCCCTCGTCCCAGGGCCACCACCCACCCCCTTCCACCCGGTTGCCTACAGAAGTAGGTCGGATCCAACAGAGGGCCACGCCAAGCGCGGCGGCGACGGGCGGTCGCCGCCGCGCTTGCCTCCATGTCTTCGCCACCGGCCGCACGTCGCCGCCCGCCCGTCGCCGCACGCAGCGGCCAAAGTCCAACACGGCACGGGTCGGATGTGATCCCCAACGATGCAGGTCAAAGAGGCTTTGCACTACCGAAAGAGGCCGGATCGTGGTGGCGGTGGCATGCGGGCCGACGCCGTCAGATCCGCGGGCATTCATACGGCGCGATGATCCCGCACCGCGCCACCACGCAGACGGCAAGTGCGGCCATGAGAAGGGGGGAAACCCGCTGTGGCTGAGGCGGTCGGCTTCACGACTTTAGCCAGCCACTTTGGCGCGAGCCTCGAAGATCATGGCCCCTAGTCGTGCTTTAACGGGCAGGTCCACGGACTGCCCGACGCGCCGGAAGCTTACGGGGCCATGATCACTCGCGCCAAAGCAGCTCCCGGCCAAAGTCGCTACACCGACCTCCACGTGACGCCTCGATGTAGTTGAATCAACCCCAGACGCACTGGGTATCAACCATGTCACGCTCCGCGGGCCCTAGTTAGGGAAGGAGCCCTGCCGTACCACTACGGACCGGGGCGCGACAAGAAGACAAGGGGACCGAAAATCATGCCAGCCAAGCCCGAAGTCAAGATCGACGACGCAGACTTCGAAGAGGAAGTGGAAACCCAGGTAACCGAGTACGATATCGTATCTGCCCCAAATGACTTCAATACGCTGACAATCAACAGCTTCATTGAGCAGGGGGCTATTCAGACGCCCGGCTTCCAGCGCAACTACGTATGGGATATCAAGAGAGCATCCAAGCTGATTGAGTCACTTATCTTGGGTCTCCCAGTTCCTCAGGTCTTCCTTTACGAGGAGAATCGGAACCGTTTTCTGATCATTGACGGCCAGCAGAGGCTGCTTACAGTCTTCTTCTTCATGAAGGGCCGATTCCCCCGGAAGGAAAAGCGCGGCGAATTGCGGCAAATCATGAACTCTTCAGGCGGGCTATCGCCTGAGGTGCTCGCGAACGATAGTTACTTTACTCCGTTTAGGCTCCAACTGGCCAAGCTGCCCAACGGGGACGCAAATAGGTTTTCACGCCTCACCTACGCCACCCTTGGCGACCACCAAACGCAGTTTAACCTGCGCCCTATTCGCAATGTCATCGTAAAGCAAGTCAGCCCCCAGAACGACGACTCATCAGTTTTCGAAATGTTCAACCGGCTTAACACCGGCGGCGTGAATCTCAACACTCAGGAAATTCGCGCGTGCCTATATCACTCTGACTTTTTCGAGAACCTGTTCGCCCTGAATGAGAACCCCAAGTGGCGTGACCTGCTTGACACTCCCGATCCTGACTTTCGCATGCGCGACATTGAGATGATTCTCCGGACACTCTCTCTCCGCGAGGGAACTAGTAATTACGGGGGATCGATGACAAGTTTCATTAATTCCTTCTGCAAGACCTCCCAAAGCAAGAGCGATGCAGAAATTCAGAACGTGACTAATGAGTGGAACTGGTTCCTCGAGCTAGCAGAATCATGGGACGAATGGACGTTCTGGCCATCAGGGTCTAAGTTCAGCATTCTCCTGTTCGAGGCCGTCTACAGCGCCGCACAGAGGCTCCGAGCGGAGGGATACGATCTAAGTGCCATTGAAGACGCGAAAATTACCGAATACGGAAAGAGTGATGAATTTGCGGCTTGGTCTCAAGAAGGATCCACCAAGACAACGAAAGTGAATGGTCGGTTGGACGAGACCTACAACCTGCTCAAGAACCTCGCGGTAATCGCGTCATGAGCACCGCGAACCGGCCTGTGGAGTTGCTGTACCGAGACCAGAAACAAATGCTCGACGAGCTACAGCTTCGCGAGCCATCGTTTCATGCCACGCTCCAATCAATGCTGCCCAAGGTCTTGATGCTGGCCGCTGCGAGCGAATTCGAGCACTTCGTTTGCTCACACATACGGGATTATGTTGCCGAGTCGTCATCCGGAGATCGGATCTCCTTCCTCGTCGAACGCAAGGCTATTAACCGTCAGTACCACACCTACTTTGACTGGCCGAAACAAAAGGCTGGAACGTTTTGGGCCCTATTCGGTCCAGACTTCAAGAAGGCGGCAGAGGCAAGGGTCTCCGGGCAGGAAGAACTTTCCGCTGGCCTCAAAGCTTTCCTGGAGGTCGGATCCGTTCGAAATAACCTAGTGCACAACAATTATGCGGACGTAACCATAAGTTACACGCTTGACGAGGTGCACCAGCTGTACACGGTGGGATGCAAATTCGTGGACTCCTTGCCATCTCTCCTTAGGATCGAGGTAGAGACAGCCCAGTCAGATTCATGAGGACCGATGGCGTCTTGGCGTTCACTGCAGTTAGCCCCGCCGACTTCCTCAACATGCACATTTGAAATCTCGGCATATGAGGCATTCCAGGCACGCTTCCCAAGCGTGATCTGGTCCCTTACCGGTCCCGGCAGCCAGGCATGACCGCCGAAGCCGGCACCAGCTCCCTGATCGCCCAGAGACTCACAGACCTTGTTGCCCGTCGTTCACATCGGGGCAGCTAGATGAAGGGCTACACAGGAGCCGCCGTTACCAGCCCATGGACGGCGGCTCGCCTGCTTACCTGGCCATTGAGACTCCGCCGACCCTCGGGTTGACGAAGCACCCTACCCAACCAACACCAGCAGTGGCACACTGATCACTCTAGGCAATGGGAGGGAACTGTGCGCTTCAGCGAAGTCTTCGGTGTGCCCATCACTAGCGATGATGACTGGTTCGACGCCTTTCTACCAGCCGACACTAACCTGTTCATCGACCCGTTCTTGATCTGGGAAGAGAAGGCTGGCGACTGGGCCGGCGCACACGACCATCTCATTGAATTCTTTGAGATGGTATTCGACCTGGTAAAAGAATCAGGCGGGAACGGGGACAGCCTCTCATGGAAGCAGGCTCAAAAACTTCTCCTCTTTCCTGAGCCATATGAATTTTGCCTCGGCGTCGCCGAAGGAACCCCCCTAGGGTCCGGCTCCGGCCGAGGCCTGCAAACAGAAATGCTCGAAGGCGTAAGGGTAGCCACCGGTCTCGGCATGAACCGCATTGCGCACATGGAAATGTTGACCCTATTCCAGGGCGGTATGGGAGTAGACCGGCTCAGCGACATGACGTGCAATATCCTCAAAAGCTACTTCATCTCGTATACGCAAGAGATCGCACGTCGACACAACATCCCAATGCAGCGAGTAAAAGTCACCAATGCTACCTGGGACAAGGAGTTCTGCCGCTGGAAGGAGGGGATCGTAGAACTTCCAATCAATCCATACATTGGTAAACCTGTAATCCTGACTCCAGAGAGATTCCTCAAGGATATTCCTGTAGTCACACCGGATGGACTGTGGAGCTACGCCTGGTCAACGGCCTCAGATCAGCTTCGGGGCGACTTGACATTCGACATCGCCCGCAACGTCGGCAGGCGCGAGAAAGCTAAGCTGGCACGGCAGAACCCTGACGTCGTAGCTCTCTATCTCAAGCACCTTGAGGAAGAGGAAAAGAAGCCGTATCCCGTTGCTGAAGACCCTCGCATGCGAGTCAGGTGGTACGAGCTGGGCTCGGAGTTCGCCGAACGATCCAACTTGAGCTTCATCCCTCAGGCTCCAGAAGAATTCGAGAGATTCATTGAGACGGTAATCGAGAGTTACCGGCACAACATTGAAGAGCAGGATGGCTGGCAGCTCCTATGGCATAAAGGCCTTTCGCGCGAGGAGCGTACGGCGCAAAACCTGTTTCGCAGCACAGTGATCCACTACTGTCGAGCAAACGACATCGATCTCACTGGAGAGTCCAACGCTGGACGAGGTCCGGTCGACTTCAAATTCTCCCAGGGCTGGTCTCGCCGGGCTCTCGTTGAGATGAAGCTCGTTCGAAACTCTAAATTTTGGGATGGTGTCCTAGCCCAGCAGCCTCAATATCAAGTGTCCGAAGAGGTCAGCGTTGGATTTTTCGTAGCCATTGGATATAAGGATGCTGAGTGCCATCCTGAAGTCAAGCGGAAGATTGAGAAAGCGGCTGCTCTCATTTCCCAGCACACCGGAAGGAAGATCAAGGGAATCTTGATTGATGCTCGTCCAAAGGAGTCCGCCTCAAAGCTGCACGACTCCGACCTGTCGGACGCACTGAACCATGAGGGTTCTGCGCCGTCCGCCGAGCACCAGCCTGTGGAGTCTCCTGATGAAGGCAGCTCGGAGCAACCGTAGGCCGGTTGCGAGGCGGCCGACGCAATGACTTCGGCTCGTAGTTCACGTCTAGAGTCTCGTGGATTATCCGTGGACAAGCGGCGGTCAATCTCCCAGCAGTAGTAGAGGTGACCTGCGCACACCCTTCGGACGGAAGCGCCCTCCGGTACCGGGAATCACCTGGTTTGCTTTTCCGCTTCTCCTGTCAGTTTAGTAATCAGGGCTCGGCGCAACTCCCTCAGCGACAAGCACTAGTAGGATCACAGTTGGGCAGGGCCGGAAGCAAGCGTTTCAGCGCCTGCTTCCGGCCGACCGCTCTTCGGGGATTCAGACCGTTACCGCTCCGGCAGCATGGGCGCTACAACCCTTGGGTCGCCGTCCCGTGCTATGACCCACTTGCGGCCCTCGAGCTCCACCCACGGCTCGTCCGCACGCGCCGGAGCCCATGCCGTCAGGCGTACGCTGACGGACTCACCCGGGCCGGGCACCGGCAACCCCAGAGCCTCGGCCACGGTCTGGTGATTTCCGTACTGCCCGAGAATTACTATCCCTTCCGGCCGAAGGGCTGATCGGGAGCCGCCGTTGTAGCGCACGCGCTTCATGTAGTCGTCCTGCTGCGCCACAGTAGCTACAACGCTGCGGGAAACAACACGGCCCTGCGTTCGACGGAACAACTCGTGCACCCGCTGGGTCCCGTACGTGGGAGCGAATATCGCATCGATGTCATCTTGCGAGAGGCGTAGCAGGATGTTGTCCTGGAGCGGTTCATTCCTAAAGAGCCATCGAACTGCGGTTTCGCGGGCAGCCGCAGTCAGAGACCGCTTGCCGTCACGGTTGCTTTTCGCAGTCAGCACTGCCTCAGTGACCCTGAAGAGTCCCGCCGACCAGATTCCGGCCTTGTCGTTTGCCCAGACACCCAGGCAGAGGTGCCCCATGGCCTCCGGTGGAATCATCCACTTCCCAATGTCCTGTGAGTACTTGCAGTCAACATCGATTCCCTCGATCGAGTAGTCCATCTTGTCGCCGTCGCCGAAATTGAAGGCGCGCTGGATGTTGATCTCGACAAGGGTGCCGGCGTGAGTCTTCTCTGTCTTGTGTAGCTGTTCCCAGCGAAAGCGGCCTGTGTGTTGGCCGTCAAGGAGCATGTCAAAGGTGCGACGCAGGGCGGCACCGAGCTTCTCGCCACGCGGGTCATCAGCCAGGATGGCTGCTCTGACCTCCTCCAGCTGAGGGTCGAGCGAATCGTCGGGAGCGCTGGGAAACAGAGGTGGCTGGGATGCCGGCATGACAGAAAATACCTTTCTAGAAAAAGAACAAGGGCGTGTGCAGGTGGTGCACCTTTCGGTGCTGAGATTAGGCCTTCAGCAACAGTCCGAATTGGCGTTCATACTGCCGAACCTCGGTCGGCGCCCCTCCGGAAGGGCAGGGCATGCCCTGGGCAGCTCACAGGTCATCACCGCCACTCGGTCGACCCTCTGAATCGGTCTGCGCTATGTAAGGATTCGAGCGACCCGTGAGTGGCCGCGGGATTCTCCCGCGGCCACCCGGCATTCCGCTTCTCTAGCCAGCTTGCGGCCAGCGTTCACGGTCATACGGCAGGAGCCATCCGGCGATGTCCCCTCCGATGCGCCGTACTTCGGGCTCGGGTGTGTCAGGCCTGAGTGGGAGGACGTACACCCCATCCCACTTTTCCGTCTTCGGCAGATCAGCCAGGTACTCAGCGACGTGGCTGCCGAGCCCTTGTACGTCGCGGGGCCTGCACACGGAGCCGACGTAGCACACGGCGCCGCGCTCGTCGACCGCTACGTACACGGCGCACTCGGCCGACGGCATAGCCTCCGGGTCAGGCACCAGCCGTTCCGGCATCGGGCTCAGCAGGTGGGGCCCGCACAGATCTGCGAGCGCCGCGTAAGTGCCCTTCTTCATCAGGCGGCCTCCTTCTCGCCTTCCTCGCTGTCCTCGTCCTCAGCGGTGGTGGACGACGATGTAGTGCTCTGGGCCTCCACGGCCTTCTCCCACCAGTCCTGGGCTTCTGCAGCGAGGTTTTGCAGCTTGTCCATGAGGAGCCGGGCGTGGGACTTGCCTTCTCGCTCGATCAGGGGCACGCCGTCGTCGTCCACCAGGCCGGAAAGGTTGCGCATCTCTGCCTCCAGGCTGCGGAGGGCATCCTTGGTGGCGAGCACGCCGCGCTTGTAGTGCTCGTGCACGGCCTTGTCAGGACTGAGGGGCGGAGGAGTCTGTCCGCCCTTGGGCGCGAGTTTGGTGCGAAGGAAGTCGTTGTCGATGGGGAGGTCGTTGCCCTCGCCATCCTTGCGCGGCTGGCCCTGGTCATCGACCTGGCGGGGCGCGAGCCCGGCCCTGTCGTCTTCGATCACCTGGCGCAGGTGACGAAGTCCTTGCTCTGTGTCGGCCAGGGCCTCCATGACGGCGCCGGCCCGACGACGGTCACCACCAGCCCCCACGTCGTGGCGCGGCCCACTGATGGCGTTGTTCTTAGCGAGGACGTAGGCGGCGCGCACCCACAGTTCGATGCCGGCAGGCCGCTCGTCCTTAACTTCGTCGATCTCCTTGAGAGCGGCCTGATAGAGCTGCTCAGGGGAGCGCTTGGTCGGACGCCACGGCGTCTTCTGCAGGTCGGCGGGAAGAGCCTCAGTGAGCACCTTGCGGAAGCGGTCAAGCTCGCCGTCAGACGAGGCGCCCCTCTTTTCTCTGACGATGAGCTCAACGGCGAGGGGCAGCTTGGTCTTGGTGGTGACGCGGGTGCGCTTCCGGCCAGTCGGTTCATTGGTGAGGACCAGGGCGATCGGCTGGCGGACGGCGTTGTGGATCTGCTTGTCATCGGTGGTGAACAGGTGAACCGCACGGGCCGCGCGGTCGTCTCCAAACGCGACGATCTTGCGTGCCTCAGCCTCCTTGGGAGTGAGGCGACCACCCAGCCAGTCTGCCTCCGCATCGCTGGAAATGACTCCTGCGGCGCGGGCAGAGAGCAGACACTCTTCGGCAAGGGCGGTGTGCTTGGCGGCGTCAGTCCAGGGCTCCTTCGTGTTGAGGTGGTCCTGGGCCACGCGGGCCTTAATGGCCTGAGACAAGTCGACCGCTCCGGCCACGTCCGGCACCACGCCGATGATGAGCTCGAAGTCCGTGACGGCGCAGCGGATCGCGCCCTTCTCCGTTGCGGAGATGTCCTCAACAGGCTTGCTGACGTAGCTGTTGATCTTGTCGATGTGGGCCTGCATTGAGCTGGCGTTACGAGGAAGGGAGAAGAGGACCTCGTCAGCGGTCACGCCCACGTTGTACAGGCCATGGCTGGTCCGGCTGGAGCCCTCGCGGACGAAGATATGCGTCGTCGCTGTCTCGTCCGTGTCGTCGTAGAACACGGTCGTAGCCACGCCGATCGGCGGGTCCATAATGCCCTGCTCAGCAATGTCCGGCTGCGGACTGTTGCGGTTGCGGGTCGTCTCAATCGCCCAGTCAACCTGGTCCACAAGCGCGTCGCGGCTCTCGACACGGATAGCCAGCTCGCCCTCTCCCTCCTGCACGGCCGGCACCAGGGTGGCCGGTGGCGCGCCCTTGGCCTGGGCGAGCGCGAACTGCACATGGTCCAGGTTGCGCGGGTTAAGGGGATCGGGCACAAGCCGCGACGTGTACACCGAACCCGAAATCACGAGCAGGTACGCACCCGGGATCCGGCGGCGCTGGGGGTTATCCACCTGGGGCAGCACTGCAGCCGGATCGGTCCAGATCGTCGAGATGGCGCCGGCCACGCGATCCGCCAGCCCCCGCTTCTTCAGCGCGGCACGCAGGTCCTTGTGCAGAGCGGAGTCAGGAATGGGAGGAACGCGACGGAGAGGCTTGGACAGCTCGGTTCGTTCGCCGTTGACGGTCGGCTCACCGCTGGTTGAGGGGTTGGGCGCCATGAGAGGCCTCCTTGCGGGCTCCCTGCACCGCGAGAGCCGTTCTCCCGCGGTGTCACTGCACACGGGAGCCGGGAACGCCGAACACCAGCCCTCGCACCCACGTCCGCGGATCCGGCCCGCCTCGGTGGGAGCGTCACGAAACACATCCAGACTGCGCTAGTCCGGCCTCGGCGCTCGCGGGCGAGCGGTGGGGGTGGGCCTCGCATGCACTCCACAGAAGTCGGCGCTTCGCAGGAGGGCGCAGTCACGCGTGTCCCGCGTCACTTCGCAGCAGTCTCGCCCGATGTGAAGATGGTATGCAAGTCAAATCGCAATTTTCACAAGGCACTTGACATAACATCAGGTGTGGCGTTACGAGTCCGCACCCCATCCCTGGGTGTTCGTACGGCTTACGGCGAGCTGAGTCCGATCGAAGCCGCTCCGTCGTGTCAGCACGATCGGCATACTCGAGCGCCTGGACCACAAGTGCAGGGGGGTAGCGATGTACGGCCGAAGCGACGATGCGTGGGAGCAGTTGACCGACGTCGGCTTGAAGTTCCTCATCGAGCGGGCGCGGCTCCGCAAGGTCACGACCTACACGGAGGTGAACTCTGTGCTGGTCCGACGGACCGGGCTTCCAGGCTTCGATTTCGAGCATGCGGACGAGCGTGCAGCTATGGGCTACCTCCTGGGACTGATAGTGGATCAGGACTATCCAAAGAGCGGGCTCATGATCTCTGCGTTGGTTCACTACCTTGGGGCGAACGACGCCGGGCCCGGCTTCTACACCCTCGCGCAGCGGCGCGACCTGCTCCCCAAGGGCGCTTCCGCAACGGCAAGACTCAAGTTCTGGGTTGACCAGGTCAATTCACTCCACGAGCTTCACTCTGCTCCTGGCCGATAGACCTGCGTGCGCCGTCTATCGACAAGGTGTCGAGGATGTCGAGATCTCACACGGGAGCGCGTCTCGCCCGTTCTAGGTGGTGGGTCCATGGCCCCTAGGCGGCTCCGGGTTGTCAGTATCGGCTGGTAGATCTTGGAGTATGACTCTTCCTGCCGCTACCGAACCGCATGTGGCGTTCTCAGACCTGGAAACCGCAGACCTCATCGTCGATGCGCTCTACGCGGGCGGCACGAGCGGCAACAAGGGAGACGATCCGATCTCCAAGCTCATAAAGGGGGTTGGAAACCAGGGAGGCTTTCGGTACGCCGGCTGGCCGCCCAAGGGCAACGTGAAGCTCGCCGTGCTCTACACCAGCGGAGGTGAGGTGGACTGGCCTGACCACCTGGATGTCGAGACCGGCACGTTCACGTACTACGGCGACAACAAGAAACCGGGTCAGAGCCTTCATGGCACCCCCCGTGCAGGAAACGTCCTGCTGCGAGACGTCTTCGCTGCCTCCCATGGGACCTCGGCCGAGCGGTCCAAGGTTCCTCCGTTCTTCCTGTTCGAGAAGGCCGGGGCATCGGGCCATTCCGTCCTGTTCCGCGGTTTGTTGGCCCCAGGTGGCCCGACCCTCACGCAGGACGATGAACTTGCCGCCATCTGGCGGGCCACCGCGGGCCTACGGTTCCAGAACTACCGGTCACACTTCACCGTGCTCGACCACGACCTGATCCCTCGCAGCTGGATTCAGCACCTGCTCGCTGGCGGTGATCCTCTCGGTGGCGGTTGCCCGGACGTCTGGCAGACCTGGGTGCAGGGCCGCGTATACCGCCCCTTGCTGGCGCCAGTGACGACTGCCATCCGTTCCAAGGCCGATCAGCTCCCAGATGACGCCGCGGGAACAGACGTACTCGAAGTGATCCGGGAGTACTTCCGAGGACGCGAGCACGACTTCGAGGCCTGCGCGGTGGCTATCTGGCGGTTGATCGCACGTAACACGGGACCGGTAGACATCACGCGACGCAGCCGAGACGGGGGACGTGACGCCATCGGCACGTACGGTCTCGGGCCGACCTCCAGCCGCATCGCAATCGACTTCGCCCTCGAAGCAAAGTGCTACGGGGCAGGCAACTCCGTCGGGGTGCGCGAGGTCTCACGGCTGATCTCCAGGATCAGGCACCGGAACTTTGGTGTCCTGGTCACCACGTCGTACTTCCACAAGCAAGTCCAGGAGGAAGTCTTCGAGGACGGCCATCCGATCGTGCTGCTCTCTGGCCGCGACATCGTCGACGCATTGCGCCAGGATGGCCGCACGAGCGTTGGCACCGTCCGGCAGTGGTTGGAGCAGAGCTTTCCGAAGCCGTAACCGCCCTACACAGCCCGCGGCCTATTCGTGGACTGGCGTGGCCATAGAAGGAGCGCATGGGCCCCTGACCTGCTGATACGAGCGCGGCGCACGGGCCCTCCGGAGCCGTGTGCTATTCCGCCTGGCCGTGCGAGGCGTTCAGCATCAGCGCCGATACAGGCGATGGGGTGGGGAACTCGGGCGGCGCAGCCCGGGTTCCCCACCCCATCTGAAACGTCAGCTATGAGCAGGTCCGCTCCCGTTTACGTTTCCCTCGCCGCCAAGAGGCCGCCGCGGCTGGCCGCGACTCGGAGGACGTCCCGAAGCGAGCCGGCCAATGCGTGGGCCAGCTGCCGCATCTCGGCCAGGTCTGCGTCTCGGGTGTCGAGCGTCTCGCATGCCCGCTCCAGCAGCTCTGCGGCAGAGCCGAGCTGAACGGATTCGATGTTGTCGGCCAGGCGTGACATGTAGCCGTCCCGGTCGCCGGTGCTCAGGTAGCAGGGCTTGCCTTCCGGGCCCTGCCAAGGGAGGAGTCGCAGTACGTTCGGTGCCGTCATCCTTGCGTCTTCCTCTCGTCGATCATGTGCTGCGTGGTGAAGACCGCGTCGACTCGGCCCGCGGGGAACGTCAGGAGCGCTGCTTCCACGACTCGGCCGGCGGAGTCGGTCGAGACGCGGGTGACCGTGAGGACGGGCGAGGCTGGACCGATCCGGAGAGCGGCGGCTTCGTCCGACGTCGGTGGGCGGGCGCACACCGTTTCTCGGATGACGGCCAGCGGGGGACCGAGGACGGCGAAGCGGTCGAGCGCCTGTCGGTGGGCGGATGCGTCGTCGAGTACGTCGACTGGGGCCAGGTCATGCGGCATGTAGATGCGGGCCAGGCCGTACGGCGTCTCCCCTTCGAGGCTGAGGCAGGAGAACTCGGCGAGGAGACTGCCGGTCGGCACCTTCAGGAGGGTCGTCAGGTTGGCGCGAGCCTGCACCGTGCTACTGCGGACGGTGACGCGCAACGCAGGTTGAGCAGCCGTCCACGGGTAGAGCGTGCCCCATCCGCCGACGTACATGATCTTGCGGAAGGGGCGGCGGACGAAGTTGCCCTTGCCGTGGATCTTCTCGACGAGTCCTTCGTCCTGGAGTGCCGCGAGGGCGCGTCGCAGCGTGACCGTGCTGACCGCGTACCGCTCGGCCAGGACGGTTTCGGACGGCAGGCGTTCGCCGGGTTGAATGCGACCGGTCGTGATCTGCTGCCGGAGATCGTCGGCGATGTCGTGGTGGCGGGACGGCATGGATACGGTCACCGCCTTCTCAGCGTTCGCAGGACGACGAGGCGGGTGCGCGTGTGTATGGTCAACAACTCGCCTGAGTCGAAGATGAGTTGCTTCGCACCCTGGGAGAGCTGGATGAGGTCTCGCACTCGGCAGGCGCAGCCGCCGAGTTGGATGATGTCACCGCGCTGCACGGTGTTCGCGGTGACCTCGATGTTCGAGACCAGCGCGCCGCCGGGGGCCCGATCGATCACCCTGCCACCTCCTCGGGCGTGAGCTGGTCGCGCTTCAGATGACACGGGCAGCCGCACGCCTCGTAGATCACTGGCACGTCGACCGGCGCCAGTGCCGGAGAGGACTCCACGCAGACGAGATGCGTGCCGATGGAGCAGGCGGCGGAACGGTAAGGGGCGGCCAAGTTGTCTGTGCGGTACGGCGGTTGTCGGCGAGGAGGCATCAGTTGACCCCCACGAGGGCCGACCATGCGTCGGCCGGCAGACGGGGAGGGACGACCACCGGCCGTGTCCGCAGCCGTGCCTCCCAGGCCAGGACGTAGGGGCGGACGAGGGCGACGTCTTCGCCCCTGAGCGGGTGTGTGTGGTCCGCGGCGGAGGGGGCCCGGCCCGGAGCTCCGGCCGGCGCGTCAGCAGCCGCATGCGGGATGGAAGTGGGCGGTAAGGGCCGGCGGTGCCGGCCCTTCGGGATGGGCCGCGCCCTGGTGAGGGCGAGGGCGCGGCGGATACGGTCGAGCACGCTGGTCAGCTCCTAACGCTGATGGCCCGGTCCCCCGACAGCGCCCGTCGTGGGGACCGTTTTGCGTACGGCCGCCCAGAGGGTGCGGCCGTTCAAGCTGGTGGCGAGGAGGCCGAATCGATCGGCCGCAGCCACCACGTCCAGGACCTCCCGCCACGTCTCGGCGGAGAGTGCGTCCGGCAGATCTGCCTCCACCGTCACGTGCCGGGGGTGTTCCTCCACTCGCGTGACGAGTCCGACGGCGGACAGTCGGGCGGCGATGGTCGCCGCGCTAACTCCCGAAGCGGGCACAGGCAGCCTCCGTCACCAGCGATCACTTTGAGTGAAGCTAGTTAACTAGATTAGAGCTAGTGGACTAGATTTTCCATATGTCTGAGCAGCCGCCCTATCTCCGCATCGCCGACGAACTCCGGCGCCGGATCGCGGAGCACGTCTGGGAGCCGGGCGACCGCCTGCCCTCCCGCGCCCAGATCGGCCAGGAGTGCGGCGTGGGCGAGAACGTGGTCCGTCGCGCGCAGGAGTTGCTGATCTCCCACGGCGTGCTGGAAGGTCGCGCCGGGTCGGGCACCTACGTCGCCGAGCCCCGGCAGCGAGTGCGCGTCGTGCGGTCGTCGACACGGGAGCACCCCGGCGAGTCGCCCTTCCGGACTGACATGAGGGCCGTGGGCAGGCAGGGCGATTGGGAGAGCCGGACAGATGCCAAGGTGCCGGCGCCTGCTGACATCGCGGCGCGGCTCGGGATCGACGAGGGCGAGCTGTGCGTCCGGACGACGTACGAGTTCCTGGTGGACGGCAAGCCGGTTCAACTCTCGACGAGTTGGGAGCCGTACGACCTCACCGCGGGATCGCTCGTCGTCCTCCCCGAAGGGGGCCCGCACGCCGGGGCCGGTGTCGTGAATCGCATGGCCGCGATCGGCGTCACGGTCGGCCATGCCGTCGAGCAGCCGGAGCCGCGGACGGCGACCGCTGAGGAAGCGTCGCTACTCGGCATCCAGAAGGCCGCACTCGTGACGCACATCCGGCGGACGTACTACAGCGACCAGGGGCGCCCCGTGGAGACGGCGGACATCGTCATTCCCGCCGCTCACTGCGAGATCGTCTACGAGGTCCCCGTCAACCGTTAGCCGACCGCTCCGCAGCGAACTCACGACACTGGCCCCGCCGGTGCCGGCCGCTCGGCCTACCGGCAGCCGTAGAGAACCATCCGGCCGGGCCGTGTCGAATGCGTGTCGAGGGTTGTCGGACGCGGCACCCGAAGCGGTCAAAGGGCCAGGTCAGAGCAGGCATCCCATGTGACACGCCAAGCGCCTTCTAAGCGCTTGGCCGCAGGTTCGAGTCCTGCCGGGGGCGCCAGTCTCCGCCCTCCCGCCCGGGAGGGCTTTTTGCTGGTCGGGGTGGGTTTCGGTCGACCGCGAGGAAGCCTGGGGCACTCCCCCGATGATCTGGGCGAGACTCCGAGGCGGTCCGGCCGTCAGCGGCTCGCGGGCGGCCAATCGAATACGCGCCCCGAAGCCTCTCGGTGTCCGCGAGGCCGGTTGGTGCCGCGGTCGGCGCCGGAAGATCACCGGCCTCTTCAGGTCTCCGCTTTCGGGTCCGGCAGCCGCCCCTCGACGCAGAGGACGCGGGCCGGCGGAAGCACAGCGGCTCGCATGCGGTCAGCAGCGGCAGCCGACTCCCAGGGCAGCGGAGCCCCGGAACCTTGAGCCTGCCCAGCCCCCAATCACGGCCACCACACCGTTGCCCCAACGGGAGCCGGGCGACCATCTCCCTCCACTACGGAGCGGGTGAGGACATGGTTCGCCGGGCGCAGGAGCTTTTGATCTCTCACCGAGTGCTGGAGGACCTACACCGGGGTCACCTTGACGACTTCCGGTACCGCATGGGCACCGGGCGGAATCTTGATCCAGATCCGTCCGACACGAAAGTCCCCGTACTGCCCGGGCGACCGAGTCGACGCGTTCACCGTGAACTCCATGATCTCGCCACCACCATCGAGCCTCGCGCTCCTGACCGAGGTGGGGTGGATCTCGACCTCCTGCGCAGCTCCGTCGAGTTGCAGATCGATGATCACCCGCTGGTGAAGGTAGGGAACCTTGCCAGGTTCCATGAATGCGCGCTCGAAGTCCCAGGGTGTGTGCCAGTAGCCGTAGTCGGGTTCGGTCATTGCCTCATCCCCCACTCTGCGTCAGCCGCGACCCGAAGGGCCCGGAGGGCCTCCGTAAGCCCAGCGTCGCGGCGCGGGAACTCCCGGACGGCCCATTCGGCAATTCTGGCCACCCCCCCCGGGCGCGGGCCAGCCCCGAACACCGACCAGTACTTTCGCTGTGTCCCGAGTCCTGACTCCGACGCCTGTCGAATGCGTGTCGAAGGCCGGTCGGTGAGACACGGAGCAAAGCCGGAGAGCCAGGTCAATCGGGCCCGCCGCTCGTCGCGCCAAGCACCTTCCAAGCGCTGGGCTGACCGTCGGGACCTGCGAGCAACCGCTGGAGTTTGCCACCTTTTGACACCCCTTACCGTCGGAGAGACGCTGGAAAGCAGGGGTGAGGGGGCGAGCCACCTAGGAGCCTTCCCATGAACGGTCGACGTGTACGCCTGGCGGTGCTGGCGCCCCTGGTGGTGTCGACGTTGGCAGCGGGGGCCGTGGGGCTTGCCGTCTCACCGGCTGCCGCGGCGGCGTCGCCGAGCTGCGGTGTCTCGCGGGCCGACGGTCGGGCGGGCCTGAAGGTCGTCGGCGAGGACTTCGAGTCGGACAAGGCCGTGTTCATCGAGTCCGCGCACGGCGCCCAGGGCACCGTGCGGACGGACGGCGACGGAAGCTTCTCCGCGACGATCAACCATGCCCGCGGCACCATCACCGCCCGGCAGGTCGGCGGACCCGAGGTCAGGTGCGGCACGGCCGAGCAAGGGGGACGCAAGAGTGCCCAGGAGCAGTACGCCGCCGGCTACAAGGCGGGTTACGCGGCCATGAGGAGCGACTGCGACGTGCAGCGGCTGAAGGGCGTCACGGTCAACAAGAACTTCCGGGACGGATTCAGGGACGGCGCGGCTGCGGCGGAGAAGAAGTTCTGCGGGGATTAGGCCGTGTCTCTCAACTTCGTAACCAGGTAATTACCGCTGCTGACACAGCTGCAGAGCGACAGACGATCGCAAGTTTGTCGTAACGGGTGGCCAGGCCGAGTCCTGTTCGTGGCGTGCTGGTGAGCCCGGTTGATCGTCGAGTCGGCCGAGACCGTCCAGTCGATCCCGTCGATGATGCGACGGTGATCGGCGAACGGGCGCCCTGCCTTCCCGATGTCGTGAGGAAGCCAGGGCGCCAGGCGTGCCCACTGCTCGTCGGTCAGCGGCGCATGCGCCCGCTCGTGGTCACCGAGGCGTGTAGGCGGTGACCAGTACAGAGACCGTGACCCGGTCTGGCAATAGGCCGCCATCGTCCAACTCTGCGCGGCTCAAGTGACGTGCGCTCGGCGTCATCCCCACCAGATCCAGGGCCTCCGACCCCATCAGGGCCATGGAGTACTCCACGCGTTCGGTAACGACGGCCTCGAAGCAGGGGTCCAGTGCCCGGTGCAGGCGCTGCTCCTTCGTCGGGTCGACGGTAACCATGGCAGGCACCCGGCCGCGCAGTTCGGCCAGGTGCCGCCCAGTAGGACGGACCACGATCAGCCGGCCCGCCGGGTGGAGTACTCGGCAGAACTCTGCTGGATTGCGCGGGGCGAACACGTCCAACACCACGTCGGCCACCTCGTCAGCCATCGGGAAAGGACGGAAGACATCCCAGGTCGCCGCAGCGGCTCGCTCATGGGCTCGGGCTGCCAAGCGCAACGCACGCACCGACGTGTCCAGGCCGAGCCCCCGGGCACCAGGCAGACGGTCGAGAACGCCGGCCAGGTAGTAGCCCGTGCCGCATCCGACGTCCACGACCGTTCCCCGCCGAGGGGCTGAGTTGGCCGCCAGGAGGGCCACGGCCTGGCGGATGGGCGTGTACCTGCCGGCGGCCAGGAAGCGGTCCCGAGCCTGGACCATGGGCGCGTCGTCGCCGCTGGTAGCGCGGTTGCCCGTCAGGAGGCCGACGTAGCCGTGGCGGGCGATATCGAAGGTATGGCCCGCCGGGCAGCGTAGTGAGCCGCGGTCGGGGTGCAAGCGGCGCGTGCGGCACGTCGGGCAGCGCAGCACGTCGAGGGACCGTTCGAGGGCAGGGGGAAGCAACACGGGCACGAGGCACTCCTGGCAAGGCTGAAGGGAAGAGACCGTGCCTGCGCACACAGAAGGTCACTGCCTCAGGAAGGAACGGGCAATGCCAGGAAGGTGATTCGCACCGCAGGCACACCAAGGAGGGAGATGCCGTCCGACATCGCCCTCAACGCCTTCCGATCACAGGAAGCAGCAGTGCGGGGTGCTCATGAATGCCACGCCATGAGTTTACGGGTCGCGAGGAAACCCCTCATGCCCGCCGAGGTCGAGAGACACGGCCTGGTCCGGCCATCCGTCCCTGTTGCTGTAGCTCTCGCAGCTGTACCGCGTCGCGTGGTTCCATGCTCGCCCGGTGGCGAGTTCGTAGGCCTGGTCCGGCACATACAGCAGCCACTCTCCGTCGCATTCTGCGGAGGTGTAGGGGGCGAACCTGTCGACGTCGAAGAAGACACCCTCCCATACGGCTTGTCCTGCGGCGACGACAGCGCAACGGGCGTACAGGAACACATCGGCGGACTGCGGGAAGGGCCTGCCGTCTCGAGTCGTCATGTCGGCGACGGGCAGCGTCCCGAACTTCTCCTGATCCAGACGATGGAGAGCTTCGGCATGCCGCTCGGCGAAGCCGATGATGTCGGCGACGGGACGGCGGCTCAGCTCCTCGGCCAGACGCCGGCAGTTCGCCTCTGTGGCTTCGCCGTTCAGGGTGGCTATCAGCGACCAGAAGGCGCCCCATGTCGTTCTCACGGACGCAGGGTGTCAGAGCCCTCTGACAATCCCTGGCGCCACTGAAGCGAAGCGGCGATGGCGACTTGGGCGAGCGCGCTTCCTCAGCCGAAGGGCCCGGTCAGTCTTCTCCGACCTGGAGCAGCGCCACGAGAAGCCCGTTGCCCGTGCCTACGGCCACTCCGTCGAAGGAGAACCGAGAGACCGGGTTCCAGCCAAGGCCCTTGGCGGAAAGTTCGATGTTGGTCCACCACTTGGAGTCGGGTCCCAGCAGCTTCGCCACCCGCTGCACCGCTCGATGGGCGTGCTCCCGATCACGGCGCAGTCGGCCGGGAGAGATCAAGTCACCTGCAGACAGGTAGGTCATGACGGTTTCCGCCTCTTCCCTGTCGACGGCCGTCAAGGCATCGGCGATGTCGGCGGGGCCGGCCGGCTCCCAGGAACCCTCGATCGCATAGGGCGCCCAGGCTGTCTGTGCTTCCAGGACCAGGCCGTACACCTGCTCGTCGACGGAGCCGGCGTCCCCGCTCTCGACCCGGCCGAAGACACCGTCCTCCTCGGCCAGCGAATCAAGCATCAGCCGCAGTTCGGCGGTAGTCTCCACGCTCGCATACTGCCATGTGGCGGCAGCAGCGGAGGATCCAGTTCCGGCGGGACGGCTGGAGGGGGGAGAGACGGATGGGCCGTCGCAGAGGGAGCGGCAAGAGCGCTGCGATCGTGACCGCGACCGTGCGGGAGTGGAGTGACGAGGAGGGGTGGGGTGTTCTCGACTCGCCTCGGACTCCTGGAGGGTGCTTCGGGCACTACTCCGACATCCAGGCCCCCGGTTCTCACACGCTGTCGCCAGGACAGCGGGTCGAACTGGTCTGGGAGGCACCCGGGTTCAAGCAGGACGGGTACGACTACCGCGCGGTGAGCATCGTCCCCAAGCACGTCTGACGTCCGGCGCCTGAGATCGACGGCCACGAACACCCCGGTGCCTAAGCACCTTTGAGGAATCGCCCTTCTGCGGTCGCCGTCGGCGTACGGTGCCGCGCTCCGTCGGGGGGATTACGATGCGACGCTGTGGCGATACAGAATCCGTACCCGGTGGGGCCCCCGTTCGGTGGGCCGAGGCCCGTCGTTGCCGCGAAGGATCTACGGCCCCGGCGCGTCTGGTACTTGGTGGCCGCGCTGCTCGGGGTCGTGCTGGCCGGTGTCGGGGTCGCCCTCGTCGTCGTGACGGTGAAGGACACGCTGGGGTCGATCGACACCGCCCGCAGCTTCTCCAGCGGTGCGTCGCGGAGGTTCGGCTTCACCCAGGGCGAGACCAAGGCGATCTACGTCTCCCAGACCGGGCGGGGCCGGGTCGAGTGCCGGATCCCGGGGATGCGGCCCGGGGCGATCACCCGGCCGAACGGCACCTTCCGTATCTCCCTCGGCTCCCGCAGCTGGGATCGCGTCCTTGAGGTGAAGCCCAGCGGCAGCGGTGAGTTCACCCTCACCTGCACCTCGGAGCTGCCCGCCGAGTTCGCGCTGGGGGACAACCCCCGGGTGGGGGCCACGGTCGGCAACATCGGCGGGGCGATCGGCTGCTTCCTCGCCGCCTTCTTCTCGGCCGCGGCCATCATCGCCGTGACCGCCGTCCGCCGCAGCAGCCACCGCCGACGGCTCACCGCCGCCTCGGCCGTACCCCCGCAGTGGAATCCGGCAGCGCCACAGTGGGGCCCGGCGCCCCCGCAGTGGAACCCGGCGCCGCCGCAGCAGCAGGGGCCGTCGTCCTCCGGTCCCCCGCCGGGCCCCCAGCCCGGCCCGCCGGCCTAGGAGTTCAGCGGCTCAGGAGTCCAGCAGCTCAGGAGTCCAGCGACTCAGGAGTTCGGCAGCTCAAGAGTTCGGCAGCTCAGGAGTTGACCGGGGCCGCGGCAGCGCGGACGGTCCGGTCAGGGACCGTCCGGCTCTGCGGCCGACGGCCGGCCCTCATGCGGCCGGCGGTCGATGCCCAGCGCTCAGCGGTTCGTCCGCACCATGTTCTCGAACTGCCGGAACGCCGTCTCCTGGCGCCACTCCGCCGCCGCCTTGGGGCTCGTCGCGAGGAGGAGGCGGCAGGACGGGGTGGGGTCGGTGATGCCGAGGTGGGCACCGCGGCAGGCGGCGACCGGACGGTAGCCGTCGCGGGTGGGGTTGCCCTGCCACAGGCTCTTGCCGGGGAGGAAGGCGTACCGCAGGGAGGCGCGGGCGAGGTCCTTCAGCACCGGGTAGGAGAGGTTGTAGGTCTCGGCGGCGTACTGGTACTCGTGGCTGATGTCGATCCGGGAGACACCGGGGTCGTCGGTGGCCAGGACGACCGGGACGCCGTAGGCGCGGTAGGTGTTGAACGGGTGCTCCGCGCCGCGTACGCCGAGGATCTGGGCGTTGCTGGTGAAGGGCACCTCGACCGCGACCTGGCGGGCGGCCATCGTGCGGGCGGTGCGCTGCCAGTCGTCCTCGTGGACGAGGTCGACACCGTGTCCGACGCGGTCGGTGCCGGCGACGTCGACCGCCTCCCTGATGTGGAACTTCAGGTCCTCGGGCTTGACCAGGCCCGGCCAGAGCTCCCCGGCGTGCAGGGTGACATGGGCCTGCGGGTAGACCCCGCGCAGGTAGCGCAGCATCCGCATCTGGAGGCTGTAGTCGCGCAGCGAGCTGTCCCAGTCCTCGGGCTGTACGAGGTTGACGGCGACGAAGCGCGGGTCGCGCTCGGCCAGGCGCATGCCGAGGGCCATCTGCGTGAAGACGCGCTCGGGCGCGCTGCCCCGGGACACCTGGGAGATCCAGCGCACCGGCAGGCGGCACCCGGGGTGGGCGGCGGCGGTGCCGCAGCCGGCCGCCTTGTGGAACTCGCGGTCCGCGTCGTCGGCCTCGGTGCGCGCCTCGGCGACCACCTTGTCCAGCTTGCCGCCCGCGACCAGCTTGTCGTGCAGTGCCGCGAAGTCGGGGTCCCAGCCGACCTGCGCGGCGAGCTGCTTGGCGCTGTCCGAGGCCGGGGAGACCATGGTCTCCAGGTAGAACTGGTTCTGCCGTACGACCGTGTCGGCGACGTCGGTGAGCAGCTTGCCGCGGTGCCGCCAGGTCACCTCGCCGAACTTGTTGAACGTGTCGAAGAAGTGGTCGTGGCCGCTCTGGTCCGGCGGGAAGTCCTGCATGGACCAGGCCCGCACGATCGCGTCGTGGAAGGCCCGGTCGGTGCGGGCGTCGGCGGCCGGGCGGGTGCCGGGTCCGCAGGGCGGTTCGACCGCGGTCAGCGTCGTGGTGTCGACGCACAGGCCGTCCTGGGCGGCGAGCTCGATCAGGTAGTCCGTGGACACCGCGCCGGAGAGGTGGTTGTGCAGGTCGCCGCCCTTGGGCAGACGGGTGAAGAAGGCGCGCAGGCGGGCCGGCTTGCCGCGGACCGACGTCAGGTAGGCGTTCGTGGCCGCCTCGGCCGCGGTCGTCGGGCGGGGCGCGTACGCCGGGGCCGACGCCGCACGGGCGGTGGCGGCGTGCGCGGGCAGGACCGCCGTCGTCAGCAGGGCCGCGGCACCGAGCCCCGCCGCCAGTACGACGGGCCGGCGCAGGGGGTGCGCAGAGAAGGTGTAGTCGCTCACGCTGGCATGATCGGCAAGGCCGGTCCGGCCGTCTCACCGGCACGCGGGCCCCGGCCGACGGCCACCCTCGCGAGTGACCGCCCGTCCGCGCGGATGACGGACCACCCGCGCAACGCGTGCCCCCGCTCCCGCATCCAGGGCCGAGAGACCTCAGGACCGAGAGACACCTCAGGTCCGAGTGAGCTCAGGTCCGAGAGACCACAGGCCTCAGGCCCGAGAAGCCTCAGCCCCGACCCCTCGCTCCCCCTCCTTCACTCCCCCTCCCTCACGCCGCCAACTCCGTCCGCGCGTCGACCTGTTCCGCCGCCGCCTTCGCCGCCAGCGCGGCCGCGGCCGTGTCGAAGCGCTCCATGGAGCTGGGGGTGTCCGGGCCGAGGACGTACTCCTTGAGGGTGCGGCGGTCCGGGGCCATGGGGTCGGTGCGGGCGCCCCGGACGGAGTCCAGGATCCCCGTGAGGCGGGTGCAGTCGCGGTCCAGGAGGTAGGCGCCGCCGGCGGTGGTGTAGGCGGCCCGGAACTCGTCGTCGGGCAGGTCGCGGGCGTTGGTGAGGACGTACGGCTTGAGGCTGGCGACGA
Organism: Streptomyces sp. NPDC090108; assembly: GCF_044747185.1. NCBI lineage: Bacteria > Bacillati > Actinomycetota > Actinomycetes > Kitasatosporales > Streptomycetaceae > Streptomyces > Streptomyces sp. NPDC090108. Next base: position 107,487 of record NZ_JBIVDQ010000008.1, read on the forward strand.
AGTCGGCGACGACCGAGGAGACGTCGCTGATCAGGATGTCCGCCTGGTTGAAGCACTCGTAGAGGGTGGGCAGCGGCCTGACGACGACGGTGTGGCGGACGGGGCCGTGCGCCTCCCGGAAGAGGCGGTGCCATTCGTCGCGGAGGTCCTGCCACTCGGCGGCGCCGGTGCGGTCGGCCGGCCGGGAGGCCCGCAGCTGCTCCGCGTCGTCGCCGTCGTGGCGGCCCGCGAGTTCGTCCAGACGGGTCTGGATCTCCTTGAGGCGGGGCCGGACGGCGGCGAGGGCGGCCTCGGCGTCGGCGGCGCCACGCCGTTCGTTGTCGGCGCGCAGCAGGGCGCGGATGGTCCGGTCGGCCTCCGCGGCCTCGGCCGAGCGCTTGCCGGTGAGCGGGTGGGGCTTGTAGACGACGCGGACGTCCTCCGTGAGGAGCCGCTCGACCAGGGTGACGCCCATCGGGATGAGCGAGGTGTGGCAGTCGTCGTCGCTCCAGCCCTCCCAGGTCGGCGCGTACAGGACGACCGGGACCGGACCGGGGACGTGCTCGGCGTGAGTGCGGATCGGGGACAGCTGCGGGCGGCCCACCTCGACGATGGAGCTGTCGCTGATGGCGTGCCGCACCCGCTGGTACCGGTCGCGTCCGGCGCGGCCGGCCACCCATATCTCGTCGTACACCTTGCTGACCCGGTTGCTGCTGGCCAGCTTGTCGCTGTCGCCGTGTCCGATGAAGACGTGCTTGGCCTCGGCGACGCGCAGCATGTGCACGTTCTTGCCCGCGTTGCCGGGGTACAGCACCACGCGCACGCCGGACAGGTCGAGTTCGGCCAGGTCGTCGGCCTTGGGGACGCAGACGACGGGGATCCAGGTGCGGCTGAGGTACCGGAACGAGGCACGCTCCCGCAGGATGATCACCGGGCGCCGGCCGAGCTGCTCCAGGGTCTCGATCCACATGTTGACCTGGTACATGAAGTCGCGGGAGACGGACGCGAAGCTGAAGTACAGCGCCACTTCGGGCCGCAGTGCGGCGAGTTGGCGGTTGACCTCGGCGAACACCTCGTCGCGCACCGGCATCCGGCGTGCCCTGCGGTACTGCGCGAGCAGGGCGAGCAGGGCCGCCGCGGAGACGCCCGCGGTGAGCGCGAGGCCCGCCCAGGCCGCCGCCCAGGTGCCGGTGGCGAGCGCGGCGAGGAGGCCGAGGTGGGCCGGGAGGTCGAGGTGGAGGAGCTTGCGCAGGGAGCGCCGGTACAGCAGGGCCGGCGGCCGCTCCGGCACGGGCAGGGCGCTCATGTCGATGTTGCGCACGACGAGCGGCAGCACGCGGCGCCGCCGGATCGCGATGTGCACCGCCATGTACAGCGTCATCAGCGCGAAGTGGGCGCTGAAGACGGCGAGGGCGGCGACCAGCACGGTGTCCGGGGCGTCCAGCCGGGTGGCCAGCGCGAGGAGCATCACGGTGCGGACGGCGAACCGCAGGGTGCGGGTCAGCTGGAGCGTGGCCAGCCGGCGTACGAAGCCGGGGGCCCTGGAGTGCAGCGCCTCGTCGGCCGCGTAGGTGACCGCCGAGGCCGCGGCGAAGCCCCACAGACCGGGCAGGAGCGCGAGCACGGGCAGCGCGGCGAAGCCGGTGCCGAGCAGCAGCGCGAGGAGCAGGTCCGCCGCTCCGCGCACGCGCAGGGCACCGCACAACCGTCGGATCGTCATGGGTGGGTTCCTCTTCCGAAAAGGCGCGTGCGGGGAGCGAAACGCCGCTGTTCACCCGTTCGACGGAGGATGGGGACGAAGAGTTGTACACGTGAACGAAAGAGATAGTTCACGTTCCGTTTCTATGGAGGACAGCATTCCGCTTCGGCCGCCGTCGGCACCGCCGGATACGGTCACCCCGGGAGGGAGAGACGACATGCGTCTTCGCTGTGCGGTGCTGGACGACTTCCAGGGGGTGGCCACCGAGGTGGCCGACTGGTCGGTGCTCGGGGAGCGGGTGGAGGTGGTCGCGCTGCGCGAGCACCTCGACGGCGAGGACGCCCTCGCCGCGGCGCTCGCCGACCACGACATCGTCGTCACCCTGCGCGAACGCGTCGCGTTCCCGGGCTCGTTGATCGCCCGGCTCCCCCGGCTGAAGCTGCTGATCGCCTCCGGGATGCGCAACAGCGTCATCGACTACGCGGCGGCGCGGGCGCACGGGGTCACCGTGTGCGGTACGGCGAGTTCACCGGCCCCGCCGGTGGAGCTGACCTGGGCGCTGCTGCTGGGCCTGGCCCGGGGGATCGTCGAGGAGAGCGGCGCGCTGCGCTCCGGCGGCCCCTGGCAGTCCACCGTCGGCGCCGACCTGCACGGGAGCCGTCTCGGTCTGCTCGGGCTGGGGAAGATCGGCGGCCGGGTGGCGGCGGTGGGGCAGGCCTTCGGGATGCGGGTGAGTGCCTGGAGCGCGAATCTGACCGAGGAGCGGGCACGGGAAGCAGGCGTGGAACTGGCCCCTTCCAAGGAGGAGTTGCTCGCCGGGAGCGACTTCGTCTCGGTCCATCTGGCCCTCGGCGACCGCACCCGGGGCCTCGTCGGCGCCCGCGAACTCGCCTTGATGAAGCCGTCCGCCTACCTGGTCAACACCTCCCGCGCGGCGATCGTGGACCAGGACGCCCTGCTGGCCGCGCTGCGCGAGGGCCGGATCGCCGGGGCGGGCGTCGACGTCTTCGACACCGAGCCGCTGCCCGCCGGGCACCCGATGCGCACGGCGCCGCGACTGCTCGCCACCCCGCACCTCGGGTACGTCTCACGGGCCAACTACGCGACGTACTACGGCCAGGCGGTCGAGAACATCCAGGCCTATCTGGACGGTTCACCGATACGACGGCTGTCCTGACCCCGACCTCCGCCCCCCGCCCCCCCGCACCCTGGCCCCCGGCTCTCCGGCTCTCCGCGCCCCGGCCCCGGCCCCGGCCCCGGGCCCTCCGGCCCTCGCCCCCGGCTCCTCCTCGCTCCCAGCCCCCGGCACCGGGTCCGCGGGCGCGTCTACGGCGGGTGTCCGCTCCTCCCGCCGTTGAAAGAGTGATCCCCGCACGATCACCGTGACCCGCCCCACGCCGGGCCGTTGAACGGGAAGTGCGGCGGCTGGTCCTGCCGACCGCGCTTTTCGAGAAACCAGAGGAGAACGTGATGTCTCGCATCGCGAAGGCGGCCGTCGTCGCCCTCGGCACCGGCGCCGTGATGGTCGGCGGGGCCGGCCTGGCCATGGCCGACGCCGGCGCCCAGGGCGCGGCCGCCGGCTCGCCCGGTGTGCTGTCCGGCAATGTGATCCAGGTCCCGGTCAACATCCCCGTGAACGTCTGCGGGAACACCATCGACGTCATCGGCCTGCTGAACCCGGCCTTCGGCAACACCTGCGCCAACGTGGGCGACCAGGCCGTCGACAGCCCGCTCACCCCCCGCAGCCCCGGTGCCCCCGGCGGCGAGACGGGCTACGGCAACTGACCGCAGCGGCACGCACACCGCACGGCCGAAGAGCCCCGGCACCTCGAGCGCCGGGGCTCTTCGGCCGTCCGTGACGGCGTCGGCGGGGGCGTCCACGGGGAAACCGGCCCGCGGCGGTCACCCCCCGTCGCCTCAGCGGCGTCCGCGTACGCCGCTCAGGCGTACCGGTAGATCCCGCTCACGTCCTCCAGCGAGTCCGGGGTGACGTTCCACGGGGGCAGCTTCTCGCCGCGGGCGACGACGCGCCCGTGCTGCTTGTCGCCGACCGGGAGCTGCTTCGCGGGCAGGTAGCGGTGCTCCCGGTGCGCGCGCTGCCACTTCTGCCACTGCAGGTCGAGGAAGGCGTGGTGCAGCCAGAACACCGGGTCGTTCACGGAGGCGCCGCCGAGCATCGCGCCGCCGACCCAGCGGTGCACCCGGTTGTGGTTGCGCCAGGAGACGCTGCCGCTGCCGGTGCCCCAGCCCTCCAGCTTGTTGCGGAAGCCCCGGGTGACCGTGGAGTTCCAGGGTGAGACGTCGTAGACCGGGTCGTCGAGGGCCCACTTCAGCTCGGCGGGCGTGGGCAGTTCGATGGGGGCGGCGGCGCGGCCCAGGTCCCGGCTGAGGAACCGGCCGTCCGTGATCCCCTCCTTGATGGTCCAGTGCCCGGCCGTGTAGGCGAAGGGCCCCGTGGTCACCTGCCGGTCGGAGCGCCGCCCGTTGCCGCCGAGCAGGTCCTTCGTCCAGGGCACCGAAGTCGTCGTACGGTCCCGGGTCCAGTCCCAGTACGGCACCGTCACCGAGGAGTCCACCCGCCGCAGCGCCCGTTCCAGCTCCAGCACGAACCGGCGGTGCCAGGGCAGGAAGGAGGGCGTCATGTGGGCGCTGCGCAGACCGTCCTCGCCGTCGGCGGTGTAGTAGTCGATGTGCATGCGCACGAACTCGTCGTACTCGCCGCGCCGTTTCAGCTCCAGCAGGGCGTTCACGAACCGCCGGCGTTCGGCCGGCGTGAGCGCGCCCGCGTTCTTACGCACGTACGCCATGGCCGTCCCCCCTGTCTCCCGTATCCCCCATACGTTCCATGGTTCCCATGTGGCCCGCGTGTCCGCCGCCCATCGGGCCGGGGGCGAGGTCGCGCAGCTGCTGGCTCGGGCCCAGCTCGTCGACGGCCGCCCGGGTCGCCTCCAGCGGGGTCCGGTACGACGTGTAGTGGTCGACCATGCTCATCCAGGTGCCGTCGGCTCGGCGCATCAGATGCAGCGGGCGGCCGTCGACGGTGATCCGCCACTCGTCCCCGGTCGCCCGCCGCGCCGCGCCCGGCACCAGATGCCCCTGGATGCGACGCCCGCGGTAGGTCTCGTCGAAGGAGTCGCTCCCCGCGCCCTCCGACGTGGGCAGGGGGCGGGACGCGGCGACCACCGGGGCCAGCGTCAGGGCGGCGACGGCGGCCAGCAGCCCCCGTGCCGCCTCTCTGCGCGACGGTCTCGCCACGGCCGCTCTGCCCCGCTGCTCCGCTCCCACCGCCACACCGCCGGCACCGACGACCATCGCTCACTCCTCGTCCTGGTTCCGCTTCTGCGTACGTGTAACCGACGGCGGGCGCGAGGAGTCACCGCCCAAGGCCCATCCGGTACCCGCGGGACGGGAGGAGTGCGGCCGTTCGGGCGGCGGGCGCGGGGCGGAAGTACTACGACAGTTCCAGGGGGTGTCCGCCTAGGGGGTGTCCCCCCTAGAAACCGGGGCCCATGCCGAGGTCGGCGACCGGGACCGTCTGGAGGGCCGGGGCGAGGACGCCAAGTTGGGGGAGCTTGGGGGCGGGCAGGCCGAAGTTGCGGGCGTCGGGCGCGGTCAGCGGGGCGTCGACGGCCAGTCCGGGTGCGAGCGTGCGCAGGTCGGAGGCCTGGGCGTCGACGCCGGCGTGGTCGAAGTCGTCGCCGAGGAGGTGCGGCAGGGGCGCCTGGAGGTGCGCGCCGGGCAGCGCGCCGGACAGCGGCACCTGGGGCAGCGTCCGGTCGGGCAGCAGCCGGCCGGTGACGTAGCGGGGCCCTTCGGGGGCGCCCGGCGTCAGCAGCGGTACGTCGAGCCCGGCCTTGGGCACCTCCATGCCGAGGGACTGGGAGACGCCGTCCAGGGGCACCGGGACGGGGATCGAGCCGACCGCCGCTGCGGGGGTGGCTGCCGCCCCCACGGCGGCCGCGACACCGGTGACGACGGCGGCGAGGGTTACACGGGTGGTCGACTTCATGTCAGTACGGTCCCTTTCGAATGCGGGAGTTGGGGTCCGTACCGCGTAACGAGCCGGAAAACGGCACCAGCGCACAATTCGCCCGTGCGCAGTAATCGTCCGATCGTCATTCATCCGGATCGTCCGGAAGCCGTACACCCGGATCGGGCACCCTGATCGTCCGGAAGCCATACGCCCGGATCGGGCACCCGGCGCCCTGGAACGGCGGGTGCCACCGGCCGGGGGCGGGGCGTCAGACGCGCAGGCTGCGGGCGGGCAGGACGACGTGCGCGGCGGCACCCAGGGTCTCCTCGGCACCGGCGAAGGCGGCCAGGGCGGCGGGCTCGACGACCTGGCCGGGCGCGCCCTCGGGCCAGGGGCGGGTGGTGAAGACGAGGTAGGCGTAACCGCGGGCGGCGACGGCGTCGAGCCACTCCGGCGGCGCGGTGGCCTGGGCGACCAGCTGGGGCATGTTGACGACGGCCTGGCCGGACTGGACGAGCAGGGTGACGGGCAGGCTGGGCCTGGTGGTGCCGTCGACCAGCTCGCCGCCGACCGGCAGGCCGTTGGTCAGGAGCAGCTGCCGTACCGCGGCGGCGGTGGCCTCCGGGCCGCCCGCCGCGTCCCCGAGGGAGTAGGCCAGGAGGTACGGCATGTCGGCGCCGTCGGGGGCCTCGCCGCTCCAGGCCAGGACGACGAGGGTGCCGAGGTCGGCGGCGCGGACGGCGGGGCGGGCTTCGCTTGAGATTGAGGTCACCGCGCGACCATACCGACGGGCCGCCGCGCGGCCGGGCGGCTTCTCACCCTTCCGGACGAGTGCCCGGGGGCGCTCCACACGATCGAGCGAAGCGGCCCCGAAAACGCCGCAGGCCGGTTCCGCGGTGTGCGGCACCGGCCTCTTCCTCCGGCGCGCGGGTGGGGTCCGGCGGCGCGGAGACGGGGTTCAGCTCTGCAGGGGCAGGCCGCCCAGCAGCGGGTTGTGCTGGTTGAGGGCGGTGGTGGCGCCCTTGACCGTGCTGAGGACGGAGTCCTTGTTCTCGGTGTCGAGCGCGTCCGACTGGTGCTGGAGGGGCATCAGGTCGCCGACGGTGAGGGGACCGGAGGCGAGCCGGTTGACGGCGCCGTTGAGGCTGGTGGGCGTCAGGTCGGCGGCGTTGTGCGACGTGGCGAACGCGGGCGCGGCGACACCGGCGAGGGCGACGGAACCGGCGACGACAGCGGCGGCCTTCAGGGACTTCATCATGTTCCTCTCTTCGGCGACTCACGTCACCGCGGGGATTGGCGACGCCGTGCCTAACGAGTGCCCGCCGGGCCGGAAACCCCGCGCCGAGAAGACATATGAGATCCCCTGTCAGGAGGGGGTCGCCGCGGACGCGGCGGACCGGCCCCCGGCGGGCCTGCGCACAGGCCTCCGCCGTCGCGCCCGGGACGCGACGGCGGAGGCGGGCCCGGTGGCTGTCAGCCCGTCGGCTGCAGCGCGGGCGCCGGCGGCAGGCCGGGCACGGCCAGCGTCGGGGCCGGCAGCCCGGCGCCCAGGAGGGTCGAGGTGAGCAGGTCGACCAGGCCGCCGACCACGCCGGTGGCGGCCGACAGCACGCCGCCGAGGTCGGAGGTGACGGCCTTGATCAGGCTGTCGATCGCGCCGGTCAGCGTGCCGAGCGCGTCACCGGTGAGGTCCCGCGCGGAGGGCGGCTGTCCGGCGGCCGCGGCTCCCGCGGCCATGGGTGCCACGGCCAGGGGCACCGCGGGTGCTGCGGGTGCTGCGGGTGCCGCGGGCGCTGCGGCGAGGACCGGGGCGGCGGGGGCGGCCGCTGCGGCGGGGAAGGCCGGAGAAGCCGCGGTGTCCGGGACGGCGGGCGCACTCGGCACGGCCGGAGCGCTCGGTACGGCGGGAGCGCTGGGCGCGGCCGGAGAGGCCTGCACGGCCGGAGCGCTGGGCGCGGCCGGGGAGGCCGGCGCCTGCGGTACGACGGGCTTGGCGGCGGTGCTGGGGGTGGCCTGCGTGTCCGGCTCGGCGGCGGCCACGGGCAGGTCCTGCGCGGCCGGCACCGCGGGCGTGGCCGGCGTGGCGGCGGCCGTGGGCGTGGCCGCCACCTGCGCGGCCGGGGCCTGGGCGGCGAGGCGGGAGATGGCGTCCTTGGCGGCGTCACCGAGCTTCCCGGCCTGCTCGGGGGAGAGCCTGCCGTCGCGGAGCGAGGCGTCGAGCAGGGCGGTCACGGGGGTGAGGACGGAGTCGGCCTCGGCCAGGGACCTGACCTGGGCGAGGAGGGAAGCCGAGCCGGGGACGGGCTCACCGGAGGCGGGGACGCGCTCCCGGGCCGAGTCGGCGGCGAGGGCTGCGGGGCCGGTGAGACCGGCCAGGAGGGTTGCGGAGAGAGCGGTTGACGCCAGACGCCGCGCGGATGAACCACGCATGGGTGTTCCTTTCACAGTGGCAGGGGTGCCTGTCTTCACCGTTGGACCGGCCGTGACTTCACGCAACCGCTCGAACACCTGAAGTGAACCGTTCGAGGGAATCCGGGGGACGGGGCGGAAGCGGAGGGGGCGCGCGGGGCCGGGAGAGGTGAGGAGAGGTGAAAGGAACGGGAGAACGGGAGAACGGGAGAGGGGACCGGGCGGACGTCGAACCGGCCGCCCGCCCGCGGACGAAGCGCGGGCGGACGGCCGGCCGAAGGATTGCGCTCCGACGTCAGTCGTTGACGCAGGTGTTGCCGAACGCCGGGTTCAGCAGACCGATGACGTCGATGGTGTTGCCACAGACGTTGACCGGCACGTGGATCGGGACCTGGATGGCGTTGCCCGACAGCACGCCCGGGGACTGGGCGGCGGCGGCGCCCGCGCCGGAGTCGGCGGAGGCCGCGCCGGCGGCGCCCGCGACAGCAGCGACAGCGGCGGAGGTCAGAACCAGACCCTTCGCGATACGCGACATGGAGAGGTGCTCCTTGTAATCGACACAACATGCGGGCCGGATGCCCGATGCTGTGTCAACGCGCCACACTTCCGGCGGTTGTGCCGCCAATGGGGTGATGTGCCCCTCGCGCACCTTCACGTTTCCGACACACTCGCACGGTTTCTTCGTATACGTCCGTCCGGTCACTAATGTGGCGACCTCTCCCGCTCGTGCGAAAGGCGCTGCCGGTCATGCGCAACTCCCCGGGGTCACCGCCGCGTTCGGCGGTCGGCGCCGATGGGGCGCGCGGCTGGAGCGCACTCCCCTCCGAGCGCCGTCGCACGCCGGTCGCACGGGGTGGCCTCACGCGTCCTGCGGACGACGTAGCGCGTCCCACGTCCATCGGACGGGCGCGGCTGCCGGGGCGGCGCACGCGGGCCTACGCCGTTCCGTCCGGCCCGGCACCCGATGTGTCCGATCTCGGCTCCGCCATGCGACGCGGTGGTGACCAGCCGGGCTTCCTGCTCGTTTCCCCGGGGGACGCGGCGTGGGCCGGAGCGCTCATCGCCGCCGTGGACGCCCGGCAGTGAGACGCGTTCCCGACAGCAGCCCCGAGCGCCCCCCGTGAGCGAGGTAATCCGCGAATGCACCAGCCAGCACCCGACCCCGGGCCACGGGTCCTGCACCTCGCGCAACCCGTCGACGGCGGTGTCGCCCGGGTCGTGCGGGACCTCGTGCGGGCCCAGCTCGCGGCCGGCCTGCGGGTCACGGCCGGCTGCCCCGGCGGCGGACTCGCCTCGGACCTGCGGGAACTGGGCGCGGACGTCCGGCCCTGGCAGGCCGTCCGGTCACCGGGTCCCGGTCTGCCCGGGGAGGTACGGCGGCTCGCGCGCCTGATCGCGGAGGTGCGGCCCGACCTGGTCCACGCGCACAGCGCCAAGGCCGGACTGGCCGCGAGACTGGCCCTGCGCGGGCGCGTCCCGACCGTCTTCCAGCCGCACGCCTGGTCGTTCGAGGCGGCCGGCGGGATCACCGGCGCCCTCGCCCTGGCCTGGGAACGGCGGGCGGCGCGCTGGGCGCACCGGGTGGTGTGTGTCAGCGAGGCAGAGCGCGCGACCGGCCTGCGCGCCGGGGTGCGCGCCTCGTACGCCGTCGTCCCGAACGGTGTCGACGTCGCCCGGTTCCACCCCGGCCTCCCTCAGGGCCCCGCCGGACCGGACCCGTACGCCGGGTCCCCCGCGCGGGCCGCCCTGAGCGCCCGGGCCGCCCTGCTGCCGGACCTCGGGCCGGCGCGGCCCCTCGTCGTCTGTGTCGGGCGGCTGTGCCGGCAGAAGGGCCAGGACGTGCTGCTGCGCGCCTGGGACCAGGTGCTGCGGGCGGTGCCGGACGCCCGGCTGGTGCTGGTCGGCGACGGACCCGACCGGGAGGCCCTGCGCCGCGCGGCCCACCCGGACGTGCTGTTCGCCGGTGCCGTCGCCGACCCGCTGCCCTGGTACCGGGCGGCCGACCTGGTGGTGCTGCCCTCGCGCTGGGAGGGCATGGCCCTCGCCCCGCTGGAGGCGCTGGCCTGCGCGCGGCCGGTCGTCCTCACCGAGGTCGACGGCGCCCGCGAGAGCCTGCCGCCCGGCCTCGCGGCGCACTGCCTGGTCCCTCCGGAGGCCCCCTCGGCGCTGGCCGGTGCCGTCGTCGGACTGCTGTCCGACGCACCGCTGCGCGCGTCGCTCGGCGACCGGGGCCGCCGGCACGTCCTGTCCACGCACGACGTACGGCACACCGCCGCAAGGGTCGCGGACCTGTACCGCGAACTCCTCGGCGTGCGGCCGCCCGTGCCCTCCGAGTGCAGGGAGCCCATCCCCTCGTGACCGCGGAAAGCACCGTCCCCTCCCCCGGCGCCACCGGCGCTCAGGCGTGGGACCACGGATTCCGGCCCGCCTCGTTCCTGCCGGTCCGCCCCGCCCGGAGCCTGCGGTTCCGGGTACGGCGTCCGCCCGCGCGGCCCTCCTCGCCGGTGCCGCTGTTCGCCGCCGACACGGTGGCGGCCCTGGTGGGCGCCGTGGCCCTGGACGAGGCCGCGGGCGGCCCTGTCCTGGTCGGCGTCCTCGTGGCGGCCGCGCTGCTGCTGCGCCCCCGCGCGGCGCGGACGGCACCCGGCGTGCTCGACGAACTTCCCGCCGTCTGGGGCCGGATCGCGGTCGTCTGGCTCGGTCTCGGGGCACTCCTCGCCGCGTACGAGCCGGCCCGCGCGCTGTCGGCCACGACCCTGCTGCTCGGCTGCGCGCTGCACGCGGCGGCGGCCTTCGCGGGCCGCGGCGCGGTGCACTGGCGGCGCCGGGTCGTACGGCTGCGGCGGCCGCGGACGGCGCTGGTCGTCGGTCCGGCCGTGACCGCGCAACGGGTGGCGGCCGCGCTGCTGCGGGACCCGCGCTGCGGTGTGCGGCCGGTGGGCGTGGTCACCGACCACCCGGACGGCGGTGACGGGCTGCCCGCGCTGACCACGGGCGAGCAGGTGGAGCGGGCGCTCATCCAGAACGGTGTGCGGGCCGTGTTCACCGTCGACCCGGCCGTACGCGCCGAGAAGGGGCCGCTGCTGCGGGCCCTGGCGGAATCGGGCTGCGCGGTGTGGGAGGTGGACCCGGACGTCCCGGCGTACGAGGCACGGGACCGGCTCGCCGGATTCCCGGTGCGCCGGCTGGACCTGGGGGCGCGGCGGCGCGGCAGTGCCGGCAAGCGGATGCTGGACGTGGTGGTGTCCGGGTCCCTGCTGATGCTGGTCAGCCCGATGCTGCTGGTGTGCGCGGCCGTGCTCAGGCTCACCGACGGGCCCGGTGTCGTCTTCCGGCAGGAGCGGGTCGGCAAGGACGGGCGGCCCTTCACCCTGCTGAAGTTCCGCACCCACCGACCGGTCGACGAGCACGAGGCGGCGACCCGGTGGAGCGTGGCGGGCGAGCGGGAGATGGGGCGCTTCTGCCGCTTCCTGCGCACGGCGTCCCTGGACGAGCTGCTCCAGCTGTGGAACGTCTTCCGGGGCGACATGAGCCTGGTCGGCCCGCGCCCCGAACGCCCTTATTTCGTGGGCCGGTTCAGCGAGGCCTACCCCGGTTACGCGGCCCGGCACCGCATGCGCACCGGCATCACCGGCCTCGCCCAGATCAACGGGCTGCGCGGCGACACCTCGATCGAGGACCGGGCGCGCTTCGACAACGCCTACATCGACAACTGGTCGCTCTGGCAGGACGTCTGCATCCTGCTGCGGACCGCGACCGCGCTCGTGCGGTCCACGGGGAGCTGACCGGTGAACCCCGCCCCGCCCCCCTCCCCGCAGCCCGGCACCCCGCCCGGCGGCCGTCCGCCCGGCACCCCGCCCGGCTCCGGCAGCCCCGGAGGCTCGGGCGGCTCCGGCAGCCCCGGCAGCTCCGGTCGTGCCCGCCACCGCGGCCCGGCGGACCGCTTCCGCGCGGCCGGTTCCGCGGGCGGCCCGGGCATCCCGCGCGTCCGGGGCGACCTGGGCGACCCGGGCGCGTTGCCCGCCCTGCGCGGACGGGCGTTCAGGCCGTCTCCGGTGCTGGCCGTGATCGCCGTGGTCGCCCTGCTCGCGCTGCCCGTCGCCCCCGGCGGGGACGGCGGCGCGGGTCCGGCCGACGCGGCGTCGGGGCTGCTGGTCGTCCTCTGCGCGGTCCTGCTGCTGCGCGCCCGCGCGCGCCCGCTGTCCCGTACCGCCGTGGTGGTCCTCGGGCTGCCGGTGGGCGGGCTCGCGCTCGCCGCCGTGGACGCGGTCTCGCCCGGCGAGGGCGTCGCGGGGCTCGGCCGCTACCTCCAGATCTTCGTCCTGGTCCCCGCGGCCGTCCTGCTGCTGATCCGTGACCGCCGCGATTTCCGCCTGCTGGCCTGGGCGTTCGTGGGCCTCGCGCTGTGGCAGGGGGCGATCGGCGTCCGGCAGTACGCCACCGGGACCGGCGCCTCCTACCAGGGTGAGGACGTCCGCGCCGTCGGCACCTTCGGGACGCAGGACGTGATGGGCATGGCGACCGTGGTGTCCTTCGGGCTGGTCTGCGCGGTGGGCCTCGCGCTGGGCCGGACCGGCGCGCGGGAGCGGCTGGGCGCGGGCGTCTGCGCGCTCGTGCTGCTGGCGCCGCTGGCGCTGTCGTTCAGCCGGGGCGCCTGGATCGCCACCACCGTGACCCTCACCGCCCAGCTGGCCCTGGCGGGACTGCGCCGGGCCCTGCGGGTCGGCGCGGTCGTGGTGGCCGCGGGGGTGGTGCTGGTGGGCGGACTCGGGGTGGGTACGGCGATGCTCCAGGAGCGGATCGACAGCATCTCGCGGGTCGCCGACGCGCCCGACCAGTCCGTCACGGACCGGTACACCATGTGGGCGGCGGCCACCGGGATGTGGCAGCGGCACCCGCTGACCGGTGTCGGGCTGAAGGGCTTCCCCGAGTACCGGGACGGGCACGCCTCGCTCGCGCTGTCCGCGGGCAGCGACACCGAGGGCGCGGGGGCGGGGTACCGCAAACAGCCCCTGCTGTCGCCGCACAACATGTATCTGCTGGTCCTCGGCGAACAGGGGCTGGCGGGCGTGCTGTGCCTCGTGGGCTGCTGGCTGGCCCTGCTGGTGCTCGGGCTGCGCGGCCTGTGGCGGGCGCGCCGCCGGGGAGCGGTGCCGGAGGGCGCGCTGATCGGCTGCGGTCTGCTGCTCTGGCAGCTGGTCGACTTCGCCTACGCGGACATCGGCGGCCCGTCGACCGTGCTGACCGCGGTGTGTTTCGGGCTGGTCGCCCGGTGGGCGCTGGTCGACGGCGAGGCGTACGGCCCCGTCGGACCGGCCGTGCCCGCGCGGCCGCGTCCCGCCCCTGCGGGGAAGGCCGTCGTCCGGTGACGGTGACACCCTCACGGGGCCCGCGCCCGGAGGCCGGCACGGCACCGGCACCGGCCGACGACGCCGGCCCCCCGCCCGGCCCCACACCCCCGGCGCCCCCGGCTCCTCAGGCGCCCCTGACACCGGGCATCCCCTTCGCCGCCGCCCCGGCCGGCCCGGCCACCCCCGCCCCGTTCGTCCCCGTGACCGCGCCCCGGGATCTCCCGGTCACCGCGCCCCCACCCGGCGGGCGCCGGGACACCGTCCCCGAGCGCCAGGCTCCGTTGAGCGGGCGTTCGCTCGCCAAGGCCACCCTGCTCACCGCCTCCCTGTCCATCGCGGGGGCGGTGCTCGGGCTGGTGCGGGACCAGTCGCTGGCGCGACTGTTCGGCGCCGGACGGGACACGGACGCCTTCCTGGTGGCGTGGACCGTACCGGAGTTCGCGGCCACCCTCCTCATCGAGGACGGACTCGCGTTCGCGCTGATCCCGGCGTTCAGCATGGCGCTGGCCCGGCGGGCGAGGGGCGCCGCCGGGGATCCGGTGCGCGCCCTCGTCGCCGGTACGCTCCCCCGGCTCGCGCTGGCCTTCGCCGCCGTGGGCGCGCTGGTCGCCGCGGCGGCCCCGGGGGTCGTCGGGATCCTCGCGCCCGGTCTGCCCGACCCCGCGCTCGCCGTGGACTGCACCCGGATCACCGCGACCTGCGTGCTCAGCTTCGGCCTCGCCGGGTACTGCAGCGCGGCCCTGCGGGCCCACCGCCGTTTCCTGGCACCGGCCGCGATCTACGTCGCCTACAACACGGGCATCGTCTCGGCGATGTTCGCGCTCGGCGGGGCCTGGGGGGTGCGGTCGGCCGCGTTCGGTGTCGCGGTCGGCGGGGTGCTGATGATCCTCACCCAACTTCCCTCACTGCTGGTCGAGTTCCGGGCGCGCCGGCCGACCGGCGGCGCCGGGCCGGCCGATCCCGCCGAGGCGCCGCGTCCCCTGGACGTCCCGCTGATGGCGACCGTGCTGCTGTTCGCGCTGTGCCGGCAGTCGCAGGTGCTCATCGAGCGGTTCCTCGCCTCCAGCCTGCCCGCCGGGGCCATCTCGCACCTGAACTACGCCCAGAAGATCGCCCAGATCCCGATGACCCTGTCGATGATGCTGTGCACGGTCACCTTCCCGGTGGTGGCGCGGGCGCTGGCCGAGGGCGACACCGAGCGGGCCCGGCTCCGGGTGGAACGGGACCTGGCGGTGGCCTCCTGCCTGGTGCTGCTCGGCGCCGCGGCGGTCGTGGCCTGCGCCCCGCAGATCGTCCAGCTGCTGTTCCAGCGGGGCGCGTTCACCGCCCGGGACACCGCGGCGACCGCGGGCGTGATGCGGGTGTACGCGCTCGGGCTGCTCGGCCAGACCCTCACGGGCGTGCTGGTCCGCTCCTACTTCTCGGCGGGCCGCGCCACCTGGTACCCGGTCGGCGCCATGGCCGCCGGGATCGCCGCGACCTCGCTGATCGGCGCCGCCACCGTCGGCGCGTACGGCGTGACCGGGATCGCCGCCGCCAACGCCACCGGCATCACGCTGACCGCCGCGCTGCTGCTGTGCGGCATGCGTTCCGCACGGCACGGCCGCCCGCGCGGGGTGCCGGTGCGCACCGCGGGCGTGCTGCGCGAGCTCGGACGGCCGCTGGGGGCCGCGGTGCCGGCGGTCGTGGCCGGGGCGCTCGTGGCGGGCCGGCCCGCCTCTCCCCTCGCGGGACTCGCCGCCGGCGGCGTCACCGTGACCGTCGTGTTCGTCCTGCTCTGCTGGGCCCTGGGCGCCCAGGGCTTCGCTCCCGCACTCCGATCCCTGACCACCCACACCCGAAGGCTCGCCCATGCCGTCTTCCGTTGAGTCCGTCCCCCGCGCCGACTCCGCGGGTCCGGCCGCTCCCGGCCCGGCCCCGTGGATCGCCATGTACCACTCCGTCGGCGACTGTTCCGACGATCCCTACCGTGTGACCGTCAGCCCCGGCCGGCTGGAGCGGCAGCTGCGCTGGCTGCGCGGACGCGGCCTGCGGGGGGTGTCCGTCGCCGAACTGCTCGCCGCCCGCGCCCGCGGCGAGGGGCGCGGTCTGGTGGGCCTGACCTTCGACGACGGCTACGCCGACTTCCTCAGCCACGCCCTGCCGCTGCTGGCCCGCTGGGGCTGCACGGCCACCCTGTTCGTGCTGCCCGGCCGGCTCGGCGGCGTCAACGCCTGGGACCCGCTGGGCCCGCGCAAGCCGCTGCTCACCGCCGACGGCATCCGGCACGCGGCCCGGGCCGGTGTGGAGATCGGCTCGCACGGCCTCACCCATGTCGACCTGACCCGCGCCGACGACACCGTCCTGCACGCCGAGACCGCCGGGAGCCGGGCCCTGCTGGAGGAGCTGACCGGCTCCCCCGTCGCCGGCTTCTGCTACCCCTACGGCACCGTCGACCAGCGCGCGGTCGACGCGGTGCGGCGGGCCGGCTACACCTACGCGTGCGCCATCGCCCCCGCCGGGCTGACCGGCCCGCACGCGCTGCCCCGGGTGTACGTCGGGCAGGACGACACCGCCCCGCGCCTGTTCCTGAAGTACCGGCTGCACCGGCTGCGCCGCCGTCCCGTCGGGGGGCTGTGATGCGGGCCCTGCACGTCATCACCGGGCTCGGCGTGGGCGGAGCCGAGCAGCAGCTGCGGCTGATGCTGCGCCATCTGCCCGTCGACTGCGACGTGGTGACGCTGACCGACCCGGGGACGGTGGCCGAGGGACTGGCCGCCGACGGGGTACGGGTGTCCCACCTCGGCATGAGGGGCAACCGCGACCTGCGCGCGCTGCCCCGCCTGGTGCGGCTGGTCCGGGCCGGGGACTACGACCTCGTGCACACCCACCTCTACCGGGCCTGCCTGTACGGCCGGATCGCCGCCCGGCTGGCCGGGGTGCGCGCGGTCGTCGCCACCGAACACTCCCTGGGCGACACACAGATGGAGGGCAGGCCGCTGACCGCGGGGGTACGCGCGCTGTATCTGGCCGGGGAGCGGCTGGGCCGGTCCACGGTCGCCGTGTCGCCTTCGGTCGCCGACCGCCTCGCCCGCTGGGGGGTGCCCCGGCCGCGCATCGCCGTCGTGCCGAACGGCATCGACCTGGAGCGGTTCCGCTTCGATCCGGCGCGGCGGAAGCGCGCCCGCGCCGAACTCGGGCTGCCCGACGACGCCTTCGTCATCGGGGGCATCGGCAGGCTGGCCCCCGGCAAGCGCTTCGACGTGCTGGTGCACGCGCTCGCCCGGCTCCCCGGCGACTGCCGGCTGGTGCTGGCGGGCGGCGGCGCCGAGGAGGGTGCGCTGCGCCGTGCCGCGGCGTCGGCGGGGGTGGCCGGCCGGGTCCTGTTCACCGGTGAGCGGCCGTACGTCCCCGACGGCTCGCCGGGCCCCGATCTGCCCGCGCTGGCCTCGGCGATGGACGTGCTGGCCTCGCCGTCCCCCGAGGAGGCGTTCGGGCTGGCGGTGATCGAGGCGCTGGCCGCCGGGCTGCCGGTGCGGTACGCCTCCTGCCCGGCCGTGGAGGACCTCGCCCCCGGGGCCGCGCCCGGCGCGCTGCGCGTCCGCGGCGGCGCCGACGCCTACGCCCGCGCGCTCGCCGCGGTCCGCGCGGCCGGACCCGGCCCGCGCACCGCCCCCGAGGCGGCCCGCCACTACTGCATCACCCGCAGCGCCGCCCTGCTCATGGACGTCTACGCGACGGCGCTCGGCCCCACGGTCCTCCCGTCCCGCTCTCCGCAGAAAGTCGGCCCGTCATGACCGAGACCACCTCCCGGCGCCATCGCACCCCCCGTCTGCCGGGCAGCCGCGCCCTCCCGCCCTGGTCGCTGGTGGCGGCCGGAGTGCTCGCGGGCGGGCTGCTCGGCGGTGCGTACGGCGCGCTGAAACCGCCGGTGTACACGGCCACCAGCTATCTGGTGGCCGTACCGGCCGAACACTCCGACACCTCCTCGGCGCTGGGCTTCGCGCAGGCTTTCGGGCGGGTCGCGACCGAGGACGCCGTGCTGGTGGAGGCGCGGGCGGCGGCGGGGGTGCCGCTGGACACCCTGCGCGACAGCGTGCGCACGGCGACCTCGCCGGACGCCCCGATGGTCGCCGTCTCCGCCACCTCCGCGCGGCCGGCCCGCGCCGCCGCGATGGCGAACGCGGTGGCCGGCTCCCTGTCCCGGCACGCCGAGACCACCAAGGCCGACACCCATGTCGGGCTGCTGCGGTTCGCGCCCGCCGTCACCCCGGACGCGCCGACCTCGGCCTCCGCGGGGGTGACCGGGCTGGTCGGGGCGAGCGCCGGCGGCCTGCTCGGCGCGCTGGCGCTGCTGGTGCGGCCTGGCCGGCGGCCCGAGGAGGAGACCGCGCTGCCGGCCCCGCTGCCCGGCCCGGCCTTCGCCGCCGACGCCCACCGTCCGCTGTGACGGCCCTATACCCGGCGCGCGCCGGGCAGCGCGCGCGTACCGCGTCCGGGGACGGCCTCGTCACCGAACTCGTTACCGACGAAAGGGCGTTCGCCGCGCTGGCCCCGTCCTGGGGCCGGCTGTACAAGCGGTGCGCCGCGGCGACGCCGTTCCAGAGCCACGCCTGGCTGCACTCGTGGTGGCAGTCGTACGGCGGCCGCCGCCGGCTCAGGCTGTTACTGGTGCGCCGCGGACGCGAACTGGTCGCGGCGGCCCCGCTGATGCTGGTCCGCCGCCCGCTGCCCGCGCTGGTGCCGCTGGGCGGGGCGATCTCCGACTACGCCGACGTGCTCCTGGACGACGCCGACGACGGCAGCGCGCTGGGCGCCCTGACCGAGGCGCTGTCGGCGGCGGCGCGCACCACGCCGATCGACTTCCGCGAGGTCCGGCCGGGCGCGGTGGCCGAGCGGGTGTACGAGCGCTGGCGCGGGCCGCGCCGCAGGATGCCGGACTCGCTGTGCCTGGAGCTGCCCGCCGTGCCCATGGCGGAACTGGTGGCCCGGCTGCCCTCCGGCAAGGCCCAGCGGGTGCGGGCCAAGCTCCGCAAGCTGACCGCGCTGGGGGTGACCCGGCAGGTGGCGGGGCCGATGGAGGTGGACGTGGCCCTGCAGCGGCTGCTGCACCTGCACCGTCTGCAGTGGCAGGACCGGAAGGTGACGAGCGAACACCTGAGTTCCCGGTTCCACGAGCATCTGGCGCGCGCGGTGGGGCCGATGGTGCGCTCCGGGGACGCCGTCGTGACCGAGTTCCGGATCGGCGCGGAGGTGGTCGCCGTCGATCTGACCCTGCTGTCCCGCAGTCTGGCCGGCGGCTATCTGTACGGCGCCCATCCGCGGCTGCGCGAGACCAGGGCGGACGTGGCCGTGATGCTGCTCGACGCGTGCACCGAGCGGACCGTCACGGGCGGGCACGGGGCGCTGAGCCTGCTGCGCGGCGACGAGCCGTACAAGCATCACTGGCGTCCGGAACCGGTCGTCAACCAGCGGCTCCTGCTGGCCCGGCGGAGCACCGCCCCGCTGCTGTCGGCGGCCCTGTGCGGCGCGGCCGCCCGGCAGCGGGGGAAGGAGGTGCTGCACCGGTGGAAGGAACGCGACCGGGGCCGGTCCGGGGCCGCGGGATGACACCGTCCGCCCGCAGGGTTCTCCACGCGGGCGTCGGTGCACCTGTCGTCATGCCGGGCCCGGACGCACAGGCCCTAGCGGATTCTCGACCACCAGTCGAGACGGATGCAGAGTTTTCCACCGAGCCAGTACTCGACCCAGTCACCGAGGTCCAACGGGGCGCATCCGGCGGGCGCGAGGGTGACGGGCACGGGAGTCTTCGCGGGCGCCGGGTCGGGCACCACGACCGGGGGCGCGGTCGGCGTGGGCGTGGGCGTCGGCTTGACCACCGGTGTGGGGGTCGGGGTCGGAGTCGGCTTGACCACCGGCGTCGGGATGGTGGTCGGGGTCGGCTTGACCACCGGGCTCGGTGTCGGGGTCGGGGTCGGCTTGACCACGGGACTCTGAGTCGGCGTCGGCTTGACCACCGGAGTCGGGATGGTGGTCGGCGTCGGCTTGACCACCGGGGTCGGAGTCGGAGTCGGGGTCGGCTTGACCACGGGACTCTGAGTCGGCGTCGGCTTGACCACCGGGGTCGGGATGGGTGTGGGCGTAGGCTTGACCACCGGGCTCGGAGTCGGGGTCGGCGTCGGCTTGACCACCGGGGTCGGAGTGGGCGTCGGGGTCGGCTGGTCGGTGCGGCCGTACAGGGCGGACCGGTAGACCTGCGACGACCGGGGGTTGTAGGAGCACTGCCAGACCCCGTGCGGGCAGTAGTCGGTCAGCGTGTTGTACAGCGGCTTGTGCTCGTCGATCCACGCGAGCATGCGCCGCATGTACTCGCTGTTGTCCCCGTTGCGGAAGAGCCCCCACTCCGGGTACGAGATGGGCTTGCCGTGAGCCTTCGCGAAGTCCACCTGCCGCTGGAGGCCGTACGGTTCCCTCACCTGCTCGTCGAAGGTCAGGCCGCTCGGCTGGTCGTAGGAGTCCATGCCGACGATGTCGACCACGTCGTCGCCCGGGTAGCACGCGGTCCACGGCACGGCGTCCCGGCCGCGGCTCGGCGCGAAGTCGAACCGGAACCGCTGGCCCGGCACCGACCGCATGGTGGTGACGATCCGCTTCCAGTACGCCTTCCAGGACTCCGGGTCCGGTCCGCAGCGGTGGCTGTAGGTGATCCCGTTCATCTCCCAGCCGAGCACGAGCACCGTGTCCGGGACGCCCAGCGCCGTCAGCCGCCGGGCCAGGGCGCGGAAGTGCGCGTCGAAGGCTCCGGCCGCCCCCTGCCGCAGCAGCGTCCGCACCTCGCCGTCGGAGAGCCCGTCCTCGTTGTGTTCCTGCATGGGCACGTTGAGGACGAGGGTGCGGTCCGCCTTGTCGCGCCGCCAGTGCGCCCACACGTCCAGGAAGCCGGGGGCACCCTCGATGTCGGACCAGCGGTCGCCGGGCAGGTAGGTGTGCGCGACCTTCAGTTCCGCCCCGCCGAGCCAGTGACTGAGCCCCGCCATCCGCGCCACCCCGAGCGGCCCGGAGTCCAGGAAGGCCCCGAAGGCCGGGTACGTACGGCCGCCCGCGGCCGGAGAAGCGGAAGCGGAAGCCGTGGGCACCGGCGCGTGCGCGGAAGCCGAAGCCGTCGGCACCGGTGCGTGCGCGGATGCGGCCGGGGCGGGGACCACCGGTGCGGGAGAGGACTGCGCCGGAGAGACCGGTGCGCCGACGGCCGGTGCCGGAGTCACCGGCGCCGCGAATCCGGGGCCGGCCGCCAGGGCGACCGTCGCGGTGGCCGTCGCCACGACCACGGCCAGTCGCGGGGGCCGGACTCTTCGCTGCTGTGGAGCCATGACCGCCCTCTCTCCACGCGCCTGCCCGCCCGGCGCGCGCTGCCTGTTACTGACACCAAGTCACATCCATACGGACGCCGCCAGCGCGGTTACGGCTTTCAGGTGGCCCCGGCCGCCGCACGGGTGAGCCCGCCCGGCCGGCCGGCGAGAAGGAGCGGTTGCTCATGTACGACCTGCTGGTGGTGGGCGCCGGCCCCTACGGGCTGTCCCTTGCCTCGCACGCGGCGGCGGCCGGACTGGACGTGCGGGTCCTCGGCCGGCCCATGGCGACCTGGCTCGGCCACATGCCCCGCGGGACGCTCCTGGACTCACCGCCGTGGGCGACGAACCTGTCCGATCCGGAGGGCCGCTGGCGGCTCGACGTGTTCCGCGCCTTCCGCGGGGCCGCGCTCCCGGACGCCGGGCCGCTGCCCCTGGAGGTGTTCACCGAGTACGGCCTGTGGTTCGCCCGCAACGCCGTACCCCCGCCGGACGAGCGGACGGTGACCGAGGTGTCGCCGTGCCGGGGCGGCTTCGAGGCGCGCACCGAGGACGGGGAGACCCTCGCCACGCGGACGGTCGCGCTGGCCGTGGGGCTGCCGCCGTTCGCCGAACTGCCCCCGGCGCTGCGCGGCCTGCCGTCCGCCCTCGTGTCGCACAGCAGCGACCACGCCGGCCTCGGCCGCTTCCGCGACCGGGACGTCACCGTGCTCGGCGCGGGGCAGTCGGCCCTGGAGACGGCCGCCCTGCTGGCCGAGCAGGGCTCGCGGGTACGGCTGCTGGCCCGTGCGGACCGGCTGCGCTGGAACACCGCCCCGCTCCCCGGCCCGCGCCCCTGGTGGCACACGGCCGTGGCCCCGCACAGCGCCCTCGGCCGCGGCTGGCGCAACGGGTTCCACGCCGGGCGGCCCGACCTGTTCCGCAGGCTGCCGGCGCGGACCCGGGCCCGGCTCGCCGCGGGCGCGGGCGGCCCGGCGGGTGCCTGGTGGCTGCGCGAACGGGTGGAGCGGACCGTGGAGACGCTGCTCGGACGTGAACTGCTGTCGGCCCGTGAAGTGCCGGGCGGACTGCGGCTGGAGACCGCCGGACGGCAGGGCGGCAGGCAGGTGCTGGAGACCGGTCACCTGATCGCGGCGACCGGCTTCCGTGCCCTGCGCGCGCGGCTGGGCCTGGTCTCCCCCGGGCTGCGCGCGCTGCTGGCGACCGGCGCCGGCGGGGCGCCGGAGGTGGGCCTGGACTTCGAGTCGTCGTACCCCGGGCTGTTTCTCGCCGGTCCGGTCACGGCCGCGGACTTCGGCCCGGCGATGCGTTCCGTGCACGGCGCGTCCTTCACGGCGGACACGCTGGTGCGCGGGGTACGGCGACGGCTGCGGGAGGGGCCGGCAGGCTGGCAGGCCGGGGCCGGACGGCGTGGCGAGATGCCGGACGGGGCCCGGCCCTGAAGGATGCGGTACGGCTCCCTGGCGGTACGGCGCCGGGGTGCCGCCTGGCGGGCGGAGTCGCGGGTGGCGGGGTGCCGGGACCGAGGTTCCGGCACCCGTCGCGCTACCGGTGAGACGCGGCTCGGCCTCGCCGGTAGAGGACGGCACCCGCCACGATCAGCGCGGCGCTCGCGGCCGTGGTCGCGATCATGGCGCGGGCGTCGCCACCGGTGTGCGGAAGCGTGGGCGGCGGGGAGTGATGGCCGCCGTGCGGAGGCGGGGAGTGGTGACCGCCGTGCGGAGGCGGGGAGTGGTGCGGAGGAGGCGTGGTCGTCTCGCCGCCGTACGGAGGCGGAGTGGAGTGCCCGCCGGTCGGGGGAGGCGTGGTCGTCTCGCCGCCGTAGGGAGGAGGCGTGGTGGTCTCGCCGCCGCCGTAGGGAGGCGCGGTGGTCGTCTCACCGCCACCGTACGGAGGGGCCGTGGTCGTCTCGCTCCCGCCGTAGGGAGGAGCCGTGGTGGTCTCACCGCCGCCGTACGGGGGCGCGGTGGTCGTCTCACCGCCACCGTACGGAGGCGCGGAGGTCGTCTCGCTCCCGCCGTAGGGAGGAGCCGTCGTGGTCTCGCCGCCGTACGGGGGCGCCGTGGTCTCGTCCTCGCCGTACGCGGGCGGGGTGGTGTCGTCGGAGGAGCCGTAGCCGGAGTCGTCGGAGCCGTAGCCGTGCCCCGGGGTCTCCGAACGCGGCTCCTCGCCCTGCTGCCGCGAACCGTGGCCGCCGGCGCAGGAGTTGCCGAAGGCGGGGTTCAGCGCGGCCGCCGCGTCGACGGAGTTGCCGCAGATGTTCACCGGGACGTCCACCGGCACCTCGACGGTGTTGCCTGACAGCACACCGGGCGAGCCCTGTGAGCCGCCCTGCGCGCCCGAGTCGGCGAGCGCCTGGCCGCCGTACAGGGTCATCACACCCGTCGCTGCGGCGGCAGCGGCCACGACCACGCCCTTGCTGAGGGTCTGTCGCACTGTGATCGTCTTCCTGGTCGAAGAAGGGGGAAGGCCGGCCCCGGAACACGCAATCGAAGGATCGACGGTCCGGAGCCGGCCTGAACGCAGCCGTGGGGCTGGTGCGTTGTGTTACCCGCGTCAGTCGTTCACGCAGGCGTTGCCGAACGCCGGGTTCAGCAGACCGATGACGTCGATCGAGTTGCCGCAGACGTTGACCGGGATGTGGACCGGGATCTGGACCACGTTGCCGGACAGGACGCCCGGGGAACCGACGGCCACGCCCTCGGCGCCGGAGTCGGCGAAGGCGGGCACCGCCCCGCCCAGGGCCAGGATCGCGCCGGCGACGACAGCAGCGCTCTTCTTCATGAAGTTTCCCTTCTCCGCGGTCATGCCCCTATGTCGGCCGAAACCGAGCGAGCACAGCTTGAACGGCTCGCACCATGACCAGCAGGCTGTAGAACGAGGGATAGACGGCGGAAGAAACTATGGAACGCGAGTCGCCCCGGAATTCACTCGAACGCCTTCACAGAATTGGCACATCGGCGGAACGGACCGGACGGGGCATCAGATGAAGAAACGCTTCTTCGGAAAGGAAGGCAAAAGCCGCCCGGGCGGCGCGGGAATTCCGCGCGCGCCCGGACGGCTCCGGTGACCGTCCCGGGTCAGTTGTTGGCGACGCCGTTGCCCGACAGGGCGGAGATGTCGTCCAGGACGTGCGAGAGCGGCTCGTCGTCCTTCGCCTGGGTGGCGTTCTCGGCGCACTGCTGGTTCTGCGGCGAGGACAGCACGGGGATGTCCTGGAGGCCGACGTTGGCGAGGACCGCCACGACCGACTGGACGTCCGCCTTGACCGGCAGGCCGACGCAGAGCTTGTTCAGCGAGCTGCCGACCAGCGTGGCCTGCGGGCTCAGGTTCCCGTGGGTCTCGTTGTTGCCGAACGCCTCGGCGGCGCCGTTGCCGCTCAGCGACGTGGTGCCGGTGTCGTTGCCGATGGCAAGCGCCTGGGGGGCTGCCGCCGCAGACACACCGACGAAGGACGCGGCGACCGCCGCAGCGGCCATTGCCTTCTTCAGCATTTCGCTTTTCCTTTCCTGGCCCCTCGGCTCCTCGCCAAGACGCGTGTTCCTGCCCGGCATCAACCCGGTGGCACCGTTTTGGTTGCGGGGTATCACCCGTTCGGATCGTCCTGCCGTGCGCGTCCCGTGGAATTCCAGGACGGTCGCTCCCGTACGCCCCCAGGACCTCATGTGGTCCATTGGAGTGAACGGGAGCAACCGAACGGCAAGGCGGCCCGTTGACCCCGGTGGCTCCGGTGGACGGGGTTTCTCCAGAAGGGAATCGCAAGTGATCAAGAAGGTTCTGGCCGCCGCCGCGGTCGCCGCCTCCGTCGTCGGCGCCTCCGCCGCCGCCGCGTCGCCGGCCCTGGCCATCGGCAATGACAACGGCACGACCTCCTTCAGTGGCAACGGCGCCTCCCAGGCGTTCGGCAACTCGGCCACCTACGGCAACATGAGCCCGCAGATGGCGCTCATCCAGGGCTCGCTCAACAAGCCCTGCATCGGCCTGCCCGCGAAGGTCAACGCCCAGTCCCTGGTGGGTCTGCTCAACGTCGGCGTGCAGGACATCCCGATCCTGTCCTCGCCGCAGAACCAGCAGTGCGTCGAGAACTCGACGCAGGCCAAGGGCGACGAGCCGCTCTCGCACATCCTGGACGACATCTCCGCTCTGTCCGGCAACGGCGCCGCGAACCACTGATCCGGAGATCTCCGGGGTCCCGCACAGGGCACCTCCGTCGGGCCGCCGAGCTTCTCGGCGGCCCTTCGCCATGTCCCCGCGTCCCCGGCCGGACGTCCGCCGGCCGGGTACGCGGGTCCGCCCCGCCGTGCGCGGATGCAAGGGGGCGCACGTGAACCTGGTGAAGTGCGCTGACCCGATCGAGGCAAAAACCGCAACCCCGACGGGGTGTGCGCAGTTGTCGATCACGCAGCTCCTCCCCGGAGTCCGCCTTTTCGAAAGGGAACGAACATGAAGAAGCTGTGGGCAACCGCGGCCGTCGCCGCCTCCGTCGCCGGTCTCGCGGGTGCGGCCGCACCGCAGGCCCTCGCCATCGGCGACGACCACGGCACGACCTCCTTCAGCGGCAACGACTCCTCGCAGTCGTTCGGCAACTCCGCCACCTTCGGCGACATGAGCCCGCAGCTGTCGCTGGTCCAGGGCTCGCTCAACAAGCCCTGCATCGGTCTGCCGGCGAAGGTCAACGCCCAGTCGATCCTGGCTCTGGTCAACGTCGGCGTCCAGGACATCCCGGTCCTGTCCTCGCCGCAGAACCAGCAGTGCGTCGAGAACTCGACGCAGGCCAAGGGCGACGAGCCGCTCTCGCACCTCCTGGACGACATCTCCGCCCTCTCCGGCAACGGTGCCGGCAACGGCTGAGCAGAGTCCCCCCGCGGCGGCGGGTCACCGGTCTTCTCCGGTGGCCCGCCGCCGCGTTGTGTGCGCCCGCCGCGTTGTGTGCGCCCGCCGCGTTGTGTGCGCCCGCGTTCGGGGCGCGGGGCGCCCCGTCCGGCGGCTCAGGACACGATGTCCTTGCCGGCGAATCCGCGGAAGGCCAGGGCGAACAGGACGAGGGCGTAGGCGAGGGACACGGAGGCGCCCTGGATCATGCCGGACCAGTCCAGCTGCGGCTGGACGGCGTCGGCCCAGGCGAACTGCCAGTGCGCGGGCAGGAAGTCGCGCCAGTGGCCGAGCGCGGTGACGGCGTCCAGGACGTTGCCGACGATGGTGAGGCCGACCGCGCCGCCGACCGCGCCGAGCGGGGCGTCGGTCTTCGTCGACAGCCAGAACGCCAGTCCCGCGGTGACCAGTTGGGACCCGAAGACGTAGCCCACCACGACCACCAGGCGCTGGGCCGCCGTCACGGCGTCCAGCTGGCCCCCGGTGGGGATCTGCAGCGGACCCCAGCCGTAGGCGGCCGTACCCACGGCGAGGGCGACCACGGGCAGCAGGATCATCGCGGCGAGGCTGAGCCCGAGGGCCACGGCGAGCTTGGACCACAGCAGCCGGGCCCGGGGCACGGGCGCGGCGAGCAGATAGCGCAGCGAGGACCAGCTCGCCTCGGAGGCGACCGTGTCGCCGCAGAACAGGGCGACCGGGATCACCAGCAGGAAGCCCGCGGAGACGAACAGGCTGACCGCGGCGAAGTTGGCGCCGGATGCGGTGGCCGTGTCCATCAGCGTGATGCGGTTGTTGCGGCCGCCGGGGCTGCCGCCGACGGTGAAGGCGACGAGCAGGACGAACGGCAGGGCGGCGAGGATCGCGCCCATGACGAGGGTGCGGCGCCGGGTGAGCTGGCGGACCAGTTCCACCCGCAGGGGCAGGGTGCGGGCCGCCCGGTAGCCGGAGGCGGCCTCGGCGGGCTCGGTGAGCGTGCTCACGGGGTACCTCCGATCAGGGTGAGGAAGGCGTCCTCCAGGCGGCGGTGCGGGCCGACCGAGGCGACGGGTACTTCGAGGCGGACCAGTTCCACGACGAGCGCCTCGGCGGTGGCGCCGGGTTCGAGGCGGATCAGCAGCCCGTCCTCGGCGCGTACGGCGGAGGCGACCCCGGGCAGCGCGGCCACCTTCTCGGCGACCGGCTCCTCCACGGGGGTGCCGGTGCCGACGAGCAGGGTGTCGCCGGAGCCGACGATGTCCCGTACGGGGCCCGCCTGGACGAGCCGGCCGCGGTCCATGACCACCAGGTGGGTACAGGACTGCTCGACCTCGGCGAGGAGATGGCTGGAGACGATCACCGTGCGGCCGCCGGCCGCGTAGCGGATCATCACCTCGCGCATCTCGCGGATCTGCGGCGGGTCGAGGCCGTTGGCGGGCTCGTCGAGGATGAGCAGGTCGGGCAGGCCGAGCATGGCCTGGGCGATGGCCAGGCGCTGGCGCATGCCCTGGGAGTAGGTGCGCACCGCGCGGGAGAGGGCGTCGCCGAGGCCGGCGATCCGCAGGGCCTCGTCCAGGTGGGCGTCCTGCTCCGGGCGGCCGGTGGCCCGCCAGTACAGCTCCAGGTTGTCCCGGCCGGACAGGTGCGGCAGGAAGCCGGCGCCCTCGACGAAGGCGCCGACCCGGGACAGCACGGGCGCTCCGGGGCGGATGGCGTGGCCGAAGACGCGGATCTCCCCGTCGTCGGGCCGGATCAGGCCCATCAGCATGCGCAGGGTGGTGGTCTTGCCGGCGCCGTTGGGGCCGAGCAGGCCGAGCACCTGGCCGCGCTCCACGCGGAAGGAGAGCTCGCGCACGGCGTACCGGTCGTCGGACCCGGCGTAGCGCTTGCCGAGGCCGCTGATGACCAGGGGGACCTCGGCGAGGTCCGGGTCGGGTGCGGGGGCGGTGGTGCGGCGGCGGCCGGTGAGCAGCAGGGCGACGGCGGCGACGGCACCGGCCAGGGGCAGCCACCACACCCAGGCGGGCAGCGGGGCCGCGGCGGTGGTGACGGCGGGGGCCGTGGGCACGCTCAGGTCTCCCGCGACGGAGACGGTGTACGTGGCGGGGGCGGTCGGTGAGGCGTAGCCGAGGTCGGTGGCGGCGAGGACGAGGCGCAGCCGGTGTCCCTGCGGCACCTCGTGGTCGATCGCCGGGAGGGTGACGGTGACGTCCTTGCCGGCCCGGGCGCCGGTGACGCGCAGGGGTGCGACGAGTTGGGAGGGCAGCACCTGGCGGGTGCCGTCGGGGGCGACGTCGTACACCTTGCCGAACAGGACGGCGTCGTCGGCGGTGGACCGCACGTGGACGGTCACGGTCGGCGAGCCGGTGACGCGCAGGCCGGTGCGCAGGGGCGCCGAGTCGAACCGGGCGTTCTGGCCGGGGAAGTCGAGGGAGACGCCGACGCCGAGCGCGGAGAGCTGGGACAGGCCCGCGGCGCCGCCGAGTCCGGGGAGGGCGGAGACGGCGGGCGGGCTGGCGCCCGCGGGGTTGGTGATCCGCTGCGTGCCGCCGGTGAGGGCGAGCGCGCGGGGGTGGGAGCGCAGGCCGGGGTAGGCGGCGGCGCTCGCGCCGCGCAGCCGGGCGGCGCCGTCGGTGGAGTCGACGCCTCCGGTGCGGGTGACGCGGAAGGCCGGTCCGGTGCCGGCGGAGGTGTCGTCCTTGAGGTAGCGGTCGAACCAGGACCGCATCCGGTCCTGCACCCGGGCCGTCTCCAGGTCGCCGCCGTCGTGGCCGCCCGCGATCCAGTCCACGTCCACCGGGGCGCCGGACGCACGGACGGCGCGGGCGGCGGCGTCGGACTGGGCGAGGGTGAACAGGGAGTCGGTCTGGCCCTGGACGAGCAGGGTGGGGACCTTGATCCGTGCGGCGACGGCGGACGGCGAGCGGGCCTCCAGCAGGGCGCGGTCGGCGGCGGTCGGGGTGCCGGTCTGGGCGACGCGTTCGTACATCCGGCACAGTCCGGGTTCGAACCGGGCGCAGCCGCCGCCGGCGCCGAAGAAGACGCCGGCCCACAGCTTCTTGAACACGCCGTCGGGGAACAGGGCGTCGGCGAGGTTCCAGTAGGTGAGGGCGGGGGCGATGGCGTCGACGCGGGGGTCGTGTCCGGCGGCGAGCAGGGAGATCGCGCCGCCGTAGGAGGCGCCGGCCACGCCGACGCGCGGGTCGCCCGGCCGGTCGAGCCGGACCTGGGGCTGCCGGGCGAGCCAGTCGAGGAGCCGGGAGACGTCGGCGACCTCGTGCGCGGGGTCGTTCAGGCCGATCTTCCCGGTGGAGCGGCCGAAGCCGCGCGCGGACCAGGTCAGGACCGCGTACCCGTCGCGGGCCAGGTCCTCGGCCTGTGCGCGGACGTCCTCCTTGCTGCCGTCGAAGCCGTGGGCGAGCAGGACCGCGGGGCGGCGCCCGGCGGGGCCGGCGGTGAACCAGGAGGTGTCCAGGCGGGTGCCGTCGGTCATGGTCATGATCCGGTCGGCCCGGTGCACCCGGGGGGCGTCGGCGGAGGCGGCGGCCGCCGTCCAGGTGCCCGCGCCGGCGAGCACCACGAGGGCGGCCGCGGCGGCCAGGATCCCCCAGGCTCTCGACTTCGTTCGAGCGGGGGGGACCCCCATCGCGGCCCTCTTCAGCAGCCCTCGCAGCGCGGGCACACGGAGATTCATGCGTCAACGGTACGGGCCGGCACCGGCGATGGAGGCGGCCGCAGGGCTGAACCGGGGCCCCTCCTGCGGGCGTACGGCCCGGGCGGCGTGTACTTCGGGCGCGGTACGCCGCCCGTCGCGGCCGCTTCCCGGCGCGCGGCGGGCGGGGGTGTCACTCCTCGGGGACGGACACCAGCCAGCGGGTCTCGCGGCGCGGGCGGAGGTAGAGGACCCAGTAGAGGGTGGCAACCGCGGTGATGCCGCCGGTCCACAGCAGGTAGCTCGTCTCCTGCTGGGTGAGGATGTAGGCGAGGACGGCGATCAGCAGGACCGGCATCGCGGGCCACAGCGGCATCCGCCAGGCGGGGATGTCCTTGTGGGAGCCGCGGCGGGCCAGCAGGGCGGCGACCGCGACCAGCAGGTACATGCCGGTCACCGAGACGCCGGTGACGCCGTACAGGGTGTCGAGGTTGACGAAGCAGAGCAGCGCGCCGGGGACGCCGACGGCGAGGGTGGCGACCCAGGGGGAGCCGAAGCGGCCGAGCTTGGAGAAGACGTGGTTGACCGGCTCGGGCCAGGCCTTGTCGCGGGCGGAGGCGAACAGGACGCGGGAGTTCTGGATGACCATGACGATGCCCGCGTTGATGATCGCGAGGGCGACGCACAGGCTCACGAAGGTGCCGACGGCCGAGTTCGACCAGGCGGTGACCATGGAGCTGATGTCGCCGCCGGTGAGCTCCTTCAGGTCGCCGGCGCCCATGGTGATCGCGGCGACCGGGACCAGGATGACGACGGTGGAGATGGCGAGGGTGGCGAGGACCGTGCGGGCGACGTTGCGGCGCGGGTTCTCCAGTTCCTCGGAGAGGTAGACGGCGGTCGAGAAGCCCTGGGTGACGAAGAGGGCGATGGCGAGTCCGGAGACGACCAGCATGGCGGTGACGGTGTCGGTGTGGCCGTGCGCTCCGGCGACCCGCATCGAGACGAGGCTGTCCACGCCGCGGTGGGCGTGGGTGAAGCCCAGCAGGGCGACGACTCCGGCGGCGACGACCTCCAGGACCAGGAAGATGCCGGTGATCCAGGCGTTGGCGCGCAGGTCGAGCAGGCCGGCGAGGGTGGCGAGCAGCATGACGCCGGCGCCGGTCATCGCGGGGTCGAGGTGCGCGACGGGGGCGAGGTAGTCGGCGGTGCCCATGGCGATGACGGGGGGCACGATCACGACGACCAGCAGGGACAGCACGAAGACCAGCCAGCCGGCGAGGCGCCCGGCCATGGTGGAGACCATGGCGTACTCGCCGCCCGCGCTCGGGATGAGGGTGCCCAGCTCGGCGTAGCAGAACGCCACCGCGATGCAGAGCAGCGAGCCGATGGCGATGGTCAGGGCGGTGGCGGTGCCGAGGGAGCCGAACAGGTCGGGGACGACCACGAAGAGCGTGGAGGCGGGGGTGACGCACGAGAGGGTCAGCAGGGTGCCGCCGACGACACCGATGGAACGCTTGAGCTTCTGGGGACCGCCGGGGCCCGCCAAGGCCGTGGAAGCCTCGGCGGCTGCTGTCTCGACAGGGAGCGTGTCGGTCATACGGCGGTTCCGATCGACTCGTGCGACTGAGGATGGGGGTCGGGAGCGCTATCGCCTCCGGCGGCTCGTCGTACGTTCGTTCCGTCCGCTCCCGGCGGTGCATAGAACCCCGGCGAAAACCGTGCCGTCAATGGCCGTTCACCTTCGGAATCCGCACTTGTCGAAGCCTTTGCTCCGCATCGCTTTCCCAGGCCATGAAGCCCTATAGGCGTATCCAACAAGCCCCGCCGAACTGTGACCTTGTTTTCAAAGGTCGACTCACGGCAATTCCTTCGACACCCGTTTCATCCCACCTGAACGGGAATCGCAGCGGACGTTTCAAAAAAATGTCCGCCCGTCCGGAATCCGGACGGGCGGACACTGCGAGGGGGCCCCGGCTCAGTGGTTGCGCGGGAAGCCCAGGTCGACGCCCGCCGGGGCCTCGGAGGGGTCGGGCCAGCGGGTGGTGACGACCTTGCCGCGGGTGTAGAAGTGCGTGCCGTCGTTGCCGTAGATGTGGTGGTCCCCGAAGAGGGAGTCCTTCCAGCCGCCGAAGGAGTGGTAGCCGACGGGGACCGGGATGGGCACGTTGACGCCGACCATGCCGGCCTCGATCTCCAGCTGGAAGCGGCGGGCGGCGCCGCCGTCGCGGGTGAAGATCGCGGTGCCGTTGCCGAAGGGCGAGGCGTTGATGAGGGCGACGCCCTCCTCGTAGGTGTCCGCGCGCAGCACGCACAGCACCGGGCCGAAGATCTCGTCCTGGTACGCCTTCGCGTCCACCGGCACCCGGTCGAGCAGGGAGATGCCGATCCAGTGGCCGTCCTCGTAGCCCTCGACGGTGTAGCCGGTGCCGTCGAGGACGACCTCGGCGCCCTCCGCGGCGGCGCCGCTGACGTAGGACGCCACCTTGTCGCGGTGGGCCTTGGTGATCAGCGGGCCCATCTCGGAGGCGGGGTCGTCGCCGGGGCCGATCTTGATCTTCTCGGCGCGCTCGCGGATCTTCTCCACCAGCTCGTCGCCGATGGAGCCGACCGCGACGACGGCGGAGATGGCCATGCAGCGCTCGCCGGCCGAGCCGTAGGCCGCCGAGACGGCCGCGTCGGCGGCCGCGTCCAGGTCGGCGTCGGGCAGGACCAGCATGTGGTTCTTGGCGCCGCCGAGGGCCTGCACGCGCTTGCCGCCCGCGGAGGCGGTGGTGTGGATGTGGCGGGCGATCGGGGTGGAGCCGACGAAGGAGACGGCCTTGACGTCCGGGTGCTCCAGCAGCCGGTCGACGGCCACCTTGTCGCCGTGGACGACGTTGAAGACGCCGTCCGGCAGACCGGCCTCGGCCAGCAGCTCGGCGATCCTGACGGACGCCGACGGGTCCTTCTCGGACGGCTTCAGCACGAAGGTGTTGCCGCACGCGATGGCCAGCGGGAACATCCACATCGGCACCATCGCCGGGAAGTTGAACGGCGTGATGCCGGCGACGACACCGAGCGGCTGGCGGATCGAGGCCACGTCGACACCGGTGGCGACCTGCGTCGACAGCTCGCCCTTCAGCTGCACGGTGATGCCGCACGCCAGGTCGATGATCTCCAGGCCGCGCGCCACCTCGCCGAGCGCGTCGGAGTGCACCTTGCCGTGCTCGGCGGTGAGCAGCCGGGCGATCTCGTCCCGGTGGGCGTCGACCAGGGCGCGGAACTTGAACAGGACCGTGGTGCGCTGGGCCAGCGAGGAGTGGCGCCAGGTCGCGAAGGCGTCCTTGGCGGCCGCGACCGCCGCGTCGACCTCCTCGACGGAGGCGAAGGCGACCTTGGTGGTGACCGCGCCGGTGGCCGGGTCGGTGACCGGCCCGTACGTGCCCGACGCGCCTTCGGCGGTCTTGCCGCCGATCCAGTGGTTGACGATCTTCGTCATGCCCAGATGCTCCTTCTACAGATGGCGCCGTCGGGTCGAGACGTGCCGTTCGTACAGCTCACGCGCCTTGACCGCGGACGCTCGGGTCGCGGTCTCGGCCACAGGAACATCCCACCAGGCCTGGGCCCCGGGCGCGCCCGACACAGTGTCGGCCGTTTCGGTCTCGACGTAGACACATGTGGGAGTGTCGGCGGCGCGTGCCTCGGTGAGCGCCGCGCGCAGTTCGCCCGCCGTCGCCGCGCGCAGCACGCGCATGCCGAGGCTGGCCGCGTTGGCGGCGAGGTCGACGGGGAGCGGGGCGCCGGTGAGGGTGCCGTCGGCCGCGGGGCGGCGGTAGGCGGTGCCGAAGCGTTCGCCGCCCACGGCCTCCGACAGGCCGCCGATGGAGGCGTACCCGTGGTTCTGCACCAGCAGGACCTTGATGGCGATGCCCTCCTGCACGGCGGTCACGATCTCCGTCGGCATCATCAGGTAGGTGCCGTCGCCGACCAGCGCCCACACATGGCGGTCCGGGGCGGCGAGTTTCACCCCGATGGCGGCGGGGATCTCGTAGCCCATGCAGGAGTAGCCGTACTCCAGGTGGTACTGGTCGCGGGAGCGGGTCCGCCACAGCCTGTGCAGGTCGCCGGGGAGCGAGCCGGCCGCGTTCACGATGATGTCGCTCCCGTCCACGAGCGCGTCGAGGGCGCCGATGACCTGTGTCTGGGTCGGGCGGGCGTCCGGGGCGGGGGCGGCGAAGCAGGCGTCGACGCGCCGCTCCCAGCGTTCCTTGCCCGCGGTGTACTCGGCGACGTAGGCGTCCGCGACCCGGTGCTCGTGCATCGCCAGCGCCTCGGTCAGCTCGCCCAGGCCGCTGCGGGCGTCGGCGACCAGGGGCAGCCCGGCCATCTTGTGGCCGTCGTAGGGCGCGATGTTGAGGTTCAGGAAGCGGACGTCCGGGCGCTCGAAGAGCGTGCCGGAGGCGGTGGTGAAGTCGGTGTACCGGGTGCCGGCGCCGATGACCAGGTCGGCGGTGCGGGCCAGTTCGTCGGCGGTCGCGGTGCCGGTGTGGCCGATGCCGCCGACGTCCTGCGGGTGGTCGTGGCGCAGGGAGCCCTTGCCGGACTGGGTGGAGGCGACCGGGATGCCGGTGGCCGCGGCGAACTCGGCGAGGGCGTCCTCGGCGCGGCTGTGGCGGACCCCGCCGCCCGCGACGACGAGGGGGCGCGCGGCCTCCCGGATCACCCGGACGGCCTCGGCCAGTTCGGTGGGGTCCGCGCCCGGACGGCGTACGGTCCACACCCGGTCGGCGAAGAACTCCACGGGCCAGTCGTACGCCTCGGCCTGCACGTCCTGGGGCAGGGCGAGGGTGACCGCGCCGGTCCCGGCCGGGTCGGTCAGCACCCGCACGGCCTGGAGGGCGCTCGGGATCAGGGCCTCGGGCCGGGTGATCCGGTCGAAGTAGCGCGACACCGGGCGCAGGGTGTCGTTGACCGACACGTCACCGGCGTGGGGGACTTCGAGCTGCTGGAGGACGGGGTCGGCGGGGCGGCCGGCGAAGACGTCGCCGGGCAGCAGGAGGACCGGGAGGTGGTTGACGGTGGCGAGGGCCGCGCCGGTGACGAGGTTGGTGGCGCCGGGTCCGATGGACGTCGTCACCGCGTGCGTGGAGAGCCGGTTGGACTGGCGGGCGTGGCCGACGGCCGCGTGGACCATGGCCTGCTCGTTGCGGCCCTGGTGATAGGGCATCACGTCGGCGTACTCGACCAGTGCCTGGCCGATCCCGGCGACGTTGCCGTGGCCGAAGATGCCCCAGGTGGCGCCGATCAGCCGCTGCCGCACGCCGTCGCGTTCGGTGTACTGG
This sequence comes from Streptomyces sp. NPDC090108, assembly GCF_044747185.1. Classification (NCBI taxonomy): domain Bacteria; kingdom Bacillati; phylum Actinomycetota; class Actinomycetes; order Kitasatosporales; family Streptomycetaceae; genus Streptomyces; species Streptomyces sp. NPDC090108. The sequence goes on from NZ_JBIVDQ010000008.1 coordinate 142,047, forward strand.
GCGGCGAGGAAGCGCACCAGCGCCTGGGCGACCGTGAGCCGCACCGTCGGGGTCATCGGTAGCCCTCCGTGTGCTCGGGGTGGAAGCGGATCAGCCACTCCCGGGTCCGGCCGGGTCCGGCCATGACGTTGAGGTAGTACATGGCGTGGCCGGGCTGGGCGATCGACGGGCCGTGCCAGCCGTCGGGGACGAGGACGGCGTCGCCGCTGCGGACCTCGGCGAGGACGTCGCTGCCGCCCTCGCGCGAGGGCGACACCCGCTGGTAGCCGAGGCCCTGGGGGCCGTCGATCTCGAAGTAGTAGATCTCCTCCAGCTCGGCCTCCTCCCCCGGCAGGTGCTCGTCGTGCTTGTGCGGCGGGTACGACGACCAGTTGCCGCCCGGGGTGACCACCTCGACGGCGATCAGCCGGTCGCAGTCGAACCCCTTCGTGCCGGGGCCGGGGGCGGCGGCGAAGCCCCGCACCTCGCGGGCGCAGGTGCCGCTGCCGCGCTGTTCGACGGATACCTCCGGCGCGGGGCCGTAGCGGGCGGGGAGTCGTCGCTCGCACTTCGCTCCTGCCAGGGCGAAGCGGCCTCCCGCGCCGGAGGCGATCTGGACCCGGGTGTCCCGGGGGGCGTACGCGAAGTCGGAGACGTCCGCGAACACGCTTTCCCGGCCCAGGAGTTGAAATTCGCTGTCCGCGATTCGCACCGTACATCCGCCTTGCAGCGGAAGCACGGTCCATTCGCTGTCCCCCGTGGTGAACGTATGGGTACCGCCCGGTGCCAGTTCCACGACGCGCAGGGAGCAGTACGTCCAGCCGGCCCGGTCCGGGCCGATGTCGAGGGCGTACGGGCCGTTCGCGGTGGCGCCCCTGGGCAGATGCAGGTCGGTACGGGTCATGCGGCCCTCACAGCAGTCCTACGGCGGTGTCCACGGCGGCGGCCACGTCGCCGTCCGCCGGGTACAGCAGTGCGCGGCCGGCCACCAGGCCGCGCACGGTGGGCAGGCGGAGCGCGCCGCGCCACTTCTCGTGGGCGCCGCTCCGGCCGCCGGGCGGGTCGTCGGTGTCGCCGCCGAGCAGGACGGCCGGCAGGGTCGTGGTCTCCATGACCCGGGCCATGTCGTCGGGGTGCTCGGTGACGGGGACCTTCAGCCAGGTGTAGGCCGAGGTGCCGCCGAGCCCGGAGGCGATGGCGAGGGACCGGGTGACGGCCTCGGCGGACAGGTCGTTGCGCAGCCGTCCGTCCGGGCCGCGCCGGCTGAGGAACGGCTCGACGAAGACGGGCAGCCGGCGCGCGGCCATGGCGTCGACGGCGCGGGCGGCGGACTCCAGGGTGGCCAGCGAGCCGGGGTCGTCGTAGTCGATGCGCAGCAGCAGTTTGCCGGCGTCGAAGCCGAGGCGCTGGAGGTCCTCGGGGCGGTGGCCGGTGAAGCGGTCGTCCAGTTCGAAGCGCGCGCCCTGGAGGCCGCCGCGGTTCATGGAGCCGATGACGACCTTGTGGTCCAGGGCGCCGAGCAGCAGCAGGTCGTCCAGGACGTCGGCGGTGGCGAGCACGCCGTCGACGCCGGGCCGGGACAGCGCCAGGCACAGCCGCTCCAGCAGGTCGGCGCGGTTGGCCATGGCGAGCCCGCGGCCGCCGACGCCGAGGGCGCCGCGGGCGGGGTGGTCGGCGGCGACGATCATCAGCCGGCCGCTCTCGCCCAGCAGCGGCCGTCTGGGCCGGCGGGCGGCGGCCTCGGCTATGGCCTCGGGGTGGCGGGCGCGGGTGTGGGCGAGGGCGGAGACATCGACGCGGGGGCGGCCGCCGGGCGCGCCGGGCGCCGTCACCGGACCGCTCCGGCGGCGAGGGCGGCGGTGATCTCGTCCGGGGTGGGCATCGCGGAGGAGCACTCCAGCCGGGAGGCGACGATGGCGCCGGCCGCGTTGGCGTGGCGCATGACGGTCTCCAGGTCCCAGCCGGAGAGCAGTCCGCGGCAGAGCGAGCCGCCGAACGCGTCCCCGGCGCCGAGGCCGTTGAGGACGGTGACGGGCAGCGGCGGCACCTCGGCGGCCTCTCCGTCGCGGGTGAGGGCGAGGACGCCCCCGGGGCCCTGTTTGACGACGGCGGTCTCGGCTCCGGCGGCCAGCAGCGCGCGGGCGGCCGCGAGGGGTTCACGCACCCCGGTGGCGACCTCGACCTCGTCCAGGTTGCCGACGGCCACGGTGGCGTGCCGCAGGGCCTCGGCGTAGAAGGGGCGGGCGGACTCCGGGTCGCGCCAGAACATCGGGCGCCAGTCGAGGTCGAAGACGGTCGTGCCGGACCGCGCGCGGTGGGCGAGGGCGGCGAGGGTGGCCGTGCGGCTGGGCTCCTCGCTGAGACCGGTGCCGGTGACCCAGAAGACACGGGCGTCGCGGACGGCGTCCAGGTCGAGTTCGCGGGTCTCGATCTCCAGGTCGGGGGCCTTGGGGCGGCGGTAGAAGTAGAGCGGGAAGCGGTCGGGCGGGAAGACCTCGCAGAAGGTGACCGGGGTGGGCAGGCCGGGGACGGCGGTGACCCAGCGGTCGTCGACGCCGAAGCCGCGCAGGGCCTCGTGGAGATAGGCGCCGAACGGATCGTCACCGGTCCGGGTGATGACGGCGGTGCGCAGGCCGAGCCGGGCGGCGGCGACCGCGACGTTGGCCGCCGAGCCGCCGAGGAACTTGCCGAAGGAGGACACCTGGGCGAGCGGCACGCCGGTCTGCAGCGGGTAGAGGTCCACTCCGATCCGCCCCATGGTGATCAGGTCGTGCGCCATCGCCTTCCCTTCGTCACACCGTCATGACGCCGCCCGGCCGCCATGGCCTCGCCACGGCGGCCCGTCCCGGCCGTCATGGCCGTTCCCGGCTTCCATGACCCTTCCCGGATTCCGGGACTCCTCCCGTCCTCCGTGGCTCTTCCCGGCTTTCTAGTCCTGCCCGCGGAGCCCTGTCAATGTTTTGTCCGGACATTCGGACGAGACCTTGACACCCTTTCCGGGGCGCCGCACCCTGGCGGCCATGACGTCGTTGTCACCGTCCTCGCTCTCCCGGATCCGGATCGGATCGGCGCCCGACTCGTGGGGTGTGTGGTTCCCGGACGATCCCCGGCAGGTCCCCTGGCGGCGCTTCCTCGACGAGGTCGCGGCCTCCGGCTACGAGTGGATCGAGCTGGGCCCCTACGGCTATCTCCCGACCGATCCGGCGGTGCTCACCGAGGAGACCGCCCGGCGTGGCCTGAAGGTGTCGGCCGGCACGGTCTTCACCGGTCTGCACCACGGCCCGGCCGTGTGGGACGCGACCTGGGAGCACGTCTCGTCCGTCGCCGCGCTGACCCGGGACATGGGCGCCCGGCACCTGGTCGTCATCCCCTCGTTCTGGCGGGACGACCGCACGGGCCGGGTGCTGGAGCCGTCGGAGCTGACCCCGGAGCAGTGGCGGCACCTCACCTCGCTGACCGAGCGCCTGGGGCGGGAGGTGCGTGAACGGTACGGCCTCACGATCGTCGTCCACCCGCACGCCGACACCCACATCGACGGCGAGGAGAACGTGGCCCGGTTCCTCGACGGCACCGACCCGGACCTGGTGTCGCTGTGCCTGGACACCGGGCACTACGCGTACTGCGGCGGGGACAGCGTCAGGCTCATCGAGACCTACGGGGAGCGGATCGGCTATCTGCACCTCAAGCAGGTGGACCCGGAGATCCTGGCCGGGGTCCGCGCGGCCGGCACCCCGTTCGGCCCGGCGGTCGCGCGGGGCGTGATGTGCGAGCCGCCCACCGGGGTGCCGGCGCTGGGGCCGGTGCTGGAGGCGGCGGGACGGCTGGACGCCGATCTGTTCGCGATCGTCGAGCAGGACATGTACCCGTGCGATCCCGACGCGCCGCTGCCGATCGCCCGCCGCACCCGGGCGTTCCTGAGGTCCTGCGGGGCATGAGGTCCGGTGGGGCGTGACGTCCTGACGTCCCGCCGGGCCGCTCGTCAACTCGCCCCGCCCTGTTCCCGGTGAACTCCTCCGCTGCGGTTCTGTCACAAACACCCCCTTCCTGTCACACATGTCGCGCCTACGCGGGCTGCGCGTCACACCCGGTCGACAGCCGCTGTCCCGCCGTCACTCTGTGTCGTTCACCGGGCACAGGCATGGTGATCGCCAGCGCAGCGCCCGGTCCCCCGACGGCCGCCCCACGGCCGCCCCCGCGGCGCGCGCAGGGAGGTGCAGCGCATGACCGACCGAAGGCTCTGGTCCTACAAGGAGATCGCGGCACACATCCGGGTGCAGACCGACACCGTCCGCTCCTACCGCAAGCACGGGCTGCTCCCGCCGCCCGACCACGTGGAGGGCGGCAAGCCCTACTGGTACGCGGACACCGTCCGCGCCTGGGTGGCCTCCCGGCCGGGCAACAGAGCCCGCAGAGACGACTGACCCCCGGCGCCCGTCCCGTGACGGGCGGCCCCCGGGCGCCCGCTCCCCGACGGCCGGCCCGCGCGGCCCGCTCCCCCGGACCGGGTCAGCTCCAGGGCTCGACGACCGTCACCCCCTCCCCCGGCGCGGTGCCCATCGCCGCCAGGGCCTCCGGGACCGCGTCCAGCGGGATCGTCCGCGTCACGAGCAGTTCGGGGCGCAGCACGCCGGAGGAGACCAGGTCCAGCATGCCCGGGTAGGCGTGCGCGGCCATGCCGTGGCTGCCGAGGAGTTCGAGCTCCAGGGCGACGGCCCGGGCCATGGGGACCGGGGTGGTGCCGTCGGCGGACGGCAGCAGGCCGACCTGGACGTGGCGGCCCCGGCGGCGCAGCGAGGCGACGGAGGCCGCGCAGGTGGCGGGCGAGCCGAGGGCGTCGAGGGAGAGATGGGCGCCGCCGCCGGTGAGTTCGCGGACCGCGGCGGCGGTGTCGGGCGCGGCCGCCGCGTCCACGCAGGCCGCCGCGCCGAACCGGCTCGCCAGTTCCAGGGCCCGGGGCGACACGTCGACGGCGACCACCCGGGCCCCGGCGGCCGCCGCGATCATGACGGCGGACAGTCCGACCCCGCCGCAGCCGTGCACGGCGACCCACTCCCCGGCGGCCGCCCGCCCCCGCGCCACGACCGCGCGGAAGGCGGTGGCGAAGCGGCAGCCGAGGGCGGCCGCGGTGGCGTACGCCATCCCGTCGGGGATCGCGACGAGGTTGACGTCGGCGTGGTCGAGGGCGACGAACCCGGCGAAGGAGCCCCAGTGGTGGAAGCCGGGCTGGGTCTGGCGCTCGCACACCTGCTGGTCGCCGGCCGCGCAGGACGGGCAGGTGCCGCAGGCGCAGACGAAGGGCACCGTGACGCGGTCGCCGGGCCGCCGGCCGGTCACCCGGTCGCCCACCGCCTCGACGGTTCCGGCGAGTTCGTGTCCGGGCACGTGCGGCAGGGTGATGTCGGGGTCGTGGCCCATCCAGCCGTGCCAGTCGCTGCGGCACAGCCCGGTCGCCTCGACCCGCACCACCACCCCGTGCCTCGCGGGCACCGGGTCGGGCACCTCGCGCACCTCGGCCGGCTTCCCGTACGCGTCGAACACCACGGCTCTCATACCCCCGACCCTTCCCGGCGGGCCGCCCCCGCACCCCTCCCGGACCCCCTCCCGGCAGGCACGCGCCGACCGCTCCGGCCGCGGCGCGCCGGATCCTTCGGAGCCGTCGAACTGCACCAAAGGGCGCGTCTGCATAAGGTGCGGGATAAATCACCCAGCAGGAGCCGAGGAAGCCCGAAGGGGACCCGACGTGAGCCACTCTCCGCCGCCCGGCAGGCCGAAGGCCCGCATTCCCGGCCCGCAGCAGCCCCTGCCGCCGTACCCCCGCATCGGCGCGGGCCTGTGGCGGCGGTGTCTGCACGCCGGGCTCGTCCTGTGGGCGCTGGCCGCGGTGACGGCGTACGTGACGCGGAGTCCGGCCCCGCTGCCGGCGCTGATCCTGCTGAGCGGCCTGCTGGCCCCCGTCGTCTTCGTGCTGTGGGCGTACGAGCGGCACGGCCGCGATCTGGGGGTCAGCGCGGTGCTCGGCTGCTTCCTGGCCGGGGGCGTTCTCGGCGTGCTGGGCGCGGCGCTGACGGAGCCTTACCTGCTCCACCCCTCCCTGGAGATGTTCCTCGGCGCCGGACTGGCCGAGGAGGCGGCCAAGCTCGGGGCGCTGGTGTTCGCGCTGCGCCGGATGCCGGGGATCCGCGGGACGCGGGCCGGGCTGGTGCTGGGCGGGGCCGTCGGTTTCGGGTTCGCGGCGCTGGAGAGCTGCGGGTACGCCTTCACGGCGGCCTTCTCGACCGGCGTGACGGACCTCAGGGCGCTGCTGGAGACGGAGATCCTGCGCGGGCTGCTCGCACCGTTCGGGCAGGCCCTGTGGACGGCGATCGCGGGCGGGGTGCTGCTCTCCTGCCGGCATCCCGCCGGGCGCTTCCGCTTCCCGCCGCCGGTGCTCGCGGCGTGGTTCGGGGTGGCCCTGCTGCACGCCCTGTGGGACTCCACGCACGGCATCGCGCTGTGGCTGGTGGCCCGGACCGCCGGCGCCGGTGTGGGGCGGGAGCTGTTCGCACAGGGGTACCTCGTGCAGCCCAGCGCGGCCCAGCAGCATCTGTTCGCCCTGTTCTCGGTGGCCGGACTGGCGCTCACCGCGCTGTCCGGCACCGTCTGGCTGAGGTCGCTGGCCTATCGGGCCCGGCTGTGGAGGAATACCCCCTAGGGGTATAGTGTCAGAAGAGTGGGACCCACCTCGGTCCCCGTGCACCACCGCAATCCCTACGCCCCGCCGAGGAGAACGACATGAGCGCCCAGACCGACACCCCCGGCTCCGTCACCGCCGTCTACCGGGTGAGCGGCATGAGCTGCGGCCACTGCGAGGGCTCCGTCTCCGGGGAGATCGCGGAGATCCCCGGCGTCAGCTCCGTGAAGGCCGTCGCCTCGACGGGTGAGGTGACGGTCGTCTCCGCCGCCCCGCTCGACGTGGAGGCCGTCCGCGCCGCCGTCGACGAGGCCGGGTTCGAGCTCACCGGCCAGGCCTGAGCACGCGAGCGCCCAGCCGCTTCCCTTTCCCGACCGGATCGCGCCGACCAGCTCATACTGGCTCCGTACGGTCCGGTCCGATGTCTGGAGTCCGGACATGACCAGCACCACCGCAGAAACGAAGACGGACACCGCGGGCACCCCCGCGACGGGCGGGAGCACGCCCGGGACCGGATCCGCGCCCGAGGCCTCCCGCGACGCGGGGCCCGTCATAGGCACCGCCGCCGAGGTCGAGCTGCTCATCGGCGGCATGACCTGCGCCTCCTGCGCCGCGCGCGTGGAGAAGAAGCTCAACCGCATGGACGGCGTGCACGCCACGGTCAACTACGCCACCGAGAAGGCGAAGGTCAGCTACGGCGCCGGGGTCCGGGTCGCCGACCTGATCGCCACCGTGGTGAAGACCGGCTACACCGCCGAGGAACCCCCGTCGCCCGTGCCCGTACCCGTGCCCGAGACGCCGCCGGCCGCCGGGGAGCCCGCCGGTTCCGCGCCGGCGCCGGACCCGGCGCTGGACGCCCTGCGCCACCGTCTGCTCGTCTCCGCGCTGCTCGCCGCGCCCGTGGTCCTGCTCTCCATGGTCCCGGCGCTCCAGTTCGACAACTGGCAGTGGCTCTGCCTCACCCTCGCGGCGCCCGTCGTCGTGTGGGGCGGATGGCCCTTCCACCGCGCCGCCTGGACCAACGCCCGGCACGGCGCGGCCACCATGGACACGCTCGTGTCGGTGGGCACGCTGGCCGCGTTCGGCTGGTCGCTGTGGGCGCTGTTCTTCGGCCACGCCGGGATGACCGGGATGCACGACGCGTTCCGGTTCACCGTCTCGCGGGCGGACTCCTCCTCCAGCCTCTATCTGGAGGTGGCCGCCGGGGTCGTCGCGCTGATCCTGCTGGGCCGCTGGCTGGAGGCCCGGTCCAAGCGCCGTGCGGGCGCGGCCCTGCGGGCGCTGATGGAGCTGGGCGCCAAGGACGTGACGGTGCTGCGGGACGGCCGGGAGACCCGGGTGCCCGTGGCCTCGCTGGCGGTCGGCGACCGGTTCGTCGTACGGCCCGGGGAGAAGATCGCCACCGACGGCACGGTCGTCGACGGGGTCTCCGCGGTGGACGCGTCCATGCTGACGGGCGAGTCGGTCCCGGTGGACGTCGGTCCCGGCGACCGGGTCACCGGCGCCACGGTCAACGCGGGCGGCCGGCTGGTCGTGGAGGCGGCCCGGATCGGCGCGGACACCCAGCTCGCCCGGATGGCACGGCTGGTGGAGGACGCGCAGAACGGCAAGGCCGAGGTGCAGCGGCTCGCGGACCGGATCTCCGCCGTCTTCGTGCCGGTGGTCATCCTGATCGCGCTCGGCACCTTCGGCGTCTGGCTGGGCGTCACCGGCGACACCGCCGCCGCTTTCACGGCCGCCGTGGCCGTCCTGATCATCGCCTGCCCCTGCGCGCTGGGCCTCGCCACGCCGACCGCCCTGATGGTCGGTACCGGCCGGGGCGCCCAGCTCGGCATCCTCATCAAGGGTCCCGAGGTGCTGGAGTCCACGCGCCGCGTCGACACGGTCGTCCTCGACAAGACCGGCACCGTCACCACCGGCCGGATGACGCTCCAGGAGGTCCACGTCGCCGAGGGCGAGGACGAGCGCGAGGTGCTGCGCCTCGCCGGCGCCCTGGAGCACGCCTCCGAGCACCCCGTCGCCCGCGCGATCGCCGCGGGGGCCGAGGAGCGCGTCGGGACGCTGCCGCCGGCCGAGCGGTTCGAGAACGTCCCCGGGCGGGGCGTGCGCGGACGCGTGGAGGGCCGTGAGGTGGCCGCCGGGCGCCTCTACGACACGTTGCCCGGGGAACTGGCCGAGGCGCGCTCCCGGGCCGAGCGGGAGGGCCGCACGGCCGTCGTGGTCGGCTGGGACGGCCGGGCGCGCGGGGTCCTCGCGGTCGCCGACGCGGTCCGGGAGACCAGCGCCGAGGCCGTGCGCGAGCTGCGCGCGCTCGGGCTCACCCCGGTCCTGCTGACCGGTGACAACCGGACGGTCGCCGAGGCGGTCGCGCGGGAGGTCGGCATCGACGAGGTGATCGCCGAGGTGCTGCCCGAGGACAAGGTGGACGTCGTACGGCGGCTGCGGAGCGAGGGGCGGACCGTGGCCATGGTCGGCGACGGCGTCAACGACGCGGCCGCGCTGGCCACCGCCGATCTGGGGCTGGCCATGGGGACCGGTACGGACGCGGCGATCGAGGCCGGCGATCTGACGCTGGTGCGCGGGGACCTCAGGGTGGCCGCCGACGCCATCCGGCTCTCCCGGCGCACCCTCGCGACCATCAAGGGCAATCTGGTGTGGGCGTTCGGCTACAACGTGGCCGCGCTGCCGCTGGCCGCGGCCGGTCTGCTGAACCCGATGATCGCGGGAGCGGCGATGGCCTTCTCCTCGGTGTTCGTCGTGACCAACAGCCTCCGGCTGCGCCGGTTCGGCTGACGGTCCCGGGAATCCGCGGGAAATTGCGGGATTCCGCGGCCGAAACCGGAGTCCCCCTGGAGTCGGGCGCGCGCCTCACATAAGCTCTTCACAAGGCTCGCGCATCTTCCTTACGCTCGAGTCCCCGGTCGCGGTACCGGGGCTCTTGCGCACTTAAGGGACATATGCAAGAGACGCAGATCACAGTGATGCGAACGTAACCATCGAAGGGGTTCGAAGGTCTAAGTTGGCGATGTCAGCACAGCGTCTTGGGGGGCGCCGGCTGGCATCTGGGGATGTCTTGGGGGACTTCTCCAGATGGGGATACCCCCGGTTCCGGCGGAGTCGAGAGCCTGGGGAGCGTTGCCGGGGCACGTACACCGGGGAGCTTTGAGCGGCCCTCCCAGCGTGCGTTGTCCCGGCAGATCGCATCGCATCACATGAGTACGGCGGGTCACTCCCGTCGTGCTCGGACAGCGGTTCAGGCGCTGTCTTCACCGAGCGCCCGGCCGGATCCCGTGGGGGGAATCCGTCACCGGGACATGGGAAGGCGCCCTGGTCGTCGGCCCGTGGGGGGACCGGCGCTCCAGGGCGCCTTCTGCTTTCCCCCGACGCCTCGCCCGCGCCCTGGCCGCCCCGCCTCCGCGCGTGGGCCCACAGGGCCTCCGTGCGGCCGCCCCGGCGTCCGGAAACGGCTCAGGGCCCGTCCCCCGGAAGGACAGGCCCTGGCGGTCGGCTCACCGGCGCCGGTACGGCGCCCGGCTCAGCGCTCCTCGACCGGCACGAAGTCGCGCTCGACGACACCCGTGTAGATCTGGCGCGGGCGACCGATGCGGGAACCCGGCTCCTTGATCATCTCGGTCCACTGGGCGATCCAGCCCGGCAGGCGGCCGAGGGCGAACAGGACCGTGAACATCTCGGTCGGGAAGCCCATGGCCCGGTAGATCAGACCCGTGTAGAAGTCGACGTTCGGGTAGAGGTTGCGCGAGACGAAGTAGTCGTCGGAGAGCGCGTGCTCCTCCAGCTTCAGCGCGATGTCCAGCAGCTCGTCGGACTTGCCGAGCGCGGAGAGGACGTCGTGCGCGGCGGCCTTGATGATCTTGGCGCGCGGGTCGAAGGACTTGTACACCCGGTGGCCGAAGCCCATCAGGCGGACGCCGTCCTCCTTGTTCTTCACCTTGCGGATGAAGGAGTCGACGTCGCCGCCGTTGGCCTGGATGCCTTCCAGCATCTCCAGCACCGACTGGTTGGCGCCGCCGTGCAGCGGGCCCCACAGCGCGTTGATGCCGGCCGAGATGGAGGCGAACATGTTGGCCTGCGAGGAGCCGACCAGGCGGACCGTGGAGGTCGAGCAGTTCTGCTCGTGGTCCGCGTGCAGGATCAGCAGCTTGTCGAGCGCCGAGACGACGACCGGGTCGAGCTCGTACTCCTGCGCGGGGACCGAGAAGGTCATGCGCAGGAAGTTCTCGACGTAGCCGAGGTCGTTGCGCGGGTAGACGAACGGGTGGCCGATCGACTTCTTGTAGGCGTAGGCCGCGATCGTCGGCAGCTTGGCCAGCAGGCGGATGGTGGAGAGGTCCCGCTGCTTCTCGTCGAACGGGTTGTGGCTGTCCTGGTAGAAGGTGGACAGCGCCGAGACGACCGAGGACAGCATGGCCATCGGGTGGGCGTCGCGGGGGAAGCCCTTGTAGAAGTTCTTGACGTCCTCGTGCAGCAGGGTGTGCCGCGTGATGTCGCCCTTGAACGTCGTCAGCTCGTCGACGGTCGGGAGTTCGCCGTTGATGAGCAGGTACGCCACCTCGAGGAAGGTGGAGCGCTCGGCGAGCTGCTCGATGGGGTAGCCGCGGTAGCGGAGGATGCCCGCCTCGCCGTCGAGGTAGGTGACCGCGGATTTGTAGGCGGCCGTGTTGCCGTACCCGCTGTCCAGCGTCACCAGCCCGGTCTGGGCGCGGAGCTTCCCGATGTCGAAGCCCTTGTCACCGACGGTGCTGTCGACCACCGGGTAGGTGTACTCGCCGTCGCCGTACCGCAGTACTACAGAGTTGTCGCTCACGTCATCCCTCACCGACGTTGTGCCTCTTCTTCGAGGTGCCCTGACTGTCTCTACCATCCCCCATTTGGCTCAGGAGAGTGCACTCGGGGTCGACCATTGGGCCCTTTGGCGGCACTCAGTGCCGTCAACCTGCATATCCTGCCCCCTCCGCGAGGGATCCGGAAGTGGTCTGTGACCTTCGCGACTCATTTGATCGATCATTTGGCCGCGAAGCCGCCCGCCGACTGCCGTGAAGCCCCCGGTCAGCGGCCGCGGAGCCTGAAGTCCAGTGCCGTGCACCGCCGTCCGGCCGACACCGTGCGCACGGCCTGCCCGATCGCCTTGCGTGATCCGACGAGCACGACGAGCTGCTTGGCCCGGGTCACCGCCGTGTACAGCAGGTTCCGTTGCAGCATCATCCATGCCCCTGTGGTGACGGGGATCACCACGGCAGGATATTCACTGCCCTGCGAACGGTGAATGGTCACGGCGTAGGCATGGGCCAGTTCGTCCAGTTCGTCGAAATCGTACGGAATTTCCTCGTCTTCGTCGGTCAGCACGGTGAGCCGCTGGTCGACCGGATCGAGTGAGGTGACCACGCCCACGGTGCCGTTGAAGACGCCGTTCGCCCCTTTGTCGTAGTTGTTGCGGATCTGGGTGACCTTGTCGCCGACGCGGAAGACCCGGCCGCCGAACCGCTTCTCCGGCAGCTCGGGCCGGGCGGGCGTGACGGCCTGCTGGAGCAGGCCGTTGAGGGTGCCGGCGCCGGCCGGGCCGCGGTGCATCGGGGCGAGCACCTGGACGTCCCGGCGCGGGTCGAGCCCGAACCGGGCCGGGATGCGGCGGGCGGCCACGTCCACGGTGAGCCGGCCGGCCGCCTCGGTGTCGTCCTCGACGAAGAGGAAGAAGTCCTTCATGCCGTCGGTCAGCGGGTGCTGCCCCGCGTTGATCCGGTGGGCGTTGGTCACCACGCCGGACTGCTGGGCCTGGCGGAACACCCGGGTCAGCCGGACCGCGGGGATCGGGCCGCCGTCCACCAGCATGTCCCGCAGCACCTCGCCCGCGCCGACGCTGGGCAGCTGGTCCACGTCCCCGACGAAGAGGAGGTGCGCGCCCGGCGGTACGGCCTTCACCAGTTTGTTGGCGAGCAGCAGGTCCAGCATCGAGGCCTCGTCGACGACCACCAGGTCGGCGTCCAGGGGGCGGTCGCGGTCGTAGGCGGCGTCGCCGCCGGGCTTCAGCTCCAGCAGCCGGTGCACGGTGGAGGCCTCGGCGCCGGTCAGTTCGGCCAGCCGCTTGGCGGCCCGGCCGGTGGGCGCGGCGAGCAGCACCTTGGCCTGGCGGGCGCGGGCCAGTTCCACGACGGAGCGGACCGTGAACGACTTTCCGCAGCCGGGCCCGCCGGTGAGCACGGCCACCCTCTCGGTGAGCGCGAGCCGTACGGCGGCCTCCTGCTCGGGGGCGAGCTCGGTGCCCGTACGGCCCTTCAGCCAGCCGAGCGCCCGGCCCCAGTCCACGTCCCGGAAGGCCGGCATCCGGTCCTCGTCGGTCCGCAGCAGGCGCAGCAGCTGGGCGGAGAGGGAGAGTTCGGCGCGGTGGAAGGGGACGAGGTAGACGGCGGTGACGGGTTCGCCGCCGTCGTCCGGTCCGGGCACCCGCTCGCGTACGACGCCGGGCTCCTCGCCCTCCTCCCCGGGCTCGGCGAGTTCGGCGAGGCACTCGATGACCAGGCCCGTGTCGACCTGGAGGAGTTTGACCGCGTCGGCGATCAGCCGCTCCTCGGGCAGGAAGCAGTGGCCCTGGTCGGCGGACTGGGAGAGGGCGTACTGCAGTCCCGCCTTCACCCGCTCGGGGCTGTCGTGCGGGATGCCGACGGACCGGGCGATCCGGTCGGCGGTGAGGAAGCCGATGCCCCAGACGTCGGTGGCGAGCCGGTAGGGGTGGTTCTTCACCACGGAGATGGAGGCGTCGCCGTACTTCTTGTAGATGCGCACGGCGATGGACGTGGACACCTCGACGGTCTGGAGGAAGAGCATGACCTCCTTGATCGCCTTCTGCTCCTCCCACGCGTCGGCGATCTTCTTGGTCCGCTTCGGCCCGAGCCCCGGCACCTCGACGAGCCTTTTCGGCTCCTCCTCGATGATCCTCAGGGTGTCCACGCCGAAGTGCTGGGTGATCCGGTCCGCGAAGACCGGCCCGATCCCCTTGACCAGTCCGGAACCGAGGTAGCGGCGGATGCCCTGGATGGTGGCGGGCAGCACGGTCGTGTAGTTCTCGACGTGGAACTGCTTGCCGTACTGGGGGTGGGAGCCCCACCGCCCCTCCATCCGCAGGGACTCCCCCGCCTGGGCGCCGAGCAGCGCGCCGACGACGGTCAGCAGATCGCCGGCGCCCCTGCCGGTGTCGACCCGGGCGACCGTGTAGCCGTTCTCCTCGTTGGCGTACGTGATGCGTTCCAGCACGCCTTCGAGTACGGCGAGCCGCCGCTCGCCCCCGGGCTCCGCCGCCTGTTGTGCCATGGGGTGACGGTACCGGTGCCCTGTGACAGGCCTACTCCCCCGGCTTCTTCAGCCCTTCGAGGAACAGGGCGAAGACGGGGGCGGGGAAATCGAGGGTGGCCCGGGCGGGCGCCTTGGAGTCGCGGACGGCGGTGCGGGTGGGGGTGGCGGCGATCTCCACGCATTCGTTGCCGTCGTCGGGGCCCGAGTAGGACGACTTCCGCCAGTTGTCCATGGGGTGCCTCACAGCTCTTTCGCCAGCCGGTTGATGAAGTCACGCGTCCGCTCGGGGTCGAGTGACGCGGCTTCCACCTTACGGAAACGCGTTCGAAAGGCGCCGAGTTGGGCTTCGGAGTCGATGAAGGCAGAGCCGTGCGGCACGTCGCGCACCACCGTGTCCAGCCTGGGAACGGGACCGCCCGCATAGGTCATGGTGCTGGCCGCTCTGGCGAAGCCGTCCAGATCGAAGGGGATGACGCGCACGGTGGCGTTGTCGGCTTCGGAGATGTCGAGCAGTTTGGCGAGTTGAGCCCTGGAGCCGGCACGGTCGCTGACTCGCATACGCAGCGCCGACTCATGGATCACCACCTCGTAAGGGACGGTGATCCGCTGCCCCTCCATCCGGTGCTGAACCCGCACATCAAGCTCCTGCGGGGTCAGTTCGGGAACACGAGCGGCGAAGACAGCGCGCGCGTAATCCTCCGTCTGCAGTAGGCCCGGCACATAGAGGATCGCGACATCGCGGCGGAACGAGGCGTGATGGTTCAGCTCGGACAGGTCCAGGAACGACGTCGGCAGCAGGCCCCGGTACTCCTCCCACCAGCCCCGCGTCCGATCGGTGGCCATGGAGACGAGTGCGGCGACGAGAACCTCGTCCACACACGCGTAGTGAGAAGCGAGGCGGCGCAGCCGATTCTCACTCACACCCGCGAGCGCGGACTCGATGTGGGTGATCTGCGCGGGGCTCACCCCGAGCAGCGCCGCGGCCTGGCGCGCGTTGAGCCCGGCCGCTTCACGAAGTCTGCGCAGTTCAGTGGCCAGGCGCATCTGACGTGCCGTTGCTTCACGCCTCAAAACTCTCGACCACCCCTAGGTGCAACACACCAGCAGACGCGACTCGTTCGGGGTCAGAATACGCGACCGGCTTGCCGCATCTATAGATTTAGATCTACCGTCAGTGACGCAACGCACACGCAGCGGAAGCGCACCGATCCGTCCTGCCACGACGGCCACGGCAATGCCACCACGCGTCGAACCCCATCCCACTTCAATGGAGTTGCTGCCGTATGCCCGAAACGGAATCGTGGGAGTACTCCCTCCACATCCCCAACGACCTGCGCGCCGTCACCATCAGCCGCCGCACCCTGCGCCTGATCCTGACCATGCACGGACTGATCGGCCTGGTGGACGTCGCCGAACTGGTCGCGACGGAGCTGGTCTCCAACGCCGTACGGCACACCAAGGGCCCCGCCGCCCTCCGCGTGCGCTGGTCACCGCCGGGCACGCTGCGGATCGGGGCGTGGGACGCGGACCCCGAACCGCCCGGGCCGGCGCCGTCGACGCGGGGGCGGGAACTGGAGGAGCTGGAGCAGGGACGGGGGCTGGCGCTGGTGCGGGCCTGTTCCGCGGAGTGGGGCTGGTACGCGCTGGCCGCGGGTGGCAACCGGGGCAAGTACGTCTGGTGCGAACTGGCGGCCGCGTGAGCGCCGACCTGGTTCACTGCCCAGGTGGCTGATGAACTGGACATCATCGCGTTCGAGTCCGCCGGGGCGTTCGAGGACTGGCTGGGCGAGCATCACTCCTCCTCGCCGGGGATCTGGCTGAAGCTCAGGAAGAAGGCACCCGGGGTCGTGGCCCTGGACTACCCGCAGGCTCTCGACGTGGCGCTCTGCCACGGCTGGATCGACGGGCAGAAGCGCGGGCTCGACGACGAGTACTGGTTGCAGCGGTTCACGCCGCGCACGTCGAGGAGCCGGTGGTCGAAGGTCAACCGCGGCAAGGTGGCGGCCCTCGTCGAGCAGGGCCGCATGCGGCCGGCGGGACTCGCCGAGGTCGAGCGCGCCAAGGCGGACGGCCGCTGGGAGGCCGCGTACGAGGGGGCGCGAACCGCCTCGGTGCCGGACGACCTGGCCGAGGCCCTCGCGGCGAACCCCGCCGCCGCGGAGTCCTTCGCCGCGCTGGACAGCCAGAACCGCTACTCGATCCTGTACCGCGTGCAGGACGCCAAGAGGCCCGAGACCCGGGCCCGGCGGATCGAGAAGTACGTCACGATGCTGGCCGAGGGCGGGAAGCCGCACCCCTGAGAACACCTCGCCCCTCCGCCGGCACCGGCGGTTGGATCCCCCGGGCCGCCCCGAGGGGCTCGGATGGCGGGGGTGATGCCGCCGGGCTACGTTGCGAAGGCATCTTTCGCAGGGGGCGGGAGAGGGAGACCCTGATGCCGAACGCGGCGCGTATCGATGTCCACACGCATGTGGTGCCCCCGTTCTGGGGCGAGGCGCTGCCGAGCCACGGTGGAGACCCGTCGGGCTGGGCCACCCCCTCCTGGAGCCCCGAGGCGCACCTGGCGTACATGGACGACCAGCAGATCGCCACCAGCGTCCTGTCGCTGACCGCGCCCAGCGTCGTCGGGTGGGAGGGCCAGGGGCGCCTGGACATGGCCCGCCGGGTCAACGAGTACGTGGCCGGCCTGGTCTCCCGGCATCCGGACCGGTTCGGGAACTTCGCGACCGTTCCGCTGCCGGACGTCGAGGGCGCCGTGGCCGAGGCCGAGTACGCGCTGGACGAGCTGGGCGCCGACGGCGTCGTGCTCCTGAGCAACTACGAGGGCGCCTACCTGGGCGACCCGAAGTACACGCCGCTGTGGGACGCGCTGAACCGGCGGTCGGCCGTGGTGTTCATCCATCCGGGCCACCCCCTCATCCCGCTCCTGGCGGACGTGCCCGGCCCGCTCGTGGACTATCCGTTCGACACCACCCGGACCGCGGTGCAGATGGTGTTCGCGGGCGTGCTGGACCGGTTCCCGGACGCGAAGGTCATCCTGTCCCACGCGGGCGGGTTCGTCCCCTACGCCGTGATGCGGTTCTGCGAGCTGCAGCCGGCCCTCGACCCCGACGGGCCCACCACCGAGCAGCTGCTGGCGAAGTTCAGGCGCTTCTACTTCGACACCGCGCTGTCCTCCGGGCCGGACGCCTTCCCCAGCTTCCTCGCCTTCGCCGATCACGAACGCATCCTCTTCGGCAGCGACTTCCCCTATGCCCCCGCGCCCGTCGCGGCCGCCTTCAACCGGCTCCTGGACACGAACAGCGGCCTGACGGACGCGCAGAAGACCGCCTTCGACCACGGCAACGCCAAGAAGGTCTTCACCCGTCTCGCCTGACGAGGGCGGACGTACCGGACGCCGCGTCCGTCGGTCCGGTCGGCCCGGACGCGCCGATGCCCCGCACCGTTGGTGCGGGGCATCGCGGCAGCGCTGGGGTGAAGGTGCGTCCGGTCCTGCCCGGTCAGCGGGCGAGGCGCGGGAAGAGCTTCTCGGCGTTGCCCCGGTCGATGGCTTCGGCCTGGCCCGGGGTGAAGTCCGGGTAGGTCTCCAGGAAGTGGTTGTAGTAGCTGCCCGCCTCCTGCGGAGCGAACGGCCAGTCGCTGCCGTAGAGGACATGGCCGGGCTCGGCGAAGGCGAGGAGGGCCGGCAGGGCGGAGGGGCTCGCGGACAGCGCGGTGTCGAAGTAGAAGCGCTTCAGGTCGCGCAGGATGTCCTCGGCCTTGCGGTCGCGGTCGACGACCGTGGAGGTCAGACCGGTGAAGCGGTAGGCCGCGTACGGCAGGAAGCCGCCGCCGTGGGAGAGGATCACCCGCACGTTGCGGTACCGGTCCATGACCCCGTTGAGCACCATGTTGAGCGCGGTGCGGGTGGTGTCGAAGACGTAGTCGGCGAGCGGGGCCGGGGTGCCCGGCAGCAGCGTCATCGGCGGCTGCGCGGGGTGGACGAAGACATTGGCCGAACGGCGGTCCAGCTCGGCCCACAGCGGCTCGAAGTCCGCGTCGCCGAGGTACTTGCCGTGGGCGTTGGACATCAGGACCACACCGTCGGCGCCGAGGACGTCGAGCGCGTGGACGGCCTCGGCGACGGCGGCGTCGACGTCGGGCAGCGGGATGCTCGCGAAGTGGCCGAAGCGGTCCGGGTGGTCCTTGACGACCTCGGCGCCGTACTCGTTGACCGCGCGGGCGAGGTCGCGGGCATCCTTGTCGTCACCGAGGTGGATGCCGGGCGAGGTGACGGACATGACGCCGGTGGCGATGCCCTGCTCGTCCATCATCGCGATCGCGCTCTCGGGGCTCCAGGCCGGGATGGCCCAGCCGCCGGAGTTCAGACCGCGCGCGGCCAGGGTCTCGGCCCAGACCGGCGGCACGATGTGGTTGTGGACGTCGATGCGTGCGGGGAAGTCCATGACTTCTAGCCTCCTAAAGCTTAGCTTGCTAACGACTTCATTTAGTAAGCTAACAGTCATGCGAGAGATGAGCAAGCACGAAGTGGGTGACCTCCAGGGCGCGGGCGCCGACGAGGCGGGCGTGAGGGAGCTGGCGCAGGCCGCTGACCGGCTGTTCTATGCCATGCGCCGCTCCCGGGCGGCCACCATGGGCCGCTCCGGGGCCGGGCTGTCCATGGCGCAGGCCACACTGCTGGAGCCCCTCGCCACGGACGCCAGGAGCGACGGGCTCGCGGTCGGCAAGCTCGCCGTCGCCGCCGAGGTCAGCGTTCCGACCGCCACGCGCATGCTCAAGCAGCTCGAAGCGGCCGGCATGGTCACGCGGGAGCGCTCCCCGCACGACGAGCGCCTGGTCCTCATCCGCCTCACCCCGGACGGCGCCCAGCGGCTCGCGGCCATGCGGGCGGAACTCCGGGTGCGTCAGGCCGAGGCGTTGTCGCACTTCACGCCCCAGGAACGTCACGCGCTCGCCGCACAGCTCCAGCGCCTCGCCGCCGTCATCGGCGACACCGTCCCCCAGTCCGGCGAGGGGTAGACCGCACCGCGGCGGCCCACCACGGCTCCCGCGGCCGCCCCGCGCACCCCCGCGGGCCGCGAGGAGAGACGCGCCGGCGCAGGACCGGCGCGGCGGC
The DNA here is from genome assembly GCF_044747185.1 of Streptomyces sp. NPDC090108. NCBI lineage: Bacteria > Bacillati > Actinomycetota > Actinomycetes > Kitasatosporales > Streptomycetaceae > Streptomyces > Streptomyces sp. NPDC090108. The sequence goes on from NZ_JBIVDQ010000008.1 coordinate 161,117, forward strand.
ATCCGCGCGCCAAAAGCCGGTGCGTCGCGAGCGCCGGGCGCCCTACGCTCTGGCCCCATGGACGGCGGCGCAGAGCGACTTGAACGGCTGGGGGCGCAACACGCGCCCGCACTGCTGGAGTTCGAGCGCGTGAACCGGGCGTACTTCGCCCGGTCGATCTCGGACCGCGGCGACGCGTACTTCCGGGAGTTCACCGCCCGGCTCCACGCGCTGCTCGCCGAACAGGACGCCGGGATCTGCCACTTCCACGTCGTCACCGACGCCCGGGGCGAGCTGATCGGACGCGTCAACCTCGTGGACGTGGCGGACGGCGCCGCCGAACTCGGGTACCGGATCGGTGAGCGTTCCGCGGGGCGGGGCGTCGCCACGCGCGCCGTCGCCGAGGTGTGCCGGCTCGCCGCCGCGTCGTACGGACTCTCCGCCCTGACCGCGATGACCACCCTCGGCAACACCGCCTCGCGCACGGTCCTCGCGCGCAACGGGTTCACCGTGACCGGAGACACCGAGATCAAGGGACAGCCCGCACTCCGCTACCGGCGGTGGCTGGACGGAGCCCTCCGGGACCGTCCGCTCATCTGAGCGCACCTCATCACAATCCGGTCTCAGCGATTGATTTCTGCCCGTGTAATCGATTCCAATCCTCCGTACACGTCGATGAAATCGATTCCACAAGGAGGTGGAGCCGAGGATGGCGAGCATCAAGGACGTCGCCGCAGCCGCAGGCGTGTCCGTCGCCACGGTGTCCCGGGTGCTGAACGAGCACCCGTCGGTCAGCGCGGACGCACGGGCACGTGTGCTGGGCGCCGTGAAGGCACTGGGGTACCGGCCGAACGCCGTCGCCCGGTCCCTGCGCACCGACCAGACCCGTACCCTCGGCCTGGTCATCAGCGACGTGCTGAACCCGTACTTCACCGAGCTGGCCCGCTCCGTCGAGGAGGAGGCCCGCGCCCTCGGCTACAGCGTGATCATCGGCAACGCCGACGAGCGGCCCGATCTGCAGGACCACCACATCCGGACCCTGCTGGACCGCAGGATCGACGGGCTGCTGGTCTCCCCCGCCGACGGCACCTCCCCGCTGCTGGAGGACGCGGCGCGCGGGGGCACCCCGATGGTGTTCGTGGACCGGTGGATCCCGGGCCTGGACGTCCCCGTCGTACGGTCCGACGGCCGTGCCGCCGTGCGGGACCTGGTCGCGCACCTGTGCGCCCTCGGGCACCGGCGTCTCGCCATCATCGCGGGACCGGGCAGCACCACGACCGGCAGCGAGCGCGTCGAGGCCTTCCGCGAGGCGATGGCGGCCCACGGGCTCGGTCTCCCGGACGCCTACATCGGCCAGGGCGACTTCCAGGCCGCCAGCGGCCGCCGGGTCACCGAGGGGTTCCTCGACCTGCCGGAGCCGCCCGAGGCGGTCTTCGCGGCCGACAACCTGATGGCGCTCGGCGCGCTGGACGCGATCCGCGCCCGCGGGCTGCGCGTCCCGGAGGACATCGCGCTCGCCGCGTTCGACGACATCCCGTGGTTCGTGCACACCGATCCGCCGGTCACGGCGATCGCCCAGCCGACGGGCGAGCTGGGCCGGGCCGCCGTACGGGCCCTGGTGGCCCGGATCGAGGGCCGGGCCCCGGAGTCCGCCGCCTTCCCCGCCAGGCTCGTCGTGCGCCGCTCGTGCGGTGAGCCGCTCGCCTCCGGGCCTCCCACCCAGGCCCCCTCCGGGATCCCCTTCGAGTCCCCCGCCCCCTCACCCTCCTCCCCATCCCCATCCCCCTCCCAGTCCCCCTCCCCAGTGCAAAGGAGCACGTCGTGAGCGACCCGGATGAGTTGCTGCGCATCGAGGGCATACGGAAAGCCTTCCCGGGCGTGGTCGCGCTGGACGGCGTCGACTTCGACCTGCGCCGGGGCGAGGTCCACGTACTGCTCGGCGAGAACGGCGCCGGAAAGAGCACCCTGATCAAGACGCTCTCCGGTGCCCACACCCCCGACGCGGGGCGGATCCTCGCCGGCGGCGAGGAAGTGCGCATCCAGGGCGCGCAGGACGCCGAACGCCTCGGGATCGCCACGATCTACCAGGAGTTCAACCTGGTCCCCGATCTGACGGTCGCCGAGAACATCTTCCTGGGCCGCCAGCCGCGCCGCCTCGGGATGATCGACCGCAAGAGGATGGAGGCGGACGCGGAGGTCCTCCTCGCCCGGGTGGGCGTCGACGTGTCGCCCCGGGCGCGGGTGCGTGAGCTCGGCATCGCGCGCCTGCAGATGGTGGAGATCGCCAAGGCGCTGAGCCTCGACGCACGCGTCCTGATCATGGACGAGCCGACCGCCGTGCTCACCTCGGAGGAGGTGGAGAAGCTCTTCGCCATCGTGCGCGCCCTGCGCGAGGACGGCGTCGGCATCGTGTTCATCACCCACCACCTGGAGGAGATCGCCGCGCTCGGCGACCGGGTCACCGTGATCCGGGACGGCCGCAGCGTCGGCCAGGTCCCGGCCTCCACCCCCGAGGACGAGCTGGTCCGGCTGATGGTGGGCCGCTCCATCGAGCAGCAGTACCCGCGCGAACGGCCCGCCGGGCAGGGCGAGCCCCTGCTCCGCGTGGAGGGGCTCACCCGCGGCGGCGTGTTCCACGACGTGAGCTTCGAGGTGCGCGCCGGCGAGGTCGTCGGCGTGGCCGGGCTGGTCGGCGCGGGCCGTACCGAGGTGGTCCGGGCCGTGTTCGGCGCCGACCCCTACGACGCGGGGACCGTCACCGTCTCCGGCACCGGGCTGCGGCGCGGCGACGTGAACGCGGCGATGACCGCCGGGATCGGGCTGGTGCCCGAGGACCGCAAGGGCCAGGGCCTGGTGCTGGACGCCTCCGTGGCGGAGAACCTGGGCCTGGTGACCATGCGGTCCGCGACCCGGGCCGGGCTGGTCGACCGCAAGGCGCAGCACACCGCGGCCGAGCGGATCGCCACGCAGCTCGGGGTGCGCATGGCGGGCCTCGGCCAGCATGTGCGGACCCTGTCCGGCGGCAACCAGCAGAAGGTCGTCATCGGCAAGTGGCTGCTGGCCGACACCAAGGTGCTGATCCTCGACGAGCCGACGCGCGGCATCGACGTCGGCGCCAAGGTCGAGATCTACCAGCTGATCAACGAGCTGACGGCCCAGGGCGCCGCCGTCCTGATGATCTCCAGCGACCTGCCCGAGGTGCTCGGCATGAGCGACCGGGTGCTGGTGATGGCGCAGGGCCGGATCGCGGGCGAACTCACCGCGGACGAGGCCACCCAGGACGCCGTCATGGCGCTCGCCGTCAGTACCCCCACCACCGAAGCCGTGAACACCATCACCGAGAAGGAGGGCCCCCGTGGCCACTGACACGCTCAAGAGCACGACGGGCGCGGGTGCCCCGGGCGGCCTGCGCCGTCTGCTCCTCGACAACGGCGCGCTGACCGCGCTGATCGTCCTCGCCGTCGCCCTGTCGGCGCTGTCCGGCGACTTCCTGACGACGGACAACCTGCTCAACATCGGCGTCCAGGCCGCCGTGACGGCGATCCTCGCCTTCGGTGTGACGTTCGTGATCGTCGCGGCGGGCATCGACCTGTCGGTCGGCTCGGTGGCCGCGCTCACCTCGACCGTGCTGGCCTGGAGCGCCACGCAGTCCGGGATGCCGGTCGTGCTCGCCGTGGTCCTCGCCATAGCCACCGGCGTCGGCGCGGGCCTGGTCAACGGCTTCCTGATCGCCTACGGCAAGCTGCCGCCGTTCATCGCGACGCTGGCCATGCTGTCGGTGGCGCGCGGTCTGTCCCTGGTGATCTCCGGCGGTGTCCCGATCACCTTCCCGGCCTCGGTCTCGCACCTCGGTGACACCCTCGGCGGCTGGCTGCCGGTGCCCGTCCTGGTCATGGTGGCCATGGGGCTGCTCGCGGCGCTGGTGCTGGGCCGTACCTACATCGGCCGCTCGATGTACGCGATCGGCGGCAACGAGGAGGCCGCGCGGCTGTCGGGCCTGCGGGTCAAGCGGCAGAAGCTCGCCATCTACGCCCTGTCCGGCGTGTTCGCGGCCGTCGCGGGCATCGTGCTCGCCGCCCGGCTGGGCTCCGCGCAGCCGCAGGCCGCCGACGGCTACGAGCTGGACGCCATCGCCGCGGTCGTCATCGGCGGCGCCTCCCTCGCGGGCGGCACCGGCAAGGCGTCGGGCACCTTCGTCGGCGCGCTGATCCTCGCGGTGCTCCGCAACGGCCTCAACCTGCTGAACGTGTCGGCCTTCTGGCAGCAGGTCGTGATCGGTGTCGTCATCGCGCTGGCGGTGCTGCTCGACGCGGTGCGCCGCAAGGCCGGGGCGACCCCGGTGACGGCCGGCGCGGGCGGCCCCAAGGGCAAGCAGGCGGCGACGTACGGTCTCGCGGCCGTGGTCACGGTGGCCGTCGTCGGCGCGACCTCCTTCCTGCACAGCGGCTCGGCGTCCTCGGCGAACCCGAAGATGGGCCTGTCGCTGTCGACCCTCAACAACCCGTTCTTCGTGCAGATCCGCTCGGGCGCCCAGGCCGAGGCCAAGAAGCGCGGCGTGGACCTGACCGTCACGGACGCCCAGAACGACGCCTCCCAGCAGGCCAACCAGCTGCAGAACTTCACCAGCTCCAGGCTCGGCGCGATCATCGTCAACCCGGTGGACTCCGACGCGGCCGGCAACTCGGTGAAGGCCGCCGACAAGGCCGGCATCCCGGTCGTCGCCGTCGACCGCGGCGTCAACAAGGCCTCCATCGACGCGCTGATCGCCTCCGACAACGTCGCGGGCGGTGAGCTGGCGGCCAGGTCGATCGGCGAGAAGCTGGGCGGCAAGGGGAAGATCGTCATCCTCCAGGGCCAGGCGGGCACCTCCGCCGCCCGTGAGCGCGCGGCCGGCTTCGCCAAGGGCCTCAAGGCCTTCCCGGGCATCAAGGTGGTCGCCCAGCAGCCCGCCGACTTCGACCGCACCAAGGGCCTGGACGTCATGTCCAACCTGCTCCAGGCGCACCCCGACGTCCAGGGCGTCATCGCCGCGAACGACGAGATGGCCCTCGGCGCGATCAAGGCGCTCGGTTCCAAGGCGGGCAGGTCGGTGGCGGTCGTCGGCTTCGACGGCACCCCGGACGGACTGACCGCGGTCAAGGGCGGCACGCTGTACGCGTCGGTCGCGCAGCAGCCGAGCCAGCTCGGCCGGATCGCCGTGGACAACGCCCTGGAGGCGGTGCACGGCAAGAAGGTCCAGCCGATGGTGAAGGTGCCCGTGAAGGTCGTCACGAAGCAGAACGTGGCGGGCTTCACCGGCTGACGGCGCGCAGGGGCGGGCGGCCGTGTCCGACGGGTGCGGCCGCCCGCCCCGGTCCATCTCTCAGGGAGACAACTCATGTACGACTACGACCTCCTGGTCGTGGGTTCGGCCAACGCGGACCTGGTGATCGGCGTCGAGCGGCGGCCCGCCGCCGGCGAGACGGTGCTGGGCGGCGACCTGGCCGTGCACCCGGGCGGCAAGGGCGCCAACCAGGCGGTCGCCGCCGCCCGGCTCGGCGCCCGCACCGCCCTGCTGGCGCGGGTCGGCGACGACGGCCACGGCCGGCTGCTGCTGGACTCGCTGCGCTCGGCCGGTGTGGACACCGCCGGCGTGGCCGTGGGCGGGGCGCCGACCGGCGTCGCGCTGATCACCGTCGACCCGTCCGGGGACAACAGCATCGTGGTCTCGCCCGGCGCCAACTCCCGGCTCGACGCCGGTGACGTGCGAGGCGCCGGGCGTCTCGTGCGCGGCTCCCGGGTGGTGTCGGCGCAGCTGGAGATCCCGCTGGAGACGGTGGTGGAGGTCGTACGGACGCTCGGGGAGGGGAACCGGTTCGTGCTGAACCCGTCGCCTCCGCGCCCGCTGCCGGCCGAGGTGCTGGCGGCCTGCGACCCGTTGATCGTCAACGAGCACGAGGCGCGGGTGCTGCTCGGCGACGCCCTCACGGGCGAGGATCCGGAGGACTGGGCGCGGCAGCTGCTGGCCGCGGGTCCGCGTTCGGTGGTCGTGACGCTGGGCGCCGAGGGCGCGCTGATGTGCGACGCGTCCGGGGTGCGGCGGGTGCCGTCGGTGAAGGTGGACGCGGTGGACACCACCGGTGCCGGGGACGCGTTCACCGCGGCGCTGGCCTGGAGGCTGGGCTCGGGCGCGGAGCCGGCCGAGGCCGCCGCCTACGCGGCCCGGGTCGGCGCGGCGGCCGTGACGAAGCGGGGCGCGCAGGAGTCGTACCCGACGGCGGCGGAGGTCGAGGCGCTGTGAAGAAGGCGGGCATTCTCAACCGGCATCTGGCCGGTGCCCTGGCGGAACTGGGCCACGGGGACGGGGTCCTGGTGTGCGACGCGGGCATGCCGATACCGGACGGGCCGCGGGTGGTGGACCTCGCCTTCCGCGCGGGCGTCCCCTCCTTCGCCGAGGTCCTGGACGGGCTGCTGGACGAACTGGTGGTGGAGGCGGGCACGGCGGCCGAGGAGGTGCGGGCGGCCAACCCCGGGGCGAGCGCGCTGCTGGACGCCCGGCTGCCCGCTCTCGCCCTGGTCCCGCACGAGGAGCTGAAGCGGCTGTCGGCGGGGGCGCGGCTGGTGGTGCGCACGGGCGAGGCCCGTCCGTACGCCAACGTGCTGCTGCGGTGCGGGGTGTTCTTCTAGGGGGACTTCTTGGGGGGCTTCTGGGGGAGAAGCCCCCTGGGCCGTGTCCGGGGAGGCCCGGCCGGACGTTTCGAAGGGGCCTGCCCGGTCCGCAGACCGGGCAGGCCCCTTCGGCTTTCCCCCTCAGCGTCAGAACCCCGTGAATCCCCCCCCCGGGTCCCCCACCAGAAGTTCCGACGCACAGTACGACGCGACGGCCCGCGAAAGGGTTGCACGGGTTTCCGGGATTTCTTTTCCGGACCGCTCCGATCCCCGCCGAGTTGGCCAAGGGCGGCAACAAACGGGTCGGTTGGCCTTATGGTCTGGGCACACCGCACGGAACCGGGGGCGTGCCAGGACCGTCCAGCAGGACGGACGAGGGCACGGGGCGGGTGCCCCGCCGCAGGACCGGAGGACGACGAGATGACGGTGACCCTGGCGGACGTGGCCGCCCGCGCCCAGGTCTCCCCCGCGACCGTGTCGCGCGTGCTGAACGGCAACTACCCGGTGGCCACCGCCACGCGCGAGCGGGTGCTGCGGGCGGTGGACGAGCTGGACTACGTCCTCAACGGCACCGCCAGCTCGCTCGCGGCCGCCACCTCCGACCTGGTGGGCATCCTGGTCAACGACATCGCCGACCCGTTCTTCGGGATCATGGCGAGCGCGATCCAGGGCGAGATCACGGGTCCGGGCGGCCGGGCCGGCGGCGAACGTCTCGCGGTGGTCTGCAACACGGGCGGCTCCCCGGAGCGCGAACTGACCTATCTGACCCTGCTGCAGCGCCAGCGCGCGGCGGCCGTGGTGCTGACCGGCGGCGCGGTGGACGACCCCGCGCACGCGGCGCGGGTGGCGGCCAAGCTGCGCCGGCTGACGGAGGCGGGCACCCGGGTGGTGCTGTGCGGCCGGCCGCCCGCGCCGGACACCGGTGCCGTCGCCCTGACCTTCGACAACCGCGGCGGGGCCCGCGTGCTGACGGACCATCTCATCGCCCTCGGCCACCGCCGCCTGGGCTATCTCGCGGGGCCCGCGGAACGCACCACCACCCGGCACCGGCTGGAGGGCCACCGGGCCGCGCTGGCGGCCGCCGGGATCACGGACGACCCCGGCCGGACCGTGTACGGACACTACGACCGCCGGTCCGGTCACGAGGCCACGCTGGAACTGCTGCGCCGCGACCCCGGGCTGACGGCGGTCGTCGCCGCGAACGACTCCATCGCCCTCGGCGCCCGCGCCGCCCTGCGCGAGCACGGCCTGCGCGTCCCCGAGGACGTCTCGGTCGCCGGCTTCGACGACCTGCCGTTCAGCGTCGACGCGGCGCCCCCGCTGACGACGGTGCGCCTGCCGCTGGCGGAGGCGGGCGCACGGGCCGGACGCATCGCGATGGGCCGCGAGGAGGCACCGCCCGGCGGGATCGCCTCGGTCCGGGGGGAGCTGATGGTGCGGGGGTCCACGGGAGTGCCCCGGGCGTGAGGGCGCGGGCGGCGGACCGGTGCCGTCCGTTATTCGGTGGCGGGGGTCCGCCTCGCCCGGCTAGCCTCCGCCGGTGATCGCGCAGCCCGCGCCGCAGTGCGCCGCCCTTCCCCGTTCCCTCTCATGAGCCTCACCGGCTCACTGATCGACGTCCGGCCGCTGCGCACCTCGCCCGTCTTCCGGCGTCTGCTGATCGGGCGGACCGTGTCCGTGCTCGGCGGGTTCATGACCATGGTGACGGTCATGTACCAGGTGTGGGACACCACCCGCAGTACCGCCTGGACCGGCGCGGTCGGCCTCGCGCAGGCACTGCCGCTGGTGCTGTTCGGCCTGTTCGCGGGCGCGTGGGTGGACCGGGCCGACCGGCGCCGGACGTATCTGACGGCCACCGTGGGCCAGGCGGCCTGCTCCCTGCTGCTCGCCGCGCAGGGCTTCGCCGGGCAGGTGCCGGTGACGGCCGTCCTGGCGCTGGTGTCCGCGCAGTCCGCGTTCGGCGCGCTCGGCGCCCCGGCCGCCGGGGTGTTCGTCCCGCGGCTGCTGCCCAAGGACCAGGTGGCGGCCGGGCTGGCCCTGAATCAGATCACCGGCCAGGCCATGATGCTTCTCGGTCCCGCGCTGGCCGGTGTGCTGCTGGGCCGGCTGGGCATCGGCACCTGCTATCTCCTGGACGCCCTCAGCTTCGGGCTCTCGTTCTACGGCGCCTTCGGTCTGCCCCCGCTGCCCCCGGAGGGCGAGCCGTCGCGGGCCGGGCTGCACGGGGTGCTGGACGGGCTGCGGTTCCTGGCCGGGCACCGGGTGGTGCGGGGCGCGCTCCTCACCGACCTCGCCGCCACCGTGCTGTCCTTCCCGGTCAGTCTGTTCCCGCTGGTCAACACGGAACGGTTCGGCGGCGACCCGCGCACCCTGGGCCTGTTCCTGTCGGCGCTGGCGGTGGGCGGGATCACGGCGGCGGCGCTGTCCGGGTCGCTGACCCGGCTCGGCCGGCCCGGTCCGGTGATGCTGTGCAGCTCCGCCGCCTGGGGCGTGGCGCTGCTGCTGTTCGGTCTGACCACGCAGGCCTGGACCGGTCTCGCGCTGCTGGTCGTGGCCGGGGCCGCGGACGCCGTCTCGGTCGTCTCCCGCTCGACGATCGTGCAGACCCGCACCCCGGACGCCCTGCTGGGCCGGGTCACCGCGGCCGAGCAGATCGTGGGCCAGGCGGGCCCCAGCCTCGGCAATGTGCGCGGGGGTCTGGTCGCCGGCTGGAGTTCCGGGGTGACGGCCCTGGTCACCGGGGGTCTGCTGTGCGCGCTGGCGGTGGCCGGGGTCGCCGCCGCCACCCCCGAACTGCGCTCCGACACCGCCCCTTAGGGGCGTCCGCCCGAGGGTCCGGCCGGTCGGATCCGGCGCGCGCAGCCCACCGGTTCGGCGCCGCCGAGAGCGACGTAGAGAGCCGTGGAGGCCGGGCATCCGGTCCGCTTCCGTACCGCCTTCAGCAGCCGGTACCGGGGCTCGTGCGGGCCGGAGCCGTCGCAGGGGGTCTCGCGGACACGGCCGGGCGCGAGGTCGTAGAGGCAGTCGCCGGGAATGGTGCGGGGGCCGCCTCCGGCGCCCGGGTCACCCGGGTGCGGGGGCTCCAGGCCGCGCATGCACGCGTACCCCTCGGGGATCGCGGCCGGGGACCCGGGCAGGCCGACGCGCAGGACGAAGTCGGTGGTCGGCGGGCACCGCGGGCCCCGGCCGGGGCTGCCGTCGTAGCGGGCGACGACACGGGCGGCGGCCCGTTCTCCCGCGCACGGCACCTCCGTGAAGCGGGTGGTGCCGAAGGAACTGCACTCACCGGCCGCGAGGAACACCGCGCCGTGGCCGGTGGCCGCGGCGGCGGGGCGGGCGCCGCGCGCCGGGGCGGCCGCGTGGTCCCGGCCGCCACCGAGCACGGTCAGGGCCACGACGGCCACCACCAGGAGCACGACGGACGACAGCACCGTCCGCCAGACCCGGCCCACGGCACCGCTTCCACGCATCGCACCCCCCAGGACACCCCGCGCCCGGCGTGGCCGGCCGTCGCGGGGCCACGCCGGACATGAGGGATGCTTTCCACCCCTCGGTGCGGATGTGCCCCGGGAGGGGGCGTACGTCTAGTACGTCAGCCCGTGACCGATGGGGTACAGCACCTGGGCCGGATCGTCCGCCCGCTGCACCGGCACGGGAAGCCTGCCGTGCGGGCGCACCCGGCCGGCGATCACCTTCGCGGCGGCACGCAGTTCGACGTCGGTCCAGGAGTAGGTCGCCAGGCAGGCCTTCACCCCGGCCAGCTGGGCGACGTCGTAGGGGTTGCGGACGGCGACGGCGACCACGGGCCGCCCCGTGGCGAGCAGTTGCCGCACCAGGGTGAGCTGGGAGCTCGTGGCCGTCAGGTTGTACGTCGCCACCACCACCGCGTCGGCGTCCTGGGCGGCGGTCACCGCCTTGGCGATCGTCGCCGCCGAGGGCGCGGTGCCGGTGGACAGGGCGGTGGCGGTGAAGCCGAGCCCGGTGAGGGCGGCGGCCAGGACGCCGGTCGGCGGACCCGTGGTGCCGGACGGGGAGGCCGGGTCGGCGCCGACGACCAGGATCCTGGGGGTGCGCCTGCGGTCGAGCGGCAGTGTGCGGCCCTCGTTGACCAGCAGGGTCGTGGTCCGCTCGGCGATCCGGTCGGCGGCGGCCAGATGGGCCGGGGTGCCCACCACCCGGTCGACCCGGTCCTGGTCGGCGTACACGTCCCGGCCGAGGAGGCCGAGCCGGTCCTTCATCCGCAGGATGCGCAGGATCGATTCGTCCAGCCGGGCCTCGGTCAGCTCGCCGCCGCGCACGGCACCCAGCACCGCGTTCCAGGCGACGTCCAGATTCGGCGGGTTGAGCAGCTGGTCCACGCCGGCCTTCAGCGCGAGCACCGGCACCCGGTCGTCGCCGTACTTGGTGCGGACGCCCTCCATGCCGAGGGAGTCGGTGATCACCACGCCGTCGTAGCCGAGTTCGCCGCGCAGGATGCCGGAGAGGATCGGGGCGGAGAGGGTGGCCGGGTCGCCGGAGTCGTCCAGGGCCGGGAACTGGATGTGCGCGGTCATGACCGAGTCGATGCCCGCCGCGATCGCGGCCCGGAAGGGCACCGCGTCCAGCTTCTCCCACAGCTCCCGGCTGTGGGTGATGACGGGGAAGCCGAAGTGGCTGTCGACGGCGGTGTCGCCGTGGCCCGGGAAGTGCTTGGCGGTCGCGGCGACCCGCGAGGCCTGATACCCCTTCACCTCGGCCGCCACCAGCGCCCCGACGGCCGCCGGGTCGGCCCCGAAGGACCGTACGCCGATGACGGGGTTGGCCGGGTTGACGTTGACGTCCGCGTCCGGCGAGTAGTCCTGGTTGATGCCCATCGCGCGCAGTTCGGCGCCGGAGAGGCGGCCGAGGGTGCGGGCGTCGGAGCGGCGGCCGCCCGCGCCCATCGCCATGGCACCGGGGAACAGCGTGGCCGGCCTGCCCACCCTGCACACTATGCCGTGCTCCTGGTCGGTGGCGATGAGCACCGGCAGCCCGCGCGGCTGCTCCAGGGAGGCCTTCTGGATGCCGTTGGACAGGTCGGCGATCTGGTGCGGATCGCGGGTGTTGTGCGCCCAGGTGAAGTAGATGATGCCGCCGACGCGGTACTTGGCGATCAGATCGGCGGCGGTGCGGACCCCGATCTCGCTCAGGTTGGCGTCGACGTCCGCCTGGTCCGGGGCGGTGGCGGAGTGGCCGTAGACCCGCATCACGAAGAGCTGGCCGACCTTCTCCTCCAGCGTCATCCGGGAGATGAGGGAGCGCAGGCGGCGGTCGGCGGCGGCGGTGGTGCCGCGGGCGGGGCCGGCGGCGTGGGCGGTGGTGGACGCGGTCAGCGCGGCGGCGACGCCGGCGGTCGCGGTGAGCACGGCCCGTCTGGACGGCCGTGCGGTGTTTCCCGTGCTTCCCGTGCTGCTGTCGTGCACGTGCGCCCCTTCCAGAGGAGAACCGCTGAAGGAAACTTCCGAGGAATCAGCAATATCCGGGAAGTTTCTTTCCGTCAAGGCAACGCACAGGAAGCGGGCATGGGGCCGCCACCGGCGCAAGGGAGGGGGGCGCACCGGTGGCGGCGGGCCGCGCGCACGGGGTGCGGCGGAGAGGGTGCGTCGGCGTTCGCGGCCTGCGGCGAGACCGACACCGCACCACGGGACTCGTCGGCGGCCTGCCCCTTGGACGGGCGAGGGCCTCGACAGGTTCCCGTCCCCGGACCGGACACGGCGGGGCGACGGCGGTGCCGGCCCGCGGGAGGGCGGGCCGGCACCGGGAGGTCACGGGCGCAGACCGGGTCCGCGCCGCACGCCCTCGGTGCCCTTCGCGTCCGTCACGTCGAGCTTGGCGTCGTGACGGGCCAGCGGCTTCGCCGCCGACGGGTCCGCCTGCACGGCGGGGGACGCCACCCCGGCCCACTGGAGGATCCGGGCGGTCGCCAGGGACTTCTGGTCCGGGACCAGGCCGGCCACGTTCGCGCCGTGGTTCATGCCGGGCGCGGTGAACACGTACGCGTCACGGGTGCCGGCGCCGACCCGGAAGCGCTCCGCGCCCCAGGGGTCGTTCTGGCCGTAGACGAACAGCGTGTGGCGGGCGTGGCGGCGCACCCAGGAGTCCACGTCCCGCATCACGTCCGGCTGGAAGCGCATCGGGATCGAGCGGGGCACGAAGTTGCGCGGCGGCTGGTAGCCGTAGCGGATCAGCCGGTCCTCGATGTACGGGAAGCGGATGGTCGGGGCGCCCAGCTGGGTGCCCGCCTGGTAGTAGTACGGCGTGTACTGCTCCAGGCCCTGGTCGGTGTAGGCGGAGAAGCCGGAGACGGTGTCGACCGAGTCCCAGATCGCGTCGTCGGTCGCGGTGGCCGCGCCCGCCGGGATGGTGTCGCAGTCGGGCAGCCCGCTGTACTGCCAGAAGCCCCAGGCGTAGTCGAGGACGACGGCCTCGTAGGCCCGGTCGAGGGAGCCGATGGTGGTGAAGGTGTAGCCGTTGTCGGCGGCGTACCGGGCGTACTTCTCCTCCAGCGGCGCGCGGCGCACCAGTGCCTCGCGCTGGACCGCGTTCACCCGGTCGCGGCACTCCTTGGTGCCGACGGCGGTGAAGAAGCGGTCGTAGGCCGAGTCCTCCTTGTTCACGACGTCGTTCGGGGCGACGTACGCGACGGTGCCGTCCATGTCGTGCGGGTAGAAGCGCTCGTAGTAGGTGGCGGTCATGCCGCCCTTGGAACCGCCGGTGGCCAGCCAGTTGGCGGAGTAGACCGGCTTCAGCGCCTCGTAGACGCGGTGCTGGTCACTGGCCGCCTGCCAGATGTCCAGCTTGGACCAGTCGGCCGGCGCGGGCCGGGACGGGGTGAAGAACCGGTACTCCAGCGAGACCTGGTTGCCGTCCGTGATCTGGGTGGGCTCGCGGCGGGACGGGGTGGTGGAGACGTTGTAGCCGCTGGTGTAGAAGACCGTCGGGCGGCTGGTGTCCTTGTGCAGCACGGTGATCCGCTGCTGGAAGGTGCCCCGGCCGGGGTGCCGGTGGTCGACCGGCTGGGTGTAGTTCAGGACGAAGAACCGGTAGCCGGTGTACGGCTTCTCCTCGACCAGGCTCATGCCGGGTATCGCGAGGAGCCGGTCCTTGATGTCGGCGGCCTGTGGCCGGGCGGACTGTGCGGCGGTGGCCGCGCCCGCTGTGCTCAGCGTGCCTATGAGCACCGCGAGCGCCAGCAGCCATCTGAGCGCCTTGCGCATGCGCACTCTCCCCTGTGAGACAGATGTCCGCCGGAAGCTATCCGAGCAACAGCTGTGACACCAGAGGGATTTGAGCGAGGCGTGTGGCCGGAGTCGGCCCGTTCAGCACAGGAACCAGCCGGAGGCGACGGCTCCGCGGCCGACCGTGCCCGTCACCCGCACACAGCGGTGTCCGGCGTGCACGGTCACCGGACCCGCGTGGTACCGGTAGGTCCCCCGGTCGACGACCGGCCGGCTGCCGCGCGCCTGGACCCCGACCGACATGACGCGGGCCGCGCCGGGGGCCTTGGTGACGGTGAGGGCGCAGACGTAGGCGCCGCGCTTGTAGACGTGGACGGCGCCGGTGCTGAAGGGCACGGTGCGCACCTCGCGCCCGGTGCAGGTGGGGTCCGTGGCGGCGTGGGCGGCCGGCGCCAGGAGGGTCAGCACCCCGGACACGGCGAGCAGGGCCACGCAGAGCGCGGGTCGCCGACGGATCGCACCTCTGGCCCCACCGACCACTGTCACCCTCCCCTGCCCCGCGTCCGGCCTCATCCGTACGTACTGATGTACGGACGCACGACGTATGTCGGATGGTTGCACGACCGTCACCACGACAGGTCGCGGGGCACCGCTCCCCCGCGTGCGCGGGCGGACCCGGCGGGCCTCAGCGGGAGACGCCCACCGGCTCCTCCGGCTCGGCCTCGTCCTCACCGGTGAAGGTCCGCCACAGCGCGGCGTACCTGCCGTCGAGGGCGAGGAGTTCGTCGTGCGTGCCGTCCTCGGCGACCCGGCCGTGCTCCATGACGACCACCCGGTCCGCGCGCGCGGCCGTGGTCAGCCGGTGGGCGACCACCAGCGTCGTACGGCGGCCCGCCAGCCGGTCGGTGGCGTGGTTGACCTGGGCCTCGGTGGCCAGGTCGAGGGCGGCCGTGGCCTCGTCGAGCAGCAGGACGTCGGGGTCGACGAGCTCGGCGCGGGCCAGCGCGATCAGCTGGCGCTGGCCGGCCGAGAGGTTGCGGCCGCGTTCGGCGACCTCGTGCAGGTAGCCGCCCTCCAGCGTGGCGATCATCTCGTGCGCGCCGACCGCCCGTGCCGCGGCCTCCACCTCGGCGTCACCGGCCTCGGGCCGGCCGTAGGCGATGGCGTCGCGCACGGTGCCGGGGAAGAGGTAGGACTCCTGCGGGACGACCCCGAGGCGGTGCCGGTAGGAGGTCAGGTCCAGGGCGCGCAGGTCCGTGCCGTCGGCCGTGACCCGGCCGCCTGTCGGGTCGTAGAAGCGGGCCACCAGCTTGACCAGCGTCGACTTGCCGGCGCCCGTCTCGCCGACGAAGGCGACGGTCTGCCCGGCCGGGATCCTCAAGGAGATGCCGGTCAGGGCGCTCTCGCCGTCACCGTCGGAGCCGTAGGCGAAGCTCACGTCCTCGAAGGCGATCTCGCCGCGCAGCGACAGGACGTCGAGGGGGGCGCCGGCGGACCCCGTCGAGGCCGGCTCGCGCAGCAGTTCCTGGATGCGGCCCAGCGAGACCGTGGCCTGCTGGTAGCCGTCGAACACCTGGGAGAGCTGCTGGACCGGGGCGAAGAACAGGTCGATGTACAGGAGGTAGGCGACCAGGGCGCCCGTGGTCAGCGTGGCGGCCTCCACCCGGCCGGAGCCCGCGACGAGGACGGCGGCCGCGGCGGCCGAGGACAGCAGCTGGACGAAGGGGAAGTAGACGGAGATCAGCCACTGGCCGCGCATGCGGGCGCGCCGGTAGCTGTCGCTGCGCTCGGCGAACCGCCGCCCGCCGTCCCGCTCGCGCCGGAACGCCTGCACGATCCGCAGCCCGGCCACCGACTCCTGGAGGTCGGCGTTGACCACCGACACCCGCTCACGGGCCAGCTCGTACGCCTTCACGCTCGCCCGGCGGAAGAAGAAGGTGGCGAGGACCAGCGGGGGCAGGGTGGCGAAGACGACCAGCGCCAGCTGCACGTCGATGACCAGCAGGACGACCATGATGCCGAAGAACGTGACGACCGAGACGAACGCGGTGACCAGGCCGGTCTGCAGGAACGTGGACAGCGCGTCGACGTCCGTCGTCATCCGGGTCATGATCCGGCCGGTCAGCTCGCGCTCGTAGTAGTCGAGACCGAGCCGCTGGAGCTGGGAGAAGATCTTCAGCCGCAGCGAGTACAGCACGCGCTCGCCGGTACGGCCGGTCTTGCGGGTCTCGCCGATCTGCGCGGCCCACTGCACGAGCACGGTGGCGAGGCCGAGCAGGGACGCGGCCCACACCGCGCCGAGGGCGGTCCGCGTGACGCCCTGGTCGATGCCGTGCCGGATCAGCACCGGCAGCAGCAGGCCCGCGCCCGCGTCCACGGCGACCAGCAGCAGGCTGACCAGCAGGGGCGCGCCGAAGCCCTGGAGGAGGCGGCGCAGGCCGTAGGACTCCTCGGGGCGGACCGCGCGGGCCTCGTCGATGCCGGGGGTGTCGGTCGCCGGCGGCAGCGCCTCGACCAGCGCGAGGAGCTCGGGGGTGGCCGGGGTGCCGGACAGCGCCGCGCTCCTCGGCACGCGGTCGCCGGTCCACAGCCGCGGGGTGATGCCCCGCTCGGCGTCGAACTCGGCGTCCAGCTCGTCGCGGACGGTGGTGTCCTCGCGGGGTCCGGCCGGCAGGGCGTGGCCCGGGGAGACCCCGCCCAGCTCGTCCGGGTCGGTGAGCAGGCGGCGGTAGAGGGCCGAGCGCTCCTGGAGCTCCTCGTCCGTGCCGATGTCGGCGAGCCGGCCGCCGTCCAGGACGGCGATGCGGTCGGCGAGGTTCAGGGTGGAGCGGCGGTGGGCGATGAGGAGGGTGGTGCGGCCCTCCATGACCTGCTTCAGCGCCTCGTGGATCTCGTGCTCCACCCGGGCGTCCACGGCGGAGGTGGCGTCGTCCAGGACGAGCAGGCGGGGGTCGGTGAGCAGGGCGCGGGCGAGCGCGATGCGCTGGCGCTGGCCGCCGGAGAGGGTCAGGCCGTGCTCGCCGACCTCGGTGTCGTAGCCGCGGGGCAGCTCCGAGACGAAGCGGTCCGCCTGGGCCGCGCGGGCGGCGGCCCGGATCTCCTCCAGGGAGGCGTCGGGGCGGCCGTAGGCGATGTTGGCGCGGATGGTGTCGGAGAAGAGGAACGAGTCCTCCGGGACCAGGCCGATCGCGGCCCTGAGCGAGTCCAGGGTCAGCTCGCGCACGTCGTGGCCGCCGATCAGCACGGCGCCGTGGGCGACGTCGTAGAAGCGCGGCAGGAGCAGGGAGAGGGTGGACTTGCCGGAGCCCGAGGAGCCGACGACGGCCAGGGTCTCGCCGGGCCGGATCTCGAAGCTGACGCCGTCCAGCACGCGGCCGGTGCCGCCCTCGTAGCCGAAGGACACGTCGTCGAACTCGACGCTCGCGGGCGCGTCGGCGGGGAGGGTCTTCGTGCCCTCCTTCAGCGTCGGCTCGGTGTCGATCAGCTCCAGGACGCGTTCGGTGCCGGCGCGGGCCTGCTGGCCGACGGTGAGGACCATGGCGAGCATCCGGACCGGGCCGACGAGCTGGGCGAGGTAGGTGGAGAAGGCGACGAAGGTGCCGAGCGTGATGTGCCCGCGCACCGCCAGCCAGCCGCCGAGCGCCAGCATGGCGACCTGCCCGAGGGCGGGCACGGCCTGGAGCGCGGGGGTGTACTTGCTGTTCAGGCGTATGGTGCGCAGCCGGCCCGCGAACAGGCGGCGGCCGACCTCCCGGAGCTTGCCGGTCTCCTGCTCCTCCTGCCCGAAGCCCTTGACCACGCGCACGCCGCTCACGGCGCCGTCGACCACGCCGGCCACGGCGGCGGCCTGGGCCTGGGCGTACCAGGTGGCGGGGTGCAGCTTGGTGCGGCTGCGCCGGGCTATCCAGCCGAGGGCCGGGGCGACCGCGAGGGCGACGAGGGTCAGCGGCAGCGACAGCCACGCCATGATCGCGAGCGACATCAGGAAGAGCAGGACGTTCCCGATGGTCATCGGGAGCATGAAGAGCAGGCCCTGGATCAGCTGGAGGTCGCTGGTGGCCCGGCCGACGACCTGGCCGGTGGACAGCTCGTCCTGGCGGCGGCCGTCCAGCCGGGTGAGGGTGCCGTACATCTCGGTGCGCAGGTCGTGCTGGACGTCGAGGGCGACCCGGCCGCCGTAGTAGCGGCGGCAGTACGTGAACGCGTAGACGAGGACCGCGGCGCCGATCAGTGCTCCGGCCCAGGGGCCCATGGAGCGGGTGCGGCCGCCGATGACGTCGTCGATGATCACCTTGGTGATCAGCGGGACGACCGCCATGACCGCCATGCCGGCCAGGGAGGAGCCGAGCGCGAGTACGACGTCCTTCGGATACCGCCAGGCGTAGCCCGCCAGCCGTCGTGCCCATCCCCGTTGCGGTGCCACTCGGGTGCCTTCCTGTCGACCTGGTCTGCCGGAAGACACAAACGCCGGGAGGGGCGGATTTCATCCCCCCGCAACAGAACGTCCCCCGCGCGGGCGGCGCGGGGGACGTGCGGCGACGGGTGGCGGGCGGGTGCCCGGCCGGGGTCAGCCCTGCGGGGGCACCGCGACGGCGGCCTCGCTGGGCCTGCTGGTCGGGGTGAAGACCGCGGTGCCGGCGGTGGTCGGCACCAGGTCCTTGTGGATGGCCTTGGCGACGTTCTGGATGGTGGTGACGCCGTAGTCCATGGTGCTGTTGTCCTGCGTCAGCACGGAGATCATGTAGTCGTGGCCGCGGCCGGTGAAGGTGCCGAGGCTGTGCACGCGCCAGCCGTGCGTGGAGCGCTGGAGCCAGCCGTTCTTCACGTGCACGGAGACGCCGGAGGGCGCACCGGCGGGGGTGCCCCAGCGCTGCGAGGAGACGACCTGGCCCATGAGCTTGGAGATGTAGGCCCGCGAGTTGTCGCTCAGCACGCTGTTCTTCGCGGTGACGAGCTTGAGCAGCTTCTGCTCGTCGCCCGCGTTCTCCTGGGTGAGGCCCCAGTAGCCGTCCGCGCCCGGCTTGGTCGCCGTCATCTTCGCGGCGGACAGGAAGCCCTTGATCTTCGTCATGCCCAGCTGCTTCCACAGCGTGGTCGTGGCGTTGTTGTCCGACTTGGTGATCATGGCCGTGGCGAGCGAGGTCTCACGGTCGGTGAGCAGCCGGTCGTGCTTCTTCGCGTCCCACAGCAGCGTGGCGAGCACGGTGACCTTGACGGTGCTGGCCGAGTCGTAGGCGCTGGTGGCCCGCAGGGTGCAGGTGGTGTTGGTGGAACGGTCGTACAGGCCGACGGCGACCGTGCTCCTGCGGGCGGCGACGGCGGCGGTGATGTCCTTCTGGAGCTTGCTCGCCAGGCCCGCCTGCGCGGAGGTGCAGCTGACGGTGGGCGTCGCCGCGCCGGCGGGCACGGCGGCGGTGACGGCCGGTATGAGCACGGCCGCGCCGACGGCGGCCGCGAGCACCGCGGCACGTCTCGGATTCCGCTGAGTCATGGACTCCCCCTCGAAAGTCGTTCAGGCGTTCGCTGAACGCCGGAAGTAGTGACTCGCAGAGGTGGGCGAAAGTTGTACGGCTGTTCGTACGCGGGGAGTCCGGAGGGATCCAGGAGGCCGGAGGGGCGCGGGGGCCGCGCGGCCGGCGGGTCAGCGGCGGGCCAGGGCCAGCACGCTCAGGCCGAACATCGCCACGCCCAGGGGGAGATGGACCGACGGGACGTGGGCGATGCCGAGCACGACCTGGACCGAGGCGAGCACCAGGAAGCCCGTCGCCTGCCAGACCGGCCGGACCGGTCCGCCGCCCGGCTTCCACGCCAGCACCGCCGCGAGGACGTACAGCATCGAGGCCGCGTACATCACGCGGGCGCCTATGCCGTGCAGCGTCTCCCCGTAGTGCGCGGTGAGCAGCAGTCCTGCGGAGACCGCCTGGAGAAAGATGGTCAGGGTCTGCAGGGCGATCGCGAACCGCAGGAACGAGGAGGTGCGCCGTGCGGTCGTCGTCGTGTCCGGCTTCTCGGTCGTCGTCGCCGTCGTCACCTGGGTGTCCATGTCACGGTCCTCTTTTCCCGCCCTCGCGGCGGCAGGTCGATTAGGGTCTCACCGGTCCGACGACACGGGCCCGCGAAAGGTAAGGCGAGGGGGGCCGACACCATGGGGACTGCCACGACCGGCACGGACGGCACAGCCGGCGAGCGACGCCGGCTGATCAACGTGGCCTACCGGCTGCTCGGTTCGGTGACCGAGGCCGAGGACGCCGTGCAGGACGCCTACGCGCGCTGGTACGCGCTGTCCCCCGGCCGGCGGGAGGAGATCGTCTCCCCCGGCGCCTGGCTCACGACGGTGACCGGACGCATCTGCCTGGACCTGCTCGGCTCGGCGCGGGCCCGCCGCGAGCGCTATGTCGGCGCGTGGCTGCCCGAGCCGCTGCCCGACCGCACCGAGTGGGGGCACCTCGGCGGCGACGGCTCCGCCGGACCCGCGGACCCGGCCGACCAGATCGTCCTGGACGAGTCGGTGTCCATGGCGTTCCTCGTCGTCCTGGACGCGATGACGCCCGCCGAGCGGGTGGCGTTCGTGCTGCACGACGTCTTCCGGTACCCGTTCGCCGACATCGCCGGGGTGCTCGGCCGGAGTTCCGCCGCCTGCAAGCAACTGGCGTCCTCGGCCCGGCGGCGGGCCGGCATCGCGCGCACGCCGGTGCCGGCGGCGGACCGGGGGGACGTGGTGCGGCACGTCAAGGAGGCCTGGGAGAGCAAGGACATCGCGGCCCTCGTCGGTCTCCTGGACCCGGCCGCGGTGATGACCGCCGACGGCGGCGGCATGGCCGGTGCCGCGCTGCGCCCGGTCGAGGGCGGTGCGAGCGTCGCCCGGTACATGGTCGCCATCGCCGACCGGGCCCCGGGGCTCGAACTCCTGGAGCGGTCGGTCAACGGGATGCCCGGCCTGGTGGCCCGGCGCGCCGGGGTCGTCGTGACCGTGGCCGCGTTCGGTGTCCGGGACGGCCGGGTCGACCGGATCTGGGTGATCCGCAACCCGGAGAAGCTGCGGCCCTGGAGCCTGGAGGCCTGACCGCGCCCGACAGGGCCGACGGGGCCGAACGGGCTGAACGGGCCGAACGGGCCGGCTGTACCCGGGGCGGCTGTACCCGGGGCGGCGCGCCGAACGGAGCGCGCGGTGGGCCGCGCGCTCCGCCGGGACGGTCAGCTCAGGTGGGTCGGGGCGAACATGCGCAGCAGGGCCGGGAGGACGACCACCGAGGGGCCCGGGGTGGCCAGGGCCTTGGCGAGGTCGGCCTCCAGGGTCTCCGGGGTCGTGCGGGTGCCGGGGACACCGAAGGACTCGGCGAGGGCCACGTAGTCGGGGCGGGTGAGTTCGGTGGCCGTGGCCTGGCCGAAGGCGTCCGTCATGTACTCGCGCAGGATGCCGTAGCCGCCGTCGTCGATGATCAGCCAGGTGACGTTCAGGTCGTACTGCCGCGCCGTCGCCAGCTCGGCGATCGAGTACAGCGCGCCGCCGTCGCCGGAGACCGCGAGGACCGGGCGGGTGGAGTCGGCGACCGCCGCGCCGAGGGCCGCCGGGAAGCCGTAGCCGAGGCCGCCCGCGCCCTGGGCGGAGTGCATGGTGTTCCTGCCCCGGGGGTCGAAGGCCGACCAGGCCCAGTAGGCGAGGATCGTCATGTCCCAGAAGGACGGCGAGGTGGGCGGGAGCGCGCGCCGGACCGAGGCCAGGACGTCCTGCTCCAGGGTGAGTTCCTGGGAGTCGATGCGCGCCGACACCTTCGCCAGGAGCTCGCGCACCCGCTCCGGGGCCGTGGCGTCCTCACGCTCCTCCACGGTCTCCAGGAGGGCCTGGAGGGCGAGGCGGGCGTCCGCGTGGATGCCCAGCGCCGGGTGGTTGGACTCCAGCTTGCCGGCGTCCGCCTCGATCTGGATCACCCGGCCGCGGGGCTTGAACGTGTGGTAGTTCGAGGAGAGTTCACCGAGACCGGAGCCGACCACCAGCAGGACGTCCGCGTCCTCCAGCAGGTCGGTGGTGTGACGGTCCTCCAGCCAGGACTGGAGCGACAGGGGGTGCTCCCAGGGGAACGCGCCCTTGCCGCCGAAGGTGGTGACCACGGGGGCGTCCAGCTTCTCGGCCAGCGCCAGCAGCTTGCCCGCGGCGTCCGCGCGGACGACGCCGCCGCCCGCGATGACGGCCGGGCGCTCGGCACGGGACAGCAGGTCGGCCGCCACCGCCGTGAGTTCGGGGCGCGGGACCAGGTCCTCCGGCGTCGCGTCCATCGCCGTCACCACCGGCAGCGTGGTCTCGGCCAGCAGCACGTCCTGCGGGATCTCCACCCACACCGGGCCGTGCGGAGCGGTCAGCGCCGACTTCCAGGCCTCGGCGATGGCGGAGGGGATCTGGGACGGGGTGCGGACCGTGTGGACCGACTTCACCACGCCCCGGAACGAGGCGGACTGGTCCGGGAGTTCGTGCAGATAGCCGTGGCGGCCGCCGCCCAGGCCGGCCGTCGGGATCTGGCTGCTGATCGCGAGGACGGGCGCGGAGGCGGAGGCCGCCTCCTGGAGCGCGGCCAGCGAGGTCAGCGCGCCGGGGCCGGTGGAGAGCAGCAGCGGGGCCGCCTCACCGGTGATCCGGCCGTACGCGTCCGCCGCGAAGCCCGCGTTGTTCTCCACCCGCAGGCCGACGTAGTGCAGCGAGGAGCGGCGCAGGGCGTCGAACATGCCGAGCGCGTGCTGGCCGGGCAGGCCGAAGACGGTCGTCGCGCCCAGACCGGCCAGCGTCTCCACGACCAGGTCTCCGCCGTTGCGGCCGGACGGAGGATTCAGGGCCGCCGTGATCTGCGCCTCGGTCGGGCGGAGTACCAGGTCGTGGTCGTGCGTCACGTCGCTTACGCGTCCTTCCGGGCCGCCGCGATCTGGCGGCTCATGATGGTGGTCAGTTCATAGGCCGTGTGGGAGGCGGCCACGGAGGTGATCTCCGCGTGGTCGTAGGCCGGGGCGACCTCCACCACGTCCGCCGACACCAGGTTGCAGGAGGCGAGACCGCGCAGGATCTCCAGCAGCTCGCGCGAGGTCATGCCGCCCGCCTCGGGGGTGCCGGTGCCGGGGGCGTGGGCCGGGTCGAGGCAGTCGATGTCGATGGAGATGTAGAGGGGGCGGTCGCCGATGCGCTGGCGCAGCTGGTCGGCGACCTCGTCGGCGCCGCGGCGGTAGACGTCGGCGGAGGTGACGATGCCGAAGCCCAGCTTCTCGTCGTCGGTGAGGTCCTGCTTGCCGTACAGCGGGCCGCGGGTGCCCACGTGGGACAGCGCGGAGGTGTCGAGGATGCCCTCCTCGACCGCGCGGCGGAACGGCGTGCCGTGGGTGTACTCGGCGCCGAAGTAGGTGTCCCAGGTGTCCAGGTGGGCGTCGAAGTGCAGCAGGGCGACGGGGCCGTGCTTCTTCGCGACCGAGCGCAGCAGCGGCAGGGCGATGGTGTGGTCGCCGCCCAGGGTCATCAGGCGGGCGCCGGTGCCGAGGAGGTCGTCGGCGGCGGCCTCGATGGTCTCGACGGCCTCGTTGATGTTGAACGGGTTCACCGCGATGTCGCCGCCGTCGGCGACCTGCGCGAGGGCGAACGGGGAGGCGTCCTGCGCGGGGTTGTAGGGGCGCAGCAGCCGGGACGCCTCGCGGATGGCGTTGCCGCCGAAGCGGGCGCCCGGCCGGTACGAGACGCCCGAGTCGAACGGCACGCCCACGACGGCGACGTCGGCGGTGCCGACCTCGTCGAGCCGGGGCAGCCGGGCGAAGGTCGCGGGGCCGGCGTACCGCGGGACGCGGGAGGAGTCGACGGGGCCGCGGGGCGTCTCGTTGCCGCTCATGCTGAAATGCCTTCTTTCCTGCGCTTCCTCGCGCATGCACTGCTTTTCATACGACTCTACTGGTGAGCCGGGGTCCCTACGGGTGCGCGGGGACCGGTTCGCCGGAGGCGGGTTCGGGGTCGCGTCCGGCCAGGCGTTCGCGCCAGGTGGCGAGGACGGCCTCGTCGGTGGGGCGGGTCGCCAGGGAGACGGCGACGTAGGCGGCGAGGGAGGCGAGCAGGCCGTAGTAGACCGGCTCGTTGGCGAGGATGCCGTAGCCCGCCATCAGGCCGATCACGGCGAGACCGCCGACGATCACCGAGGCCAGCGCGCCCTGCACGGTGCCGCGCTTCCACAGCAGGCCGCCGAGGATGGGCACGAGCAGGCCGGCGACGAGGAGGTTGTAGGCCACGGTCAGGGCCTCGACCACGTTGTTCAGGGCGATGGCGGTGCCGATCACGGCGAGCCCCATGACCAGGATGAACACGCGGTTGCCCTTGACCTCGTCGTGCTCCTCGGCGGAGGGCCGTACGACGCCGCGCAGCCGGGACCAGATGTCGTTGTTGGCGACCGTGGCGCAGGCGATCAGGGCGCCGGAGGAGGTCGACATCACGGCGGCGAGGGCGGCGGCCAGCACCAGGCCGCGGACGCCGACGGGCAGTTCGTCCTTGACGATGGTGGCGAACGCCTCGTCGGGGCTGCCGAGCTTGGGGTAGAGGACCTTGGCGGCGGTGCCGATGACGGCGCCGGCGAGGGCGTAGACCAGGCAGTAGGTGCCGGCGACGGTGCCGCCCAGCCGGGCGGTCCTGTCGCTGCGGGCGGTGAACACGCGCTGCCAGATGTCCTGGCCGATCAGCATGCCGAAGGTGTAGATCAGCACGTAGGTGAAGATCGTCTCGCCGCCGATGCCCAGCGGGTCGAGGTACGAGGTGGGCAGCTTGGCCTTCATCTCGGAGAAGCCGCCCGCCTTGACCACCGCGATGGGCAGCAGCAGGATCAGCACGCCGATCGTCTTGACCACGAACTGCACCATGTCGGTCAGCGTGATCGACCACATGCCGCCGAGCGTGGAGTACGCGACGACGATCGAGCCGCCGAGGATGATCGCGACCGTGCGGTTCATGTCGAACAGGACGTCGAAGATCGTGGCGTAGGCGATGGTCGAGGTGACCGCCAGCATGAGGGTGTACGCCCACATGACCACGCCCGAGATGACACCGGCCCGGCCGCCGTAGCGCAGGTCCAGCATCTCGGAGACGGTGTAGACCTTCAGGCGCGCGATGCGGGCCGAGAAGAAGACCGAGAGCAGCAGCAGGCCGAGGCCGATGGTGAAGACCATCCAGGCGCCGGAGAGGCCGTACTGGTAGCCGAGGCCCACGCCGCCGATGGTGGACGCGCCGCCGAGGACGATGGCGGCCATGGTGCCCGAGTACATGACGGGCCCGAGCCGCCGGCCGGCGACCAGGAACTCGCTCTTGGACTTGGCGCGGCGCATGCCCCACCAGCCCATGGCCAGCATCCCGGCCAGATAGAGGACGATCACTGTGTAGTCGACGGCCATGTGAGGCCCTCCTTCGGCGCAGGGTCGGTGGCGTGTCGTGCGGGGACCGAGAGGCGACGGCAGCGGATCGCGGGGACATCCGCCCGTACCCGCGGCTGCCGTGCTGACCTGAGATTAGGTGGCCGGAAAGCGACTGCGAAGTGTACGTTTCATCCATACGCACGGGGTGGAGTGGAGGAAACGCACACCCATGCCGGAGTCGCACGCCCCTGCCGTCCCGCCGACGCCGCCGGTCCCGCTGTCGGCGCTGCTGGCCCGGGAGGACCTCGCCCTGCGGCAGATCGCGGGCCCCGCGGAACCGGACACCGCGATCCACTGGGCGCACACCTCGGAGATGGCGGACCCGTACCCGTACCTGCTGGGCGGCGAGCTGCTGCTGACCGCCGGGGTGCACGTCCCGGCGCCCGCGGGGGCCGGGACGGGAGCCGGGGCGGCCCCCGCCGGCCCCGGAGCGGCGGGGAGCGGGGACGGCCTGGACGCCTACTTCGACGGTTATGTCGCCCGTATCGTCGCCGCCGGGGGTGCCGCCCTCGGCTTCGGGCTGGCCCCGGTGCACGACACCGTCCCGCCGGCCCTCGTCGCGGCCTGCGACGCCTACGGACTGCCGCTGCTGGAGGTCCCGCCGCAGACGACGTTCTCCGGGGTGGCCCGCGCGGTCTGGCAGCTGATGGCGCAGGCCCGGCTCGCCGAACTGCGCCGCGTCACCGACGCCCAGCAGAGCCTGGCCGCAGCCGCCTCCCGGCCCGACCCGGTCCCCTCGGTGCTGCGCCAGCTCGCCCAGCGGACCGGCGGCAACGCGGTGCTGTACGGCCCCGACGGCACGGAGCTCGCCTCGGCGGGACGGGAGCCGGCGCGGGAGGTCCGCGCGGCCCTGGCGGAGCTGGCGGACGTGGTCCGGCCCGCGCGCCGGGACGCGGCCCCGCCTGAGCAGGGGGTACGGACCCCGCCCCGCGCGGCGGCGGCCGAGCGGACCGGCGGCGAGACCCGCCCCGGCGACCGCGCGGGTGGCACCGCGCCCACCTCCGCCACCGACACCCTGGGCGGCAGCCACCTCGCCGCCTATGCCCTCGGGACCGCGGGCGGCTTCGTGCTCGGGGTGGCCGTGCCGCGGCGCGACCCCGGGGACCACACCATCGCGTCCGTCGCCGCCGTACTGCTCTCGCTGCTCACCGGCGAGCAGCAGAGCGGGGCCGGGGCGGCACGCTCGTCGGCGCTGGTCAGGCTGCTGCTGGGCGCGGCGCCCGAGGAGGTGGCCCCGCTGCTGGGGCGGGGAGCGGAGGCGCGGTGGCTGGTCGTGCACGCGCGGCCCGAGGGCCGGCTGCCCGACGCCATGGGCGCTTCCGCGCTCGGCGCGGCGCTGGGATCGCCGCTGGCCGACCTCGGCCGGGACGTCGTACGGGTGCTGGTGCCGGCCGAACGGGAACCCGTGCCGCAGCCGGGCTGGACGCTCGGGGTCAGCGAGGCCGCCGGGCCGCGCGACTGGCCGGCCGCCGACGCCCAGGCGGCCCGCGCCCTGGCCCGCGCGCGGGCCACCCGCGCGGCCCTGGTCCGGCACGGCGCGCGGCCCGGTCTCGAGGACCTGGTGCCGCGCGCGGACGCCGAGGCGCACGCCCGCGCGCTGCTCGCCCCGCTCGCGGCCGGTCCCGCCCTCGCCGAGACCCTGCGCACCTGGCTCTCGCTGCACGGCAGTTGGGACCGTACGGCGGTGGCGCTGGACGTGCACCGCAACACCGTGCGGCAGCGGATCGCCCGCTGCGCCGCGCTGCTGGAGGCGGACCTGGACGACCCGGACGTGCGGATGGAGCTGTGGTTCGCGCTGCGGCAGCGCTGAGCGCCACCGCGCCGGAGCGCACCGGCCCGCACACCCCACACACCGTCAGCGGCGCACGCGGGGCCGGGCCGGAGTGACCCGCGCCTCCGCATATGCCAATCCGACGACGGGCAAGGCGCGCTGCCCCACAATGGGGGCATGCCGATACCCGGGACACCCAGCCGCGCCCAGCTCGTCGACCACCTGGTGAGGACCCGTATCGCGGGCGACGTCGCCACACCCCGCGAGAACAACCTCTCCCACTACCGTCAGCTCGCCAACGGTGTCCGCAACTTCTGGCTCGGACTGGACCTGGGCGACCGCTGGACGGACGAGCAGGACGTGCTCGCGGTGATGGCGGAGCGCGTCGGTGTCAACGACGATCCGGAGTACCGGTACGGGCAGGACACCATCGACCCCGAGCTGACCGTGGACGCGCTGGAGCGGATGGCACGGCGGCTGCGCAAGGCGGCCGACGCCAGGCAGCGCGTGCTGTTCGCCACCGGTCATCCCGGCGGCCTGCTGGACGTGCACCGCGCGACGGCCGCCGCGCTGCGGGCCGCGGGCTGCGAGATCGTCGTCATTCCCGACGGGCTGCAGACCGACGAGGGGTACGTCATGCAGTTCGCGGACGTGGCCGTCCTGGAGCACGGGGCGACCCTGTGGCACACGCACTCGGGCGAGCCGATGCGCGCCATCCTGACGGCGCTCGGCCATGAGGGCCGTCCGCTGCCCGACCTGGTCGTGGCCGACCACGGCTGGGCGGGCTACGCCGCCCAGGCGGGGATCGACTCGGTCGGCTACGCCGACTGCAACGACCCGGCGCTGTTCCTCGCCGAGTCGGAGGGCACCCTCCAGGTGGCGGTGCCGCTCGACGACCACGTGGTCACGCCCCGCCACTACGACCCGATGACGGCGTATCTGCTGGCGGAGGCCGG
Organism: Streptomyces sp. NPDC090108; assembly: GCF_044747185.1. Lineage (NCBI taxonomy): Bacteria > Bacillati > Actinomycetota > Actinomycetes > Kitasatosporales > Streptomycetaceae > Streptomyces > Streptomyces sp. NPDC090108. The sequence goes on from NZ_JBIVDQ010000008.1 coordinate 189,085, forward strand.
CCTCGCGTGAGGCCCTGAGACGACGCGCGGGGGGCGGCCCCGGCTGCGGGACCGCCCCTCGTGTTCAGGTTGTTGCCGTGGCAGGGTCAGCGACCGCCGCCACCGCCACCGCCGTGGCCTCCGCCACCGCCGTGACCGCCACCGCCGCCGTGACCGCCGCCACCGCCGTGGCCGCCGCCGCCATGGCCGCCGCCACCGTGACCGCCGCCGTAGCCGCCGCCGTGGCCGCCGTAGCCACCGTCACCGTGGCCGTAGCCGCCGTGACCGCCGTGACCATAACCGCCGCCGTGGCCGTAGCCGTAGCCGTAATAGTCGTCGTCGTCGTTCCACCAGTTGTTGTGGTGCCTGCCGCCGCCGTCCCAGTTGTTGGACCAGCTGTGGGAGCTGTTGTGGGACGGGCTTGCCGAAGCGGTACCCGCCGCGCCGAGCGCAGCCCCTCCTGCCAGCAGGAATCCTGCAGCGGACATCGCGACAAGACGCCTTGTGCGCTGTGATCGCATGGGAAATACCTTCCATCTCCATCGTCGCTCGCGGCTCCCGTGGGGAGTCCGTGAGGTGATGGCCGTCGCCGCGATCAAGAAGGAAGTGTGCGGCGCGGTCTCTTCAGGTTTCACCGCAGTCTGCGAGTGGCACGCCCTATGCCACCGACGCCTGCTAGTCACCCGGCGCGCTTACGCCACCGGGTGCTGCGGCTGAGGTCCGAGGGGTCCGGAGCCTCGTCGGCCCTGCATACCGTGCGTTGCGGCTTTCACTCATAGAGCCTAGTACCCCATGCGTCACTCGGCACTTCGAGCAGGGGCATGCCTGCCCCGGGCGCCGCACGGGCGCCCGGGGCGGGCCGCGTCAGCCGCGCGGGACGCGGACCACGCCTTCCTGGATCACCGAGATGGCGAGCCGCCCGTCCTGGGTGTAGATGCGGGCCTGGCCGAGCCCGCGGCCGCCGTACGCGGAGGGTGACTCCTGGTCGTACAGGAGCCATTCGTCGGCGCGGAAGGGGCGGTGGAACCACATCGCGTGGTCCAGCGAGGCACCCACCACGTCGCCCACGGCCCAGCCCCCGCGGCCGTGCGCGAGCAGCACGGAGTCGAGGAGGGTCATGTCGGAGACGTAGGTGGCGAGGACGACGTGCAGCAGGGGGTCGTCGGCGAGCTTGCCGTTGGTGCGGAACCACACCTGCGAGTGCGGCTCGCGGGGCTCGCCGAACTTCCCGTACGGCGGCTCGTCCACGTACCGCAGGTCGATCGCCTCGCGGGCCTCCAGGAAGCGCTCGACCACGTCGGGGTCGAGGTGGCCGTAGCCGCGCAGCCGGTCCTGCGAGGTGGGCAGGGACGCCGGGTCGGGCGAGGCCGGCATGGGCGCCTGGTGGTCGAGGCCGTCCTCGTACGTCTGGAAGGACGCGGAGAGATGGAAGATCGGCTTGCCGTGCTGGACGGCGACCACGCGGCGGGTGGTGAAGGAGCGTCCGTCGCGGATGCGGTCGACGTTGTAGACGATCGGCGCGCCGGGGTCGCCGATGCGCAGGAAGTACGCGTGCAGGGAGTGGGCGGGGCGGTCCGCGGGGACCGTGCGCCCGGCGGCGACCAGCGCCTGCGCCGCGACCTGCCCGCCGAAGACCCGGGGGACGACGGCGGAGCGGGACCGGCCGCGGAAGATGTCCTCCTCGATCTGCTCGAGGTCGAGCAGATCGAGGAGGTCCTGAAGTGCGGGGATCATGGCGTCAGTTGTACCGGCCAACGATTGCCGGAACCTTACAGACCCATGTCCTTGGCGATGATCGACTTCATGATCTCGCTGGTGCCGCCGTAGATGCGGTTGACGCGGTTGTCCGCGTACAGGCGGGCGATCGGGTACTCGTTCATGAACCCGTAGCCGCCGTGCAGCTGGAGGCAGCGGTCGATGACGCGGTGGGCGACCTCGGTGCAGAACAGCTTGGCGCTGGCGGCCTCGGCGGGGGTCAGCTCGCCGGCGTCCAGGGCCTCCAGGGCGCGGTCGGCGACGGCCTCGGCCGCGTCCACCTCGGCCTGGCAGGCGGCCAGTTCGAACTTGGTGTTCTGGAAGGAGGCGACGGTCTTGCCGAAGACCGTGCGCTCCTGGACGTACTCCTTGGCGAACCGGACGGCCGCCTTGGCCTGCGCGTAGGCGCCGAAGGCGATGCCCCAGCGCTCGGAGGCGAGGTTGTGGCCGAGGTAGTAGAAGCCCTTGTTCTCCTCGCCGAGGAGGTCCTCGACCGGGACCTTGACGTCGACGAAGGCCAGCTCGGCGGTGTCAGAGGTCTTCAGGCCGAGCTTGTCGAGCTTGCGGCCGACGGAGTAGCCCTCGGACTTGGTGTCCACGGCGAACAGCGAGATGCCGAAGCGGCGGTCCTCGGCGGTGGGCGCGGAGGTGCGGGCGCAGACGATGACGCGGTCGGCGTGGACGCCGCCGGTGATGAAGGTCTTGGCGCCGTTGAGGACGTAGTGCGTGCCGTCCTCGGAGAGCTTGGCGGTGGTCTTCATGCCCGCGAGGTCGGAGCCGGTGCCGGGCTCGGTCATCGCGAGGGCCCACATCTCCTCGCCGGAGACGAACTTGGGCAGGAAGCGCTTCTTCTGCTCGTCGGTGGCGAGCATCTTGATGTACGGCAGACCGAGCAGCACGTGCACGCCGGAGCCGCCGAACTGGACGCCCGCGCGGGCCGTCTCCTCGTACATCACGGCCTCGAACTTGTACGAGTCGATGCCGGCGCCGCCGTACTCCTCGTCCACGCGGATGCCGAAGACGCCGAGCTCGGCGAGCTTGTAGTAGAAGTCGCGCGGAGCCTGGCCCGCGGCGAACCACTCGTCGTAGACGGGAACGACCTCGGCCTCGATGAAGGCCCGGAGGGTCTCCCGGAACGCCTCGTGGTCCTCGTTGAACACCGTACGACGCACCGCCGCCACCCTTCTTTGCGCCTGGACCGGCGCCGCTCTCGCGTACCTGGCTGCTCGCCGTCGGGGTTCCTCGACCGATGGTCGCGGTCCGACGACTAAGCGCTTGCTCAGGCAGCGTACCGGCGAGTAGGGAAAGCCGTCCAGGCAGTCGGGCCGTAACGCTCGTCACGCCGGGCGGGGGTCAGCCCGCGGGCCGTTCCCCGTCCCCGTCCGCGCCCGCCGCCGCGAAGGCCCCGCGGGCCATCCGGTGCAGCAGCGCCGCCGTGGTCCCGCGGCCCGGGAGGGTGCCGGCCCGGCCCAGGTGGGGGGTGGAGTTCAGCAGGCCGAACACCGAGTGGACGGCCGAGCGGGCCGCGGGCTCGGTCAGGGCCGGATAGACCTCGCGGACCACCTCCACCCACAGCTCGACGTACTGGCGCTGGAGCTGGCGGACCAGCTTGCGGTCGGAGTCGCGCAGCCGGTCCAGCTCGCGGTCGTGGAGGGTGATCAGCGGCCGGTCGTCGAGGGCGAAGTCGATGTGGCCCTCGATGAGGGAGTCCAGGACCGCCGGGGCGCCGCTGTCGCCGCCGGCCTCGGCCAGACGGCGCCTCGCGCCGGTCAGGAGCTGCCCGCTGATGCCGACCAGCAGCTCGGCGAGCATCGCGTCCTTGCCCGGGAAGTGCCGGTAGAGCCCGGGTCCGCTGATGCCGACCGCGGCTCCTATCTCGTCGACCCCCACCCCGTGGAAGCCCCGCTCGGCGAAGAGGCGAGCGGCCTCCTTGAGGATCTGCTCGCGCCGGGTGGAGGCATCGGTTCTGGTGACCATGCCTTCGATTCTAGACAGCGAGGTTAGCGGTCGTTAACCTGAAGGGGATGGTTAACGCTCATTAACAGGACGACCACTGGGTGAGGGGACCGCAGGATGCACGAGGCACCGGAGCTCCACAGCGCGGCGGATCCCGCGTCGGAGGCCTGGCGAGCCAATGAACGGGCCCATCTCGCGCTCGTCGAGGAGCTGCGCGGCAAGCTCGCCGCGGCCGCGCTCGGCGGTGGCGAGAAGGCGCGCGCCCGGCACACCGGCCGCGGCAAGCTGCTGCCGCGGGACCGGGTGGACACCCTCCTCGACCCGGGCTCGCCGTTCCTGGAGCTGGCCCCGCTCGCGGCCGACGGGATGTACGACGGGCAGGCACCGGCGGCCGGCGTGATCGCCGGGATCGGGCGGGTCAGCGGCCGCGAGTGCGTGATCGTCGCCAACGACGCGACCGTCAAGGGCGGCACCTACTACCCGATGACGGTGAAGAAGCACCTGCGCGCGCAGGAGGTGGCGCTGGAGAACCGGCTGCCCTGCGTCTACCTCGTGGACTCCGGCGGCGCCTTCCTGCCGATGCAGGACGAGGTGTTCCCCGACCGCGAGCACTTCGGCCGGATCTTCTACAACCAGGCGCGGATGTCCGGCGCCGGGATCCCGCAGATCGCCGCCGTCCTCGGCTCGTGCACGGCCGGCGGCGCGTACGTGCCCGCCATGAGCGACGAGGCCGTCATCGTCCGCAACCAGGGCACGATCTTCCTCGGCGGTCCCCCGCTGGTGAAGGCCGCCACCGGCGAGGTCGTCACGGCGGAGGAGCTGGGCGGCGGCGAGGTGCACTCCCGGGTCTCCGGCGTCACCGACCACCTCGCCGAGGACGACGCGCACGCCCTGAGGATCGTGCGGAACATCGTCGCCACGCTCCCGGCCCGGCGGTCCCTGCCCTGGGAGGTCACGCCGCCGGCCGAGCCGAAGGTGGACCCCTACGGGCTCTACGGCGCCGTCCCGGTCGACTCCCGCACCCCCTACGACGTCCGCGAGGTCATCGCGCGCGTGGTCGACGGCTCCCGGTTCGCCGAGTTCAAGAGCGAGTACGGGCAGACCCTGATCACCGGCTTCGCCCGGATCCACGGCCACCCGGTCGGGATCGTCGCCAACAACGGCATCCTGTTCGGCGAGTCCGCCCAGAAGGGCGCCCACTTCATCGAGCTGTGCGACCAGCGCGGCATCCCGCTGGTGTTCCTGCAGAACATCTCCGGCTTCATGGTCGGCAAGGACTACGAGGCGGGCGGCATCGCCAAGCACGGCGCCAAGATGGTCACCGCCGTCGCCTGCGCCCGCGTGCCCAAGCTGACCGTGGTGGTCGGCGGCTCGTACGGCGCAGGCAACTACTCGATGTGCGGCCGGGCCTACTCCCCCCGCTTCCTGTGGATGTGGCCCAACGCCAAGATCTCCGTCATGGGCGGCGAGCAGGCCGCCTCCGTGCTCGCCACCGTCAAGCGGGACCAGATGGAGGCGCGCGGCGAGGACTGGCCCCTCGACGACGAGGAGGCCTTCAAGGCGCCCGTCCGCGCGCAGTACGAGCGCCAGGGCAACGCCTACTACGCCACCGCCCGCCTGTGGGACGACGGCGTGATCGACCCGCTGGACACCCGCCAGGTGCTGGGCCTGGCGCTGACGGCCTGCGGCAACGCGCCTCTGGGAGACCCCCAGTTCGGCGTCTTCCGGATGTGAGGACGGGAACCGTGTTCGACACAGTGCTGGTGGCCAACCGGGGCGAGATCGCCGTACGGGTCATCCGTACGCTGCGCTCGCTGGGCGTCCGCTCGGTGGCGGTCTTCTCCGACGCCGACGCCGACGCGCGGCACGTCCGGGAGGCCGACACCGCGGTACGGATCGGCCCCGCGCCGGCCGCGGAGAGCTATCTGTCGGTGGAACGGCTGCTGGAGGCGGCCGCGCGCTCCGGCGCCCAGGCCGTCCACCCCGGCTACGGCTTCCTCGCCGAGAACGCGGGCTTCGCGCGCGCGTGCGAGGAGGCGGGGCTGGTGTTCATCGGCCCGCCGGCGGACGCCATCGCCCTGATGGGCGACAAGATCCGCGCCAAGGAGACGGTCCAGGCCGCCGGGGTGCCGGTGGTGCCGGGGTCGAGCGGCAGCGGGCTCACCGACGCCGAACTCGCCGGGGCGGCGCGGGAGATCGGCGCGCCGGTCCTGCTCAAGCCCTCCGCGGGCGGCGGCGGCAAGGGCATGCGGCTGGTGCGCGACCTGGGCGTGCTGGAGGAGGAGATCGCGGCCGCCCGCCGCGAGGCCCGCGCCTCCTTCGGCGACGACACGCTGCTGGTGGAGCGGTGGATCGACCGGCCCCGGCACATCGAGATCCAGGTGCTCGCCGACGGGCGGGGCGGCGTCGTCCACCTCGGCGAGCGCGAGTGCTCGCTGCAGCGGCGCCACCAGAAGATCATCGAGGAGGCGCCGAGCGTGCTCCTCGACGAGGAGACCCGGGCCGCGATGGGCGAGGCGGCCGTACAGGCGGCGCGCAGCTGCGGCTACCGGGGCGCGGGCACGGTGGAGTTCATCGTGCCGGGCGGCGACCCGTCGTCGTACTACTTCATGGAGATGAACACCCGTCTCCAGGTGGAGCACCCGGTCACCGAGCTCGTCACCGGCCTGGACCTGGTGGAGTGGCAGCTGCGGGTGGCGGCGGGCGAGCGGCTGCCGTTCGCGCAGGACGACATCACGCTCACCGGCCACGCGGTGGAGGCCCGTGTCTGCGCGGAGGACCCCGCGCGCGGGTTCCTGCCGTCGGGCGGCACGGTCCTGCTGCTGAACGAACCGCAGGGCGACGGGGTGCGCACCGACTCCGGGCTCAGCGAGGGCACCGAGGTCGGCAGCCTCTACGACCCGATGCTGTCCAAGGTGATCGCCTACGGCCCCGACCGGGAGACCGCGCTGCGCAGGCTCCGCTCGGCCCTCGCGGAGACGGTCACGCTGGGCGTGCCGACCAACGCGGGCTTCCTGCGGCGGCTGCTGGCGCATCCCGCGGTGGTCTCCGGCGAGCTGGACACCGGTCTGGTGGAGCGGGTGGTGGACGAGCTGGTCACCACGGACGTGCCCGAGGAGGTGTACGAGGCGGCCGCGGCCGTACGGCTGGAGGAGCTGCGGCCTCGCTCCGGGGGCTGGACCGACCCGTTCTCGGTGCCGAGCGGCTGGCGTCTCGGCGGTACGCCGAAGCCGGTGGCCTTCCCGCTGCGGGTGCCGGGCCTCGAAGCCGTCGCCCGGGCGGCCCGTGGCGACAGCACCGTCACCGGCGACCGGGTGACCGTCACCCTGGACGGTGTCCGGCACACCTTCCACCGGGCCGGTGACTGGATCGGCCGGGACGGCGACGCCTGGCAGGTGCGCGACCACGACCCGGTGGCCGCCTCCCTGACCGGCGCGCGGCACGCGGGCGCCGACTCGCTCACCGCGCCGATGCCGGGCACGGTGACGGTGGTGAAGGTGGCCGTCGGCGACGACGTGGTCGCCGGACAGAGCCTGCTGGTGGTCGAGGCGATGAAGATGGAGCACGTCATCTCCGCCCCGCACGCGGGCACGGTCGCCGAACTGGACGTCGCCCCGGGCGCGACGGTCGCCATGGACCAGGTGCTGGCCGTGATCGCCCCGCACGAGGGGGTGGCAGAGTGAGCGCCGGACCGCTGCCCATGGTCGTACCGGCCCAGGACCTGCCCGCGCGGGTGCGGATCCACGAGGTCGGCGCACGCGACGGCCTGCAGAACGAGAAGACCTCGGTGCCGACCTCCGTGAAGGCGGAGTTCGTCCGCCGCCTGGCCGGCGCGGGCCTGACCACGATCGAGGCGACCAGCTTCGTGCACCCCAAGTGGGTGCCCCAGCTGGCCGACGCCGAGGAGCTGTTCCCGCTCGTCTCCGGGCTGGACGCCGAACTGCCGGTGCTGGTGCCCAACCAGCGGGGCCTGGACCGGGCGCTGGCGCTCGGCGCGCGCCGGATCGCGGTGTTCGCCAGCGCCACCGAGTCCTTCGCCAAGGCCAACCTCAACCGCACGGTGGACGAGTCGCTGGCCGTGTTCGAGCCGGTGGTGCGGCAGGCGAAGGACGCGGGCGCGCATGTGCGCGGTTACGTCTCCATGTGCTTCGGCGACCCCTGGGAGGGGGCGGTCCCCCTGCACCAGGTGGTCCGCGTCTGCCGGGCGCTGCGCGACATGGGCTGCGACGAGCTGAGCCTCGGCGACACCATCGGGGTGGCGACCCCGGGCCATGTCCTGGAACTGCTCGCCCTGCTGAACGAGGAGGGCGTGCCGACGAACGAGATCGGCGTGCACTTCCACGACACCTACGGCCAGGCGCTCGCGAACACCTACGCGGCCCTGGAGCACGGGGTGACCACGGTCGACGCGTCCGCCGGCGGCCTCGGCGGCTGCCCGTACGCGAAGTCCGCCACCGGCAACCTCGCCACCGAAGACCTCGTATGGATGCTGCACGGCCTCGGCATCGAGACCGGGGTCGACCTCGGCCTCCTGACCGCCACCAGCGTGTGGATGGCCGAACAGCTGGGGCGCCCCAGTCCCTCCCGTACCGTCCGCGCGCTCGGCACGACGACACAGACCGACAAGGACCAGTGATCAGCATGGACCACCGCCTCAGCCCCGAGCTGGAGGAACTCCGCCGCACGGTGGAGGAGTTCGCGCACGACGTCGTCGCCCCGAAGATCGGTGACTTCTACGAGCGGCACGAGTTCCCGTACGAGATCGTCGCCGAGATGGGCCGCATGGGCCTGTTCGGGCTGCCGTTCCCGGAGGAGTACGGCGGCATGGGCGGCGACTACCTCGCCCTCGGCCTCGTCCTGGAGGAGCTGGCCCGGGTCGACTCGTCCGTGGCCATCACCCTGGAGGCGGGTGTCTCCCTGGGCGCCATGCCGATCCATCTGTTCGGCACCGAGGAGCAGAAGCGCGAGTGGCTGCCCCGGCTGTGCGCGGGCGAGATGCTGGGCGCGTTCGGCCTCACCGAGCCGGACGGCGGCTCGGACGCGGGCGCGACCCGCACGACGGCCCGTCTGGACCCGGACACGGACGAGTGGGTCATCAACGGCAGCAAGTGCTTCATCACCAACTCCGGCACGGACATCACGGGTCTGGTGACGGTCACCGCGGTCACCGGCCGCAAGCCCGACGGCAAGCCGCTGATCTCCTCGATCATCGTGCCCTCCGGCACCCCCGGCTTCACGGTCGCCGCGCCCTACTCCAAGGTCGGCTGGAACGCCTCCGACACCCGTGAGCTGTCCTTCCAGGACGTGCGTGTGCCGGCCGCCAACCTGCTGGGCGAGGAGGGCCGCGGGTACGCCCAGTTCCTGCGCATCCTCGACGAGGGCCGCGTCGCGATCGCGGCGCTCGCCACGGGTCTGGCGCAGGGCTGTGTGGACGAGTCGGTGAAGTACGCCGGGGAGCGCCGCGCCTTCGGCCGCCCGATCGGCGCCAACCAGGCCATCCAGTTCAAGCTCGCGGACATGGAGATGAAGGCCCACACCTCCCGCCTCGCCTGGCGTGACGCGGCCGCCCGGCTGGTCGCGGGCGAGCCCTTCAAGAAGGAGGCGGCGATCGCCAAGCTCTACTCGTCCACGATCGCCGTGGACAACGCCCGCGACGCCACGCAGATCCACGGCGGCTACGGCTTCATGAACGAGTATCCGGTGGCCCGCATGTGGCGCGACTCCAAGATCCTGGAGATCGGCGAGGGCACCAGCGAGGTCCAGCGGATGCTGATCGCACGGGAGTTGGGCCTGGCGGGCTGATCCGGCGCCGGCCACCGGGAGGGCGGGGTGCCGTGCGGCGCCCCGCCTCCGCGGCCCCACCCCTGGACATCTCCTGAGGTTAGGCTAACCTATCTTCGACCTTGTCCAGTGGGCGATCCGCCCCGGTCGAAAGCAGTCACAGCCATGCCCGACGTCCGTTCCACCTCCTTCACTCGCCGCGGCCTGCTCGCCGTCGGCGGCGCCATCGGACTCGGTGTCGCGCTCACCGCGTGCGGGGACGACAAGGGCAAAAGCACCGGCTCCGCCCCGCAGGGCACGACGGGTGCGTCCGGCAAGTCCGGCCCCTGGTCCTTCAAGGACGACCGCGGCACGACCGTGAAGCTGGACGCGCTCCCCACCAGGATCGCCGCCTTCACCGGCGTCGCCGCCGCGCTGTACGACTACGGCATCAAGGTCGACGGTGTCTTCGGCCCGACGACGGCCAAGGACGGCAAGGCCGACGTCCAGGCCGGCGACATGGACGTCAGCAAGCTCACGGTCTTCGGTAACAAGTGGGGCCAGTTCAACGTCGAGAAGTACGCGGCCTTCCAGCCGCAGGTGCTCATCTCCACGACGTACGACAGCACCGGCACCCTCTGGTACGTCCCGGAGGAGTCCAAGGACCAGATCACCAAGCTGGCCCCGAGCGTCGCCGTCTCCGCCTACGACCGCCAGCTCCCGCAGTCCCTGCAGCGCATGTGGGCCCTCGCCGAGTCGCTCGGCGGCGACATGAAGGCCGCCAAGGTGACGGCCGCCAAGAAGCGGTTCGAGGACGCGTCCGCCCGGCTGCGCGCCGCCGCCAAGGCCAACCCCGGCATCAGGGTCATGGCCGGCTCCGCCAGCGACGCGCTCTTCTACGTCTCCGGCACCAACCTCTCCATCGACCTGGAGTACTTCAAGGCCCTCGGCGTGAACTTCGTCGAGCCCCCGGAGTCCGCCAAGAAGGCGACCGGCGGCTGGTTCGAGTCGCTCAGCTGGGAGAACGTCGACAAGTACAAGGCCGACGTCATCATCATGGACGACCGCACCGCGACCATCCAGCCGGCCGACATCACCAAGGCCACCTGGAAGAAGCTGCCCGCCGTCAAGGCCGGCCAGGTCATCTCGCGCTCCCCCGAGCCGATCCTGTCCTACGACAAGTGCGTCGCCATGGTTGAGAACCTCGCGAAGGCCATCGAGAGCGCGAAGAAGGTCGCCTGACACCGCCAGGAGCCTCCGATGACGAAGACGGCCCCCGCCGCCCCGTTCCGCCGCCCCGTCCCGGGGACCGCACGGACCGGGCGGCGGGGGCCGTCTTCCGTCCGCCCCGCACAGGAAGTCCCGTGGAGGACAAGGGAGTAGGAGAGCGGGAGGACCGGCCGGCCTGCGGGTGAAGCCCGTCGGGAGGGGTGTGGTTTCGCGGGTGACTTAGGTTAGGCTAACCTAAGTTGAAGCCGCGGAACTTCACCCCTCTCTGCGTTTTTCCCTGCTCAGAGTTCCCGCACGGACAGTCCCCTCGGAGGACCCCCACATGCGCTCGCACCTGCTCAATGGACTCACGGCGGAGCACTACCGCCGCTCCGTGACCGAAGGAGTAGAGCGGGTGGCGGCCAAACTCGCCACCACCGAACGTCCGTTCACCGGAATCACCGCCGACGACCTCGCTCCCCGCATCGACGCGATCGACCTCGACCGGCCGCTGGGCGACACCGCCGCGGTGCTGGACGAGCTGGAGGACGTCTACCTCCGGGACGCGGTCTACTTCCACCACCCCCGCTACCTCGCGCACCTCAACTGCCCTGTCGTCATCCCGGCGGTGCTCGGCGAGGCCGTGCTCTCGGCGGTCAACTCCTCCCTCGACACCTGGGACCAGTCGGCCGGCGGCACGCTCATCGAACGCCGCCTCGTCGACTGGACGACCGAGCGCATCGGCCTCGGCCCGGCCGCCGACGGCGTGTTCACCTCCGGCGGCAGCCAGTCCAACCTCCAGGCCCTGCTGCTGGCCCGGGAGGAGGCGAAGGGGGAGGACCTCACCCGACTGCGCGTCTTCGCCTCCGAGGTCAGCCACTTCAGCGTGAAGAAGTCGGCGAAACTGCTGGGCCTCGGCCCCGACGCCGTGGTGAGCATCCCCGTCGACCACGACAAGCGCATGCAGACCCTCGCGCTCGCCCGCGAGCTGGAGCGCTGCGCCGAGGACGGCCTGATCCCCATGGCCGTCGTCGCCACCGCCGGCACCACCGACTTCGGCTCCATCGACCCGCTCCCGGAGATCGCCCGGCTGTGCGCGCGGTACGGCGTGTGGATGCACGTCGACGCGGCCTACGGCTGCGGGCTGCTCACCTCCCTGAAGCACCGCGACCGCATCGACGGCATCGAGCACGCCGACTCGGTCACCGTCGACTACCACAAGTCCTTCTTCCAGCCGGTGAGTTCGTCCGCCCTGCTGGTCCGGGACACGGCGACCCTGCGGCACGCGACCTACCACGCCGACTACCTCAACCCGCGCCGCATGGTGCAGGAGCGCATCCCCAACCAGGTCGACAAGTCCCTGCAGACCACCCGCCGCTTCGACGCCCTCAAACTGTGGCTGACGCTGCGCGTCATGGGCGCCGACGGCATCGGCGGACTCTTCGACGAGGTCTGCGAACTGGCCCAGGAGGGCTGGCGGCTGCTGGCCGCCGACCCGCGCTACGACGTGGTCGTCGAACCCTCGCTGTCCACCCTGGTGTTCCGCTGGATCCCGGCCGCCGTCACCGACCCGGCCGAGATCGACCGCGCCAACCTGTACGCCCGCAAGGCCCTGTTCGCCTCCGGCGACGCCGTGGTCGCGGGCACCAAGGTCGGCGCCCGCCACTACCTGAAGTTCACCCTGCTCAACCCCGAGACGACACCGGCCGACATCGCCGCCGTCCTCGACCTGATCGCCGGCCACGCCGAGCAGTACCTGGGAGACTCCCTTGACCGCGCTTCCTGAAGCCAGCCGCATTCATGACTTCGTGGGGATCGGGCTCGGCCCCTTCAACCTCGGCCTGGCCTGCCTCACCGAGCCCATCGAAGAACTCGACGGCGTCTTCCTCGACTCCAAGCCCGACTTCGAGTGGCACGCCGGGATGTTCCTGGAGGGCGCCCACCTCCAGACGCCGTTCATGTCGGACCTCGTCACCCTCGCGGACCCGACCTCGCCGTACTCCTTCCTCAACTACCTGAAGGAGAAGGGGCGGCTGTACTCGTTCTACATCCGCGAGAACTTCTATCCGCTGCGCGTCGAGTACGACGACTACTGCCGCTGGGCCGCGAACAAGCTCGGCTGCGTCCGCTTCGGCACCACGGTCACCGAGGTGACGTACGAGGACGGCGTGTACGCCGTGCACACGCGGGGCGGTGAGACCTACCGCGGCCGCCGGCTCGTCCTCGGCACCGGCACCCCGCCGCACATCCCGGACGCCTGCCAGGACCTCGGCGGCGACTTCCTGCACAACTCCCGCTATCTGGACGGCAAGGCGGAGCTCCAGCGCAAGAAGTCGATCACCCTGGTCGGCAGCGGCCAGTCCGCGGCCGAGATCTACCTCGACCTGCTCAGCGAGATCGACGTCCACGGCTACCGGCTGAACTGGGTCACCCGCTCCCCGCGGTTCTTCCCGCTGGAGTACACCAAGCTCACGCTGGAGATGACCTCCCCGGAGTACATCGACTACTTCCACGCGCTGCCCGAGGCCACCCGCTACCGGCTCACCTCGCAGCAGAAGGGCCTGTTCAAGGGCATCGACGGCGATCTGATCGACGAGATCTTCGACCTGCTCTACCAGAAGAACCTCGGCGGCCCGGTCCCCACCCGCCTGCTCACCAACGCGGCCCTGACCGGCGCCCGGCACGAGAGGGGCACGTACACCCTGTCCTTCCGCCAGGAGGAGCAGGGCAAGGACTTCGAGCTGGACAGCGAGGGCCTGATCCTGGCCACCGGCTACCGGTACCAGGAACCGGAGTTCCTCGCGCCGGTCCGCGACCGGCTGCGCCGCGACTCCCAGGGCAACTTCGACCTGGCCCGCAACTACGCCATCGACGTCACCGGCCGCGAGGTCTTCCTCCAGAACGCCGGCGTGCACACCCACAGCATCACCAGCCCCGACCTGGGCATGGGCGCGTACCGGAACGCGTACATCATCCGGGAGCTGCTCGGCCGGGAGTACTACCCCGTCGAGAAGACCATCGCCTTCCAGGAGTTCGCGGTATGACCAGCAGGGACCTGACCTTCACGATCCGCCCGCTCGACCCCCTGAAGGACGCCGGGCTGCTGCACGGCTGGGTGACGCATTCCAAGGCGGCGTTCTGGATGATGCAGGACGCGCGGCTGGAGGACGTCGAGCGCGCCTACATGGAGATCGCGGCCGACGAGCACCACCACGCCTTCCTCGGGCTGGACGAGGCCGGCACGCCCGTCTTCCTGATGGAGAGGTACGACCCGGCCCACCGCGAACTGACCGGGCTGTACGAACCGCTGCCGGGCGACGTCGGCATGCACTTCCTGGTGGCCCCCGCCGACACCCCGGTGCACGGGTTCACGCGGGCCGTCATCACCGCCGTCATGGCCCACCTCTTCGAGGACCCGCGGACCCTGCGGGTGGTCGTGGAGCCCGATGTGGCCAACAAGGCCGTGCACGCCCTGAACGAGGCCGTCGGGTTCGTGCCCGAACGGGAGATCCAGAAGCCGGAGAAGAAGGCGTTGCTGAGTTTCTGCACGCGCGATCGGTTCACCGACGCCACGGGGGTGCGCGCATGAGCCTCGCCGACGCCGTCGCCCACCTCTCCCCCGAACGCTGGGACACCGCGGGCCGCCTGCTGCTGCGCAAGGCCCTCGCCGAGTTCGCGCACGAGCGGCTGATCACCCCCGAGGAGGACGGGGACGGCTATGTCGTACACAGCGACGACAAGCTGACCGCCTACCGCTTCTCGGCCGTCCGGCGCGGCCTCGACCACTGGGAGATCGACGCGGACTCGATCACCCGGCACCGCGACGGATCCGAACTCCCGCTCGCCGCGCTCGACTTCTTCATCGAGCTGCGCGGGGCCCTCGGCCTGAGCGACGAGATCCTGCCGGTGTACCTGGAGGAGATCTCCTCCACCCTGTCCGGCACCTGCTACAAGCTCACCAAGCCGCAGATCCCGGCCGCCGAGCTGGCGCGCTCGGACTTCCAGGCCATCGAGACCGGGATGACCGAGGGCCACCCCTGCTTCGTGGCGAACAACGGCCGGCTCGGCTTCGGCGTCCACGAGTACCTGTCGTACGCCCCGGAGGCCGCCAGCCCGGTCCGGCTGGTGTGGCTGGCCGCGCACCGCTCACGGGCCGCGTTCACCGCGGGCACCGGGATCGCGTACGAGTCCTTCCTGCGGGAGGAACTGGGCGAGGAGACGCTGGAGCGGTTCCGCGCCGTCCTCGCCGGGCAGGGCCTCGACTGGGACGACTACGTGCTGATCCCGGTCCACCCCTGGCAGTGGTGGAACAAGCTCAGCGTCACCTTCGCCGCCGAGGTGGCCCGCCGGCACCTCGTCTGCCTCGGCGAGGGCGACGACGAGTACCTGGCCCAGCAGTCCATACGGACCTTCTTCAACACCTCCGCCCCGCACAAGCACTACGTCAAGACGGCCCTGTCCGTCCTCAACATGGGCTTCATGCGCGGGCTCTCGGCCGCCTACATGGAGGCCACGCCCGCCATCAACGACTGGCTGGTCCAGCTCATCGAGAACGACGACGTGCTGAAGGCCACCGGACTGTCGGTCATCCGCGAGCGGGCGGCCGTCGGCTACCGGCACCTGGAGTACGAGCGGGCCACCGACCGCTACTCGCCGTACCGCAAGATGCTGGCCGCGCTGTGGCGGGAGAGCCCGGTGCCCTCGCTCGGCGAGGGCGAGTCGCCGGCGACCATGGCGTCCCTGCTCCATGTGGACCACGAGGGCGCGTCCGTCGCGGGCGCCCTGATCGAGCGCTCCGGGCTCACCCCCACCGAGTGGCTGCGCCGCTACCTGCGGGCGTACTACGTGCCGCTGCTGCACAGCTTCTACGCCTACGATCTGGTGTACATGCCGCACGGCGAGAACGTGATCCTCGTCCTCGCGGACGGGGCCGTGCGGCGGGCGGTGTACAAGGACATCGCCGAGGAGATCGCCGTCATGGACCCGGACGCGGTGCTGCCGCCGGAGGTGCGGCGGATCCGGGTCGACGTGCCTGAGGACCAGAAGCTGCTGTCCGTCTTCACCGATGTCTTCGACTGCTTCTTCCGCTTCCTCGCCGCGAACCTCGCCGCCGAGGGCGTCCTCACCGAGGACGGCTTCTGGGGCACGGTCGCGGAGGTCACCCGCGCCTACCAGGAGGAGAACCCCGAGCTGGCGGACAGGTTCCGGCAGTACGACCTGTTCGCCCCGGAGTTCGCGCTGTCCTGCCTCAACCGGCTCCAGCTGCGCAACAACCGGCAGATGGTGGACCTCTCCGACCCCTCCGGCGCGCTCCAGCTGGTGGGAACCCTGAAGAACCCCCTGGCCGCCTTCTGACGGCCCGTGAGAGGCCCTGAGGGGCCCTGACAGGCCCGCACGGGCCCACGAGGCGGGCGGGCACCCCGGAGTACGGTCCTCCGGGGTGCCCGCCGGCCGTTCACCGGCCGCTCACCGGCCGGGGCGGCGGGGCACCGCCGGTCCCCGGCCCGCGCTCAGCGCGCCGGCCAGGGCACCTGGGGCGAGCGGTACCAGGACATCCCGAGGGCGTCCCAGCGCGGCCCCTGCGCCGCGAGGCGCACCTTGTAGCCGTCCCAGTCGTGCGTGGCCGCCGGGGACCAGCCGAGCTCGGCCACCCCGGGCAGCCGGGGGAACGCCATGTACTCGATGTCCGCGGACGTGCGCAGGGTCTCCGACCACAGGGGCGCCTCGACACCCCGGACCGCCGAGGCGGGCGCCCCGGCGAGATAGGTGCCCGGGTCCCAGTCGTAGGACCGTTTCACCTCCACCAGCCCGGCCCAGGACTGGCCGAGGGGCGTGTCCGCGGTGTACTTCATGTCGAGGTAGGTCCGGTCCGCCGGGGACAGGACCAGCCCGGTGCCGCCCCGGGCCGCCGCGGCCACCTGTTCCTTCTCGGCGGCGCCGGTGCCGTCCAGGCCCCAGTACTGGGCGAGGGCGCCCTTCGCCGGGGTCGCGCCGGTCAGCTGGTGCCAGCCGATGACCGTCTTGCCGTACTTCGCGACGAGCGGCTGGACCCGGTTCATGAAGGTGACGTAGTCGGCGTGGCTGGTGGAGTGCGCCTCGTCGCCGCCGATGTGCAGATAGCGGCCGGGGGTGAGCGCGGCCAGCTCGCGGATCACGTCGTCCACGAAGTCGTACGTCACCGGCTTGCCGACGCACAGGGAGCTGAAGCCGACGTTCGTGCCGGTGTACAGCGGGGGCGCGGTGCCGTCGCAGTTGAGCCGGGCGTAGGAGGCGAGGGCGGCGTTGGTGTGGCCCGGCATGTCGATCTCGGGGACGAGCTCGATGTAGCGGGAGGCCGCGTAGCGGACGATCTCGCGGTAGTCGGCCTTGGAGTAGTGGCCGCCCGCGCCGCCGCCGACCTCGGTGGAGCCGCCGTAGGAGGCGAGCCGGGGCCAGGAGTCGACGGCGATGCGCCAGCCCTGGTCGTCGCTGAGGTGCAGATGCAGCTCGTTGATCTTGTACAGGGCCAGCTGGTCGATGTAGCGCTTCACCTGGGCGACGGTGAAGAAGTGCCGGGAGACGTCGAGCATGGCGCCGCGGTAGGCGTAGCGGGGCCGGTCCTCGACGGTGCCGCCGGCGATCGTCCAGGGCCCGGGCTGGACGGTCCGCCGCTCGACGGCCGGGGGCAGCAGCTGACGCAGCGTCTGCACACCGTGGAAGAGGCCTGCGGGGGTGCCCGCGGTGAGGGTGACCCCGTCGGGCGAACTGTGCAGCCGGTAACCCTCGGCGCCGAACGGGCCCTTGGCCACGCGCAGCCGGATGCCGCCGGAGCCGTGCGTGGTCAGCGGCAGCCGGTGGCCGGTCGACGGCCGCAGGAGACCGGCCAGATAGGCACCGGCCCGGCGCGCGGCGCCGTCCGCGCGGACCCGGGTCGCCGCGGTGATGCGGTACGGGGCGCCGCCCGGCTCCACCGAGGCGGGTGCGGGGACCACGCGGTCCAGGGGCGTCGCCGCGGCGGCCCCGGGTGCGGGGCCGGCGCCGACGGTGAACGCGCCCGCCGCCACGGCGAGAAGGAGGGATCCGAGAATGCGGGTCAGCCGGGGAGTCGTGCTGTGGTGCCGTCTCACATGCGCTCCCTTCGGGACTTCAGGATTGGTCGAGACCACTCTCCCTCAGTTCCGGCGGAACAGTCCCCGTGCGGCCGGAATCCATCCGGAAGGGCGGCCGGACGGCGGTGTGCCCCGCCGCGCCGGCGGGGCACACCCGGGTCACTTCGCCCGGCGGGCCACGGTGAAGTGGTCGATGCGCTCACCGGTCTCGGCGATGCCCGAGACGGTCAGCGTGGCGTGCCGCCCCTTCGGCGCGGGGGTGACGTCCACGCGCAGGAAGGAGTAGTCGAGGTAGCGCACCCGGGACCAGGCGACCGTCTCGTTCTTCTTGCCGTCCTTGAGATTGACGAACGAGGCGACCGAGTCGACCTCGTGCTCGTGGCCCTCGTAGGAGTCGGGGGCGGTGAAGGCGTAGAGGCTCCGCCCGGCCGCGCCGGCGGTGACGTACACCACGCCCTCGGTCTCGGGGTAGGCGGTGCCGCCGACCGGGAGCTTCTTGGCGACCTTGTCGCCCTTGATGACGTCGGTGCGCTCGTACTGGTGGTTGTGGCCGTTGATGACCAGGTCCACGGTGTACTTCTCGAACAGCGGCACCCACTCCTGGCGCACACCCCCCTCCGAGGCGTGCGCGGTGGAGGTGCAGTAGGCGCAGTGGTGGAAGAAGACCACGACGAAGTCGACGTCCTTGGCGGCGCGGTACTTCTTCAGCTGGGTTTCCAGCCACTTGGTCTGGGTTCCGCCGGAGATGCCCAGGTTCGCCGGGATCTCGTAGGAGATGTCGTTGGCGTCGAGGGAGATGACCGCGGTGTTGCCGTAGACGAAGGAGTAGACGCCCGGCAGGTTGCGGCGGTCGGGGCCGTTGTCCGGGAGGCTCCAGCGGGCCTCCTCGCCGCCGTAGCCGTTGGGCGAGTACCAGGCCTCCATGTCGTGGTTGCCGTAGGCCGGCATCCAGGGGACCTGCTTGGCGACCGACTCGGTCTGGGCGAGGAACTGGTCCCAGACGCGCGAGTCGAAGCCGGTGTCGGAGGTCTTGCCGGCGCCGGAGGGGTCGCCGTAGGCGATGTCGCCGGCGTGCAGGTGGAAGGCGGGGTTCTGGCCGAGGAGCAGGGCGTTGTTGGCCAGGCCGTGGTAGCCGACGCCCTCGTCGCCGAAGGCGGTGAAGGTGAACGGCGCCCGGTGGTCGGGGGCGGTGGTGAAGGTGCCGAGGGTGCCCAGCAGGTGCGGCTCGGCCGGGTCGAAGCCGTGGTGCCCGACGCCGTAGTAGTAGGTGCGGCCGGGGCGCAGGTGGGTGAGCCGGGCGTGCACGTAGTACTGGGTGTGGTCGCCGCTCGCGCCGACTCCGGCCGGGGTGTACAGGGTGCGGACCTCGGCGTCGATCTTCCGGGAGAGGTCCCAGGGGTGGGCGCCGACGCGGATGAACGGCTTCCGCACGGCGACCGGGACCTGCCAGGAGACGGTGATCTCGGTGCGCGGGTCGTTGCCGAAGGCGAGGTGGCGGCCGAAGGGGGCGGCGAGGGCGCCGTCCGCCTTGCCGGCCGAGGAGGCGGGGCGCGGGGCCGGGACGGCGGCCCGCGCGGTCGCGCCCGGCACGAACGCGCCGCCCGCGACGGCGCCGAGGGTCACGGCGCCGCCCCTGACGAGGGTGCGGCGGGAGAATCTCGCGCGCAGGTACTCATGCTGTTCGGCCATGCTCATGCGCTCGGCGAGCTTCTCGGGTACGCCCATACGAGGAATGTCCATGGCGCCTGAAACTCGCCCATTCAGTCGACCGGACACAAGACGCGGGATGGACATCCGGCGAACAGCGCCCCACGGGAGTTCCAACGGGCCGCTGCCCGGAATCGGGCACGATTCTTGCGAATCTCGCGCCGGTGGCCGAGGATCTACCGGGTGCACGAGGAACTTGTCGATCACCTGACGCGGTCCACGCCCCTGAGCAGGGGCGAGGCGCTGCGGGTGGTCCAGGACGTGCTCGCCTATTTCGACGAGACGACGCAGGACTACGTCCGTCGCCGCCACCGTGAACTGCAGGCCCAGGGTCTGCAGAACATGGAGATCTTCGATCGGATCGAGGCGGACCTGCACTACCGAACGGTGGCGCCGCCGGAGCTCACGCTCAGGCAGCTGCGCCGCATGGTCTACGGCTGAGACGCCAGGCTGAGAGATACGTATACATGTGCGGAATTGTCGGATACATCGGGAAGCGTGACGTGGCCCCGCTGCTGCTGGAGGGCCTGCAGCGGCTGGAGTACCGCGGCTACGACTCGGCGGGCATCGTCGTCTCCTCCCCGAAGTCGGCCGGCCTGAAGATGGTCAAGGCCAAGGGCCGGGTGCGCGACCTGGAGGCCAAGGTCCCGGCGCGCTTCAAGGGGACCACCGGTATCGCCCACACCCGCTGGGCCACCCACGGAGCCCCCTCCGACGTCAACGCCCACCCGCACATGTCGGCCGACAACAAGGTCGCCGTCGTGCACAACGGCATCATCGACAACGCCTCCGACCTGCGGCGCAAGCTGGAGGCGGACGGTGTCGAGTTCCTCTCCGAGACCGACACCGAGGTCCTCGTCCACCTGATCGCCCGCTCGACGGCCGAGAAGCTGGAGGACAAGGTCCGCGAGACCGTGCGCCTGGTCGAGGGCACCTACGGCATCGCCGTCATGCACGCCGACTTCCCCGACCGCATCGTGGTGGCCCGCAACGGCTCCCCGGTCGTCCTCGGCATCGGCGAGAAGGAGATGTTCGTCGCCTCGGACATCGCCGCGCTGGTCGCCCACACCCGGCAGATCGTCACGCTGGACGACGGCGAGATGGCCACGCTGAAGGCCGACGACTTCCGCACGTACACCACCGAGGGCACCCGTACGACGTCCGAGCCGACCACCGTGGAGTGGGAGGCGGCCTCCTACGACATGGGCGGCCACGACACGTACATGCACAAGGAGATCCACGAGCAGGCCGACGCCGTGGACCGCGTGCTGCGCGGCCGCATCGACGACCGGTTCTCCACCGTGCACCTGGGCGGCCTGAACCTGGACGCCCGCGAGGCGCGCAAGATCCGCCGCGTGAAGATCCTCGGCTGCGGCACCTCGTACCACGCGGGCATGATCGGCGCCCAGATGATCGAGGAGCTGGCCCGCATCCCCGCGGACGCCGAGCCCGCCTCCGAGTTCCGCTACCGCAACGCGGTCGTCGACCCCGACACCCTGTACATCGCGGTCTCCCAGTCCGGTGAGACGTACGACGTCCTCGCCGCGGTGCAGGAGCTGAAGCGCAAGGGCGCCCGCGTCCTCGGCGTGGTCAACGTGGTCGGCTCGGCCATCGCCCGCGAGGCCGACGGCGGCATCTACGTGCACGCCGGCCCCGAGGTCTGCGTGGTCTCCACGAAGTGCTTCACCAACACCACGGTCGCCTTCGCCCTGCTCGCCCTGCACCTGGGCCGCACCCGCGACCTCTCGGTCCGCGACGGCAAGCGGATCATCGAGGGCCTGCGCCGCCTGCCGGAGCAGATCGCCGAGATCCTCAAGCAGGAGGACGAGGTCAGGGAGCTGGCCGAGGAGTACGCCGAGAGCCGCTCGATGCTCTTCATCGGCCGTGTCCGGGGCTACCCGGTGGCGCGTGAGGCCTCCCTGAAGCTCAAGGAGATCACCTACATACACGCCGAGGCCTACCCGGCCTCGGAGCTGAAGCACGGCCCGCTGGCCCTCATCGAGCCGGCCCTGCCGACGGTCGCGATCGTCCCCGACGACGAGCTGCTGGAGAAGAACCGCGCCGCCCTGGAGGAGATCAAGGCCCGCAGCGGCAAGATCCTCGCGGTGGCCCACCAGAAGCAGGAGAAGGCCGACCGGACGATCGTCGTCCCCAAGAACGAGGACGAGCTGGACCCGATCCTCATGGGCATCCCGCTCCAGCTCCTCGCCTACCACGCGGCGAAGGTCCTGGGCCGCGACATCGACAAGCCGCGCAACCTGGCAAAGTCGGTCACGGTCGAGTAGCAGGCCGCCGGGGGCACCGGGGAGCGCGCGGACGACGCGCGGCCCCCGGTACGGCCCCGTCCCCGGTACGACACGGAAGGACCCCCACGTGTGCCACCCGGCACGTGGGGGTCCTTCCGGTGCCGCTCTCGATCAGCCGGTGGCCGTCACCCCCCGGCCGGCGGCACGCCTCGGGAACGCCGTCGGCCAGTGGGCCGGCGCGGCCGTCGCCGCGTACCAGGCCACCGCGCCGGACGCCACGGCCGCCCAGCCGCCCGCCTTCACCAGCGGGGAGCTGCCCGCGAAGGCCGCGACGGCGAGCAGCGTCATGGACACGAACAGCAGGCCGTGGGTGACCCGCCCCGGCAGATCCCCGCCCGCGAGGGTCAGGGTGAGCGCCACGAGGGCGAACAGGAGCAGGAACAGCCCGGCCGCATGCTCCGAGGTGCGGGCGGTGACGGCCCAGGTGAACCAGAGCGCGCCGAGGACCGTGAAGCCCGTGCCCGTCGCGCCGTCACGGTCGCGGAAGGCCAGCAGGCCGAGGAGGAACAGGGCGACTCCGCCCACGTATCGGGCCACTGACACGGCGTCGGCCGCGGCCACGCCGTCGATCACCCCGGTCGTGCCGATCCCGAACGCCAGCAGGGTGACACCCAGGGCGAGTCGGCCGGCCACGACAGTGCTTCCGCTTCCCGCGGAGACGTCTTTGTCCACGGCGGGCTCCCTTCGTGCAGGTACGGCTGTGCGGTGCCCGGTATATGCCCTTCACAAAGGCACAAACACCTCTACGCGCAAGTAGTTTCCCGCTGGACGAAGAGAGTTGACGGAGTGTCGTGAACCCCGGTGCGGACGGGGAGAGGGAGGCCCGCGAGCCCGGCGTCACCGGGGGGACGGCGTCAGGGGATGACGATCACGGGCCGCTGCGCCCGCTTGGCGAGCCGTCCGGCCACGGAGCCGAACAGCCGGCCGACGAGTCCATGGGTCGAGCCGACCACGATCGCGTCCGCCTCGTACTCCCGGCCGACCTCCTCGAGTTCGTGGCAGATGTCACCGCCGCGCTCGACCAGGATCCACGGCACCTCGGCCAGGTGCTCCGCGCAGGCGAGTTCGAGACCGAGCACCTCGGTGCGGTGGTCCGGGACATCCACGAACACGGGCGGTTCGCAGCCCGCCCACACGGTGGTGGGCAGCCGGTTGGCCACATGGACGATGATCAGGCCCGAACCGGAGCGGCGGGCCATGCCGATGGCGTAGGCGAGGGCGCGCTCGCTGGAGGTGGAGCCGTCGAAACCGACGACCACCCCGTGCCGGAAGGCGGGATCGCAGGAGTGGCGTGACTCTTCCGCCGCCAGGGGATCGGCCGCCGTGGGTTCGGCGACCGGCCGCTTGCGGTCCGCTGGTTCGAAGAATTCGTGACCGGCCATGGCTGTCTCGGCGTTGGGATCCTTTAGGGAACGGGGGGTGACATCGTGCGGCGGAGCTGTGTCCGGGAAACGTCTTCCCAACCCCATACCCCCAAGGGTACGGCGGCACGCCTTCTCAGGGCCAGATCCCGCACACGCTCCGTAAGCGGCCCGCCGGGTGTCTTCCGGGGGTTCCCCGGAGCATGCACGAGCGGCGCCCGTAGCGCAATGGTCGCTGCCCCGTACAGGCGGTTTGCACAGTCTTCGCGGGGAAACGGACGGTGACCGGACGACCCGGCGGACGCCGGGAGGAGCGGGCCCCCGCCCCGGGAACCGCGGGGCGTCCGGACCCGGGCCGCCGCCGGGGCGCGTCCCGCGCCGGACACGGCGAGTGACATGATCCGCCGCGCCGCCCGCGGCCGCGGCCCGCTCCCCCGCGCACCTGCTCCGCCACGACGCCTCGCTCGCCGGCACCGCGGGAAGCGTCCTCGGGCGGGGCCGCCGTCGCGCCGGCCGCCGGCCCGCGCCCGGCCGCCCGGTACCGTTCCGTGCCACTCGGCGGTGTTCGGGACCGTTCCGTGCGGTTCGGCGCCGTCCGGTGCCGCACGGCGCGGCTCAGGGCCGTCCGGGGCCGTTCGAAATGTTGCGACGAGCAAAGAGGCGGTCGTCACACCCTGGAGCGGACACCGGTTGACTGACCGGTTTCCGCGCCCCTGAACGCTTCTTTTCAGCCAACTTCTGGTTATCGACCGGGAGGGGTCCGAACCACCCCTCTCTCCCCGTTCCACCTGCACAAACAGGGGTTGCGCGACCCTCCGCACCCTATGCGGTTTGGCCACCGCCACAAGGCGCACTTCCCTGCGCGGCCCACGAGTGCAACCCTTCGTGATCGAATGCTTCACGCCAAGTTGTCTTGTCGACAATGCGTCGCGTGTGGAACTGGCCATCGACAGACCGTGGAAGCCAGTAGATTCGATCTTGACTTTCTTACGGCGGGGGACTCGTGCAGGACCGAGGGGAAACGTGCAGCGACACAACCGAGGAGCCGCGACCACCGAGGGGGGCTTAAGCGGATGAGCCACGACTCCACTGCCGCGCCGGAAGCCGGTGCCCGGAAGCTGTCCGGGCGACGCCGCAAGGAGATCGTCGCGGTGCTGCTGTTCAGCGGCGGCCCCATCTTCGAGAGTTCCATACCGCTCTCGGTGTTCGGTATCGACCGCCAGGACGCCGGAGTACCGCGCTACCGACTGCTGGTGTCGGCCGGCGAGGACGGCCCCCTGCGGACCACAGGGGGCCTGGAACTCACCGCGCCGCACGGACTGGAGGCGATCTCCCGGGCGGGCACGGTCGTCGTGCCGGCCTGGCGTTCGATCACCTCACCGCCACCGGAGGAGGCGCTCGACGCCCTGCGCAGAGCGCACGAGGAGGGCGCCCGCATCGTCGGGCTGTGCACCGGGGCCTTCGTCCTGGCCGCGGCCGGCCTGCTGGACGGCCGCCCGGCGACCACCCACTGGATGTACGCGCCGACGCTGGCCAAGCGCTATCCGTCGGTGCACGTCGACCCGCGCGAGCTGTTCGTCGACGACGGTGACGTGCTGACCTCGGCCGGTACGGCCGCGGGGATCGACCTGTGTCTGCACATCGTGCGCACGGACCACGGCAACGAGGCGGCCGGTGCGCTGGCCCGCCGCCTGGTGGTACCGCCGCGCCGCAGCGGCGGCCAGGAGCGCTACCTCGACAGGTCTTTACCCGAGGAGATCGGCGCCGACCCGCTCGCCGAGGTCGTCGCCTGGGCGCTGGAGCACCTCCACGAGCAGTTCGACGTGGAGACGCTCGCGGCACGCGCCTACATGAGCCGCCGTACGTTCGACCGCCGGTTCCGTTCGCTCACCGGCAGCGCGCCGCTGCAGTGGCTGATCACCCAGCGGGTGCTCCAGGCACAGCGGCTGCTGGAGACCTCGGACTACTCGGTGGACGAGGTGGCGGGCCGGTGCGGATTCCGCTCGCCGGTCGCGCTGCGCGGGCACTTCCGGCGCCAGCTCGGCTCCTCCCCCGCCGCCTACCGGGCCGCGTACCGGGCCCGCCGGCCGCAGGGTGAACGGCAGGACGAGCAGGAGATGGCGGTCGCCGCGCACGGCCCCCTGGGCGCGCCGCCCGCCGGTGTGCCCGGCCATGGACCGGTGGGCCACCTGCCCGCCGCGCTCCACCCGGACCGCGACGGCGGGGTCCCGATGCAGATGAGCCGCCGCCAGACGGTGGGTCTGCTGCCGGGGCCGCGCGGCGGCTGAGGGTCGCCGCGCAGGACAGAGGAGGGAGGGGGACCGGAGCCGCGCTCCGGTCCCCCTCCCTCCTCGCGGCTTTCCTGACCGTTCACCGACAAGGTCGCCGCACGTGCGGTCCCCGCCGGGGCCGCTCGCCGTAAGGTGAGACACATGAACGATCGCATGGTCTGGATCGACTGCGAGATGACCGGCCTCTCGCTGTCCCACGACGCTCTCATCGAGGTCGCCGCCCTCGTCACCGACTCCGAGCTGAACGTACTCGGCGAGGGGGTGGACATCGTCATCCGTCCGCCGGACCCGGCCCTGGAGACGATGCCGGAGGTGGTGCGCGAGATGCACACCGCGTCCGGACTGCTGGAGGAGCTGGCCGGCGGCACCACGCTCGCCGACGCCGAGGAGCAGGTCCTCGCCTACATCCGGGAGCACGTCAAGGAGCCCGGCAAGGCCCCGCTGTGCGGCAACTCCGTCGGCACCGACCGCGGATTCCTGCTGCGGGACATGCCGGACCTGGAGAACTGGCTGCACTACCGGATCGTGGACGTCTCCTCGGTCAAGGAGCTGGCGCGGCGCTGGTACCCGCGGGCCTACTTCAACAGCCCGGAGAAGAACGGCAACCACCGCGCCCTCGCCGACATCCGCGAGTCGATCGCCGAGCTGCGCTACTACCGCGAGGCCGTCTTCGTCCCGCAGCCCGGACCCGACTCCGACACCGCCAGGACGATCGCCGCCAAGTACGTCCTGCCCGCGCAGTAGCCACCGCTCGGGACCGTCCCGGAGGGTCCGTCCGGGGGTCGCTCGTGACCCGTGCGAAAACGCGTGCGCGAGCACCCCTCCGGACCCTGTAGACTTCTTCTCGGCCGGTCGGGGAAACGACAAGTTCCACAGCCGGTCATGGTGGGTGTAGCTCAGCTGGCAGAGCACCTGGTTGTGGTCCAGGATGTCGCGGGTTCAAGTCCCGTCACTCACCCCAGAGGGAAGCCCCTCGTCCGTGGAGACACGGACGAGGGGCTTCTTCGTTTCCCGGCCGGGACGCGGCCGACACGGCTGGCGCGGCCGACACGGCTGGCGCGGCTGGCGCAGGAAGAAGCTCCCGCAACTTCGATCGCCGAGAGCCCCGGGTGCCCCCGGCGCCCCCGGCGGGCGGGACCCGCGTCCCTCAGGAGGACTCCCGCACCACCAGCTCCGTCGCCAGCACCTCGTGCCGGCGGGCGGGCAGGAGGGGCGGGGCCGGGGTGCGGGCGGCGATGTCGGCGAGGAGGAGGCGCAGCATCTCGCGGCCCATCTCCTGGATGGGCTGGCGGACGCTGGTCAGGGGCGGGTCCATGTGCCGGGCGACGACCGAGTCGTCGTACCCGATGAGGGCCACGTCCTGCGGGACGCGGCGGCCCGCCTCGCGCAGGGCCTTGCGGGCGCCCGCCGCCATGACGTCGGAGCCGGCGAAGACCGCGTCCAGGTCGGGGCGGCGCGCCAGCAGGACGGTCATCGCGCGGTGGCCGCCCTCCTCGGTGAAGTCACCCGGTTCGAGGAGGAGTTCGTCGGCCGGCAGGCCGGCCTCGCGCAGGGCGTCGCGGTAGCCGTCCACGCGGCGTCCCGCGCCGTAGACGTCCAGGCGGCCGGTGATGTGGGCGATGCGGCGCCGGCCGCGCCCCACCAGGTGCCGCACCGCCGAGCGGCCGCCGCCGTAGTTGTCCGAGTCGACCGAGGTGAGCGTCTCCCCGGCCGAGCGGGGGCCGCTGATCACGGCCGGTATCTCCAGCTGGGCGAGCAGATCGGGGAGCGGGTCGTCGGCATGGACCGAGACCAGCAGGACACCGTCGACGCGATGGGCCGCCAGATACTGGGCCAGCCGGTCCCGCTCCCGGTCGCTGCCCGCGAAGATCAGCAGCAACTGCATCTCCGTGTCGGCCAGTTCCGCCCCGACACCGCGCAGCATGTCCGAGAAGTACGGCTCGGCGAAGAAGCGGGTCTCCGGCTCGGGGACCACCAGCGCGATGGAGTCGGTGCGGTTGGCCGCGAGAGCGCGGGCCGCGGTGTTGGGGACGTAGCCGAGTTCCTCGACGGCCGCCTCGACCGCGGCGCGGGTCGCGTCGCTGACCCGCGGCGAGCCGTTGATCACCCGGGAGACCGTGCCCCGGCCCACCCCGGCCCGGGCGGCGACCTCCTCGAGCGTGGGCCGCCCGCCACTACGGCTGCGCATGGGGCTCCGCCTTTCTCACCGCACATCAAGCCGACCTGGAATGTAACAGTGCCGATCACCGCACTGCCGGGGGCGTCTCACGCGCCGCCAACTGCCCCCGGTTAACAGGCCGATAACTGAACGCGGTGCTCCCCGTCCGTTCCCTTGACACCCCGCCCCGGAGCGACGACCCTTCAACTCATCACAAGTGGGAGCGCTCCCACGGTACCTGACACATACACATCCCGCACGTTCCCCGCCCGAGCCGCAGCGAGTACGAACGGGCCCGATTCCATGAACCGGCCGGGGGGTCGGCACGTCAGGCAACAGGAGGACGCAATGCGCACGAGCATCCGCCGGTCCCGCAAGGTGGGGGCCTTCGTGGCCGTCGCCGCGCTGGCCACGGGACTGCTGGCCGGCTGCGCCAAGGACTCGGACGACAGCTCGTCGGACTCGGGTGGCAACGGCAGTGGCAAAGGCAAGATCACGCTGACCATCGGCACCTTCGGCGTCTTCGGCTACAAGCAGTCCGGCCTGTACGACGAGTACATGAAGCTTCATCCGGACATCAGCATCAAGGAGAACGTCACCACTCGTACCGACGTGTACTGGCCAAAGGTGCTCACCCGCCTCCAGGCCGGCGCCGGCACCGACGACATCCAGGCCATCGAGGTCGGCAACATCACCGAGGCCGTCGAGACGCAGGGAGCCAAGTTCGTCGACCTCGGCAAGGACGTCGACAAGTCGCAGTGGCTGGACTGGAAGAACGCGCAGGCCACCACCAAGGACGGCAAGCTCATCGGGCTCGGCACCGACATCGGCCCGATGGCCATCTGCTACCGCAAGGACCTGCTGCAGAAGGCCGGTCTGCCCACCGACCGCACCAAGCTCGCCGAGGCCTGGAAGGGCGACTGGGCGAAGTACGTGGACCTCGGCAAGCAGTACATGAAGAAGGCGCCCAAGGGCACCAAGTTCGTGGACTCGGCCGCCTCGGTCTACAACGCGGTCCTCGGCGGCGCGACGACGCGCAACTACGACAAGGACGGCAACGTCGTCTGGGACAAGTCCCCCGGTGTGAAGCAGGCGTGGGACGTCGCCATGACCGCGGCGACGAGCAACATGTCGGCGAAGCTGAAGCAGTTCGACCCCACCTGGGACCAGGGCTTCGCCAACGGCACCTTCGCCACCGTCGCCTGCCCGGCGTGGATGATCGGCTACATCGAGCAGAAGTCGGGCGACTCGGGCAAGGGCAAGTGGGACGTGGCGGCGGCCCCGGCCGCCTCCAACTGGGGCGGTTCGTTCATCGGCGTGCCGACCGCGACCAAGCACCAGAAGGAGGCCGTCGCCCTGGCGAAGTGGCTGACCGCCCCCGAGCAGCAGGCGAAGGTCTTCGCCAAGCAGGCCAGCTTCCCGTCGACCCCGTCGGCGTACGCGGGCCTGAAGCCGCAGGGCGACACCACGGCCTACTTCTCCGGCGCGCCGCTGACGCAGATCTTCTCCGACTCGGCGAAGACCATCCCGGCGCAGCCGCTCGGTCCGAAGGACAAGCCGATCGACAGCGCGATCAGTGACATCGGCATCCTCCAGGTCGAGCAGAAGGGCAAGTCCCCGGCCCAGGGCTGGGACGCGGCGTCCAAGGAGATCAAGGACGTGCTCGGCCAGTGACCGGCTCCGAAGAGGCTCTCGCGCATCCCGCGTCGAGCGCCGAGGCCGCGCCCGGCATCCCGCCGGGCGCGGCCCGGGGCGCTCACGGCCGTGGTGCGCCGGCGAGCGCCGGCTCCTGGCGCAGCCGGCTGTACCGCTGGGACATGAAGGCGTCGCCGTACGCGTTCGTGGCCCCCTTCTTCGTGCTGTTCGGGGCGTTCACGCTGGTCCCGCTGATCTACACCGCGTGGTACTCGCTGCACGACGTCCAGCTCTCCGCGCTGGACCACCAGACCTGGGCGGGCCTGGACAACTACCGGAACCTGCTGTCCTCGGACTTCTTCTGGAACGCCCTCGGCAACACCTTCACCATCGGCCTGATCTCGACGGTGCCGCAGCTGCTCGCGGCGATCGGGCTGGCCCACCTGCTCAACTACCGGCTGCGCGGCTCCACCGTGTGGCGGGTGGTGATGCTGACGCCGTACGCCACCTCGGTGGCCGCCGCGACCCTGGTGTTCACGCTGCTGTACTCGTGGGACGGCGGCATGGTCAACTGGATCCTGCACTTCTTCGGCGTCGATGCCGTCAACTGGCGTGAATCCGACTGGGGTTCGCAGTTCGCGGTGTCGTCGATCGTGATCTGGCGGTGGACCGGCTACAACGCACTGATCTACCTGGCCGCGATGCAGGCCATCCCCGTGGACCTGTACGAGTCGGCGGCTCTCGACGGCGCGAACCGCTGGCAGCAGTTCCGGCACGTGACGATCCCGCAGCTGCGGCCGACGATCCTCTTCACGATCGTCGTCTCGACCATCGGCGCCACCCAGCTCTTCGGTGAACCCCTGCTGTTCGGCGGGGTCAGCGGCTCCAAGGGCGGTTCCGAGCACCAGTACCAGACCCTCGGTCTGTACATGTACGACCAGGGCTGGATCATCGGCAACCTCGGCAAGGCGTCCGCGATCGCCTGGTCGATGTTCCTGATCATGCTGCTCGTCGCCGCGGTCAACCTGCTGCTCACCCGACGGCTGAGGAAGTCCCAATGACCACCACTGACATGCCGATGCCCCGGGCGGGCAAGTCCGGGGCCGGCCGGCGCCGGGTGATGGGAGCGGGCAAGCAGCTGCACGCGGGCCCGGTGACGTACGTCGTGCTGACCGTCTTCGCGCTGGTCTCGCTGGCCCCGCTGGTGTGGACGGCGATCGCGGCCTCGCGGACCGCGGGACGCCTCGCCCAGACCCCGCCGCCGCTGTGGTTCGGCGGCAACCTGTTCACCAATCTGCAGACCGCCTGGGACGAGGCCGGGCTCGGCACCGCGATGTTCAACTCGGTGCTGGTGGCCGGCACGATCACGGCGAGCACGGTGGTGTTCTCCACGCTGGCCGGTTTCGCCTTCGCCAAGCTGCGTTTCCGCTTCTCCGGGCTGCTGTTGCTGCTCACCATCGGCACGATGATGATCCCGCCGCAGCTGGCCGTCGTCCCGCTGTACCTGTGGATGTCGGACTTCGGCTGGTCGAACCAGCTCCAGACGGTGATCCTGCCGAGCCTGGTGACCGCGTTCGGCACGTTCTTCATGCGGCAGTACCTGGTGCAGGCGCTGCCGTCGGAGCTGATCGAGGCGGCCCGGGTGGACGGGGCGAGCAGCCTGCGGATCGTGTGGCACGTGGTCTTCCCGGCCGCGCGGCCCGCGATGGCGGTGCTCGGCCTGCTGACGTTCGTCTTCGCCTGGAACGACTTCCTGTGGCCGATCATCGCCCTGAACCAGCAGAACCCGACCGTGCAGGTGGCACTGAACTCGCTCGGCACGGGTTACGTCCCCGACCAGGCCGTCATCATGGCGGGCGCGCTGCTCGGCACGCTGCCGCTGCTGCTCGCCTTCCTGCTGTTCGGCAAGCAGATCGTGGGCGGCATCATGCAGGGCGCGGTCAAGGGCTGACGCCGGGTGCCGCGGGGTCCGGGCAGCGCCGCCCGGGCCCCGCCGCCCGCACGGGAGGGCCCGGCCGGCGTCGCCCCGGCCCTCCCGGCCTCTCCTGGCCGCCCCTTCTCCCCCAACTCACCCGTAGGTCTCCTCGACCCTCCATGGGAGCGCTTCCATGCCCGAGTCCGTTTCCCCTTCCGTCGTTTCCCCCTCCTCCGCCTCCCCCGCCTCCGTCTCCGTCTCCTCCGCTGCCACGGCTTCCCCGGTGACCTTCCCCACCGGCTTCCTGTGGGGTGCCGCGACCTCCGCGTACCAGATCGAGGGGGCGGTGCGCGAGGGCGGCCGCACCCCCTCGATCTGGGACACCTTCAGCCATACGCCGGGCCGGACGGCGGGCGGGGAGAGCGGTGACATCGCCGTCGACCACTACCACCGCTACCGCGACGACGTGCGGATGATGGCCGACCTGGGCCTGACCGCCTACCGCTTCTCCGTCTCCTGGTCCCGGGTGCAGCCGACGGGCCGGGGCCCGGCGGTCCAGGTGGGCCTGGACTTCTACCGCCGGCTGGTGGACGAGCTGCTCGCGCACGGCATCAAGCCCGCGCTCACGCTCTACCACTGGGACCTGCCGCAGGAGCTGGAGGACGCGGGCGGCTGGCCCGAGCGGGACACCGCCCAGCGGTTCGCCGAGTACGCCCAGATCGTCGGCGAGGCCCTCGGCGACCGCGTGGAGAACTGGATCACCCTCAACGAGCCGTGGTGCAGCGCCTTCCTGGGGTACGGCTCCGGCGTGCACGCCCCCGGCCGCACCGACCCGGTGGCCTCCCTGCGGGCGGCCCACCACCTCAACCTCGCCCACGGCCTGGCCGCCTCGGCCCTGCGCTCGGTCATGCCGGCCCGCAACCAGATCGCGGTCAGCCTCAACTCCGCCGTCGTACGGCCCCTCTCCCCGGACCCGGCCGACCTGGCCGCGGCCCGCCGGATCGACGACCTGGCCAACGGCGTCTTCGACGGGCCGATGCTGCACGGCGCGTACCCCGCCTCGCTGCTGTCCGCGACGTCCTCGCTGACCGACTGGTCGTACGTCCTCGACGGCGACCTCCGCGCGATCAAGGCGCCGCTGGACGCGCTGGGCCTCAACTACTACACCCCGGCGCTGGTCTCCGCCGCCTCCGGCGACCTGGAGGGGCCGCGCGCGGACGGCCACGGCGCCAGCGCGCACTCGCCCTGGCCCGGCGCCGACGACGTACTGTTCCACCAGACCCCGGGCGAGCGCACGGAGATGGGCTGGACGGTCGACCCGACCGGCCTGTACGACCTGATCACCCGCTATGCCCGCCAGGCCCCGGGGCTGCCGCTGTACATCACGGAGAACGGCGCCGCCTACGACGACAAGCCCGGCCCCGACGGACGGGTGCACGACCCCGAGCGCGTCGCCTACCTGCACGCCCATCTCGCCGCGGTCCACCGCGCTCTCGCCGACGGCGCCGACGTGCGCGGCTACTACCTGTGGTCCCTGATGGACAACTTCGAGTGGGCGTACGGCTACGAGAAGCGGTTCGGGGCGGTGTACGTGGACTACGCGACGCTGGAGCGCACCCCGAAGTCGAGCGCGCACTGGTACGCGGAGGCGGCGCGCACGGGGACGCTGCCGGGGACGGACTTCCGGGACTGACCCGGGACCGATCCGGGACCGATCCGGGACCGATCCGGGACCGATCCGGGCCGGGCACCGAAAACCGGCAGCGGTACCGGCACCGGCACCGGCACCGGCACCGGGCATGCGCGAGGTCCTGGTGCCGGGGGGTGGTCGGCGCCAGGACCTCGGGTCGGGCGGCGGGCGGCCGCCGGCCGCCCGCCGTGGACTACTTGAAGGCGGCGAACGCCTTGGAGAACGCGAACGCGCCCTGGGCGATCGAGCTGCACGTCGGGTCGGCGCTCGGCTTGGTGCCGCCCGGGCACTGCTTGTCGCGGGCCGCGGACCACATGGACAGGGCGCCGAGCCCCTTGGACCTGGCGAAGTCCACCAGCTGCGTGGCGTCGTCGGTCCTGAACACCTCGGTGGAGACGTCGTTGACGCCGATCATCGGGGTGACGGCGACGGTCTTCCAGGCGTCCGCGTCGGACAGCCCGAGCACGCCCTTGACCTGGGCCTGGGTGCCGGTCGCGGCCTGGACGGCGTAGTCGCCCATGTCGCCGCTGAACGCCGGGCCGTAGTCCATCGCCATGATGTTGACGGCGCCGACCTTCACGCCGTTGGCCTTGGCGTCGGCCAGCAGGTTCACGCCGTCCTGGGTGAGGCCCTCCGGCATCACCGGGAGGGTG
Source organism: Streptomyces sp. NPDC090108 (assembly GCF_044747185.1). Classification (NCBI taxonomy): domain Bacteria; kingdom Bacillati; phylum Actinomycetota; class Actinomycetes; order Kitasatosporales; family Streptomycetaceae; genus Streptomyces; species Streptomyces sp. NPDC090108. Next base: position 222,548 of record NZ_JBIVDQ010000008.1, read on the forward strand.
TAGGAGACGTCCAGGCCGGGGTGCTGGGCCTGGAGCTTGGCGATGGCCTGGGCACGGCGGGTGTTGGCCGCGGTGTTGGGCAGCGCGCCGCCCTCGACGTCGAAGTCGACCTTGGTCAGCTTGAAGGCGTCGACGGCCTTGCCGTAGGCCGCGGCGAGCGCGTCCGCCGAGGAGCAGCCGGTGGCCAGCTCGGAACCGGAGGCGCCGCCGAAGGAGACCCGGACGTCACCGCCCTTGGCGCGCAGGGCGCCGATCTGCGCGGCCACACCGTCGGCGGTCAGGTCCGTCACGCCGCCCCACTTGGGGGTGCAGCCGCCGCCGTCGGTGACGAAGGCGAGGTTGAAGTTCTTCACGCCGGTGGCGTCGGCGGCGCCGAGGAGGTCGAAGGCCGGGTAGAGCGAGGTGTCGACGTAGGGGGCGAAGCCGGCGGAGGCGGTGGTGCCGCTCCCGGCGCCGCCCGTGCCGGTGCTCGAGGTGGGGGCGGGGGCCGTGCTCTGCGTGGGGGCCGGTGACGGGGCGGTGGTCGGGCGGCCGCTCGGCTCGGGGGTGGATCCGCCCTCCGCCGAACACTGCTGGCCGTCGACGCGGCAGCCGGTGGGGTCGCCGCTGCCGTCGACCACGAAGCCGAGGGTGACCGACCGGCCCGGGGCCAGACCGTCCGTGTCCCACTTGGCGGGGCGCACGGTGACGTGGCGACCGCTGACGTCGGCCTCGCCGTTCCACAGCGAGCCGAGCCTGGCGCCCTGGGGCAGGTCGAACTCCAGCGACCAGGCCTTCTCCGTCCCGGTGCTGTTGTTGGTGACGACGTACTGCGCGGTGTAGCCCGTCTGCCAGTCGCTGGTCTTCGTGTACGCGGCGTTCACCCCGGCCGCGTTCGCGGTGCCGGCCAGCAGGACCGCTCCGCCGCCGACCACGGCCGCGGCGACCGCGCCACCGATCGCCTTGTTCCGTCCACTGATCCTGCGCCGGTGCGTGCTCATGCGCGTCCTGCCTTCGCTGTCCACGGGGGGTGGGGTGTGGCAGCACGCTAGCGAGCCGGATTCGGACAAATGACCTACGGAACGGGATCGTCCGGGTTCTTAGGGTGCGCTTAAGGATGGGATCGGGGACGGTTAAACCCCGGGACCGGAATCTCCCGGCTCGCCCGGCCCGTCTAGCTCTCGGGCGGCTCGGACTTCCCCGGCCGCACGCGCTCCGCGGCCTCCCCCGTGTGCCCCCGCTTCCCCGCGCGCACCGGCGTCCCCGCCCGCACCGGCTTCCACGGTCTCCCGGGCCGGCGCCGCCGGGCGGTGCCCCGCGGTCCGCGTCCCGCCGGTCCGGCCCCGTCGAGCTGGAACCAGATCCGCACCTCGGTGCCGCCCAGCACCGAGGAGCCGATCCGGACGTCCCCGCCGGTGGACTCGGCGAGGCGGCGCACGATGTCGAGCCCGAGGCCCGTCGAGCCCGCGCTGCCCGAACCCCGGCCGCGGGCCATCGCCGCCCCGGGGTCGGATATGCCGGGGCCCGCGTCCGAGACCAGGACGATCACGGCCTCCTCGCTGTCGTGCACGTCGACCGCGAAGGCGGTGCCCTCGGCGGTGTGCCGGAAGACGTTGCCGAGCAGTGCGTCGAGGGCGGCGGCCAGTTCGGCGCGGGCCACGGGGATCCGCACCGGGCGCTCCACCCCGGCCACCCGCCACTTGCGGCCCTCGTCCTCGGCGAGCGCCGACCAGAACTCCATGCGCTCGCGGATCACCTCGGCCGCGTCGCAGCCGGCCGCCGGCCCGGACGCGCCGGTCTGCGGTTTGGCCTCGCGGGCCGTGCGGATGATGGTGTCGACCTCCCGCTCCAGCTGGGCGACGGCGGCCCGGGTCTGTTCGGCGGCCGGTCCCGCGCCCAGGGAGGCGGTGTTCAGCCGGAGCACGGTGAGCGGGGTGCGCAGCCGGTGCGAGAGGTCGGCGGCCAGTTCCCGCTCGTTGGCGAGGAGCTGGACGACCTGGTCGGCCATGGAGTTGAAGGCGACGGCGGCGAGCCTGAGTTCGGTCGGGCCGTCCTCGGGCACACGGGCGCCGAGCTTGCCCTCGCCCAGTTCGTGCGCCCCCGCCACCAGCCGGCGGGCGGGCCGCACCATGCGCACCCCGAGCCGGTCGGCGACGGCGACCGAGCCGGCGATCAGCGCGAGGCCGACGGCCCCGAGCACCGCCCAGGCCGTACCGACGCCGTTGCTCATCTCCGACTCGGGCACGTACACCTCGACGACCGCGATCGCTCCGGAGCCCAGGGCGACCGGCTGGAGCAGCGCGGAGCCGCCGGCGACGGACGCGGTGGAGGCCCGGCCCATGTTCCGTACGGCCTGGATGTCCCGGGCCGTGGCGCGCTGCCGTCCGAGGTCGAGCGCGGCGCGGCCGCCGTCGGCGGGCAGGTGCACCGCCATCCCCGTCGCGGCGCCGCCGCTTCCGGCACCGGTCGCGGGGCCGGCGCCCGCGGAGGCCACCACCCTCTCTAGCTCGTCCCGGTCGGTGGTGATGGACAGCGCCGGGGCGACGGCCGCGGCCTCGCGCTCGGCGTTGGAGAACGCGCGGTCGCGGGCCATCTCCTGGACGACGAGTCCGAGCGGGACGGCGAAGGCGACCACGACCATCGTGGTGACCGCCAGGCACACCTTGACCAGGGCCCATCTCATCGCGCCGGCTCCCCTGCCGCCGGCGGCTCCAGCTTCACCCCGACCCCGCGCAGGGTGTGCACATAGCGCGGCCGGGCCGCGGTCTCGCCCAGTTTCCGGCGCAGCCAGGAGAGATGGACGTCGATCGTCTGGTCGTCGCCGTAGGACTGCTGCCAGACCTCGGCGAGCAGTTCCCTGCGCGGGACGACGACACCGGGGCGGCAGGCGAGATAGGCGAGGAGGTCGAACTCCCGGCGGGTCAGATCCAGCCGTCTGCCGTCGAGTTCGGCCTGCCGGCGCGTCGGGTCGACGCTGAGCCCGCCGACGCGGAGCACCGGCGAGGAGGCGGTCTCCCCGCCGCCGGGGCGGGCCCTGCGCAGCACGGCGGCGATGCGCGCGGACAGGTGCTCGACCGAGAACGGTTTCGTGAGGTAGTCGTCCGCGCCGGCGTTGAGCAGCCGCACGATCTCGCTCTCGTCGTCCCGGGCGGTGGCGATGATGACCGGCACGTCGGTCACACCGCGCAGCATCTTCAGGGCCTCGGAGCCGTCCAGGTCCGGCAGTCCGAGGTCCAGGATGACCACGTCGAAGCGCAGATGGGCGACCTCGCGCAGCGCCTCCAGCGCCGTACCGACGCTGCGCACGGCGTGCGAGGCCTCGGTCAGATGCCGGATGAGGGCCGAGCGTACGAACTGGTCGTCCTCGACCACGAGAACACGTGCCATGCGCCGCAACCTACGCCATCCGCACCGCCCCGGTGTGGGCCTGTGGACAACTCTCTGTGGATAACTCCGGTCCCCTGCACCGGTTGTGACGGCTGAGGCAGGATGGTCGGCGATGCGCAGAGGACTCGTACACGTAATGGCGTGGCTGCTCTCCACGGGGGTGGCGGTCACGCTGTCCTGGTGGGGTGTGCACTCGGTGATGGCGGGCACGGCGTACGACCCGCCGCGCGCCCTGCCGATCACGGCGGCCGACGCGGCCCGGCGGCCCGCGACCCCGCCGCCGCCTCCCCCGGCCGCCGCTCGCCCCTCCTCGTCCCCGTCGCCGGGGAAGCCGCGGACGAGCCCGCCGGCCGGGGCCACGGCCCCCGCGCCCTCCCGCACCCCGGCGGCGCGCTCCGGCACGCCCTCCCCGCCGACCGCTCCCGCCGCGTCCTCCGCCGCCGGCGGTCAGGTCAAGGCGTACGACACCGGTGGCGGGCGGGCGGTCTTCGACCTGGGCACCGCCGACGCGACGCTCGTCTCGGCGACGCCGGGCACCGGCTGGTCGATGCAGGTGTGGAAGACGTCGACGTGGATCCGGGTGGAGTTCAGCAGGAGCACGGACCGGGTGACGGTCTTCTGCACCTGGAACGACGGGCCGCCGAGCGTCCAGGTGATCAATTACTGACGCCGCGCGGGCCCCCGGGCCGCGCGGGGACTAGCGGCTGGGCGCCAGCCGGTGGGCGAGGGCGTGGGCGGAGGCGCTCGTGAGGCCCGCGGCGGAGGCCCCGGAGATCTCGATACGGCCGCCGGGGATCGAGGTGCTCACGTACGGCAGGCCCCAGAGCTCGCCGTCCACGACGATGGCGAACTCGTTGCGGGGGGCGGGCGCCCGCGCGATCGAGCCGGTGAGAGCGGCGAAGCGGGTCCGGTCGGCGGAACTGAGGGTGACCTGCACCGTCCAGTGCTGTTCGGAGGCGGGTTTCGAGGCCTTCGCGGAGGTGACGTGGACGTCGGTCATGCCGGCGGCCCGGTCGGTACGGACGCAGATCGGCGGCTGGGGCGCGGGCGAGCGCACGGTGTAGCCGCCGCTGCCGGGGCTGCACGCGTGCTCCACGGACGAGGCGACCGGCAGCACGGAGAGAGGCACCCCCAGCCCGGGGCCGTCCCCGGCGGCGGGCCCGACCACCTGCGCGCGCAGGGCCGGCCCGTCCGCGACGGCCACCCACCCGACGGCGAGCACGGCGGCCGCGGCCGCACCGGCCCCGGCGCGGGCCAGCCGCTGCCGCCGCCGCGCGATCCGCAGCGCGCCGTCGACCACGCCGGCCAGACGCGCCCCGGTGTCTCCGCCGTTCTCCTCCACGTGGGCGTGCAGGGCCTCGCGCAGCAACGTCTCGTGCAGCGTGTGTCCGGTCGAGTCGTTCATGCGACGGTGCCCCTTCCGGAGACGGTGGAGGGAGAGATCGGCTGCCCTGCCTCGGCCAGGGTGGCGCGCAGGGAGGCGAGGGCCTTGTGGGTCTGGCTGCGGACCGTGCCCTGGGCGACGCCCAGGATCGTGGCGATCTCGCTGTCCGGCCGGTCCTCGAAGTAGCGCAGCACGATCACCGCGCGCTGGCGCCTGGGCAGCCGCCGCAGCGCGGCCATGACGGCCTGCCGCTGGACCACGGTGTCGGCCAGGTCGGCGGCCTGCCCGGACGGCCGGTCCGGCAGGGTGTCCGTGACCGTCTCCCGCCCCCAGCTCAGCAGCCGGAAGCGGTCCACCTGGGCGTGGTAGAGCGCCTTGCGGACATAGATCTCCGGCTGCTCGCGGTCGCGCAGTTTCGACCAGCGCCGGGCGGTGGAGGCGAGCGCGGTCTGGAGCAGGTCCCGGCCCTTCTCCCAGTCCCCGGTCAGCAGGTAGGCCGTGTGCAGCAGCGATCTCGACCGGGCCGCCACGAACTCGGTGAACTGGCGTTCCTCGTCGGCATTCAATACGCCCTCCCTCATTCCCCCGTGAAGACGGGTGCGGGAGGCGGTTCGACTGCCCCGCCGGCCGGACTTTCTCGACCACGCCGGCGCGAGGGCTCCTGGGGAAACCTGAGGGGCCCCTGGGAGGGCGTCCTCTCAGCGGAACACCGAGGGGGGCGGGGCCGGGGAGGCCACCGCCGCCGCGTCCGTGACGGGGGCGGCGCCACCGGTGAAGTCGGTGAGCGGGCGGCCGTGTTCGACCCGGCCGGGGTGCGGGTCGGAAGCGGCGCGGCGGGTGAGCTCGGCGAACGGCAGCGGGGCGTCGGAGGCGACCAGGATCGCGTTGCCGAACCGCTTGCCGCGCAGGACCGCCGCGTCGGCGATCAGCGCGAGTTCCGCGAACCGGGCGGCCGCGGTGGCGATCTGGCCGCGCAGGTGGGCGAGCGGCGGGCCGTCGGCGAGGTTCGCGACGTAGACACCGGACGGCTTCAGGGCCCGGCGCACCTCGTCCAGGAACTCGGTGGAGGTGAGATGGGCGGGGGTGCGGGCGCCGCTGAAGACGTCGGCGACGATCAGGTCGGACCAGCCGTCCGGCGTCCTGGCGAGTCCCTCGCGGGCGTCGGCGGAGCGCACCCGTATCCGGGCGTTCGGATCCAGCGGCAGTTCGCGGCGGACGAGTTGGACGAGGGCGCCGTCCCGCTCGACGACCTGCTGGGTGGAGCGCGGCCGGGTGGCCGCGACGTACCGGGCCAGGGTGAGGGCGCCGCCGCCGAGGTGGACGGCGTGCACCGGCTTGCCGGGCGGGGCGGCGAGGTCGATGACGTGGCCGATGCGGCGCTGGTACTCGAAGGAGAGATGGGCGGGGTCGTCGAGGTCGACGTGCGACTGGGGCGCGCCGTCGATGAGCAGCGTCCAGGCCCGGGAGCGGTCGGGGTCCGGTATGAGCTGCGCGAGCCCGCCGTCGACCGCTTCCACCACTGCCTCGACGGCGGCCGGCCCGCGCCGGCTGTTCCTGGACCTGCCCATCCGTCCATTCTCGCAGGCGCCCCGGACCCGCGCCGTACGGCCGGCGCCGGGGCGCGCTCAGCGGCGGCTGTCCGCCGCCTCGATCAGCCGGGCCGCCTCGCCGAGGGCGCGGCGCAGCACCACCGGGTCGGTGGCGAGGTCGGCCTCGCCGGGCGGCACCAGCCAGTCCGAGCCCTCCACCGGGGGCTCGGGGGCGAGCCTGAGCCCGCGTCCGTCGGTCTCCGTGCAGGTGCTGCCCGGCACGTCCCAGCGGGCCGCCGTCCCCGCCGGGACGAGGAAGCCGAGGGTGTCGCAGCCGTCGTCGTGCAGGACGGGGCCCACCGCCTCCCCCGGGCCGCGGCGCAGGATGTCGACCGCCTCCAGGCCCTGCCGGGCCGGCACGGTCACGAGGTCGCACACCTCGTCGTCCGGCGCCGCCGACGACGGCACCGTACAAGGATCGTTGCTCTGGCTGGTCTCCATGCCGGCCTCCACCGCGCCGCCTGTTGCAGTCCATGACGTACAACGCGCCACGGCGTCAACGGCTACGGCACAAGTCAGCCGCAAAGGATGGCAGTTCATGGCGGATCGTGGATGAGATATCCCTTTTGTAGCCAAACACCGCGTGGTGGGTCCGGCACACCGGGTACGTTCTAGCCCGCCGGAACCAGGGTGTCACTCGGACAACTCAGCCCAGATCCACCCCGGATCCGGCATGGTTCGACGGTTCGCACGAGAGGACCGGCCATGGCGTCGTCCACACAGACCGCGTCACAGCCCGAACGGCCGCAACGGCCCAACCTCGCCTTCCGGCAGCTGCGCGGCCGGCGCTCACCGGCCGAGTTCGCCGCGCTGGTACGGCGTGCCGCTCGCGAGATCGGCGAGCGGGTGAGCTGTGACGCGCGCTACGTCGGCAGGGTCGAGGCGGGTGAGATCCGCTGCCCCAACTACGCGTACGAGCGGGTGTTCCTGCACATGTTCCCCGGCCGCACACTCACCGATCTCGGCTTCGCGCCGCGCTCGTCCGTACGCGGACGCGGGGCGCGCACGACCCCGGACGCGCTCCCGGCGCACGCCCTGGGTGAGACGCGGGGCGGTGGTTCTCCGTACGACCGGGAGGAGCGGTCGCACGATCCGTGCCACCGGCGTGAACCGCAGGACCCGCTGGACCGGCAGGACCCGTACGGCCCGGACGGGCCGTACCAGAACGACCACCTGGACCACGAGGAGAGCGACGTGCTGCGTCGCGCATTCATGACCGGCGGCGGCGCCACGATGGCCGCCGCCACACTGGGCCCGCTGGGGCTCGCCAAGGACACCGCCGGCGCGCGGGCGGCGGTCCCGTCGCCCCGCCGCGCCGGGACCTCCGAGGCCATCGCCCTGGAGGACGCCGTCCGCCGCATCAGAGTGCTCGACGACCGGCACGGCGCGGACGGGCTCTACCGGCGTGCCGCCGCACCGCTGCGTGCCGCCTACGCGCTCCTGGACGCGGGCGCGACCCGGCAGGCGACCGCCGACCGGCTGCACTCCGGCGCCGGTGAACTGGCCATCTCGGTGGGCTGGCTGGCGCACGACTCCGGCCGCTTCGACGACGCCCGCTCGCACTACGCGGAGGCGCTGGCCACCGCGCGGATGAACGGCGACGCGGCGCTGGAGGCGCACGCCTTCTGCAACACGGCGTTCCTCGCCCGGGACGCCGGGCGCCCCCGGGAGGCGGTGCGGGCCGCGCAGGCCGCGCAGCGCGCAGCCGGTCCGCTGGGCTCGCCGCGCCTGCTGTCGCTCCTCGCGCTGCGCGAGGCGGGCGGCTGGGCGGGGCTCGCCGACCGCACCGGCTGCGAGCGGGCGCTGGCGCGGGCGCAGGCGATGTTCGGGCGGGGGCGGTCCGAGGCGGATCCGGAGTGGATGAGTTTCTACGGCGAGGCCGAGCTGGAGGGGCTGGAGGCGCAGTGCTGGTCCACGCTGGGCGACTGGCGGCGGGCCGCCCGGCATGCGGGGCGGGCGGCGCATCTGCAGGATCCGCACTTCTCCCGGAACATCGCGCTGTACACCGCCGAGCTGGCGGACGATCTCGCGCGGGACGGGCGGCCGGACGAGGCGGCGTCCGCGGGGGTGCGGGTGCTCGGGCTGCTCGCGGAGGTGCAGTCGTCGCGGATCCAGACGATGTTGGCGGGGACGGCGCGGGTGCTGTTGCCGCATCGGCGGGCGTCGGGGGTTTCGGACTTCCTGGACCGGCATAAGGCGTTGCCGCGGCGGGGGTAGGGGGCGGGGCCGGCTTTCGGGTGCGGATTCGGGTGCGGGTGCGTTGTGGCTGGTCGCGCAGTTCCCCGCGCCCCTGGGTGGGGGCGGGCGGCGTCGGCTGGAGGGCTCGGTTGCCTGGGGCGGGGGCTTCGGGTGCGGGTGTGTTGTGGCTGGTCGCGCAGTTCCCCGCGCCCCTGAGTCGGGACGGGCGGCGTCGGCTGGAGGGCTCGGTCGGGCGGGGCTTCGGGTGCGGGTTGTGGTTGGTCGCGCAGTTCCTCGCGCCCCTGGGTGGGGACGGTGAGCGGTTGTCTGAGGGTTTCGTCGGGCCCTGGGGTGGGCGGTTCAGGGGGTGAGGTGGCCCGTGTCGTTCCAGGATTCGAGGGCGGGGGCGTCGTAGGCCCAGCCGAGGACCGACAGGGAGGTCGGGTTCAGGCGGATGCGGGCCGCGAAGTCCAGCGGCAGGCCCAGCCAGCGCGCGCCGATGGAGCGCAGGATGTGCCCGTGGGCGAAGACCAGGACGTCGCGGTCGGCGGAACGGGCCCAGGAGACGACCTCGTCCGCGCGCGCGGTGACCTCCGCGAGGCTCTCGCCGCCGGGGACGCCGTCCCGCCAGATCAGCCAGTCGGGCCGGTCGGCCTTGATCTCCGCCGGCGTCAGGCCCTCGTACGCGCCGTAGTCCCACTCCATCAGCGCGTCCCAGTTCTCCGCCCGCTCGCCGAACCCGGCCAGCTCGCACGTCTCCCGCGCGCGTACCAGCGGGCTGCTCCGCACCTCCGCCGCCGGCAGCCCGTCCAGCGGACCGCGGTGCAGCCGCTCGCCGAGCAGCTTGGCCCCCTGCCGGCCCTCCTCCAGGAGCGGTATGTCCGTCCTGCCGGTGTGCTTGCCGGACAGCGACCATTCGGTCTGTCCGTGCCGGGCCAGCAGGATGCGCGGTGCCATGAGAGACCTTTCCACGGGAAGGATGAGCGGAAGAGGGACGGGGGAGGAACAGGGGGACACAGGAGGCCTGGTCCCTCCATCATCGCTCAGCCGGAAACGAACGTCCGGGACGGGGCAACCCGCCGGACGCTCTCCGCGTCTTTGAGTGCTGGAGCCCATACGGACGGCGACCGGGACACCGTAAAGTGACGGTCGCCCGGCAGGGCGCACACGGCGGAACCAGAAGGGGGAGGGCGATCGAATGGCGCAGAACGAGACACCGGGCACCGAGGTGGCCCCAGGCCCCCGGCTGCGCTGGTGGACCGAACTGCCGCTGATACTGCTCGTCTACGGCTGCTACACCGCAGGCCGCCTCCTCGCCCGCGGGAACATCGCCGACGCCGTCGACCACGGCCTCGCCATCCTGCACGTCGAGAAGGCCCTGCACCTCAACGCCGAGCACCCGCTCAACCGCCTGTTCACGCGCGTGCCGTGGCTCGGTGTGCCGGCCGACTTCTGGTACGCCTCGCTGCACTACCTGGTCACGCCCGCGATCCTGGTCTGGCTGTTCCGGACCGGCGCCGGGCACTACCGGGCGGCCCGCACCTGGCTGATGTCGTCCACGTTCGTCGGCCTCATCGGTTTCACCCTGCTGCCCACCTGCCCGCCCCGGCTGCTCTCCCCCGACAACGGCTTCGTGGACACGATGGCCCACTTCAGCTCGTACGGCTGGTGGGGCGGCGAGGCCAGCGCCCCGCGCGGCATGGGCGGCATGACCAACCAGTACGCGGCGATGCCGAGCCTGCACGTCGGCTGGGCCCTGTGGTGCGGGGTCATGCTGTGGCGGCACGGCGGGACGCGCCTGGCGAAGGCGCTCGGCGTCCTGTACCCGCTGCTGACCGCGATCGTCGTCATGGGCACGGCCAACCACTACTTCCTGGACGCCGTCGCGGGCGTCGCGGTGATGGGCGTGGGGCTGCTGATCGCGCCGCGTCTGACGCGTGCGACGGATCTGCTGCGGGCCCGTCTGCGCCCCCGTACCGCCACGATCGCGGCGGCCGGAGGGCCGGTTGCCGCCCCGGTTGTCAGTGGCGGATGCCAGACTTCCGCGGGTGAGCGAATTCCACGGCAGCGCGAGTCCCGGCCCGGCGTCGCAGCCGAACCGGACGCCTCCCCCAGCGACGCGGGCGAAGGCGCTCCGGCACCGGCTCGCTGAGCTGCGCGGTCCCGACGTACCGGCCAAGGCCCTGGACGCGCGCGCCCTCGCGGCGCTCGCGGCCAACCCGGGCTGCAGCCGGCGGGCGATCCTGGACGGCGCCGGGGTGGACAAGGCGGCGCTGGCCGGCGCGCTCGGCGCGCCGTCGGGCTTCGGTCAGTCGCAGTTCGCCCTGACCCGGGGCAACGCGTTCGAGGCGCGGGTGAAGGCGGACGGCGGCGCGGAACTGCTGCGCCTCGCGCACTCCCGGCTGGACCCCGGCGCCGAGCCGCCCACCGGGGCCGCGGCCGTGCCCGACCTGAGCGCGCCGGGTCCCGAGGGGCGTACGGCCCGTACGGAGCTGGCGCTGCGCGAGGCCGCGGCCGGCGGCGGCTGGACGCTGCTGGACCACCCCATGCTCGCGCTCGACGTGGCCGGATCGCCCGCGTTCCTCGAACCGGACGCGGTCGTGGTGCACCCCGGCGGCACCTGGACGGTCGTGGAGATCAAGTCGTTCCCGATGCTGGACGGGGCGGCGGACCCGTCGAAGGTGGGCGCGGCCGCCCGGCAGGCGGCGGTGTACGTGCTGGCCCTGGAGCAGGTGGCGGCCCGCCTCGATCCGGCCCCCCGGGTCGGCCATCAGGTGCTGCTGGTGTGCCCGAAGGACTTCTCCAACATGGCCACCGCCTCCGTGGTCGACGTGCGCAAGCAGCGCGCGGTCACGGCCCGGCAGCTGGCCCGGCTCACCCGGGTCGAGGAGATCGCCGACGCGCTGCCCGAGGGCGTCTGCTTCGCGCCGGACCGGCCGGCCGAGGAGCTGACGGCCGCCGTCGGGGCGGTGCCCGCGGCCTACGCTCCGGAGTGCCTGTCGGCCTGCGAACTGGCCTTCCACTGCCGGGAACGCTCCCGCGCCGCCGACACCGTGACCCGGCTGGGCCGGCCGCTGCGCGCCGAGCTGGGCGGCCTGGCCACGGTCGGCGACGTCCTCGCGGCGGCCCGGGGCGAGAGCGGCGACCCGGACGATCCGGCGGTGGCCGCGCTGCGCCGCGCCGCCGCCCTGCGCGCCGAGGCGCTGCGGGTCGTCCGCCCGCGCACCGAGCCCCTCCCGGAGGCGACCCCGTGCCGCTGACCACCGCCCCGGTCCGCCCTGCGCACGCCGGAGCCACCGGCAACGGCCCCCGCACGCGTGCCGGTCACCGCCCGGCCGCCGGGCACCTCCCTCCCCTCGGCTCCCCCGGCGGCACCGGCCTCCGTACGACGGCCGCCCCGCACGCCGAGCCCCTCCCGGAGGCGACCCCGTGTCACTGATCACCACCCTGGCCCGGCTGGAGGCCGTCGCCGAAGGCCGGGCACAGCCCGCCGCGACCGTCCGGCACCGCCATCTGTCGGACCGACCGCTGGTGTTCGTGCCGCTGATCACCGCGGGCGAGGCCGGTGCCCCGCTCGGCGCGCTGGTCGGCACCGACCGGGACGCGCCGCGCCTGCTGGCCGTGCCGCAGCCCCGCGACCGGGACCTGCGCTTCGCGTTCCTCGCCGAACTGGCCGATGTCGTCCTGCCGTACATCGAGAGCTGCTCCGCCGAGGTCGAGGCGGCCGAGCGCACCGCGGCCGACCCGGAGACGGGCAAGCGGGTCAAGGTCGAGGCCGAGCTGTGCGCGGACGCGCCCCAGCTGGTGGTGCCGAGCCGGGCGGGCCTGGACCTCGTACGGCTGCTCGGCCGCTCCATGCGCTTCCGGCGCACCGCCGAGCAGGACCCGGAGACGCCGTACCCGGCGCCGCCCCGGGTCCCGCTGCTCGGCCGCTGGCTGACCCACTACGGGGAGCGGTCCCGGGTGCCCGGCTCGTCCCTGCTGCTGGCCGCCACCGACGTGCTGTCCCGGCACTGGGCGACCGGCCAGTCCAGCCTGGAGGACCAGCACCTGGGCGCCCTGCTGGCCTGGATCGACGTGCCCGAGGGCGGCAGCGGCGCCGAGGCCGCGCACCGGGCCGAGCTCGCGCGCGACGCCGCCGGCCAGCTGCTGTGCCCGCCGGCCGGACCGGCCACCGACCCCGCGTTCGACAACAAGCTGCTCGCCCCGGCGATCGAGCGCTACGACCGCGCGCGTTCGGCCCTGGCCGCCGCCGAGGACGCCCTGGAGGCCGACGACCGGCTGGCCGCGCTCACCGCGGCCGAGCGGCACGTCCGCGAGCTGGTGGAGAGCCGTACGCGGCCCACCTGGGACGCGGTGTGGCGGGGCCTCGACCTGCTGCGCGAGCTGCCGGAGGGCGGGCACGTGGAGGAGCGGTGGACCAGGGACCGCTGGTCGTTCACCGCCCACCGCGACCGGGTCGTGGCCGGCGAGCCCCCGCAGCCGCGCCGCGACGACGCGGTGACGGCGGCGAACAAGCTCGCCACCCGGGAGCGCGAACAGGCCCGGCTGGAGGCGCAGGAGGCGCTGGACGACCCGCTGGTGATGGCGGGGCGGCGGCTGGCCGGCGAGGCCTTCGCGGGCGAGGTGACCGATGTCGTCATGGCGTACAGCGAGGGCAGACGGCCGAGTCCGCGCCCGCTGGTGACCGTGCGGACGGAGGACCGGCCGTACCTGGCGGAGCGCGCGAAGGTGTACCGCTCGCTGGGCGGCAAACCGCAGGCCGCGGAGTTCACCGGCTGGGAGGACGAGGGCGAGGGGTCCGGCGGTCTCGCGGTGCTGCGGATCGTGGACCGGATGGGCCGGGGCAAGGAGCCCGCGGCCGGTTCGCTCCCCGAGAAGGGGGACCTGGTCTGCTTCACCCTCTTCGAGCACGAGCAGCGCGGCGGGGCGAAGCTGCCCGACCCCGACCGGACCCCGTGGACGCACGGCGGGCCGCCGGGCGAGGCCGTGGCGGAGGCCGCCGACACCATGACCGAGGAGGACGTCCTGTGACGACCGTCGACTTCGACCCCGGGGCCGCGGCGACGCGCGCGACGGACGCGATCCTCCACGACACCCTGCACGGCACCGAGCGGGGCGTGGTGGTCGACTCCCCGCCCGGCGCGGGCAAGTCCACGCTGGTGGTCCGCGCGGCCCTGGAACTGGCGGACGCCGGACGCCCGCTGATGGTCGTGGCGCAGACCAACGCGCAGGTGGACGACCTGGTCCAGCGGCTGGCCGCGAAGAATCCCGGACTGCCGGTGGGCCGGCTGCACAGCAGCGACACCGACGCCTACGACAAGGCGCTGGAGGCTCTGCCCAACGTCCGCATGTCGGCGAAGGCGGCCGATCTCGGCGGGCTGCCCGTGGTGCTGTCCACGGCCGCGAAGTGGGCGCACGTCACGGTGGACGAGCCGTGGCGGCACGCGATCGTGGACGAGGCGTACCAGATGCGCTCGGACTCCCTGCTGGCCGTGGCCGGGCTGTTCGAGCGGGCGCTGTTCGTGGGCGACCCGGGCCAGCTGGACCCGTTCGCGATCGTGGGCAGCGAGCAGTGGGCGGGCCTGTCGTACGACCCGTCGGCCTCCGCCGTGTCGACGCTGCTCGCGCACAACCCGGGGCTGCCGCAGCACCGGCTGCCGGTCTCCTGGCGGCTGCCGGCCACGGCGGCGCCGCTGGTCTCGGCGGCCTTCTACCCGTACACCCCGTTCCGCAGCGGCACCGGGTACGGCGACCGCCGGCTGGCCTTCGCCGTCCCCTCGGACGGCTCGGCCCCGGACCGGGTCATCGACGAGGCCGCGGAGTCCGGCTGGGGCCTGCTGGAGCTGCCCGCCCGGCACACCCCGCGCACCGACCCGGAGGCGGTGCGGGCGGTCGCGGCGGTCGTACGGCGCCTGCTGGACCGCGGCGGCGCGGCCGTGTCCGAGGGCTCGCCGGACGCGGCTCCGCTGACCGCCGACCGCGTGGCCGTCGGCACCGCCCACCGCGACCAGGCGGCGGCCGTGCGCGCGGCGCTGGCGGATCTCGGCGTGGCCGACGTGACGGTGGACACCGCCAACCGCCTCCAGGGCCGTGAGTACGACGTGACGGTGGTCCTGCACCCGTTGTCCGGCCGCCCCGACGCCACCGCGTTCCACCTGGAGACCGGCCGCCTGTGCGTGCTGGCCTCCCGGCACCGCCACGCCTGCATCGTGGTCTGCCGCGCGGGCGTCGGCGACCTGCTGGACGACTACCCCTCCACGGACCCGGTCCAGCTGGGCACCCTGGTGAAGTTCCCGGACGGCTGGGAGGCCAACCACGCGGTCCTCGCCCACCTCGCCGAACACCGAGTCACCTGGCGCCCCTGACCACCGGAACCCCGGCCCCCCTCACCTGAGGCCCGTGACCACCGGAGCCCCTGCTTCCGGGCCACCGGCGGACGTCTGTGCGGGGAGGCGCCGCCTAGGGCCTCTTGCGCCCGCGCGGGACAATGGACGGTGGCCCGTCCGAGGGGAGGGGCCACCGGACCGTACGAGGAGGAGATGCAGACATGGCGGAGCCCACGCCGCGTCGGAACGAACCGCGGCTACGCCCCGCGTCCCTGGTCTTCGAGCCCGTGGCGGCGGCCGCGGATCCGGAGCACTTCTTCGACCTGGAGTCGCTCGACGACCCGCGGGCCCTGCTGACGCGGGCCACGGAGCTGACCCAGGCGTTCCGCGCCGCGGCCGACCGGGCCATGGAGTTCCAGGCGCTCGCCGCCGCCCAGCTCGCCGACCCGCGCCGCTTCGACCGGCTGACCCCGGCGGACATCGCCGAACGCGCGGAGTGGACCGAGGACTACGCGAAGAAGATGGTCGAGTTCGGGCGCGATCTGATGCGCGGCGCCGACGCCGAGGGCCGCACGCCCGTCGACCCCGTCTGAGGCCGGCCCGCCGGCCCGGGCCCGCATCCGGCCGACCCGCCCGGCATATGCCAGGCGGGCAAGATACGGGCACCCGCCCCTTCCTGTCCCGGTTTTCCGCAACCCAGAGGAACCGCGCCCTCACCGCCGGTACACCTGGAGCATGACCAGCGCACCGGACATCACCTCCGCCACCGCCGACGGGGCCGCGTGGCTCGCCTCCGCGGGGGCCTTTCCGCGCAGCACGCGCGCCCTCTGGGAGGAGTACCCGGACGCCCCGGTCGTGCTGCCCTGCGGCACGGTGTTCGACGTGGTGAACGTCCCCGCGGTCTTCGGCCGCCGGATGCTGGACCGGTTATGGGACGAGGGGCCGGGCGCCGGCCCGGTCGCCGTCCACCGGGGCCGCATGCTGCTGTTCGCCGCCCCGGGCACCGCCCAGCGCCTCCCCTCGCTGCTGGCCTGGGAGGAGTGGGGAGCGGCGGGCAGCCGCACGGAGGCCGTGCCGCCGCTGCTGTGCCACGGCACGGGTGACGCGGTGACCGTGCCCGCGCCCCGCGGCGACGACTCCCCCGTCGCCGGCGGCTCCCGCTGGCTGGTCGCGCCCGACACCCGGCACCCGTGGCTGCCCGGCCCCGAGGTGCTGCTCTGGGCGGCGGTACGGGCGGCCCGCCGCTGGGCGGGGATATCGATTTTTCCTCCCGCCGATCAGGATGCTAATGTCTACGACGTCAGCAGGCGCCGCTAGCTCAGTTGGTTAGAGCAGCTGACTCTTAATCAGCGGGTCCGGGGTTCGAGTCCCTGGCGGCGCACGCGAAGGAAACGGCCGACAGGTTTCGCAAGAAACTTGTCGGCCGTTTTCGTATGCCCGAGAACCCTCCGGGCGCCGGCAGGCTCACGTCCTCATCCGGCCACCCCCGGAGTGATCTTCACCGTCCACGCCCCCGAGGCCGTACGCCCCTCCGCCTCGACCTTCACCCCGTCGTCCGGCACGGTGACGCTCTCCCCGAGGGCGAGTGGCGCGTCGGCCAGGGGCGGGTAGACGGAGTTCTCCCAGCAGGCCCGGGAGCGCGGGTGGGCGTCGATCACCTGGACCGGTCCGTCACCGGACTCGATGTCGTCGCGGACCCGGTAGACGAGGATGCCCTGCTTGCACGCCGTACGGTCGTTGCCGGCCGAGCCGCGCGCCTCGACGGCGAGGACGCTGTCCGGGCCGGTGCGCACGAGCGCCAGCTTGGTGCCGCCGCCGAGCCCGAAGGCGGGGGCGCCCGCCGTGCCCCGCACCGGCACCCCGGGGCCCGCGGCCAGCGGTTCCAGGGTCAGCCGGGTCGCCCGCGTGCCCCGTACGCACTGCACCTGGCGCGGATCCAGCCAGCCCAGCTTCCACTTGTGCCAGGCGAACAGGTCCGGGGAGAGCCCGAACTGGCTGCCCATCAGGTCCCAGTCGCCGACATGGGTGTCCCAGTCGCCCTCACCGTCCTCACCCGGGCGGTGGTAGAGGTCGGGGAGGTCGAAGACGTGACCGGTCTCGTGGGCGAGCACCAGCCGGTCGGGCGGGTGCCGCTCGAAGACGGTGACGACCCGGCGGACGTCCGTGCCGTCGAGGTGCGCGGGGGTGTCGAGGTTGACGACCTTCGTCGCGTCGGAGTCCACGCCGGGCGCGTCCGGGTCGGCGACGAGGTAGACGACGCGGAAGCGCGAGAAGTCGACCTCCCGGTCGGCCACGGCGAAGGCGTCGTGCAGATAGGCGGCGCGGTCGGGCTCGCTCCAGTCCCGCTTCATGGCGTACGCCGTGGACGGCTTCGGCATGCGCAGCCAGCGCCGGAGCGGGTGCGGGCGCAGGGTGAACCTGCCGTAGGAGGCCTGCTGGAAGAAGCGGCTGGTGGCGGGGAAGTGATCGGCGGTCAGTTCGTCGGGGGTGGTGCGCGGGGTGGCGTCCGGGAAGGACAGGAAGATCAGGACCGCGTCGAGGGAGCCGACGGGGCGCACATAGGCGCGGTTCCAGGTGTCCACGCCCTCGGAGTGGTGGGCCTCGGTGCGGTGCAGTGCGCAGGGTGCCGTCGAGAAGGGCTCGGCGACCGACGGGCCGGTGAGGATCGAGGTCGCGGCGAGCGCCGACATCGTGGTGGCCACGGCGGCGGTGCTGCGCAGCTTGGGCACGGAACAGACCTCCGGATGCGGTTCGCGGGTACGCCGAAGGGCGCCGCATCCAGACTGTGGTGATTTCCGATGTTATGCACTGTTCATCTGAACCAGAAGGGTGAGTACGCCCGTTTGCGCGCTCGCACACACCGGCGGACGACACCCCGGATCACTCACGGAACGTCACAAGTGGTCGGGGGCCCGAAGAACCCGTCCAGGTGCGGGCAGAAACGATCTGTCAGAACGGTGGTGCGATCCGGGACACTGGAGAGTGGCTGGAAGGGCCCGGGGCCAGCCTCTATGATCGGCACACTTTCCGGCACGGACAGAGATCGAGTGCACTGCGGGAGCGAGCGGTGAGCGGAACGTCCGAAGGGCCGACGCCCGCGGCAGACCTCGACCGGTCAGCCGTCACAGACAGTGACCCTATCCCCTATCATCGTGTCTTCGCGGCCGCCCCTGTCTCCATGGCCGTCGTGAACGCCCAGGGGCTCGTGGTGAACGCCAACGCGGCGTTCGCCGAGCTGCTCGGCATCCCCCTCGACGCGCTGGCCGGACGGCCCGCCGCCGACCTGGTCGACCTGGCCGCCGACCCCCGCACCTGGCACGCCTACCGCGAGGTGCTGAGCGGCCGGCAGGCGAAGCTGCGCTGCACCCGGCGCCTGAAACACCGTGACGGCACCTCGGTGTGGGCGCAGATCACCGTGGCACCGCTGGCCGACGGCGGCGCGGGCGTGCTCCTGTCGGTCGCCGACGTCAGCGCGCACCGCGAACTCCAGGCGCGTCTGCGGCACTTGCAGATGCACGACCCGGTGACCCGGCTGCCCAACCGCACCCTGTTCTTCGAACGCCTGTCGGCCGCGCTGGAGGCGGAGGCGTACGAGCAGGGCGGCACCGGGCGGATCGGCCTGTGCTACCTGGACCTCGACGGGTTCAAGGCCGTCAACGACACCCTCGGCCACCGCGTGGGCGACCGGCTGCTCGCGGCCGTCGCGCAGCGGCTGACCCGGGTCGCCGACGAGGCCGGGTACGCCCGCACCGGCACTCCGCTGGTGGCCCGGCTCGGCGGCGACGAGTTCGCGCTGCTCGTGGAGGGCTCCACCGGGACCGACCAGCTCTCCGACCTCGCCGACTGCGCGCTCAGGGCCCTGGAGGAGCCGTTCGACCTGGCCGGACAGCGGCTGTCGCTGACCGCGTCCATCGGCGTCGTGGAACGGCACGCGGCCGGTACGACCGCCACCGGTCTGATGCAGGCGGCGGACACGACCCTGTACTGGGCGAAGGCGGACGGCAAGGGCCGCTGGACGCTGTTCGACCCCGAGCGCAACGCGCACCGGATGACCCGTCAGGCGCTGTCCTCCACGCTCCGCCCCGCCATCGAGCGCGGCGAGTTCGCGCTGGAGTACCAGCCACTGGTCGGCATGGAGGACGGCCGGCTGAGCGGGGTGGAGGCGCTGGTGCGCTGGCACCACCCGCAGTTCGGCACGCTGACGCCGAATCGGTTCATCGGACTGGCCGAGGAGGACGGCTCGATCGTGCAGCTCGGCCGCTGGGCGCTGACCACGGCCTGCCGTCAGGCCCGGCGCTGGCAGCTCGACCACCCGGACGAGCCGCCGATCTTCGTCAGCGTCAACGTGGCCGTGCGGCAGGTGTGGGACTCCGACCTGGTGGCGGACGTCGACCGGACCCTCGCCGAGACCGGTCTGGCCCCGCACCTGCTCCAGCTGGAGCTGACCGAGTCGGCCGTGATGGGTTCGGCCGGGCGCCCGCTGCAGACCCTCCAGGCCCTCAGCGACATGGGGGTGCGCATCGCCATCGACGACTTCGGCACGGGCTACTCGAACCTGGCCTACCTCAGCCGGCTGCCGGTGTCGGTCCTGAAACTCGACGGCTCCTTCGTACGCGGTTTCCAGTACGAGGAGCACCAGGAGGCGGCCAAGGGGGCGGCGCCCAACCCGGCCGACGAGGTCATCGTGGAGGCGATGATCCAGCTGGCCCACCGTCTCGGGCTGACCGTCACCGCCGAGTGCGTGGAGACCTCGGCGCAGGCCACCCGGCTGCGCCGGATCGGCTGCGACACCGGACAGGGCTGGCTGTACTCCCGCCCGGTGCCGCCGGACCGCATCTCCGAGCTGCTCGGGGTGCAGACCTACGCGGTCGGCAAGCCGTAGGCGTCCGCGATCAGTTCGTAGGAGCGCAGCCGCAGGGCGCCCCGGTGGGCGTGCGAGGTGAGCATCAGCTCGTCGGCCCCGGTGCGCTTCTGCAGGCCGTCCAGACCGGAGCGGACCTCGTCCGGCGTCCCGTGGATCACGTTCGCGGTCCAGGAGGACACGAACTCCTCCTCCATGGGGCTGAACTCGTAGTGGTCCACCTCCGCCGGGTCGGGGAAGAGGCCGGGGCGGCCCATGCGCAGCCGGAGCATGTTCAGCGCGGCCGCCCGGACCTGCCTTCGGGCCTCGGCCTCCTCGTCCGTGGCGAGGGCCGAGACGCCGATGAGGGCGTACGGCCGGTCGAGGACCGCGGAGGGCCGGAAGGTCTGCCGGTACAGGTCGAGCGCCGGGACGGTGTTCTGCGCGGAGAAGTGGTGCGCGAAGGCGAAGGGCAGTCCGAGCAGGCCGGCCAGCCGCGCGCTGAAGCCGGAGGAGCCCAGCAGCCAGACCGGGGGGCGGTGCGGGGACTGGACGCCGCCCGGGGTGGTGCCCTGCACCGGGCCGGGGATCGCGTGGATCCGCCCGTAGGGGTGGCCCTCGGGGAAGTCGTCGTCGAGGAAGCGGATCAGCTCGGAGAGCTGCTCGGGGAAGTCGTCGGCGCCCTCGTTCAGGGTGTCGCTGCGGCGCAGCGCGGCCGCGGTGGCCCCGTCCGTGCCGGGCGCCCGTCCGAGGCCCAGGTCGACCCGCCCCGGCGCGAGGGCCTCCAGCGTGCCGAACTGCTCGGCGATGATCAGCGGGGCGTGGTTGGGCAGCATGACGCCGCCCGAGCCGAGCCGTATGCGGTCGGTGTGGGCGGCGAGGTGGGCGAGGATCACGGCCGGCGAGGAGGAGGCGACGCCCGGCATGGAGTGGTGCTCGGCGACCCAGTAGCGGTGGAATCCGCGCGCCTCGGTGGCCTTCGCGATGTCCACGCTGGTGCGCAGGGCGTCGGTCGCCGTGCTGCCCGCCCCGACGGTGACCAGGTCCAGTACGGACAGGGGTACGGGTGCGGTGCCTCGCGTCGCTCCGCGGATCTCGTCTGCCGACACGGTGCGTGCCTCCTGGTCTGTTGCCTGAGCGGTGTCTCTTGCCTGAGCGGTCCTGCCCGAGCACAACGGAAGGGTGCCTCCGCTTATTCCTGTGACGCCCGCCTCCGCCGGTGACGGGGCCCGCGCAGGCACCGGGGCGGCCCGGGGGCCGGGGTCCGGCGGACCGGGCGTTCGCGGGCCGGAGGCCGCTGTTGACGCTCGCGGGTGCGGGTGCGAGCGTGGTCCATCCGCGCATGCCGGACGCCCGGTGCGCCCGTACGGGAGGACGGCCCGCCGATGCCCATCCCGACCCGCCCCACCCTGCTCGTGCTGGACGCGGACCCGCCGCCCCGGCTCGGCCGTCTCACCGGCCGTGCCCGGGTCGTGCACACCGACGCGGCCGGGCTGGCCGGGCAGCTGCCCCGGGCGGACGTGCTGCTGGTGTGGGACTTCACCTCCCGGGCCGTGCGCGAGGCGTGGCCGGGGGACGGTCCGCGGCCGCGCTGGGTGCACACGGCGAGCGCCGGTGTGGACCATCTGCTGTGCCCGGAACTGGCCGCGTCCGCGACGGTGGTGACCAACGCGCGCGGCGTCTTCGAGCTGCCGGTCGCGGAGTACGTCGCCGCGCTGGTGCTCGCGGCCGCCAAGGACCTGCCGCGCACGCTGGAGCTCCAGCGGGAGCGGACCTGGCGGCACCGGGAGTCGCGCCGGGTGGCGGGCACCCGCGCGTGCGTCGTCGGGTCGGGTCCGATCGGGCGGGCGATCGCCCGCGTGCTGAAGGCGCTCGGGGTGACGACGGCGCTGGTGGGGCGGGTGCCGCGGACCGGCATCCACGGCCCGGCCGACCTGGACCGGCTGATCTCCCGCGCGGACTGGGTGATCGCCGCCGCACCGCTGACCGAGCAGACGTACGGCATGTTCGACACCCGCCGGTTCGGGGTGATGCAGCCCTCGGCGGTGTTCGTCAACGTCGGGCGGGGGCAGCTGGTCGACGAGGAGGCGCTGGCCGAGGCGCTGCGCAGACGCTGGATCGCGGGCGCCGCGCTGGACGTGTTCACCCACGAACCCCTGCCCGCGGACAGCCCGTTGTGGGGGGTGCCGGGGCTGGTCGTCTCCCCGCACATGAGCGGCGACACAGTCGGCTGGCGGGACGAACTGGGCACCCAGTTCGTCGAGTTGTACGAGCGCTGGGCGGCGGGCAGATCTCTGGTGAACGTGGTCGACAAGAAGCGCGGCTACGTACCGGGCCACTGACCCACCGGGAGGGTGCATGCAGCTCACCGACCTCACCGCCGTACAGCTCCTCGACGGCTACCGCAAGGGCGAGTTCAGTCCCGTCGAGGCGACGGCGCAGGTGCTGGAGCGGGCGCGCCGCGTCCAGCCGGAGGTCAACGCGTTCGTGCGGCTGCTGGAGGAGGACGCGGCGACGCGGGCCCGGGAGTCGGAGGAACGGTGGCGGCGGGGCGAGCCGGCCGGGCTGCTGGACGGGGTGCCGGTGACGGTGAAGGACCTGCTGCCGCTGCGCGGCCACCCGACCCTGCGCGGCTCGAAGACCGTGTCCGCGCAGGGTGGTTGGGACGAGGACGCGCCGTCGGTCGCCCGGCTGCGCGAGCACGGCGCGGTGTTCGTCGGCAAGACGACGACGCCGGAGTACGGCTGGAAGGGGGTGACGGACTCCGCGCTGTCCGGGGTCACCCGCAACCCGCACGATCCGTCGCGCACCGCGGGCGGCTCCAGCGGCGGCAGCGCCGCGGCCGTCGCGCTCGGCGCGGGCCCGCTGTCGCTGGGCACGGACGGCGGCGGCAGCATCCGCATACCGGCGGCGTTCTGCGGGATCTTCGGGCTGAAGCCCACCCGCGGCAGGGTGCCGGTGTATCCGGTGAGCGCGTTCGGCGCGCTCTCGCACGTCGGCCCGATGACCCGGGACGCGGCGGACGCGGCGCTGATGCTGGACGTGATCTCGGGCCCCGACCCGCGCGACTGGTCGGCGCTGCCCCCGCCGGCCGGCTCCTTCCGGGCCGGGCTCGACCGGGGGGTGCGCGGGCTGCGGGTGGCGTACTCCCCCTCGCTGGGCGGGCAGGTGGCGGTGCGTCCGGCGGTCGCGGCGGCCGTACGGCGGGCGGTGGCGGCGCTCGCGGACCTCGGGGCGTACGTCGAGGAGACCGACCCGGACCTCAGCGACCCGGTGGCGGCCTTCCACACCCTGTGGGCGGCCGGAGCGGCCCGTCTCACCCGGCATCTCTCCCCGCACCGGCGGCAGTTGCTCGATCCCGGGCTGCGCGAGATGTGCGCCCGGGGCTCCCGGCTGAGCGCGCTGGACCATCTGGCGGCCACGGAGACGGCCGCGGACCTCGGCCGCCGGATGGGCCGCTTCCACGAGCGCTACGACCTCCTGGTCACGCCCACCCTGCCGATCACGGCGTTCGAGGCGGGCGAGGAGGTGCCGGCCGGCTCCGGGCTGCGCCGCTGGACCGGCTGGACGCCGTTCACGTACCCGTTCAACATGACCGGGCAGCCCGCCGCCACCGTGCCGGTGGGCACGGACGGCGGCGACGGCGGCGGCCTGCCGGTCGGACTGCAGATCGTGGCCGCCCGGCACCACGACGGCCTGGTCCTGCGCGCCGCGCACGCCCTCCACGACGCGGGCCTCACCCCCTAGGAGGAGCCTCCCCGCTCTTCCCGGGCCCGCGACGCCCCGGAAAAGCGGGTGCATAGGACGGTTACGCGTGGGTAGCCGCGCCGCCATGGCTCCACCACTCGGGAACGGCACACCCCCGCCTCGGCGGCCGGGAGACAGATTCGGCAGACGTTCGGTCCTCACCGGCGCGGCGGCGCTCGGCGCGTGGGGGGCGGCGGGGCTCACGGGCTGCACGCGCGTGGCCCCGGCGTCCGCCAGGAGCGGCGGCGACCTGCTCGCCCGGCTGCGCGCGCAGGGCGTCGTACGGCTCGGCATCGCCGGTGAGATCCCCTTCGGGTACATCGACCGGGACGGGCGGCTCACCGGTGAGGCGCCCGAGCTGGCGAAGGCGGTGTTCGGGCGGCTCGGGGTGCACCGGGTGCAGCCGGTGCCCACCGAGTTCGGCTCGCTCATCCCCGGCCTGAACTCCCAGCAGTTCGACGTCGTGGCCGCCGGGATGTACGTCACCCCCGAGCGCTGCGAGCAGGTGATCTTCGCCGACCCCGACTACCAGATGCTGGACTCCTTCGCCGTCCGCAAGGGCAACCCCGAGGGGCTGCGCTCCTACAAGGACGCGGTGGCGAAGAAGGCGCGGTTCGCCACCGGTACCGGATACGCCCAGATCCAGCACGCGGTGGAGGCCGGGTACAAGGAGAGCGACATCCTGATCGTCCCGGACCAGGTCGCCGGACTGAACGCGGTGGAGGCCGGCCGGGTCGACGTGTTCGCCGGTACGGCCGTCACCGTCCGCGAGGTGGTGCGGAAGTCGGCGAAGGCCGAGGCCGTCAAGCCCTTCGTGCCCCTGGTCGACGGCGAACCGCACGTGGACGGGGGCGCGTTCGCGTTCCGGGCCGCCGAGACGCGGCTGCGGGACGCCTTCAACACCGAGCTGCGCGCGCTCAGGAAGAGCGGCGAACTGTTCCGGATCCTGCGGCCCTTCGGCTTCACCGAGGCGGAGATGACGGACCTGACCGCGAAGGAGCTGTGCGGCGGATGACACCGGGGCTCTGGAAACTCGTACTGGAAGGCGTCTGGACCACCCTGCAACTGCTGGTGTCCAGCGCCCTGCTGGCCGCGGCGGTGTCCTTCACCGTCGGTCTGGCCCGCACCCACCGGCGCCGCGCCGTGCGCTTCCTCGCCGGCTTCTACACCGAGGTGTTCCGCGGCACCTCGGCACTCGTGATGATCTTCTGGGTGTTCTTCGTGCTTCCGGTCGCCTTCGGCCGGCAGCTGGTCCCGATGTGGGCGGGCACGCTGGCGCTCGGCCTGACGTACGGCGCGTACGGCGCGGAGATCGTGCGCGGCGCGCTGGGCGCGGTCGATCCGGCGCAGCGGGAGGGCGGCATCGCGCTGAGCCTCACGCCCGCGCAGCGGATGCGGCTGATCGTGCTGCCGCAGGCGGTGCCGGAGATGATCCCGCCCTTCTGCAATCTGCTGGTCGAACTGCTCAAGGGCACCGCGCTGGTGTCGGTCATGGGCATGGGCGACCTGACGTTCAGCGCGAACCTGGTACGGCTGGCGCTGCAGCGGAGCGCCGAGATCTACGCCTACGTGCTGCTGATCTACTTCGTGATCGCCTTCGCGCTGACGCGGCTGATGCGCGCGCTGGAGAAGCGGCTCAAGGCCTCGGTGGGCCGGGACGCGGGCACGGAGACGGCGGCGCGGGCGTCCAGGCGGGCGAAGACGGCCGGGGTCGCGGCCGGCGGAGGTGGTGTCGCGTGAAGTGGGACTGGAACGCGGTGGACGCGTTCATGCCCGACCTCTGGAAGGGGCTCCTGGTCACCCTCCAGGCGCTGGCCCTCGGCTCGCTGATCTCCTTCGGCCTCGGTCTGGTGTGGGCGCTGCTGGCCCGGGCGCCGTCCCGGTGGGTGCGCTGGCCCGTCGAGGCGGTCACCGAGTTCGTGCGCGACACCCCGCTGCTGGTGCAGCTGTTCTTCCTCTTCTACGTGCTGCCCGAGTGGGGCCTGACGTTCTCGGCCCTGGCCACCGGCGTCTGCGCGATCGGGCTGCACTACTCGACGTACACCATGCAGGTCTACCGGGCCGGGATCGAGGCGGTGCCGGCCGGCCAGTGGGAGGCGGCGACGGCGCTGAACCTGCCGCGGCGGCGGACCTGGACCGCGGTGATCCTGCCGCAGGCGCTGCGCCGGGTGGTCCCGGCGCTCGGCAACTACGTGATCGCCATGCTCAAGGACACGCCCCTGCTCATGGTGATCACCGTGCTGGAGATGCTCGGCCGGGCCAGGCTCTTCTCCCAGCAGCACTTCCAGTTCACCGAGCCGGTCACCGTGATCGGCGTGGCCTTCATCCTCATCTCCTACCTGGCCTCCCTTGCCCTGCGAGCCCTGGAGCGACGCCTTGTCCGCTGACACACCCGTGACGAAGGAACCCGACACGCACGCGGAGCCGGCCGCGGCGGGCGGCGAGCTGATCCGGCTGGAGGGCGTCACCAAGCGCTTCGGGTCGAACACCGTGCTGGACGACCTGGACTTCTCGGTCCGGCCCGGCCGGCACGTGACCCTGATCGGGCCCTCCGGCTCGGGCAAGACGACCATCCTGCGGCTGCTGATGACCCTGATCGAGCCGGACGCGGGCACGATCACCGTGGACGGCGAGCATCTGTTCCCGGCGCCGGAGAAGCAGGTCCGGGAGGTCCGCAAGAAGATCGGGATGGTGTTCCAGCAGTTCAACCTGTTCCCGAACATGTCCGTGCTGCGCAACATCACCGAGGCTCCGGTGCAGGTGCTCGGCATGTCCCGGGACGAGGCCGAGGAGCGGGCCCGCGAGCTGCTGGACCTGGTGGGGCTCGCCGACAAGTGCGACGCGCGGCCCACCCGGCTCTCCGGGGGCCAGCAGCAGCGGGTGGCGATCGCCCGCGCGCTGGCGATGCGCCCGCGCGTGCTGCTGCTGGACGAGGTGACCTCCGCGCTCGACCCCGAGCTGGTCGCGGGCGTCCTCGACCTGCTCAGGGACATCGCGCGCAGCACCGACATCACGATGCTGTGCGTGACCCACGAGATGGGTTTCGCCCGCGACATCTCCGACCAGGTGCTGATGTTCGACTCCGGGCGGGTCATCGAGTCGGGTCCGCCGGAGAAGATCTTCAGCGATCCGGAGCGGGACCGTACCCGGGAATTCCTCAGCGCGGTCCTGTGACCACGGACCGTCAGGGAGGGAACAGGCGAGGTCCACACGTTGGGTCATGACTCTGGCATATGCCAGAGGGTCTGCGTCGCAGTTGGGAGGGGACGGCGGGAGCGTCAATCTCGCCAACACCCCCTCCCCGTCGGCCTTTTGCCCGCTATCGTGGAACCGATCCGCCGACCGGATTTCGCGGCCCAGAGAGCGAGCGCAGGGGGAAACCGTGGCGCTGAAGCACGAGCCGACCGCCCCGTACCACTCGGCCCAGGACGCGCTGCGGATCCTGGAGACCGTGGCCCGCCACTCCGCCGGCGTCACCGACTCGGGCCTGGCCCACGACACCGGTCTGGGCCGCGAGCGCCTGACCCTGCTGCTGCGCATGCTGCGCCGCGAGGGCTACGTCGAGCAGATCGCCGACGGGACGTACGTCACCGGCGACACCCTGCGCCGGCTCACCTCGGCGCACGACCGGGAGCGGGCCCTGCGCGAGAAGCTCCAGCACACGCTGGACCGGCTGCGGGACTCCGTCGGCGCGGCCGTCTACATGAGCCGGTACGTGGACGGCGAGGTCCGGGTCACCCAGTACGCGGCCGGACCCGCCACCCCGGCGGTCAACGAGTGGGTCGACTTCCGGTACTCCGCGCACGCCACCGCCGTCGGCAAGAGCCTGCTGACCCAGCTGGACCACAACGCGCGCCGCGACCACCTCTCCCGGCACAAGATGGCCCGCCTCACCTCGCGCACCATCACCAGCGACAAGCTGCTGCTCTCCCGCCTGGAGTCCCAGCCGCCGACCGTGCCGGTCCTGGACCTCCAGGAGTACGCGGTGGGCACGGTCTGCGCGGCCGTCCCGATCACCGCCGGCGCGGCCGTCGGCTGTCTGGCCCTGTCCCTGCCGGTGGAGCACGCCCACCGGCTGAAACAGGCCGCGGACACGCTCAACCGCAGCGCGGCTCCGGTACTGCTGTCGCTCACGCTGTAGGCGCTCCGGGGCGCCGCGCCGGGGTGGTCACGAGCACCCTCCGGGACCGGGTAGTATTTTCTTTGTCGCCGGCCGCGAGAGCGGAAGGCGAGAGTCAAGCGCCGCTAGCTCAGTTGGTTAGAGCAGCTGACTCTTAATCAGCGGGTCCGGGGTTCGAGTCCCTGGCGGCGCACAGAAGAAGGGCCCCTCGCGGAAGCGAGGGGCCCTTCGGCGTTCTTCCGTTCCGGTGGGGGCGGGGATCAGAAGGTCACGTCCGAGCAGGCGTAGAACGCGTTGCCCGTGTCGGCGATCGTCCACACCGCGAGGATCACGTGGTGTCCGCTCAGCCCGCTCGGCAGGGTGCCGCTGTGGCTGAGCGTGGCCGGCGGCCGCTGGCCGTTGTACGGCACGGTGAGGAACGGGGTGAGCGTGAGGTCCGAGCGGGACAGGGCGTGGTTCTGGTTCCAGCCCGGCTTGGTCACGTAGTACCGGAAGTCGGTCGTGGCGTGCATGGCCGTGAACTGCCAGCGGAAGGTGTACGACTGGCCGCCCGTCACCCGGGTGGTGGGCCAGGCCGCGCCGGACGGCGTCACCGGCGAGCTGATCTGGGCGAAGCGGCTCACGCCGCCGTTGCAGAGCTGGCCGTCGGCGGGCCCCGCGGCCGGGAAGCCCTTGGGGCCCTCGACGCTCTGCGGTTCCCACTGGATGTCGCCGCAGTTGGCGACGGTGCCGTTCTGGCAGAGCTTCTGCCTGCTGACGGGGAGGTCGGTGTAGCCGTGCCCGCTGGCACCGCCGGTGGAGAGCGCGAAGGCTCCGGCGGTCGCCAGCGCCAGCACGGCCGCGGACAACGTGGTCTTCGTACGCATGCTGCCGCTCCTGGAGAACGTGGGGGAATTTCAGCGAGCCGAGCTGTGCGGTAGGTCTAGACCAAGCTCCAGATTATTGCCGTCTGTTGAACATGTCCATACCAACCGCACGCCCGTACCGCCCGGATCCGCGGGTGCCGTCAGCCGGCTTCCCCGCGGCCCGAGCAGAACGCCACCGTCAGGTCCCGTACCAGGACCTTGCGTTCGTAGTCGTCGAGTTCGACCAGTCCGCGCATGGTCAGCCGGGTCACCGTGTCCTCCACCGAGTCCACGACCGAGCCGAGCATCAGGGACCGCTGCTGGGCGTCCAGCGCGGCGATCCGGCGCCGGTGCATCGCGCCGGCCACCTCCGGGGCGTACTCCACCCGCAGCGGCCGTACCGAGAACACCTCCAGGCCGACCGCCGCCGCGTCGCCCGCCACCAGCCGGGTCAGCACGTCCGCCGCCGTGTCCATCCCGCCCCGGGTGCCGCCCGGACCCTCCACCGGAACCCGCAGCAGCGCCGCCTCCACGCACTCGCGCAGGTAGGTCTCGTGGTCCTCGATCCCGAGCAGGGCCCGCGCGGTGTCCCGGACCCGCCAGACCACCAGCACGGTCACCCGCAGCGCCACCCCGCCCGCGTCCGCCGCCGGCATCGCCTCGCTGCGCCAGTGCCGCAGCCGTACGTCCGCCCGGCGGCGGCGCAGCAGCGGGTTGACCCAGAGCAGCCCGGTACGGCGGACGGTCCCGCGGTAGCGGCCGAACAGGCCGAGCACCCAGGCCCGTCCGGTCCGTCCCCGGGTCAGGCCGGCGAAGCCGCCCACGGCGAGCGCCCCGGCCCCGGCGTACGCCGCCCACTGCGCGGGTCCGAGGCCCGCGCCCGCGTGCGCCGCCGGCAGGCGCAGCGCGTGCGTCGCGAGCGACGGCAGCACCCCCGCCCACCACGAGGTGGCCACGCAGCCCGCGACACCGCCCGCCCCGGCGCACAGCCCGGCCAGCCCGGGGAGCGCCCGCGCCGGCTGCTCCATCAGCTCGGGGTCGACCTGGGGCACCGGACGGCGGCGGACCGGGGTGGCCGGCCGGCCCAGGCGCGGCTGCTCGCCGGTGCCCTGTCTGCGGCCCACCACGGCGGGCTTCAACGGCACCGACACGGGCGCCGGTTCGTCGCGGAAGAGCAGGTGGACGGGGATCTCCGTGGTGGCCTCGTTCTGGATGAGCCGGGGCGGCCGGGTGGCCGTGCCGGTGCCGCCCGGCGCTCCCTCCGGATACTCCTCGGACTCGGCCGTGTGTGACGTGGTCGTACTCATGCGTGCCTCCAGCCTCCGCGCCAGATGCGTCATGACAAGGGAACAAGCAGGTCAGTACAGGGGTGTACGGGGGTGTATCAGGGTGTGCGTGGACGTACGGGGGTGTACGGGGACAGGGACCGGGGGGCCACAAGGGACCAGGGGGCGGGGGCGGGACCGCCCGTACGGCACCGCCCCCGCGGGGCCGGCTAGGCGAACAGCCGGCGCCAGGTCTCCGGCCCCGGGTAGCCGTCCGCCGCGCCGCCGCGCCAGCCCTGGGCACGCTGGAAGGCCTCCACGGCCCGGCGGTCCGCGTCGCCCCAGACCGGACCGGGACCCTCGGTGTAGAACCTGCCGAGCCCCTTCTTCACCAGCTGCTGCCCCAGCTGGGTGACGAAGGCGTTGTCGGCGCCCGGGAGGAAGTAGTTCCGGCCGGGGTATCCGGGCACCCCGTGCGAGGCGGGCACCCCGGAGCCGGTCCCACCGGGCGTGGTGGATCCCGGGCCGCCGATGCCCTTGCCCTTGCCGGTCATCAGCAGCTCCCAGGTGCGCTTGCCGGGGAGCCCGTCGGCGTCCGGGCCGGTCCAGCCCTGGGCCTTCTGGAACGCCTGCGTCGCCCGCCGGTCGGCCTCGCCCCAGACCGGACCGGGACCCTTGGCGTAGTACGAGCGGCCGCCCCGGGCCACCAGCATCTCGCCGAGCAGGGTCACGTACTTGTTGTCGGCCCCCGGGCCGAAGGACCGCTCGCCCGGGAACGGCACCGGCGCCTTGGCCGTGCTGCCCGGCTCCGCGCCCGCCGTGCCGGCGACGACACCCTTGTAGCGGTACGGGACGTACTTGTCCGCGTTGGTCCAGTAGGGATACGGGGTGGCCTGGCTGCGGGCGTGCGGCGGGGTCTGCTCGTACACCGTGTAGTAGGTGTGCGTGTAGTCCGTCCAGCCGCCGAAGATCACCACATGGGAGCCCTTCTCCGGGTTGGCCGGGTTGTGGAAGAGCAGCATGTCGCCGGGCTGCAGCTCCTCCTTCGTGATCTTCACCCCGAACTGGTCGAGGCTGCCGGTCCACTCGTTGGACAGCAGCCCCCAGGCCATGGAGACGTAGCCCGAGCAGTCCTGCCGGTACCCGTCCTTCCAGTAGGAGGTCATGCTGTACGGCACCTTCGCGGTCACCCAGGTCTTGGCCCGGTTGATGATCTCGGCGCGCGTGATGGTGGTGATCCGGGCGGCGGGCTTGGCGGGCTGGCCGGCCGGACCGTGCAGCGGGGCCTTGGGGCCCTGCGGGGTCTCGGGCCCGGTGTCCCCCACGGGGGAGCCGGGGCGGGGCGGGGAGTGGAGGGCGCTCTGGGCCGCGGCCGGACCGACCGCGCCGAGGGCGGCGGACGCGGCGGCGGCCACGATCACGACGCCCCGGACGGCCGGGCGGCCGCAGGGGTGGGCGGAGCGGGGCCGGGGGGACAGCCGGCGCCACTGGACACAGCCGGGGCAGTCGCAGTCGCTCGCGGGATCGAATTCCTCGAACACCGGAGCCGTCATGCGACCTACCTCACATTCTGGGTTGGTTTGTCCGCGCGTGTGCACGTTGATCAGTTTCACAACTGTCCGCGATACGCGCATGTTGACGGTCCGAATGATGTACACCCGTGCGGCGGCGCCCCCGGGGAGGCCCCCGGGCGATCCCCCAGGGGCACCCCGGACCGGCCGGGGAACTCCGCCTGGTCAAAGCCACCCCCCAGGTCATGTAGAGTTCTCTATGTCGCCGGCCGCGAGAGCGGAAGGCGAGAGTCAAGCGCCGCTAGCTCAGTTGGTTAGAGCAGCTGACTCTTAATCAGCGGGTCCGGGGTTCGAGTCCCTGGCGGCGCACAACGACGATGGCGAGCCACGTCCGCAGCAATGCGGATCCGGCTCGCCATCGCTGTATGTGCGCGACCGCGACCGGTTCTCCCTTTGGCCGGATACTCTCTGGCCATGGCAGCCCGGGACCTCCAAGAGCGGATCAAGAAGCTCATCATCGACCGCCGGCTCCCTCCGGGCGCCCCGCTGCCGACCGAACCGGAGCTGATGGAGTTCCTCGGGGCGAGCCGGAACTCGGTGCGCGAGGCGCTGAAGGCGCTCCAGGCGATGGGCATCGTCGAGATCAGACACGGTTTCGGTACGTACGTCGGCCCCATGTCGCTCGCCCCCATGATCGAGGGCCTCGCCTTCCGCACGGTCGCCGGGCACCATCGCGGCGAGGACTCGCTGCTCCAGCTGCTGGAACTGCGCGAGGCGGTGGAGACGGGGCTCGTCTCCCGGCTGGCCGGACGGCTGTCCGAGACGCATCTCGCGGAACTGGACGCCCTGGTCGACCGCATGGAGCGGGAGGCCGCCGAGGGGCGGAGCCTCGCCGGGACCGACCGCGCCTTTCACGCCACCCTCTACCGGGGCCTGGACAACGTCCTGCTGTGCGAGGTGCTGGAGGCGTTCTGGGAGGCCTTCCACCAGGTCCGGCGCGATCTGGCGGACACTCCGCGGGACCCCCGGGTCACCTGCCGGCAGCACCGGGAGATCCTGCGCGCGGTCCGGTCCGGCGACGCGGTACGGGCGGAGGAGGCGATACGGGACCACTTCGGGGGCATCCGCGCGCGCCTGTCCCCCGCCGGATCCCCTGGCCTCCCGGGGCCTTCCGAGTGCTCGGGGCCCTCGGGGCCCTCGGGGTCCAGCCCGGCTCACGGCGAACGGGTCTGACGGGCTGGTCCGACCCGGTCCGTGCTCCGAGGTCAGGCCCGTGCTCCGAGGCCAGGAGCCGGTGCCCGTGAGGTCAGGAGCCGGTGCCCGTGAGGTACGCGGAGACGACCACGTTGGCCGTGTAGCTGCCGCTGACCCGGTCGAAGGCACCGCCGCAGGTGATGAGACGGAGTTCGGCGCGGCCGGGGACACGGGTGCCGTAGGCGCGCCCCGCGTCGAAGCGGTCGTTGGGCAGCACCTCGACGTCGTCGATGGTGAACGTGGCCACCTTGGCGTCGGCCCGCACCACCCGGACCGTCTCGCCGGGGGTGAGGGTGCTGAGCTTGTAGAAGACGGCCGGCCGGGTCCGGGTGTCGACGTGCCCGACCAGCAGCGCGGTGCCCGCCGCCCCGGGAGTGGCGCCGGCGCCGTACCAGCCGACCACGCCGGGCTGGTCGAACGGTGGCGGGTCGATGCCGCCCCGGCTGTCCAGGCCGCGGCTCACCACCGGTGCCTGCACGCCCAGCTCGGGGATGTCGACGCGCTGCGGGACCGACCGGCCCAGCGGGTCCGCCGGGTCGGGCAGCGGGACGCCCGCGGACCGGCCGAGGCCCGCCACGTCACCGCTCGCCGTACCCGACGGGCCGGCCGGCACACCGGTCACGTCGCGGCCCCACAACCACAGCCCGGACAGCAGCACCGCCCAGGCGGCGGCCGTGACCAGCCGCCCGGTGCCGGTGGAGCGTCCGTGTTCCTCGTGGGACATCGCCGGGCCTCAGCCCGTGCCGCGGCTCCGGCGGGACCTGAGCACCCCGACGGCGGCCGCGGCGCATCCGGCCAGGGCCAGCCCGGTCAGCGCCTGAAGGGTGCCGGGGCCGGACCCGGTGGTGGCGACCGTCGCGAAGTGGGTCGTGTCACCGATACCCGACGCGACATGGGTGCCCTGACCGGTGGCGGTGCCGCCGCCGCCCGCGTGCACCGGGGCGACCGGTGAGGCGTCGTCGAGGGGTTCCGCGGAGTCGTCGGAGTCGTCGGTGCCGTCCGCGGACGTCCCCGAGACCGTGATCCGGCCGGTCAGAACCTGCCCGGCGCAGGTGACCCGGACGTCGTAGGCGCCCGTGCCGGCGGCCGAGCGCACGCGGGTCTCCCCCGTCAGCGTGCCCTGGGCGCCGGTCAGCCGGGCGTCGGAGACGAACGCGGCCGAGGTGGCGGTGGCCTGCGAGGCGGAGCAGTCGCGTACCCGCAGGGACACATCGGCGCCCGGCGCCGGTGCGGCCGGGGTCACGGTGACCGTGCCGTCGGGGTTGTCCCCGTCCGCCGCGTGGGCCGTCGGGGTGAGCGCGGCGACGGCAAGGACGCCGGTACAGAGAGTGAGGCGAAGTGAGCCCATCGTTAACCTCCAGATAAGG
The DNA here is from genome assembly GCF_044747185.1 of Streptomyces sp. NPDC090108. Classification (NCBI taxonomy): domain Bacteria; kingdom Bacillati; phylum Actinomycetota; class Actinomycetes; order Kitasatosporales; family Streptomycetaceae; genus Streptomyces; species Streptomyces sp. NPDC090108. The sequence goes on from NZ_JBIVDQ010000008.1 coordinate 256,343, forward strand.
GGAGGCTCCCCCGGACGGCGCCCCGCCGCATCCCCAGGAGGTGTCCGGTTGCTCCATCCGGGCGAGAGCGGGCGCGGGGAGGGTTTGGGACCACCGGCCGGGCGCGACGGACGACGGCGCGGACGGGGACGGCGGCGGACCCGGGGCGGCGACGGACCCGGGGCGGCGACGGACCCGGGGCGGGGCGGCCCGCGGCCGGCCCCGCCCGACAGGGGTCAGACGAGGTCGACCAGGTCCGCGATCGAGTCGACGACGCGGGACGGGCGGAAGGGGTAGCGGTCGATCTCGTCCCGCTGGGTGACGCCGGTCAGCACCAGGAAGGTGCGCATGCCGGCCTCCAGGCCCGCGAGGACGTCGGTGTCCATGCGGTCACCGATCATCGCGGAGGTCTCGGAGTGGGCGCCGATCGCGTTGAGGCCGGCGCGCATCATCAGCGGGTTGGGCTTGCCCACGAAGTACGGCTTCTTGCCGGTGGCCGCGGTGATCAGCGCGGCGACGGAGCCGGTGGCGGGCAGGGCGCCCTCGGTCGACGGGCCGACGTTGTCGGGGTTGGTGGCGATGAACCGGGCGCCGTCGTTGATGAGGCGGACGGCCTTCGTCATCGCCTCGAAGGAGTAGGTGCGGGTCTCGCCGAGGATCACGAAGTCGGGGTCGTGGTCGGTGAGGATGTAGCCGACGTCGTGCAGGGCGGTGGTCAGCCCGGCCTCGCCGATGACGTAGGCGGTGCCGCCGGGACGCTGGTCGGCCACGAACTGGGCGGTGGCCATGGCCGAGGTCCAGATGTTGTCCACCGGCACCTCCAGACCCATCCGCTGGAGCCGGGCGTGCAGGTCGCGGGCCGTGTAGATCGAGTTGTTGGTGAGGACGAGGAAGGGCCGCTCGGCCTCGCGCAGCTTCTTCAGGAAGGCGTCGGCGCCGGGGATCGGGACGCCCTCGTGGATCAGGACGCCGTCCATGTCGGTGAGCCACGACTCGATGGGCCTGCGGTCTGGCATGTGCGTCTCCTGGCGTGCGTACGGTCAAGAAAGGCTGGGCGCCGGAACCACGCGTACCGACGCCCCCAGCCTAGTCAGGGCGGCTCGCTCCCGACCCCGATGACGGGGCTTCCTCACGGACCCGGGGCGCGGGACTCCGGGTGCGGGGGGGGCTGGGCCCCGGGTGCGGTTGCGGTTGCGGTTGCGGTTGCGGTTGCGGTTGCGGTTGCGGGGAGCCGACCCGGGTGCGGGAGGCCGGGCCGGCTCCGGGTGCGGAGGCGCGGCACGGTCCCGCAGGGGGCGCCTTCCCCGCGGTGCCGTCCGGACACTCCTTTCCTCCAGGTCGGCCGCCCCCGGCGCGGGTGCGGGTGCTGCCGCCGGGTCTCAGCGGGCGCCGTCGAGGAGGGCGGGCAACTCGGCTACGGAGCCGAGGACATGGGTGGCACCCGCGGCCCGGAACTCGGCGTCGCCGTGCGCCCCCGTGCGCACGCCCGCCACCAGCCCGGCCCCGGCGCGTACGCCGCTGAGCACGTCGTAGGAGGTGTCCCCGACGACGGCCACCTGCCGCACGTCCTGCGCCGCCCCGGTCCGCAGGAAGGCTGCCAGGACCATGTCCGGGAAGGGCCGCCCGCGCCCGCCGGCGTCGGCCGGGCACAGGGTCAGCGGCACCAGCGGCTCGGGGTCCAGCCAGCCGAGGGCGGCGAGGATCGCGTCCTGGGTGACGCGGGCGAAGCCGGTGCTGAGGACGACCGTACGGCCGCCGGCGGTCAGTTCCTCGATGGCCTCGCGGGCGCCGGGGACCGGTGCGAGGAGACCGTCGCCGACGAACGCGCCGTACGCCTTCTCGAAGGCGGCGTTGGCACGCCGGGCCCGGTCCTCGTCGCCGAACAGGTGCCGGAAGACGGTGATCTTGGACTCGCCCATGGTGGCGCGGACGTACGCGAGGTGCCGGGCGTGCTCGGGGGAGCCGGGCCCGACGCCCAGTTCGGCGGCCGCGGCGGTGAACGCCCGCTCGACGAGCCCGCCGTCGGCGACGGTGGTGCCGGCCATGTCGAGGACGACCAGCCGGATGTCCGGGGCGCGGGTGGCGTGTTCGTGGACGGCCGCCCCGGCGGGGACGGTCGCGGTGGAGGCGGTCACGGTGTTCTCCTCGGTCAACTTGGCTACCAGCCCAGTTCGTTCGCGGTGGTCTCGGCTATCGCCGGGGAGCAGGTCATGCCGCGGCCGCCGGGCCCGGTGACCAGCCACACCCCGTCACCCACCCGCTGCCGGTGCACCACGCGGCCCGGATCGGTGCACTGCGCGTACACCCCGGCCCAGCGGCGGCGGATCCTCGGCAGCGGGCGGCCGAGGAAGGACTCGACGACTCCGGCGAGATGGTCGTAGGGGTCCTCGACGGTGTCGAAGGCGAAGGGGTGCTCGTACTCGTGGGTGTCGCCGATGGTCAGACCGCCGTCGGCCCGCTGGACCATGAGCAGTTGCATGCGGTGGGCGGCGGCGGTCTCCGACTGCGGCCGGGCGGCGGCGAGTTCGTCCAGCGCGGGCGAGGCGTAGGCGGGGTAGTAGCGGAAGCTGTCGGCGTCGGCGACGGAGGTGGTGAGCGGCTCGCCGAGGGGATCGGTCTGCATCATCTGGAGCCGCACCCGGCGCACCGGCAGTCCGGGGCCGACGAGTTCGCGCACCAGCCCGCCCAGCCAGGCGCCGGTGCACAGCACGACCGCGTCGGCGCGGTGGATGTCGCCGTGGTCGTCGCGCACGGTCCCCGCCCCGACCACCTCGCGCACCTCGCGTCCCGGCAGGAAGGTGTAGTGCGGGGACTTCGACAGCTCCGCACGGAGGGCCTGCTGCGCGGTGCGCGGCTCCACGGCGGCGTCACGCTCGCAGTACAGCGCGGCGGTGAACTCTCCGCGCAGCGCCGGGTTGAGGGCACGGGCCTGCGCCGGAGTCAGCAGTTCGTACCCGCGGGCGGCGGCATCGGGGCGGGCCAGGGCGGCCTCGGCGACGGCGAGTTCGAGGGGGTCGCGGACGGGAGTCAGCGAGCCGTTGGGCCGGAACCCGAGGCCCGGCACGCGAGCCCCGATCCCCTCCCACAACTCCCGTGCCCGCAGGGCCGTTTCCAGCTCCTCGCCACCGGCGCGCCCACTGACCCAGATCTGCCCGAAATTACGGAGCGAAGCGCCGCGCGCCTCGGCCTCCCGTTCGATCTGGACCACCTGGTGGCCGCGCCGCAGGGCCATCCAGGCATGCATGGTGCCCACCACGCCCGCTCCGACGACTGTCACTTTCACGACGGCGACGCTCCTCACTGCTGGGGTCGGGCGCGAGCCCGGCGACATGACCACCCTGAACCCGGCGGAGGGTTTTGGGCTAGACCCGTTACCTTTTCGTTACCGAGAGGTCGGAGGAGTGCGGGCCCGGGCCTCGGACCCGGGACCCGTCGGAGCCGGGGTCTCAGCCGGTCAGGTGGGCGGTGAAGGAGAAGCGGTCGCCGCGGTACAGGGTGCGGACCCGTTCCAGGGGGTTGCCGTCCGTGTCCCTGGAGATCCGGTGGATCAGCAGCATCGGCAGGGCGGGCGGGGTTCCGATGAGCAGGGCCTCGCGGGGCGTGGCGAGCACGGTCTCGATGCGTTCGTTGGCGTCCCCGAAGGTGATGCCCTGGGCCTTCAGATAGGCGTAGAAGGAGGAGTCGGGGTCGAAGTCCCGCCCGAGTCCGGGGACCCGGCCGACGGACACGTACGTGCTCTCCAGTCCGACCCTCTCGTCGTCCGCGAGCAGGACGCGCTCCAGGTGCCAGACCGGCTCGCCCGGGGTGAGTCCGGTCTCCGCGGCGAGCGGCCGCGGGCAGGGGAAGCGGTCGAGGGCGACGAGACCGCGGCCGGGTGTACGGCCCTGTCCGCGCACGCCCTCCGTGTAGCTGACCAGCGACAGCGGCTGCGCCAGCTTGGGCCCGGCGACGGCGGTCCCCCGGCCCCGGCGCGTGAGCCTGCCCTCCAGCACCAGTTCGCGGACCGCCTGCCGTACGGTCTCGCGGGCGACGCCGTAGCGCTCCGAGAGGTCCCGTTCCGTGGGGATGAGCGCACCCTCCCCCAGCTCGTCCAGCAGGGCGGCGATGCGCGCCTTCACCGCGTAGTACTTGGGCACGCGCCCGTGCTCGGGGATGCCGGAGCGGACGGGGGCGCCGGGGGCCTGGTCGTTCGGGTAGTCCACGGGGGGATCGTCGCAGACGGGGCGGGGCCGGGTGGAGGGGGACGGCCCATGGGCGGGGCGGGGCGAGCGAAGGGGGCGTTCCCGGAGGGGGCGGGATGAGCGAAGGGATCGTCCTCGGGCGGGGTGGGGCGCGCGGAGGGGCCGGTCCTCGGGGGGGGGGGGGCGAGGCGGGCGGAAGGGCCGTCTCGGGGAGGAGGCGCGGGGGGGGGGGGGGGGGGGGCCCCCCCCCCCCCCCCCCCGCACCCGGGGCGGGGGGGGGGGGGGGAAGCGGGGCCGCCGCCCCGCACGCGCACACCCGGGGGGGGGGGGGGTCCCCCC
>NZ_JBIVDQ010000008.1:260851-426661 GCF_044747185.1 Streptomyces sp. NPDC090108
CGGTACGGGCGAGTTCCCGGGCGCGCTGCCCTGCCTCCTGCGCCTCCTGCGCGAGCGGGAGCGCGGGGGCCGGGGCGGTGCCCGTGGCGGAGGGCGCGGCGGAGGGCGTGGCGGAGGGGGAGCCGCTGGGGCGGGGGGCGGCGGCGGAAGCGCCGGGTGACGCCGTGGCCGCCGTACCGGAGTCGTCCTGGGTACGGCCGCCCTGGGTGCGGCCGCCCTGGGGGTGGTCCGTCCGCCCGTCGTCGGCGCGGGGCTGTCCCGTCCGGGTGGCACCGCCGGACTCCCGGCCGGCCGGGTCCTCTCCGGTCGGGTCCTGGCCGGCCGGGTCCTGGTCGGCAGGCGTACGGCCGCTCTGGGCCGCGCCGTCCGGGACGGTGTCGTTCCGGGCGCTGTCGCCCTGATCCGTGCCCGGCGGATCCGGGGCGTCGGCCTTCTCCGAGGCGCCGGCCTCCTGGTCTCCCCCGTCCTCCTGGTCGCCGTCGGCAGCGATGGCGAACCGGTAGTCGTTGGACTCGCCGACCCACTCGCCGTCCTCGCCCCGGCGCTGGACGACGGCCGCGTTGATGGTGGCCTTCTCGGGAGCGGTGCCGGAGGCGAGGGAGAACCGGACCTTGACGGTGACGGTCTTCCCGGGCGCCACGGTGAACCCGGCGAACCCCTGCGCGTCGAACACGCCGACCAGTTCCTGTTCGTCGGTGCTCTCGAAGCGCACGGGCAGGGCCTTGGCGCGGTCGAAGAAGTCCAGGCGGGGCTGGGCCGGTTTCAGGGTGTGCGCGTCGTCGGCGATGACGACGACCGGGTGGACGCCGGTGCAGGGCCGGGTGGTGGTGTTGGTGAGGTCGATGTACCAGTTGGCGTACTCGCCGCCGGCCGCGTAGGACGAGGGGCCGCCGTGGATGCGGGTGGCCAGCGGGAAGGCGCGGTCGCCGGGGGGCGCGCAGGACGGGGTCGCGTCGGCGGGGGCGGCGACCGGCGCGGTGACGCCCAGGAGGGCGCCTGTGGTGAGGCAGAGGGACAGGGACGTACACAATCGCATGAACACATGACCATGCCGGTCCCGTGCGGTTTCCCCGGGCAGCCGCTCCGTCCACGCACCCCAAGTCCGCTCGATCAGCGCAGGCGCGTGACTCCCGGGGGTGGGCGGCACGGTTGATCAGGGGCGCGAGGACCAGCGGGCCCTGCGCCCCGGCGCGCCCCTGACGAGGCCCGGAGCCAGAGGGCCTGGGGGGGGAGGGGGCAGATGGCTTGAGTGGCAGGGGCCAGAGGGCATGAGGACACGTCACTTCAGGGGCGTGGGGCACGCGTCTCGGGGGCGCGGGAAACGGTGCGCCGAGCGCCCCGGCGCACCCTCAGCAGGGCCCGGGATCAGGAGGCTCTGAAGGTCTGTCATCTGGGGGCGCGGAAGCAGCACGCCCAGCACCCCCGCACACCCTCAGCAGAGCCCGGGACCAAGAGGCTCTGAAGGTCTGTCATCTGGGGGCACGGAAGCAGCACGCCCAGCACCCCCGCACACCCTCAGCAGAGCCCGGGACCAGGAGGCCCTGAAGGTCTGCCATCTGGGGGCACGGAAGCAGCACGCCCAGCACCCCCGCGCACCCTCAGCAGAGCCCGGGATCAGGAGGACCCTGAAGGTCTGTCGCCTCAGGGGGCGCGGGGAACAGCGCGAGAGGCCCCCGCCACCCCCGTCCGGTAGACGCCCGCAGCCCCGAGGGCACCCCTCACCCGTCCGCCCGCCCGAACATCGGCGCCAGCAACAGCTGGGCGGCCCCCTCGGCCACCCCCCGTTCCCCGCCCGGGGCCACCCGTACGGGAACCGTGCCGCCAGGCGCCCCCTCCCGCCGGGCCCGCGCGGCGAGAACCCCGGCGACACCGCTCACGTACGCCTCCGGCGCCCCGGCCACGGTCCGGCCGCCGAGCAGGACGAGGTCGATGTCCAGCAGGCCGGCCAGATTCCCGGCGCCCACCCCCAGCACCCGGGCCGCCTCCGCCACGTCGCCCCGCTCCACGGCCGCGAGGCACAACGCCTCCATGCACCCCCGGTCCCCGCATCCGCACGGCACCCCGTCCAGTTGGAGCACCTGGTGCCCGAACTCCCCCGCCCCGGTGCGCGTCCCGCGGTGCACGCTCCCGCCGATCACGAGGCCGGCCCCGAGTCCCGTACCGAGGTGCAGGTAGGCGAACGAGCCGCCCTCCCCGCCCACGGACAGCCCGAGCGCCGCCGCGTTCGTGTCCTTGTCGACCACCACGGGCACCCCGAGCCGCTCGGCGAGCGCGTCGCGCAGCGGGAATCCCTCCCATTCCGGGAAGCCGGTGACCCGGTGCAGCACCCCGCCGACGTGGTCGAGCGGGCCGGGCAGCGCGACCCCGACCCCGAGCAGCGTTCCGACACCGGCGAGCCCGTGGACACCGCCGCCCCCGACACCGCCCGCGCCACCGTGGCCCGCGTCGCCCGTTCCGGGGGCGTACCCCGACCCGTCCGCGCCCCCCTCTTCGCCCGCGCCGCCGCCATCGCCACGGCCGTCGCCATCGCCACCGTCGTCGCCGTCGTCGCCGTCGTCACCGAGGACCTCGGCCACCAGGCCCGCGATCTCCCGTGCGACCGCCGCCACCACGTCCTCGGCCCGCCCCCGCGCCGATTCCCCGGCCGCACCGGAAACCTCGCCGTCGCCCGCAAGGGACGACACACCCCTGCGCCCGGCCTCAGCGTCGACCCCGGCCCCCGACCAGGCCGGGCCCTCGACCCCGACCTCGGCCTCAGCACCAGCACCAGCACCAGCAAGGGCACCGGCACCGGCACCGGACGCCACGCGGTGTCCAGACGTGCCGTCCCCCGACCGCGCCCCCGCGTCGGCCCCGGCCCCGGACCCCGCCGCGAAACCGAGCCCGACCGCCACCCGCCGTTCCCCCACCACCGTGCCGTCGAGGTCGACCAGCACCAGCCGCAGCTCGTCCCGGTCCAGGTGCACCCCCACCGCGTGCCCGGCCTCCGGCACGAGACGCAGCACCGTGCGCGGCTTGCCGCCGGTGGACGCCCGGCGCCCGGCCTCGGCCGCGAGGCCCGCCTCCCGCAGCCGCGCGGTGATCTTGCTGACGGCCTGCGGGGTCAGCCCGGTCCGCTCGGCCAGCTCCAGCCGGCTGATCCCCTCCGCCCCCGCGCCGCGCAGCAGATCGAGCACGAGCGCGGTGTTGTGGGACCGCAGCGCGAGCAGGTTGGCCCCCGCGGGACCGCTCGTCGTCCGGTTCCCGGTCCTGTTCACGCGATGCCGCCGTTCGTCCTGTTCACACGACCCATTGTCCCCGCCGCTTGCACTTTGGCAACAGCGTTGCGAAAGTAGGAGGCATGACTGGTACCCCCCTTCGCGTCGGCCTCATCGGCTACGGCCTCGCCGGCTCCGTCTTCCACGCCCCGCTGATCGCGGCCACCGAGGGCCTCGCCCTGGACACGATCGTCACCGCGAACCCGGAGCGGCAGGAGCAGGCCCGCGCCGAGTTCCCGGACGTCCGCATCGCCGGCACCCCCGAGGAGCTGTTCGCCCGCGCCGACGAGCTGGACCTGATCGTCATCGCGTCCCCGAACAAGACGCACGTCCCGCTCGCCACCACCGCCCTGAAGGCGGGTCTGCCGGTCGTGGTGGACAAGCCGATCTCCGGCACCGCCGCCGAGGCACGCGAGCTGGCCGCCCTCGCCGAGGAGCGCGGCCTGCTGCTGTCGGTCTTCCAGAACCGCCGCTGGGACAACGACTTCCTGACCCTGCGCGAGCTGATCGAGGAGGGCGCGCTCGGCGACGTCTGGCGCTTCGAGTCCCGCTTCGAGCGCTGGCGCCCGCAGCTCAAGGGCGGCTGGCGCGAGTCCGGCGACCCGGCGGAGATCGGCGGTCTGCTGTACGACCTCGGCAGCCACGTCGTCGACCAGGCCCTGGTCCTCTTCGGCCCGGTCACCGAGGTGTACGCCGAGACCGTCGCCCGCCGCGCCGGCGCGGAGACCGACGACGACACCTTCATCGCGCTGACCCACGCGAGCGGCGTCCGCTCCCACCTGTACGTCTCCGCCACCACCGCCCAGCTCGGCCCGCGCTTCCGCGTGCTCGGCTCGGAGGCCGGCTATGTGAAGCACGGCCTGGACCCGCAGGAGGCGGCGCTGCGCGAGGGCCTGCGCCCCGGCCCCTCCTGGGGTGCGGAGCCGGAGACCCTGTGGGGCCGGATCGGCGCCGGCGAGTCCCCGCTGACCGACGGGGGCCGTCCGGTGAAGACCGTGGCCGGCGACTACCCCGCGTACTACGCGGCCGTGGCGGCCGCCATCACCGGCGGCGGCGCCAACCCGGTCACCGCCCTGGAGGCGGCCGACGCCCTCGACGTGCTGGAGGCGGCCGCCCGGTCCGCCCGCGACAAGGTGACGGTGACCCTCTGATGCATCACCCGCAGATCACCCCGAAGTTCGCCCCCGAGATCACCCCGAGCGTGGAGGAGCTGGAGGCGCAGGAACGCCGTCTGGTCTTCCCCGGTTTCACGTACGAGGACGCGTGGGCCCTCGGCTCGCTCCTGGTCGAGATGGGCCGGGAGCGCCAGGCGCCGATCGCCATCGACATCCACCGCGCGGGCCAGCAGCTCTTCCACGCGGCGCTGCCCGGCTCGACCCCGGACAACGACGCCTGGATCGCCCGCAAGCGCCGGGTGGTGGAGCGCTACAACGCCGCTTCCTACCTGGTCGGCGCCCGGTTCCGCGCCAAGGGCACGACGTTCGAGGACTCCTCGCGGCTGGACGCCGACACCTACGCGGCCCACGGCGGCTCGTTCCCGATCCACGTCGAGAACGCGGGCGTGGTCGGCTCGGTGACCGTCTCCGGTCTGCCCCAGCTGGAGGACCACCGCATGGTCGTCGAGGCGCTGGAGCGGTTCCTGGGCCTGTAGCCCGCCCGGCGGCTCCACCGCGCGGCTCCCTCCGGCGGGAGCGGGCGTGTCCGACGATCAGGTCGGCACAGCACGTACCCCACCGGAGGGAAGGGCCCCGATGAGCGAGTCGGCGGACAGCACGAGCGGCACGGGCATCAGCAAGGAGGCGATCGGCCGGTACGGCGTCTGGAGCATCGGGCTCCGCTCGGACGACCCGGCCCGGCGCGGCGAGATCGCGCAGGCCGCCGCGGAACTGGAGGAACTGGGCTACGGCACCGCCTGGCTCGGCGGCAGCAGCGCGCCCCTCAACGCCCTCCCGCTCCTGGAATCGACGTCCCGTCTGATCGTCGCGACCAGCATCACGAGCATCTGGCAGCACAACGCCGCCGCCAGTGCGGGCGGTTACTCCGACGTGGACGCCGCGCACCCCGGCCGCTTCCTGCTCGGGCTCGGCATGAGCCACGCCAAGCTGGCCGAGCAGTACCGGCGCCCCCTGTCGGCGCTCGTCGCCTACCTGTACGAGCTGGACGGGGCCGGTGTCCCGGCGGACCGCCGTGTCCTCGCGGCCCTCGGCCCGAAGGCGCTGATGCTGTCCCGGGACCGTTCCCTAGGCGCGATCCCCTACCTGACCACGCCGGAACACACCGCCCACTCCCGCGAACTGCTGGGCGCGGAGCCGCTGCTCGCCCCCGAGCTGGGGGTCGTCCTGGAGAGCGACCCGTCCCGCGCCCGCGCCCTGGCCCGCGAGCACCTCGCCTTCTACCTCACGCTCCCCAACTACACCAACAACTTCAAGCGCCTCGGCTTCACCGAGGAGGATCTGCGCGACGGGGGCAGCGACCGCCTGATCGACGCGCTCTACGCCTGGGGCGACGACGACCGCGTCCGCGGCCACGTCGACGCCTTCCTCGACGCGGGCGCCGACCACGTGGCCCTCCAGGTGGTGGACGACAACGCCCCGGAGGATCTTCCCCGGGAGGCATGGCGGAGGCTGGCGGACCTGCTGGGCTGAACGGCCCCTGCCGCGAACCGCGCGGGGAACCCGCCGCCGGTCCTGGTCCTGGTGCCGGTCCTGGTGCCGGCCTTGGTCCCGGCCTTGGTCCCGGCCTTGGTCCCGGTGCCGGTCACAGCCCGGGGCTGGCCGGGGGGCTGGGGCCGGGGGCGCGGGATCGGCCGGGGCGCTCTCCCGCGAACGCCGCGAGCGGAGCGCTACGCGTCCGCGAACTCCTGGCGCTGGCGCCCCAGTCCCTCCACCTCCAGTTCGACGACGTCCCCGGCGCGCAGGTACGGCTTCGGTTCGGGGTGGCCCAGCGCGACCCCGGCGGGGGTCCCGGTGTTGATGACGTCGCCGGGGTAGAGGGTCATGAACCGGCTGACGTACCGCACGACCTCGCCCACGGGAAAGATCTGCCCGGCCGTCGAACCGTCCTGCTTCAGCTCGCCGTTCACCCACAGCCTGAGCGAGAGCCGCTGCGGGTCCGGCACCTCGTCGGCCGTCACCAGCCAGGGCCCGAGCGGGCTGAACGTCTCGCAGTTCTTCCCCTTGTCCCAGGTGCCGCCCCGCTCGGCCTGGAACTCCCGCTCGGACACGTCGTGCGCCACCGTGTACCCGGCGACATGGGCGAGGGCCTGCTCGGCCGACTCCAGGTAGCGCGCCGTCCGCCCGATGACCACGGCGAGCTCCACCTCCCAGTCGGTCTTCACCGAACCGCGCGGCACGAGCACGGTGTCGTTCGGCCCGACGACCGTGTCCGGCGCCTTGAGGAACACGACCGGCTCGGCGGGCGGTTCGGCGCCGGTCTCGCGGGCGTGGTCGTGGTAGTTGAGCCCGATGCACACGATCTTGCCGATCCGGGCGAGCGGGGGCCCGATGCGCGGGCCTGGTGCGTACGGGGCGTGCGGGGCGTCCGGGGCATCCAGGGCGCCCGGGGTGTCCGGGGCCTGCGGGGTGCCCCCGGCATCTGAGGCGGCCCGGGCGGACGCCGTGTCCGTCGCGCCCGCCGCGCCTGCCGCCGGTGGAGCGAGCAGCACGGGCAGTACGGGCAGCTCACCGGCCGCCTCCGCCGCCCTGATCCGCGCGAGCGCGGCGTCGTCGGCGAGGAGCGCGCCGTCGATGTCGTCCACGAGGGCCGACAGATCGCGCAGGACGCCCCCGGCGTCGAGCAGCGCGGGCCGCTCCGCTCCGGCCGTACCGACTCGCAGCAGCTTCATCGTTCGTCCCGTCCTTCTCGCTCGCACGCACCGGCGCCCCCGTGCCGTGCGGTCACCGGGGACCGGTCGATCCTCTGGTCCGGCCGTCCGCTCCACAAGACCCCGTTCACGTACTGGACCGGGGACGGCCCGGCGGCAGGAGCGGGCGGCGGGGGCCGGCGGCTCAGCGGTACAGCACGGCCCGTTCCACCGTGCTCCAGAGCGTGCTGGTGACGACGTAGAGAGCGGCCGCGAGCGGCACCACCGCCACGGTGACGAGCGTGAAGAAGGACATGAACGGCATGACCTTGCCGACCGCGGCCAGCCCCGGCACGGCGTCCCCGCCCGCGGCCGCGCCCCCGGCCGGGACGGCCATCGCGCTGTCGGCCATCGTCCGCCTGGTGCGCCGGTAGTTGAAGGCGGCCACGGCCGCGACGAGAGCGAAGAGGCCGAGGTAGACGACGCCGGCCGCCCCGAACACCCCGCCGGTGTCGAGCGCGTCGGAGAAGTGGCCGCCGAGCGGGGCGGCGAACAGCCGGTGCGTCAGCAGTCCGCCGTGGCCGCCGTCGGCCGCGGGGCGGGAGAAGAGGTGGTAGAGGACGAAGAACGCGGGCAGTTGGAGCAGGCTGGGCAGGATTCCGGAGAACGGCGACACCTTCTCCTCCCGGTGCAGTTCCAGCACCGCCTTCTGCAGCCGCTCGGGATTCTTGGCGTGCCGTACGCGCAGTGCGGCGATCCTCGGCTGGAGCGCGGCGCGGGCCCGCTGCCCCCGCGCGGCGGCCCGGGACAGGGGGTGCACGAGGAGTCGTACGAGTGCGGTGAACAGGACGATGGCGGCGGCTGCCGCCGAGGCGTGGAACAGCGGCTGGAGCAGGTCGGCGAGCTGCTCGACCAGGCGGGCGACAACGGACATGGCGGAGACCTCCGTGCAGGGGTGCGTCGTACCGGGTGACACCGGGGTGGTGTGCCGGGCGGCATGACGACCGCGCGGGGGCAGGCGGGTGGAACCGGTGGGACCGGTGGGCCGGGGCGGCTCCGGTTCAGCGGAAAGAGTGCGGGGTGCCCTACGCGCGGAACGTCGCGGGGGCGTGTCCGGGTGCCCGGGGCCGGCGGCGGCCCCGCGCGTCGGGGTCGCGTTGGGGCAGGAAGGCCGTACGCCGGTCCCGGTCGCGTATCGCCGTGCGTACGGCGGTGGGCGGGACGGCGGGCGCGCAGCGGGCGGCGACGAGCGAGCGGACGGCGAGCGCGGAACCGGCCACGGCGGTCGCGGCCAGCGCGACGGCGGCGGACAGGCTCCCGCCGCCTGTACCGAGAAGGGCTGCCTGCAGCAGGAGCAGTTGGGCCAGGAGCAGCAGCCCGACGACGGTGACGGGGGCGGTGCCGGGGCGCGTCGACGGCACGGTCCGCACGGACGGCACGGCCCGTACGGGCCGCTCAGGACGCCCGAACCGCTCAGGACGCACGAGCCGCTCGGGACGTACGACGGCGAAGGCGGCGAAGGCAGCCGCGGCGGGGCGCATGACGGCGGCACCACTGCGCACCTGCACCATCACCTGCTCCCCTCCCCTCGCCTGCGCCGCTCCGGCCTGCCCGACCCGGCTCACTGCCCCTCTTCCCGTCCCCCGCACCGGCGCCCGGTCCCCCGGACGCCTCTGCCCTACGCCGGATCGATCTCCAGCGGCTCCAGGAGCCGCTTCGGCCTGAGCAGTGCCCGGCTGACCGGATCCGCCGGTTCGGGATCGAGTCCCGGACCCGGCACCATGACAACGTCCGTGACGGGCACGATGGTTCCGCACGCGGGACATTCGCCGTAGGAACCGAGTTCGGTGCCGCAGTCGGCGTGCCGGAAGTACCGCAGCTGGGCCGCCCGGAAGTTCTCGCGCCCCCACCGCGACAGCGCCCGCAGCGTCGGCCACAGGGCGATGCCGCGCTCGGTGACGACGTACTCGTCGCGCGGCGGCGACTCCTGGTACCGCCGCTTCTCCAGGATGCCCTCCTCGGTGAGCGCCTTGAGGCGGGCGGAGAGAACGGCCCGGGGGATGCCGAGGTGGACGAGGAAGTCGTTGTAGCGCCGTACGCCGTAGAGCGCGTCGCGGACGACGAGCAGCGTCCACCGCTCACCGACGACCTCGAGCGCGCGGGCGATCGAGCATTCCTGCGTCGCGTAGTCCTTGCCCAGTGCCATGCGGTCCACTGTAACCATTCCCGACAGCAGGGTTCAATGAACGAACCTACTCGTGTACGCTGCGAGGCATGGCTAGGTTCAATGAAAGAACCCTCAAGGCGGCAGTGTCGGCAGCGGCGGCGGAGCCGGAGGCGCCCGACGCCGGTGCGCCCCCGCGGCCCGCACCGCCCGGGGCCTCCCCGGCACCCGCACCGCGCCCCTCGCCCGCGGGTTCCCCGCACGCCCGCGCCACCCTGGCCCTGACCAGCGCGGCGACCGCCGTGGCCCTGATGACGTACACGGCCCCGATGGTCACGCTCCCGGACACGGCCGCGGCCCTGCACACCCCGCTCTCCGCGCAGGCCTGGCTGCTGAACGGCACCCCGCTGGGGCTGGCCGCCCTGCTGCTGGTGGCCGGCAGCCTGGCCGACGACTACGGCCGCCGCCGCGTCTTCCTCGCCGGCACGCTCGCCCTCGGCCTGACCACGGCCCTGGGCGGCCTGGCCGGCTCGACCTGGCTGTTCACCCTCGCGCGCATCGCCCAGGGCGCGGCGAGCGCGGCGATCCTGGCGAGCAGCCTCGGCCTGCTGGTGGCGGCCTTCCCGAGCCCGCGCGGCCGGCTGCACGCGACAGGCGTGTGGGGCGCGTTCGTGAGCGGCGGGATAGCGGCCGGGCCGCTGATCGCCGGCGCGCTGCCGTCCTGGCGGATCGCCTACGGCACCCTCGGCGCCGCGGCCCTGCTGGTGGCGGCCCTCGGCGTCCGCCCGCTGACGGAGTCGAAGGCGCCCCGGGGCGGTCGCCCCGACATCCCCGGCGCCCTGACCTTCGGCGCGGCGCTGGTGGCCCTGGTGGCGGCGCTGACCCTGGGGCGGGACGGCTGGCTGCGCACCCCGGTGGCGCTGCTGCTGGTGGCGGCGGTCGCGCTGGGTGCCCTGTTCACCCTGGTGGAGCGGCGCACCCGGACCCCCATGATCGACCTGTCCCTCCTGCGCCGCCCCCGCTTCCTGGCCTCCTCGGCCGGCGGGCTGTTCACCGGCCTCACGGTCATCGGCCTCTTCAGCTACCTGCCCGCCCTCCTCCAGCAGACCCTGCGCCTGTCCCCGATGAACACGGCCTGGCTGCTCCTGCTCTGGTCCGGCCTGTCCTTCACGGTGGCCCTCCAGGCCAAGCGGCTGGCGGGGCGGATCACCCCGGGCCGCCAGCTGGCCATGGGCTTCCTCCTGCACGCGGCGGGCGCCCTGACGATGCTCGGCGCGACGGCCTCGGGCTCCTGGGTACGGCTGCTGCCCGGCCTGCTGATCGGCGGCGTGGGCAGCGGCCTGCTGAACGCCGCGCTCCCGCTCCTGTCCGTGGAGTCGGTCCCGCCCGCCCGCGCCGCGATGGGCTCCGGCGCCCAGCAGACCTTCCGCTACATCGGCTCCTGCGCCGGCGTGGCCCTGACCATCGCCCTGGTCACCTCCTCGGGCGGCGACCTGGCACGCGGCGCGAACGTGGCGATGGCGGTGTCGGCGGGCCTGGCCGTGATGGGGGCGGTGTGCGTGACGGTCCTGCGGGAGGAGGCCTGAGGGGGCGTCGGGGGACCGCGCGGGCGGCCCCGGAGATCGGGACCGCAGGGGCGGCCCGGGAGACCGGGACCGCACGGGCGCCGTCGCCGGGTGCACACGCGCCGACCCCTGCCCCTGCCCGCCCCTGCGCCTGCCCCGGCACCACGGAAGAGCCGTCGCCCCTACCCGGTGAGGGCGAACAGACAACGAACGAAGGGGCACGAACGAGCCCCGGGGCCGGGAGAGGCAGCGCACACTCCTCCTGTGTCACCCCTCGGCAGTACGGTGTCACCCATGCGCCCCGACACGCCTGCCGAGAACGTCGACCACACCGCCGAAGCGGCACGCCTGGAGCGGACCGCCGGCCTGTACCCCGAGGACACCGAGGCCCTGCTGCTGCGGGCCGCGGCCCATCTGGAACTCTCCGGCGACCGCCCCGCCGCCACCGCGCTCTACGACCGCCTGCTCTCCGACGCCGCCGCGCTCGACGACCCCCACCTGGTACGGGCCCTGAAGGCCTCCAACCTCTGGGAGTACGACCACGAGGCCGAGGCCCGGGCGATCATCGACGGCATCCGCCTGTCCGCCCCGCGCGACCCGGCCCCCTGGGTGATCGTCGCGGAGTCCCTGGAGGCCCACGACGAGCTGGAGGCGGCGGCGGAGACGTACACGGAGGCGGCCCGCCTGCTGCTGACGGACGGCGCGGAGCCGCCGCACGCGACGCATCCCGTGCTCTACGGCCGCCACCGGGTCCGCCGCATGCTGGGTCTGGAGCACGACGACTGGGACACCCTGGCGGACACCCTGCACCACGCGCCGGTCTCCCTGGACGAACTCCACGACCCCAAGCGCGTCTGGTCCCTCGGCTCGGACAACCCGGCGGAGCTGGAGGCGGAGATCTCCCGCCTGCGCGCCGAACTCGGCGCCTACCGCGAGCAGTTGTCCCGCCCCTTCCCGGTGGCGGTGCTGCACTGGCCGGCGGGCGAACTGACGGAACTCCTCGCGGCCTACCCGGACCTCACCACGGAGTACCCCTCCCACGAGGAACACCTCGCGACCATAGAGTCCTCCCTCCGCGAACTCTCCGCCTCCGGCACCCCCAACCTGGGCATCGTCACCGGCACGGTCCCGTCGTACGAGGCGTTCGCGGCCTCGGAGAGCTCCTCCCCCTCGGACACGACCCTGCTCCCGCAGTACGCCACCACCCTGGCGGCCCGCGGCCGCGCGGAGGGGTGGCCGCCGGAGCGGGGGGAGACGTGCTGGTGCGGCACGGGGCCTCGGTACGGGGAGTGCCACGGAGCTAGCCGGTGATCCGTTCCGGACGCCCGGTGCCGCCCACGGCAGCCGGCACCGGACCCGCCCCGGCGAACCTGCCGAGCGCCTGGGCATCACACCCTTCCGCAGACGCGTAGCGTGGGTTGCAGTCGGCAGGACAGCTGGATCCAGTGCCCGCCACGCTCCGCAGGAGTCAGCAGTGAACGATCCGCAGCCCTGGACCCCACCCGAGGGGTCCTGGGCGTCCTCCGCAGCGAGACGCCGCAACATGCAGGCCATCCGGAGCCGGGACACCAAACCAGAACGCCTCGTCCGGCGGCTTGTGCACGCTCAAGGCCTGCGTTACCGAGTGGCGGCACGACCACTGCCCGGCCTTCGCCGGACCGCGGACATGGTCTTCCGGCCGGCGAAAGTCGCCGTATTCATAGACGGGTGCTACTGGCACGGCTGCCCAGTTCACTACGTGTCCCCGAAGACCAATCCGGGGTACTGGTCGGAGAAAGTCGCGCGCAATATCGACCGCGATCGCGACACTAATAGGCAGCTGGAGGCGGCAGGATGGCTGGCCCTGAGGTTCTGGGAGCACACACCCGTCGAGGAAACCGCGGCCGCGATTATCCGTCTGGTCATCGAACGACGTAACTCTCCCCCGTGACACGTCCAGGCAGAGCCCGGAAAACGGGCGGCACAGACCGACTGTCACCCTCTGCTCGCCGGTGCTCGCATTCTGTCGCTGACGGGATTGCCTTCCGGTCCGAGGCACGATGAGGCCAGGCACTTGAAACGACAGAGATTCGGGCAACCCAGTGGGGCGCCGTTAGACTTCGTAGCCCCATCCGGCTAGCTGTCCCGATCAGCTGCCACCGCCGAAGACCGACGGCTACTGTGCTGCCACAAGGCAGCCGGATGCACGCTGTGAACATGCGGCCGAACCCCGCGGCCCCCGCGCTGGCTCAGCCTGCGCGTCTGGAAGGAGATCGGAATGTCAGCGCCGGAGGGCACAAAGCCGCTCAAGGTTGTCGAAATCTGCGCCGGCGCCGGAGGCCAGACACTCGGGCTGGAGCGGGCCGGCTTCCGCCATGATCTCGCCGTGGAGCTCGACCACAACGCCGCCACGACGCTCAAGCACAACCTGGTGAAGTTCCTCGGCTACAGCGAGGACGAGGTGAAGGACACCGTGCGGGTCGGGGACGTAGCTGACACCGCAGTCTGGGATCCAGCGCAGTACACGGACAAGGCCATCGATCTTCTGGCGGGTGGTGTCCCGTGCCCGCCCTTCAGCATCGCCGGAAAGCAGCTGGGCGCCAACGACGAGCGTGACCTGTTCGCCTGGGCGGTAGAGCTCTGCGGGAAGATCCAGCCGAAGGCTCTGCTTCTTGAGAACGTGAAGGGGCTGAGCGCCAACCGATTTGCCGCCTATCGCCAGCACGTCCTCGATAAGCTGCGGGAATACGGCTACATCGGCGAGTGGAAACTCCTGCAGGCCAACGAGTTCGGCGTATCCCAGCTCCGCCCCCGCTTCGTACTCGTCGCCCTCCGGCCTGAGTACGCCCAGTACTTCAGGTGGCCAGAACCGCACGCCGAGCCGGCCCCGACGGTGGGAGAGCTCCTCGAAGACCTCATGGGCAGCAACGGGTGGGAGCAGGATCAGGTCGAGAAGTGGGTCGAGAGGGCCAACGCGATCGCTCCCACGATCGTCGGGGGCTCGAAGAAGCATGGCGGCGCCGACCTCGGCCCGACCCGCGCCAAGCGTGCGTGGGCTGAGCTCGGGGTGGACGCGATGGGCGTGAGGAACACCCCGCCGGAGAAGGGGTGGCAGCCCGCGGACGGTGTGCCTGGTCCCAAGCTCACCACTGCCATGGTGGCCCGCATCCAGGGCTGGGACGATATCCAGCCGGTGGCGACCGATGGTTCCGAGGAGATCAAGGAGTTTCACTGGGAGTTCCCCGGCCGCAAGACCGCCGTATACCGCCAGATCGGTAACGCCTTCCCCCCGCCTGTCGCGAAGGCGCTGGGGGAGTCCATCCGCGATGCGATTCTGCAGGTAGGTGAGCCGCGACTCCTCGTGGAAACGACGGATGCGGTTCTGGACCCCGTGTACAAGCTGCTTCGCGGTGAGCTCCGGGCGCTGACGGTCGAGCAGATCATCGACAGGCTGGCCAAGCAGGGGACTCAGATGGACCCGCCAGCCGTCGAGCGCCATCTGAATCACCTCAGCCACGACTTCGAGCTGATGACTGAAACCCGGTCGAACGGGGCGGCCGCTTACCGCGTTGGGGAGTTCAAGGCGTTCACCGGCCAGGAGGACCACCAGCGGCACGACCGGTTCGCGCAGCACCGCGCCAGGATCAGCTGATTCAAGGGCGGCACCGTCGCAAGACGGCTCTCGGACCGCCTGTCAGTGAATACTTCTGCGAGCCAGTGCAGCCGCCAGGATCGCGGCTGCACTGGCTCACACCGGCAACGCCGGCCGAGTCTGCGGCAAACCCCAGACGGACATGAACGGGGCGATCGCCTCAGGGACCAGCGTCCGGCCGCCGGTACCCAGAATGCCGGGCACGACCGCGTGCTCCGGGATACTGAACCGCGCCGACTCCCAGTGCGCGTGGCGGTCCCGGTCCTTCGGGGCGGCCGTGCTGAGCCAGTCACGGCAGACTGTCACCACGTTTAGCGCGCAGCCATCCGAGCCGACCAGTACGGCCGTGAGCAGCCAGTCGGGATCCCTGCGCATCACCTCGTACTCAGGCCGGGTGAGGTGAACGACCAGACGTGTTGGATCAGTTGTCGCTTTGACTTCAATATGCCCGACAGCTCCGTCCCGCAACTCCGCATGGACGTCGTATCCGTAAGCGTCAGAGATCGCGGCCACATGGACGGTACGGGCCGCACCGCTCCGTTCCAGGAGCTGGACAATCGCACGTTCGCCAGCAATGCCGGTCTCCCTGCGGGCAGCCTCCACGTCGGGAGTCCACCGCACCTGGGCGATATGCAGAGCTGCGTCCCGGTCATGCTGCTCAGACGGATTCACCTTGATCAGCGAGCGGCCGCCCGGCGTGATGAGACCCCGGCTGACCAACCAGGCCAGCCCGTCCGCGTACTGAACCGGCGTGAGGTCCGAGTAATCAGGATGATGAGTGAACAGTGACCGCACACGCGGGATATCAGCCACGTCGAGATACTCAAGCCAGCGCAGTGCGGCACGGCGCGTCCCTTCACCTGGCGCCATGCGCATCCATGTGCTTCAGCAGTGCGCGAACGTCGGCCATGTCCATCCCCGCTGCCAGAGCTGGTTCCTCCTTAAGGTCTGCCAGCTGCTGCACAGAGGAGTCATCCAGGATCTGCCCCATGAACGCGAGCTTGTCCTCCAGCCGGTGCGCGACCACCTCATCAATCGTGGCTTCGGCGGCAAGCACCGTGACGCGCGTCTCCGTGCCGGGGGCGAGCCCGAGCCGGTGAATTCGGTCGAGACTCTGCAGGAAGCGCCCTGCCATGAAGTCCCGGTCCACGTAAACGGCGTCGTGGCAGACGTGATGGAGACTGATGCCTTCTCCGAGGGTGGCCGGATTCGACAGCAGCACATGGCAGTCAGGGTCGCTGCGGAATCGCTGGATCTGCTCCTCCCGGTCGGGTGTGCTGCCGTGGACGACCGCGGGCTGGTAGCCGGCGAAGAGCTTCTCCATCGTCGTCAGGCTCCGGACGAACGTCGACCAGACCAGGGTCTTCCGGCCCATCGCGGCGTTCTCGGCGACGATACTCAGCGCCTCCTTGTACTTGGGAGACAGCTCGTAGTCCGGCAGCCGGTGCAGCAGCGAGTACAGCGAATCGGTCTCGGGTACAGCGAGCGGCGGTACCAGGTACGAGAGCGGCGAGTACCGGCTCTCCCCCTCTGCCAGGAGTGCAGGACTGGTCGCCGCCATGAGGAGGCGCAGGGTCGCCTTGCCGAGTGCGTCGAAGTCGGAGCGCCCCGCTTCGGCACGCGCGGTGAAGTTTCCAATCAGCGCGTCGTACAACTCGCGGTGGAGATCGGGCAGCTGGACATAGCGAATGCGCGTCTCAAAAGGAGGCAGGCCCAGTTCGCTCTTGGTGGTACGCGTGAACATCGGCCTCAGCACGCTGCTTGCGTAAGCCAGATCACCGCCGGCCACTGCCTGGGTAACGACCCGCCGCCCATGACCTGGCCAGACGAAGGACAGCAGGTTCTCCAAGTCCCGGGCACCATTGGGAGCGGGCGTGCCTGTCAGGATGAGACGCCGCCGGGCGAGCGGCCCCAGCGCCATACAGGCGCCTCCGTAGGTACCCTGAGCTCCCAGTTTCATCCGGTGTGCTTCATCGAGGATGAGCACCGCGGGTGCCGCACGGAGCCAGGATGCCAGGGCGTTCAGGGAGCGGTCGAGACGCTCGTAATTGACGATGAGCACGTCCGTACCCGGGTCCGGGGCCCCATCCATGACTCGTACGGTGAGGGGCTCCTTGAAGCACGTCTCACTCTCGAATCGCCACGATTCATAAGCCGACTTGGGGCTCACCACAAGAAGCCGGCGGGCATCGCCTCTCGCGCGCATCGCCGCGAACACCGCCAGCCCGACGCGTGTCTTGCCGGCTCCCGGTACGGAGAAGTTCGCGCCGTGCTGCATGGAAAGCAGCTGAGCGATGTCCCGCCGCTGGAAGTCCGTGAGTTCAGCGCACCAGTCCAGGCCGAGGTGCTGGATTACCTCGTCTGGTGTGACAAGGTGCGTAGCTCCCGGGTTGGCGAGAAGCTCCTCGGCTCGGTCCGCGTCGTCGAGTACCTCGCCGACAAGCGTGACAAGATCCGGGTCCCACTCGACCGACTCGGTGTGCGGCCATGCGGTCAGGGCGTCGAGCCCTGTCAGAAAGTCGTCGAGGTCGATCTCTACGGCCAGCGAGGTCCGCTGTCCGCCCGCCGGGAAGCGGATGGACAGCCTCGCGAAGTCGCTTTCCAGCCCCGGGGCCGCCCTCAGCACCGCCCGGGTACGGGTGGCGTCGAAGGCGATCCGCAGGGTCGGCTCCGTGGTCACGGTCACGCGCCCTCCTGGCGCACCGCGTCCAGGAGCCACGAAACACCGTCTCCCGGAGCCTTGATGCTGCGCTGAGTCGCCACCGCGAGCTTGGTCAGCGACTGCCGCAGGACGAGCACTGCCTCATCGAAGGCTTCCTCGTCCAGGCTGTTGGATGCTTTGGCGAGAGTGAGATCGGTGACGCACTGGTCGATGTCCTGGCATGCGTCAGCGATCCGGTCCGGCGCCGCCTGCTTCCGCTTCCGCACCCGGGCGTCCTTGCCAGCGGGCTCCAGCGCGGCCTCAACCGCGTCCTTCACCGTCGAGAACGCTCTCGCTGCCGCCGTCCCGCGTTCGGTGAACTGCCCGTCCTCAGCGGCCCCGACGGCCTTGGCCTTCAGCACAGCGTCCGTAAGCGCCTTGGCCTCGGCGACCTTGGGAGCCGCGGACTTCACCGTCCGGTTGAGTCCCGGAATAGCCACAGCTGTCGTGACGGACGCTTCAGGCTTCAGTGAGGCGGGCAGCCGCTGATCCAGGTACCGTGCCCGGAAGTCGGGCTCGATGAGACGGACGTCCGTCTTGGAGAAGCCCAGAACAATCGCGGCGAGACGATTTTCCTTGAGCATCTCCGCGTTCTCACGGTTGCCCGCGACTTCTTTGGCGTAGCGGCGGTGGAGTTCGCGGAGCTTTTCCTGGTGCTGCTCGAAGTCCAGAAGGCGAAGCTGGGCGTCTCCGTCCCTGGACCGGTCGATCAGGTCACGCAGGCAGGAGAGGATCCACAGGTCCTGCTCACAGGTAGACGTGCGGATCCGGAACTCACGGGCGATATCCGCCATGCCGCGTCCCAGCAGATGCTGCTCCTCGATGGCGAGCAGCCGGTTGATGTAGGAGTAGTCCCGGCGCTGGTCCGGACGGAGCTGAAGCGAGAGCTCAACCGCGTTGATGTCGTCCCAGGTACAGGATTCAGGCAGCACGCCGACCCGGATGTTCGCGACACCCAGCTCCTTGAGCGCCGCTCTGCGGGTGTTGCCGTTGACGAGGATCCCGTCGCGCGTGATGAGGCCGGGCTCGTTCTGCCGGTACTCGCGCAAGCTCTCCGCGAGATTCTCGAACTCCGGATCCTTCTTCGACGGATCCGCCGGCAGCGCCATGAGAAGGAAGTGCAGGTAATCCTGGCTCTCAGGGCTCCACGGGTCCTCGTCAAGCCTCAGATCCTGTGCCGGATCGTGGCTGCGCTGAGCCCGGATGCGATGCGTTCCCGGGTTGTAGTAGAGAGAGTCCACCGGCATGTCGATGACCTCGACGTGCATCGGCTTGGTGCGCCACTCCACGGTCAGGGTTTCACGGATGCCACCACCGCTGGTGGCCTCCTTCAGTCTCTTCTCAACCAGCGTCTGGTTCTGCTGTGCCAGCGGCGGCCGGCCGAAGTCCTTGCTCACGGAAGCCTTCTCCTGCGGAAGTGTCTGTCAGATCCTCCCGGTGAGGCCGGCCCGGGGCCGGCCTCACCGGGAACTGTGCTGCTGCGAGTGTCAGTCGCCGGACGAAAGCGCCTGGCGGATCCTCGCCCGCGACTCCTCGGGGAGCGTGCGGTAGTCCGCCCAGATCAGCTCCACCCTGCTGAACTCGCGCTTATCCGCGTCGATCCAGTCCGTGAGCATCCTGCGTTCCATGCCACTGAGGCCCTCGGCGCCGGCAAGAACCTTCCCGGCGTCCGCCGTCAGCCCGCGCCCCCCGACCCGGCACCTGTTGCACTCTGCGACGAGTTCGACGGCCTCGCTGCCGTCCGGCTGCCGCACTACCCGGCGTGCGATGTCCAACTGTGCCGACTCGTAGGTGCCGGCGTAGATTTCTCCCGGGGCGATACCGCAGGAGCGGCAGAAGTGCCCGTCCTTCGCGAGAACATCGCGACGCTGGGTCTGAGTGATCGTCGCGCTAGGCCGCGTCCCCTTGCCCGGCTCCCACACCGGCTCTCCCTGCCGGACGAAGCGCTGCTCGTGCTGGCCGAGGGAAGCGTCCTCCCGGTTGGTGTCGATCTGCCAGCCGTGATCGCGCAGATCCCGTACCCGGCGATCCGCCTGGCTTACGCCGGGGAAAACCGCCTTGACGGCCTCCTTGGTGAAGATGTTGCCCTCCCCCACCTCGGTCACGAGCCAGAGCGCCGCGCGCTTCATCGTGCCGAGCTTGGTGTCCTCGTACGACGGAAGAGTCATTCACGTTCCCCTTACGCAAGATCCTCTGAAACCGCTGCTGGCCAGACGGCGGTGGCCGCCGCGACCCAGCCGAGCGAGGCTCCACTGTCACCCGGGCAGCACCCAGAAATCCAGGGCTGCAAGACCTTCACGGGAAACGCGTACGTCACATCCGCCATGGAACCTTCACGACTGATACCTCGTCACTCACACTTGAGACACGCAAGGTGTGACGTCTGAGGAAGGGACAGGTGTGACCGGCAGAACACAGAAGTGGAAGGACATACCGAGTCAGTACTCCCCCGAGCTCAGGGAGTTCGTGGCCGGTATGCGTGAACTGAAGAAGTCCACATTGCTGACGCAGGGGGAGATCGCAGCGGCCGCAGGGGTAGCGGCAAGCACGTACTCCAGCTACCTCAACGGCTGGAGACTGCCCCGGGAGAAGGATCTGCGGACGATCTACGAGGTCATCTCGAAGGACGTCCGGCGGCGGGGCACGGCTTTGCCGAGCTCTCTTGGCGACCTTCGCACGCTTCGCGAACGCGCGTCACGCTGCGCTTCCTGCACTCGGCGCACAGGAGGTACTGAGGCTCCCGCCCCCGAACCGCCCTCTGGAGAAGCTCCCCCGGCCGCGCGGCCTCAGCCGGCTCCCCGGCCTGTTCGAAACCGGGTGCGAAAGCAGCTGCGCAGGCGGGTACGCAGATACGGCAGCCGCCACACGACGTCCGTGCCGCCGCGTACGGAGGTGCCGGTCCCCCTCACCGGGGGGGACCGGCACCTGACACCCGTGGAGAGCCCCGCACTTGCCGCCGAGCTCGCACTCCTTCACCGCAATCAGGCCGCAGGGCGCGTTCGCGACAGCTACATGCTGGTGTGGAACAAGGCCCGGAGGATCGCGCCGGGAGACTTCCCCGGGACTGTGGCCGCGTATCGGGCGTCCGGGCTGGAGGAGGCGGCCGAAGCGCTGGTGCGGACTGTCGCCGTCGAGCGCGATGTGCACGCTGTGCTCAACATCGTGGCCGCGCTCCACGACAGCCGTCAGTACACCGACGCACAGGCCGTACTGACGGCAGCCCGTACGGACCTCTGACCGGCCGCCGGCCAGCCCGGGCCGGGGCAGCGGGCACGGGCGTCACGCGGCGCGCATCTGAGGCTGCATGAGGAGCTCTCGCCGTAAAAGTTGACAAGCCTCGACTCAAGCACAATGAACCCTCGTGTCCGGCGTTAGCCTCACCTCAGCCCAATAGGGCAGACAAGGACAGACGAACACATACGAGGAGGCCCCTCATGGCCAAGGTCCCCAGTGCGGTGGTGGCTGCCACCGGGCTCGTCGGCGGTTACGGCGTCGCTCGCTGGACCAAGAAGCGGCAGCTCGGTGGGGCCGTGCTGGCCGTCGCGGGGGTCGCTGCCGCGCGGCAGTGGCGTACGCAGGCCGGCGGGAAGGCGGCCAGTGCGCTGACCGCCGCGTACGTCGCCGCGTTCGCCGGGTCCCACCCGCTGGCCAAGAAGGTCGGTGCCTGGCCGGCGGTCTTCGGCGTCGCGGGCGCCGTGGCCGCCGCTTCATGGGCCGTCGCCGACCGCCGGGGCTGAGGCCGAGGTGGCCGCCGACCGCCGGGGCTGAGGCCGGGGTAAGCCGGGGTGAGGGGAAGGGTGCCATGGAGCGCCCCCCCTTCCCCCATCGGCCCCGGGCCGGTCAGGCCGGTGTCTTCTCGGCTCCCTGGGTCGCCGTCAGCGGTGTCGCGATGTCCTCCAGTGAGCGGCGTTCCGCTCGTACCGCCAGTGCCGCCGCGACCAGGCCCGCCGCGCACATCAGGGCCGCGCCGATCTGGAACGCCAGCACCGTGTCGCCGACCTTGCCCGTGCCGGTGAGGTCGGCGAAGAGCAGGGGGCCGCTGATGCCGCCCGCCGCGGTGCCGATGGCGTAGAAGAAGGCGATGGACATCGCCCTGGTCTCCATCGGGAAGATCTCCGAGACCGTGAGGTACGCGCTGGAGGCGCCCGCCGAGGCGAAGAACAGCACCACGCACCAGCAGGCCGTCAGCGTCACCGCGTCCAGCGAACCGTTGCCGAACAGCCACGCCGTACCGAAGAGCAGCAGCCCGGACAGCAGGTAGGTCGAGGAGATCATGATCCTGCGGCCGACCGTGTCGAAGAGCTTGCCCAGCACCAGCGGGCCGAAGAAGTTGCCGACGGCGATGACGGCGAAGTAGTAGCCGGTACGGTCGGCGGGCACGTCGAAGAACCGGGCCAGGATCGCGCCGAAGCCGAAGGTGATGGCGTTGTAGAGGAAGGCCTGGCCGATGAAGAGCGAGAAGCCCAGGACGGCACGCCTGCGGTACCGGCCGAAGACGGTACGGGCGATCTCCCTGAAGCTGACGCTCCCCCGCTGATGGATCTCCAGCACGCCCGCCGGCTCGGCGAGCGGCTCCCCCTGCTCCGCCTCGATGCGGCGTTCGATGCCGCCGACGATCTCCTCCGCCTCCCGGTCCCGGCCGTGGATCAGCAGCCAGCGCGGGCTCTCCGGCACATGCCGTCGTACGAGGAGGATGACCATGGCCAGTACGGCGCCCAGGGCGAAGGTCAGCCGCCAGCCGATGTTCGCCGGCAGCAGCGCGGTGTCCAGCGCCACGATCGACAGCAGCGACCCGCCCACGGCGCCGAGCCAGAAGCTGCCGTTGATGATCAGGTCCACACGGCCGCGGTGGTCGGACGGGATCAGCTCGTCGATCGCGGAGTTGATCGCCGCGTACTCGCCGCCGATGCCGAAGCCGGTCAGGAACCGGAACAGGAAGAACCACCACGCCTCGGTCGACAGCGAGGTCAGCGCCGTCGCCGCGAGGTACACCGCCAGCGTGATCATGAACAGGTTCTTGCGGCCGAAGCGGTCGGTCAGCCGGCCCCAGAACAGCGCGCCCACGCAGGCACCCGCCACGTACAGCGCCGCGGCGGTACCGGTGACCTGCTCGGAGGTGATCGACAGACCGCTGCCCGGTTCGGAGAGGCGGCCGGCGATGTTGCCGACGACCGTGACCTCCAGGCCGTCGAGGATCCACACCGTGCCCAGACCGATCACGATCGTCCAGTGCCAGCGGGACCAGGGCAGGCGGTCGAGCCGGGCGGGGATGTCGGTGGTGATGGTCCGCAGTCCGCCCTCGTTGCGGCCGGCCTCGCCCCCGGGGCTCCCGGCTCCCGCGACCCCACCCCGGGCGCCATCACTCCGGGCGCCCCCACCCCGGGCGCCGTCATTCCGGGCGCCGTCATTCCGGGCGCCGTCATTCCGGGCGTCCCCACTCCCGCCCCCACCGCGTGAGGTCCCACTCCCGGCGCCCCCACCGCGGGAGGTCCCGCTCCGGGCGGGCACGTCGCTGGGGGGCCCGGTTTCCGGAACCCCGCTCCGGGACGTCCCGGCTTCCGCCGCTCCGCCTCCCCTCCCGCCGGTACGACCGGTACGGCCGCCGGCGATCCCGTCTCCCGTGGTCCCACCGGGCTCCGGCCTCGGCTTCTCGGCTGCGCTCATTCGGGCTCCCTCCGCTCCGAAGGACGGATATCGGGTGCCCGCGTCCCGCCGGAACAGACCACGCGGCACGCCCCGGCACACCACCCGTAAGGGGCGGGAGAACTGCTCGTAAGGGTGCGAGGAGGACGGCGAGAGCCGGCTCCCGCAGCCCAGGGCCTCTACCCGGAGGGCCGGGCTCCCGCAGCCCAGGGCCCCTACCCGGAGGGCCGGCTTCCCTCGCCTCAGAGCCCCGCCCGGAGGGCCTGCATCAGCCGTCTCCGGCCCCCACCCGGAGAGCCGGGCTTCCCCCGCCTCAGGGACCCACCCGGAGAACCGGCTTCCCCAGTCCCAGGGCCACGCTCCGGCGGCCGTCGCCCCGGTCACCGGCCCGCAGGCCGCCACCCCGGTCACCGGCCCCGCGCCCTCACCCCCGCCCCCTCACCCCCTCACCCCCTCACCCCCTCACGCCCCCACTCCCCGCGACACCGCGTAGATCACCAGGCCCGCGAGCGACCCCACCACCGTGCCGTTGATCCGGATGAACTGCAGGTCCCGGCCGATGTGCGCCTCGATCTTCCGCGTGGTGTGCTCCGCGTCCCAGCCGGCCACGGTCTCCGTGATCAGGGAGGTGATCTCCTTGCGGTAGGTCGTCACGACGTGGACGGCCGCGCCCTCCACCCAGCTGTCGACCTTGTCCTGCACCTTCGGGTCGGTCGCCATCCGCGAGCCGAGCGAGAGCAGGGCGGCCCGCACCCGCAGCCGCAGCTCGCTGCGCTCGTCCTCCGCGGCGGCCACGATCATGGACCGGACGGCCGTCCACGCGGACGCGATGAGGTCCTGCACCTCGCCGCGGCCCAGCACCTCGCTCTTCAGCCGCTCCACCCGCGCCCGCGTCTCCGTGTCCGACTGGAGGTCGGAGGCGAAGTCGGTGAGGAAGCGGTCGAGGGCGCCGCGCGCCGGATGCGAGGGCATGTCGCGCGTCTCGGCCACGAAGCGCAGCAGTTCCCGGTAGACCCGTTCGCCGACCTTGCGGTCCACGAAGCGCGGGGTCCAGCCCGGCGCGCCGCCCTCCACGGCGTTCATGACGTCGTGCCGGTGCAGCTCCAGCCAGTCGTGGGCGCGCGTGACGACCAGGTCCACGAATCGGCGGTGGCCGCCGTCGGCGACGATCCTGTCCAGCATCTTGCCGAGTCCGGGGGCGATCTCCCGGGCGTCGGCCCGGCGCGTGATCGCCTCACCGACCACCGCCTGCACGTCGGAGTCCCGCAGCACGGTCAGGGCGCCCCTGAGCGCGGTCGCCAGTTCGGCGGTCACCCGGTCGGCGTGCGCCGGTTCCGCGAGCCACGCGCCGAGCCGGCTGCCGATGCCGACGCTGCGCAGCCGCTGTCGTACGACGTCGGCGGAGAGGAAGTTCTCGCCGACGAACTCGCCCAGCGAGACGCCCAGCGCGTCCTTCTTCGTGGGGATGATCGCGGTGTGCGGGATCGGCAGGCCGAGGGGGTGCCGGAAGAGCGCGGTCACCGCGAACCAGTCCGCGAGCGCGCCCACCATGCCCGCCTCGGCGGCCGCGGCCACGTAGTCCGTCCAGGCGCCCGCGCCCTGGTGCGAGGCCCACTTCGCCAGGACGTACACCACCGCCACGAGGAGCAGCAGCCCGGTCGCCGTCAGCTTCATGCGCCGTACCCCGCGCCGGCGTTCCTCGTCGGCCGGGGTGAAGGCGGTCATGGTCCGGTAGGACTCCGTCCGGGGCCCGCGGGACCCGGGCGCCCCCTCCGGCTCCGGCCTTTCCGTCTCTTCCGCGCTTTCCATCTCACTCCGCCCGTTCGGTGATTCCGCACACACATTGTCCCTTCAGAGACGACTCCCGGAACGGAACAGGAGTTCCCCGCGTCTGTGCGGACGGGGGTACGGGCAGGGCCCTGTCGGACCGCCCGCGACCATGAAGCATCATGTGTTCATCGGATCGGAGCCCCCACGCTCCCATCTCCCGAGGAGAACAACACCAGCGTGACCAAGCGCCATGGTTATGCCCTGCTGAGCACGATCGCCGCGCTCGTCGTGGCTCTGTCAGCCGTCATCTACATCACCGTCGCGGGTGACGACGGCGGCACACGCAGCACCGTCGCCGACGGCCGCCCCCACCGCGACGCCAGCGCCGCCCCTGCCTCCACCGGTACCTGGGTGGGTTCCTGGGCCACCGCGCCCGTGGGCGGGGAACCGGGCACGGAGACCGCCGGTCTGGCCGGCAGCTCCGTGCGCAACGTCGTCCACGCCGGCACCGGGGGGACCGGCGCCCGTGTCACCCTGTCCAACCTCTACGGGCAGTCCCCGCTGACGATCACCCACGCCTCCCTCGCGCTCTCCGCCGGTGCCGGTACCCCCGCCGCCACCGCTGAAACGATGCGGCGCCTGACCTTCGACGGCGGCACCGGCGTCGTCATACCGCCCGGCGGCCAGGTCGTCAGCGACGCGGTACGGCTGACCGTCCCGCACGACACCGACGTGCTGATCACCACCTACTCCCCCACGCCCTCCGGCCCCGTCACCTACCACCCGCACGCACGGCAGACGTCGTACGTCGCCCGGGGCGACGCCACCGAGGACGCGACCGGCAGCCCGTACACCGAGCAGACGCCGTACTGGCGCTATGTGACGGGCCTCGACGTGCTGAGCAACGAGGCCGACGGCACGGTCGTCGTCTTCGGCGACTCCATAACCGACGGCATCACCTCCACCGCCGGCGCCGACCGCCGCTGGACCGACGTCCTCGGCGGGCGTCTGCGCACCGCCCTGCGGAGCGGTGAGCCGCTGCCGCGCTACGGCGTCGTCAACGAGGGCATCAGCGGCAACCAGGTCCTCGCCGACGGCCTCGGCCGGCCCGCCGAGAACCAGAGCGGCCTCGGCCGCTTCGGCCGCGACGCGCTCTCGCGCACGAACGCCAAGGTCGTCGTCATCGACCTCGGCATCAACGACATCCTGCGCAACCCGAAGCTCGCCGACCCCGACAGCATCACCGGCGGCCTGCGCACCCTGGTCCGCCAGGCCCACGCCCGCGGGCTGCGGGTCGTCGGCACCACCCTGATGCCCTTCCGCGGCCACCGCGGCTGGACGCCCGCCCGGGACGCGGTGCGCGAGCGGGTCAACGCCGAGATCCGGGCCGGCGGTGTGTTCGACGCCGTCGTCGACTTCGACAAGGCCCTCCGGGACCCCTACGACCCCCGGCACCTGCGCCCCGACTACGACTCCGGTGACCACCTGCACCCCAGCGACCTGGGCTTCCGGAAGATGGGCGACACCTTCGACCTGCGCCTGCTGAAGGGCGCGGGACAGGCCGAGCTGTAGCCCCCGCCCCCGGCGGTCCCGGCCCCGGCGGTCCTGGTCCCGGCCGCCCCGCCGCCGTCCACGGCGGCCTCCCGCCCCGCGACTCCCCCTGGGTTCGCGGGGCGGCCCATGGGGCCTGGCGTCCGCCAGGGGGCTCCGGTCCGGGAATACTGGCCCCCATGACCCGCTTGATCCTCGCCACCCGCAACGCCGGAAAGATCACCGAGCTGAGGGCCATCCTCGCCGAGGCCGGCCTGCCGCACGAACTGATCGGCGCCGACGCCTTCCCCGACGTCCCGGACGTCAAGGAGACCGGCGTGACCTTCGCCGAGAACGCCCTCCTCAAGGCGCACGCCCTCGCCCGGGCCACCGGCCTGCCCGCGGTCGCCGACGACTCCGGCCTCTGCGTCGACGTCCTGAACGGCTCGCCGGGCATCTTCTCCGCCCGCTGGGCCGGCCGCCACGGCGACGACAAGGCCAACCTGGACCTGCTCCTGGCCCAGCTCTCCGACATCGACGCGGAGCACCGGGGCGCGCACTTCGCCTGCGCGGCCGCGCTGGCCCTGCCGGACGGCACCGAGCGGGTGGTCGAGGGACAGCTCCGCGGCGTCCTGCGGCACACCCCCGCCGGCACGAACGGCTTCGGCTACGACCCGGTCCTCCAGCCGGAGGGCGAGAGCCGGACCTGCGCCGAGCTGAGCCCGGAGGAGAAGAACGCGATCAGCCACCGCGGGAAGGCGTTCCGTGCGCTGGTGCCGGTGGTGCGGGACCTGCTCGGCTGATCCTCGGAAGGGCTTCGCGCCCGCCTGAAAAGGAACGGCTCCGCACCTTTGAATCCAAGGTGCGGAGCCGGTGCGGCCGGTGGGATTCGAACCCACACGGGATTTCTCCCACGGGCTCCTAAGGCCCGCGCGGCTGCCGTTACGCCACGGCCGCCCGACACGGTCGACGGGGTCGACCGGCAGCGTTCAGTGTAAGGGCAGCGCAAGTCGTGCGGCGAGAGGGGTTTTGCTCCCCCGCGAGCACCAAGGTGCGCGCCGGAGAATGGCAGTTGGGACACGGGGGCACGGGTTCACCCGGCCCACCGCGGCCCGCCCTTCCCCGGGCACACCGGCACCGGACGGGATCAGATGCCCAGGTCCTTGATGATCTTGGCGACGTGGCCCGTGGCCTTGACGTTGTACAGGGCGCGCTCGACCTTGCCCTCCTCGTCGACGACCACCGTGGAGCGGATCACGCCGACGACCGTCTTGCCGTAGAGCTTCTTCTCGCCGAAGGCGCCGTAGGCCTCCAGGACCTCCTTGGCGGGGTCGGCGAGCAGGGTGACCTGGAGGGACTCCTGGTCACGGAACTTGGCCAGCTTCTCGGGCTTGTCGGGGGAGATGCCGATGACGTCGTAGCCGGCGCCGGCCAGCAGCGAGAGGTTGTCGGTGAAGTCGCAGGCCTGCTTGGTGCAGCCTGGTGTCAGCGCGGCGGGGTAGAAGTAGACGATGACCTTGCGCCCCTTGTGGTCCGCAAGGGACACCTCGTTGCCGTCGGCGTCGGGCAGGGTGAAGGCGGGGGCCACGTCCCCGGGCTGCAGTCGCTCGCTCATCGGGCCAGCCTAACCGGGGGCCCTTGCCGTGCGGTGAGGCCAGAAGCTGACAGACTGTTCAGGAAAGCATCAGCAGACCACTTCGGAGGCCGTACGGTGGCGGAGACGTCGGACACCAGAACACCGGCGCAGATCGAGGCGGACATCAAGCGCCGTCGCGACGTGCTGGCCGAGACGCTCGACGAGATCGGGGTACGGGTCCACCCGAAAACGATCGTCGGGGATGCCAAGGCGAAGGTCGTGGCCGATCTCGATCACACCTTCGGACGGGCGTACGTCACCGTCAACGGGCTGCTCAGCGAGGTGCGGGAGCAGTTCGTCGACGACGAGGGCGAGCCCCGGCTGGACAGGATCGTGCCCGCCGCGCTGGTCGTGGTGGGAGTGGTCGGGCTGATCGCCCTGGGCTCCCGCCGGCGCAAGCGCTAGGCCACCGGGACACGGGCCCCGACACGGGCCCGAGGGCCTCGGTCCGGATGTGCGGACCGGGTGGCGCCATGCCACCCGGGCGCGTGCGCGTGTCCCGGAGACAGGTAGGTTCAGGGCGTGAGCGCCAACAGAAACCAGCAGGGCACCTCCCATCACGACAAGCTGCCCATCCGGATGCTGCACGACCGCGTCCTCGTCCGGCAGGAGACCGGTGAGGGCGAGCGCCGGTCCGGCGGCGGCATCCTGATCCCCGCGACCGCGGCGGTCGGGCGGCGGCTGGCCTGGGCCGAGGTCGTGGCGGTCGGCCAGAACGTGCGGACGGTGGAGCCCGGCGACCGGGTCCTGTACGACCCCGAGGACCTGGCCGAGGTCGAGGTGCGGGGCGTGGCGTACGTGCTCATGCGCGAGCGTGATCTGCACGCGGTGGCCGCGGACCGCTTCGAGGGGTCGGAGGACTCCACCGGGCTGTACCTCTGAGCGCCTGAGCGCGGGGCCGCGGCGGCTCGCCGACGACGGCGGAGGGGCCGGTGACCATCGTCACCGGCCCCTCCGCCGTCGTTTTTGTTAGGTTCGAAGGAGCAGCAGCCCGACGAGACGCGCCGTACCGGGACGCAGGAAAAGACGACGCACCCCAGTGAAGAGTCGTCCGTCCCGGAGGTGCCTGTCATGGCGTGGGTTCTGCTTGTCGTCGCCGGTCTGCTCGAAGTGGCCTGGTCGATCGGGATGAAGTACAGCGACGGGTTCACCCGCCCCGTGCCCAGTGTGCTCACCGGCGCCGGGATCGTCGCCAGCATGGTGCTGCTGTCGTACGCGGCCCGCACTCTTCCCATCGGTACGGCCTACGGCGTGTGGGTGGGGATCGGGGCGGCCGGGGCGGCGGTGCTCGGCATGGTGGTGCTGGGCGAGCCGGTCACACCGGCCAGGGTGTTCTTCGTGTGCCTGCTGCTGGTCGCCGTGGTGGGGCTGAAGGCGACCAGCGGTCACTGACGAGGTCCGGCCCCGGCACGGAACGGACGGGAACGGAACGGGTCCCCGGCGGAGAACCGCCGGGGACCCGTCGTGTCGTGCGGGCTCGATGTCAGTCGAGGAACCCCTGGCCCACCGGTCCGGCGGTGGTGCCCGCCGTCCCCGTGGCGCCCGCTGTGGCTCCGCCCTGAGCCCCGCCGCCGCCTCCGCCGGCCGCGGCTCCGCCGCCGGCCGCTCCGCCGCCGCCCGTCGGGTCGCCCCCTCCGGTGGCGGTGGCTCCGCCGGCCGCCGCGCCTCCGCCGGTCGCGTCCGCGCCGCCGGTGGTCGTGGTGGCGCCGCCGTCGGTGGTGCCGCCGCCCGGGGGCGTGGTGCCGCCGTCACCCTGACCGCCGTCGGCGGGCGAGGTGCCGGTGGTCGGCGTGCTCGTGGCACCGCCGGCGTCCTGGCCGGCGGTGGCACCCGGGGTGGCCGGGGCCAGGGTCGGGGGCGCCTCGACCTCGGCGCCCTTCTGGAGCTCCAGCTCGAAGTCGGCGGCCGGCTTCCCCTTCAGCGCGTCGCGCGTGTACTGGGCCCAGATCGCGGTCGGGGGGCCACCGCCGTTCATGCGGGGCTGGTTGAGCGCGTAGTACAGCGACTTGTGCTGGGCCGTGACCGGGTCCTGGCCCATGACCGAGACCACCGTGGCCAGGTCGGGGGTGTAACCGGCGAACCAGGCGGCCTGGTCCAGCTCGGCGGTGCCGGTCTTGCCGGCGGCCGGGCGGCCGGCGGCCTTGGCCGCGATGGCGGTGCCCTTGTCGACCACGCTCTGCAGCACGGAGGTGGTGGTGTCGGCGGCCTCGCGGCTCACGACCCGCCGGGTCTTCTGCGCGGGCAGCGGGACGTCCTCGGCGCCGTTCTTGGTGATCTTCTCGATCATCGTGTACGTGGCGCGCTTGCCGTGGTTGGCGACGGTCGCGTACGCCTCGGTCATGTCCAGGACGCTGGCGGTGGAGGTACCGAGGGCGATGGACGGGGTGGGAGAGAGGTCCGGGGTGTCGGCCGGGATGCCGAGGTCGATGGCGGTCTGCTTGACCTTGGCACCGCCGACGTCGGCGGCCATCTGCGCGTAGACGGAGTTGATGGAGAGGTCGGTGGCCATACGGACGGTGACGTTCTTGCCGTAGGACTTCTGGTCCTCGTTCTCCGGGTTGTAGACCCCGCCGTTCCAGCCCTGGACGACGCGCTTGTTGGTGCCGTCGTAGTAGGTGTTCGGCGTGATCGGCTTGCCGCCCTGCGTGGTCGAGCCGTTCTGGATCGCCGCGGTGAACACGAGCGGCTTGAAGGTGGAGCCG
Source organism: Streptomyces sp. NPDC090108 (assembly GCF_044747185.1). Classification (NCBI taxonomy): domain Bacteria; kingdom Bacillati; phylum Actinomycetota; class Actinomycetes; order Kitasatosporales; family Streptomycetaceae; genus Streptomyces; species Streptomyces sp. NPDC090108. Next base: position 291,253 of record NZ_JBIVDQ010000008.1, read on the forward strand.
ACCTGGAAGTCACCGCGGGTGGCGCCGTTGGTGTACTGCTGCACGTAGTCGATGCCGCCGTACATGGCGACGATCTTGCCGGTCCGGGGGTCGACGGAGGCACCGCCGGCGCGGACGTAGCTGTCGGCCTTGTTGGTCTTCTTGTGCAGCTTGGACATCAGCTGGTCGTCGACGGCCTTGACGAATGCGTCCTGCTTCGGCTTCTGGAAGGTGGTCGTGATGCGGTAACCACCGCCGCGCAGCTCCTCCTTGGTGAGGATGTGGTGCTCGGTGATGTAGTCCTTGACCGCCTCGACGAGGTAACCCCGCTGCCCGGACAGGGCGGTGGAGACCGTCTGCTGCTTCGGCATGGGGAACTTGATGCCGGCGCGGTCGGTCGCGCTCAGCCAGCCCTTGGTGACCATGCCGTCGAGGACGTAGTTCCAGCGGGCCAAGGCCGCGTGCTTGTTCTCGGGGTGGGCGACGATGTCGTACTCGCTGGGCGCGTTGACGAGCGCCGCGAGGTAGGCGGCCTTGCCCGGGTCGAGGTCGATGGCGTCCTGGCCGTAGTAGGCCTGGGCGGCGGCCTGGATGCCGTAGGCGTTGCGGCCGAAGAAGCTGGTGTTGAGGTAGCCCGCGAGGATCTCGTCCTTGGACTTCTCGCGGCCCAGCTTGACCGAGATGAAGAACTCCTTGGCCTTGCGGGAGAGGGTCTGCTCCTGGGCCAGGTAGTAGTTCTTCACGTACTGCTGGGTGATCGTGGAGCCGGACTGCTTGCCCTTGCCGGTCGCCGTGTTGAAGGCGGCGCGGAGCATCGCCTTGGGGTCGACGGCGGGCTCGGTGTAGAAGTCGCGGTCCTCGGCGGCGAGTACGGCGTGCTGGGCGTTCTTGGAGACCTCGGCGAGACCGACGTTCTCGCGGTTGACCTGGCTGTCGCGGGTGTCGCGGGCGATCTGCGAACCGTCGGCGTAGAGGTAGACGTTGGCCTGCCGGGTGGCGAGGGCGTTGGCCGGCGGGATCTTCACCATCGAGTAGCCGACGAAGAAGAGGGCGACGAGGGCCACGGCACCGAGCACGAAGGTGGAGAGCACCATGCGCCAGGTGGGGACGAGCCGCCGCAGGCCGGTGCGCTTCGGGCGCTTGGGCTTCTTGCCCTTGCCGCCGCCGCTGCCACCGCCGTCGCCGCCCTTGCCGCTGCCGCCGCCGTTGCCGGAGGCGCCGCCGGTGGAGGCGGAGGCGGACGTGGTGGAGGACGTGGTGGTGGCGGAGGCCGGAGCGGCGCCGGTGGTGGAGGAGGACTCACCGGTGGCCGCGGCGGCGGTCGCCGCCTCGAGCATGCTCGCCATGGCGGCCTTGCGTGACTGCGCGGGACCGCCCGGCCGTGCACCCGGCGCACCGGCACCGGACGCGGCACCGGCGGCAGCGGCGCCTGCGCCGGAAGCGGCGCGGGAAGCGGCTGCCGCTCCGGTACCGGCGGCACCCGCGGCTCCGGCGGCAGCACCGGCACCCGCGGCGCGGGCCGCTCCGGTGCCCGTACCGGACGCCTGCGCGGGTCCGGAGGGCGTCCCGCCGCTCTGGCCGCGACGCGTCGGATCACCCTGACGGGGTGCGTCGCCCTTGCGGGGCGCGTTCACCCGGCGCAGGACCTGGGTCGTCTCAGGAGTCTGTGCCTCTCCGGCACCGCCCTGGCCGGGACCGCCCTGGCCGGGACGGCCCGGCTTGGCGCCCTGCGGAGGCTTGATGCGCCGCAGGACCTGCGTGCTCTCCACCGACTGCCCGCCGTCGGCCGCCTGAGCACCGCCGGACCCGGAGCCCCGGTTCTGCTGGGCGCCCTGGTTCTGCTGGGCACCCCGGTTCTGCTGGGCGCCCTGAGCCTGCTCGGCGTTCGGACGGCCCGCGTCGGACCGGCGGTCGGTGCCGCCCTGACCCGTCTGACCCGTCTGGCGCGGCTGACCCGTCTGGCGCGGCTGACCCTGCTGACCCGTCTGCCCCTGACGGCCCTGCTGACCCGCTTGGGCAGCCGGACCCGGCTGGCCGGTCGGGCCCGCCTGCGCCGGGCGGCGCGTCTGGTCGGGGCGGTCGGCACGGGGGGCCGGAACACCGCCGCCGGGCGCGGTCCGGGAACCGGCTCCCTGCGCGGTACCGGACGACGCCTGGGGCGCCGAAGGTGCCGTGCCGTCACCCGGACGGCCTATGCCGGACCGGCCCGTCCGGTCACCGTCGTCACCACGGCCGGCCCGGTCCGTCGCCGGTCCCTGGCCCTCGGGCGCGCGGCCCGGACGGTCGCCGGGCCGGCCGGCCCCACGCTCCTGGCCGGCGGCCTCGCGACCCTGACCGCCCTGGTTGCCCTGGCCGCCCTGGTTGCCCTGGTTGCCGTGGCTGCCCTGGGCGGCACCGCCGTCGGTGCCCCGGGCGCCGGTGCGCTCGTTCTCGCGGCCCTCGCGGCCGGTGTTCCCGCCGGTCCCGCCGGCCGTGGGCGCAGCCCCCTGGTCCCCCTTCGCGGCCTGTTCGGCCCCCTGTGATGTGGCCGGGACATCCCGGCGGCCGGGCCCACCGGGCCCTTCAGCCCGCAGCGGTTGTCTTGACGCCCCGCCCTCGTTGGGCTGCTGCGGCTGCGGCTCGTCGCTCATGTCGTGCACGGACTCCTGTTTCGTCGTACGTTCCCGTACGCCTCGTACGCCTTCTGCGCCCCCTGGTTGAAGACTCTCGCACCTGGCATTCCGTTCCCGGATTCCGGCACGCTTCTGGCACGAAAACGCGTGGCCGTCGGCCGGGCTCCGGACTAGGCTCCTGCGCTTCGGTGCGAGCAGTCCGAGGAGGTGGACACGCGTGGGCGCTGGACGGTTGTACGCGGCTGTCGCGGCAGGGGGATTCAGACGGTACGCGACGTACCGGATCGCCACTGCGGCAGGGGTGTTCACCAACACGGCCTTCGGGCTGATCCTCGTCTACACCTACCTCGCGCTGTGGAACGAGAAGCCGCATCTGGGCGGATACGACCGTTCCCAGGCCATCACGTACGTGTGGCTGGGGCAGGCGTTCCTGTCGACGCTCGCGCTCGGAGGCGGCGGCGTCGAGGACGAGTTGATGGAACGCATCCGTACGGGGGACGTGGCGATCGACCTGTACCGGCCCGCCGACCTCCAGTTGTGGTGGCTGGCGGCCGACATCGGCCGCGCCTGCTTCCAGCTGCTGGGGCGCGGGCTGGTCCCGTTCGCCTTCGGCGCGCTGCTGTTCCCGGCGTATCTGCCGCGGGACGCGGGCACTTGGGCGGCCTTCGCGGTGTCCGTCGTGCTGGCGATGCTGGTCGGGTTCGGGATCAGGTACCTGGTGGCGCTGAGCGCGTTCTGGCTGCTGGACGGTGCCGGGGTGTCCCAGATGACCTGGCTCGTCGGGTTCTTCTGCTCGGGGATGCTGCTGCCGCTGAACGTCTTCCCCGGCGCGCTCGGCGAGACCGTACGGCTGCTGCCGTGGTCCTCGCTGCTCCAGGCTCCGGCGGACCTGCTGCTGGGGAAGGCGGATCCGCTGCCCACCTATCTGTTCCAGGGGGCGTGGGCGGTGGCCCTGCTGGGCGCGGGACGGCTGGTGCAGTCCGTGGCGACACGACGGGTGGTGGTCCAGGGTGGCTGAGGACGTCCGCGTACGGCAGGCCCCCGACCCCGAGCCGCCCGGGGCCGGGTCACCCGACCCGGAGCCGCCCGGTCCCGCTTGGTCCGGCCCAGCGCGGTCCGGCCCCGCGTGGTCAGGCCCCGGGTGGTCCGGCGCGGAGTCGCCCGGCTTCGGGCCCGCCGGGCGGCGCGCGCAGGTGCGGGCGGGCGTGCGGACCTATCTGCTGGTCGCGGGGATGTGGATGCGGTCCACGATGGCCTACCGGGCCTCCTTCGTGATGACCGCGTTCGGCAACTTCACGGCGACCTTCTTCGACTTTGTCACGATCATGCTGATGTTCTCGCAGGTGAAGGCGCTCGGCGGGTACTCGCTGCCGGAAGTGGCCTTCCTGTACGGGCTGTCGGCGGTGTCCTTCGGACTGGCGGACCTGGCGATCGGCTCGATGGACCGGCTGGGACGGCGGGTGCGGGACGGCACGCTGGACACGCTGCTGGTGCGGCCCGCGCCGGTGCTGGCGCAGGTGGCGGCGGACCGGTTCGCGCTGCGCCGGCTGGGCCGGGTGACGCAGGGATCGCTGGTGCTGGGCTGGTCGCTGTCCCGGCTGGACGTGGACTGGACGGCGGTGAAGCTGGCGCTGATCCCGGTGACGGTGGTCAGCGGGTTCGGGATCTTCTGCGCGGTGTTCGTGGCGGGCGCGGCCTTCCAGTTCGTGGCGCAGGACGCCTCGGAGGTGCAGAACGCCTTCACCTACGGGGGTACGACACTGCTGCAGTACCCGCCGACGGTGTTCGGCCGGGAGCTGGTGCGCGGGGTGACGTACCTGCTGCCGCTGGCCTTCGTGAACTGGCTGCCGGCCGGCTATGTGCTGGGGCGGCCGTATCCGCTGGGGCTGCCGTCGTGGGTGGCGTTCACACCGCCGCTGGTGGCCGTGGGGGGCTGCGCGCTGGCGGGGCTGGCGTGGCGGGCGGGACTTCGTTCGTATCGGAGCACAGGGAGCTGACGGATGCGGGACGGCGACGTCACCGGCCTCGCCACGCAGGACGGCGCGGCCACGGACGGCAAGAGCGGCAAGGACGACAGGGACGGCGAGGACCACAGGCGCGCCCCGGACACAGCGGGCGGATTCATCGCGCTGGAGAAGGTCGAGAAGGTCTTCGAGGTGCGCAGGAAGACCGGGTTCCTCAAGCGGGAGCGGCGGCAGGTGCGGGCCGTGGACTCGATCTCGTTCACCGTGGCGCGCGGCGAGATGGTCGGGTACATCGGCCCGAACGGCGCCGGGAAGTCGACGACGATCAAGATGCTGACCGGCATCCTGACCCCGAGCGCCGGCCGGCTGCGGGTGGCGGGGATCGACCCGTCACGGGAGCGGGCACGGCTGGCGCACCGGATCGGGGTGGTGTTCGGGCAGCGCACGACGCTGTGGTGGGACCTGCCGCTGATCGACTCCTACCGGCTGGCCCACCGCATGTACCGCATCCCCGAAGCCCGTTACCGGGAGAACCTGGACCGCTGCGTCGAACTGCTCGAACTGGCCGACCTGTTGGACGTGCCCGTGCGGCAGCTGTCGCTGGGGCAGCGGATGCGCGGGGACATCGCGGCGGCCCTGCTGCACGATCCGGAGGTGCTGTACCTGGACGAGCCGACGATCGGGCTGGACGTCGTCTCGAAGGCCAAGGTGCGGGGATTCCTCAAGGAGTTGAACACCACGCGCGGCACGACGGTGCTGCTGACGACGCACGATCTCCAGGACATCGAGCAGCTGTGCTCACGGGTGATGGTGATCGACCACGGGCGGCTGATGTACGACGGCCCGCTGGCCGGGCTGCACGAGGCCGGGGACGGCGAGCGGACGCTGGTGGTGGACCTGGAGCGGGAGCTGCCGCCGATCGAGGTGCCGTCGGCGCGGGTGGTGCGGGTCGAGGGGCCCCGGCAGTGGCTGGCGTTCCCGGCGGGCCAGTCGGCGGCGCCGCTCGTGGCGCACATCGCGGCGGGGTATCCGCTGGTGGACCTGTCGGTGCGGGAGCCGGACATCGAGGCGGTCATCGCGAAGATGTACGCGGGGAAGGCGGTCTCGTAGGCTGCTGCCATGACCGACGACGCCCGTCCGGACCGCCGCACTTCCGATGCCGTACCGGACCGCCGCGCCTCCGAAGCCGTACCGGATCTCCGTGCCTCCGACGCCGATCGCGAGCGTGTCGCCGAGGTGCTGCGGGACGCCGTCGCCGAAGGGCGCCTGGACATGGAGGAGTTCGAGGAGCGGCTGGACGCGGCGTACAAGGCGCGTACGTACGCCGAGCTGGCGCCGCTGACCCGCGACCTGCCGGCGTCCGGGGTCCCGGCGCCTCCGGTCTCCTTCACCAAGGATCCGGTGGAGAGCGGGAATTGGGCGGGTCGGATCGTCGGCGGCGAGGGGTCGTCGACAGGCGCGGTCGCCGTCATGTCGGGCTTCCAGCGCAAGGGCCGCTGGACGGTGCCGAAGCGGTTCACGTGCCTGGCGTTCTGGGGCGGCGGGGAGATCGACCTGCGGGACGCGGACTTCGCGGACCGCGAGGTCGAGATCAACTGCTTCGCGGTGATGGGCGGCGTGCAGGTGACGGTGCCGCCGGGGGTCGAGGTCGTGGTGCGCGGCATCGGCGTCATGGGCGGCTTCGAGCATCCCCGGTGGGACGAGCGCGGTGAGCCGGGCGCGCCCCGGGTGGTCGTCGGCGGCTTCGCGTTCTGGGGCGGTGTGGGAGTGGAGCGCAAGCTCCCCCGTGCCGAGCGGCAGCGGCTGAAGGAACAGCGCCGCCGGGAGCGTCTGGAACGCGGGCGCGGGGAGGACTGAGCGGGTCCGCTCGCGGGCGCCCGCTCCTTCCGCGCGTCCCGGCTCGGCTCTACGGCGTGCACACCTTCGTCAGTTCGCCCGCCGCGTCGGTGACGGGGCCGAGGTCGGGAGTGCTGTCGCCGTTCCTGAGCGCGGTACGGACGTCGGCGACGGCCTCGTCCAGGTGGTCGACCGCCTGGTCGACGTCGGCGTCGCCGGTCCTGTCGCCGATCTTCCTCAGGTCGCTCTCGATGGAGTCGAGGGAGGCGTCGGCCCCGGCCGGGTCGTCCGCCGCGTTCTCCACGGTCTGCTGGAGGCGGGTGACGCTGTCGGCTATCGAGTCGGCGGTCTGCACGCAGTCCAGGGCCCTGTGCACGGCGTCGCAGCCGGTGGCGAGCCCCACGGTGAGCGCCGTGAGGGCGGTGAGCGCGGTGAGCGCGACGGCGGTGGTGCGGCCTCGGCGTCGACTGGCGGCCATGGCGGTGTTCCCCTCCCCGGTACGGCTGGCCGGGCGCGCGGCGGCGATCCGGGCACCCGTACGAAGAGGGACGCCGGGGAGGGGGCGGAGGTTGCCGCCCCCCTCGGGGGGCGACGGCGCTTCCGCCCCTCCTGGGCGGGGGTGAGGCCTACTTCTCCAGGGTGGCGGCCAGGGCCGCCTTCTGGAGGGCGGCGAGTTCGGTGCAGCCGCCGACGGCGAGGTCGAGCAGGGAGTCGAGCTCGGCGCGGTCGAAGGGCGTGGCCTCGGCGGTGCCCTGGACCTCGACGAAGCGGCCGTCGCCGGTGCAGACGACGTTCATGTCGGTCTCGGCGCGCACGTCCTCCTCGTAGCAGAGGTCGAGCAGGGGGACGCCGCCGACGATGCCGACGGACACGGCCGACACCGTGCCGGTGAGCGGCTGCCGGCCGGCCTTGACCAGCTTCTTGCCCTGGGCCCAGGCGACGGCGTCGGCGAGGGCCACGTAGGCGCCGGTGATGGCCGCCGTGCGCGTGCCGCCGTCGGCCTGGAGGACGTCGCAGTCGAGGACGATGGTGTTCTCGCCGAGCGCCTTGTAGTCGATGACGGCGCGCAGGGAGCGGCCGATGAGGCGGGAGATCTCGTGGGTGCGGCCACCGATCTTGCCCCGGACCGACTCGCGGTCGCCGCGGGTGTTGGTGGAGCGGGGCAGCATGGAGTACTCGGCGGTGACCCAGCCCTCGCCGCTGCCCTTGCGCCAGCGCGGGACGCCTTCGGTGACGGAGGCGGTGCAGAAGACCTTGGTGTCGCCGAAGGAGACGAGGACGGAGCCCTCGGCGTGCTTGCTCCAACCGCGTTCGATGGTGACCGGGCGGAGCTGTTCGGGCGTGCGGCCGTCGATTCGAGACATGGGCACGAGCCTATCCGCACTCGCGCGGCGGCCTCCGCCCCCGGCGGGAGGAGCCCCCGCCGGGGGGCGGTCCGGGGCTCACATCATGTCCTCGATCTCCCCGGCGACGGGGTCGGCGTCGGTGCCGATGACGACCTGGACCGCGGTGCCCATCCGGACGACCCCATGGGCGCCGGCGGCCTTCAGCGCGGCCTCGTCGACCAGTGAGGGGTCCGCGACCTCGGTGCGCAGGCGGGTGATGCAGCCCTCGATCTCGACGATGTTGTCGATGCCGCCGAGCCCGGCGACGATCTTCTCAGCCTTGCCGGCCATGCTTGTCGCTCCCTGATCCGATCCGGTTTGTCGCAGTAACCCACAGTCGGACCGCGTTCGCGAGCATTCGGGCCGTACGTGCCGCATGATGGCGATTCCGCCGGGGCGGCGGCCCCGGCCACCCCCGGACCCCGCCCCGCTCTCCCCCGGCGCCGGCCGGGCGGATCCCCAGGAGGACGTTGTGACCACGGCGACCGCCGTTCCCCCGGCCGCGAAGAACAAGGGCGCCGGGGTGATGCCCGTGCTCCAGCGCATCGGCCGCAGCCTGATGCTGCCGGTCGCGGTGCTGCCCGCCGGCGCCCTCCTGGTGCGCCTCGGCCACGAGGACATGCTGGGCCGTGCCTCCTTCCCGGCGCCGGTGACGCGGGCCGCGTCGTTCATGGCGGCGGGCGGCGAGGCGATCCTCGGCAACATGGCGCTGCTGTTCGCCGTCGGTGTCGCGGTCGGGTTCGCGCGGAAGTCGGACGGTTCGACGGCGCTGGCGGCGGTCGTCGGCTATCTGGTCTTCCGGAACGTGCTCGGCACGTTCACGGACGGAAACCTGCCGAAGGTGGCGACGGCCGTCGGCGGCAAGGTCGTCATGACGGCCGCCCCGGTGGACGCCAAGGTGCTCGGCGGTGTGGTGATGGGGCTGGTGGTGGCGCTGCTGTTCCAGCGCTTCCACCGCACGCGGCTGCCCGACTGGGCGGGCTTCTTCGGCGGCCGGCGCCTGGTGCCGATCCTGTCGGCGTTCGCGGGTCTCGCCCTGGGCGTCGTCCTCGGCTTCGTGTGGCCGGTCCTCGGCACGGGGCTGCACGGGCTCGGCGAGTGGCTGGTGGGCTCGGGGGCGGTCGGCGCGGGTGTCTTCGGCGTCGCCAACCGCGCGCTCCTGCCGGTCGGCATGCACCACCTGCTGAACTCGTTCCCCTGGTTCCAGGCGGGCGAGTTCCACGGCAGGAGCGGCGACATCCAGCGCTTCCTCGCCGGTGATCCGACCGCCGGCCAGTTCATGACCGGCTTCTTCCCGATCATGATGTTCGCCCTGCCGGCCGCCTGCCTGGCCATCGCGCACTGCGCCCGGCCGGAGCGCCGCAGAGCCGTCGGCGGGATGATGCTCTCCCTCGCCCTGACGTCGTTCCTCACGGGCGTCACCGAGCCGGTCGAGTTCACCTTCATGTTCATCGCGCCGGCGCTGTACGCCGTCCACGCGCTGCTCACCGGTGTCTCGATGGCGCTGACCTGGGCGCTGGGCATGCGGGACGGCTTCGGCTTCTCCGCGGGCGCGGTGGACTTCGGGCTGAACCTGGGCATCGCCTCGGACCCGTGGGGCCTGGTCCTGGTGGGCCTGTGCTTCGCGGCCGTCTACTACGCCGTCTTCCGCTTCGCCATCGTCCGGTTCGACCTGCCCACCCCGGGCCGCGAGCGGGACACGGAACCGGGCGCGGACCCCGGGGAAGGGGGCGAAGGGGACGGGGCGTCAGGGGAACCGGGCGGGGCCGGGCGGGCCGGGTAGCACCCCGCCCCCGCGGCGGCCGGGCCCGCGGGGGCGGGGCCGCCGCGGGGCGGGGGCGGGGGTGTGCGGGGCGGAAGGGGCCGTCAGATCTCGTAGACCGTTCGCGGGACGGCCAGTTCCACCGGTCCGCCGAACGCCTCGCGCGCGTCCGCCAGGTTGACCAGCGGGTCGGTCCACGGAGGGATGTGGGTGAGCACCAGCAGCCCCGCGCCGGCACGGGCCGCGGTCTCCCCCGCCTCGCGGCCGTTGAGGTGGAGGTCGGGGATGTTCTCCTTGCCGTGCGTGAACGCCGCCTCGCACAGGAACAGGTCGGTGTCCCGGGCCAGTTCCTCCAGCACCGGGCTGACGCCCGTGTCACCCGAGTAGGTCAGGGCCTTGCCGTCGTGCTCGACGCGGATGGCGTACGCCTCCACGGGGTGCGGGACGCGCTCGGTGTGCACGGTGAACGGGCCGATCTCGAACGTGGACGGCTTGACCGTGTGGAAGTCGAACACCTCGCTCATGGAGGAGGCGGAGGGCGTGTCGGCGTAGGCGGTGGTCAGCCGGTGTTCGGTGCCCTCGGGGCCGTAGACCGGGATCGGGTCGCAGCGGCCGCCTTCGTGGCGGTAGTAGCGGGCGACGAAGTAGGCCAGCATGTCGATGCAGTGGTCGGCGTGCAGATGGCTGAGGAAGATCGCGTCGAGGTCGTAGAGACCGCAGTGGCGCTGCAGCTCGCCGAGGGCGCCGTTGCCCATGTCGAGAAGCAGCCGGAAGCCGTCGGCCTCTACGAGGTAGCTCGAACAGGCCGATTCCGCGGACGGGAACGACCCCGAGCAGCCGACGACGGTGAGCTTCATGAAGCAGAAACCTCCGTTGGCCAGAACCGGTGGGCGGAGAGCGGGCGGATGAAGGGGAGCGAGGGAGCGGAGAGCCGGGAGAAGCGGGAAACGCGGTGCCGGAGACAGGGTGTGACGGGGAGAGTGCGGTTCGTCGAGCCTAAGGCGCGTGGGGGCGGGTGACTCCTCCGCCAGGGGCCGTTGTGGGCGAACTCACCTGTGGTGTCACCGGTTCGGCTGGACCCGGGGCGCATGGGATCCACAGAGGGCGCGCACGGCGAGGCGCGCGCCGGTAACGTCGTCCCTATGGACACGTCCTGGTGGCTGGCGCTCGCGGCGGTGATACTGCTCGCGCTGGTCGCCACGCTCGTCGACGGCTGGGGTCGCGGCAGCAGGCCCGGTGGACGGCGGTTGCGGCCGCCGGGGCGGCCTGAGCGGCGCGACCGCGCGGCGGGGCGTCCCCGTCCGGGCGACATCTGGTGGGCGAACGTGCCCTACGAGGACCGTCCCGAGGTCAAGGACCGGCCCTGTCTGGTGCTGTCCGTGCGCGGCGACCGCGCGACGGTCGCGAAGATCACCAGCAAGTACCACGACGAGCGCGCCGGGGTGATCCCGCTGCCGCCGGGCGCGGTCGGCGACGCCCAGGGCCGGCCGAGCTTCCTCCAGACCGACGAGCTGCGCGAGGTGCCGGTGGGCGACTTCCGGCGCCGGGTGGGCGTGGTCGACCCGGTCCTGTGGGACCAGGTACGGCACCTCGCGGGATAGCGGGACAGCGGGAGACACCCCCTGGGGATGTCTCCCCGGAACGCGGTCCTCAGGCCACGCGGACGGTGACGGTCCAGTCCTGGATCCCCTTGCAGGAGACCTGGCCGGGTGCCGTGGGCCGGGCACACAGCGGCCGGGAGGACGTCAGCCGGGTGGTGCCGGCCGCCTGGGCCCGGTAGGCCGCGGTCGCGTCGCCCGGCAGGACGGCGAAGCCCGCGTTGACCGCCCCCAGGGCGCCCCCGCTCGCCGCGACCGGCTTCCAGGGCCGGCTTCGGGTCCCGTCGAGGGTGAGCCGCAGCTCCCCGCCCTTGGTCAGGCAGACGGTACGGCCGTTGTCGGCGGCCGTCAGCTCCACGTGCCCGGTGCACCGGCCCGCGCCGGCCGGGGACGAGGGCGAGGAGGCGGGCGGAGAAGAAGGGGAGGACGCGGGGGGCGCGGTCGGTGCGGAGGAGGCGGCGGACGGCGACGGGGAGGAGGGGGAGGCGGCCGACGGGGACACCGTGCCGCCGTCCCCCTTGGCGTCGGCCCCGCCCGGGGAGCCGCAGCCGGTGAGGAGCAGTGCCGCCGCCGCGAGGACGGTGGCGATGGGTGTCGTACGGCGCATGGTGTCCGCCTCTCTGCCGTGGCCGGCCGGCCCCTGGTACGGATGTGACGTACCGGGTGCGGAAATGGATCCCTCCGCGACGTGCCCGGTCCCGCACGCGGACGGGTGTCCGGGTGCGGGACCGGGTGTGGTGCGGGGAGGAGGTCAGCTGGTCGCGACGGAGGTGTCGTCGAGGACGAAGCTGGTCTGGAGGGAGGTGTCCTCCACGCCGCTGAACTTCAGGGTGACCGTCTGGCCCGCGAAGGAGGACAGGTCGAAGCTCTTCAGGGCGTACCCGGTGGCGGCGTTGACGTTCGAGTACGTCGCCAGGGTGGTGGAGTTGGCGGTCACCGTCAGCTTGTCGAAGGCGCTGCTGCCGGTCTCGGCGGTGTCGACGTGCAGGTAGAAGGAGAAGGTGGCGTGGCAGCCGGCCGGGATGGTCACCGCCTGGGAGACGGTGTCGGTGTGGCTGGAGCCGTATCCGTCGAGCCAGGCCTTGTAGGAGCCGCCGTGCGCGGCCTCACCGGTGTCGTTGGTGATGACGCCGGTGCTGGCGGTCCAGACGGTGCTGCCGGACTCGAAGCCCGCGTTGCCGAGCAGCTGGGACGCGGTGCAGGTGCCGCCGCCACCGCCGGTGCCGGCGGTGAAGGCCGCGGTGCCGTTCGGGGTGCCCCAGCCGGTCGGGCCGTCGTAGCCGGCGCGCGCGGTGCAGAAGTACGAGGTGGAGCAGGTGCCGTTGTTGCCGGTGGTGACGTCGTTCAGGTTGGCGGTGTGGCTGTAGGGGTACTTCGCCGGGTAGTCGGTCGCGCCCGGGGTGCCCGCGAGGGCGTAGACGCCGGCGATGATCGGCGCGGAGGCGCTGGTGCCGCCGTAGACCGCCCAGCCGGAGCCGCCGTAGGTGTCGTAGACCGCGACGCCGGTGGCCGGGTCGGCGACGGCGGAAACGTCGGCCTCCATGCGCTTGGCGCAGCCGGTGTCGGTCTGCCAGGCGGGCTTCGGGTCGTAGGCGGAGCAGCCGGAGCCGGTGCCCTCGGTGGAGCTGGTGTGCCAGACCGACTCGCTCCAGCCGCGGGAGTTGGAGGCGGTGGTGAGCGCGGTGCCGCCGACGGCGGTCACGTACTGGGAGGTCGCCGGGTACTCGGCGCCGTAGGCCTCGTCACCGGCGGAGACGGTGATGGCGACGCCCGGGTGCTTGAAGTACTGCGTGTCCTCGGTGGTCTGGGAGGACGCCTCGGAGCCGCCCCAGCTGTTGGAGACGAACTTGGCGCCGAGGGAGACGGCCTCGTTCTCGGCTATGCCGAGGTCGCTGTCGTTGGCGGAGTTGGCCTCGACCAGGGTGATGTTGCAGTTGGGGCAGACCGCGCTGACCATGTCGATGTCCAGCGCCTCTTCACCCGCCCAGCCCGTGTCGTTGGTGGGCAGCGAGGTGGTGGAGCCGGTCTGGCTGACCTGCTTGAAGCAGCCGTTGGCCTTGGTGCAGGCGGACAGGCCGAAGGTCGAGCGGTAAGTGGCGAGGTCCGCTTCGGCGTTGGGGTTGTTGTACGCGTCGACGACCGCGACCGTCAGGCCCGAACCGCCGGTGGAGGGCAGGCTGTAGGCGCTGTGCAGGTTGGCCGGGGAGAGGCCGGAGGGCGCGGCGGCGGCGAGCGCCGTGGCGAGCCGCTGCTTGATGTCGGTGCGGCGCTGCGCGAAGCAGGACGCGTGGCCCGGCGCGGCGGTGGCGCACAGGTGGGTGGTGGGGACCTTCTGGCCGGCCTTGCCGGTGGTGTGGAAGATCTGCCGGTCGGCGGCGGTCAGGGCCTTGGCGTTCTGCGTGGACCGGGAGACGTGGGGTGCGGCGGCGCCGGGCTGGGCCCCGGCGGTCGGCGCGGCGGCGAGGCCGGCGACGGAGAGGGCGAGGGCGGGGAGGGCGACGGAGAGAAGTCTTCGCAGACTCCGCCGGCTCGTGCGTGACTCACGCATGGGGTGCTGCCTCCGTGGGGAAGGTGGGGGTTCTCGTACGGGGTGGGGCAGGGCCCGTGACGCGCGTAGCGGCGGCGACCGCGCAGTCATGAGCATGACACTCAGCGGCTGCTGAGCATTGCTGTTAAGGACATGACACTGTGCGCGAGGAACGTACGGCCGGCGGGCGGACGCACGGCAGTACCGGAGGGAATTCTTTGCCCCTCCATAGAATGCGGTTGGCCCCCTCATGAGAGGGGGCTGACGCGTTTTTGATCAAGAGACAGGCATGAAACCGCCTGCCCGGACGCCCCTAGGGGAGACGCCCCCTAGGCCCAGAGCTGGCCGTGCAGGGTCTCGATCGCCTCTTCGGTGGTGGCGGCGGTGTAGACGCCGGTCGAGAGGTACTTCCAGCCGCCGTCGGCGACGATGAACACGATGTCGGCGCTCTCGCCCGCTCTGACCGCCTTCCTGCCTACCCCGATCGCCGCGTGCAGGGCGGCGCCGGTGGAGACGCCCGCGAAGATGCCCTCCTGCTGGAGGAGTTCGCGGGTGCGGGCGACCGCGTCCTCGGAGCCGACCGAGAAACGGGTGGTGAGCACGGAGGCGTCGTACAGCTCGGGCACGAAGCCCTCGTCGAGGTTGCGCAGGCCGTACACGATGTCGTCGTAGCGCGGCTCGGCGGCGACGATCTTCACGTCCGGCTTGTTCTCGCGCAGGTAGCGGCCGACGCCCATCAGGGTGCCGGTGGTGCCGAGGCCCGCGACGAAGTGGGTGACCGAGGGCAGGTCCGCGAGGATCTCCGGGCCGGTCGTGGCGTAGTGGGCACCGGCGTTGTCCGGGTTGCCGTACTGGTAGAGCATCACCCAGTCGGGGTGCTCCGCGGACAGTTCCTTGGCCACGCGCACGGCGGTGTTGGAGCCGCCCGCGGCCGGGGAGGGGATGATCTCGGCACCCCACATGGCGAGCAGGTCCCGCCGTTCCTGCGAGGTGTTCTCGGGCATCACGCACACCATGCGGTAGCCCTTGAGCTTGGCGGCCATCGCCAGCGAGATGCCGGTGTTGCCGGAGGTCGGTTCCAGGATCGTGCAGCCGGGGGTAAGCCGGCCGTCCTTCTCCGCCTGCTCGATCATGTGCAGGGCGGGGCGGTCCTTGACCGAGCCGGTGGGGTTGCGGTCCTCCAGCTTGGCCCAGATCCGGACGTCGGGGGACGGCGAGAGCCGCGGCAGGCGCACCAACGGGGTGTTGCCCACCGCGGCCAGCGGGGAGTCGTAGCGCATCGGAGTACGACGGCCGGTCAGGCCATGCCGCCGGCGACGGCCGGCAGGATCGTCACGGTGTCGCCGTCCGACAGCTTGGTGTCGATGCCGTCGACGAAACGGACGTCCTCGTCGTTCAGGTACACGTTCACGAAGCGGCGCAGCTTGCCGTCCTCGACGATGCGCTCCCGGATGCCCGTGTGCCGGGTCTCGAGGTCGGCGAAGAGCTCGGCGAGGGTCTCCCCGGTGCCGTCGACGGCCTTCTCGCCGCCGGTGTACGTGCGGAGGATCGTGGGGATGCGGACCTCGATGGCCATGTTGCGGGCTCCTGTCGGAAAAGGGTCGTCGAATTCGTCGATGCGGGGCACGCGCGGCGGACCGCGCCGCGGCTCCCGGCCGCACGGCGGCGGGGACGTCAACAGATGGCGCTGTTCAGCCTGCACAGATCGACGTGGAGCCGCGCCACGAGCAGCATGCCCGGCGCCTCGTCGCTCACGTCGTTCAGAACCATGGGCTCATCGTATCGATTCCCGGTCCGGGTCCTGGAAGGCGATCTCGCATGGTGGATGAACACCGACCGGAGTGTGGGCGGCGCCCGCCGGGACCCGCGAGCCGCCCCGGCACCCGGCGGCGGTCAGTACGCCTCCACGATCCTGACCTCCTCCTCCGTGACCTCGCCGTCGACGATCCGGAAGGAGCGGAACTGGAACTCGCCGAGGCCGTCGGTGTCGGCGGTGGAGACGAGGACGTAGTGGGCGCCGGGCTCGCCCGCGTAGCCGATGTCGGTGCGGGAGGGGTAGGCCTCGGTCGCGGTGTGGGAGTGGTAGACGATCACCGGCTCCTCGTCGCGGTCGTCCATCTCGCGGTAGAGCCTGAGCAGGTCACCGGAGTCGAACTCGTAGAACGTCGGCGACATGGCCGCGTTGAGCATCGGGATGAAGCGCTCGGGGCGGTCGGAGCCCGCGGCGCCCGCGACGACGCCGCACGCCTCGTCGGGGTGGTCCTTGCGCGCGTGGGCGACGATCTGGTCGTGCAGGGCCTGGGTGAGGGTCAGCATGCGCGCCAGGATAGACAAGGGGCCGTCCCGTACCGGGATGTGGTACGGAACGGCCCGCATGCCGGACGTCCTGAGCGGCGGCCACCGGGAGTGCCACGAGTACTCCCGGCGGCCGGACGTCCTGGGGGTGGTCCCCCCGGAAGGTCAGCCGACCTTCTCCAGGGCCGGCTCACCGCGGTCGGTGATCTCGGGCGAACGGGACTTCATGAAGAACCATCCGATGCCGAGCACGAGTGCCCACGCCGCCATCACGTACAGGCAGATGCGGGAGTCGGAATCGTACGCGATCAAGCCGGTGACGAAGAGCAGGAAGGCGATGGCGATGTACGAGCACACCGCGCCGCCCGGCGCCGGGAAGGACGAGGCGGGCAGCCGGCCCGCGGTGACCGCGCGGCGGTAGCGGACGTGGCTGACCAGGATCATCAGCCAGGTCCAGATGCCGGCCGCGGTGGCGACGGAGGTGACGTACGCGAAGGCCTTCTCCGGGACGACGTAGTTCAGGACCACGCCGATGCCCATGAACAGCACGGACACGGTGACGCCGAACGCCGGGGTCTTGGTGGAGGACAGGCGGGCGAAGACGCGCGGGGCCTCGCCGTTGTCCGCCAGGGTGCGCAGCATGCGGCCGGTGGAGTACATGCCGGAGTTGCAGGAGGACAGGGCCGCGGTGAGGACGACGAAGTTCACGATGCCGGCGCCGGCCGGGATGCCGATCTCCGCGAACGCCTTCACGAAGGGGCTGACGCCCGGCGCGAACTCGGTCCACTTGACCACGCAGAGGATCACCGAGAGGGCACCGACGTAGAACAGGGCGATGCGCCAGGGCAGCGTGTTGATGGCCTTCGGGAGGGTCTTCTCCGGGTCTTCGGACTCGCCCGCGGTCACACCGACCAGCTCGACGGCGAGGTAGGCGAACATGACGCCCTGCAGCGTCATCAGCGAGGAACCGATTCCCTTGGGGAAGAAGCCGTCGAACTGCCACAGGTTGGACACGTGCGCGGTGTCGCCGGCGGCGCTGAAGCCGAAGGTGAGCACGCCGAGACCGATGACGATCATGCCGATCAGGGCGGTGACCTTGACCATCGAGAACCAGAACTCCAGCTCACCGAAGAGCTTGACGGAGATCAGGTTGACGCCGAAGAGGATCACCAGGAAGACCAGCGCCGTCACCCACTGCGGGACGGACGGGAACCAGTAGTTGACGTAGATCGCGGCGGCCGTCAGTTCGGCCATACCGGTGACGACCCACATCAGCCAGTACGTCCAGCCGGTGAAGTAGCCGAAGAACGGGCCGAGGAACTCGCGCGAGTACTCGGCGAAGGAGCCGGAGACGGGGCGGTAGAGCAGCAGCTCGCCCAGGGCCCGCATGATGAAGAAGATGATCGCGCCCGCGACGGCGTACATCAGGATCAGGCTGGGGCCGGCCTTGGCGATGTTCGCCCCGGCGCCCAGGAAGAGGCCGACGCCGACGGCGCCGCCGATCGCGATCATCTGGACCTGGCGGCTGCCGAGCCCTCGCTCGTACCCCTCCTCAGGGGCTGCGGAGACCTTTTCCGAGGCCATGTCTGGTGCGCCTTTCTCCATGCCGACCCGGGCCTTCAGTCGGCCTCGGGGCGGGTTTCGATCCCCCCGGATTGATGGAGCTGGACGGGTTTCGCGAGCCCGTCCATTGCCTGGCCGGCGGTCGCCGGCTCGGTGGCGCACCCGGCGGACAAGGGTGGTGTTCGCCGGGCGGTCGTGAAGATGTATCACGGCCGCACCGAAGAACGCAGAGCGTGGATGTGGCGCAACACACAGGAAGAACCGGACAAAGAGCGCCCGAATGCGACAAACCAGGCCGCAACGGTGACGGGATCGTTATCCGGATTTGAGCGTCCGCTGAGCGAACGCGAAATCGCCCCGAATCAGGACATGAGGGTGGAGACGAGGGTCTCCTGGAGGCCTCCGAGCCACAGATAGGCGAGCACCATCGGCTTGCGCGGGTCCTCGTCGGGGAGGTGGTAGAGGAGATCGGCGTCGTCCTCGTCGGTGATCTCCAGCCGGGCGCCGATCGCCAGCCGGAGGTCGTTGAGGGCGCCGAGCCACTGCCGGGACTCGTCCTGCGTCAGCTTCAGCACCGCCCCGCCGCCGTCGCCGGCCGCCGGGGCCAGCGCGTCCAGCGTGCGGATCACCACGAGGGCGGTCTCCCGCTTGCCGGCCCGGAGGTCGTTCTCGGTGTAGCGGCGGAACTCGGCGGAGTGGGCGCGCCGCTCCTCCGCGTCGAAGGGCGAGTCCGGCGCCTTCTCCGGGTCGCTGTAGGCGTCCGGGAAGAGCCGCCTGAGGACCGGGTCGGCCGGCGGCTCGCTCGGGCCCTCGGCGAACAGCTCGGCGAGCGGATCGGCCGGGGCGTCCTCACCGGGGCCGGGGCCGATCAGCTCCAGGAGCTGGACCGCGAGGGAGCGGATGATGGAGATCTCGACGTCGTCGAGCGCGACGGCCGCGCCGCCGCCGGGGAGCGGTTCGAAGTGTCCTGGCATATGACTGCGCTGCTACTTCCGGTCCTGCTGGAGGGTGGCCCACAGACCGTAGCCGTGCATCGCCTGCACGTCGCGTTCCATCTCCTCGCGACTGCCGCTGGAGACGACCGCCCGGCCCTTGTGGTGGACGTCGAGCATGAGCTTGGTGGCCTTGTCCTTGGAGTAGCCGAAGTACGACTGGAAGACGTACGTCACGTAGCTCATGAGGTTGACCGGATCATTGTGGACGATCGTGATCCAGGGGACGTCGGGTTCGGGTACGGCGAAGACCTCCTCCGCCGACTCGGTGCGTTCGATCTCTACGGGCGCGGGTGACGTCACAGTGCCCATGCTGCCACGCGTCCCACAAATCGTCACACTGACGAAATGGGAGTACCATCCCTCGTCATGAGCACAGCGGACCTAGGGCTGCCGGTGGACGTTCCCTCGACGGCTCTCTTCACGGACCAGTACGAGCTGACCATGCTGCAGGCCGCGCTGAAGGCCGGTACGGCCGGCCGGCGCAGCGTCTTCGAGGTCTTCACCCGCAGGCTGCCGAACGGGCGCCGCTACGGGGTGACGGCGGGCACCGGGCGTGTCCTGGACGCGGTCGAGAACTTCCGTTTCGACGAACGCCAGCTCGGCTTCCTGCGCGACCGGGGCATCATCGACGAGCGGACCCTGGAGTGGCTCGCCGGCTACCGCTTCGGCGGTGACATCTGGGGCTACCCCGAGGGCGAGGTGTACTTCCCCGGCTCGCCGGTCCTGCGGGTCGAGGGCAGCTTCGCGGAGTGCGTGCTGCTGGAGACCGTGATCCTCTCCATCCTCAACCACGACTCGGCCATCGCGGCCGCCGCCTCCCGGATGGCCTCGGCCGCGGGCGGGCGTCCGCTGATCGAGATGGGCGCGCGCCGCACCCACGAGCTGGCCGCGGTGGCCGCCGCGCGCGCCGCCTACGTCGGCGGCTTCGCGACCACCTCCGACCTGGCGGCGGGTTTCCGTTACGGCATCCCCACCGTCGGCACCTCCGCGCACGCCTTCACCCTGCTGCACGACAGCGAGCGCGACGCCTTCCGCGCCCAGGTGGACACCCTCGGCCGCGGCACCACGCTGCTGGTCGACACCTACGACGTCGCGGAGGCCGTCCGCACGGCGGTGGAGGTGGCCGGTCCCGAGCTGGGCGCGGTGCGCATCGACTCCGGCGACCTGCTGCTGGTCGCGCACCGGGTGCGGCAGCAGCTGGACGAGCTGGGCGCGCGGGACACCCGGATCGTCGTCACCTCCGACCTGGACGAGTACGCCATCGCCTCGCTGGCGGCGGCCCCCGTGGACGCGTACGGCGTCGGCACCCAGCTGGTGACCGGCTCCGGGCACCCGACCTGCTCCATGGTCTACAAGCTGGTCGCCCGCGCCGAGTCCGCCGACCCGGCGGCCCCGCTGGTGCCGGTGGCGAAGCGGTCGACCGGGGGCAAGACCTCCGTCGGCGGCCGCAAGTGGGCGGCGCGCCGGCTGGACGCGTACGGCGTGGCCGAGGCCGAGGTGGTGGGCACCGGACCGGTCCCCGAGGAGCTGGAGGGCCGGCAGCTGCTGGTGCGGCTGGTCAAGGGCGGCGAGGTGGTCGCGCGCGAGCCGCTCGACGCGGCACGCGAGCGGCACATCGCGGCGCGGGCGAACCTTCCGCTGTCCGCGACCCAGCTGTCGCGCGGGGAACCCGTCATTCCGACGGAGTACGTACACCCGGGTCCGGGTAACTAGAGCGGGACCGCCGTGCACCCCGTGAAGGCCCCCTCCCGCACCGGCCGCGAAGTCTCTAGGCTCAGACAATCGACACTCCCCCGAGTGCTCCGGGCGAGGGGGACCCCCACCGAAGGACACCCGCCATGCGCCGCGCCTTGATCGTCGTAGATGTGCAGAACGACTTCTGCGAGGGCGGCAGCCTCGCGGTGTCCGGTGGCGCGGACGTGGCCGCCGCCATCACCGAGCTGATCGGGCAGGCGGCGGGCACCGGGTACCGGCACGTGGTCGCGACCCGTGACCATCACATCGCGCCGGGCGGGCACTTCGCGGACAACCCGGACTACGTCCGGTCCTGGCCGGCGCACTGCGTCGCCGGTACCGAGGGGGTCGGCTTCCACCCGAACTTCGCGCCCGCCGTCGCGTCCGGCGCGGTGGACGCGGTCTTCGACAAGGGGGCCTACGCGGCGGCGTACAGCGGGTTCGAGGGGGCCGACGAGAACGGGGTGAAGCTCGGCGACTGGCTGCGCGCCCGGCAGATCGACGAGGTCGACGTGGTGGGCATCGCCACGGACCACTGCGTGCGGGCGACCGCGCTGGACGCGGCCCGGGAGGGCTTCCGCACCCAGGTCCTCCTGGATCTCACCGCCGGAGTCTCCCCCGGCACCACCGAGACCGCCCTGGAAGAACTCCGCACCGCCGGCGTGGACCTCACCGGCAAACCCGTCATCAACACCTGACCCCCACCCCCAGTCCCCCACCCCCCCAGGGGCGCGAGGAACTGCGCAACAAACCACCCCGCACCCGCACCCGAAAACGCACCCCAACCCCCCCCCACCCCGGGGGCGCGAGGAACTGCGCGACAAGCCACCACCGGCCGGCACGGCAAACCCCACCTCAGCCCCCACCCCCCAGGGGCGCGGGGAACTGCGCGACAAGCCACCCCGGGCCGGCGCGATAAAACCCACCCCGGCCCACCCCCAGGGGCGCGGGGAACTGCGCGACAGACCACCCCGCACCCGCACGGGAACCCTCATAGCTGCGGAGTCGCCACCCGTCCCCGCAACAACGCCCGGATCGGATGCCACAACTCGGTCGAAGCGACACCCTCCCCCCGGGCCGTCCGCCATATCAACCCGTCCGGATGATGCAGCACCGCCGTGATCTCGTCCGGCGAAGGCGGCGCCGAGTTCCCCCGCAGATACACCGCCCGCAACCCCAGATTCCGCAGCCGCGTCAACGCACGGGCCCGGTTCTGCGCGTGCACCAGCACCCGCACCCCGGGTGAGCCGTCGGCGCCGTGCGGCAGGTTCAGTGCCACCACCACCGTGCCGTTCGGCAGCTTGCTGAAGCCTCCTGCGGCCATGCGGTCACGTCCCCGTTCCGGTCGGTGTCAATAAGCGCGTCACAGGACGCACCTAAACACGATCGGCGGCAACCCGCCAGAGGGTTGCCGCCGATACGCTTCTGACCTGCGGAGTTACCGCTTACTTCACCGCAGGGCCGACCTCGAGCTCGATCGTCGAGCCGTTCCCGGCCTGCTTCGTGATCTTGATCTTCGTGTTGGTGTCAGTGACCTTGACACCACCGGTCGGGTTCGACGCGTCGTAGTAGGTGCTGGCGTGGTCGTTGAAGACCGGCACCCCCTTCTGCGACTTGATCTTCAGCGCGACGTCCGCCTTGTGCAGCGTGATGCCGTCCGTGGCGTCCAGGCCGAAGGGCGAGTCGTAGGCCTGGATCCGGTTGCGCAGCAGCGTGCCGTCGGCCCACTTCAGCGCGGTCGGGTGCGCGTCGACCGGCAGGATCAGACCGGTGCCCGGGTGCGCCTTGACGTTGGTGTTGTTGTCCGCCTGGGAGGTGTCCCACTTCCAGATCAGCAGGCCGTTCTGGTACGGGTAGTGCTCCACCCAGTCCGGACGCGACGCGAAGCCGAAGTTGTACGGGCCGACCTTGAGGGTCTTGTCGTACGACTGGTACTGGCGGTTCTCGGCGATGTAGTACTGCTTGTAGTCCTTGGTGAAGGACGCGCCGATGCGGGAGAAGCCCGAGGCGGTCCAACCGGCGTCCGCCGACTCGGCGTTGTCGGAGAACAGCGTCGAACCGTCCGCGGTGACCGCGATCTCGTCGGCCGCGAAGCCCTTCTGCGCGACGCCGCCGTCGGTCTGGTAGCGGAAGCGCAGCTGGACCTTCTGGCCCGCGTAGGCGTCGAGCGAGTACGACAGCTTCTTGTAGCCGTCCGCCGTACCGGTCAGCGCCGGCTTGCCGGAGCCGTCACGCGGGACGGGCTGGCCGTCCACCGTGCCGTCCAGGGCGTTCCAGTTGGCGCCGCCGTCGGTGGAGACCTCGGCGTAGAGGTAGTCGAAGCCGTTCTCGATGTCGTACCAGCCGTCCAGGCCCAGCGTGGCCGAGGACTTGCCGGTGAGGTCGACGGAACGGGTCAGCGTGTTCTTGAGGTTGTCACCGCTGCCGCTCCACCACTGCGTGGCGCCCTGGGCCGGGGTGACGATCTGGGTCGTGACCGCCTTGTCCGGCAGCGAGACGACCAGCCCCTGGCGGTACTTGGTGTTGTACTCGGCCAGGCCCAGCTTGTGCCACGAGGAGACGCCGGCCTTGGCGGTGTCGTAGGTCAGCCAGCCCAGCTGCAGCTTGTCCCAGGCGTTCATGTCGCCGGGCAGGTTGCCGATGGCCTCCTTGCCGGTGCCGAGCCAGGAGCCCGAGGACATGAGGGTCCAGAAACCGGTGGAGTTGTCGCCGCCGTTGGTGTCGTACTCGTCCGGCAGGCCGAGGTCGTGGCCGTACTCGTGCGCGAAGACACCGAGGCCGCCGTTCTCCGGCTGGATGGTGTAGTCGCCGACCCAGACACCGGTGTCGCCGACCTGCGCGCCGCCGAGCTTGTTGTCGCCCGGGCCGGTGGCACCGGCGTCGCTGCCGAAGGCGTACCAGCGGTGGGCCCAGATGGCGTCCGTGCCCTGCGCGCCGCCGCCCGCGGACTCGTCCTCACCGGCGTGCACGATCTGGAAGTGGTCGACGTAGCCGTCGGGCTCGTTGAAGTTGCCGTCGCCGTCGTAGTCGTAGCGGTCCCACTGGTCGTACTTGGCCAGGTCCGCCTTGATGTCGGCGTCGGACTTGCCGGCCGCCTTCTGCTTGGCGACCCAGGCGTTCAGACCGTCGCTGACGACGTTCCACACGCTGGTGCAGTTGGTCTGGCCGCAGGCGTTGTTGCCGTAACGGGCCTCGTTGTAGGGGACCTTGACCCAGTCCGAGACCTCACCGTCGACCGAGTAGCGGCCCGAGGACTGCGTCTCGTAGTACTTCTTCAGCGACTCGGTGTTCTTGCCGGTGCCGAAGTAGAGGTCCTGGAAGTGCTTCTGGTTGTAATCCGTCTGCCAGGCGGTGCTGTTGTCCTGCTTGCGGTCGGGCGCGGCGATCTTGTTGTGCAACGGGCCCGTGGTGCCGCCGTACTTGGGGTCCGTCTGGTCCCCGAACTCCACCAGGATGGTGAAGATCTTGTCGGTCTTCTCGCGGCTCAGCTCGACGTACTTGCTGTCGCCCTTGCGGCTCTTGAGCTGGACGACCTTCGAGCCGTCGCGGTCCTTGGCCTTGACCTTGCCCGCGATGAGCTGGTTCAGAGCCTCCTGCCGCTGGGCCTCCTGGGTCTTGCTCAGAGGTCCGTCGAGGTCGTGCTCCCGCTGCCCCACCGGGGCCGGGTCGTGCCGGTTCGCCACGGCGCCCCGGGCCGGGGTGCTCGCCTCCGCGACGGCGAACGTCGCGTAGGTGGCGGAGGCCGTAGCAAGCGCCACACCTATCGCGGCCGCTCTGAACGTCCAGGGTCTGATGGTCACTTGAGATCCTCCCCCGCGCCGCGCCCACGGACAGGAGATCCGGGTCATGGAAAGATCCGTGCGCGCACGATCAACGCGTGTAATCAAGTGACGACATTTGACTAGAGGTTTAGGAGAAAAGACAGACCTTGACTTGCACAGGACAACTGCACTATGCGGAGCGGTAGTTCGCTTTACGAACAGGGGAAGCTCCGCCAACGGGCGCGTGATCATGAGTACTTGGCGGCGCCATGACTCCGTGCGCCCCCCTGTGCACCGGCACAGCGGGTAAGGGCATGCTTACCGGGTATTCCGTTCGGGCATGCACGCTCATGGAGTCGAACGGCACCCCCTCTCCATCTTCCGAGGACACGATTGCCATGCCTCGTCCGACCACCGCACAGCTCGCCTACGGTTCGTCCACCGTGATCTTCTCGACGCTCGCCATGCTGCTGCTGTCGCAGACGGGTTCGGGCCTCGGGATCGCCGTCATCGCCCTGTCCGCCCTCGCGCTCGGGCTGCTCGTCGCCATGACGGTGCCGTTGCCCGCCCGCGCGGCACCCCAGGAGACGGACGGGGCGGAACAGGCGGCCCCCGCGGCCGGCCGGACGCGCGGGCGGGGGTCCGCGCGAGAACCCGTGGCCGCCGGCGCCGATCCGGCGCGCGAGCGCTCGGCCTCCTGAGGGACACACACGGAAGCGGCGGGTCCGGGCTTCGTGCCGGACCCGCCGCTCGCGTCGCTTCCGCCTCTTCGGGTGCTTCCGCCTCTTCGGGTGCCTCCGCCCGCGCGCCCGTGCCGCGCGCGTGTCAGCGGGTGCGTCAGCGGGTGCTGACCACGACCGTCTTGGCCGCCTTGTCGTCGAGCCCCTGCTTGTACGGGCGGTCGAAGTAGCTCCAGCCGCCGCAGATCGCGGTCCAGACGCAGGCGCAGCAGAACGCGAACGGGATCCACAGCACCAGGGCGCGGATCAGCGAGGTCTGGAAAGACGGCGTGGCCCCGTTGTCCAGGTTGGCCACCCGCATGTGGAACCACTTCTTGCCGAGGGTCTGCCCGTGCCGGGCCGTCAGGATCGTGTCGTAGGCGACGTAGAGCACGGCCGCGACGACGGACTGCCCGAGGGACTTGCCGGCGTCGATCGTGTCGCCGTTCACGTCGTACTCGCGGACCCCGAACGCCCAGGTGAGCAGGTAGACGACGATGCCGACGATGATCATGTCGACGATGCGCGCGAGGGTGCGCTTGCCGCTGTCGGCGAGCGGGGGCATGCCGGCGAGCGGGTCGGTGGGGTAACCGCCGCTGTCGTAGGGCCCGCCGCCCCCGTGCGGACCGCCGCCCCCGTAGGGGTTGCCCCCGCCGTGAGGGCCTCCGCCGTAGGGGTCGCCCCCGCCGCTTCCGCCGCCGTAGGGGCCGTTCCCGTACGGGTCGCCGCCGCTTCCGTAGGGGTTGCCGCCGTCGTGCGGGGGTGGCTGCGACCCGCCGGGAGGCGGCGGGGTCCCGCCCTCCGGCGGCGGGTCGTACGGCGAGCCCGCCCCCTGGTCCGACGGTGGCCGCTTCCTCAGCGGGTCGTCGTCCGGGGGGTGCGGTCCGGAGCCGGGGGGCGGTTCGCTGCTCATGGCCCGAGTGGACCGCGAACGCCGGGGTCCCGCATCCGGCGCGCGGCCGTACGGGGGACGGCCGGTGCCGGTCGGCCCGTGGTCGGTCCGCGGTCAGTCCGCGACGAAGGTGTGGGCCGCCTTGTCGTGCCAGCACTGGTGCCAGGGGCGGTCGAACAGGCACCACAGCACGCCGACGGCGCCGATGCCGAGCAGGCCGGGAACGCTGTAGACCAGCCAGCGGCGCAGAGCCGCGCCGAACGCCGGGGGCTCGTGTCCCTCGATGTCCCGCACCTGCAGACCGCACAGCTTCTTGCCCAGGGTGCGGCCCCACCTGGCGGTCGGCAACACCTCGTAGACGACGCCGAAGACGAGGAGGACGGCGAGGACGATGCCGAGGGAGGTGCCCGTCGTACCGTCGAGCAGCCACACCGTGACCGTACGGCCGGACAGCCTGGCCCGGTCGATCTTGTGCTGGATGTGGTCGACGGCCTGAACGCCGAGCGGCACGGCGGCGACGCCCGTCACGGCGCCGATGACCAGGTTGTCGATCAGCCGGGCGATCAGGCGCTTGCCGAGGCCGGCGGGGCGGGCCGCGGCCTGCCGGCGCGCGGCCGCCTGGAACACGTCCTCGACCGGCGGCTTCCACGGGGCGACCGGCTGCTCGTCCGCCCCGCCGGCCAGTTGGTGCACCTGCTGCGCCCAGGACGCCTGTCCGCCGCCGATGCCCGGCGCCATCGGGGCGCCTTGGGCCCCCTGGTGCGGCACCGGGGGGACCACGGCGGTGGGAGCCTGAGGTGCCTGCGCGGCCTGCGGCGCCTGGGCGGCCTGTGGCGCCGCGGGCTGGGGTGCCTGCGCGGCCGCGCGGGCGGCGGCGTCCTTGCCGACCGCGAAACCGGGGCCCGCGGGCGGGGCGGGCCGGGAGGCGGCGGGCGACTGACCGGCGGGCGGCGCCTGGTGGCCCTGCGGTGCCGGGTGCGCCTGTGCGGCGGGGGTCCCGGCGGGGCCCTGGGCGAAACCGCCGGCCGCCGCGGCCGGGTGCTCACCGGCGCCGGGCGCCGCGCCCGCGCCGGAGCCGTGCGGCCCGAAGCCGGGCGTGCCCGCGCCGTCCCGCCCCGGCACCTGACGGAAGGTCATCGTGCCGTCGTCCTGGCGGGGCGTCGCCGCGGGGCCGGGCGTGGGGCGGCGGAAGAGGAACGTGCCGCCGGAGTCGGCGGTGGCGCCCTCCTCCGCCCCCGGGGCCTCGGTGCGGGGGGCCTGCTGGGCCGGGATGTCCGCCGGGATCCGCGGATCGGCGCCCTGCGGGGCGGAGCCGCCCGCGTCGCCTGACGCCCCCGGGTCCCGGCCGGGCCAGGCGGCGTGGCCCGGACCCTCACCGGCACCGGTCCCCCAGGCGGACGGCTGCGGCCGCGGGTCCTCGTCGAAGAAGTGCGGGCCCGTCTCCTCCACCGCGGGCGCCGCGGGCCGGCCTCCCGCGGGCGGGATGAGCGGCTCGCCGTCCCTCGGGGCCGGGCGGCTGGTGCCCGGCACCCATGAGGCGCCGTTCCAGTACCGGACGTAGCCGGGGATGGACGGGTCCGGGTAGTAGCCCTCGCGGGGCCTGTCGTCGCCGGGTGCCGGGGTGGGGGCGCTCATGTCCGTCGTCCCGTATCTGCTCGGGGGTGGGATAGGGGGCTCCACATCTACCAGACCCGGGCACCCCCCACGGCCACTCCCGCCGTACCCACCCCTTTCCGGGCTACCCCGTGCACGGTTCCCGCGCGTACGGCCCTCGGCGCGCCCCGCCGCTCGCGGCCGCGTCCGGCGGCCGTATCCGGCGCCGCGCCACCGCCGCGCCGCCACCACGTCGCTGTCACGACGGCAGCCGTGGCGGCCTCACGGGTGCCGGAAAAAAACTTTCCCGAACCCGCGTAATGCTCCGGCCCCATCCCCCTCTCCTCCCGTGCGGGCCCATTCGCGGCGGCCCCGGTGAGAGAAGGAGACGCAGGTCATGGAGCACACGGTGGTGGAGCGGGAGCTGGAACTGAAGCTCATCCTGTCGCCCGAGCGCAGCGTGCCCGTCCCGGCGAGGCTCATGTACCGCTCGGACGACCCCTACGCGGTCCACGTCACGTTCCACATCAACTCCGAGTCGCCCGTCAACTGGACGTTCGCCCGCGAGCTGCTGGTGGAGGGGGTGTTCCGGCCGTGCGGGCAGGGGGACGTGCGGGTCTGGCCGACCAAGTCCGAGGGGCGCAGCGTGGTGCTGATGGCGCTGAGTTCGCCGGACGGCGACGCCTTGCTGGAGGCCCCGACCCCGCAGGTCTCGGCGTGGCTGGAGCGCACGCTGCGGGTGGTGCCGCCGGGGACGGAGGGCGGGCAGCTGGGCCTCGACGACGCGCTCGACCAGCTGCTCGCCCGGTGAGCCCCGGGCGCGGGACGGGAACCGGGCGCGGGACGGGAACCGGGACCGGGACCGGGACGGGAACCGGGACCGGGCGCGGGACCGGACACGCGACCGGGCGCCGGGTTCAGAACAGCTTGCCGGGGTTGAGGATGCCGAGCGGGTCGAAGACCTGCTTCACGGCCCGCTGCATCTCCAGCCCGACCGGTCCGATCTCCCTGGCCAGCCACTCCTTCTTCAGCACGCCCACCCCGTGCTCGCCGGTGATGGTGCCGCCGAGTTCGAGCCCGAGGGCCATGATCTCGTCGAAGGACTCGCGGGCCCGGCGGGCCTCGTCGGGGTCGAGGGCGTCGAAGCAGACGGTGGGGTGCGTGTTGCCGTCGCCGGCGTGCGCGCACAGGCCGATGGTGAGGTCGTACTTCCCGGCGATCCGCTCGACGCCCTCCAGCATCGCGCCGAGCTTCGAGCGGGGCACGCACACGTCGTCGATCATCGTGGTGCCCTTGACCGCCTCCAGCGCGGTCAGCGACATGCGCCGCGCCTGGAGGAGGAGTTCGGACTCGGCGGCGTCGTCGGCGGGGACCACCTGGGTGGCGCCGGCGGCCTCGCACAGGACGCCGACGGCCGCGAGGTCCGCGCGGGGGTCGGGGGTGTCGAAGGCGGCGAGCAGCAGCGCCTCGGTGGTCTCGGGCAGTCCCATCCGGGCGAGGTCGTTGACCGCCTTGACGGTCGTACGGTCCATCAGTTCGAGGAGGGAGGGCACATGACCGCCCTCCATGATCCGGCAGACGGCGTCGCAGGCGGCGGCCGCGGAGGCGAACTCGGCGGCGAGGACGAGCTGCTGCGGCGGTTTCGGCCGCAGCGCGAGCACGGCCCGCACGACGACGCCGAGCGAGCCCTCGGAGCCGACGAAGAGACGGGTGAGGTCGTAGCCGGCCACGCCCTTCGCGGTGCGGCGGCCGGTGGACATCAGGCGGCCGTCGGCGAGGACGACGTCGAGGCCGAGGACGTACTCGGCGGTCACGCCGTACTTCACGCAGCACAGCCCGCCGGAGGCGGTGCCGATGTTGCCGCCGATGGTGCACGTCTCCCAGCTGGAGGGGTCCGGCGGGTAGTACAGGCCGTGTTCGCCGACCGCGCGGGACAGGACGGCGTTGACGACGCCCGGTTCGACGACGGCGATACGGTCGACGGGGCTGATCTCGAGGATGCGGTCCATCTTCGTCAGGGACAGCACGACGCAGCCGTCGGTGGCGTTGGCGCCGCCGGACAGGCCGGTGCGGGCGCCCTGCGGGACGACGGGCACGCGCAGTTCGGTGGCGGTGCGCATGACGTGCTGGACCTGCTCGACCGTGCGCGGCAGGACGACCACGGCCGGGGCGCCGGCCGGGCAGAAGCTCGCCATGTCGTTGGCGTAGGAGGCGGTGACGTCGGGGTCGGTCAGGACGGCCTCGGCGGGCAGACCCGCCAGGAGCCGGTCGGTGAGGTTGCCGGTCACTTCGTCGCGGGGCGCTTCGATGCGGCTCATGATCACAGCGTCGCACCCGGGGCCATCGGTGTGAACCCCGTCCGTGCCTTCCCTGGGCCACCCGGATGTGTTCCCCGTGCTGGAGCACAGTGAGCGGTATGGAGAACCGACAGTATGACCACCGCTCCCCCGGTACGTCCCTGGTGGCCGAACCGCCGCCGGGCCGTTCCCGGCGCCGGCTGCGGCGGGTGCTGATCGCGACGCTGGTGACGGGTGCCGCGGCGGGCGCGGTGCTGGTGCTGCTGCCGCTGGAAGGGACCCCCGGCGGGCCGCACCCGCGCCGGCCGGCGGCCGGGGCGGGGTCCGCGGCCCCCGCGGCCGGTCCTCCCGCGCAGGTGCTGACGGCGGTGGTCTCGGGGGTGCCGGCCGCGCTGCCCGACCTGACCTCGCTCATCGGCCGCCAGGAGAGCACGGTGCGCGCGCGGCCCCGGGACGCGCGGGCCTGGGCCGTGCTGGGGGCGGCGTACGTGCAGCGGGGCCGGCTGACCGCCGACGCGGCGGACTACCCGAAGGCGGAGACGGCGCTGCGCACCTCGCTGGAGGTGCGCGGCACGGGCAACGCGGAGGCGCTGGCCGGGATGACCGCGCTGGCGAACGCCCGCCGCGACTTCCCCTCGGCCGAGCGGTACGGGGAGCAGGCGCTGAAGCTGACGCCGAAGCAGTGGGCGGCGTACCCGCCGCTGATCGACGCCTACACCGGGCTCGGCGACTACGAGAAGGCCCGGAGCACCCTGGACAAGCTGATGGGGCTGCGCACCGCGGCGGCGGACCGGCCCGCGGTGATGGCGCGCGCCTCGGCGGTGTACCGGGACCGGGGCTGGCGGGAGGACGCGGTGGCCCAGCTGACGGACGCGGCGGCCGCCGCCGGCACCCCCGCCGAGCAGGCCGCCTATCTGACCGGTCTCGGGCAGCTGGCCTGGGAGCGCGGCGACCTCGACGACGCGCTGCGGCACTTCGAGGGTGCCGTACGGCTCGATCCGGGCCGGCGGGAGGCGCTGGCCGGGAAGGGGAGGACGCTGGCCGCGCTGGGCCGCACCCCGCAGGCGCTGGACGCGTACCGGGCGGCCCTCGCCGGGCAGCCGGACGCCCGGGGCACGCTGGAGCTGGGCGAGCTGTACGAGTCACTGGGGATGACACGGGAGGCGCAGGCCCAGTACGAACTGCTCCAGACGCGGTTGCGGCAGGCCGCGGCGGGCGGGGTCGACGAGGAGCTGGTGGCCGGACGCTTCGAGGCGGACCACGGGGACCCGGGTGAGGCGGTGGCGCGCCTGGAGGAGGAGTACGAGCGCCAGCCGGGCATCGAGGTGACCGACGCGCTCGGCTGGGCGCTGCACCGCGCGGGCGACGACCAGGAGGCGCTGGCCCACGCCGTGGCGGCGACGGACAGGACGAAGGGCGGCGGGGTGCGCAGCGCGCTGTACGCCTTCCACCGCGGCGTCATCGAGCAGGAACTGGGGCTCGACGCACCGGCCCGGCGGCACCTCCAGGAGGCGCTGCGCGTCAACCCCTACTTCTCCCCGCTGTACGCGCCCGCGGCGCGGGCGGCGCTGCGGGAACTGGGGGACGTACCGGAGGAACCGCTGCCCGCCGGCGCCTAGCGGGTGTGCCGGGTGTCGCGGCCCGGGCCGGCCCAGGACGCCGGGGCCGGCCCAGGACGCCGGGTACGGACCAGGGCGCCGGGGCCGGAGGGGACCGCTCTCCCCCTCCGGCACCCTCACCGGGCCGGAGGGATCAGAGGTTGCCGCGCTTGGCCTGCTCGCGCTCGATCGCCTCGAACAGCGCCTTGAAGTTGCCCTTGCCGAAGCCCATCGAGCCGTGGCGCTCGATGAGTTCGAAGAAGACGGTCGGACGGTCCTGGACCGGCTTGGTGAAGATCTGCAGCAGATAGCCGTCCTCGTCGCGGTCGACGAGGATCTTCAGCTCGCGCAGGGTCTCGACCGGCACACGGGTGTCGCCGGCCCACTCGCCGAGGGTGTCGTAGTAGGAGTCCGGGGTGTCGAGGAACTGGACCCCGGCGGCGCGCATGGTGCGCACGGTCCGGACGATGTCGTTGGTGTTCAGCGCGATGTGCTGGACGCCGGCGCCGCCGTAGAACTCCAGGTACTCGTCGATCTGGGACTTCTTCTTGGCGATCGCGGGCTCGTTGATCGGGAACTTGACCTTGAGGGTGCCGTCCGCGACCACCTTCGACATCAGCGCGCTGTACTCGGTGGCGATGTCGTCGCCCACGAACTCCTTCATGTTCGTGAAGCCCATGACCTTGTTGTAGAAGCCGACCCACTCGTTCATCCGGCCGAGTTCGACGTTGCCGACGCAGTGGTCGACGGCCTGGAAGGTGCGGTGGGCGGGGGGCTCGACGATCGGGGCGGCGGCCTCGAACCCGGGGAGGTAGGGGCCGTCGTAGCCACTGCGGTCGACGAGGGTGTGCCGGGTCTCGCCGTAGGTGGCGATCGCGGCGAGGACGACCGTGCCGTGCTCGTCCTTGACCTCGTACGGCTCGGTCACCGGGCGGGCGCCGTGCCCGACGGCGTAGGCGAAGGCCGCGCGGGCGTCCGGGACCTCGATGGCGAGGTCGACGACACCGTCGCCGTGCTCGGCGACGTGCCGGGCGAGGAACTCGCCCCAGGGGGTGGCGGGCTTGATGACCGAGGTGAACACGAACCGTGCGGAGCCGTTCTCCAGCACGTAACTCGCGGTCTCGCGGCTGCCGTTCTCCGGTCCGGAGTACGCGACCAGCCGCATGCCGAAGGCGGTGGAGTAGTAGTGCGCCGCCTGCTTGGCGTTGCCCACGGCGAAGACGACCGCGTCCATGCCCTTGACCGGGAAGGGGTCGGCCTGCCGGGCGGTCGCGTCGGGAGCGTGGTCTGTGGTCTGCGTCATAGCGGAAGGGTGGCCCCGCTCTGCAAGGTGCGCAATAGTTCCGGTATCCACTGGACATTCTGTTCAGCCGGACGGCCGTCCGCCCGGCCTGTCTGTACAGGATGACCATCGTGTGGACGCCGGACGGACCGGAAGAAGGAGCAGGGGCTGTGGCGATCGACCGTCTCGACGGCCGGATCATCGTGCTTCTCGCACGGGAGCCGCGCATCGGAGTGCTGGAGATGTCCCGGCGGCTGGGGGTCGCGCGGGGCACCGTGCAGGCACGGCTGGACCGGCTGCAGTCCCAGGGCGTCATCCGCGGCTTCGGCCCGCAGGTGGACCCGGCCGCGCTGGGCTACCCGGTGACCGCCTTCGCCACCCTCCAGATCCGGCAGGGCCAGGGCCCCGACGTGCGGGCCCATCTGGCCACCGTGCCGGAGGTCCTGGAACTGCTCACCACCACGGGCAGCGGCGACATGCTCTGCCGGCTGGTGGCCCGCTCCAACGCCGATCTCCAGCGCGTGATCGACAAGGTGGTCGGCTACGAGGGCATCGTGCGCGCCTCGACCGCCATCGTCATGGAGAACCCGGTCCCGCTGCGGATCATCCCGCTGGTGCAGCAGGCGTCGGGCGCCGAGGGGGACGACACCCCGGCACACTGACCGCCGCCGGGGCCGCGTCCCGGCCGTGACCGCGGACCGACCCTGCCGGCGTCCCCGGCCGTGACCGCGCCCCCTGCCCTGCCGGCGTCCTCGGCCGTGACCGCGGACGCCGTCCGGCTAGCAGCTCGGCAGCGGGCCCTTGCCCTTCTCCAGCGTGCGCAGGGAGTCGACCGCGCCCGTCAGGGTGGTGACCGGGACCAGCTTCAGGCCCTTGGGCAGCTCGGCCTTCGCGTCGGCGCACTCCGCCTTCGGGACCAGGAAGACGGTCGCGCCGTCCCGGCTCGCGGCCCGCGTCTTCAGGGACACCCCGCCGACCGCGCCGACCTTGCCGGCCGCGTCGATCGTGCCCGTACCGGCGATGGTCCGGCCGCCGGTGAGGTCGCCGCCGCTGCCGTCGCCGTCCAGCTTGTCGATGATCCCCAGCGTGAACAGCAGCCCGGCGCTCGGGCCGCCCACGTCCGCGAGGCTCAGCCTGACCTTCACCTTGCCGGGGCTGAGGCGCAGGTACTTCAGCGCGGCCTCGGTCGCGGCGTCCTGGGACTGCCGCATCTGCTCCGAGTTGTGCTTCTCGATCTCCTTCACGTCACCGCCGGTCGGATAGACCGAGTCGCGGGGCATGACGGCCCGGTCGGTGCGGAACCAGCTGTCGAGCACGTCCCCGAGGCTCACCTTCGCGTCGGGGCCGGTCGCCTCGATGGTCGTCATCCGCAGCTGCCCGCCGGTCGGGCGGGTCTTCGCGCCCGAGACGGTGATCACCTGCGTGCCCTGGTACTTGCCGAGCACGTTCGCGGTCATGCCCGGCTGCGCCAGCGCGAACGGCAGCGGCGCGAACACCGCCGTGGCGATCAGGGCCACGACGGGCAGGGCACAGACGGCGACGGCCCGGGGGCGCGTGAGACGAGAGAGCACGGAATCAATCTAACGCGAGCCCCGTGCGCCCCCTGTGGCACGTACACGTCCAGCGGCGCGGCCGCCGGATCAGCGCAGGGCCTCCGCGACCTCCCGGGCCGCGTCCACCACGCGCGGGCCCACCCGCTCCGGCACGGAGTCGGCGAGCATCACCACGCCCACGCTGCCCTCGACGCCGGTGACGCCGATGAGGGGCGCTGCGGCCCCGCTCGCGCCCGCCTCCAGCTCACCGTGGGTCAGGATGTAGCCGGGGTCGGCGGCGGGTGTCCTGCGGGCGGAGAGGATGGCCTTTCCGGCCGCGCCGCGGTCCAGCGGGTGGCGGAAACCGGCCCGGTAGGCCACGTGGTAGTCGGTCCACGAGGGCTCGACGACCGCGACGGCGAGGGCCTCGGTGCCGTCGACCAGTGTCAGGTGGGCGGTGGCCCCGATGTCCTCGGCGAGCGACCGCAGCGCGGGCAGCGCCGCCTCGCGTACCAGGGGGTGCACCTGGCGGCCGAGGCGCAGCACCCCGAGGCCGACCCTGGCCCGCCCGCCCAGATCGCGCCGGACCAGCGCGTGCTGCTCCAGCGTGGCGAGCAGCCGGTACACGACGGTCCGGTTCACGCCCAGCCTCTGGGAGAGTTCGGTGACCGTCAGCCCGTGGTCCGTGTCGGCCAGCAGTTTGAGGACACGCAGTCCCCGGTCGAGCGTCTGGGATGTCTCCGCGGTCACGACGCCCACTCCTTCGGCGTGAGGCCGGCGCCCCTGATCGGCGGATGCGCGACCGAGTCCCGTCGGCGACGCGTGTCAGAGGCCGCCGGTCGGCAGAACGGCCCGGCGGCGTCCGGGCCCATGGCGCTTCACGGCTGCGCTCCGCGGCGGCGCTGCCACGGGGCGTATGCGTAGCGGGACAGTAGCGAAGCCGGTTCGCTGAGCGGAAGCCTCGGTCCAGAATCCGGTCAACACCGGTCCCGGCCTGCCACCATTGCTCCCCATATCCACCCCCACCACACGACGCCGAAACCGGACCGCGGACCGGGTCGGACGGGCCCCCTCGCGGGCGTCCGGACCGGGGCCGGGGCGGGGGTCCGGACCGCGGAGGGCCGGACCGCGGGGTCCGGACCGCGGAAGGCCGGATCGCGGAAGGCCGGATCGCGGAAGGCCGGATCGCGGAAGGCCGGATCGCAGGGGTCCGGGGCGGAGCCCCGCGACGGCCACTCTCCGGCGGACCGAGACGGGCGGGCGGGTGGGAAAAGAAATTCCCCACCCAGCAGAGCGTCACCGCATACGCGTAGCCCACTCCTGCATCTTCTCGATCCGCTGCCGCAACTGCCCCGCCGTCGCCTCCGCGCTCGGCGGCCCCCCGCACACCCGCCGCAGCTCGGTGTGGATCACCCCGTGCGGCTTCCCGCTCTGATGGACGTACGCGCTCACCATGGTGTTGAGCTTCTTGCGCAGCTCCATCATCTCCTTGTGGCTGACCACCGGCCGCCGCTCGGCGGGCAGCTCCAGCAGGTCCGCCTCGGAGTCCGGCTTCTTGCGGCTGTGCGCGATCTGCCGGGCCTGCCGCTTCTGGAGCAGCATCTGCACCTGGTCCGGCTCCAGCAGCCCGGGGATGCCGAGGTAGTCCTGCTCCTCCTCGCTGCCCGGGTGGGCCTGCATGCCGAACTCGGCGCCGTCGAACAGCACCCGGTCGAAGACGGCCTCGGACTCCAGCGCCTCGAAGGAGAACTGCTCCTGCTCGCCGGTGTCCTCGTCCTGCTCCTTGTTCGCCTCCTCCATCTCCTTCTCGGACTCGGCGTACGGGTCCTCCTCGCCCTCCTTGCGCGGCTTGTCGAGGGCGTGGTCGCGTTCCTTCTCCATCTCGTTGGCGAAGGTCAGCAGGTCGGGCACGGTCGGCAGGAAGACGGACGCGGTCTCGCCGCGCCGCCGGGACCGCACGAAACGGCCGACGGCCTGCGCGAAGAACAGCGGGGTCGAGATGGTGGTGGCGTACACGCCCACCGCGAGCCGGGGCACGTCGACGCCCTCGGACACCATGCGGACCGCGACCATCCAGCGGTCGTTGCCGCCGCTGAACTCGTCGATCCTGCTGGACGCCCCGGTGTCGTCGGACAGCACCAGCGTGGCCTTGGTGCCGGTGATCTCCCGGATGAGCTTGGCGTAGGCGCGGGCGGAGTCCTGGTCGGAGGCGATGACGAGGGCGCCGGCGTCCGGGATGGCCTTGCGGACCTCGGTGAGCCGCTGGTCGGCGGCGCGCAGCACGCTGGGCATCCACTCGCCGCGCGGGTCGAGGGCGGTGCGCCAGGCCTGGCTGACCGCGTCCTTGGTCATCGGCTCGCCGAGCCGGGCGGAGATCTCGTCGCCGGCCTTCGTGCGCCAGCGCATGTTGCCGCTGTAGGAGAGGAAGATGACGGGCCGGACGACGTGGTCGGCGAGGGCGTTGCCGTAGCCGTACGTGTAGTCGGCGGAGGACCGCCGGATCCCGTCCTGCCCCTCCTCGTACGTCACGAAGGGGATCGGGTTGGTGTCCGACCGGAACGGCGTACCGGTGAGCGCGAGCCGCCGGGTGGCCGGCTCGAACGCCTCCAGGCACGCCTCGCCCCAGGACTTGGAGTCGCCGGCGTGGTGGATCTCGTCGAGGATCACCAGTGTCTTGCGCTGCTCGGAGCGGTTGCGGTGCAGCATCGGGCGCACGCCGACACCGGCGTAGGTGACGGCGACACCGTCGTACTCGCGGCCCAGCGGACCGGCGCTGTACTCGGGGTCGAGCTTGATCCCGATCCGGGCCGCGGCCTCGGCCCACTGCTTCTTCAGGTGTTCGGTCGGTGCGACCACGGTCACCTGCTGCACGACGTGGTGGTGCAGCAGCCAGGACGCGAGGGTCAGCGCGAAGGTCGTCTTGCCGGCGCCGGGCGTGGCGACGGCGAGGAAGTCACGCGGCTGCTCCTGGATGTACTTGTCCATCGCCCCCTGCTGCCAGGCACGCAGTCTGCTGGCGGTGCCCCAGGGCGCGCGGCCCGGGAAGGCGGGGGAAAGGCTGTGGGAGGAGGAAGCGGCGGTGGTAGTCACGGTCTCCGTGGTCTTGTGGTCGAGTCGAAGGGGGCCGTGCGACCGGGGTTCCCGCCAGGCTTTCGGGCGCTGGGGGATCGTCGCTCAGCAGCGGTGACGGGCGACGGGGACGGACGGCTCGGCACGTATGACAACCGGGCCACCCTACCGGCGCGAGGCCCCCGGCAGCGCTCGGACGAGCCCGGCTCGCCCGCCGGTGGGACCCACGTCACAGCGCCCCCGGACCCCCCGCGATCACCCCGACCGGGCCCTCCTTCCCGACGGTCACCCGTGATGACCAGGCACGATGCAGCACCCTTGCCGGCGCCGACGGGGGCCACCGGGACCGGCCCCGGCCGACACGCCCCCGCGGACGCGTGGCCACCCCCACACCCGGCCCGCACCGCGCCTCCCGCGCACCCGGCCCGCGCCGCGCCGCCGCGACGCGCGACGGGAGCCCGCGGTTCATGGACGCCGGGAGCGCCGGAGGTCCGGCCCGTTCATGAACGCCGTATGGCAGTCGCGTTGCGGCACCGCGCTCTGTCTTGAGCCCGCCGCCCCGCGCCCCCTACGGTCGTTCCACGTACACGGCCGTGTGCCCGAGTGGCCCAGGGACTCGCCTGCAAAGCGAGGTACGCGGGTTCAATTCCCGCCACGGCCTCCACGCCTCACCGGGCGGAACGGGAAGGGGCGGCACCGAGGGGTGCCGCCCCTTCCTGCGTCCGCGGGGGCGCTCAGAGCGCTCCGCCCGCCTCGTCCTGGAGCAGGCGCGTCCAGTAGTGCCAGTGGGCGTCCGGGGACAGGCCCGTGGGGTCGAGGGTCGTCAGGGTGTGGAGCATGGCGGCGGCGAGCTGGTCGTAGGCCGCGGTCGTCAGCTCGTTGGCCAGGTGTTCGTCGATGGTGCGCTCGTGGTGGAGGAGCCAGAGCGTGAAAGCCAGCGTGGAGACGTCCGTGTTGAGCGGGTGGAGCGTCGCCCCGGACTCGCTGAAGGTGAGGACCGCGCCGGTCCTGCCGTCGACCACCAGGCTGGTGTCCTCGATCAGGCGGCCCAGGCGGATCAGGTGGTCCGCGTGCGCGGGGAGCTCCGGGAGCGGGCGGGTCCCGGCGCAGTCGCCGGTGACGTACTCGGTGAGGGTGGGCAGCGGCGCGTCCGCGTCCGCGTGGAAGAGGACCGCCTCCTCCGGCAGGCCGGTGTCCCGCAGGAAGCGGCGGGTCGGCTCGTGGGTGAGCGTGGCCGGGAAGTCGACGTCCTCGAAGCGGGCCACGCGGCCCTGGCCGAACTCCTGGTCCAGGAGGCGGGCCGGGACCTCCAGCGCGAGACCGCCCGACGCGGTGCCGGGGCCCGCGACGAGGGACAGCGGGCGGATGAGGGCGGCCGCCTTCCAGTACGCGGGCACGCGGCCGTCGGTGCCCTCCTCGAAGAGGGTGAGCAGCCGGCGGGAGGCCTCGGTGGCGGCCCGCGGGCCGTACTGCCCGGCGAGGGAGGCGAACCGGCCGCGCAGGCCGGTCAGCTCCTCCGTGACGGCGGCGAAGCGCAGCAGGGTGGTCAGGGAGGGGGCGAAGGGGCGCGGCGCGGCGGGGGCGGCGAGGTACGTCGTGGTGATCTCCCCCGTGGCGCCGTCGAGCAGGATCGACTCGCGCGCCATGCCGGCCGGGTTGAGCAGTTCGCCGATCACCAGGCGGTCCCGCAGTTCCTCCGCGAGGTGCAGCGGTCCGTCCGTGGCGTCGGCCAGTCTGCGCAGCCCGTAGGTGCGCAGGGTGGAGAAGGTCAGCAGTCCGGTGTCCGCGGGCAGACCGGGGCCGGTGAGCAGGCCGCGCGTCGGCGCGTGCGTGACGTACCGGCCCAGTTCGGCCTCGGTCAGCGTGATCGCCGGAATCCCGGCGTCGGTCGTGCTCATCGCTCCCCCGCGATCTTCTTCAGTTCTTCGGTTCCTCGGCTCCGCGGTCCCCGTCCCCGCGGCTGTCGGCGCTCCGCCGGTGCTCCGGGAATCACTGCTCCCGGCTCCCGGGCAGGGGTGGTCCGCCGCTCCGGGCACCCGGCGCGCGCGGCGCTCCCCCACTGATGAGGACAGTACGCCGCCCCACTGACAACGCCGGACCGGCGGCGCCCCACGGAACAAGACGCGCGGAACCCCGCGAACGTTGCCCTGCCGCACGAAACCCGTCGCATGAGAACCGTCACGCCCGACCCGCCTCACGCGGGTCACCCCACGCAAGTCACCCCACGCGGGCCGGCTCACCCGGGCCGCTCACGTGAAGCGGCCGGGCGCACGCCGGGCAGCCGGGCTCACGTGAAGTAGATGCCCCCCAGCACCACCGCCAGCGCCGCGACCACGAACAGCAGGATCCAGAAGAACAGCTTGCCCATGCTGGGCGGAGGCTCGTAGCGGGGTTCGTCGGTCACTGGGGTGTCACCACTGCTGCTTGGGGTCGGATGGGGAGGCGGTTGACCGGGCGGCCGGTCGCCGCGCGCACGGCGGAGGCGATCGCGGCCGGCGAGGTCACCACCGGGACCGCGCTGGCGGACTTGGCGCCGAACGGGGCGACCACGTCCCGCTCCTCGACGAGCTTGACGATGCGGATGTCCGGCGCGTCCAGCGCGGTCGGCAGAGCGTAACCGGTCAGGTCGGGGTGACGGACCAGACCCCGCGGCGTACGGAGGTTCTCGGTGAGCGCGATGCCCACGCCCTGGGTGACGCCCGCCTCGATCCGGGCCGCCAGCTGGGCGGGGTTGAGCACCCGGCCGACGTCCTGGGCGACCGCCAGCTCGACCACGCGGACCGCGCCGAGCTCCACGTCGACGTCCACGACCGCGCGGATCGCGCAGAAGGCGAGGCCCACGAACGCGTCGCCCTGGCCGGCGCCGTCGAGCGGCTCGGTCGGATGCGGGCGGCACTGGGCCGTGGCCCACAGCTCCTTGCCCTCCATCGTCTCCGCGACGGTCGTCGAGAGCACCCCGTCGTACGAGGTGATCTTGCCGTCGGTGATCTGGAGCAGCTCGGTGGACATGCCGAACTTGTGCGCCAGGGGCTGGAGCAGCTGGGTGCGGACCATCTTGGCCGCCCGTTCCACCGCGCCGCCGGAGACCCAGGTGTGCCGGCCGCGGCAGCCCGGGCCGGCCGGGGGCTGGTCGGTGTCGACCGGCGCCACGTGCACCTCGTCGATGCCGAGCGTCTCCTGGACGATCTGCCGGGCGAGCGTGGTGAAGCCCTGGCCGGTCTCCACCGCGGCGCACAGCACGGTCGCGATCCCGTCGTGCACCCGGACCGTCGCCGTGGACACCTCGTCCGCGCCCTCGGCGCCGAGCATGTGGACCATGCCGAGGCCGTAGCCGACGCCCCGGCGCACCGCGCCCGGCTCGCCCGCGCCCTCGGGGCCGCCCGGCAGCAGCCAGTCCTCCTCGGGGGTGTCCTTGGGCAGCGCCGGGAGCGGGAAGTCCCGCACGGCCTGGAGGAGTTCGGCGACCGGTGCCGGGCAGGTGACCGTCTGGCCGATCGGCAGGACGTCGCCGGTGGCGAGCGCGTTGCGCAGCCGCACCTCGGCCGGGTCCAGGCCGAGCTTCTTGGCCAGCTTGTCCATCTGCGCCTCGTAGGCGGCGCACACCTGCATCGCGCCCTCGCCGCGCACATGGCCGGAGGGCGGGTTGTTGGTGCGGACGGCCCAGCCCTCGATGAAGGCGTTCGGGACGACGTACGGGCCGCAGGCGAAGGAGACGGCGGCGGCGAGGGCGTCGGCGGAGGTGTCGGCGTAGGCGCCGCCGTCGAGGAGGATCTGCGCCTCGACCTTCACCAGCCGGCCCTCGGCGTCCGCGTGGTGGCGGTAGCGCAGCAGGGTCGGGTGGCGGTGCGTGTGGCCGAGGAAGGACTCCTCGCGGGTCGCGGTCAGCTTCACCGGGCAGCCGGTGCGCAGGGCGAGCAGGCCGAGCGGGAGCTGGAAGCCCTGGTCCTCGCGGTCGGCGGTGGCGCCGGGCACCCCGGTGACGACGATCTTGACCTGGTCGGGCGGCAGGCCGTAGCAGGCGGCGGCCGTGTTGCGGTCGGTGTGCGGGTCGGTGGAGGCCAGGTACAGCTCCACGCCGCCGTCGGGGCGCGGCACCGCGAGGCCGGCCTCGGCGCCGATGGGGGCCGGGTCCTGGCGGCCGATGCGGTACTGGCCCTCGACGACCACCTCGCCGGCCGCGTCCGGGTCGCCGTGGTGCAGCGGGATGTGCCGGATCAGATTGCCGTCGGGGTGCAACGGCTCGGCCTCGAAGGACAGTTCGGGGTCGGTGACGGGTTCGAGCACCTCGTACTCGACGATGACGGCGGCGGCCGCCATCCGCGCGGTGTCCGGGTGGTCGGCGGCCACGGCGGCGATGGGCTCGCCGTGGTGGCGCACGACCTCGGAGGCGAACACCGGCCGGTCGGGGGTGCCCCGGCCGTGGCGGGAGGTGCCGGGCACGTCCTCGTGGGTGATGACGGCCCGCACGCCGGGCATCTCGCGCGCGTGGGTGGTGTCGATGGACACGATGCGGGCGTGCGCGTGCGGGGAGCGCAGCACGGCCGCCCACAGCAGGCCCTCGGCCCACAGGTCGGCCGCGTACGGGAAGGTGCCCTCGGTCTTGGCGCGGGCGTCGGCGTGCGGCAGGGAGGCGCCGAGGCCGTGCGGCAGCGCCTCCGCGGCGGGTGCCGGTTCCGCCGCGAGGGGCGCGGGGGTCGCCGTGGCGGCGTCGTTGCTCACGCCTGGCCTCCGTCCTGGCCGTAGTGCGGGTCGTGCGGCCCGGGCGTGCCGTAGGTGCCGGGGCTGTCGAAGACGCCGGGCGTGTCGAACGCCGAGGCGTTGACGCCGCCGGCGCCGGGGCCCGCCTGGTGCGGGATGCGTGCCTCGTCGCCGTCCGCCTCGGCGTCGGCGGCGTGCTGCGCCTCGCGCTCGGCGACGACCTCCTGGACCGCGTCCAGGACGCCCCGGTAGCCCGAGCAGCGGCACAGGTTGCCGCACAGGGCCTGCCTGGTCTCCATCTCGGTGGGGGCGGGGTTGCCCTCCAGCAGGTCGTGCAGGGTCATCGCCATGCCGGGCACGCAGAAACCGCACTGCACGGCCCCGCACCGGGCGAGCGCCCGCTGCACGTCGGAGGGGTGCCCGTCGGTGGCCAGGCCCTCGACCGTGCGGACCTCGCTGCCGGCCGAGGTGACGGCCGGGACGAGGCAGGAGGCCACGAGGCGGCCGTCGACCTGCACGTTGCACGCCCCGCACTCGCCCTGCGAGCAGCCGTCCTTGGCGCCGGCCAGTCCGAGCCGCTCCCGCAGGACGTAGAGCAGGGACTCGCCGATCCAGGCGTCGGTGACGGGGCGGTCGGCGCCGTTGACCCGCAGGACGTAGGAGGCGAGGGGGTGGTCGTCGTGCGGGGGGACCGGGGCGGTGTCCTCGGCGGGGAGCTCCTGGGCCGCGTCCTCCGCAGCGCCCTCGGCTCCGGCGGCCTCCGGGTCCCCGGCGCCGGGCGCGTCCGCGTCCGCGTCGGAGGCCTCGGCGGCGTCCGGGGCGCCGGGGGTCTCCCCCGCGTCCGGTCCGCCGGCGGGCGCCTGGGCCGTGCCGAACGGTGCCGCCGGGGCGGCCTCTTCGCCCGGCTCGCCCGGGCCGTGGGGGCCGCTCTCCGCGGGCAGCCCGGGGGCGCCGAAGGGGTGCGGTCCGCCGTCCGGTCCGGCGGCGGCCGGCGCGCCGGCCGTGGCGGGCTCCTCCGGGGCCTGCGGGGCGGGTCCGGCCTCCGTGGCCGCGCCCTGGGCCGCGGGGCCGCCAGCGGGGCCTCCAGGGCCCTGCGCGGGAGCGTCGCCGTGCGACGCGATGTCCTCGGCGCCCTCGTCCGGCCCGGCCGCGTCGCCGGCGTACTCGTCGGCGTAGTCCGGGTATCCGAGGGCGGGTTGGGGCGGCGGGGCCTGGCCGGCCGGACCCTGGGCGTACGCCCCCTGGGGCGCGAACCCGCCGGGTGCGAATCCCTCGGCCCCGTGCGCGCCGGGCGCCGCGGCGGTGCCGTCCTGGTGGGCCTCGCCGTGCGCGCCGTGCCCGTCGTGCGCGGCGGGCTCGAAGTGCTGGGCGTGCCCGTCGTGTTCGAAGCCTCCGGGGTGCCCGTCGTGCCCGTCGTGTTCGAAGCCTCCGGGATGCCCGTCGTGCGGGCCGTCCTGGCCGTGTCCGGGCTGGACGGTGTGCTGCGGCGCCGCCTCCGGCTGTCCCCAGGGCTGCCCCGCGCCCTCGGTCGCCCAGGGCGCGGGCGCGCCGCCGGGGAGCGTGGCCGGCGGGACGCCGCCCCACTGCTCGACCAGCGCGGAGGTGGTGAACTCCCCCGACTCGTCGGGAAGATCGCCGCCCGCGACGGGGACGGACCAGTGTCCGGTGACGTCGTGCCCGGGGGCGGGCTGCGGGGCGGCCGGCTCCTCGTAGGTCCAGTGCTGGGTGGCGCCGGAGGGGTAGGTGAACCGGTCGCCCTGGGCCTGCTCCCGCGGCACGGCGTTCGGGTCGGGCCACTCCTGGCCGTCGGCGGCCGCGCCCCAGGCGTCGGCGTGGGCCGGCTCGCCCGCACCGGGGTGCGCCGTTATCGGCGGCGGCACATAGCCGTGACCGGGCGCGGCCAGCGGGCTGTCGCCGGCCAGGAGGGCCTCGATGCCGCCCTCGGGCAGCTTGACGAAGGCGGTGGCGCCGTCGTCGTAGTCGCCCTGGGGCAGCGGGTCCCAGCGGCTGCCGCCGCTCGGCGGCGCGCCCTCTCCGTACGGGTCGTCGGTCACGACAGCGCCCTCCCCAGTGCTCGTCGGGCCAGCGCGGCGACGGTGCGCCGCAGGTGCAGTACGGCGGGCGGAAGCGGGACGACGGTGCCGTCCGGCTCCGGGGCCGGGTCGGGGATGCAGGCCGCGGCGACGTACTCCCCGAAGGCGCTGAGGGCCTCGGGGACGAGCGCGCGGTCGTTGTCCCAGTCGATGAGCTGCGCGACCCACTGCTCGGCCTCCAGGGGCCGCAGCGGCATCGGCGCTATGGCGCCGACGGCGCACCGCACCCCGCGCCGGGCGGGGTCCAGGACCAGCGCGACGGAGGCCGCCGCGCGGCCGGGGCCGGTGCGGCCGGTCGCCTTCAGGAAGACCTGGGGGGCGTGCAGCAGCGGTACGCGGACGAAGCCGATGAGTTCGCCGCCGCGCAGCATCTCCACGCCGGCCAGCAGGTGCGAGACCGGGATCTCCCGGCCGGCTCCGTCCGGGCCCGCGATGATCAGGGTCGCCTCCAGGGCGGCCAGCACCGGCAGCGCGTCCCCGGTGGGGGCGGCCGAGGCGATGTTGCCGCCCAGGGTGCCGGCGTTGCGGATGTGCGGCGGGCCCGCGGCGCGCGCGGCGGCGGCGAGCGCCGGGATCAGGGCCGCGAAGTCCGGGCGGCCCATGCGCGCGTGGGTGAGGCCGGCGCCGAGCAGCGCGTGACCGTCCTGGTACTGCCAGCCGCGGATCTCGCTGATGCGGCCGAGGCCGACGAGCGCGGCGGGCCTGAGCTGGCCGGAGTTGACGGCGGCCATGAGGTCGGTGCCACCGGCCACGGGGACCGCGGTGGGCATGGCGGTCAGTGCCGCCACGGCCTCGTCCAGTGTCGTGGGCAGCGTGACGGCCTGCCCCGCC
The DNA here is from genome assembly GCF_044747185.1 of Streptomyces sp. NPDC090108. Taxonomy (NCBI): domain Bacteria; kingdom Bacillati; phylum Actinomycetota; class Actinomycetes; order Kitasatosporales; family Streptomycetaceae; genus Streptomyces; species Streptomyces sp. NPDC090108. Next base: position 335,868 of record NZ_JBIVDQ010000008.1, read on the forward strand.
TGCGGCGCGTGCGTGGTCAAACCGGCTGCCCCTTCCCGCTGCCCCACCTGGTCCCACCTGTGTGGCCGTACGGTACGTGCTCACAGGGCGGACGTGGCAACTCTGGCACATCTTCGCAAGGCTCGAACGCGGGGGTCCGCGGTGCGGGATTCGGCCACCCCATCGGGGAGATGACCCGTTTTCGTCCGGCATGGCCGCTGCGGTCCGATTGACTCTCCCCGGTGATCCCCGGTGATCCCCTGGACGTTCGCCGTCACCTGTCCGGGGGCGGCCCCGGGAGCGGGCGGCCGGGGACACCGGGGCGCCGCTGCCAGGGCCGGGGCCCGGAGGGCGGCCGGTAGGCCACGCCGAGGGCGTCGAGCCGCCGGTAGTGGACGGCCATCCGGCGTTCGAAGCCGGCGAAGTCCCGCTCGGCCGGGGCGGGGAGCGTGCTCCAGGCGACCTCGGCGAACGCGGCGAGCCGGGGAAAGGCCTGGTAGTCCACGCGCGCGCTGTCCTCCAGCACCTCGGTCCACAGATTGGCCTGGGTGCCGAGCACGCGCCCGGCCGCCTCCCCGGTCAGCCCGGCCGGCACGGGCTCGAACCGGTAGACGTCCTCCAGCGTCCGGACGAAGCCGACCGGCACCGGCTCGTCCTCGCCGGGCGCCTGCCGGTGGTCCAGGTAGACATGCTGCTCGGGGCACATGACGACGTCGTGCCCGGCCCGCGCGGCGGCGGCGCCGCGGGCGTGGCCGCGCCAGGCGCAGACCGCGGTCCCCTCGGGCAGCGCGCCGTCCAGGATCTCGTCCCAGCCGATCGGCCTGCGTCCGCGCGCGGTGAGCCACCGGCCGAGGTGCCCGGTGAACCAGGACCGCAGCCCGTCCACGTCCGCGAGCCCGAGTTCGCGGGCGCGGGCCCGCGCGGTGGCCGACCGGCGCCACTGGTCCGTGGGGCACTCGTCGCCCCCGATGTGCACGAATTCCGACGGAAAGAGCTCCAGGACCTCCTCCAGGACCCCCTCGCAGAACCGCAGGGCCGCGTCGGTGGGGGCCAGCACGTTCGGGGAGATCCCCCAGTCGTCCCAGACGGAGACGGCCCGGGTGTCGACGGCGTCGGTGTTGCCGAGTTCCGGACGGGCGGCGACGGCCGCCTGCGCATGGCCGGGCACGTCGATTTCGGGGACGACGGTGATATGCCGTTCGGCGGCGTAGGCGACGATCTCCCGGATGTCGTCCCGGGTGTAGCAGCCGCCGTGCGGCCTCTCGTCCCACAGAGGCGAGGCGCGGTGCCCGAATTTCGTCCGCGGCCGCCAGGAAGCGATACCGGCCAGTTCCGGGTACCGCTCGATCTCGATCCGCCAGCCCTGATCATCCGTCAAGTGGAAGTGAAAGACGTTGAGTTTGTGCGCGGCCATCAGATCCAGATAGCGCAGGACGCCTTCCTTGGGCATGAAGTGCCGTGCGACATCGAGCATCAGACCGCGCCAGCGAAAACGCGGGGCGTCCTCGACGGTGATCTCCGGCACCTCCCAGACCCGGTCCGGCCGCACCGGCGCCCGGCGGAACGCGTCGGGTCCGAGCAGTTGGCGGAGGGTCTGCGCGCCCCGGAAGACGCCCGCCGCGCTGCCGCCCGCGAGGCCGACCGTCCCGCCGCCGGCGGTGAGGCGGTAGCCCTCGTCGGGAAGGCCGGACTCGATGCCCAGCTCGATACGGCACGCACCGCCGCCGCTCTCCGGGAACGGCAGCCCGGTCGCCGCGCCGACGGTGGCGCGCAGCCAGCGCGCGACGCCCTCCGTCCCCGGGCCCGCCCGCAGGACCGTGTCCCGGCCGATCTCCGTGCGGCGCCCCGCGGGGTCGCGCCGGAGCCGCGCGGGTGCCGGAATCACCTCGGTCATGCCGGTCCTTTACCCATCACGGGGCAAGAGGAGACGGAGAAGATCGGCGGGGCCGTGCGCGGGGCATCACGGAGGAGTAAAGGAACCGCCCGCGATCAGGTCCCGCGGCGCGGTCCGGACAAGAAACCGGAATCCGGAGCCGGAATCGGTGGCCCGAATCGGGAACCGGAAGAAACAAAGGCCCCCGGGACGCGTCGTCACGCGTCCGGGGACCTCCTCGCGTCCGGGCGGGCCGGGAGCCGGGAAGCTCCCTTACTTCTTGTCGCCGCCCTTGTCGTCGCCGCCGCTGCTCATGGACTCGTAGATCTCCTTGCACATGGGGCACACGGGGTACTTCTTCGGGTCACGGCCCGGCACCCACACCTTGCCGCACAGCGCCACGACGGGAGTGCCGTCGAGGGCACTCGCCATGATCTTGTCCTTCTGGACGTAGTGGGCGAAGCGCTCGTGATCGCCGTCGCCGTGGGACACCTGCGGCGTCGGCTCTACGAGGGTTCCCGTACCAGTCCCGCGCTCGGGCTCAAGAGTGCTCATACCAGCAAGGGTACTGAAACTCACCCTCGTCAGTTGAGCGACGGGTCGTCCGGATACGTGGCCACCATCGCCAGTTCGTTGCGCTGGCGGCGCAGCACCTCGCGCCACAGGCGCTGGGGCGCCGGGGAGGAGACGTCACCGGGTTCGGACTCGACGACGTACCAGGCGCCCTCGACCAGCTCGGCCTCCAGCTGGCCGGGCCCCCAGCCGGCGTACCCGGCGAAGATCCGCAGGGAGCCGAGGGCGGAGGCGAGCAGTTCGGGCGGGGCCTCCAGGTCGACCAGGCCGATGGCGCCGTGCACCCGGCGCCAGCCCAGCGGGGCGCTGTCGCCGTCGGCGTCGCCGGGGATGACCGCGACGCCGAGGGCCGAGTCCAGCGAGACGGGGCCGCCCTGGAAGACGACACCGGGCTCACCGGCGAGATCGGCCCAGGCCTCCAGGATGTCGCCCACGTCCACCGGGGTGGGACGGTTGAGGACGACACCGAGGGAGCCCTCCTCGTCGTGGTCGAGGAGGAGCACCACCGCACGGTCGAAGTTCGGGTCCGCCAGGGCGGGGGTCGCCACGAGCAGCCGCCCTGTGAGCGAGGACACCTCGGTCATGCCAGACATGATCCCGCATCTTGCCCCCGGATGGGGAGCCGATCGGGGTCCGCGTCGGCCGCGGCACGGAGTGCGGAGGCGGCCGGCGGGGCGCCCTCACCCGCGAGCGCGGGGTGCGGCGGGCGGGCGCCGGGGGCGCGCACCCGGTACCGGCCCGCCGCACCGCCGTTCCGGTGACCCCTTGTGCCCGGCAGGGAACCGTTCGTGTTGTGACAGAGCCATGACGCGGCTGGCCGACCGTTGGGCTTACTGGAGGGGGGCGATCGGCGATTACCCTGTCACTCCCGGCCTCCGCTGCAAGTGATCGGCCGGCCCCTGCCCGACTCATCGGAACGCGAGATTCATGACCGTCAACGGCTCTGACGACGTACTGCTTGTCCATGGCGGAACCCCGCTGGAGGGCGAGATCCGTGTCCGCGGCGCGAAGAACCTCGTGCCGAAGGCCATGGTCGCCGCCCTGCTGGGCAGCGAGCCGAGCCGCCTGCGCAATGTCCCGGACATCCGTGACGTGCGCGTCGTGCGCGGCCTGCTCCAGCTGCACGGCGTGACGGTCCGCCCGGGCGAGGAGCCCGGCGAGCTGGTCCTCGACCCGTCGCACGTCGAGAGCGCCAACGTCGCCGACATCGATGCCCACGCCGGATCCAGCCGCATCCCGATCCTGTTCTGCGGTCCGCTGCTGCACCGGCTGGGGCACGCGTTCATCCCGGGGCTGGGCGGCTGCGACATCGGCGGCCGGCCCATCGACTTCCACTTCGAGGTGCTGCGGCAGTTCGGCGCGGTCATCGAGAAGCGGGCCGACGGACAGTACCTGGAGGCGCCGCAGCGCCTGCGCGGCACGAAGATCCGGCTGCCCTACCCGTCCGTCGGCGCGACCGAGCAGGTCCTGCTGACGGCCGTGCTCGCCGAGGGCGTCACGGAGCTGTCCAACGCGGCCGTCGAGCCGGAGATCGAGGACCTCATCTGCGTGCTGCAGAAGATGGGCGCGATCATCGCGATGGACACCGACCGCACGATCCGCATCACCGGTGTGGACAAGCTCGGCGGCTACACCCACCGCGCCCTCTCGGACCGCCTGGAGGCCGCGTCCTGGGCGTCGGCGGCGCTGGCGACCGGCGGCAACATCTACGTCCGCGGCGCCCAGCAGCGCTCGATGATGACGTTCCTGAACACCTACCGGAAGGTGGGCGGTGCCTTCGAGATCGACGACGAGGGCATCCGTTTCTGGCACCCGGGCGGCCAGCTGAAGTCCATCGCGCTGGAGACGGACGTGCACCCCGGTTTCCAGACCGACTGGCAGCAGCCCCTGGTGGTGGCCCTGACGCAGGCCACGGGCCTGTCCATCGTCCACGAGACGGTGTACGAGTCCCGGCTCGGCTTCACCTCCGCGCTGAACCAGATGGGCGCGCACATCCAGCTCTACCGCGAGTGCCTGGGCGGCTCGGACTGCCGCTTCGGCCAGCGCAACTTCCTGCACTCGGCGGTCGTCTCCGGCCCGACCAAGCTGCAGGGCGCCGACCTGGTCATCCCCGACCTGCGCGGCGGCTTCTCGTACCTCATCGCGGCCCTGGCCGCCGAGGGCACCTCCCGGGTCCACGGCATCGACCTGATCAACCGCGGCTACGAGAACTTCATGGAGAAGCTCGTGGAACTCGGCGCCAAGGTGGAGCTCCCGGGCAAGGCCCTGGGCTAGTCACAGGAACCCGGAAGGGGCCGTCTCTCCGCCGCACGCGGAGAGACGGCCCCTTTTCGTGCGCGCGCGGCGACGGCCCCTTCTCGGCCCCGCCCGGGGGCAGACGAATGGGCGGCCCCCCTTCGCAGGAGAGCCGCCCATACGGCGTCGTCGGCCGAGCTCCGGCCCCGAGCCCGTGGTCACCCACGAGCCTCAGCGGACCGGCACCACCGGCGGAGCGCTTACTTGCCCTTGGCCGCTTCCTTGAGCTTCGAGCCCGCGGAGACCTTCACGCTGAAGCCGGCCGGGATGTTGATGGGCTCACCGGTCTGCGGGTTGCGCGCGGTACGAGCGGCACGGTGGGTGCGCTCGAAGGTCAGGAAGCCGGGGATGGTGACCTTCTCGTCGCCCTTGGAGACGATGTCGCCGACGACCTCGGCGAACGCGGCCAGAACGGCGTCGGCGTCCTTGCGGGTCACCTCGGCGCGGTCGGCCAGCGCGGCCACCAGCTCACTGCGGTTCATGTTGTTACTCCCGTGTTCTTCTTGCCATTGAGGCGTGAGGTGAGATCGATGCCGATGCGCTCGCGCCCAGGGACGCATCCTGCCCCTACCAGCGGCGGGAAAGCCAATCCGGCACCCGTAGGAGTCGTGAGAACACCCTAGGGAGTCACACGAAGAGAGCCTGCTCGGCCGTCACCCTAGAGGGCGCCCGGTGGTCGGGGGTTCCGCGACGCGCCGGTACGAAGGGCGCTGCCGCATCGATCCTCACGACCACGACACAGTACAGGGCGGCGAAATCAAGCCGTTCGGCGCTCGCCGACACGGCCGTACGGACCCACCCGTACGGGCGGTACCGGCCCCACCCGTACGGGCGGTGCCGGACCCCGGCCGGGCGGGTCCGGCGCCCGGCCGGCACGTCCTACTCGGCCGAGACGGCCGCTCCCGCGGCCCGGGCGGCGTCGCGCACCGCCCCGGCCACCGCGCCCGCGACGCGGTCGTTGAAGACGCTCGGGATGATGTAGTTCGCGTTGAGCTCGTCCTCGCTCACCACGCTGGCCAGGGCCTGCGCGGCGGCGAGCATCATGTCGGTGTTGACCGTGCGGGACTGGGCGTCGAGCAGGCCGCGGAAGACACCCGGGAAGACCAGCACGTTGTTGATCTGGTTGGGGAAGTCGGAGCGGCCGGTGGCCACAACTGCCGCCGTCTGACGGGCGATTGCCGGGTCGACCTCGGGGTCCGGGTTCGCGAGCGCGAACACGATCGCGTCGTCCGCCATGGCGGCCACGTCGTCGCCGTCGAGGACGTTCGGGGCGGAGACGCCGATGAAGACGTCGGCGCCGCGCACGGCCTCCTTGAGGGTGCCGGTCAGGCCCTCGGGGTTGGTGTTGTCGGCGATCCAGCGCAGCGGGGAGTCGGCCGGGGCGTCCACCAGGTCCCCGCGGCCGGAGTGCACGACACCCTGGATGTCGGCGACGACGGCGTTCTTCACACCGGCCGCGAGCAGCAGCTTGAGGATGGCCGTGCCGGCGGCGCCGGCGCCCGACATGACGACGCGGATGTTCTCGATCGCCTTGCCCGTGACGCGCAGCGCGTTGGTGAGGGCGGCGAGGACGACGATCGCGGTGCCGTGCTGGTCGTCGTGGAAGACCGGGATGTCGAGGGCCTCGCGCAGGCGGGCCTCGATCTCGAAGCAGCGGGGCGCGGAGATGTCCTCGAGGTTGATGCCGGCGAACCCGGGGGCGATCGCCTTGACGATCTCGACGATCGCGTCGGTGTCCTGGGTGTCCAGGCAGATCGGCCAGGCGTCGATGCCGGCGAAGCGCTTGAAGAGGGCCGCCTTGCCCTCCATGACGGGCAGCGCGGCCTTGGGGCCGATGTTGCCGAGGCCGAGCACCGCGGAGCCGTCCGTCACGACCGCAACGGAGTTGCGCTTGATGGTGAGGCGGCGGGCGTCCTCGGGGTTCTCGGCGATCGCCATGCAGACGCGGGCCACACCCGGCGTGTAGATCATGGAGAGATCGTCACGGTTGCGGATGGGGTGCTTGGACTGCATCTCGATCTTGCCGCCGAGGTGCATCAGGAAGGTGCGATCCGAGACCTTGCCGAGGGTCACGCCGTCGATGCCGCGCAGACCCTGCACGATCTCGTCGGCGTGCGCGGTGGAGGTGGCCGCGATGGTGACGTCGATGCGGAGCTTCTCGTGACCGGAGGCGGTCACGTCGAGGCCGGTCACCGAGCCTCCGGAGGACTCCACAGCGGTGGTGAGCTGCGAGACGGCCGTTCCGCTCGCGGGCACCTCCAGCCGGATCGTCATCGAGTAGGAGACGCTGGGCGCCGTTGCCATGGCCGACTTCCTCTTTCACCGTGTCGCGAGTTGTGCCGTCCGATCGTCGCACCTACCCCCGAGTACGTGTTAGTCGTCCGGGGTTGCGGACGTTTTGTTCACACCGGGCGCGTGGTTCCGGAACGGCCCTTCCACCATACGAGAGACGGCGCGCGGGCCGGCGGGCGGTGCGGACGGCACCGGCGGCGGGGCCCGCGGAGGAGGCGCACGTCACAGAGGACCGGCCGTCACAGACCGGCCGGGAGCGGCGGGGCGAGGCGGGGCGGGGCGGGGCGGCCAGGGAGAACGAAGAGGCCCACGCCACCGAAGTGACGTGGGCCTCTCGTACGTTCATGACACCGACCCGCCATGCTCGCCTCGCGGCAAGTGGTCCCTCGTAGGGACGAAGGTTGGGCCCGGGGGCTTGGATCGAGCCGGTGCCACGTCAAGGCTAACAAACGGATGCCGGCCTTCATTCCTGTTGTACGGAGTTCGGGGGAACGGGCCGTGGCGCGCGGGCGCGGTCCCACGGCCGTTCCCGGCGGCTCAGTCCCTGAGCAGGTCGGGCATCCCGGCCGCGTCGGGCTCGTCCCGTTCGCCGGAGACCACGGTCAGCTGCTGGGTGGCGCGGGTCAGCGCGACGTACAGCACGCGCAGGCCGGCCGGGGACTCGTCGGCGATCTCCGCCGGGGAGACGACCACCGTCGCGTCGTACTCCAGCCCCTTGGCCTCCAGGCTGCCGAGGGCCACCACCCGGTCGCCGAGCCCGGCCAGCCAGCGCCGGGCCTCCTCGCGCCGGTTCATGGCGACGACGACGCCGACGGTGCCGTCGACCAGGTCGAGCAGCCGCGCGGCCTCGGCGCGGACGGTCCGTTCCAGGGAGCCCTCCACGACCGCGAAGCGCGGCTGGACGCCGGTGGAGCGTACGGCGGAGGGCGACGTGGAGCCGGGCATGGCCAGGGCGAGGACCTTGGCGGCCAGCTCGGCGATCTCCGCGGGGTTGCGGTAGTTCACGGTGAGCTCGAAGCGGCGCCGGGGGCGGGTGCCGAGGGCCTCGTCGCGGGCCTCGGCGGCCTCGTCCGGGTCGGACCAGGAGGACTGGGCGGGGTCGCCGACGACCGTCCAGGTGGCGTGCCGGCCGCGGCGGCCGACCATGCGCCACTGCATGGGCGTGAGGTCCTGCGCCTCGTCGACGATGACGTGGGCGTACTCGGTGCGTTCCTGCGCGAGCCGTTCGGCCCGCTCGCGCTGGGTCTCCTCGCGCACCGGCATCAGCTCCTCCAGGCCGGTGAGCTGGTCCAGCGGGTCGAGTTCGCGCTTCCTGCGGGGGCGCGCCGGGACACCGAGGATCGCCTGGAGCTCGTCCAGCATGGCGATGTCGTGCACGGAGTGGCCCTCGCGCCGGAGCGAGCGGGCGACCTTGCGGACCTCGCCGGGGTTGAGGATCCGCCGGGCCCAGCGGCCGAGCCGCCTCTCGTCGGCCATGGCGGTGAGGACGGCCTTCGGGGTCAGTTCGGGCCACCAGGTGTCGAGGAAGCCGGTGAAGGAGTCCTCGCTGGTGACGTCCTCGTCGAAGGAGGAGCGCAGCTCGGCGGCCAGTTCCGGGTCGGAGTGCCGGCCGGAGGCGCCGGACTTCGCCCACAGGGCGTCCAGCAGCAGCTTGCGGGCACGCGGGCGCAGCAGGTTCACGGGCGCGGTGCCGCCGAGGGCGTTGCGGCGGATGCGTTCCAGCTCGTCGGCCTCGACTTCGAGGCGGCGGCCGAAGGCGACCACGCGGAGCCGGTCCGGCGGCCCCGCGGGGGTACCGGGGGCGACGGCGTCCTCGTCGTCGTCCAGGGCGAGCTGTCCGGCCGGCGCGCCGCCGCCCCGGCCCAGCTCCAGCGCGCCGCGGGCGGCCTTCCGCAGCACCTTCAGCATGCGGTACGAGCCCTTGGCGCGGGCCACCGCGGGAGAGTCGTACAGCGTGGCCTCCACGCCGTCGACGAGGGAGCCGATGGCGCGGATGGCGACCTGGCCCTCCTCGCCCAGGGAGGGCAGCACGCCCTCGGTGTAGGCGACCAGCAGCGGCGTCGGCGAGACGATCAGGATCCCGCCGGAGTACCGTCTGCGGTCCTGGTAGAGCAGGTAGGCGGCGCGGTGCAGGGCGACGGCGGTCTTGCCGGTGCCGGGGCCGCCCTCGACGTAGGTGACGGAGGCGGCGGGGGCGCGGATCACCAGGTCCTGCTCGGCCTGGATGGAGGAGACGATGTCCCGCATGGTGTGGCTGCGGGCCTGGCCGAGGGCGGCCATGAGGGCGCCGTCCCCGATGACGGCCAGTTCGCGGCCGTCGAGGGAGGCCTTCAGCTCGGGGCGCATCAGGTCGTCCTCGACGCCGAGGACCTTGCGGCCCTTGGAGCGGATGACACGGCGGCGTACGACCCGGCCGGGGTCGACCGGGGTGGAGCGGTAGAACGGCGCGGCGGCCGGGGCCCGCCAGTCGATGACCAGCGGGGAGAAGTCCTCGTCGAGGACGCCGATCCGGCCGATGTGCAGGGTCTCGGCGATGTCGGCGGTGCTGTCGGGCCGGACGGCGCCCTCCACGGGCTCGACGGCCGTGTAGGCGCCGTCGGGGCCCTTCTTGCCGTCCTTGCCGAGGAGCAGGTCGATGCGGCCGAAGAGGAAGTCCTCGAACTCGTTGTTGAGCCGGTTCAGGTGGACACCGGCGCGGAAGACCTGCGCGTCGCGCTCGGCCAGCGCGCCGGGTGTGCCCACCTGGCCGCGCTGGGCAGCGTCGTGCATCAGGAACTCGGCCTCGTGGATCTTCTCCTCGAGGCGCCGGTACACCCGGTCCAGATGTTCCTGCTCGACGCTGATCTCTCGGTCGCGCACGGAGTCCTGTGCGCCGTGTACCGAGCCGACCGCGGACTGCTGAACCTGAGCGGCCACCGGGCCCCCTTCTGACGTGCTGGGCAGCCGTCAACCGTACGCGAAGGGGACCCGGCAAAGCTACGGCGGCTACGCGTCCACCTGGACGAGCTTCTTCCCTTCGAAGGTCATCACCTCGAAGTGGTCGATCTCGCCGGGCTTCAGAGCGGTGCCGCCGCCGACGTACAGCGGGTTCTTGGCCTCCTGGGTCGGCGCGTCGGGCATGCCGTAGCCCCACTTGCCGACGGACCAGGAACCGAGCGTCTGGCGTTCGCCGTTCTTGGCGACCGCGACCAGGGAGCACTTGAGCGGTCCCTTGACGCCCTTGAGCTGGAGAACGGTGTCGGTGCCCCAGTTCTTCTCGTCCATGGCGACGGTGGCGGACACGCCGGTGGCGGTGTCCGAGCCGGAGACCTTGTCGGTCATCTTGGCGAACGTCTGCGCGGGGCCGGCCGCCAGCGGTGTGGCCGTCTGACCCGAGTCCCCGCCACTGCCGACCGCCATGACGCCGACCGGGCCGGCGATGATCAGCGCGGCAGCGGCCGCGATCATGTAGAAGCTCTTGCGCCGCTTCTGCGCCCGGCGCTCGGAGACGTCGTCGACCAGCCGCTCCACCAGCCGCGGGCTGGGCCGCGCGGACAGCGACTCGCCTAGCGCGGGCGTGCTCCCGGTCTCCGGGAGGTCCGCGAGGGCGGCGAGCATCGGTTCCATCCCGGCCAGCTCGTCGAGCTGCTGGGCGCACCACTCGCAGCCGGCGAGGTGGGCCTCGAAGGCGGTCGCCTCGGCATCGTCGAGGATCCCGAGCGCGTAGGCGCCGACGGTCTCGTGTTCGTTCGGCGCTGGAGATCCCTGCATGCGGCCAGACATACCCGTACCACCCGTGCCGAATCCTTGCATTCCCCCGTATCCGCTCATCACGCCGTCACCCCCCGCTCCTCCAGTGCCAGCTTCATCGAACGCAGGGCGTAGAACACCCGTGAGCGGACGGTGCCGCTGGGTATGCCCAGGGTCTGGGCCGCCTCGTTGACGGTACGCCCCTTGAAATAGGTCTCGACGAGGACCTCCCGGTGGGCCGGGGTCAGGTCGTCGAGCGCGTCCGACAGCGTCATCAGCCACAGCGCCTTGTCGATCTCGTCCTCCGCGGGGATGACCTCCAGCGGCGACGGATCGACCTCCTGCGGCCGGGCCTGCCGGCTGCGGTGGCCGTCGATGACGATGCGGCGCGCGACCGTCACCAGCCAGGGGCGTACCGAACCGGTCGCCCGATTGAGCTGACCGGCGTTCTTCCAGGCACGGATGAGGGTTTCCTGTACGACGTCCTCGGCGCGCTGCCGGTCTCCGGCCACCAGCCTGAGGACATACGCGAGGAGAGGTCCGGCGTGCTCGCGGTACAGAGCACGCATCAGCTCCTCATCAGGTTCCGAGGGCTGTGAAGACATGCGATGTCGGGCCCTCGATCCACGTTCATTGGCCACGGCCGCATCCTTGCGCACGCCCACCTCCGGTGTCCGGGGGTTCCCCCAGTCGGTCGCTCGCCCATCCGTACGGAACAGGGACGTGTGTTGTTCAAACCTGTGGAGCATTTTTCTTGGGGGTGGTGTGACGAGCGGGACATGCGTACACATTCTCCGCGCCCGATCTTTACATTTACGACACATCGTCAGCAGTGTTGTGGTCCGACGGACATGAGCGCGGGAAACCCCTGGCCGGATGCGGTGTTACCTAAATCACGCACGTCACGGGGCACTTGGCGGGGCCGAGCGGGCCGCGTCGGCCCCTCTCGCTCCCTCCTCGGTCCCTGCTCGGTCCTGCCCTCGGCCCTCTTCGGTCCCGTTCGGGTTCCCGTCCTCGGTCCTGCCCTCGGCCCGCTTCGGCGCCTCAGGCGCGCGCGAGGGCGGCGCGCCGCCGGTGCCGTGCCACCCGCTCCCGGTTCCCGCAGACCTCGCTGGAGCACCAGCGCCGTCTGCGCCCACGGGACGTGTCGAGGTACACGAGGGGGCAGTTGTCCCCCTCGCACTGCCGCACCGCGGCCCGCGCCACGGGGTCGGTGAGCAGCTCCACTGCGTCCCGTGCGACGACGGCGAGCAGCGCGGCGCACGCGGGAGCCCCGGCCAGCTCCCGCACCAGGGTGCCGTCCCGCTCGCGGACCGCGCGCGGCACCGGTGGCGCGGCGTACGCGGTCTCGTTGACCCGGCCGAGCGCGCTCGCGCACGGCACCGGATCGGCCGCGGCGGAATCACGGACCAACCGTCCGATGTCGTCGCGGAGTTCCCGGAAGCGGACGGGCCAGGAGGCGTCCGCGTGGCCCAGCGGGGTGCGTGCGGGCACGAGACCGGCACCGGTGATCCACGCGCGCAACGGGTCGACGCCGTCGAGGCGTTCCGAGGGGTACGCGGTCGCGAGCAGGTCCAGGCAGATCCGTCCGGCGTCGAACCGCAGCTCGTACGGGTCCGTGGCCGCAGCCAGTGCCATGTGTCCGTCACCGCCCAGGGTCACTCGGCGTGGAGTCCGCTTGCCCTCCCACAGTGCCCGCCCGCACCCGGCACCGGAACCCCTCGTACCGCGGTTCCCGACACCGATCCGCCACCGGGCGCCGCGGAAGGCGACGGGCGGGTGCGGTGGGCGGGGGCGGCTGGCGGCTCCGTGTGCGGCGTGCGGCGAGCGGCGGCGGGGGCGGCGGGCTGCCGGGGAGCGTGCGGCCACGGGGGCGGCGGGCGGCTGCGGGGGCGCCGGGCTGCCGGGGAGCGTGCGGCCACGGGGGGCGGCGACGCCGGACGGCCGGACCACCGGCCACCGGCCACCGGCCACCGGCCACCGGCCACCGGCCACCGGCCACCGGCCACCGGCCACCGGCCACCGGCCACCGGGAAGCATGCGGCCCCGGGCGCCGGGCTGCCGGGCTGCCGGGCTGCCGGGCCGCCGGGCCGCCGGGCCGCCGGGCTGCCGGGCTGCCGGGCTGCCGGGCTGCCGGGCTGCCGGGCTGCCGGGGAGCGTGCGGCCGCGCGCGGGGGTGGCGGGCCGTGTGCGGCTGCGGCGGCCCGGTGGGGGCAGCTCAGCCGCCGGCGTGTTCCGCTTCCGCCCGGGGGTCCACCGCCAGCCGGTACCCGCGCTTCACCACCGTCCGGATCAGCTCCGGCGCCCCGAGTGCCGTACGCAGCCGGGCCACCGCCGTCTCCACCGCGTGCTCGTCGCGCCCGGTGCCCGGCAGCGCCCGGAGCAGCTCGGTGCGGGGCACGACCCAGCCCGGCCGCCGGGACAGCGCGCGCAGCAGGGCCATCCCGGCGGGTGGCACCGGCCTCGGCTCGCCGTCGACGAGCACCGCGTGCCCCCTGATCTCGACCGTGCGCCCGGCGACCGGCAGCACCGTCGCCCGTGCGGGCAGTTCGCGGCAGAGCAGCTGGACCAGCGGACCGAGCCGGAACCGCTCGGGCTGCACGGCCTGGAGGCCCCGTGCCCGCAGGGGCCGCGCGGTGACGGGTCCGACGCAGGCGGGCAGCACGTCGTGGCCGAGGGCGGCCAGGAGGCCGTCCAGGAGCCCGCGTTCACCGGCGCGGGACAGCAGGGAGGCCACGGCGGGGGCACTCGTGAAGGTGATCGCGTCCAGACCGTGCGAGACGGCCGCGTCCAGCAGCAGGTCCAGGGGCCCGATGTCCTCGGGCGGCAGCCACCGGTACACGGGCACCGGCACCACCTCGGCGCCGGCGGAGCGCAGCGCCTCGGTGAACTCCGGCAGCGACTCCCCGTGCAGCTGGACGGCGATCCGGCGGCCGTCCACGCCCTGCTCCAGGAGCCTGTCGAGCACCTCGGCCATGGACTCGCCGGACGGCGACCAGTCCTCGGTCAGACCGGCGGCCCGGACGGCGCCCTTGACCTTGGGGCCGCGCGCCAGCAGTTCGGTCTCCCCCAGCCGCGCCAGCAGCCGTTCGCCGAGGCCCCAGCCGTCGGCGGCCTCGGTCCAGCCCCGGAAGCCGACGGCGGTGGTCACCACGACCACGTCCGGGGCCCGGCCGGCGATCTCCTCGGTGGCGGCCCGCAGTTCGCTGTCGTCGGCGAGCGGCACGGTGCGCAGCGCGGGCGCGTGCAGCACGGTGGCGCCGCGCCGCCGGAGCAGCGCGATCAGCTCGTCGGCGCGGCGCGCGGCGGTGACCCCGACCGTGAACCCGGTGAGGGGCCCGGGCGCCGGCGGCCCGGACTCCAGGGGACCGGTTTCGGGCGGCCCCGACTCCGGGGGCCCGGGCTGGGGCTCGGGCGCGGGCTCGGGCTCGGGGCGACGGTGCTCCGGGAGTTCCCTCGCCGGCGCTACGTGGTCCGGGGTTACGTGGTCCGGCGCTCCATGACCCGGAGTTTCGCGGTCCGGGGTTACGTGGTCCGGTAGGCCGTGATCCGAGGCTCCGTGGTCCGGTGGGCCGTGCTCCGGTCCGGATCGCGGCTGTTCGTCGTCCATGGCCCTCCTGCCTGGCCCGTGTGCCGGACCGGGCGGCCCGACGGCTGCCGGCAGGCCCGGTCCGACGGCATGTCGCCGGTGTCGCCTCAGACTTGCACACGGCCCGGCCCGGCCTCACCCACGCCCACGGACACGGGCACTGGCCGGACGCGGGCGGCCTGTACGGGACGAAGATCCGGGCGCGAGCGCGAGCGCGGGCGCGGGCACTGGGCCCGGGACGAGGCGTTCAGGCGGGGAGGGAGCCCCGCCGGGGCCCGGCCGGACCCGCGGGCCACAGCCGCGGCCTCCGCTTCGCCGCGAGGTCCTCCACCCAGCCGAACAGGACGACGCAGCCGCAGACGAGGGCCCAGACGAGCGCCAGTTCGGGCCAGGAGCTGTTCAGCAGCCAGGCGAAGTGCTCGTCCAGCACGTCGAACCGCCACAGGTCGTCCCACAGCGTGGCGGCGGCCAGGATGCACAGGTTGTGCCAGAGGTAGATCGTCACCGCCCGCGAGTTGAGCAGGGTGACGGCCCGCCGGAAGGGCCGCAGCCGGCGCGGCCACTCGCTCCAGGACGGGCTGATGTGCAGGAGCAGCAGGACGGCGCCGAGGGACCACAGGCACTGCGCGAACGGCATGTCGTTGAGGTCGTGGTCCGTCCGGAAGCCATGGGTCAGCGCGTACCAGAGCCCCACCGCCGCGACGAGGGGCGCGACCGAGGGGACGACGTAGCGCGGGACGCGCTTCAGGATGCCCTCCTGGTGCGCCATGCCGAGGACCCAGCACGCGCCGAAGACGCCGAAGTCGCTCGCGGCGTCGGGCAGCCGCTCCCCCGGCAGGCGCAGGAAGTGGAACTCCATGGCCGCGCACAGCGCGACGGGCGACAGGACGGTCGCCCACGGCAGCGCCCTGAGCGCCCTGAGCAGGAACGGCGACAGCAGGACGAACCAGAGGTAGGCACGGATGTACCAGAGCGGGATGGCCATCTCCGACCCCCAGTCCGCGCCGAGGACGCCGTGGACGCCGGACAGCCCCTCGGCGTACGGCGGATCGCTCAGCGGCAGGATCCAGTACCCGAGGTGCAGCCACCACCACACGGGGTGTCCGTCGTCGTGCGGGCTCCAGCCCCGCAGCACCATGCCGGTCACGCCGAGGGCGCCGAGCAGCCAGAGCGGGGGCAGCAGCCGTCGCATCCGGCCGCGGACCACCTGGAGCGCGGGACGCTTGAGCGAGCGGGCCATCAGAGTGCCGGCCAGCGCGAACATCACGCCCATGGACGGGAACACGACGGTCAGCCAGGGCCAGCCCATCAGGTGGTAGAAGACGACGCGGAAGAGGGCGACCGCGCGCAGCAGGTCGAAGTACCGGTCCCGCGCGGGCGCCGGAGGCCGCGGGTTCTCCTGGGCGGCCGCGGCCGTCGGAGCCTCCCGAGTGGCGGGGGTCGCGGGCATCGCAGGGGTCGCAGGGGTCGCAGGGGTCTCCTGGTTCTCCTGGTTCTCCTGGTTCTTCTGGTTCTCCTGGTTCTCCTGGGAGCGGGTGGGCTCGTCCGTGCCGGACGGGTGGGTGGGGACGGTCACGTGCGGGTTTTCCTGGGTCGAGGTCGGAAGGGGCGCGGGTACGGCTCCGGCGGGAGGCGCGGGGATCGCGCCGGAGGAGGGCGCGGTCACCGGGCGGAGCCCGCGCCCATGACCGGCGCGCCCTGGCGGGGGTCGGCCGGCGGGGCCGACACCCCGCCGCTGCGCCGCAGCTTCTGCCAGCGCAGGCGGCCGCCGGTCAGCGCGGTGATCCAGGACTGGAGCAGCACGATGTACATGAGCTGGCGGTACAGGATCTGCTGCAGGGGCAGCGAGAGCAGATGGGTCATGCGTTCCTTGTCCAGACGGAACGCGTAGGCCGCGCAGACCGCCTGGAGGGCGAGCACGCCGAGCCAGGCCACGATCGTCTTCTGCGTGGGGCCGAACACGACGCCGTAGAGCAGGAACACGTCGATCAGCGGGGCCAGCAGCGGGGCGACGACCATGAACAGGGAGACCAGCGGCAGGCCGACGCGGCCGAAGCGGCCCGAGGGGCCCCGCTCCACGACGGCGCGGCGGTGCTTCCAGATCGCCTGCATGGTGCCGTACGACCAGCGGTAGCGCTGGGACCACAGCTGCTGGACCGACTCCGGTGCCTCGGTCCAGGCGCGGGCCTTCTCGGCGTACACCACGCGCCGGCCGTCGCGGTGCAGCGCCATGGTGATGTCGGTGTCCTCGGCGAGGGTGTCGTCGCTCATGCCGCCGACCCGCTCCAGGGCGGAGCGCCGGAACGCGCCGACGGCGCCGGGGATGGTCGGCATGCAGCGCAGCAGGTCGTACATGCGGCGGTCGAGGTTGAAGCCCATCACGTACTCGATGTGCTGCCAGGCGCCGATGAGCGTGTCCCGGTTGCCGACCTTGGCGTTGCCGGCCACCGCGCCGACCTCGGGGTCGCCGAAGGGCTGGACGAGTTCGCGGACCGTGGACGGCTCGAAGACGGTGTCGCCGTCCATCATGACGATCAGTTCGTGACGGGCGTGCGCCAGGCCCCGGTTGAGAGCGGCCGGCTTGCCCGCGTTCGCCTGGCGCACGACCCGGACGCCCGGCAGGTTCAACGACTCCACGATCTCGGCGGTGCCGTCCGAGGAGCCGTCGTCGATGACGAGGATCTCGATGGGGTGCTCGCTGGCCATCAGCGAACGGACGGTGTTCTCGATGCACTTGGCCTCGTTGTAGGCCGGCACGAGCACGGAGACGGGCTCGGTGACGGGCGGTCCCCAGGCGAAGTCCCTCCGGCGCACCCGGCGGGCGTGCGCGCCGGAGAGCAGCAGCATCAGCACGAAGCGGGAGATGACGAGGACGCCGATCACGGCGAGGCCGACGACCAGGACGCCGGTGATGCCGTCCGAGGCGGAGACCAGGAAGATCCACGCCTTGCCCTTCCACAGCTCGGGGCCGGTGACCCGGGTGCTCGCGCTGGGCGCGTCCAGGGCCTCGGTGAGGTTGTCGAAGGCGTAGCCGCGGCGCTGGAGTTCCGGCAGCAGCGTGCCGAGGGCCCGCACCGTCTGGTGGCGGTCGCCGCCGGAGTCGTGCATCAGGACGATCGCGCCCTTGCCGCCGTGCGGGGTGGCCCGCTGGACGATCTGCGCGACGCCGGGCCTCTTCCAGTCCTCGCTGTCGATGCTGTCGAGGACCGTGAGGTAGCCGCGCTTGCCGACGTACCGGACCACCGGCCACGACCTGTCGTCCATGGCGTCGGCGAAGGAGGAGTACGGCGGCCGGAAGAGGGAGGTGCGGATGCCCGCGGCGCCGGTGACGGCGAGCTGGTCGGTGGACAGCTCCCAGTCGATGCGGCGGTGGCTGTGGTACGAGAGGTCGGGGTGGCTGAAGGTGTGCACGCCGACCTCGTGGCCCTCGTCGACCATGCGCCTGACCAGCTCCGGATGCTGGGAGGCCATCGTGCCGGTGACGAAGAAGACGGCGTGCGCGTGGTGCGCCTTCAGCATGTCGAGCACCTTCGGCGTCCAGGCGGGGTCCGGTCCGTCGTCGAAGGTGAGGACGACGCGGTGGTCCGGGATGCGCAGGCTGGTGGTCCGGCCGCCGCGCGTGTCGATCACCGGCCCGCCGTCGAGGATCTTCTGCGGCACCTTGTCCGTGGCCGCCTCGGGCCGGATGCGGTGGTCGGCGAGGATCTCGCTGTGGACGTAGCCGCGCAGCATCAGCATCGCGACCAGCGCGAGGAGGACGAGCAGCGGCAGCAGCAGGCGCATGGGCAGACGCCGGCGCGGGGATCCGCCGCGGGCTCCTGGTGAGGAGCCGCGACGGCTGGTGCGGGAGACCATCAGGGGGTGTGCTCCGGGGACGGTACGAACGGTACGGGGGACGGCGGGTGCGGTAGGCGGTGAACGGCGGACGGGCCACACGCGGCGGCGACACCGGCCGGACGGCCGACCGGGGTGGCGGCGGGCGGGTGGCCGACGGGGTGACGGCGGGCAGGTCACCCGCGCGGCGGCGGGCGGGGTGCCCGGGGCGGTGGCACCGGGCGGACGGGGGACGGGGGGACGCGGGGGTGTCGGGCCGACGACGATGACGCGCCGGTGGCGGACGGGACCGCCGGGCGGCCTGCTGGTGGTCCTGGGGCGGGCGGGGCCGTCCCGTGCGACACCGGCGGGCGGGACCGCCGGACCGCCTCCGGCTGGGCCGACGCCGGACGGCCCGCCGAGGACGCGGCGACGGTGAGGACGAGCGGGACCGCCCGTGCCGCGGCGGAGACGAGCACTGCCGCCGGCCTCGCGTCAGCGGCGAGCGGTACCGCTAGTCCCGCGTCGGCGGCGAGCGGGACCCGTCCGTGTCGCGGCGGAAGCGAGCGGTACCGCCGGCCTCGCGTCGGCGGCGAGCGTGGCCGCCGGTGCCGCGTCGGAGGGGCGCGGCAGTGGCCGTGCCTCGGCTATGGCGTGCGGGGCGACCCGGCGCGCGGCGGTTGCGCACCGCGCGGCGGATCTCCCGCGGGCCGGGCCCTACGCGCCGGGTGCGACGTGGTGACCGGGACGGTGGTGGCGTCGCGGGCGGGTCGGGACGGTGGCGGTCGGCGGGGCCGGGACGGTGGGCGCGGCGGTGGGCGCGGCCGGAACGCCCGGGGACGTCGTGGCGGGAGCGGGCGGCGCCGAGGTACCGGCGCCGGGGGACGCCGCTCCGCCGGCCGTGCCGGAGGCGGGCCCGGTGGCCGTCCGGGACGGGGTGGCCGACGCGCCGGGCGGCGCGGTCGCGGCCTTCGACCCGGTGCCGGACGCCGTGGCGGCGGGCGACGAGGCCATGACGCCGCTCACGGTCGTGCCGGGAGCCGGGACGCCACCGCCGGTGCCGGACGCCGGGCCGGACTCCTCCGGCGTCGGTGAGGACTCCACCTTGCCGGCCTGCTTGTCCTTGCCCTGCGGGTGCTGCGACACCGGCAGCCACGGGGCGTCCGAGCTGCCGGACATGAGGGTGGCGACGATGACGACGGCGTAGACGGCACAGGCCACGGCGACGGCCATGCCGAGACGCCGGAAGGTACGGCTGCGACGGCCGGACTCGTCGACGAACACCGGCCCGTCGGCCGCGTCCCGGCCGGCCTTGCGCAGCGGACCGGCGGCCGGGCTCATCCGCACGTCGCCGAGCTGGACGGCGCCGGGCCGGACCTCCGGAGGCAGCACCCCCGTCTCCTGCGCCCCGGCAGAGGCGGCCCCCGCCGGCCCGGCCCCGGCCGGAGCCGGCACAGCGGCCTCCCCGGCCTCACCGGCGGGCCCCGCATGCACGGCCTCGGCCGGAGACAGAACCGCCGTCTCCCCGGCCGCTGCCGCAAGCACCGCAGGGGGCAGCACAGCAGTCTCCCCAGCCGCCTCCGCAGGCAGCACAGCAGTCTGCTCGGCCGCCGCCGCAGGCGCCGCAGGAGGCAGCACAACGGTCTCCCCGGCCGCCGCCCCGAGCACCGCAGGAGGCAGCACAGCAGTCTGCTCAGCCGCTGCCGCAGTCTCCGCAGGAGGCAGCACAGCAGTCTCCTCGGCAGCCGCCGCAGGCAGTTGAGTGCCGGTCACGGCCGGACGTCCCGCCGCGGTCCGCCGGGCGTCCGCGGCCTTGCGGAACTCGGCCGCACGACGCGCCTTGGGCGCCTGCGGAAGTACGGCGGTCTCGTCGTCGGTCCCGGACGAGGGCGTGGCCCCGGGCTCGGTCACGGAGTTGCTCCCAGGGTCGGGCACCGGCAGAACGGCCGGTTCGGTCGGGGCGGCGGGTCCGCCCCCGGGTATCTCGGCTCCCGGACGGGCCTCGGGGCGTCCGCCGGGGTCCTGGGGCGCATCGCCCCGCCGCACCGGCGTACCGGCGGCATCCGGAACCGGAACTGGAACCGGAACCGTGCCGGTCTCCGGAGCGGTCCCGGTCTCTCCGGCAGAAGGTTCCTGGGCCTCGGACGCGGCTTCGGGCCGGTCCGGTCGGGCGTCTTCTCGCCACTGTTTCACGCGCGCACATCCCCCCACGGGACAATTCGGGGTGCGCCTCGACCCTGAGCACCCGCCGGCCGGAACCGGGTCCCCGCCCGGCCCGAGCGCCCCCTACCACACCGTGCTCAGGCGAAGAATGTAGCGCACGTGGAGATCGTCTCCTCCAGGTGTCCCCGCTGTGAAGGCCCGCCCCTTCCGGACCAGGAGGAACCGGTTCCGCGCCACCCGCCCCGCGCCCCGGCGCATGACGAAGCGCCGACGAAGCGCAAGGCGGAGCGCTTGGCTGAGCGCAAGACAAAGGCCCCGCCGCTCGAAGCGACGGGGCCTTTGCCCACATGGGGTACGAAAGACCCGGGGGTCTTCCGATCGTGGAGATGGCGGGAATCGAACCCGCGTCCAACGGTGCGGAATCAGGGCTTCTCCGTGTGCAGTTCGCTGCGATTTTCTCAGCCCCGGAGATCACGCGAACAAGTCTCCGACGGGCTCAGTCACTGTTAGATTTCCCTCTTCACCCCGTGACCGGGATCAAGGTTTAGTTCCCTAGCTGATGCCAGGATCCGGGTCGGGAACAGCCCCGGGCTGACACTTCGCAAGTCGCTACTTAGGCAGCGAGGGCGAAGGAATCGCGCTTGGTGTTGGCGATTATTTTTTGCGACATATGGTTTACGAGATCATTGCCGCTTCCTCGACACGCTTCCCCTGCTTCGACATCCGCTGTCGAAACCGATCATCCCCATGTTGATTTTTCAATGCCCCCGTGAGGGGCGCGCACCCTCGCTGGGGTGCAGTGCCATCGTACGTGACCAACGCACGACAGTGCCAGCGTATTCCCGCGTGCCCGGCCGGAGCCGTCAGACGCCGCGCTGCCTGCGCTTGGCCGCCGCGATCGCGCGGTCCGACTCCCGGCGGTCCTGCTGCTCGCGCAGGGTCTGCCGCTTGTCGTACTCCTTCTTGCCCCGGGCGAGCGCGATCTCGGCCTTGGCCCGGCCGTCCTTGAAGTAGATCGCGAGGGGCACGATGGTGTGACCCGTCTCCTGGGACTTCGACTCCAGCTTGTCGATCTCCTCGCGGTGCAGGAGCAGCTTGCGCTTGCGGCGCACGGAGTGGTTGGTCCAGGTGCCCTGGTGGTACTCGGGGATGTGGGCGTTGTGCAGCCATGCCTCGCCCCGGTCGATCTGGACGAAGCCGTCGGTCAGCGACGTCCGCCCCTCGCGCAGCGACTTGACCTCGGTGCCGGAGAGCACGATCCCGGCCTCGAAGGTGTCGACGATCGCGTAGTCGTGCCGGGCCTTCTTGTTCTGGGCGACGATCTTGCGCTTGCCGCCCTTCTCACCGTCCCTGGCCTTCGCGGCCGCTCCGCCCTGCTTGGGCTGGGACTCCTTCGGTACGTACATTCCCTTGCTCATAGTGCCGCCCATTTTCTCACCACACGGGGGGTGCGAGGGAAGTGCTTTAAGCGGTCTACGACCGGTCGCCGAGTCCGGTGAGCACGGTCTCGGCACGCGCCAGCGCCCCGGAGCCCGCCTCCAGGTCCGGTGTGATGCCCCGGCCGTCGACGGCGTGGCCCAGCGGGGTGCGGTAGTGGCCCACGGTCAGTTCGGCCACCGAGCCGTCGGGCAGCGTGGTCGGCATCTGCACGGAACCCTTGCCGAAGGTGCGGGAGCCGATCACGACCGCGCGGCCGCGGTCCTGGAGGGCGCCGGTGAGCATCTCGGCCGCGCTCATGGTGCCGCCGTCGACGAGGGTCACCAGAGGCCGGGCGGTGTCGCCGCCGCGCGCGGCGTGCAGGGCGCGCTGGGCGCCGTCGACGTCGTAGGTGGCGACCAGGCCGCCGTCGAGGAAGGCGGAGGCCGCGCCGACCGCCTCGGTGACCAGGCCGCCGGAGTTCCCCCGCAGGTCGAGGACGATCCCCGCGGCCGCCGGGGCCTGCCGCACGGCGGTCCGCACGGCGTCCGCGGAGCCCTTGGTGAAGGCGTCGACCCGGACGACGGTGACCGCCCCGTCGTCGAGCGTGCGGGCCGTGACGGAGTCGGTGGACAGGCGCGCCCGGCGCAGGGTCCGCGTCCACGCGCGCGTGCCGCGCTCCAGGCCGAGCGTCACCGTCGTACCGGCGGGCGCGTCGTCGGCGTCGCCGCGCAGTAAGGAGACGACCTCGGTCACCGGCCGGCCGTCGACCTCGCCGCCGTCGACGGTGCGCAGCCGGTCACCCCGCCGGATCCCCGCGTCCGCGGCCGGCGAGCCGGGCCGCACCCGGGTCACCTCGATACGGCCGTCCCGCTCGCGGCGCGCCCACAGGCCCACGCCGGTGTACTCGCCGTCCAGGGCCTCCTGGAACTCCTCGTACTCGCCCTCGGAGTAGACGGCGCCCCAGCGGTCCCCGCTGCGGCTGACGGCCCGTTCCGCGGCCTCCATAGGCGACTTGCCGTCGGCCATCGCCTCGGCGGCGGCCCGGCGTACGTCGTCGTGGTGGGCGCCCACGCCCGGCGCGACCGCGGTGCTCCCGCGGCCGGACGGGCCGTTCCGGCCGCTCTGGCCGCTCTCCGGGAAGGAACCGGTGGCGGCGCCGGCGACCAGGACGCCGGCGAAGACGAATGTCAGGGCGGCCCCGCGGCACTTGCGGCGGGGCTGGCAGAACAGGTCACGGCCTGACATGGCGGTGAGTCTAGGACAACGCGAAGGGCCGCACGGGCGGATGCCCGTACGGCCCTCTTGGTATGCGTCACACCTTCAGGTACTTGCGCAACGCGAAGAACGCCGCCAGGGAGGGCATCAGCACGCTCGTGGCGAGGATCAGCGGCAGCTTGGTGAACACCGCGTCCCAGCCGACGAAGTTGATGAGCGTGAGCTTGCTGGACAGGCCCATGCCGTGGTCGATGGTGAAGTACCGGCCGACGACCAGGAACACGCAGGCGAGGCCGCCGCCGATGAGTCCGGCGACCGCGGCCTCCATGATGAACGGTGCCTGGATGTAGAAGCCGGAGGCGCCGACCAGACGCATGATCCCGGTCTCGCGGCGGCGGCTGAACGCCGACACGCGCACGGTGTTGACGATCAGCAGCAGCGCGACGACCAGCATCATCGCCATCACGCCGAGCGCGGCCCGGTTCATCAGGTTGAGCAGCTGGAAGAGGTTGTCCAGGATGCCCTTCTGGTCCTGCACCGACTGCACGCCGTCCCGCCCGTTGAAGGCGGTCGCGATGACCTGGTACTTCTGCGGGTCCTTGAGCTTGATGCGGTACGACTCCTGCATCTGGTCCGGCGTGAGGGAGCTGGCCAGCGGGGAGTTGCCGAACTGCTCCTTGTAGTGCTTGTACGCCTGGTCCTGGGACTCGTAGGTGACCTTCTCCACGAGCGAGGTCATCTTCGTCAGGTCCGCCCGGATCTGCTTCTTCTGGTCCTCGGTGACCGCGCCCTTGGCGCAGTTCACGTCCGACTGCGCGTCACTCTTGTTGCACAGGAAGATCGAGACGTTGACCTTGTCGTACCAGTAGCCCTTCATGGTGCTCACCTGGTCGCTCATCAGCAGCGAGCCGCCGAAGAGGGCCAGGGACAGGGCGACGGAGACGATGACGGCGAAGGTCATCGTCAGGTTGCGGCGGAGACCGACACCGATCTCCGACAGAACGAACTGGGCCTGCATGGCGTCTGGTTATGCCTTTCCGTCGTGGAACGTCAGTGCTGGTAGCCGTAGACGCCGCGGGCCTGGTCGCGGACGAGGCGGCCCTTCTCCAGCTCGATGACGCGCTTGCGCATCTGGTCCACGATGTTCTGGTCGTGCGTCGCCATCACCACGGTCGTACCGGTCCTGTTGATCCGGTCGAGCAGCTTCATGATGCCGACGGAGGTCTGCGGGTCGAGGTTGCCTGTGGGCTCGTCGCAGATGAGCAGCTTGGGCCGGTTGACGAAGGCGCGCGCGATGGCGACGCGCTGCTGCTCACCGCCGGACAGCTCGCCCGGCATGCGGTCCTCCTTGCCGCCGAGCCCGACGAGGTCGAGCACCTGGGGCACGGACTTGCGGGTCTCGCCGCGGGACTTGCCGATGACCTCCTGGGCGAAGGCCACGTTCTCCGCGACCGTCTTGTTGGGCAGGAGACGGAAGTCCTGGAACACCGTCCCGAGCTGGCGCCGGATCTGCGGCACCTTCCAGTTGGAGACGCGCGCGAGGTCCTTGCCCAGCACGTGCACCTGCCCGTGACTGCACCGCTCCTCGCGGAGGATCAGCCGCAGAAAGGTGGACTTTCCGGAGCCCGAGGACCCCACCAGGAAGACGAACTCGCCCTTTTCCACCTCCAGGGAGACCTCCCTCAGGGCTGGGCGGGTCTGCTTGGGGTAGACCTTGGAGACATTGTCGAATCGGATCACGGATGCACCACGGGTCGCCGGGGGTAGATGAGCGTGACCATACGCGAACCGGGTGTGCACGCGCAGGGCCCGGTTGCGGTTGGGCGACACTTGTGCGTTTTTGTACGGCCCCGGATCCGGGGTTCTCCCGGCGCCCGCGCTTCTTCCGGGGGAACCTGGCAGAGTGGAGGGGGAACGTTCTCGTTCCCGGATGCGTTGTAGCTGTGATGGCCGGAGCAAGGAGGGCGACCGCATGACGTACGACCGTCTGGTGTGCGCGAACTGCGCGGCGCCCGTGAACGAGGGCCGGTGCCCGGTGTGCCGCGCCAGCCGCGAGCGCCTTCAGCAGGAGCGCCTCTTCGCGGGGATGAACCCGGTGGCGCTGATCGCCCTGCTGGCGGTGCTGGTCGCCGCGGTGGTGCTGCTGGCGCACCAGACCGTGTGAGACCGGGCGAGAGGTCCGCACGGAACTCCTGAGAAGAACGCCGGAAGGGCCCGGAGCGCGAAGCTCCGGGCCCTTCCGTTCATCCGTGGTGCGTCCCCGGGGGGACGCGGCCGTGCGGCTGCGCTCAGGCGGCCGCGCCGCCCCGGCCGCCGGCCAGGCGCGGCAGGACGCGGAAGGCGATGCCGCCCGCGATCATCGTCGCGGCGCCGACGAGCAGGAACGCGGTCTGACCGGCACCGGTCTCGGCGAGCTGCTTGTCGCCGCCCTGGGCCACGGTGTCCGAGCCGGTGTCGGTGAGGGCCGAGGAGCCCTCCTCCTGGGACACGTTGTCGTTGCCGCCGCCGTTGGGGGTGTTGTTGTTGCCGGTGCTGCCGGAACCACCGGTGCCGCTGTTGCCGCCGGCACCGCCGTGGCCACCGTTGCCGCCGTTGCCGTTGCCGCCACCGCCGTTGCCACCGTCGGTGCCGTTGCCGCCACCGGTCGTGGTGGTGCCGCCGTCGCCGGTGCCGCCACCGGTCGTGGTGTCGCCACCGTTGCCGTTGCCGCCACCGGTCGTGGTCGTGTCACCGCCGTTGTCACCACCGGTCGTGGTGGTGTCGCCGCCGTTGTCACCGCCGGTGGTGGTCGTGTCGCCACCGGTCGTGGTGGTGTCGCCGCCGTCGTCGCCACCGGTCGTGGTGGTGGTGTCGCCGCCGTCGTCGCCGCCGGTCGTGGTGGTGTCACCACCGGTGGTCGTGTCGCCGCCGGTCGTCGTGGTCTCGCCGCCGGTCGTGGTCGTGTCACCACCGTTGCCGCCGCCGTCGGTGGTGCAGACGCCGACGGGGTCACAGCCGCCGCCGTCGGTGCCACCGTCGTCCTCGCCGCCCGTGTTCACGCTCACGCTGAGCGGACCGGCCTGGACACCGAGGTCCAGGGCGGAGGCCGCACCGGCGGCCGTCAGCGAGGCCCCGGCCGCGATCACGGCGCCGGCGGCTATCCGCGCGACGCGCATCCGCGTCTTCTTCGTCATGTGGTTGCTACCCCCAGTAGCTGATCGTCAATGAGGCGGCGTACGGGGTGTGCCGTGATCGACGGGGGCAGGCGCAATTGGGACAAGCGTCCGTTCCCCCGGTTCACATGCGCCCCGGAGATACGCATGCCACGCTTCACCTTTCCCATTTTCCAAAGCAGCGTCAAGGCCGTTGCAGGAGCGATGTCCGATGGGGTGGCGTTTGCGGGGAATTGAAGCCTGTGAGTGTGACGTAAAACCCAGACATACGGCAACTGCCGCCACATGGGCGGCAGTTGTCATATCGACAAAATTACTTCTCTTGCTGCTTGCGCCAGCGAATACCGGCCTCCAGGAACCCGTCGATCTCACCGTCGAGCACGGCCTGGGGGTTGCCGACCTCGAACTCGGTGCGCAGGTCCTTGACCATCTGGTACGGGTGCAGCACGTAGGAACGCATCTGGTTGCCCCAGGAGCTTCCGCCGTCGCCCTTGAGGGCGTCCATCCTGGCCCGCTCCTCCTGGCGCTGCCGCTCCAGCAGCTTGGCCTGGAGGACGTTCATGGCCGTGGCCTTGTTCTGGATCTGGGAGCGCTCGTTCTGGCAGGAGACCACGATGCCGGTGGGCAGGTGGGTGAGGCGGACCGCGGAGTCCGTCGTGTTCACGCCCTGGCCGCCGGGGCCCGAGGAACGGTAGACGTCGATGCGCAGGTCCGACTCGTCGATCTCGACGTGGTCGGTCTGCTCCACGACCGGGAGCACCTCGACGCCCGCGAAGGACGTCTGGCGGCGGCCCTGGTTGTCGAAGGGCGAGATGCGCACCAGGCGGTGCGTGCCCTGCTCGACCGAGAGCGTGCCGTAGGCGTAGGGGATCTGGACGGCGAAGGTGGTCGACTTGATGCCGGCCTCTTCCGCGTACGACGTCTCGTAGATCTCGGTCTTGTAGCCGTGCCGCTCGGCCCAGCGCAGGTACATGCGCTGCAGCTGCTCGGCGAAGTCGGCGGCGTCGACGCCGCCGGCCTCGGCGCGGATGTTGACGAGCGCCTCACGGGCGTCGTACTCGCCGGAGAGGAGGGTACGGACCTCCATCTCGTCCAGCGCCTTCTTCACGGCGACCAGTTCGGACTCGGCCTCGGCACGGGTGTCCGGGTCGTCCTCCTCCTCGGCCATCTCGAAGAGCACGGAGAGATCGTCGATCCGTCCGCGCAGCGCCTCCGCCTTCCTGACCTCGGCCTGGAGGTGGGAGAGCTTGCTGGTGATCTTCTGCGCCTCGTCCGGGTTGTCCCAGAGGGACGGCGCGGCCGCCTGCTCCTCGAGCACGGCGATGTCTGCCCTCAGCTTGTCGAGGTCCAGGACGGCCTCGATCGACTCCATGGTCGAGGAGAGGGACTTCAGCTCTTCGGATACATCGACGACTGCCACGCCTCCAGCGTAACGGCTCCGCCGGGTGCCGAGGTCCGGTGCCGGGCGCCGGCCCCCGCCCGCGGGCCCGCGCTCCCGGGGCCCGCGCTCCCGCCGCCGGCCGCCCACCGGCCCCTTCGCCGCCCTCGCGGCACCCCCGGAGGGACCGACGGACGGCCCGGCGGACGGGCCGTGGAGCAGACCGGCGGACGGCCCGGCCGGGGGCCCGGCGGAGGGGGCGGCGGACGCAGGCGGGGCGGGGTCCCGCGGAGGGCCGGCGGACGGGCCGTGGGGCAGACCGGCGAACGGCCCGGCCGGGGGCCAGGCGGAGGGGGCGGCGGACGCAGGCGGGGCGGGGGTCCCGCGGAGGGCCGGCGGACACAGACAGGGCGGGGGCCCGCGGAGGGGCGGCGGACGCGGGCCGGGCGGGGGGTGGGGGCGGTCAGGGGGCCGACGTGCTGGTGTGCGCGGGGCGGGGCGGCTCGTCGTCGCCGGAGGCGGCCCACGCCCCGAGTCCCACCGCGGCGAGCAGCAGCGCGCCCGCGACGCTCAGCGTGATCCTGCGGCGGCGGGCGGCGGCGCGGTGCCGGGCGGAACCGGCGCGGGGCGCCCCGGAGGGCCGCGGCACCCGGGCCGTGCCGTGGGCCCCGCCGGCCAGTTCGTCGGGCGCGGGAACCCGCATCGACGTGTGGGTGTCCCGGTTGGAGTCCGGCTTGGCGCCGGGCACCAGGGACACCGCGCCGCGCCGGCGCACCGGTTCCGCGGCGGGCGGCCGGGGCTCCTGGGGCGCGGGCGCCGGGTCGGCGCCCTCGGCCTCCGGCTCGTCCACGTCCAGCGGCGGCATCCCGGCCAGCAGGGGCAGCTGCTCCCGCAGCCGGGCCGCGAGTTCGGTGGCCCGCAGCCGGGAGGCCGGAGCCTTCGCCAGGCACTGCACGAGCAGCTGCCACAGCTCCTCGGGGATGCCGGGCAGCGGTACGACGGTCTCGGTGACGTGCCGCCGCAGCACCGCGCCCGGGTGGCCGCCGCCGAAGGGCGTGAAGCCGGCGAGCAGCTCGTACAGGACGGTGGCCAGCGCGTAGATGTCCACGGCGGCCCGCGGGGGCAGCCCCTCGACGATCTCGGGGGCGAGGTAGTCGGGAGTGCCGATGATCTTCGTGGCCCGGGTCCGCTTCGGCGCGTCGATCAGCTTGGCGACACCGAAGTCGGTGAGCAGCGCGGGATGGGCGCCGCCGGGGCCGAGCGGGCCCTGCATGTCGAGCAGGATGTTCTCGGGCTTGACGTCCCGGTGCACCACTCCGGCCGCGTGCGCGGCGGCGAGCGCGTCGGCGATGTGGGCGGCGACCGCCACGGCAGCCTCGGGCGCGAGGCGCCGCTCGCGCTCCAGCCGGGTGCGCAGGTCGGTACCGCGGACGAGGTCCATGACCAGCGCCAGGTCGTTGCCGTCGACGACCAGGTCGCGCACGGTGACGATGTGCGGGTGCTCCAGGCCGAGCAGCGCGGTGCGCTCCTGGACGAAGCGTCCGACGAGCTCCTGGTCGGACGCGAGGTCCTCCCGCAGGATCTTGATCGCGACGGGGCCGTCCGGCCCCTCGCCCAGCCACACCGTGCCGGCGCTGCCCCGCCCCAGGATCTGGTTCGCGGTGTACCGGCTGCCGATATTCCGTGCCAAGACTGCTCCTACAGACGCGTGTTGCCGATGCTGCGCCGCTGCCGGGGCGCAGACGTCGGCGGCTGTCGCCGCGGGCCCCCCGGGCCCCCGGCCGACGACCGACCAGGACTCCCGGTCGACAAAACTACGCGCCCTGCGGGCCAACCTTCACCGCGGAACGGCAAATCACCCGCGGGATGTCGACAAGTCGCCTGCCCGGTGGTCAGTTGGAGGCGTCGGAGGACTTGTTCAGGTTCTTGACCCAGTCACTCAACTGACCCGCCCAGTCGCTCAGCTGCTGCCAGTAGCCCTCGCCCTTGCCGACCCAGGTGTGCAGCGGGGTCAGGTCCCAGATCAGCCAGCTCGCGACGACCAGGATGACGATCGTGAACAGGCAGCCCTTCAGGCAGCCGAGTCCGGGGATCTTCATCGGGTTGGCGCTGCGCGGACGCGGCTCGCGGGGCGCGCGCGGCTCACGCGCGGGCCGCTGCGGCTGCTGGGGCGGCGCGTACTGCTCGGGCTGCGGCGTGGAGTAGCGCTGCGGCTGCTGCTGCTGCTGGGGGCGGCGGGCCTGGGGCTGCTGCGGGCGGGCCTGCGGGGCCGGCTGGGCCTGCCGCTGCGGGCGGGCGACCTGCCGCTGGGGCCGGTGGCGCAGCGGGTCCTCGCCCGGGTCGAGGTACTGGACCTGCGTCTGCTCGTTGCGGTCGCGGGCGGCGCGCAGCTGGGTCTGCCAGGGGTGCGGCTGGTCGGGCTGCTGCCCCGGCCACTCCTGGTCCTGGCCCGGCCGGCCCTGCACCGGCGGCATGACGGCGGTCGGGTCCGCGGCACCGGCACCGGCACCGGGGCCGGTGTGCGGCAGCACGCTGGTCGGGTCGCCGGCGCCGGAGGGTCCCGCGGTGTGCGGCAGGAAGCTGGTCGCCGCGTTCGGGTCGTGGTTGCCCCAGGACCCCTGCGGGCCGCCCGTGGGAAGCACCTGGGTGGGGTCGGCGGCACCGGGGACGCCCGGGACGGCGGCCGGGTCCGGGTCGGGCGCGAGCAGGGCGCCGACGCCCTCGGCCGCGGCGATCTGGGCGGCGTTCGCGTGCACGCCGACACCCTCGGCGACCACGCGCAGGGCGCGCGCGAGGCTCTCCGCGCCGGGCCGCTGCTCCGGGTTCTTGCGCAGGCAGCGCTCTATGACCGTCCACAGCGGGTCCGGGACGGTGGAGGGGCGGCGCGGCTCGGCGCTGAGGTGCTGGTGCAGCACCTCGAGGGCGGTGGCGCCGGCGAACGGCGGATGCCCGGTGACCAGCTCGTACAGCAGGATGCCGGCGCCGTAGATGTCGACGGCGGAGGTCTGCGGGCGGCCCTCGGCGGACTCGGGCGCGACGTAGGCGGGGGTGCCCACGAACTCCTGGGTGCGCGTCAGGCCCGGGGAGTCGGCGAGGCGGGCGATGCCGAAGTCGGTCAGCAGCGGGTGCATCCGGCCGTCGTACTGGGTCAGCAGCACGTTGGCGGGCTTCAGGTCGCGGTGGACGACGCCGTCGGCGTGGCTCGCGGCGAGCGCGTCGGCGACCTGCGCGGTGAGCAGCGCGGCGGCGACGGGCGAGAAGGGGCCGTTCTCGCGCAGGTAGCGGTGCAGGTCGGGGCCCTCGACGAGGTCCATGACCAGGGCCAGCAGATCGCCCTCGACGACCAGGTCGCGGACCCGGACGATGTTGGGGTGGGTGAGCCGGAGCAGGACGGAGCGCTCGCGCAGGAAGCGCATCACGATGTCCGGGTCGCTCGCCAGCTCCTCCTTGAGGACCTTGATCGCGACCGTCTCGCCCGGCTGGCCGGGCACGGCCGCCTCGGCGCCCGCGGTCTCCCTCTGGCGGGCACGCCAGACGGTGCCCGTGGCGCCGCGTCCGAGCGGCTCCTCGAGCAGGTACTTGCTGCCGACTGGCCGCACACGTGCTCCCTGCTGCTTCGTGGCTGCTTGCTTGGCTGCTCGCTCGCCTGTCTCCGGGTGTTCCGACCCACTGTAGTGCCGCCCCCCGGAGCACCACGTGGACGTTCCCGTCCATGTTCGAAGGAAAGACGCTCGCCTCGGTCTCCTGGTTGCCGGTTCCCGGACGTGACCGATCTCAACCGATCACCGTCGCGGCACCGGTCAGGCATTTTTGGGGGCAGAGCCGACCAATCAAGATCACTTGGTGCCCGGACCGGGGCGGACCGCCGGTGACAGGTGCAAGGATGCGTGCAGTACTGGCCGACGTGCTCGGGGCGGACCGGGGCAAGTCCGCGCCCGCGCAGAAGGGACCGCTGACGGCGATGCAGATCCGGCTGACCGTCGTAGACCCGCTGGGACCTTCCCCGCAGCGGAGCCGCGCCGTGAGCCGTGACGTGCTGGTCACGGCGCCCGTGGGCACGGACCTGGCCGCGGTGGCGCCGGCGCTGGCCGCGGCGGTCACCGCGGAGGGCGGCGCGGGCCGGGATCCCGGCGGCGCGCCGGTCGTCCTGTACGCGGGCACGGAGCGGCTCGACGGCCGGCACCGGACGCTGGGCGAGCCCCCGCTGGTCGACGGCGCCGTGCTGGCGCTGGGCGCCCCGGCGGCCCTCGAACCGCATCCCGAGCTGGACGACGCCCCGACCCAGCTGCACGTGGTCGCCGGCCCGGACGCCGGCGGCGTCCACCTGCTGCACGGCGGCCGCATCACCGTCGGCCGCTCCGCCGACGCCGACGTGCCGCTGGACGACCTCGACGTCTCCCGCCTGCACTGCGCCGTCACCGTCGAGCCCGACGGCCAGGTCACCGTCACCGATCTCGGTTCCACCAACGGCACGACCCTCGACGGCACCCGCGTCACCGGCCGGCCGCTCCGCTTCCCCGCGGGCGCCCTGCTGAGGATCGGCGAGTCCGCCCTGCGCGTGACGCCGTCCGGGGGACCCGCGGCCCGGGTGCGGACGGTGCCGGACGGCGAGGGACACGTCCGGGTGCCGCTCGGCGGCGGGAGCGCCGGTGCGCCCGGCGCGGGCGGCTCCGCCCGGGACGCCCACGCGCGCGGCGGGCACACGGATCAGGACACGGCGTACGGCCTGCGCGCCGAACCGGTCGCGGGCGCGGCCCACGGCGGCCCCGAAGGACCGACGCACCACGCGTACGGCACCTCGCCCTACGCCGCCTCCGGCGCGGGCGCCCAGGAGCACCGGCGCGAGGAGCGGGGGGCGGTGCCCGGACAGGCGGGGGCGCCGCGGATCGAGAGCCGTGAGCCGGACCCGCGGACGGCCTTCGCCGACCGGACCACGGGCGGCCGCGCCGGATGGCCGGCGGAGGTGCCCGCTCCCGCCGCGACCGCCCGGGTCTACGACCGGAACGCACCGGGTTCCGCGTCCCGCCGCGCGGACACGGACCGCCCGGGCACTTCCCGGGACGGCGGACGGCCGCAGACCGCCGCCAACGGCGGCGGCGGGTACCCGGGAGCGGGCCTCCCCCGCCCGGCGGCGGCACCGGCCGCCGAGACCTGGGGCCCCGGAGCCCCCGGCCCGGCCTACGGCAGGAAGCACGCGGACCACGCAGACCCCGCGGAAGCGGCCCCGTACACCCCGGGCGCGTCCGGCGGCCCGGCCCGGACCCCGGAGGCTCCCGGCCACGGCGCCGCACCCCGGGGAACCGGCCACCACGGCCCCTCCGGCGGCGACACCCACACGGGACTGCGGGGACCGGGGGACGCGGCCGGCGCGGCGGACGGCGGAGCCGCCGGTACGGCGGCGTACGGCGCGGTGCCGGACGGCGGCCCGCGCGCGGGCGGCCGCAAGGGCACGCCCGTCCGGGGCACCGACGCCCCCACGGGCACCCGGCGCCGGGGCGGCCTCGGCGCGTGGGCGCGCAGGCTGACCGGCGGACGCGCCGAGCAGGCTCCCGCCGGGCCGGACGCGTACGACGACATCACCGAGGCACCCGCGGCCCCGGTCACCGGCCTGCCCCCGCGGCCGGACACCTGGCCGGACCCCGCCGCCCTGCTGCTCACGGCGCTCGGCCCCGGGCCGCGTCTGTGGGAGCGCGGTCCGGGCCACCCGGAGGCGCTGACCGTACGGCTCGGCACGGCCGACCGGACCGCGCCGGACGGCTCCGGCCCGCTGCCCGCCGTACCGGTGACCGCCGCGCTGCGCGAGACCGGGGCCCTGGGCCTCGCCGGTCCGCGCCCCCGGCTGTCCGGGCTGGCCCGCGCGGTGCTGGCCCAGCTCGCCGCGCTGCACTCCCCCGACCTGCTGGAGATCGTGCTGATCAGCGCGGACGGTTCCCGTCCGGTCGAGGAGCGCACGGCCGAGTGGTCCTGGCTCGGCTGGCTGCCGCACGTCCGGCCGGCCCGCGGCCAGGACTGCCGCCTGCTGCTGGCCTACGACCGCGAACAGGCGGCGGCCCGCGTGGAGGAACTCCTGCGCCGGGTCGAGGACCACGCGACGGCGGGCCTCGGCACGGCCCGCCAGGCCCCGGCGCGGACCACCCCGGGTGCCCCTTCCCCCTCCCCTTCCGGCTACTCCTCCTCCTGGTCCCCCGGCTCCGCCGAACCGGCCGGCACCGGCGGCTGCCCGGGGCCGTACACCGTCGTGGTCCTGGACGGCGACCCCGGCGGGGCCGCGCTGCGGGAGTCCCTGGCGCGGCTGGCCGTCGCGGGACCGCGGGCCGGCGTGCACGTCGTGTGCCTCGCGGAGACAGCGGACGGTGCGCCCGGCACGGCCTCCGCCGGTTTCCCGGGCGCTCCGGTGCCGTCCGGCGCCGCGGCCTCCTCGGCCTCCTCGGCCTCCTCGGCCTCCTCTGATTTCCCCGCTTTCCCCATCTCCTCCGGTCCGTCGGTGGCGGAGGCGTACGAGGCGGCCTGCGCGGTCACGCCGACGTTCCGGCACTGCGGGGCGGTGGCGCTGCTCGGCGGCGACGTGGCGAGCGTGCTGCACCTGCTGCGGGTGGCGCCGACCGGCCCCGTCGGCACGGGCGCGCTCGCCGCCGTGGACGCGGTCTCCGCCGCGTGGGCGGAGCGGTTCGCGCGGGCGCTGGCGCCGCTGCGTCCCGACGGCCCCGGTGACCGGCACGCGCGCGCGGCCGTGCCGCTGCCCCGGTCGGCGCGTCTGCTGGACGAGCTGGGGCTGGCGCGGGCCACCCCGGCATCGCTGATGGCCCGCTGGGCGGACGCCGCCGACGACACGGAGTCGCTGGGCGGCCGGGCGCGGGCGGTGCTCGGCGCCGGACCGCGCGGCGCGCTCGGTGTGGACCTGGTGGCCGACGGCCCGCATCTGCTGATCGAGGGGCCGGCCGGCAGCGGCCGTACCGAACTGCTGCGGGCGGTGGTCGCCTCGCTGGCCGCCGCCGAACGGCCCGACCGGCTGGGCGTCGTCCTGATCGACGGCCGGGACGGCACCGGCACGGGGCGCGCCGACGGCCTGCGCGTGTGCACGGACATCCCCCATGTGACGACGCATCTCCTCGCCAACGACCCCGTGCGCATGCGGGAGTTCGCACAGGCGCTGAGCGCCGAGCTGAAGCGGCGCGGCGAGCTGGTGGGCCTCACGGACTTCACCCAGTGGCACACCGGGCGCGAGGTGTCGGGCCGTGTCGTCGCGCAGCGCACCCCCGGCGGGCGCGCGGCCGTTCCCGGGGCGGTCCCGGGGGCGGGCGACGGCGACATAGACACGCCGCCCAGTTCCACCCTGCGGCTGCGTCCGCGGGCCGCCGCCCGGCAGCGCACCGAGGCGGCGCCGCCGCTGCCCCGGCTCGTGGTGGTCGTGGACGACCTGGACGCGCTGGTCTCGCCCGCGCTGGGCTCGACGGGCCGGCCCGCCGCCGGTTCGGTGATGCGCGCGCTGGAGGCCGTGGCCCGGGAGGGCGAGCGGCTCGGCGTGCACCTGGTCGGGGCCTGCGGGCCGGGCGGCCGTACGGCGGAGACCGAACCGGCCCGGCAGGCCACCCTGCGGGTGACGCTGGACGCGCCGGTGCCGGGTCCGGAGGAACCGGCGCCCGGGCGGGGCACGCTGGTGTACCCGGACGGGCGGACCGCCGGGTTCCAGGGCGGCCGGGTGACGGGCCGTATCCCGCGCACCGCGACCCAGCGGCCCACCGTGCTGCCGCTGGAGTGGGAGCGCACGGGCGACCCGCCGGCCCGCCGGCCGGTGCGCGAGCTGGGCAACGGCCCCACCGACCTGGCACTGCTGGCGAGCGCGGTGCAGCGGGCGGCCCGGGAGGTGTCGGCGGCCGAGGTGCCCTCCCTGCTCTGACGGACACGCTGTCCGGACCCGTTACGCATACCGCCCCGATCACGAGCCGGTCACGATGACCCGTGGGACGGGGCAGGCGCTCTTGCCGCCCTCGCGGTGCCCGCGTAGACCGGAGCGCACGGAAGCAGTGTTCCGGCGTTCAACGGGCAACGACGAACGGGGAAGTGATGCGCAGCAGGAGCAGCACCATCCGGACAGACAGGGCCGTCGCGGCACTCGCCGCTCTGCTCGCGGGAGCCCTCGCGCTCACCGCCTGCTCCAGCGGCGACGACAAGAAGGCGAGCGGGGAGAGGAGCGACGGGAGCGGCGGTTCCTCCGTCACCCTGCCGAAGCTGGACGGCGCGAAGCTGGAGGTGGCCGCCGTCTGGACCGGCACCGAGCAGAAGAACTTCAAGCGGGTCCTCGCCGAGTTCGAGAAGCGCACCGGTGCGAAGGTGACGTTCGTGCCCGCGCAGGACCCGATCATCAACTTCCTGGGCTCGAAGGTCGCGGGCGGCCGGCCGCCGGACGTGGCGCTGCTGCCGCAGCCGGGCGCGATCAAGCAGGCCGTGGAGAAGAAGTGGGCCAAGCCGCTCGGCCCCGAGGCGCTGAAGGAGCTGGCGGAGAACTACTCCCAGGGCTGGCAGGACATCGGCAAGGTCGACGGCAAGAGCTACGGCGTCTACTACAAGGCCGCCAACAAGTCGCTGGTCTGGTACAACGCCAAGGTCTTCGAGAACGCGGGCGCCAAGGAACCGAAGACCTGGACGGAGCTGCTGAGCACCGCGCGGGCGGTGTACGACTCCGGGGTCACCCCGTTCTCGGTGGGCGGCGCCGACGGCTGGACGCTCACGGACTGGTTCGAGAACGTCTACCTCTCCCAGGCCGGCCCGGACAAGTACGACCAGCTCGCGCAGCACAAGCTCAAGTGGACCGACCCGTCGGTGAAGCAGGCGCTCACCACGCTGGCGCAGGTCTGGGGCCCGAAGGACTACGTGGCGGGCGGCGCGGACGGCGCGCTGCAGACCGAGTTCCCGGCCTCCGTCACCCAGACCTTCACCGGAGGCGACCAGCCGAAGGCGGGCATGGTCTACGAGGGCGACTTCGCGCAGGTCAACATCGGCGACACCAAGGCGCGGGTGGGCACGGACGCGAAGGTCTTCCCGTTCCCGGCGGTGGGCACGGCCGCGCCCGTGGTGTCCGGCGGTGACGCGGCGGTGATCCTGAAGGACTCCAAGGCGGCGCAGGCGCTGGTCACCTTCCTCGCCTCCCCCGACGCGGCGTCCGTCCAGGCGAAGCTGGGCGGCTATCTCTCGCCGAACAAGAACGTGCCGGTCTCGGCCTATCCGAACGAGGTGCAGCGGACGATCGCCAGGGCGCTGATCTCCTCCGGCGACGACTTCCGCTTCGACATGTCCGACCAGGCCCCGCAGGCCTTCGGCGGCACCCCGGGCAAGGGCGAGTGGAAGGATCTCCAGGACTTCCTGAAGAACCCGAAGGACGTGGCGGGCGCCCAGCGGCAGCTGGAGAAGGACGCGGCGGCCGCGTACGGAAGCGGGAGCTGATCCGGCGATGGCGTCGGCAGCGGCGGCCGGGCCCGCACCGGGCCCCGCCGCACCCCGCAAGCGCCGCGGGAGCGTGACCGGCACGCGCGGGACGGCGGCAGTCCTCTTCCTGCTGCCGGCCCTGGTCCTGCTCGGCGCGCTCGTGGTCTACCCGATCGGGTACTCGCTGGTCCGCAGCTTCACCGGCGACTCCGGCCACGGGTTCGCCGGACTCGGCAACTACCGGGCGCTGTTCGAGGACGACGGCATCCGCACCGCCCTCAAGAACAACGTCATCTGGGTGGTGTTCGCCCCGACGGTCTCCACCGCGCTCGGCCTGGTCTTCGCGGTGCTGACCGAACGAGTGCGCTGGGGAACGGCGTTCAAGCTGATCGTCTTCATGCCGATGGCGATCTCGATGCTGGCGGCCGGGATCATCTTCCGGCTGGTGTACGACCAGGACCCGGACAAGGGGGTCGCCAACGCGGTGTGGGTGGGCGTGCACGACACGTTCGCGCAGGCGTCGGCGTTCCCGAAGGCGCACCCCGGCCGCGAGTCGCCGCTCGCACCCGACCGGGGCGGCTTCCTCACCAAGGACGCCGTCCACGCCGGGCGCCCCGTCGCCCTGCCGCTCGTCGGCGTGGCCCCCGGCCAGCTGCCGGACGGAGCGCGGAGGGCGGTGGCCGCCCGGCCGGAGCCGGGGAAGGTCACCGGCACGGCCTGGCAGGACTTCACCCGCGGCAAGGGCGTCGGCAGGCTCGGCGCGCCCGACCCCGCCGAGCTGGGCTATGCCGGGATGCGGATCGAGGCGGTGAAGGACGGCCGGGTGGTGGCCTCCACGAAGGCGGCGGGCGACGGCACCTTCACCCTGCCCGCCGCCGCCGACGGGGCCAGACTGCGCCTGCCGGCGGGCAACTTCACCGAGCCGTACAACGGCGTGGACTGGCTCGGCCCGGCACTGATCACCCCGGCGGTCATCGGGTCGTACGTGTGGATGTGGGCGGGCTTCGCCATGGTGCTGATCGCGGCCGGGCTCGCGGGCGTGCCCCGGGAGCTGCTGGAGGCCGCGCGGGTGGACGGGGCGACCGAGTGGCAGGTGTTCCGCAAGATCACCGTGCCGCTGCTGGCGCCGGTCCTCGCGGTCGTCACCGTCACGCTGATGATCAACGTGCTGAAGGTGTTCGACCTCGTCTACATCATCGCCCCGGGCTCCTCCCAGGACGACGGGAACGTGCTGGCCCTGGAGCTGTACCGCAAGGGGTTCGCGGAGGGCAGGCCAGGCGTCGCGAGCGCGATCGCGGTGTTCCTGCTGCTCCTGGTGATCCCGGTGATGCTGTTCAACATGCGCAGGCTCAGGCGGGAGGTACGGCGATGACGGCGACCGCCGAAAGCACCGGCGGGGCGACGGCGGCCCGCGCGGCGGGGCCGGCCCGGACCTCGCTCGCGTCGAGGATCACCGGGCGGCTGGGCGGCGGACTGGTCCGCTTCCTCCTCGTCCTGGTCGCCCTGTTCTGGCTGGTGCCGACCTTCGGGCTGCTCCTGTCCTCGCTGCGCTCGCCGCAGGACATGAGCGCGAGCGGCTGGTGGACGGTGCTGCGCGAACCGTCGCGGCTGACCTTCGGCAGCTACCGCAGGCTGCTGGAGAACGGCGACATCACCCACTCGCTGCTGAACACCGTGCTGATCACGGTTCCGGCGACCGTCCTGGTCGTGGTGATCGGCTCGCTGGCGGGGTACGCGTTCGCGTGGATGGAGTTCCCGGGCCGGGACTGGTGGTTCCTCGGCGTGGTCAGCCTGCTCGTGGTGCCGGTGCAGGTGGCGCTCATCCCGATCGCCGAACTGTTCGGGAAGATCGGCCTGTTCGGGTCGATCCCGGGGGTGATCCTGTTCCACGTCGGCTTCGGACTGCCGTTCGCGGTGTTCCTGCTGCGGAACTTCTTCGCGGAGATCCCCCGCGAGCTGCTGGAGGCGGCCAGGCTGGACGGCGCGGGCGAACTGCGCCTGTTCGCACGGGTGGTGATGCCGCTCGGCGGGCCCGCGATCGCGAGCCTCGGCATCTTCCAGTTCCTGTGGGTGTGGAACGACCTGCTGGTCGCGCTGGTGTTCTCGGGCTCCGGCTCGCAGCCGGTCACGGTCGCCCTGCAGACCCAGGTACGGCAGTTCGGCAACAACATCGACGTGCTCGCGCCCGGCGCGTTCCTGTCGATGGTGATCCCGCTGGCCGTGTTCTTCGCCTTCCAGCGGCAGTTCGTGTCCGGGGTGATGGCGGGCGCGGTCAAGTAGCCGCGCAAAGGCGGCACTTCACGGGGGCGGGCCTTCTCGGGCCCGCCCCTTCCCGTTCACCGGGAATCCCCCACATGACGTACGGAACCGTAACCAAGTCGCTCCGTCGGCCGTTGCCGGGCAGAACGCCCGCGCCGACCGACCCATGGAAGTCCCTTGCCCAGGTTCAGTGTCATCGTCCCCGCGTACAAGGTCCAGGCGTATCTGTCCGAGTGCCTGGACTCGGTGCTCGGGCAGTCGTACTCCGATCTCGAACTGATCGCCGTGAACGACTGCTCCCCGGACGCGTGCGGGGAGCTGATCGACGCGTACGCGGCCCGCGACGCGCGCGTGAAGGCCGTGCACCTCACCGAGAACCAGGGGCTCGGCCCGGCCCGCAACGCCGGGACGGCCCGCGCGACGGGCGACTACCTGGTCTTCCTGGACAGCGACGACACCCTCGCCCCGGACGCGCTGCGCGCCATGGCCGACCGGATCAAGGAGACCGGTGATCCGGACGTCCTGGTCTACGACTACGCGCGCGCCTACTGGGACGGCCGGGAGATCCGCAACCAGGTCACCGCGCCGATGACCGAGCGGGGACCCGCGCCGTTCCGGCTGGCGGACCGGCCGGAACTGCTGCGGGTGCTGATGGTCGCCTGGAACAAGGCCTGCCGCCGCGAGTTCGTCCAGCACCACGGCTTCACCTTCCCGCCGGGCTACTACGAGGACACCCCGTGGACCTTCCCGGTGCTGATGGCGGCGGAGTCGATCGCCACGCTGGACCGGGTGTGCGTGCGCTACCGGCAGCGCAGGCAGGGCAACATCCTCGGCACCACCAGCCGCCGGCACTTCGACATCTTCGCGCAGTACGACCGGGTGTTCGCCTACGTCGGCGAGCGGCCCCAGCTCGCCGGCTGGCGGCCGGAGCTGTTCCGCCGCATGATCGACCACTACGTCACGGTGTACACCCGCCGGGACCGGCTGCCGCGCGCGAGCCGCGCGGAGTTCCTGCGCGGGGCCCGCGCCCACTACCGGCTGCACCGCGACCCCGGAAAGGTCCTGCCGCCGCGCTCACGGCTGCGGCACCTTCTGGTGCGGCACGGGATGCACCGCACCTTCGGCGCACTGCGCCTGGCCGCGGCCGTCCGCCGGACCGCGCCGAAGCCGGCCGCGCGGCTCGCCCGGGCCCTCGGGGCGGCCGCGCTGCGGCTGCACTACCGGGTGCAGCTGTGCCTGCCGCTGCGCGCCGACCGCGCGCTGTTCGGGGTGCGCGGGGACCGGGGGCACGGCGGCGACCCGGGCGCGCTGGAGGAGGCGTTCCGCGCGCACGCCCCGCACATCCGCACCGCCTGGACCGTCCGCCCCGGCCACGCGGACGCCGTCCCGCCCGGCGGCCCGCGCCCGCTGCGCCGGGCCTCGGCCGCCTACTGGACGGCACTGGCCCGCTCCAAGTACCTCGTGCACAACGGCGAGTTCGACCCGGCACTGCGCAAGCGCCGGGGCCAGATCCTCGTGCAGACCCGGGAGGGCACCCCGCTCGGGTGCGCGGGGCTGGACCTCCAGGACCGCCCGGCGGCGGCCCGGGACACCGACTTCGCGGCGCTGATGCGGGGCGTCGACCAGTGGGACTACGTGCTGTCCGGCAACCGGCACTCCACCCTGACCTGGGAACGGGTCTGGCCCGGCCGCTACACCACGCTGGAGTACGGGCACCCGCGCAACGACCTTTTCCAGCGGGCCACTTCCGCGGACGTGACCCGGCTGCGCGCGTCGCTGGGCGTCCCGGCGGGCTCGGTCGCGATCCTGTACGCGCCCGCCCACCGCGACCACCGCCGCGTCCAGCGCCCGGTGCTGGACCTGGAGCGCGTCCTGCGCCGGCTCGGCCCGCGCTTCGTGGTCCTGGCCCGTTCCCTCCCCGGCCAGGAGGGCTCCCTCGGTTCCGGCGCCCGGATCATCGACGTCGGCGCCCACCCGAGCGTGGAGTCCCTGTGCCTGGCCTCCGACGTGCTGCTCACCGACTATTCGTCGCTGATGTTCGACTACGCCGACCTGGACCGGCCGATCGTGGTGCACACCGAGGACTGGGAGGCCGTCCAGGCGGCCCGGGGCACCTACTTCGACCTGCGCGCCTTCCCGCCGGGCGCGGTCGCGCGCACCGAGGACGAGCTCATCGACATCTTCGCCACCGGCCACTGGCGCGGCTCCCGGTCCAGCCAGCTGCGGGCGGCATTCCGGGAGCGGTTCTGCCCGTGGGACGACGGACGCGCCGCCGAACGCGTCGTACGGCATCTGCTGGCGGGCCGGGCCGAGGGGCTGCCCGAGGTCGTCCCGCTCGCCGGGCGGCGGCCGGTGCCGTCGGCGGCCGCCGCCTCCGGGCGCTCGCCGCTCGCCACCGTGCCGCAACCTTCCGGTCCCCTCCCCGTCACCGGGGGCCGCTGAACACCGTTGGACCTACCGGGAGTTCCCATGCCCCTCAGCTCGACGCGGCCCACGCCGACCAGGCCCTCCACCTGGCGTCCCGCAGGGCGGCCCGGCCGCGTCCGCACGACAGAAAGAGCAGAATGCCCCGCTTCAGCATCATCGTCCCGTCCCACGGGGTCGCCGGCCGGCTCTCCGAGGCGCTGGACTCGGTCCTCTCCCAGTCCTTCGGCGACCTGGAGCTGATCCCGGTCTGCGACACCCCCGACGACGACGGCCCTCCCGGACCGGGTCCGGCCGGGGGGACGGGGGAGGCGGCCCGGGTGGCCGCCGGATACGCCGCGCGCGACTGCCGGGTGACCCCGGCCGGCTCGCCGCCGTCCGCCGGGCCGGGCGGGGCCCGCAACGCCGGGCTGCGGGCGGCGACCGGCGCGTACGTGCTGTTCCTCGACGGCGACGACCTGCTGCTGCCCGGGGCGCTCGCGGCGCTGGACGCGCGGCTGACCGAGACGGCCGGGGTGGACGTGCTCTACACCGAGCACGAGCGGACCCCCTGGTGGGAGGGCGAGCCCGGCAACCCCGCGGCCCCGCTGCTGGCCGGGGCACCGAAGGGGGCGTTCGCCCCCGGTGACGCCCCGGAGCTGACCGGCGTGCTGTTCCCGGCGTGGAGCGCCGTCTACCGCCGCACCTTCCTGGCCGAACACGAACTCGTCTTCCCCGACGGCCACTTCACCGACCTCGGGTGGGGCGGCCTGACCACGATCGCCGCCCGGCGACTCGCGGTGCTGCGCCGGCCCGTCGTACGGCACCGGCTGCGCCGCCAGGGCAGCAGGCTCAACCTGCCGGGCCCGCACCAGCACGCCCTGCTGGACCAGGCCGAGCTGGTGCTGACCCGGGCGGCCGAGAGCGGGCTGCCGGAGCCGCGCGTGCGGGCCCTGTTCGAGCAGCTGTGCGCGCACGTGCTGCGCACGGCGTC
This sequence comes from Streptomyces sp. NPDC090108, assembly GCF_044747185.1. Taxonomy (NCBI): domain Bacteria; kingdom Bacillati; phylum Actinomycetota; class Actinomycetes; order Kitasatosporales; family Streptomycetaceae; genus Streptomyces; species Streptomyces sp. NPDC090108. The sequence continues at coordinate 378,417 of NZ_JBIVDQ010000008.1, forward strand.
CCGGCCGGAGCGGCTGGCCGGCGGACACCGGGCGTTCTTCCGCCGGGCCGGGCGCCTGTACCGCAGGCACCGCCCCGCCGGTTACACCCCGCCGGGCGGCAGCCTCGGCGTGCAGCACCGGCTGCTGGCCACGGGCGCGTACACGGCGTTCCGCGCGCTGCGCGGCACCAACCAGGCGGCGGCCGGCGCGCTGGAGCGCCTCCCGCGTCCGCGCATGCTGCGCACCCGGCTGCGCTACGCCCGTGACCTGCGCCGCCCGCTCGATCCCCACCTGGCGGTGTTCTGCGCCTACTGGGGCCGCGGCTACGCCTGCAACCCGGCCGCGATCCACGCCAAGGCCCGCGAACTCGCCCCGCACATCCGCTCGGTGTTCCTGGTGGAGGCAGGCCAGGAGCACACCGTGCCGGCGGACGTCGAGCACGCGGTGATCGGCTCGCGCCGCGCCTGGGAATTGCTGGCCCGCGCCACCTACCTGATCAACAACGCCAACTTCGCGGAGGGCGTCGTCAAGCGCGCCGGGAGCGTGCACGTGCAGACCCAGCACGGCACCCCGCTGAAGACGATGGGCGTGGACCAGTCGACGTACCCGGTGGTGGCCGCGCGGTCCGGGAGCTTCACCAGGCTGCTGGGCCGGGTGGACCGGTGGGACTTCAACCTCTCCTCCAACCGGCACTCCACCCAGATGTGGGAGCGCGCCTTCCCCGGCTCCTACGAGCATCTGGAGTACGGCTATCCGCGCAACGACGTCTACTGCACGGCGACCGCCGACGACGTGGCCCGGATCCGGCGGGAGCTGGGCGTGCCCGAGGGCAGCACGGCCGTCCTGTACGCCCCCACGCACCGCGACCACCGCACCGGCTTCGAGTCCGGCCTGGACCTGGAGGCGTTCTGCGAGGCGGCCGGCGAGGACGTGGTCGTGCTGCTGCGCGCGCACTACTTCTACGACGGGGGCGCCGCGCGCCACCCGGGCCGGGCGGGGCGGATCCTCGACGTGTCCTCGCACCGTTCCTCGGAGGACGTGTGCCTGGCGGCGGACGTCCTGGTCACCGACTACTCCTCCATCATGTTCGACTACGCCAACCTCGACCGGCCGATCGTCGTGTACGCCGACGACTGGGAGGTCTACCGGGAGACGCGGGGCGTCTACTTCGACCTGATGGCCGAGCCGCCGGGGCCGGTCGCCCGCACGCCCGGGGAGCTGGCCGCCGTGTTCCGCGACGGCGCCCACACGGGCCCGGAGTCCACGGCGCTGCGGGCCGCGTTCCGGGAGCGGTTCTGCGAGTTCGACGACGGGCGGGCCGCCGAGCGCGTCGTACGGCGGGTGCTGCTCGGCGAACCGGCGGAGCAGGTCCCGCCGGTGATCCCGCTCGCGGAGCGCCGCCCCGCCCCCGCCGCCGCGACCCTCGTGAGGAGCTGATCCGCCGTGCCCCGCTTCAGTGTCATCGTCCCCTGTTTCAAGGTGCAGGGCTTCCTGCGCGAATGCCTCGACTCGGTGCTGTCACAGTCCTTCGGCGACCTGGAGGTGATCGCCGTCGACGACTGCTCCCCGGACGGCTGCGGCGCGATCCTCGACGAGTACGCCGGGCGCGATCCGCGGGTGCGGGTGCTGCACCTGCCGAAGAACGTGGGGCTCGGCCGCGCCCGCAACGCGGGGATGCCCCTGGCCACCGGCGACTACCTGTTCTTCCTGGACAGCGACGACACGCTCACCCCGGGCGCGCTGGAGGCCATGGCCGACCGGCTCGCGGAGAGCGCCGACCCGGACGTGCTGGTCTTCGACTACGCCCGCACCTACTGGTGGGGCGGCACCCGGCGCAACGTCCTCGCGCACGTGCTCTCGGAGGCCACCGCCGCGGGTGTCTTCACGGCCGCCGGGCGGCCGGAGATCCTGGACCTGCTGATGGTGGTGTGGAACAAGGTCTACCGGCGTGACTTCGTCGCCGGACACGGCTTCACGTTCCCGCCCGGGTACTACGAGGACACCCCCTGGACGTTCCCCGTGATGCTCAGCGCGGGCCGGATCGCGGCCATGGACCGGATCTGCCTGAACTACCGGCAGCGCAGGCAGGGCAACATCCTGTCCACCACCAGCCGCAAGCACTTCGACATCCACGACCAGTACGAGCGGGTCTTCGCCTTCGTCGACGGACGCGAGGAACTGCACGCCTGGCGGCCGTACCTGCACCGCAAGGCGGCCGAGCACTGCCTGGACATCCTGAGCAAGCCGGACCGGCTGCCGCCCGCGGACAAGCGGGAGTTCTTCCGCCGTACCGCGGAGCTGCTGCGCGGGCACCGGCCCGAGGGCGGCCGCGCGGGCGGGGCGGGCACGCTGCCCGTGGGCGGTTACGCCGGCCACCTGCTGCGGCGGCAGGCGGAGCGGGCGGCCCGGGAGGCGGCCGGGCGGGCGGGGCAGGCGCGGGCGGCCGTGGGCGCACGGGCCCGGCGCGGCTGGGCGGGACTGCACGCGCGGCGCCCGCTGGATCCGGAGCTGGTGGTGTACTCGGCGTCCTCGCACCGGGGTCTGCTCGGCGACCCGGCGGCCGTCCACCGCAAGGCGGCGGAGATCGCCCCGCACCTGCGCGGGGTGTGGGTGGTCCGGGACGCGGAGACCGCGGCGGGGCTGCCGCCCGGGACCGAGTCCGTGGTCGTCGGGTCGCGGCGCTACCTGGAGGTCACCGCGCGGGCGAAGTTCTTCGTCAACGACGTCAACTGGCCCGGTTCGCTGGCCAAGCGGCCCGGCAGTGTGCACATCCACACCCACCAGGGCACCCCGCTGAAGTACATGGGCGCCGATCTGCTGGACAAGCCGGGCGCGCGGCTCGGCTTCGACGTGCCGCAGATGCTGCGCCGGGCCGACCGCTGGGACCACAGCCTGGTCGCCAACCGCCACTCGGAGCTGGTGTGGGAGCGGGCCTACCCCTGCCACTTCGTCTCGGCGCGCACCGGCAGCCCGCGCAACGACGTGCTGGTCCGCGCGGCCGGTGACGGCACGGCGGGCGGGGCGGCCGGGCCGGCCGGATCCTCAGGGTTCTCCGGGGGCGACGCGGGGGACGGCGGGTTCAGGCGACGGCACGGGATCCCGGCGGACCACACGGTGGTGCTGTACGCGCCGACCCGGCGGGACTACCGGCGGGGCGGGCACGTGGACCGGCTCGACGTCGCCGCGTTCGCGGCGGCTCTGGGCGAGGGGCACACGCTGGTGGTCCGGCTGCATCCGACGCTCGCGACCGGTCCGGCGCGCGGGATGGGCCTGGCCGAGCTGGCGCGGCGCGGGATCGTGGTCGACGCGACGGACGAACCGCGGACGGAGGAGGTGCTGCTCGCCGCCGACGCCCTGGTCACCGACTATTCGTCGCTGATGTTCGACTACGCCAACCTGGACCGGCCGATCGTGGTGCACGCCGACGACTGGGCCGCGTTCACCGCGAGCCGGGGCGCCTATCTGGACGTGACCGCCGAGGCGCCCGGTCATGTCTCGCGCTCCGCGGAGGAGCTGGCCGGGCTGTTCGCGTCCGGCGCGTGGCGGGACGCGGAGTCGGCCCGGCTGCGGGCGGGGTTCCGGGCCCGGTTCTGCGAGTTCGACGACGGTCTGGCCGCCGAGCGGGTCGTACGGACCCTGCTGCTGGGCGAGGCGATGACGGAGCCCGCGTCGCTGCGGATCCCCGGTCCGTCCGTGGGCGGTGACGTGCTGACGCCGACGGGGCGGTGACCTTCCGGCCGCCGCCCCGTGATGGTCCGCCGGCCATCACGGGGCAGCGGTGCGGGGGTCCGCCGCTGACGGCGGGGGCGGTGACGCGCGCGGCCCCGAGGAGGCGCGGCCGCGGGTGTCACCGGCCCTTCCCGCGGACTACTCGACGACGAGGTCGACCTCGATGTTGCCGCGGGTGGCGTTGGAGTAGGGGCACACCTGGTGGGCGGTCTCGACCAGCTTGCGGCCGGTCTCCTGGTCCACGGTGTCGGGCAGCTCGACGCGCAGCGTCACCTTCAGGCCGAAGCCCTCGCCCTGCTTGCCTATGCCGACCTCGGCGGTGACGGCGGCGTCGCTGACGTCCACCTGCGCCTGGCGGCCGACGAGGCCGAGGGCGCTGCCGAAGCAGGCGGCGTAACCGGCGGCGAAGAGCTGCTCGGGGTTGGTGCCCTCGCCGTTGCCGCCGAGCTCGCGCGGCATGGCCAGGGCCAGGTCGATCCTGCCGTCGGAGGAGACGGCACGGCCCTCACGGCCGTGGGTGGCGGTGGCGACGGCGGTGTAGAGCGCGTCCATGGAAACCATCCCTCTCGGAAAATTCGTGACGTTCCGGCGGCCCCGGTGCGGTGCCGCCCTCACGACCACGAGTAGAGCACACAATTAAGTTGTGCACAACTTAATGGCCCGCACGAGCTACCCTGGAGCCATGACCGCCTCGCCGACTCCCTCGCCCGCGACCCCCGTCCCCACTGTCCACCCCGCGACGCCCGCGGCACCGGCGGACGGCGTCCCCGCCGGCGCGGAGTGGCTGCGCCTGGACCGCCAGATCTGCTTCTCCCTGCACGCCGCGTCCCGCGCCTTCAACGGCGTCTACCGCGTGGTGCTCAAGGACCTCGGGCTCACCTACCCCCAGTACCTGGTCATGCTGGTGCTGTGGGAGCGGGGCGACCTGCCGGTCAAGAGCCTCGGCGAGCATCTGCGCCTGGACTCCGGCACGCTCTCCCCGCTGGTCAAGCGGCTGGAGGCGGCCGGCCTGGTGAGCCGAGAACGCAGCACGCGGGACGAGCGGTCGGTGTCGGTACGGCTCACCGCGCAGGGCACCGCGCTGCGCGAGCGGGCGCTGGAGGTGCCGCGCCGCATCGCGGCGGCGACCGGGTTCGGCCTGGAGGAGGCCCGCGAGCTGCGCGAGCGCCTCGACCGGCTCACGGGCGCGCTGGACGCGGCGGCCCTGGAGGAGACCCCGGGCTGCAACTGAGTACGGCCGCCCGGGGACCGGGGGCCTGGTCGAGTGCGGCCGCCCCGGGGGCCAGGAGCTTGGTCGAGTGCGGCCGCCCGGGAGCCGGGGGCCTGGTCCTACGGCCGGACCCCGGGCGCTCCCGCGGACGCGCTCCGGGGCTCGCGGACGTAGAGCCGGACGGTCATGTCCCCGCTGACGGACTCCCGCACGGGGACGAACCTCCGTGCGAGGAGGTCGAGTTTGGCGCGCTCGACAGGACTGCCGGTGCGACGGCGCCCGGTGAGCAGGTTCCGGTCCGCCACGACCCACACCCGGTCGAACCCCGCCATGCGCTCCCGCAGGGCGGCGGCACCGGTCTCGCGGCCGTACAGGGTGCCCGACGCGGGTCCCGGCACCGCCAGCGCCACGTCCCGGGCGCCGCGGAACGGCCCGGGATAGGTGAGGGCCACGTTCCGCTCGGTCGCGGGCAGGAAGAGCACCGCCTCCCCGGGGGCCGTGGGGTGCGCGGCGGCGCGGGCGACGGCGGCGAGGTCGTCGGGCCGGTGCGCGGGCACCCGGTCCGCGCTCAGCAGGGGGAACTGGTGGACGGCGGCGAACACCACCAGGGCGGCACCGGACGCCGTCACGACGGGTGCGGGCAACCGGACGCGCGGACGCGCCAGGACCCGCGCCACGCGGTCGGCGCCCGCCGCCACCAGCAGCGGCGCCCCCGACAGGGCGTACAGCACGTACCGGTCGACGTAGAGCGGCGACAGCTGCGAGGCCAGCATCAGCACGGCCGGCGGCAGCACGGCCAGCGGCAGGCAGACCCCGGCACAGGTCAACCCGCCGCGGCGCGCGACGAGTCCCGCGAGGCCCACCGCGGCGAGCGCGAGGCACGTCCGGTACACGCCGTCCGTGGGCCCGAGGAACGTGCGCAGCAGCCCCTGCGCCGTCGCGGCCGTCGGCGGCCGCAGCCAGGCCAGCTGGGCCGACTGGGCGTGGGAGACGAGGGCCATCGGCAGCAGCGCGAGGACGACGGCGCCCGCCGCGCACCCCCAGCTCCGCCACACCGCGGCGCCGGCCCGGGCCAGCGCCAGCGAGGCGGCGTGGGCGAGCAGCAGCAGGACGGCGAACTCGTGCAGCCAGCAGGTGAGTCCGAGGACGGCGCCGTAGACCCGCCAGGAGCCGTCCTCCCGCGCGGCCCGTACGAACAGCAGGGTCGCCGCGGTGGCGCCGGCCGCGACCAGGGCGTAGGAACGGCCCTCCTGGGCGTAGTGGCCGGCCATCGGCGAGACCGCGTACAGCAGTCCGGCCCACAGACCGGCACGCGGGCGGATCAGCCGGGCGCCGAGTTCGGCGACCAGGCCCGCGGTCAGCGCGGCCGCGCACACCGAGGGCAGCCTGAGGACGACCTCGCCGGGGTGCAGGGGCAGCACGGCGTGCATGAGGAGGTAGTACAGGCCGTGCACGGCGTCCACGTCGTGCAGCAGCCGCCAGATCTGCGGCACCGTGCGGCGCGCGACCTGGAAGGTGACGGCCTCGTCCCGCCACATCCCGCCGCGGTCGAGCCCCCAGAGCCCGGACCCGAGCATCACCAGCGCGGGCACGCACACGACCGCCGCCCGCCGGAGCCGGGCCGGCAGGCGGCCCGGCGTCCACGGCCGGCCGCCCGGTGCCCGGCGCCTCGTTCCGTCCGCCGCGGGGGGCGGCGCGACGGCCGTTGTTCCGGCCGCCCGACGCGACCGCGCTCTCACTGGAGGCCCGACGTTCACCATGGCCCGATCTTTTGCGATTAGCCAATCTTTTCCGCTGATTGACGGCGTATCGGCGGGGATACACCATCCGCGCGGATTAGGCTGCCATGCGATGAACCGCCTCCGTGACATCCCCGGCCCGGTCCTCGCCCTCACCGCCGCCTGGCTCGCCACCCGCGCGCTGATGCTGTGGCTGCTCGTGCACTCCGGCGTGCGCCTGCTCGGCGGGGGCGCGGTGACGCGCGAGGTGTGGCGGCTGTACTTCCGCTGGTACGGCGAGCTGTCGCACGGTTCGTTCCCGGTGCACGACACCACCTGGCAGTACCCGCCGGGCGCGGGCGCGGTGCTGCTGGCGCCGGGGCTGCTGCCGTGGCTGACGTACTTCCAGGCGTTCGTGGTGCTGACGCTGGCCGCCGACGTCCTGATCACGGCGGCGCTGGCCCTCGCGGGCCGGCGGCCCGGCCGGAGCCTGCGGGGCGCCACCCTGTGGACGGGCGGCCTGCCGCTGCTGCTGCACCTGCCGCTCGCGCGCTACGACGTCCAGGTCACCGCGCTCGCCGTGCTCTGCCTGCTCACCGTGCGGCGCTTCCCCCGGGTGTGCGGGGCGCTCGGGGCGCTGGGCGCCGTTGTGAAGGTGTGGCCGGGGCTGGCGCTGCTGGGCACCCCGCCCGGGCGGACGACCCGGAAGGCGTGGCTGTGGGCGACGGCCGCCGCCGCGGCCTCCCTCGCCGTACCGGCCGTCGCGCTGGACAACCCCTTCGGCTTCCTGCGGGAGCAGGGCGACCGGGGGGTGCAGCTCGAATCGCTCGGCGGCACGGCGCTCAACCTGGCGCGGCACGCCGGGTGGCCGGGGCGGACCCGCTACCAGTACGGCGCCGTCGAGCTGGTGGGACCGTACGTGCACACCGTCGCCGCCGTCTCCCTGGCGCTCACCGCGGCCGCGTTCGGGCTGCTGGTGCTGTGGCGGGCGCGGGCGCGGCACTGGAGCCCGGCCACGCCGTACGACGCCGCGCTGACCGCGGTGCTGCTGTTCACCGTCACCAGCCGGGTCATCAGCCCCCAGTACATGGTCTGGCTGCTCGGTCTCGCCGCCGTCTGCCTGACCTCGCGGCACACCCGCCAGCGCCCGGTGGCCGTCCTGGTCCTGGCGGCGAGCGCGCTGAGCACCGTGGTCTACCCGATGTGCTACCACCAGGTCGTCACCGGCACCTGGACCGGCTGCCTGCTGATCCTGGCGCGCAACGCGCTGCTGACGGCGGCGGCCGTGCTCGCCTTCGTCCGGCTGTGGCGCAGCACGCGGCGGCCCGTCGCGGCGGCGCCGCCCGTGGCCCTGCCCCGGCCCGACGCGGTCCGGGTCCCGGACCCCGCGCTGAGCGCCTCCTGACGGCACCCGCGCACCACACCGCCCCGCTCCCCCGCTCCCGGCCCGTGGACGCCATGCACACCGCACCGCCAGACCCGCGCGACGCGCACCGCACGCACGAGACGCACCAGGCGCACGAGGCGCACGTCCCCGGGGACGGGGACGGGGACGGCCGTCCGGCGCCGCGGGCGGCCGTGGTCGTCATCGGGTACGACGACGCCGCCCACGTGGCCGACGCCGTGCGCTCGGCGCTCGCCCAGGGGGCGGCCGTCGGCGAGGTGATCGCCGTGGACGACTGCTCGACGGACGGCAGCGGCGCGCTGCTGGACCGCCTGGCCGCCGGCGAACCCCGGCTGCGGGTGGTGCGCCGGGACACCAACAGCGGTGGCTGCGGCACCCCGCGCAACACCGGGATCGACGCGGTGACGATGCCGTACGTGATGTTCCTGGACAGCGACGACGTGCTCCCGGCCGGTGCGGCGCGGGCGCTGCTGGACGCGGCGGAGGAGGAGCGCGCCGAGGTGGCGGGCGGTCTGTGCGTGCGCCGGGAGCTGCCCTCGGGACGCGAACAGCCGTGGCAGGCGGGCCTCTACGCGGCGCGCACCGTGCTGGAGTCCCCGTCCCGGCTGCCCCGGCTGGTCCACGACACGCTGTGCGTCAACAAGCTGTACCGGACCTCCTTCCTGCGCGAGCACGGCATCCGCTTCCCCGAAGGACGCTTCCTCTACGAGGACTTCGTGTTCACCGCGCGCGTGCTGGCCGCGCGGCCGCGCCTCGTGCTGATCCCGGACCGCGTGTACGTCTGGCACGTGCGCCGGTCCGCCGAGCGGCTGTCGCTCTCCCTGGACCGGGACGGCGTCGGGAACTGGGAGGCGCGCACGACGGCGTGCGCGGCGGCGTACGACGTCCTGCTCGGCTCCGGGCAGCGGGAGCTGGCGCGGGCCGCGCGGGCGAAGTTCCTCGACCACGAGCTGCGGATGTACGCCCGCGAACTGGGGCTGCGCGACACGCACCACCAGCGCGCGTGGTGGGCGCACACCCGCGCCCACCTGGCCGGTTACGACGACGCCGACTGGCGGCGGAACCCCACGGCTCCGGGACGGCTGCTCGGCCGGGTGGTGCTGGCGTCCCCCGAACCGTGCGACCTGCCCCGGCTGCGGGAGCTCGCGGCACGCCCCGCCCGCCTCCTGCCGCCGTACGCCCACGCCCCGGACGGCACGCCCGTCTGGTCGCGCGGCCTCCCGCAGGTCACCCTCGCCCCGTTCCTGACCCGGCCGCTGCCCGTGCTGCCCCTCGCGCTCGACGCGGAACTGCGCCCCCGTCTCCGCGGCACCCGCCTCACCGTGCGTCTGCACGAGCTGTACGGACGGGTGGCCGAGGCCGGGCCCCTGGAGGTGGAGGCGGAGTGGCGGCGCCGGGAGGACGGGCGCACGGCGCCGCGGACCCGGGCGGCCTTCGCCCCGCCGGGCGCCGACCCGTGGACCGCGGAGCTCCCGGTGGAGGTGGCCGCGGCCGGCGCCGGGACCTGGGACCTGTGGCTGACGGTGCGGTTCAAGGAGGGGGGCGAGCGCGTCGTCACCGCCCACGCGCGCACGGGCGCCGGACGGCTGCGCCGGTACGTCCTCCCGGACCCCCGGCACGGCGTGCTGCTGCTCCAGCCGTACGCCACCCACTCGGGCGCGCTGGCACTGCGCGTGGCCTCCGGGGCACGGGGAGTCATGACAGTCGCCCGCAACAGGCTCCGCCGCCTGCTTCACTGAGAACCGGCGGGTTCCGGCGACCACGGACCGGCCGACGACCGACTGACGAGGGGACGGCCGCACATGACCTGGCTGATCACCGGCGGCGCCGGATACATCGGGGCGCACGTCGTACGCGCGATGACCGAGGCGGGCGAGCGGGCGGTGGTCTACGACGACCTGTCCACGGGCCTGGCCGCGCGCGTGCCGCAGGAGGTCCCGCTGGTGGTCGGCTCCACCCTGGACGGCGCGAAGGTGGCGCGGACGCTCGCCGCGCACGAGGTGACCGGGGTCGTGCACCTCGCGGCGAAGAAGCAGGTGGGCGAGTCCGTGGACCTGCCGCTGCACTACTACCGGGAGAACGTGGAGGGCCTGCGCGTCCTGCTGGAGGCGGTGACGGCCGGCGGCGTGCGGTCCTTCGTGTTCTCGTCCTCCGCCGCGGTCTACGGCATGCCCGACGTGGACCTGGTCACGGAGGAGACGCCGTGCGTGCCGCTCTCCCCCTACGGCGAGACCAAACTGGCCGGCGAGTGGCTGGTCCGGGCGACGGGCCGGGCGGCCGGGCTCGCGACGGCCTCCCTGCGCTACTTCAACGTCGCGGGCGCGGCGACCCCGGCGCTGGCCGACACGGGGGTGTTCAACCTGGTCCCCATGGTCTTCGAGAAGCTGACCGAGGGCGCGGCCCCGCGTGTCTTCGGCGACGACTACCCCACCGCCGACGGCACCTGCGTCCGCGACTACATCCACGTCGTCGACCTCGCCGAGGCGCATGTCGCCGTCGCGCGGGCGCTGCGGTCGGCGCCGGGCAGCGATCTCACCCTCAACATCGGACGCGGCGAGGGGGTGTCGGTACGGGAGATGATCGACCACATCAACGCGGTGACCGGCTACGACCGCCCGCCCACGACGACTCCGCGTCGCCCCGGCGACCCGGCCCGCGTCGTGGCCTCCGCCGAACGCATCGCCGCCGAGCTGGGCTGGCGCGCCAAGTACGACGTCCAGGACATGATCACCTCAGCCTGGGAAGGCTGGACCCACCTCCACCCCTCAGCCGCCCGAACCTGACCCCACCGACACGAGACCCCCCAGCCCCCACCCCCCAAGGGGCACGAGGAACCGCGCAACCAGCCCCCGCTCCACCCACACCCCCAAGGGGCGCGAGGAACTGCGCGACCAGCCACGACGCACCCGCACTCAAAAACGCACCCCGGCCAAGCCCTTCCCAGGGGCGCAGGGAACCGCGCGACCAGCCCCGCTCCACCCACACCCCCAAGGGGCGCGAGGAACTGCGCGACCAGCCACCACGCACCCACACCCACAAACGCGCCTCAGCCAAGCCCTTCCCAGGGGCGCGGGGAACTGCGCGACCAGCCACCACGCACCGGCACCGGAACCCGCACCGGACCCCGCACGGGAACCCGCACACCCCCCCCGACCCCCCGGTCACAACGCCCTCAACGCCCCCGCCGTAGCCCGGACCAACTTCTCCAGATACCCCTTGGGCAACTTCGGCGACCGGATCACGACCGACCGCCAGTACAGCGGCCCGGAGATCAGATCGAGCGCGAGCTCGACATCGATCCCGGCCCGCACCTCCCCCCGCCGCTCCGCCGCCGCGACGATCCCGCTGGCGACCCCGTCCTGCCCGTCCCGCACCGCCTTCTGCAGCGCCTCCGCGATCTCGGGGTTACGGGCCGCCTCGGCCTGGAGGTCAGGGATGATCTGGGAGGCGACAGGGTGCCGCAGCGCACGGGAGCTGACCTCGTAGAGAAGGCGCAGATCGCCCTCCAGGGACCCCGTGTCCGGGACCGGGAAGCCCAGCACCGCCATCGCGGACACCACGTCCAGCACCAGGTGCAGCTTCGACCGCCACCGCCGGTACACCGCCGTCTTGCCGACGCCCGCCCGCCGCGCGATCCCCTCGATGGACATCCTCGCGTACCCGACGGCCGCCAGTTCCTCGAAGACGGCCGCGCGGATGGCCTCGGTCACGTCCTCCCGGAGCACGGCGGCTCCGGCGGGAGCCCGGCGGCGCGGACCCGCCGTCGATTCGTCGGCGTTGGTCGTCATGCCGACCAGCATAGGGCGTTACGACGAAACGGTTGCGTTCCGACGCTCCATGGGCCTAGTCTCACGTTGCGACGATACGGTCCCGTCCCGACGTAAGAGAACGTAAAGAGAAGCGTGCGCGAACGCCGGGCGACAGGGCCGGCCACGGCCGGCGGTGGCTCCGCGGGCCGCCGGCCGCGCATCACCCCCCTCCCCCGAGCGAAAGCAGCGGATGTGAGCCAGGTCCTCCACACACCGCCCCCGACCCAGGTCCCGGACGACGGCGACCTCGCGGCGCTGGCCGCCCGGCACGGCCTGACGGTCAGCGGGGCCCGCCCCTCCCTTCCGGAGTACATCCGTCAGCTGTGGCAGCGGCGCCACTTCATCACCGCGTTCGCCACCGCCAAGCTCACCGCCCAGTACAGCCAGGCGAAGCTCGGCCAGGTCTGGCAGGTCATGACCCCGCTGCTGAACGCCGCGGTCTACTACTTCATCTTCGGTGTGCTGCTCGGCACCAAGCGCGGTGTCCCGGACTACATCCCGTTCCTGGTTACGGGCGTTTTCATCTGGACGTTCACGCAGAGCTCGATCATGGCGGGCACCCGGGCCATCTCCGGCAACCTCGGCCTGGTCCGCGCCCTGCACTTCCCGCGCGCCGCCCTGCCGATCTCGTTCTGCCTCCAGCAGCTCCAGCAGCTGCTGTTCTCGATGGCCGCGCTGATCGTGATCCTGCTCTGCTTCGGCGTGCCGGTCTCCCTCTCCTGGCTGCTGGCGCTCCCGGCGCTGGTCCTGCAGTTCACGTTCAACGCGGGCGTGTCGATGATCATGGCGCGGATGGGCGCCAAGACCCCCGACATCGCCCAGCTGATGCCGTTCGTGCTGCGCACCTGGATGTACGTCTCCGGTGTGATGTGGAGCGTCGCCAAGCTCACCAAGCAGGACCACCTGCCGCACTTCGTGACGGTGGCGCTGGAGACCAACCCGGCCGCGGTCTACATCGACCTCATGCGGTTCGCGCTGATCGACAGCTTCCACGCCCACCAGCTGCCCCCGCACGTGTGGGCGGCGGCGGTCGGCTGGTCCCTGCTCGCCGGCGTCGGCGGCTTCATCTACTTCTGGAAGGCTGAGGAGACCTACGGCCGTGGCTGAGCAGACCCCCCTTCAGACCCCCCTGAACCCCGTGCAGGGCACGACGGCCCCGACCGTCGTCGCCGACCGGGTCGACATCGTCTACCGCGTCAACGGCACCGGCGGCGGCCGCGGTTCCGCCACCGCCGCCCTCAACCGCATCATGCGCCGCGAGAAGGCGGAGAAGGCGGCCGGCGTGCGCCGGGTGCACGCGGTGAAGAAGGTGTCGTTCGTCGCCTACAAGGGCGAGGCCATCGGCCTCATCGGCACCAACGGCTCCGGCAAGTCGACCCTGCTCAAGGCGGTCGCCGGCCTGCTCCCCGTGGAGAACGGCCACATCTACACCGACGGCCAGCCCTCGCTGCTCGGCGTGAACGCCGCGATGATGAACGACCTCACCGGCGAGCGCAACGTCCACCTCGGCGGTCTCGCCATGGGCATGTCCCGCGAGCAGGTCAAGGAGCGCTACCAGGAGATCGTCGACTTCTCGGGGATCAACGAGAAGGGCGACTTCATCACCCTGCCGATGCGCACCTACTCCTCCGGCATGGCGGCCCGCCTGCGCTTCTCCATCGCCGCCGCCAAGGACCACGACGTCCTGCTCATCGACGAGGCCCTGGCGACCGGCGACCGCTCCTTCCAGAAGCGGTCCGAGGAGCGCATCCGCGAGCTGCGCCGGCACGCGGGCACCGTGTTCCTGGTCAGCCACAACAACAAGTCGATCCGCGACACCTGCGAGCGGGTGCTGTGGCTGGAGCGCGGCGAGCTGCGCATGGACGGCCCGACCGAGGACGTCATGAAGGAGTACGAGGCCTTCACCGGCGACAAGAGCGACCGTACGGCGAAGAAGCCGGCCGCCGGCAAGGCCGGTTCGTAGGCCGCCCGGGGCCCCGACCCCGGCTCCTTCCGATGGTTTGCCCGTTCAGGCGTGGTTATCCCTTTCATCCGTCTAGTGACAGTATGTTAAGAAAGGTGCCCCTGAGCGGTCGAGCCGAAGGAGACCCCCGCGATGCCCCACCTCAGCGTGATCGTCTACGGGCCGAACACCCAGGGGTATCTGAACGAACTGCTCGGCTCGCTGGAGACGCGCCCGCTCCCCGACACCGAGGTGATCGTCGCCGCGGTCGGCGAGTGGGCGCGGGAGACGGCCGAGGGGCACGCGCCCGAGACGGTCGTCGTGCCCCTGCCCGAGGGCACGGGTGACGCGGCGGCACGGGCGGCGGGCGCGGCCCGTGCCTCCGGCCGCTGGCTGCACTTCGTACGCGCCAAGGACGGCCTGCCGGCGGGGGCGCCCCGGCTGATCGCCGAACGGACCGCCGAACTCGGCGACACGGCCGACGTGCTCCTCCTGGACCACGTCACCAGCACCTGGCAGACGGCCGCCGCCCCCTCCCGCGACGGCCGTCTCCTCGCCGGTGCGGGCCGCACCGATCTCGCCCTCGCCGACGCCGCCGACCTGCTGCGTCTCACCCCGCTGCTCGGCACCCGCGTCCTGCGCGCCGCGTTCTGGCGGGCCCAGCAGGAGCACCTCGGCACCGACGACGAGCCCCGGGCCGCCCAGGCGGCCCTGCTGCGCGCCGGCCGTGTCGCCTGCCTGAACCAGGTGGCGTACGACCACCGCACGCTGCGCCCGCAGAGCCTGCCGCCCCCTGCCGCCGCGGACCGGCTGGCGCTCGTCGGGCGTCACGAGTCGCTGCTGGCGCTCGCCGCGGACCGCCGCGCCGTCCACGCGGTGCTGTACGAGCTGATGGTCCGCGACCTGATCCGCACCTTCGCCCGCGAGGAGATGCCCGAGGCGGTGGCCCGGGAATTCTTCCGCCGCGCCTCGCTGGCCGCGGTGCGCCACCGCCCCGAGGGCCACCGGCGCCCGGCCGGTCTGGAGGGCGTCCGCCACGCGCTCCTCGAAGAGGGGGCCTACGCCCGGTACCGCGCCTTCCAGGCCGTCAACCACACCCGCCGCGCCGCCAGGAAGGCCGTGCGCACCCGCAAGCGCAGGATCGGCGCGAAGCTGCGCGACCAGCGCTACCGCAGGGCGCTCGACCGCCCGGTCGACCCGGAGCTGGCGGTGTTCGCCGCCTACTGGGACCGCGGGGTCGCCTGCAACCCGGCCGCGGTCGCCGCGAAGCTCGCCGAACTCGCCCCGCACATCCGCCGGGTGTGGGTGGTGAGCAAGGCCAACGCGGCCCTGCTGCCCCCCGGCACCGACCACGTGATCCCCGGCACCCCCCGCTACTGGGAGACGCTGGCCACCGCCAGATACCTGACGAACAACGTCAACTTCCCGAACGCGGTGGTCAAACGGCCCGGCGCGATCCACCTCCAGACCCACCACGGCACCCCCCTCAAGCGCATGGGCCTGGACCAGATGGCCCACCCGGCCGCCGCCAAGGGCATGGACTTCGCCGCCCTGATGAACCGCGTCGACAAGTGGGACTACAGCGTCAGCGCCAACAGCCACTCCACCCGCATGTGGGAGCGTGCCTACCCGGCCCGGTTCACCTCCCTCGACCACGGCTATCCGCGCAACGACGTCTTCTACACCGCCACGGCCGCCGACGTGCGCGCCGCCCGCGAGCGCCTCGGCATCGCCCCGGGCCGCAGAGCCGTCCTCTACGCCCCCACCCACCGCGACTACGAGGCCGGCTTCACCCCGCGCATCGACCTCGCCGCCCTCTCCGACCGGCTCGGCGAGGACACCGTGCTCCTGGTCCGCGCCCACTACTTCTACGGCGGCGCGGCCTCCCCGCTGACCGGTCTGCGCCGCTCCGGCAGGATCGTCGACGTCTCCTCCTACGACCCCGTCGAGGAACTGTGCCTGGCCGCCGACGCGCTGGTCACGGACTACTCGTCGATCATGTTCGACTACGCCAACCTCGACCGCCCGATCGTGATCCACGCCGACGACTGGGAGACGTACCGCACCACCCGGGGCGTCTACTTCGACCTGATGGCCGAGGCGCCGGGCCCGGTCGCCCGCACCCAGGAGGAACTCACGGAGATCCTCACCTCCGGTGCCTGGCACGACGAGAACGCGGCGAAGGCACGGGCCGCCTTCCGGGCCCGGTTCTGCGAGTACGACGACGGCCGCGCGGCCGAACGGGTCGTACGGCGCGTGTTCCTCGGCGAGCCCGAACGGGCGCTGCCCCCGGTCCTCCCGCTGGACGCCCGCACCCCCGCCCCGACCCCCGAGGAGGCCGGCGCATGACGACCCCCGACGTCACCGTCACGGTCATCGTCTACAACGACGCCGCCCGGCTGCCCCGCGCGGTCGCCTCGCTGCGCGCCCAGACCCACGCGGACATCGAGATCGTCATCAGCGACGACCACTCCACGGACGGCACGCCCGAGGTGGCCCGGAAGCTGGCGGCCCAGGACCCGCGCATCCGCTACCTGCGTCTGCCGGAGAACAGCGGCGGCTGCAGCGCGCCGCGCAACCGGGCCATCGAGATCGCGCGGGCGCCGTACCTGATGTTCCTGGACAGCGACGACGAACTCCCGCCGCGCGCGGTGGAGTCGCTGCTGGCCGCGCACCGCGAGCGCGAGGTCGACTTCACCATGGGCGCGGTGCGCCGGGTCCGGGTGGACAACGGGCGCCGCTCGACCTGGATGCCGCACCTGGTCTCCGAACGCCGCACCCTGGAGGGCATCGCGGCGGACCCGCGGCTGCTGTTCGAGCACCTGTCGACCAGCAAGATGTACGCCCGCGCGTTCCTGGACCGCCACCGGCTCCGCTTCCCCGAGGGCATCCACTACGAGGACCAGCTCTTCTCGGCGCAGGCCTACTGCCTGGCGGAGGCGTTCACGATCGTCCCGGACCACGTGTACACCTGGTACATCGAGCCGTTCGCCGCCGCCGCGTCGGCCTCCATCTCCAACCAGCGGCACAAGGTCTCCAACGTCCGCGACCGGGTGCACGTGCAGCGCCTGATCGACGAGTTCCTCACCGGCAGCGGGCACGAGGCGCTGCGCGAGGACAAGGACTACAAGTTCCTCAAGCACGACTTCCGGATGTACGCGGGCGATCTGCCCTACCGGGACGACGACTGGCTCGAAGCCTTCGCCGAGATCATGAACCCGTACCTGGAGACCCTCGCGGACGGCGCGTACGCCCGGCTGCCGCGCCCGGAACGGGTGGTCCTCCAGCTCCTGCGCGACGGCCGCCTCGCCGACGCCCGGCTCGCGGCGCGGGGCCTCGGGCACCCGGTGGCGCCGCGGCGGGTCAGCGCCGACGGCACGGGCGCGACGTTCTGGGGCGACAGCGTCCCGTCCTCGGAGCGGGCGCGCCGCGAACTGGACGTCTCCGACCTGGAGCTCGACACCCGGCCGTTCCCCCTCGCGCACTTCCGGCACGAGATCACCGGCCTCGACCGCGGGCCCGGTGCCTCGGTGCACCTCGCGGTGCGCACCTACGACCCCGGTCTGCGGCTGCCCGTCGGCCCCCAGCGGGCGGCCCTCCTGCTGGCCCCGGGGCGGCGCCGGATGACGGTCCCCTTCCGCCTGGACCCGGTGCGCCCCGGTGTCTTCGAGGGGCGGGTCCGGCTGGACCTGTCGGCCGCGCGGCTCTCCCTCCAGGGCTTCGACGGCGTCCGGCATCCCGTGCTGCGCCTGGAGCAGCAGGGCCTCGCCCACTCCGGGCTGCTGCTGGCCCCCCTCGGCTTCCCCGCCGCCACGGCCCGCGTCGACTACCGCTCCGGCGCCCTCCCCCACGACGTCACCGTCGAGCCGGAGGGCCGCAACCCCGGGCGCCTGCAGATCCGCTGGCGTCCGGTCGGCGTGACGGCCCGGCTGATCCGCCCGGTGGTCCGCAAGGTGGACCGCCCCAAGGTGCGCAACGCGGTCCGGCTGGCGGCGGGCGTCCTGAAATAGCGGCGCCCCCCGTCCCGGCGGGGATCAGCGTCTGACCTCGTACAGGGTCTGGCCGGCGGGGCCGCCCGTCACCCGGCGCAGCCAGGGGTCGGGGGCCACCGCCGTGCCGACGACCCACTGGACCCCGTACTCGCGGATCATGGCCCAGCGTCCGTCCGCCGAGGTGCCCGGCCCGAAGTACCGGGCGACCGCCGCGTCCCGCCGCCCCTGGTCCGGCAGGAACACGTCGGGATAGCCGGGGGCCACGGTGTACGGCCCGTAGGCCGGGATCTGCCGGGACGGCAGCGTGCGGGCCATCACCACGTCCCCGTACTTCACCCAGGGCGTGATCCACTGGTAACCGCCCCACGGCGGCCGGTACTTGGCGGCGACGACGGCGGGGAGCGCGTCCCTGCCGACGGCGTACCCGAGCGTCCCCGCCTGGGCCCACGCCCCCACCGCCAGCGCGGCGCCCAGCGCGCACGCCCAGCCCGTCCGCACGGCCCGCCCGCCCGCCGGGACGGTCTCCAGCGCGGCCGCGAGCTGAGCCGGGATCAGCACGGCGGGCAGCGCGCGGCCCCACGAGTAGTGGCCCGTCGCTCCGCCCGCGGCGACCACGAGCAGGCCGAGGAGGAAGAAGAGGACGAGGGGGTCGCGGCGGTCGCGGCGCAGGCGCAGGGCCAGTGCCGCCACCCCCAGCAGGGCCAGCCCGAAGCGGCCGGCGAGGTGCGTGTACAGCGACCGGTGGATGGCCTCGAGATCCGCGCCGGCGGAGAAGAGCGCGAAGAAGTCGTAGTACGGCCAGAGCGCCAGCAGCACCACGCCCATGACCAGCGCGCCGCCGACGCGGAGCAGCACCCGGCGGTCCGGCCGCGCGGAGATCACGACGGCCAGCGCGCCCAGGGTGGCGACCACGCCCGTGAACTGGTGGCACAGCAGGACGAGCGCCCACAGCAGCCCCAGGCGCAGCCACACCCCCCAGTCGTCCGCCGCGCGCTCCGCGTCCGCCGCGCCCTCCCCCGTCGCCGCGCCTGCCTCGCGCAGCACCCGTGTCAGCCACGCCCAGAGGTGGAAGGACAGGCCGAGGGCGAACACGCTCGGGTACGACACCGTCAGCGCGAGCGAGTTGAGGCCGAGGAAGCCGCTCCAGTTGAACAGCACCGGCCCCCACAGGAGGACCAGGCACAGGAACGCGAGCGCGGGCGCGACGGGCCGGGCGCTCAGCGTGCGGACGTACCGCCGGACGCCGGTGACCAGCAGCGCGAGACCGGCGAGCGCGCCGATCCGCAGCACGACGAACACCGACAGACCGGTGAGCTTGGCGACGCAGCCGAGCACCAGCATCCAGGGCGAGTAGTACGGGCTCGGTGTGTCGACGTCGACCAGCGGATTGCCGGGATGCAGCAGATCGTGCCGCAGCCGCTGCACGGTCGCCGCGTGCATGCCCAGATCACCCGCCCAGGGCAGCCGCACGATCACCAGGAGCATCAGCACCAGCACCAGCGCCGCCGCGGCCCGTGGCAGTGCCCGGACGACGCCGGCCGGGCCGGGCAGTGCGGCGCGCGTCCCGCGGGAACACCCAACTGTCACAGCGCAGACCCTATCCGAAACGGGATGAATCGCCGGAAAAGGTCAATTGCCGTTTCACCGGACAGAGCGAGGGCGCCCCGGACCGTGACCGGTCCGGGGCGCCCCTCATTCCGGTGCCGCTAGGAATGCGTGCGCAGCAGCGTCCGCATCGTCCGCATCGCCACCGACAGGTTGGCGAGGTCGAAGGTCTCCGAACCGCGGATCTCCTCCAGGGTGGCGCGCGCCCGGCCGAGGATCGCGCTGTTCTTCTCCTGCCAGTCGGCGAAGCGCTGCTCGGGCGTCGAGCCGCCGTTGCCGACCGCGAGGACGTCCGCGGTCAGCGCGGCCTGGGCCGCGTACAGGTCCTCGCGGATGGAGGCGCGGGCCATCGACTGCCAGCGGTCCGAGCGGGGCAGCTCCAGGATGCGGTCCATCAGCTCGGTGATGCCGAGGCGGTCGGCGAGGTCGTAGTACACCTCGGCGACGTCCAGCGGCTCCTTGCCCATGCGGTCGGCCACCGAGACGATGTCGAGCGCCGGGAAGGCGGAGGAGAAACCGGCGACGCGGGTGGCGAGCTCGGCCGGGACACCGGCCTCGGACAGCTCGTCGTACACGTGCTGGTACCACTCCAGGTCCACACCGCGCAGCAGCTTGGGCATCTGCTGCCACACCTGCTCGACCCGCTCCGCGAAGAACTCGACGGTCTCGGCGAGCTGGAGCGGCTGCGGCCGGTTGTTGAGCAGCCAGCGCGTGCCGCGCTCCACCAGACGGCGCGAGTGCAGCCGGATCCGGGTCTGGACGGCCGCCTCGACCGTGTTGTCCAGCTCCTCGACCGCGTCCCACACCGGGGCGGCGGAGAAGATCACGCGGGCCGCGGTCTGGGCGCGGACGATCTCCTCCAGCGAGGCACCGGTCTCCTCGCGCAGACGGTGCAGGTACGTCGTACCGCCCGTGTTGACCGTGTCGTTGACCAGCACGGTCGTGGTGATCTCACGGCGCAGCGGGTGGCTGTCGACGGCCTCGGTGAAGCGCTCGCGCAGCGCCGTCGGGAAGTAGGCGTGCAGCAGACCCCGCAGGTACGGGTCGTCCGGCAGCGAGGTGGCCAGCAGCTCCTCGGCGACCGTGATCTTCGTGTACGCCAGCAGCACGGCCGTCTCCGGGCTGGTGAGGCCCTGGCCCTGGTTCAGCCGCTCACGGATCTGGCGGTCGGCCGGCAGGAACTCCAGCGCCCGGTCCAGGTGGCCCTCGTGGACCAGGTGGCGGATGAACCGCTGCTGCGCGTGCAGCATGTCGTTGGACTGGGCGAGGGCGTTGGCCAGCGCCGTGTTCTGCGCGTAGTTGTTGCGCAGGACCAGCGCGCCGACCTCGTCGGTCATCTCGGCGAGCAGCTTGTTGCGCTGCTTGACGGTCATGTCGCCTTCCGTGACCAGACCGTTGAGCAGGATCTTGATGTTCACCTCGTGGTCGGAGGTGTCCACGCCGGCGCTGTTGTCGATCGCGTCGGTGTTGATCTTCCCGCCGTGCGTGGCGAACTCGATGCGGCCGAGCTGGGTCAGGCCCAGGTTGCCGCCCTCGCCGACGACCTTGACGCGCAGGTCGGCGCCGTCGACGCGGATGGCGTCGTTGGCCTTGTCGCCGACGTCGGCGTCGGTCTCCGCCGACGACTTCACGTAGGTGCCGATGCCGCCGTTCCAGAGCAGGTCCACCGGGGCCTGGAGGATCGCCTTCATCAGGTCGGCCGGGGTCATCTTGGAGATCTTCTCCTCGATGCCCAGCGCCTCACGGATGTGGTGGTTCAGCGGGATCGCCTTGGCGCTGCGCGGGAAGATCCCACCGCCCGCCGACAGCAGCGAGGTGTCGTAGTCGGCCCAGCTGGAGCGGGGCAGTTCGAACAGGCGGCGGCGCTCGGCGTAGCCGGTGGCCGCGTCCGGGTTCGGGTCGATGAAGATGTGCCGGTGGTCGAAGGCGGCGACCAGGCGGATGTGCTCGGAGAGCAGCATGCCGTTGCCGAACACGTCACCGGACATGTCGCCGATGCCGACGACCGTGAAGTCCTCGCTCTGCGTGTCCACGCCCAGCTCGCGGAAGTGCCGCTTCACGGACTCCCAGGCACCGCGGGCGGTGATGCCCATGCCCTTGTGGTCGTAGCCGGCCGAACCGCCGGAGGCGAAGGCGTCGCCCAGCCAGAAGTCGTACGACTCGGCGACCCCGTTGGCGATGTCCGAGAACGTCGCCGTGCCCTTGTCGGCCGCGACCACCAGGTAGGTGTCGTCGCCGTCGTGCCGCACCACGTCCCGCGGCGGCACGACCTCGCCGGCCACCATGTTGTCGGTGATGTCGAGCAGGGCCGAGATGAACGTCTTGTAGCTCGCGATGCCCTCGGCCAGCCACGCGTCCCGGTCCACGCCCGGGTCCGGCAGCTGCTTGGCGACGAAGCCGCCCTTGGCGCCGACCGGCACGATGACGGTGTTCTTCACCATCTGCGCCTTGACCAGGCCGAGGATCTCGGTGCGGAAGTCCTCACGCCGGTCCGACCAGCGCAGGCCGCCGCGCGCGACCTTGCCGAAGCGCAGGTGCACGCCCTCGACGCGGGGCGAGTACACCCAGATCTCGTACGCCGGGCGCGGCGCGGGCAGGTCCGGAATGGCCTGCGGGTCGAACTTCATCGACACGTAGGCGTGCGGGCCGCCGCCCTGCGACTCCTGGAAGAAGTTGGTGCGCAGGGTCGCCTTGATGACGGTCAGGAAGGAGCGCAGGATGCGGTCCTCGTCCAGGCTCGCGACCTGGTCGAGCGCGGCGTCGAGCTCCTCCAGCAGCGCGTCGGTGATCTCCAGGCCGGCCTGCTGCCGCTCCGGGGACATCCGCGCCTCGAACAGCGAGACCAGCAGCCGGGTGGTGTGGACGTTGTTGCGGAGGGTGTCCTCCATGTAGTCCTGGCTGAAGGTGGAACCGGCCTGGCGCAGGTACTTGGCGTAGGCGCGCAGCACCATCGCCTGCCGCCAGGTCAGCCCGGCGCTGAGCACGAGGGAGTTGAAGCCGTCGTTCTCCGCCTTGCCGGTCCAGGTCGCGGCGAACGCCTCCTGGAACCGCTCGCGGCCGTCCTCGCCGAGGTAGTCGCCGTTGCCGCCGGCCGACGGCTTGGGCATGCGCAGCCCGAAGTCGTAGATCCACGCGGTCGTGCGGTCCGAGCGGCGCAGCTCGTACGGCCGCTCGTCGATCACCTCGACGCCGAGCCGGTTGAGGACCGGCAGCACGGCCGACAGGGAGACGGCGCCGCCCTTGCGGTAGATCTTGAAGCGGCGCTCGTCGGGAGCGGCGCCGACCGGCTCGTACAGGCTGAGGGCGAAGTCGTTGCCCTCCTCGTCGCTGAGCCGGTCCAGGTGGACCAGGTCGGCGACGGCCGCACGCGGGGTGTGGTCGGCCTTGTAGCCCTCGGGGAAGCCGCCGCCGTAGCGGCGCAGCAGCTCGGCCGCGCGCTCCTCGCCGCACTCGGCGGTGAGCGCCTCGGCGAAACCGTCGGCCCAGGAGCGGGCGGCCTCGACCAGGCGGGCCTCGATGCGCTCCTTGTCGGTGTCCGACAGCTCGGGCAGCTCGGTGCCGGCGGGGACCCGCACGACGAAGTGCAGCCGGGACAGGATCGACTCGGTGTTCCAGGCGGTGAAGTCGACGCTGATGCCGCCGAGCTCCTCCTTCAGGATGTCGATGATCCGCAGCCGGACCCCGGTGGTGTAGCGGTCACGGGGCAGGTAGACGAGGGCCGAGTAGTAGCGGCCGTACTCGTCCTGGCGCAGGTACAGCCGCAGCCGGCGGCGCTCCTGGAGGTACAGGACGCTGGTCGCGATGGGCTGCAGCTCGACCGGCGAGGTCTGGAACAGCTCGTCGCGCGGGTAGGTCTCCAGGATCTGGAGCAGGTCGCGGCCGTCGTGGCTGTCGGGGGAGAACCCGGCGAGCTCCAGGACCTCCTCGACCTTGCGGCGGATGACGGGCACGCGGCGCACCGACTCGGTGTACGCGGCGGAGGAGAACAGGCCGAGGAAGCGGCGCTCGCCGACGACGTTGCCGTCCGCGTCGAACTTCTTGACGCCGACGTAGTCCAGGTAGGACGGCCGGTGCACGGTGGCCCGGCTGTTGGCCTTGGTCAGCACGAGCAGCTTGTGCTCGCGGGCCTTGGCGCGGGCGTCCGCCGGCAGCCGCTCGAAGGAGGCGCTGACGGGGTGCTGGTCGTCCAGGGAGTGGTGCGGGTCCGAGCGCAGTATGCCGAGACCGGTGCCGGGCACGGCGGCCAGGCAGTCGTCGCCGCGCAGCTCGTACTCGCGGTAGCCGAGGAAGGTGAAGTGGTCGGTGGACAGCCAGCGCAGCAGCTCGCGGGCCTCCTCGACCTCGGCCGCGGGCAGGTCCGCGGGCCGGGGCTCCGCCGGCAGGCCGTCGGCGATCCGGACCGCCGCGTCCCGCATCTTCTCCCAGTCCTCGACGGCCTCGCGGACGTCGGACAGGACGCGCAGCAGGTCGGCGGTGATCTGCTTCAGGTCGGCGCGGTCCGTCTCCCGGTCGATCTCGACGTGGATCCAGGACTCGATGTGCGCGTCGTGCGGGAGCTCACCGGTGGGCCGGTGCGGCAGGACCTCGATCAGCTTGCCGGTCAGGTCCCGGCGGACGACGAACTGCGGGTGGATGACGACATGGATGCCGCGTCCCTGCCGGGTCAGCTCGTTGGTCACCGAGTCGACGAGGAACGGCATGTCGTCGGTGACGACCTCGACCAGGGTGTGGCTGGAGGTCCAGCCGTTCTCCTCCACGGTCGGGGTGTGCACCCGGACGTTGGCGGTGCCCTGGGGGCGGTTCTCCGCGAGACGGTAGTGCGAGACCGCGGCGCCGAAGACGTCGACCGGGTCGCGGTCGGTGAGGTCCTCGGGCGCGGTGTGCAGGTAGTAACGCCGGAGGAACGCGAGCACGGAGTCGCTGTCGGGGGTGCCGCCGGTGCCCTCGCTCGTCGTCCCAGTCGGTAGGTGCCCCCCGACCGGGCTGTTCTCAGCTACCCGGGCGGCCCGATCGAGCAGCTCGGCCTTGGCTTCGTCCAGCTTGGTCTGCATTGTCCTCTGGCTCCTGTCGCGCGCCGTTGCGAGACGTAGAAGGAAGTACGGAGTCTTCCCCTCCGGCATGACGCCACGGCCCGGGGTGTCCGGTCGGTTCCGACGCTATGCCGCGAGGTGAGATGAGCGGTGGGATTTCGGCCAATGTCGACGTATCCGCCGGACACGGCGCCGGGATCGGCGCTGCCGGGTCCCGGACCGCCCTCGGCGTACCGGGGGCTTCGGCGCCCCCGTCCCGCCCGCGAGGACCAGCGACCGCCGCCCGGTCACGGAGGTACTCCGTGCAACCCGGGCGCAGGGCAGGAGCGGAAGCGCCCCCGCGAGATATCGCGCTGATCACGCCACAAGGCTATCGCTCCTCACCCCGGGCACGTCATGAGCCGTATGTGTACAAAACCGGGGGGTGAAGTTTGACGTTCTGCACAGGGGTGGGCCGGGGCCCTGTGGCGTATCCGGTGAGGCCGGCGGGGGGAGTGCGCGGCGTACGGATGGCGCGCGGCCGCTCGCGCGTACGAGCCGGGGCGGGAACGGTGCCGGGTTTCGGACACACGGGCGCGGGCGTGCGCATGGGTCGCGCCGGGGCATCGGGGGTCGCACCCTGAAAGCGACGGGCCCTCTTGGCAAGCGCGTCACGGCGAGGCACGTTGCCCGGGACAGCGCCCGTCCCCCGCGGAGGGGCCGTGCCCGCGCAGGAGGAACGACATGCCCGCGAAGATCCTCATCATCACCGGCGACGCAGCGGAGTCCCTGGAGGTCCTGTACCCCTACCAGCGTCTGCGCGAGGAGGGCTACGACGTCGACATCGCGGCCCCCACCCGCAAGACGCTGCGCTTCGTCGTGCACGACTTCGAGCCCGGATTCGACACCTACACCGAGAAGCCGGGCTACACCTGGCCCGCCGACCTGGCCTTCTCCGAGGTCGACCCCGGGGAGTACGCGGCCCTCGTCATCCCCGGCGGCAGGGCGCCCGAGTACCTGCGCAACGACCTCGAACTGCGCAAGATCCTCAAGGCCTTCTTCGACGCCGACAAGCCGGTCGCCCAGATCTGCCACGGTCCGCTGCTCACCGCCGCGATCGACGGCCTGCGCGGACGCCGGGTCACCGCCTATCCGGCCCTGGAGCTCGACATGCAGGCGGCCGGGGCGCACTTCGACGACGCCGAGGCCGTCGTGGACGGCACCCTGGTGTCGGCCCGGGCGTGGCCGGATCACCCCGCCTGGATGCGCGAGTTCCTGAAGGTCCTGCGGACGAAGGCCCCGGCGGACTGACCACCGCGGCGACGGCCGGGCCGGCGGTCCGCCGACGGGCCCGGGCGGGCGTGGCCCGACCCCGGCGTGACGTGGCCCGGCAGGGGCCGCGTCACGCCCCGCCCGCCCGCGCTACGCCGACACCCGGTGAGCCTCGGCCACCGCCTCGGCCAGGGTGTCCACCACCGGCACGCCCGCCTTCTCCAGGCTGGCCCGGCTGTGGGAGCCCCCGGTGTACAGCACGGCCCGCGCCCCCACGTGCAGCGCGGCCACCGCGTCGTCCGCGGCGTCGCCGATCACCACGGTCCGCTCGGCCTCGACCGCCCCGGTGAGCGCCGTCAGCGCCTCCAGGTGCCGGACCATGTGCTCGGCCTTGCTGCCCCCGGACGGCCCCGTGCGCCCGTCGACCCGGAGGAACTGGCTCTCGATCCCGAAGCCGCGCACGAGCGGCACCAGCTCCTCGTGCCCGTACATGCTCAGCAGCGACTGGCTGTGCCCGGCCGAACGCCACTGCGCGAGCAGATCCGCGGCCCCCTCGGTCAGCCCGCACCGCACCCGGTGCGTGGCGTAGTGCCGGTGGAAGGCGCCGTCCATCCGCTCCCACTCGGCCTCGGACGGCAGGCGGCCCAGCAGCCGCTCGTAGAACCTGGGCACCGGTACGCAGTACAGCGTCCGGTACTGCTCCAGCGTGATCGGTGTCAGCCCCAGCTCGGCGAAGGCCGCGTTCGTCGCCCCGATGATCGCGTCATTGTCGTGGAACAGGGTTCCGTTCCAGTCCCAGACGATGTGCGCGCGTCCGTGCTTCCCCATGCCCGAAACCGTACCCGCCCCCACCGACAACAGCGGAGATGGCCGAATAACAGCAGGTCAGCCGAGGTCGGACGGGAACGGGCGAGGCCAGGTCACGCCGGGCGAGGCCGCGCGGGGACGGGCGGAGTCAGGTCACGCCGGACGAGGTCAGGTCACGCCGGGCGGGGACGGGCGAGGTCAGGCGAGCCGGACCAGGCCGGGGATCTCCTGCGTGGCGTACCACAGCAGCTCGTGGTCCTCGGTCTCGTCGACGAGGAACTGCGCGTCGTCGTCGCCGCCGTCGGCCGCCTCCAGCGCCCCCGCCGCCGCGGTGACGTCCTCCTCGGCGTCGTCCGCGTCGGCGTGCACCGCGGCCGCCTTGGCGAGCGGCAGCGCGCCGGCCACCGTCACCTCGCCGGGACCGCGGGAACCGTCACCGCTGTCAGGGCCCGCGGAGACGGCACCGTCGGGCACGTCGGCGGCGACCACGATCCGCCGCCGCACCGCGTCGGGGTCGGCCGCCAGCAGCCGCAGCGAGGCCAGGGCGGCGCGGCCGAGCGCCGCGTACTCCAGCTCCTCGATGTCGTCGGAGACGAACCACTCGCGCAGCGCGGGCGTGACCGCGTACGCCGTGAAGGGTCCGCTCCCCAGCTCACCGGTCCTGTACGCCTCGGCGAGACCGGGGAGGGTCAGGGGGACGTAGACGCGCATGGCTGGCCGCTCTTTCCTGGTCACCGACGGGCCTTCAGGATACGTGCGGCCGTCCCCTTTCGGGTTCCCGGCCGCTGTCCCGCCGGCGTCCACCCCGCACCCCTCGGTTCACCCGGTGCCGCCCCGCGCTCCCGGGGATTCCGCGGCCCCGCGTCACCCGGATAAGTGAACCTCCCCGGCCCCGCGGCTCCGGCCCCGTCCTCCTTGCCGTCCCGGTCGCGGCCCCCGTACAAGATCCCCACCAGCGAGTTACCGCCCGGTATCGACCGGGCCAGCCGAACGGGGACCCCATGAACAAGGTCATGAGCCGCACGCCCCTGTCACCGCCGCGCCCGCGCCACCGCCCGCCGACCCGCCACGACCCGCGCCGGCCCGGCGGCGCCCCGCCCCGGACGCCCGTCCGGGGCCGGACCGGGCCGGCGGCCGCCCCCGCGGGCGCCCGTACGCCCCTCTCGGCGCCGACCGCGGCCGCGGCGGACCTGCGACCCACCGATCTGTTCGCCGACCGCCTGCTGGCCGTTCTGAGCGGTCAGCGCCCCGTGCACTGGATGCTCCGGTACACCGCGGGCCGCGCCTACGACGACCTCGCCCGCCTCGCCGAGCACAGCCCCCTGCGCACCCGCGGCCCCCGCCCCGTGGTCCGCGACATCGGCTACTACGTCCCGGCCGCGGGCGCCCTGGAGGTCTTCGCCCGCATCGCCGCCGGCGGCCGGCTGCGCGCCATGGCCTTCCGCCTCGAACAGGGCCCCGACCTGCGCTGGCGCTGCACAGCGGTGGAACTGGCCCCGAGGAATCCCTGAACCGCCCGGCACGCGCACCCCGCACACACGCCGAAGGGCCGGGCCCCCGAAGGGAGACCCGGCCCTGTCACGGCGCAGGCGCCGCGGCCGACTACTTCTTGCGGCGGCGGCCGCCCTTGGCCTGACGGCGGCGCTCGGCCCGCGTCAGTCCGTCGGCCTCGGAGCGGACGGGCTCGTCGTCCTCGAGGTCGCGCTCCAGGATGCCGCCCTCACCATCGACGGTGGGCGCGGAGAAGTGCAGGTCACGCCGCTGCGGAACGTCCAGACCCTTGGCCCGGATCTCCGGCCGCGCACCGGCCTGCGCCGGGACCGTGTCCTGGACGCCCTCGGAGACCGGCTCGGCCTCCTCGACCGGCACCTCCTCGACCTGCTGCTCGACCTGGACCTCCAGGTTGAACAGGTAGCCGACGGACTCCTCCTTGATGCCCTCCATCATGGCGGTGAACATGTCGAAGCCCTCGCGCTGGTACTCGACCAGCGGGTCCTTCTGGGCCATCGCGCGCAGGCCGATGCCCTCCTGGAGGTAGTCCATCTCGTAGAGGTGCTCGCGCCACTTGCGGTCGAGGACCGACAGCACGACCCGGCGCTCCAGCTCACGCATGATCTCGGAGCCGAGCTGCGCCTCACGGGACTCGTACTGCGCGCGGATGTCGTCCTTGATGGACTCGGAGATGAAGTCGTCCGTCAGACCGGCACGGTCGCCGGCGGCCTCCTCCAGCTCCTCGATGGTCACCCGCACCGGGTAGAGCTGCCGGAAGGCGCCCCACAGCCGGTCCAGGTCCCAGTCCTCGGCGAAGCCGTCGGCGGTCTCGGCGGTCACGTACGCGTCGATCGTGTCGTCCATGAAGTGCTGCACCTGCTCGTGCAGGTCCTCGCCCTCCAGGACCCGGCGGCGCTCGCCGTAGATGACCTCGCGCTGGCGGTTGAGGACCTCGTCGTACTTCAGGACGTTCTTGCGGGTCTCGAAGTTCTGCTGCTCGACCTGCGACTGCGCGGACGCGATCGCGCGGGTCACCATCTTGTTCTCGATCGGCACGTCGTCCGGCACGTTGGCCATGGCCATCACGCGCTCGACCATCGCGGCCTTGAACAGACGCATCAGGTCGTCGCCCAGCGACAGGTAGAAGCGGGACTCGCCCGGGTCGCCCTGACGGCCGGAACGGCCGCGCAGCTGGTTGTCGATACGACGGGACTCGTGCCGCTCGGTGCCGAGGACGTAGAGGCCGCCGATCTCCTCGACCTCCTCCTTCTCCGCCTTGACCGCCTGCTCGGCGTTGGCCATGGCGGCGGGCAGCGCCGCGGCCCACTCCTCGATGTGCTCCTCGGGGTCGAGGCCGCGCTGGCGCAGCTCCGCCTCGGCGAGGTCCTCGGGGTTGCCGCCGAGCTTGATGTCCGTACCGCGGCCGGCCATGTTGGTGGCGACGGTGACGGCGCCCCTGCGGCCGGCCTGGGCGACGATCGACGCCTCACGCTCGTGGTGCTTGGCGTTGAGCACCTCGTGCTGGATGCCGCGCTTGCTGAGCTGCTGCGAGAGGTACTCGGACTTCTCGACCGACGTGGTGCCGACGAGGATCGGCTGGCCCTTCTCGTGCTTCTCGGCGATGTCGTCGACGACCGCCTCGAACTTGGCCACCTCGGTGCGGTAGATCAGGTCGGACTGGTCCTTGCGGACCATCGGCTTGTTGGTCGGGATCGGGACGACGCCGAGCTTGTAGATCTGGTGGAACTCGGCGGCCTCGGTCATCGCCGTACCGGTCATGCCGGAGAGCTTGCCGTAGAGGCGGAAGAAGTTCTGCAGGGTGATCGTGGCGAGCGTCTGGTTCTCGTCCTTGATGTCCACCCCTTCCTTCGCCTCGATCGCCTGGTGCATGCCCTCGTTGTAGCGGCGGCCGGCGAGGATACGGCCGGTGTGCTCGTCGACGATCATGACCTCGCCGTCGATGACGACGTAGTCCTTGTCCTTCTTGAAGAGTTCCTTGGCCTTGATGGCGTTGTTCAGATAACCCACGAGCGGGGTGTTCACCGACTCGTAGAGGTTGTCGATGCCCAGCCAGTCCTCGACCTTGGCGACGCCGGCCTCGTGGATGGCGACCGTGCGCTTCTTCTCGTCGACGTCGTAGTCGCCGGTCTCCTCGAGACCCTTGAGGGGGTTGCCCGCCTCGCCCTTCTTCAGGCGCGTGACCAGCTTGGCGAAGTCGCCGTACCACTTGGTGGCCTGGTCCGCGGGGCCGGAGATGATCAGCGGCGTACGGGCCTCGTCGACCAGGATGGAGTCGACCTCGTCGACGACGGCGAAGTTGTGGCCGCGCTGGACGAGCTCGTCCTGGGCCCACGCCATGTTGTCGCGCAGGTAGTCGAAGCCGAACTCGTTGTTCGTGCCGTAGGTGATGTCGCACTCGTACTGCTCGCGGCGCTGGGCCGGCGTCATGTTGGCCAGGATGCAGCCGACGCTCAGGCCGAGGAACCGGTGAACGCGGCCCATCATCTCGGAGTCGCGCTCGGCCAGGTAGTCGTTGACCGTGATGAGGTGGACGCCGTCGCCGGACAGGGCGTTGAGGTACGCGGGCAGGGTGCCGACGAGGGTCTTGCCCTCACCGGTCTTCATCTCGGCCACGTAGCCGAGGTGGAGGGCGGCGCCACCCATCAGCTGCACGTCGTAGTGACGCTGGCCGAGGACGCGCTTGGCGGCCTCGCGGACGGTGGCGAAGGCCTCAGGGAGCAGGTCGTCCAGGCTCTCACCGTCGGCGTACCGCTGCTTGTACTCATCGGTGAGGGCACGCAGCTCGGCGTCGGAGAGGTCGACGAAGTCCTCTTCGATGGAGTTGACCTGGTCCGCGATGCGGTGCAGCTTGCGCAGGATCTTGCCTTCGCCTGCACGCATGATCTTCGAGAGGACGGACACGGGGGCTGGTCTCCTTGCCGGTCGGGCCTGGGACGGTCGGTTTTGCGTCTGACTTGACTGAGCAACGGCCATCGTATGCGAGGACCCGGCCGCGCCGGGAGGCCTGTCGCCCCGAGGACCGCCTCTGCCTGGACAACGCGCGGCCCCCGCGGATGGTGCCGCACGGGCACGAGGAATTGCGCGAAATGTGATCACCCGCTCACGGATGACGAAAAGCCATGGCGGCGCGCGGCCCGCGCGAGCAGAATCGGCCGATGGAACCCGTCACCCTGACCACCGGCCGTCTCCGCCTGCGCACCGTCGGCCCGTACGACGCCGAGGCGGTGTACGCGGCCGCCCAGGATCCCGACATGCAGCGCTGGATCCCCGCCTTCCCCTCCCCCTATCTGCGCGAGCACGCGGAGGCGTTCACCGGTCAGCTGGTGCCGGAGGGCTGGGCGAACGACTCGACCTACACCTTCGGGGTCTTCCTGCCCGGAGGAGAGCTGGCGGGCATGCTGAGCGTGATGATGCGTGCGCTCGGGGTCGGCGAGGTCGGCTTCTGGGCCGCCAAGGAGCACCGCGGCCACGGCTACATCACCGAGGCCACGCTGGCCGCGGCCCGCTGGGCCTTCACCGAGCTGTCCATGGACCGGCTGGAATGGCGCGCCGAGGCCGGCAACCTCCCCTCCCGCGCGGTGGCCGAACGCGCCGGTTTCGTCTTCGAGGGCACCTTCCGTTCGGCCCTCAACAACAACGGCGTGCGAAGGGACTGCTGGGTGGCCTCCCTGCTCCCCTCCGACCTGGAGCTGCCGTCCACGGCGCCGTACCTGCCCGCGCGCGTCTGAGAGCCGGGGGCGTCTGGGGGCCCGGCTGCGGGGGCGGGGGGCGCGTGGCGGGCCTGGCGCGC
This sequence comes from Streptomyces sp. NPDC090108, assembly GCF_044747185.1. Classification (NCBI taxonomy): domain Bacteria; kingdom Bacillati; phylum Actinomycetota; class Actinomycetes; order Kitasatosporales; family Streptomycetaceae; genus Streptomyces; species Streptomyces sp. NPDC090108. Next base: position 410,197 of record NZ_JBIVDQ010000008.1, read on the forward strand.
GGGGGCGGGAAGCCAGCGCCGGGACGCGGCCTGTTCCGCGGTCCGTTCCGCGGTCCGGAGGGAAACCGCAGCTCACAGCATGCTGTCAGTGGGGCCGTCTAGGGTCCGTCCATGACCACCCTTCCGCGCCCCGCACTCGACCTCACCGCGGACGACGCCCGCCGTATCGCCCTGCGGGCCCAGGGCTTCCTCGGTGTGCCCGACCGGCGGGCCGGTGTCCGAGGGGTCCTGCGCCGTCTCGGCGCGGTCCAGCTCGACACCATCTCGGTGCTCGCCCGCTCCCACGAGCTGATCCCGTACGCGCGCCTGGGCGCGGTCGGCCGCAAGGAAGTGGAGTCCGCCTACTGGCAGGCCCCCTCCGCCGGCACGCCCGCGGCCCGTCCGCACGCCTTCGAGTACTGGTCGCACGCCGCGTGCATCCTCCCGGTCGAGGAATGGCCCCACTTCGCCTTCCGCCGCCGCGCCTACCGCACCCGCCCGCACTGGAACCACCAGCTGCCCGACGGCGCGTACGACCAGGTCGTCAAGCAGCTGCGCGCGGAAGGCCCGCTGACGGCGACCCAGTTGGGCGGCGCGAAGAAGACCAGCGAGTGGTGGGACTGGTCGGGCACCAAGGTCGCGGTGGAGCGGGCCCTGATGTACGGGGAGGTGGTGTGCGTCGAGCGCCGCGGCTGGAAGCGGGTGTACGACCTCGCCGAGCGCGCCGTCCCGGCCCCGCTGCTGCACGACGAGCTGGACGACACCGAATGCCTGCGCCGCCTGGTCCGGCTGGCCGGCGAGGCGCTGGGGGTCGGCACCCGCGCGGACATCGCCGACTACCACCGCCTGAAGGGCGAACAGGTGGACGCGGTGATCGCCGACTCGGGGCTGGTGCCCGTCGAGGTCGAGGGCTGGGGCCGGCCCGCCTGGGCCGATCCGGCCGCCCTGGCGGCCCCGCCGCGCGGCCGGCACCGGACCACGCTGCTCTCCCCGTTCGACTCGCTGATCTGGGACCGGGCCCGCACGGAGCGGATCTTCGGCTTCACCCACCGGCTGGAGGCCTACGTCCCCAAGCCGAAGCGGGTGTACGGCTATTTCGCGATGCCGGTGCTGGCGGGCGGCGCGCTGGTCGGCCGCGTCGACCCGGCCCGCGAGGGCGGCACCCTGGTGGCCCGGCAGGTCACCCTGGACGGCCCGAAGGCCGTCCCCGCGGTCGCCCAGGCGCTGCTGGAGGCGGCGGCCTGGGTGAACTGCACGGACGTCCGCGTGGAGCGCGTGGACGCGCCCGGCCTCCGCGAGCCCCTCACCAGGGAACTCGCCCGCGCCCTGGGCTAGCGAGCGCCTCTCCGGCGCCCGGGTCCCCGCCTCGGGCGCCAGGAGCCGGCCCCCGGCGTCGGGCGCCGGGCGTCAGCGGATCTCGAGGATCTTCTCCCGCATCGCGTAGACCACCGCCTCCATCCTGGAGTGCAGCTGAAGCTTCTCCAGGATGTTGCGCACGTGGTTCTTCACGGTGTTCTCGGAGATGAACAACTCCTTGGCGATGTCACGGTTGTTCATCCCCGTGGCGACGAGCTTGAGCACCTCCAGCTCGCGGTCGGTCAGCCGCGGTGCGGGCACCAGCCGACGCTCGTCGGTGCGCTGGATCATCGACTTGAACTCGGTGAGGAGCTTGGAGGCCATGGAAGGGCTGATCTGCGACTGCCCGTCGGCCACCGCGCGGATGGCGGTGGCGACCTCGTCGGTGGAGATCTCCTTCAGGAGGTAGCCGGTCGCGCCCGCCTTGATGGCCTCGTAGAGGTCGGCCTCCTCGTCGCTGATCGTCAGCATGATGATCTTCGCGCTGGGGGCGACCTCCTTGATGGAGGTGCAGGCCTCGATCCCGCCGCGCCTGGGCATCCGCACGTCCATCAGCACGATGTCGGGCAGCAGATCGGCCGCCTTGTCGACGGCCTCGGCGCCGTCCCCCGCCTCTCCGACGACCTGGATGTCCTCCTCGGCCGCGAGCACGATCTCCAGGCCGCGCCGGAAGAGCGCGTGGTCGTCCACGACCAGGACTCTGATCGGCTCGTCGCGCGACGAGCCCGTCCCGGCACCCGGGCCGTCGACACCGTCGCCGGCGTTCGCGTCACGCATCGGTCCGAAGGTGTCCGCCATCGTTCCTCCCCCTGAAGGCTGTGGCCTGTGGTCCTGTGCCATCGCCAACCCAAGGCAGCGGCTTACCGGTTGGGCCGGTCCGGTCATGATTTCATGCCCGGACGGCACCGCGGCGACCCGCGCGGCGCGAAGCGGTCGCACATCGGTGCCCCTGGGGGCGCACACGCGCTCCAGGGGCACCGGCTCCGCTTCGGCCGGACAGGCTCAGCCGCCCAGCATGCCGCCTGCCGCGGGCTGGCGGACCTCCGCGATCATCGGGTCGGTGTTGAGGTGGATGACGCCGTAGTCGTAGGCGTGCCGCCGGTAGACGACGCTCGGCTCCTTCGTCTCGGCGTCGACGAACAGATAGAAGTCGTGGCCGACCAGTTCCATCTCGTAGAGGGCCTGGTCAAGGCTCATCGGGGAAGCGACGTGGGTCTTCTCGCGGACGATCAGGGGGCCCTCCCCCTGGACCTCCAGCGAGCCGATCTTCTTGGTCGGCACACCGTTCGTCTCCGTCTCCTGGACGGGGACGCCGTTGGGCTGGAGCGTCGCGACGCCCGGGACGACGTCGGGCACCTCCGCCGCGGGGATCCGCCGCGAACCACGGCGCACGACGCGCTTGTCGTGCTGCTTGCGCAGCCGGGCGTCCAGCTTCTCCGCGGCCATGTCGAGTGCCGCGTACGGGTCGCTGGCCGCCGCCTCCGCCCGGATCACCGGGCCGCGGGAGCGGAGCGTGATCTCCACTCGGTCACAGCGGCCGGCCTGTCGGGGGTTGGGCTCCTTGGACACCTCGACGTCGAGGCTGATCACCTTGCCGTCGAGCTTCTGGATCTTCTCCAGGTTCAGCTTCTCGGCCACGTGCTTGCGGAACCGCTCGGGCACCTCGGTCTTGCGGCCCTTGACGACGATGTCCACGCAGAACTCCGTTCCCGGATAGCCCCGCTCCATCTGCGGAGCATCTCCCTTTCGCACCAGGCCCCGGGATACCGGGACCTCGGACTCGGCGACTTCCACCTCCTCCTCCCCCATGGGCAAGATCTCCACCCCGCCGGCGGGGTGATTGCGGAAATCCCGCAGCGCAGCATTCGGGTACGGGAGGTGTGGCCTGGGCCTTTCCTCTTCACCGAACATATCTCGCCCGGAGGGATGTCGTCACCCTCTACTCTCGCGTACCTCCGTTCAGGTGAATTGACTCCCTCGCTACCTGCAACGATGCAGGTTCGTCCTCAGTTCCTGTTTATTTCAAAGGAATCAGGTGGAGCGGCGATCACGGCCGCCCGGGGAGCTTCTCCGGCGACTTGCGGCACTCTCATTCCCGGTGCACCATGCACCCGCTTCCCCCTTTCCGATCGTGACCCTGTCGACTGTTCCCACCTACCTTCCCGAGTTACGGCTTCGTACACTGCGCCGTTCACCCGATCTTGAATCCGGTGCCGTCTTCCGGCCGCCTCCCGGAGGGCTCTGGCCGCCTCCGCGAGACTGGCGCCCGTGGTGATCAGGTCGTCCACCAGCACGACCCGGCCGCCGTCGAGCAGCCGCGCCCCGCCCGCCACCACCTCCAGCGCGCCGGCGAGGTTCTCCCGCCGCTCCCGCGCGCCGAGACCGGCCTGGTCCGCCACCCTCCGCCGCTGCCGCAGCACCGGCACCACCCGGGCCGGCGTCCCGGCGGTCCGCAGCCGCCCTGCCGCCGCGAGGGCCATCCGCCGTACCGGGTCGTGTCCCCGGGCCCGGACGGCCCACCGTGCCGAGGGCACGGGCACGAGCAGCACGGGTCCGGCCGCCGGTCCCGCCCCGGCCGCCGCTCCGGCCCCGCACGCCCCGGCCGCCGTGTCGGGGTGGCTCCGTTCTCCGCTCGTCAGCCCCGCGCGCACGGCCCCCGCCAGAGCCGCGCCCAGGGCTCCGGTGAGCGTCAGCGCGCCGCGCTCCTTGTGCGCGAGGAGGAGGGCCCGCACCTCCTGCGCGTAGGGCGCCGCGGCGTGCACCACCGGCAGCCCGGCCGGTTCGGGCACCGGTCGCACCCGGCGCGGCGCGCCGCCGCCCAGCGCCGCCCGGCAACGCGGGCAGAGCACCGTCCGGGGTGCCCCGCAGCCTCCGCATTCGGCCGGCAGCACCAGGTCGGTGAGGTCCTGCCACCACCCCCGCATGTCCACCACTGTGCCCCGGTCCGGGGCCGCCTGCCACCCCTGTGGACAACGTCCTGTGGACGGCTGGGGAAAACGCTGTGCGGCCGTCACTCGCATGAGTGACGGCCGCACAGGATCGCCTTGTTCCGGGCGCCGGGAAGGGGCTCTCAGCCCGGATAGACCGGGGCCGTACCGTCCTTGTCCACCTTCTGCCACTGGGCGCCCGACGGGAGTCTCACGATCCCGTCGTCGTCCGAATAGGCCACCAGCGGCACCCGTTCGTCCTCCGAGGAGGCGATCGCCTTCACCCCCGACAGCGCGGCGGGCGCCGGACCGTCCAGCGTGGAGCCGTCGACCTGCACGTACCGCATCTGGTGCACGCCTCCCTGCTCACGGCCGACCACGACCAGCCTGCTGTCACCGGCCCAGGACACGGCGTTGAACAGTTCCATGCCGGGCGCGGCCGGATGCGGATCGACCACCGCGGGAGGCTCCCCCGACCTGTCGTCCCGCACGATCAGACCGATGAGCAGCGCCTGCTTGCCGCCCTTCGTGTCCACGACCAGCGCGACCCGCACCCCGTCGGCGGCCACCCGCACGTCCCGGATGCGCCCGGGCAGCTCCGGCAGAGTGACCTCCACCGGCTTGCCCGCGCCCTGCTCCACGACGTACAGCCGCTGACGGCGGGGGTCGAGGTCGGCGACCCACAGGTCGCCGCGCGCGTCCCAGCTCGGCCTGGTCAGCCGGTCCGCAGCCGGGTCCAGGCCCTGGCTGGTGACGACCGGTTCGCCGAGCGAGGCCCCCGCGGCCAGCGAGGTCACGTACATCGCCTTGCCGTCGGCGCCCACGCTCGCCACCGTGCCCTCGTCGCGGGAGACCGCCACAGACCGCAGCGGCCGGGTGCCCTCACCGAGCGCGCCCGGCACCGGCGCGCTGTTCGTCGCGGTGGTTCCGGTAGGCAGCCGGACCAGCCGGTGCTTTCCGTCGAGGAAGTACAGGTAGTCGGGGCTCTGTGCGGCGGCGTGCCAGGCCGCGGACTTGGCGCGCGTCTCCGTCAGATCGCACAGCCGGTGCCCGCCGGGCCCCCGCAGCGCGACCGACTCCAGCGTCGGCGTCAGGTTCCGCAGCGTGAACAGCAGTTGGGTGGCCATCTCCTCGCACCGGGCCCGCCCCACCCGGGACGCCTTGGCGTTCAGCGGCACCGTCAGGCCGTTCTCGTCGTCCGGGGCCAGACCCGACACGCCCCGCTGCAAGGCCGTACCGGTCGGGAAGCTCGACCTGACCACCGGTGCCAGCCGTGTGGTGGGTCCCTGGAGGAGCGAACGCACCACCTGGGTCAGGGCGTCGACCTTGCTGCGCACGAACACCGGGTCGGCGACCGCGACCGGCTGTCCGGTCGCGCCGACCCGGGTGTCGCTGGAGAAGTAGTACTTGTCGACGGACGTGTAGTTCCGCTGGAAGTCCGACTTGCCCATGACGACGCCCTCGGGCGGTACGTCGATGCGCCACTGCTCGGTCTTCGGGTCCTGCGTGAGGTGCACCCTGACCCGGTAGGAGCCGTCGGCGGGCGCGTACGCCTGCCGACCGTCCACCGTGGCCACCCGGTCGCCGGCCAGGACGTACGTACGGTTGCCGCCCCGCTCCCGGCCGTCCTGCGTGGCATCGGAAGGGGTGCTCGGCCCGTTGGCGAGGACGGTGGTGGCGCGCTCGGGGTGCCAGGCGCGCGCGGCGGCGGGGGTGAGGTACTTGCGGGCGGTGCCGTAATCGGGCTCGTCGCTGGTCAGTGCCTCCAGGAAGCCCTGGAGGATCGCGCCGGGCTGAGCGCCCTCGGCGGGCGGCATGGCGAACACCCGCACGCCGGTGTCCTGCCGCGGTGTGGACTCCACATTGCGCAGGTCGCCGCTGTCCGGCATCGAGGCGCAGCCGCCCAGCAGGACCATCCCCAGAGCGGCGTAGGCCACCGCGCGACCCGGTCCGGACCGGGCCCCCCCTTCGCGGTCAGCGCCCACGAAATACCTCCCCTGGCTCGGTCGTCTTCTCGTGGCCGGCCGGTTCCGGGCGCTCCGCGCGCGGGTCGGACTCGGGAGCGGCGGGCCTGTCGTCGGTGCTCCGGCCGCCGCCCGCGGGCCGGGGCACCACGCGCGCGCCGCCCGTGCCGGGCAGTGCCGCCGGGTCGGCCGTGGGGGTGACCGCGCCGTTGCGCGGCGGCAGCGGCGGTACGTTCCCGCCGCCCTGCTGCACCGGGACGGTCGCCTGCTTCAGCTGGCCCCCGCGGGGCGCGCCGGTGCCGTCGCCGCCGCGGTTGCGCCGCGAGTCCTTGGGCTCCAGGGGGATCGGAGAGCCCCGCAGCGGCTCGTCGGCGGTGCGCGGCAGCGTCAGCCGGAACTGCGAGCCGCCGCCCGGCTCGCCCCAGGCCTGCAGCCAGCCGCCGTGCAGCCGGGCGTCCTCCAGGGCGATGGACAGGCCGAGACCCGTGCCGCCGGTGGTACGCGCGCGTGCCGGGTCCGCCCGCCAGAAGCGGCTGAAGACGCGGCTGGCCTCGCCGGGCTTGAGCCCGACGCCGTAGTCGCGCACGGCGATGGCCACCGCGCCCCCGGCCGCGGCGAGCTTGACGACGACGTCCTTGCCGTCGCCGTGCTCCACGGCGTTGACGACGAGGTTGCGCAGAACACGCTCGACGCGACGGGCGTCGGCCTCGGCGACGACGGGCTGCTGGTCGCCGATGACGCGTATGCGGCTGCCCTTGCGCTCGGCGAGCGGCTCGGCGCCGCCGACCACGCGCCGCACGACCTCCCTGAGGTCGATCGGCTCGGCCTCCAGGGCCGCCGCGCCCGCGTCGAAGCGGCTGATCTCCAGCAGGTCCGCGAGCAGCGACTCGAACCGGTCCAGCTGGTCGGCGAGCAGCTCGGCGGACCGGGAGGTCACCGGATCGAAGTCCTCACGGGCCTCGTGGATGACGTCGGCGGCCATCCGGACGGTCGTCAGCGGGGTCCGCAGCTCGTGCGAGACGTCGGAGACGAACCGCCGCTGCATCCGCGACAGGTCCTCCATCTGCTGGATCTTCATCTGGAGGCTCTGCGCCATCTTGTTGAAGGCCTCGCCCAGGCGCGCGATGTCGTCCTCGCCGGTGACCTTCATCCGTTCCTGGAGCCGGCCGGCGGAGAGCCGCTCGGCGATCCCGGCCGCCATCCGCACCGGCGTGACGATCTGCCGCACCACCAGCCACGCGATGGCGCCGAGCAGCACGACGACGAAGAGGCCCGCGGTCGCGAGCGTCCCCTTGACCAGGCTGAGGGACTTCTCCTCCTGCGTGAGCGGGAAGAGGTAGTACAGCTCGTAGGGGTGGCCGTTGGGGTCGTTGAGCTCCTTGCCGATGACCAGCGCCGGCTGGGACTCCTTGCTGTTGTTGTAGACGATCCGGCTGTAGCTCTGCGCCGCGGTCGTGCTGCTGTTGATCCGCTCGCGCAGATCGCCGGGCACGCTGTCGGTGGGGCTGACGTAACCGGAACCGCGCGGGCTGCGTCCGCCGCCGGTGTCGTCACCGGCGGGCAGCGTCACCACGTCGAAGGCGCCCGCGCCACCGCTGGAGAGCGAGTCCACGAGGTCGCTCATCCACTGGATGACGCTCTGCGACTGCTGTCCGTCGGCGGCCGTGACGTCACCCGTGCCGTTGACGGAGGCGCCCGCGGCCGCCTCGTCCGCCTTCTGCCGGGCCACGGCGAACCCGCCGGTGGCCTGGCTCTGCGACGCCCGCGCCTTCGCGTCCAGCAGGCCGTTGCGCACCTGCCCGATCACGACGAAGCCGAGCAGCAGGACGACGCCCAGGGACATCAGCAGGGTGGTGGCCACCACCCTGAGCTGGATGTTGCGCCGCCACAGCCGCATGACGGGCAGCAGCGGCCGGCGCACCCAGCGCAGGAGCAGGCGGATGACCAGGCTGCGCTGGACCCCGCCCCGCAGCAGCCCGCCCGCGAAGAGGCGTCCCCAGCGCGACCGTGCCGCCTTACGGCCGACAGGCCGCCCCGGACGGGCCCCGGGCACGCCGGAAGCCGAAGCGACACTGTCCTCGGACATGGTCAGCTCGGTCCGGCCTTGTAACCGACACCGCGGACGGTCACCACGATCTCCGGCCGCTCCGGGTCCTTCTCGACCTTGGAGCGCAGCCGCTGCACGTGCACGTTCACCAGGCGGGTGTCGGCGGCGTGCCGGTAGCCCCACACCTGCTCGAGCAGCACCTCACGGGTGAACACCTGCCACGGCTTGCGGGCGAGCGCGACCAGCAGGTCGAACTCCAGCGGGGTCAGCGCGATCGACTGCCCGTCCCGCTTCACGGAGTGCCCGGCCACGTCGATCACCAGGTCACCTATGGTGAGCTGCTCCGGCGCCGGCTCCTCCGACCTCCGCAGCCGGGCGCGGATCCGCGCCACCAGCTCCTTCGGCTTGAACGGCTTCACGATGTAGTCGTCGGCGCCCGACTCCAGGCCCACGACCACGTCGACGGTGTCGCTCTTGGCGGTGAGCATCACGATCGGCACCCCGGACTCCGCCCTGATCAGGCGGCACACCTCGATGCCGTCACGGCCGGGCAGCATCAGGTCGAGCAGCACCAGATCGGGCTTGCTCTCCCGGAAAGCGGCCAGCGCCTTGTCCCCGTCGGCTACGAAAGACGGCTCAAAACCTTCACCACGCAGCACAATGCCGAGCATCTCGGCCAGTGCGGTGTCGTCGTCGACGACAAGGACTCGTCCCTTCATAAACGACATCATCCCATTCTCATAACGGCGCCAGAGCTGCTGGTGAGCGAGGTCACTGGCCTGTGACGATAGTCGTACGGCGCCGTCACTGTCTGCCCGCGTCCCCCCGGCATGGGCCGGGGCCCGGGGACACAGGGCGACACAAGGGACACAGAGCGAGGCGGACGCGGGCGGAGACGGAGGTGCGCGGTCCGGCGCACCGGAGCGGCGGCGCCCCTGGCGTCCCGCCGGACCGCCGCGGGTGGAGGCGCGGGACGGTGACGCCTCCCCCGTGGATCAGCGCGCCACCGGCCCCGGTCCGTCGGCGTCTCAGTCCGTCGGCGTCTCAGTCCGTCGGCGTCCGGCGGGCCTTCCCGCACAGGTCCGCGAGCGCTTCCGGGGTCACCGGGGAGACCACACCCTCCTCCGTGACGATCGCCGTCACCAGTTCGGGCGGTGTCACGTCGAACGCCGGGTTGTACGCCTGGGTCCCCAGCGGTGCCACCGCGATCCCGCCGCCCGCGCCCGTCACCGGCACCTGCGGTGTCGCGATCTCGGTCACCTCGTGCCCGGGGCGCTGCTCGACCTCGATGGAGGCGCCGTCCGGCGTCCCCGGGTCCACCGTCGTCACCGGCGCCACCACGACGAAGGGCACATGGTGGTACCGCGCGAGCACCGCGAGCGGATAGCTGCCCACCTTGTTCGCCACCGAACCGTCGGCGGCGATCCGGTCCGCCCCGATGAGCACGGCGTCCACCTCGCCCGCCGCGAACAGCGAACCAGCCGCGTTGTCGGTGAGCAGGGTGTACGTCATGCCGCTGCGGGCCGCCTCGTACGCCGTCAGCCGGGCGCCCTGCAGCAGCGGACGCGTCTCGTCCACCCAGAGCCGCCTGAGCTGCCCGGAGCGGTGCGCGGCGAGAGCCACCGCGAACGCCGTCCCCTCCCCGCCGGACACCAGCGAACCGGTGTTGCAGTGGGTCAGGATCCGGTGCGCGCCGCCCGGCAGCAGCTCGTCCAGCAGCGCCAGACCGTGCGCGGCCATCCGGGCGCTGGCCTCGGCGTCCTCCTGGTGCAGCGTCCGTGCCGCGGTCAGCGCGGCCGCGGCCGCGGCCGCCGTCGCGGTGTCGCCGCTCCCGGCGAGGGCCTCCCGGTACGCGGCCTCGGCGCGGCGCACCCCGACGGAGAGGTTCACCGCGGTCGGGCGGGCGGCTTCGAGCGCCCGCGCGGCCTCGTCCACGTCGAAGCCCCGGGCGGCGGCGAGCGCGACACCGTACGCGCCGGCGATGCCCAGCACCGGCGCCCCTCGTACGGCGAGCGAGCGGATCGCCTCCACCAGCGCCGACGCGTCCGTGCACACCAGCTCGACCTCTTCGGCCGGGAGCCTCGTCTGGTCGAGAAGGACCAGGACAGGGCCTTCGGGTGGTTCCTCCCATCGCAGCACGGGTATCGCTGTCGGCCTCTTGTCGTCGCCCGTCGGCGGGTACTGGTCAGCCATGCGGTGAGTCTGCCCCGTACGCGCCGGAGCATTGGCCGGACAATTGAAGGAGCACCGCGTTCACGACGGCCGGTCGCAGGGTGACCTGCCCATGGCACGATGGCTGCCAACCTGCCTCCGCGCGCGCGGAAGGGCACCAAGAAGGAGCTTCGATGACTGACACTCCGGGCTGGGCCTCGCCCGGATCCACCCCGCCGTCCGAGGGGCGGGAGCCCGACGACCGTCCCGGCCCCGCCGAACCCTCCGGCCGTTCCGACCAGGCCGGGCCCGCCGGCCCCACCGGAGCCGCCGAGCCCGCGGCACAGCCGGACACGGAGCCCCGGGAACCCGACTCCAAGTGGTCCGAGACGCAGCCGCCCGCAGGTCAGTGGTCGGCGCCCACGGCTCCCCCCGGCGCCGGCCACACCCCGCCGCCCGCCGGCTGGGGCGGCCAGGCTCCGGGCGGACCGGCGGGACCCGGGGGTCCGGCCGGTCCCGGAGGCCCCGGAGGTCCCGGAGGCGGCTGGGGCGGTCCCGGTCCCGGCGGCTACGGGGCCTGGGGCGGCGGCTGGGGCGGTCCCCCGCCCGCGGCCAAGCCCGGCGTGATCCCGCTGCGGCCGCTCGGCGTCGGCGAGATCCTCGACGGCGCCGTGTCCACCATGCGCACCTACTGGCGCACGGTCCTCGGCATATCGCTGACGGTCGCCGCCGTCACCCAGGTGGCGACGATGCTGCTGCGCGGCTTCGTCCTGAACGACACGTTCTCGCCCCAGGGCCCGTTCAACGATCCGAGCGCCACACCGACCGAAGTGCTGCGCGGCGCGGCCGACGCCATGCTGAGCAGCCTGGTCATCGTGGTGATCTCCGTGATCGGCACCATCATCGCCACCGCCATGCTGACGGCCGTGACCAGCCGCGCCGTCCTCGGCAAGCCGGTCGGCGCCGGCGAGGCCTGGCGCGAGGCCCGCGCGCAGATCCCGAGGCTCCTCGGCCTGCTGGTGCTGCTGGGCCTCATGGAGGTGGGCATCCTCGCCGTCGGCTTCGCGCCGGGCGCCATCGCGCTGGCCGTCGGCGGGAAGACTCCGCTGGCCCTCCTGCTGTTCGTGTTCGGCGTCGGCGCTGCCCTCGTCGTCATGCTGTGGCTGTCGGTGCGCTTCTCCCTGGCGTCGCCGGCGCTGATGCTGGAGCGCCAGAGCATCGTGAAGTCGATGGGCCGCTCCGCGAAGCTGGTGCGCGGCTCCTGGTGGCGGGTCTTCGGCGTGCAGCTGCTCGCCGGGCTCATCGCCAACATCGTCGCCTCGATGATCGTGATCCCCTTCACGCTCGTCGCGGCCGCGGTCGGCGGTGACGGTATGAACAGCCTGCTGGGCACGACGCCTCAGCACGTCAGCTGGCCGTTCCTGATCATCAGCGGCATCGGCGCGATCATCGGCAGCATGCTCACGCTCCCGATCACGGCGGGCGTCGGCGTACTCCTCTACGTCGACCAGCGCATCCGCCGCGAGGCACTCGACCTCGAACTGGCCCGCGCCGCGGGAGTCCAGGACCACGGCACCGCAGCCGCTCCCGGCCCCGTCCCAGGGAGCTGATGGGGTGAGCCTGACGGGGGGAACGCTCACGGCGGTGCCGGCTCTGTCCGGCACCGCCCCCTCGGCCGTGCGACTCCTGTCGCACGCGGCGGTGACGGCCTGGCCGGCGGACGCCGGTTCCGGCGACGGGCCGCCGGTGACCGTCCCGCGCGAGGCCGCGCGTGAGGCCGCGCGCCGCGAGCTGGCCAAGCGGATGTACCACGAGAGCGATCCCAGCCTGGTCCAGCGCGCTCTGAACGCGGTCTGGCACTGGTTCGGCCGGACGCTCGGCGCGGCGTCCTCGGTGACCCCGGGCGGCACCGTCGGCCTGGTCGCGGTGATCCTCGTCGTCGTCGCCGTCCTGGCCGCCCTGTGGTGGCGCCTCGGCACTCCGCACCGCCCGGCCGCGTCCGCACCGGCCCTGTTCGACGAGCGCACGCGCACCGCCGCCGACCACCGCGCCGCGGCCGAGGCGCACGCCGCCCAGGAGCACTGGAGCCAGGCGGTCCAGGAACGCATGCGGGCCATCGTCCGGTCCCTGGAGGAACGGACCCTGCTCGACAGCCGGCCCGGCCGCACCGCCGACGAGGCCGCGGCAGAGGCCGGCCGCTTCCTTCCCGCGCACACGGACCGGCTGCGTTCCGCGGCCCGGCAGTTCGACGACGTCACATACGGCGGCCGCAGCGCGAGCGAGCAGTCGTACCGGCGCATCGCCGAACTCGACCGCGACCTGGAACGCACCCGCCCGGCCCTCGCGGACAGCACCGCCGACACGGCCCACGACACCGCCCAGGGGGCTGCCGGATGACCGCCGGGCCCACCGCACCGCCGACCACCTCCACCGCGCCCACCACCCGCCAGGTGTGGACGCGGACGCGCGGGATCCTTCTCGCCCTCGTGCTCCTGCTGGCCGCGGCCGTCGCGATCGCCGTCGTCCGCTCCCAGGCCCGGCACGGTGAGCTGGACCCGCGCTCCTCCGACCCGTACGGCAGCCGCGCGGTGGCCGAACTCCTCGCCGACCACGGGGTCTCCACGCGCGTGGTCACCTCCCTCGCCGCCGCGCGTTCCGCGGCCGGTCCGGACACCACCCTCCTGGTCGCCGCGCCCGACCTGCTGACCCACCGCCAGCAGGCCGGTCTGCGTGCCGCGACGGCCTCCTCGGGCGGCCGCACGGTCCTCGTGGCCCCCGGCGCCTCCGCCGTCGAGCGCCTCGTGCCCGGCGTCGCCGCGGACCCCGTCAGCAGCACCCGCTCGGCGCTCGCCCCCGGCTGCGCGCTGCCCGAGGCCCGGCGCGCCGGCCGCGCCGACACCGGAGGCATCCGCTACACCGCCGCCGGCCTCGGCGCCGACAGCTGCTACCCGAGCGCGCGCCTGGCCACCCTGATCCGGGTGCCGGACGCCTCCGCGGGCGGCGACACCGTCGTCCTCGGCTCCCCCGACATCCTCTTCAACGAACGGCTCGACGAGCAGGGCAACGCCTCGCTCGCCCTCCAACTCCTCGGCTCCCGGCACCATCTGGTCTGGTACCTCCCCTCGCTCACCGATCCGTCCGTCGCCGACGACGGCGGCCGGAAGAACATCCTCGAACTGCTTCCGTCCGGCTGGCTCTGGGCCACCCTGCAACTGTTCGTCGCCGCGGCCCTCGCCGCCTTCTGGCGGGCACGCCGTCTCGGTCCTCTCGTGCCCGAGAGACTGCCCGTCACGATCCGCGCCTCCGAGACCGTCGAAGGCCGCGCCCGCCTCTACCGCAAGACCGACGCCCGCGACCGCGCGGCCGATGCCCTGCGCTCCGCCACCCGCATCCGGCTCGCCCCTCTCGTCGGCGTCCCCGTCGCCCAGGCGCACGCACCCGAGGCGCTGCTCCCCGCTCTCTCCTCACACCTGCACGGCGACGGGCAGTCCCTGCGCTCCCTCCTCTTCGGGCCGCCGCCCGGGGACGACGCGGCCCTCGTCTCGCTCACCGACCAACTCGACGCCCTCGAAAGAGAGGTACGCCGTTCATGACGGATCCGACCCCTGACGACGCCGGGACCACCGGGGACGCGGCCGACGCCCGCGACTCCCTGGAAGCTCTGCGTGCCGAGATCGCGAAAGCCGTGGTCGGCCAGGACCCCGCCGTGACCGGCCTCGTCGTCGCCCTCCTCTGCCGCGGACACGTTCTCCTAGAAGGAGTCCCTGGAGTGGCCAAAACGTTGCTCGTGCGCGCTCTCGCGTCCGCGCTGGAACTCGACACCAAGCGCGTCCAGTTCACGCCGGACCTGATGCCGAGCGACGTCACCGGCTCCCTCGTCTACGACGCCCGCACCGCGGAGTTCTCCTTCCAGCCGGGCCCGGTCTTCACCAACCTCCTCCTGGCGGACGAGATCAACCGCACTCCGCCGAAGACCCAGTCCTCCCTCCTGGAGGCCATGGAGGAGCGTCAGGTCACCGTGGACGGCACCCCGCGTCCGCTGCCCGACCCCTTCCTGGTCGCGGCCACCCAGAACCCGGTCGAGTACGAGGGCACCTACCCGCTGCCCGAGGCCCAACTGGACCGGTTCCTGCTCAAGCTGACGATCCCTCTGCCCTCGCGGCAGGACGAGATCGACGTCCTCACCCGTCACGCCTCGGGCTTCAATCCGCGCGACCTGCGAGGGGCCGGCGTGCGTCCCGTCGCGGGCCCCGCGGACCTGGAGGCGGCCCGCGCCGCCGTCGCCAAGACGGCCGTCTCCCCGGAGATCACGGCCTACGTGGTGGACATCTGCCGCGCCACCCGCGAGTCGCCCTCGCTCACGCTGGGCGTCTCCCCGCGCGGCGCCACAGCGCTGCTGGCCACCTCGCGCGCCTGGGCGTGGCTGACGGGCCGTGACTACGTCATCCCGGACGACGTGAAGGCCCTGGCGCTGCCCACGCTGCGCCACCGGATCCAGCTGCGCCCGGAGGCGGAGATGGAGGGCGTGACCGCCGACTCCGTCATCAACGCCGTCCTCGCCCATGTCCCGGTCCCCCGCTGATGGCGTTCACCGGACGCGCCGCTCTCCTCGCGGCCCTCGGTTCCGTCCCCGTCGGTGTCCTGGCACCGGGCTGGACGGGCCTCCTCGCCGTCGACGGGACGCTGGCGCTGGCCTGTGCCTGCGACTTCGCGCTCGCGGCTCCCGTACGGCGTCTTGTGCTGACCCGCTCGGGCGACACCTCCACGCGTCTCGGCGAGAGTGCCGACGTCACGCTCTCCGTCACCAACCCGTCCGGCCGGCCGCTGCGCGCACGGCTGCGGGACGCGTGGCCGCCCAGCAGCTGGCAGCCGGGCAGCGAGGCGGAGAGCGCACGGCACCGCCTCACCGTGCCGCCCGGCGAACGCCGTCGTGTGACGACCCGGCTCCGTCCCACCCGCCGCGGCGACCGTCAGGCGGACCGCGTGACCATCAGGTCCTACGGCCCCCTGGGGCTCTTCGCCCGGCAGGGGAGCCACAGGGTGCCCTGGACCGTGCGGGTCCTGCCCCCGTTCACCAGCCGCAAGCACCTGCCGTCGAAGCTCGCCAGGCTGCGTGAACTCGACGGCCGGACAAGTGTGCTGACGCGTGGTGAGGGCACGGAGTTCGACAGTCTGCGCGAGTACGTTCCCGGGGACGACACCCGGTCCATCGACTGGCGGGCCACCGCCCGCCAGTCCGCGGTCGCGGTCCGCACCTGGCGTCCCGAGCGGGACCGCCACATCCTTCTGGTCCTGGACACCGGCCGCACGTCGGCCGGCCGGGTGGGCGACGTGCCGCGTCTCGACGCCGCTCTGGACGCGGCGCTCCTCCTGGCGGCGCTCGGCTCCCGCGCCGGCGACCGGGTGGCATTGCTGGCGTACGACCGCCGGGTGCGCGCCCTGGTCCAGGGGCGCTCCGCCGGGGATGTCCTGCCGTCGCTCGTCGAGGCGATGGCTGCGCTGGAGCCGGAGCTCGTCGAGACGGACGCCCGCGGTCTCGCGTCGGCCGCTCTCCGTGCGGCGCCCCGCCGTTCCCTGATCGTCCTGTTCACGACGCTCGACTCGGCGCCGGTGGAGCAGGGCCTGCTGCCGGTGCTCCCGCGGCTGACCCAGCGCCACACGGTTCTTGTCGCCGCGGTGGCCGACCCGCATGTCGCGCGCATGGCGGAGGGCCGGGGCGATGTCGAGGCGGTGTACGAAGCCGCAGCCGCGGCGCGGGCCCAGGGCGAGCGTCACCGCACGGCGGAGCAGCTGCGTCGGCACGGGGTGACGGTGGTCGACGCGACGCCGGAGGATCTGGCGCCGGCACTGGCGGACGCGTATCTCGCCCTGAAGGCGGCGGGCCGACTCTGACGTCCTTTCCCCGTATCCCTTTTCGGAGGCGGCGGACGGGAAAAACAGGTCCGGAACGCAGAAAACCCCCGCATCAACGATGCGGGGGTTTTCCCTAAAATTTGTTCGGCGGCGTCCTACTCTCCCACAGGGTCCCCCCTGCAGTACCA
>NZ_JBIVDQ010000009.1:0-374825 GCF_044747185.1 Streptomyces sp. NPDC090108
GATCGTTTTCCGATCCGATTTCCTCGGTGCTTTCCAGGTCTTCGCTCTCGCGTTTCCCTTTCCGGCGGTTCCGACTCTATCAGATCCTTTCGGCGTCTGATTCCCAGTCAGCGGGTTTGTCTTCCCGGCCCTGCGGCCGTTCCGACATCCCAAACCTTAGCGGATCTTCCCGGCGGTTCCCAATCGGGGCGCCGAATCCCTATTCGAATTGAATTCGGGCAAGCCGAAATCAACCCTGAGGGGCGATCGTGCTGGTGGTTGAGGTGCCGCTCCAGGCGGCGGATGGTGCCGAAGAACCGTTACGGCTCCGTGGCAACTCGGAGAACTCTACGGATCTGCCAGGGGGGTGTCAAGCATCCCTGTCAAGATTTTTTTCGGGACCGGATCAGTCCAGGTCGGAGAGCCGGCCGCCGGCGTCCGGCTGGGCGTGCTCCACCCGGCGCAGCAGCCTGGTGAGCACCTCGCCCAGCACCGCGCGCTCCGCGGGGACGAGGTCCTGGAGCAGGTCCTCCTCGAACACGGTCGCGAGGCGCATCGCCTCCAGCCACTTCTCCCGGCCCTCGGGGGTCAGCTCGACGATGACCCGGACGCGGTTGGACTCGTCGCGTTCGCGGGTGACCAGACCCTCGGCGACCATGCGGTCGATCCGGTGGGTCATGGCGGCCGGCGTGAGGCCGAGCCGCTTGGCCAGGTCGCCGGGTCCCATCCGATAGGGGGCCCCGGAGAGCACCAGCGCCTTGAGGACCTCCCACTCGGCGTTACTGATGCCGAGAGCGGCGGTCTGGCGGCCGTAGGCGACGTTCATACGGCGGTTCAGCCGGGACAGTGCCGACACGATCTTCTCGACCTGGGGGTCGAGGTCTCGGAACTCGCGCTGGTAGGCGGCGATCTGTTCTTCGAGTGTCGGCTCGGTGACGCCGTGGGTGTCGGCCATGGCGGCAGTATCGCACGGCACCCCTTTGCTTTGAAGTCCTTCGCTGTGTAGTCTTTAGGTCTGAATTTTAGCTTCGAAGTCTTCAGACTTAACGAGTGAGAGAGGTGAGCGTGACCAGGGCGAGGGGCGCGGCGATGCGCCGGATCCACGTGGGCAACGCACTCAGCGCGTTCGGGCTCGGCTTCACGGTCCCCTACCTGTACGTCTATGTGGCGCAGGTGCGGGATCTGGGGTCCATGACGGCGGGACTGGTGCTCGCCGTCTTCGCCGCGGCGGCGCTGGTCGCGCTGCCGTTCGCCGGCCGGGCGATCGTGCGGCGCGGCCCGCTTCCCGTCCTGCTCGCCGCCCTGGTCACCGCCGCGCTGGGCGCGCTGAGTCTGGGCCTCGCCGGAAGCGCCGGGACCGTACTGGTGTCGGCGGGGGCGCTCGGGGCCGGGCAGGCCGTGATGCAGCCGGCGCTGGCGACGATGATCGTGGACTGCTCGACGACGGAGACCCGCTCGCGGGCGTTCGCCATGCAGTTCTTCCTGCAGAACCTCGGTCTCGGGGTCGGCGGGCTCATCGGCGGTCATCTGGTCGACACGACCCGCGTCTCCTCCTTCACGCTCCTGTTCATGATCCAGGCGGCGGTGTTCCTGCTGCTGGTCGTGATGATGGCGACGGTGCGGATGCCCGCGTCGCCGCGGATCACGGACACGCCGACCGGTTCCTCGAAGGGCGCCTGGAAGCAGCTGCTGGGCAACCGGGCCATGGTGCAGCTCTGTGTGCTGGGCTTCGTGCTGTTCTTCGCCTGTTACGGCCAGTTCGAGTCGGGCCTGAGCGCGTACGGCATCGAGGCGGCGGGGATCTCCGCCTCCACGCTGGGCACGGCGCTGGCGGCGAACACGTTGATGATCGTCGTCGCGCAGTTCGCCGTGCTGAAGTTCGTGGAGCGGCGCCGGCGGACCCGGGTGATCGCCGCTGTCGGGCTCATCTGGACCGTGGCGTGGCTCGCGGCGGGCTACGCGGGCCTCGGCCACGGCAGCCAGGAGATGGCCACGGCCGCGTTCGTGTCGACGTACGCGCTGTTCGGGCTGGGCGAGGCGATGCTGTCGCCGACGGTCGCGCCGCTGGTGGCGGACCTGGCGCCCGAGGGGATGGCCGGGCAGTACAACTCGGCGTTCGCCCTGGTCAAGCAGTTGGCGCTGGCCCTCGGACCGGCGATCGGCGGTCCGCTCGGCGCCTCGCTGCACGCGCCGTACATCGTGACCTTCCTGGTCTTCTCGCTGGCGATCAGCGTGCTGGCCCTGCGGCTCGGCAGGCGGCTCGCCCCCGCGCACGACCAGCCGTGGGCGGTCTCGCAGAGCCGGGTGGTGGCCCGGGGCGGGGCGGCGGAGCCGGTCGCCGCGGAGGCCTGAGGCCGGCCGGACCGGCCGGGAGTGTGAGGAAGGGGCGCGGGCGCGCGTGAAGCGGCCCGCGCCCCTTCGTCATGTCCTACCGCCCGGCGGGCGGTCTCAGCCCTTCGGCAGGAGGAACTCGCACCACACGGCCTTGCCGCCGCCGGGGGTCCTGCGCGATCCCCAGCCGGAGGCGATGGTCGCCACGATCGCGATGCCCCGGCCCGACTCGTCGCCGGGGTCGGCCCGGCGGCGGCGGGGCAGGTGGTCGTCGCCGTCCGTGACCTCGATGATCAGGCGGCGGTCGGTGCGGCGCAGCCGCAGCCGCATGGGCGGGGTGCCGTGCTGGAGGGAGTTGGCGACCAGTTCGCTGGTGGCGAGGACACCCAGGTCGTGCAGCTCGACGGGGAAGCGCCAGCTGGTCAGGACGCCGGAGGCGAACGCGCGGGCGCGCGGGGCCGCCTCGACACCGCCGAGGAGTTCCAGGGCAGCGTTGCGGAAGAGGTCGGCCTCGGGGCCCGTACGGGCGGGGTGCTGGAGGACGAGGACGGCCACGTCGTCGTAGTGGTCGGCGGTGACGCCGGCCGAGCGGACCAGCCGGTCGCAGACGACCTGGGGCGTGCCGGTGGCTCCGGCGAGGGCCCGCTCCAGGGAGGCGATCCCCTCGTCCAGGTCCTCGTCGCGCCGCTCGACCAGGCCGTCCGTGTAGAGGACGGCCGTGGAGCCGGGGCTCAGCGCGATCGAGCCGGACGTGTGCACCCAGCCGCCGGTGCCGAGGGGCGGCCCCGTGGGTTCGTCGGCGCGGGTCACCGTGCCGTTCTCGTCGCGGACCAGGATCGGCAGATGGCCGGCGGTGGCGTACACCAGGCGGCCCTCGTTGGGGTCGTGCACGGCGTACACGCAGGTGGCGATCTGGTTGGCGTCGATCTCGGTGGCGAGACCGTCGAGGAGCTGGAGGACCTCGTGGGGCGGGAGGTCGAGGCGGGCGTAGGCGCGGACGGCGGTGCGCAGCTGGCCCATGACGGCGGCGGCGCGCACCCCCCGGCCCATGACGTCGCCGATGACGAGGGCGGTGCGGCCGCCGCCGAGGGTGATGACGTCGTACCAGTCGCCGCCGACCGCCGCCTCGGTGCCGCCGGGCTGGTAGGTCGCGGCGATGCGCAGGTCGTCGGGCTGCTCCAGCTCCTGCGGGAGCAGGGAGCGCTGGAGGGTGACGGCGGTCTCGCGCTGGCGGCGCTCGCTGGCGCGCAGGCGCTCGGCGGCCTCGGCGTGGTCGGTGACGTCGGTGGCGAACACCAGCACACCGGCGTCCCGGTCGCCGTCCTCGGCCACCGGGGTGCAGGTGAAGGTGTAGGAGCGGCCGTCGACGGCCTTGCGGGACTTCAGCGTGCGGGGCTTGCCGCTGCGCAGCACCTGGTCGAGAAGGGGGAGCAGGCCGAGCTCGGCGAGTTCGGGCAGCGTCTCGCGGGCGGGTGCGCCCGGGGACCGTGCGCCGAAGGCCGCCGTGTAGGCGTCGTTGACGTAGGCGAGGTGGTGGTCGGGGCCGTGGACGAGCGCGACGAGGGCCGGGACACGGTCGAGGACGTCGCGCGCGGGCAGTTCGTCGACGGCGGGCACGCAGGGGGCCGCGTCGGCCTGCCGTTCGGCGCGGGCCGCGGGCACGGAGCCTTCCCCCCGCCGGTCCGGGGAGGCCGCCTGCTCGGTCCGCGCGGCCGCGCGGCGCTGCGTTCCGGGGAGCCGGGCGCTCCAGCGGGTGAAGTTCACAGTGGGGAAAGCCTCGTGGGTGCTGAGGGCGGGCGGGTGCCCGTCCGAGGACGTGGGGCAGTCTGGCAGGTGGCCGGCCGCGGCGACATCCGTCAGACGCCGGGTCGTGCCGTGGAGTTCCTCGGTCCGGTCAGGACGACCCCTTCGGGTTGTCCGAGGGGCTGTGAGGAGGTTTTCCACCGGCCGCGAGTTCGAACTCCGCTCGCGGGTGTTCGAGCGAGCCGAGCGAGACGATCTCCCGTTTGAAGAGCCCGGCGAGGATCCACTCGGCGAGGACCCGGGCCTTGCGGTTGAAGGTGGGCACCCTGCTGAGGTGGTAGAGGCGGTGCATGAACCAGGCAGGGTAGCCCGTCAGCCTGCGTCCGTAGATCTGGGCCACGCCCTTGTGCAGGCCGAGCGAGGCGACGGAACCGGCGTTCCGGTGGGCGTACGTCTCCAGGGGTTCGCCGCGCAGCGCGTGGACGATGTTGTCGCCGAGGACGCGGGCCTGGCGCACCGCGTGCTGGGCGTTGGGCGCGGTCGTGGTGCCGGGTTCGGCGGCGGTGACGTCGGGGACGGCGGCGGCGTCGCCGGCGCCCCACGCGTGCGCGGTGCCGTCGACGGCCAGCTCGGCGGTGCACTTCAGCCGGCCGCGCCCGGTGAGCGGCAGATCGGTGGCGGCGAGCAGCGGGTGGGGCTGGACGCCGGCGGTCCACACGACCGTGCGGGTGGGGAAGCGCTGGCCGTCGCTGAGGACGGCGACGCGGTCGGCGCAGGAGTCCAGGCGGGTGCCGAGCAAAACCTGGATGTTGCGGCGGCGCAGCTGGGTGACGGTGTAGCGGCCCAGTTCTGCGCCGACCTCCGGGAGGACGCGTCCGGTGGCCTCGACGAGGATCCACTTCATGTCCTCGGGGCGGACGTTGTGGTAGTACCGGGCGGCGTAGCGGGCCATGTCCTCCAGCTCGGCGAGGGCCTCGACCCCGGCGTAGCCGCCGCCGACGAAGACGAAGGTGAGGGCGGCGTCGCGGACGCCGGGGTCGCGGGTGGAGGAGGCGATGTCCATCTGCTCGATGACGTGGTTGCGCAGCCCGATGGCCTCCTCGACGGTCTTGAAGCCGATGCCGTGCTCGGCGAGACCGGGGACGGGGAGCGTGCGGGAGACCGAGCCGGGGGCGAGCACGATCTCGTCGTAGCCGAGGAGCTCGGCCGCGCGTCCGTCCTCGGCGGTGGCGAGCGTGCTGACGACGGCGGTGCGCACCGCGTGGTCCACGGAGGTGACCTCCCCGACGACGACACGGCACCGGTGCAGGACCCGGCGCAGCGGCACGACGACGTGCCGGGGGGAGATCGAGCCGGCGGCCGCCTCGGGCAGGAACGGCTGATACGTCATGTACGGGTCGGGGGTGACGACGGTGATCTCGGCCTCGCCCCTGCTCAGCTCTCCCTTGAGCTTCCGCTGGAGGCGCAGGGCCGTGTACATCCCGACGTAGCCGCCGCCGACAACCAGAATGCGCGCACGTTCCTTCACCGTCCCATGACGCACCCGGCGCTGTCGTTTGTCCACAGGCTCGGCAATTTGTGTGACCGGCGGGCGGATGTGCGTGCCGACGGAGCCGGGGACTCCGGTGGCCCGGAAGGGGGGAATGCGGGCAGGTCAGCGGGGGCGGGCGGGTGCGGGCGAAGGGGTGGGATCCGGACATAAATGGCCCGTACTCCGATCGGGGGGCGCACTGTGCGGAACCTGCCCCTTCTGAATTGAGTCCCTCTCAACTATGTTCGTGTGTCGACGGGGTGTAGGGAATGTGGTCGAACCGGTCCGCGACGGGCGGTAGCGGTCGTCGCCCGGCGGCAGTTCCGCGCACTCCGGACTCAATGGCGGGGAGTCTCCGGGGGGAGACGTCATTTCCGGGGGAACACATGCATGTTCAGGACACTCACTGGTCGTCGGCGGCAGCGGTGGCACACGGCGACGCGGCGATGAGCGCGGCGGTCGGCGGGCGCGTGGACGGGGCGCGGACGACGCCGCTGCGCGTGGACGCACAGCGGAATCTGGAGCACGTGCTGCGCGCGGCGCGTGAGGTGTTCGGCGAGCTGGGGTACGGCGCGCCGATGGAGGACGTGGCCCGGCGTGCGCGCGTCGGGGTCGGCACCGTGTACCGGCGCTTCCCGAGCAAGGACGTGCTGGTGCGGCGGATCGCCGAGGAGGAGACGGCCCGGCTGACCGAGCAGGCGCGGACCGCGCTCGGCCAGGAGGACGAGCCGTGGTCGGCGCTGTCGCGGTTCCTGCGGACGTCCGTGGCGTCGGGCGCGGGCCGGCTGCTGCCGCCCCAGGTGCTGCGGGTGGGTGTCGCGGAGGAGGGCTCGTCCGGCGGCACCGAGGAGGCCCGGGTGCCCCAGCAGCGGTCGCAGACCGGGGTGGGGGCCGGTGAGCTGCGGCTGGTCGCGGAGGAGCGTACGACGGCGCCCGGCGTCGCCGACGACCCCGGGGTGGCCGCGCTGCTCGACGTCGTGGGTCAGCTGGTGGAACGGGCGCGTGCGGCGGGCGAGTTGCGGACCGACGTGTCCGTGGCCGACGTGCTGCTCGTGATCGCCACGGCGGCTCCGTCCCTGCCGGACGCGGCGCATCAGGCCGCGGCGTCCTCGCGGCTGCTGGACATCCTGCTGGAGGGCCTCCGGTCCCGGGGCGCTTAGAGGGTGCCCGCGGGGACCTGGGGGTGTCCGCCTGGACTTGGCGGTGCCCGGCTGGACTTGGCGGTGCCCGCCTGGACTTGGGGGTGTCTTCCCGGTCTTCGTGGATCGGCCCGCGGGGTCCCGCGGGCCCGCTTCACTTCCTCCCAGAGCCGCCCGGCGGATTCCGGTGGGCCCGAAGGTCACTCGTTCGGGGGAGGTTTCGGCGGGGAGACTGGCGTGATCGCGGTCCGAACGTGGCCTGTTCGGGCGGTGTTCGGGGTGAGTCGGTGGCGGTTTGCCCGGATGAGTGACGGGGTGGGAGAGCAGGCCGTCGGCCATGGCCGGTGTGGCACCCTGAGCCGGTGACGGATTGGGCTGGGCCGGTTTCGGGGGCTTTCCGCAATGGGCGTTGAGGGGTGGGACGGGGGGCGCGGCGAGGAGGACCCGGATGCCGGGGGACTGACCTCGCCGCAGGTGCCCAGTCAGGGTGGCCGGGGAACCGGCGGTGCCGGGAGCACCGGCGGCGCCCGGCACACCGGCGGGCACGGGGACCACGGGGAGGCCTCCCTGCCGGCCCAGCGCGAGGGCGGCATCCTGCCCCCGCCCCGGGAGATGCCGCCGGCCGACGGCGAACTGATCGGACTGATGCGGGCCGGCGACGACTCGGCCTACGAGGAGCTGTACCGGCGGCACGCGGACGCGGTGCGCCGGTACGCCCGCACCTGCTGCCGTGACGGGCACACCGCGGACGACCTCACCGCCGAGGTGTTCGCCCGCATGCTCCAGGCGGTGCGGGGCGGTTCGGGACCCGAGTACGCCGTACGCGCCTACCTCCTGACCTCCGTGCGGCGCGTCGCCGCGCACTGGACCCGGTCGGCCCGGCGCGAGCAGCTCGTCGACGACTTCGCCGTGTTCGCGCAGCAGGCCTCCCGCGCCTCCGAAGTGTCCGAGGACACCGCGGCGACGGGGTCCCTGGGGTCCTACGGTGCGGGGCTCGACCTCGGCGCCGACGTGCGTGCCATGCACGACGCCGAGCAGACCATGGCCATGCAGGCCTTCCGCTCGCTGCCCGAACGCTGGCAGGCCGTGCTGTGGCACACCGAGGTGGAGGACGAGTCCCCCAGTGACGTGGCCGTCCTCTTCGGACTCGACGCCAACGGCACCCGGGTACTGGCCAGCCGTGCCCGGGAAGGGCTCAAGCAGGCCTACCTCCAGGCCCACGTCAGCGCGTCCCTCGCCGACGACGAGGTGTGCGCGCGCTACGCCGACCAGCTCGGCGGCTACGCGCGCCGCAAGCTGCGCATCCGCGCCGAACGCGGGCTGCGCAAGCATCTGGAGGAGTGCGCCAAGTGCCGCCTCGCCGCGGCCCAGATCGAAGAGGTCGCGAGCAGCATCCCGGCCGTCGTCCCGGTCGCGGTCATCGGCTGGTTCGGTGCCGCCGGGTACGCCAAGGCGCTCGGGCTGATCGCCGGGGGCGCCGGAGTCGGCGCGGCCGGCGCCGCCGCCGCGGCGACGGGCTCCTCCGGCGGCGCGGGCGGTGGAGCGGCCGCCTCGGAGGGGATCGGGGCCCCGCTGAAGGCCGGTATCGCCGCGGGCGTGGTGGCGGTGGCCGCCGCGGCCGTGGCGCTGGCCCTGGTGAACGACAGCCACCCGGTCAGAGAGGTGGCCGAGCCGTCGCCGCCCGCGCCGGTGGTCCAGCAGCCGCAGAAGCCGCCCCCGCCCCCGCGGAAGAAGCCCGCGCCCGAACCGGTGGTGGCGGCCGCCGCGCCGGCCCCGGAACCCACCCCCACACCGCCGCCCCGGCCCACGCCCGCGCACACCCCCCGGCCGGCCCCCACACCGCCGCCCGCCCCGAAGCCTCGGCCCAGTCCGCCGCCGGAACCCGTTCCGAAACCGACGCCGAAGCCGAAGCCGCCCGCGCCCACCCCGGCCCCGCCGGCCCCGGCGCCCGCCGTGTACGAGGTGAGCGAGCTGAGCTACGACATCGACGGCGACGGCACCCGGCCCGAGATCCGGCTGCGCGGGAGCAGCTGGGTGTGGCAGCGCGGACACAACACCATCGGCGGCACCCGCTACGCGCCCGGCGTCACCGTGCGCGGGCAGTCCTCCGTCACCATCGACCTCAACCGCCGGTGCACCGCCTACGACGCGATGGTCGGCGTGGACGACCTCACCCTCGGCCTCGGCAACGTGTCCTTCTCCGTCTACGCCGACGGGGTGCGCCTGTGGCGGTCCGGTGTCGTCAGGGGCGGTGACGCGGCCGTCCCCGTCCATGTCGACCTCACCGGCCGCAGCACCGTCCAGCTCGTGGTGGAGCCGCACAGCGACCTGATCGACCAGGGCGCGCTGGCCGACTGGGCCGAGTCCCGGTTCACCTGCGGCTGAGGGCCTGCCTTCGGGGTCTTGCCGGGGTCGCGGGGTCCGGCACGCACCTCTGCGGCGTTGTCGTCGGTTGCC
Source organism: Streptomyces sp. NPDC090108 (assembly GCF_044747185.1). Lineage (NCBI taxonomy): Bacteria > Bacillati > Actinomycetota > Actinomycetes > Kitasatosporales > Streptomycetaceae > Streptomyces > Streptomyces sp. NPDC090108. The sequence goes on from NZ_JBIVDQ010000009.1 coordinate 9,181, forward strand.
GACGCGCCGCGTCGGCGCGTCGGCGCGTCGGCGGGTCGGCGGGTCGGCGGGTCGTCGGCCCAGATGCCGCCGATCAGTGCCTGGGGGCGGCGCTGCGGCCACCCGCACGGGCGCGGCTCCGGGCGGCCGATTTCCCGGCGGCCGGCCCGCCGTGGCATGCGCCGGAGGTCTTCGCCGGACGCATGAGCGGGGCGGGCCCGGGCGGGCGGCGGCACGGAGGGGAACCGGGCCGCCGTCGCATCCGCGACGGCGCCGCGGACGGTGGCGGCAGGGGCGGCCGCGGGCGGTGGTCGCGCTCGGTCACCGCGGGCGGGTGGCGACGCCCGCGCCCAGCGCGCCCCGCTGGGGCGTGATGCCCGCCGGTACGGCCCGCGCGCGTGCGGGGGTTCCCGTCCAGCAGGTGCCCCGGCGGGAGAGGAGGCGGTGGAGCCAGAGTTCGAGGGAGACCAGGTCGGCGAGGCCGTCCAGCGGGAGGGGTTCGCCCGCGGCCGCCGCGCGGACGGCCTTGCGGACCACGCGGGCCTCGACCAGGCCCGCGTCGGCGAGCAGGGGTGAGGCGAAGAGGTCGACGAGAGAGTCGGCGGCGACCCGCAGTCCGGTGCGCGCGGCGGCCGCGGCGGTGGCGTGGGAGGGGACGCCCCAGCCGGACGGCAGATCGGTGACCCCCGCGCCCTCCAGGACCGTGCGCAGGACGGCGGAACGGGCGCCGGGCTGCACGCGCAGGGCCTCGGGCAGGGCGCGGCAGGCACGGACGACCTGGTTGTCGAGGAAGGGCGCGTGCAGGCGCTGGGAGCGGACCTCGGCGGCCTGTTCGAGCACGCGCAGATCGGCGGCGTAGCGGGCGAGGACGGCACGTGCGCGGAACTCGCCGGGGCGCAGGCCGGCGCCCGCGGCGGAACGGTCCGCGTCCGACTGGAGCAGAACCGATACTTCAGCCAGTGCCTCTCCGGTCAGCCAGCGGGCGGCCGGCCCGGGTCTGGCCCAGGTGAGCGCCGCGAGCGACGCCCCGACCGCGCCCCCCGGCTCCTCGAAGCGGCGCCGCTTCAGCCGGTCGGCCAGCTCCTCCAGGCCCGCCCGGTAGGAGGTGCGGGACAGCCGGCGGGCGGCGCCGTACACGCGCGCGGGGACCATCACCGAGCCGTCGGCCCGGGTGAGCGCGGCGACCGGCCGGACCAGATGGCGCCGCTGCCGGTCCATCAGCAGGTCGGCGAGCCGGGCGGGGTGGGCGTCCAGGACCTGGCGGGCCCCGTGTCCGGTGAAGTGGTCGGCGCTGCCCGCGGAGAGCCGGGCGCGGTGGCGGGCGGCGGTGACCAGGGAGGGCCCCGGTTCGTCGGTGAGCGGGCCGTCGAGGTCGGCGTAGGGCAGCGTCTCCTCGCCGCCGGCGACCACGACATGGTGCAGCCGCGGGTTGGCCGCGAGGGCCCCGGCGCGCTCCAGCTCGGCCTCGCGGCCGCCGACGGCCAGGTCGTTGAAGGTGACGGCGAGCAGCCGTTCGCCCGCGCCCGTGCCGTGGCCGAGCAGGGTGCCCGGCCGCCCGGGCAGTCCGGCGGCCAGCAGCGCCAGCGTGCCGGAGGCCGGGCCGCCGGACAGGTCGGCGCCGATGCCGGGGACGGGCATCCCGCGCGCGGCCCGCCGTTCGGCCGGTCCCATGCCGGGCACCGGGCCGGGATCGAGGTCGGGCACGTGCCGGGGTGCCGACAGCCGTGCGCGCACGGCGTCCACCAGGGCGTCCCGTACGCCGTCCACGGCGCGGTCGGGGTCGGCGGGGGGCGCGGCCACCGCGAGGGAGGCGACCGGCTCGTACCCGGCGACCTCGCGCGCCCCGGCACGCAGGATCAGCGCGTGCCCCGGGGGAATGCGCCGGACGCCTTCGTACGGGGTGGTGTCGCGCAGCGCGGCCGGCGTCTCGGGGGCGGCGAGCAGGGCGGCGAGGTGGCCGAAGTCGAGGTTGGCCTCGATGAGATCCGCCAGTGGCAGGGCGGCCGTGGCGTAGGCCGTACCGCCGGCCCAGGGTGTGTGGAACACCGGGCGGGCACCGGCGAGATCACCGCAGACGGTGATGCGGCGGCCCACCTGGACGACGGCCGTGTAGCTGCCGGTCCAGGTCGTCAGATGCCGCAGCGCGCCCCCGCGCGCGGTGAACAGTCCGCGGCGCAGCTCGTCGTCGGAGGCGCCGCAGGTGCCGAGGACGGCGATCCGGTTCTGCGCGTCGGCCGCGATCACGCGCACCTCGTCCGGCCGCCAGTCGCCGACCGCCCACAGCGGGTCCGGGTCTCCCCACAGGAGCTGGGAACCGACCGGGTGCAGCGTCTCGCCGTCGTGCCCGGTGGCCCCCGCGGAACCGATCCGGGCGGCGCCCGCGGCGGTGCTGCTCCACCCCACCAACCACCGCATCCGACGCCTCCACAGACTGTGGACAACCAGTGCACCGTACGAACCGGCCCCCATGCTGCCATGAAGAACGCGCCGGGGAGGGGCGGCGGCACCGCCTTCGATCGAGGAATAACGCGGGAGAAACACGGGACGGGCGGCCGAAGAACGCCGGACGGCCCGTGATGCGGGAGGGGCGTGAGCCGACGGCCGGCCGGGGAAGCCCGAGGCGGGGGCGCCCGGCGGGAGCGTCGCCCAACGTCCCGGCGGGGCACGGCGGATGGGGAACGGCGGGCCTCGCGGGCCGGAGTGGCACAGCAGGGGAAGGCGATGCGAATGCGCCCCCGAACGCTCCCCCGGAACGCCCTTCACGCCCTCAAGTCCCATGGTCGGAGCGGTAATCACCGCTCGCGGAAGAGAGCTGTTTTCGGCCAAATCGCCGAAGGGGAAGGAGGTTTGAGTACGCTCCGTACAGGCCTGCGGAGCGCCTGCCGATGCGAGGGCGCGCACAGTCCGGGAGGCGGGCATCGCCTCCCGGACCGGTCCGCCACCCGCGGGGATGTAGGTGGCGGTGTCCCCCAGCCCACTGGATCCAGTACAGCGGGCCGACCCACGCACACCCATGGAACCGCTCCCCCGGTGGCCGGAGGAGAGCGCACGAACGGGCGCACGGCCACACGCGTGGGGGCACGGCGGGGCCGGCCGTGCACGGTGCGTACAGGGCCGTACTCCCGTACGGACCACAATCCCGCCATCCGGAACAATGCCTCTTAACGCTTGGGATCCGGCGAACTACGCTGTGTTTACGAATGCCGCGTGGTTATGCCAGCGCGGCGGCCGTCTGTGTCGAGGGGTGGCGCATGTCCAGGGAGCAACGCGGGCCGAACGAGAAACTCGGCGCCGTTCTCGCCCTCGCGGGAATCAGCAACGCGGGACTCGCGCGTCGCGTCAACGACCTTGGCGCGCAACGCGGGTTGACGCTTCGGTACGACAAGACGTCGGTGGCGCGCTGGGTGTCGAAGGGCATGGTGCCGCAGGGAGCGGCGCCGCACCTCATCGCCGCCGCCATCGGGCAGAAGCTGGGCCGGCCGGTGCCGCTCCACGAGATCGGCCTGGCGGACGCGGACCCGGCGCCCGAGGTCGGCCTCGCCTTCCCCCGGGACGTGGCGCAGGCGGTGCGGTCGGCGACCGAGCTGTACCGGCTCGACCTCGCCGGGCGCCGCGCCGGCTCGGGCGGCATCTGGCAGTCCCTGGCCGGGTCGTTCGCGGTGAGCGCGTACGCGACTCCGGCCTCGCGATGGCTGATAACCCCCGCCGACAGTTCGGTCGCGCGGGAGGCGTACTCCGCCGAGGGCTCCGGCGCACCGGTCAAAGTCGGCCACAGCGATGTCCAGAAGCTGCGGGAGGCCGCCGAGGACGCCAGGCGCTGGGACTCCAAGTACGGGGGCGGCGACTGGCGTTCGTCCATGGTGCCGGAGTGTCTGCGGGTGGAGGCGGCGCCGCTGCTGCTCGGCGCCTACTCGGACGAGGTGGGCCGCGCCCTGTTCGGGGCCAGCTCCGAACTCACCCGGCTCGCGGGCTGGATGGCCTTCGACACCGGCCAGCAGGAGGCGGCGCAGCGGTACTACATCCAGGCGCTGCGGCTCGCCCGCGCGGCGGCCGACGTCCCGCTGGGCGGCTATGTGCTGGCCTCCATGTCGCTCCAGGCGACGTACCGCGGGTTCGGCGACGAGGGCGTGGATCTCGCGCAGGCCGCCCTGGAGCGCAACCGGGGGCTGGCGACCGCGCGCACGATGAGCTTCTTCCGGCTGGTCGAGGCACGGGCCCACGCGCGCGCCGGGGACGCGCAGGCGGCGGGCGCGGCGCTGAAGGCGGCGGAGAGCTGGCTGGAGCGGTCCCGGGAGGGCGACAACGACCCCTCGTGGCTCGGCTTCTACGGGTACGACCGCTTCGCCGCCGACGCGGCGGAGTGCTACCGCGACCTGAAGGCGCCCCGGCAGGTCCGCCGGTTCACCGAGCAGGCCCTGTCGAAGCCGACGGAGGAGTTCGTGCGCTCGCACGGGCTGCGGCTGGTGGTGTCCGCCGTGGCCGAACTGGAGTCGGGAAACCTGGACGCCGCCTGCGAGCAGGGCGTGCGGGCCGTGGAGGTGGCGGGGCGGATCTCGTCGGCCAGGACCACCGAGTACGTCAAGGACCTCCTGCACCGGCTGGAGCCGTACGGCGACGAGCCGCGCGTGGTGGAGCTGCGGGAGCGGGCACGGCCCCTCCTGGCCCCGGCGTAGGCGGGACGGCCATCCCGCGGGGGCGACCTCCTCACCCGCGGGGCCGGCCTCCGCACAGGGCCGGCCTCCTCGCGGGGACGGCCTCCCCGGAGGGGTGGCGCGGAGACCGGGCGTGAGCCGCCCGGCACGGGGTAACCCTCCTCCGGGGTACTGCGTCCGGCCCGGTCCGGCCGCGTTGTCAGTGGCGCGGGGCACTATCGGGAGTGGGAGGTGGTGCACGGTGCGAGGCGGTGCGTACGACTGCGATGTGCTGGTGATCGGCGGCGGGATCGTCGGCCTGTCGACGGCGTACGCGATCACGCGCGCCGCGCCGGGCACCCGGGTCACCGTGCTGGAGAAGGAGCCGGGTCCCGCCCGGCACCAGACGGGGCGCAACAGCGGGGTCGTCCACAGCGGGATCTACTACCGGCCCGGCTCGCGCAAGGCGCGGTACGCGGTGCGCGGCGCCGCGGAGATGACCAAGTTCTGCGCCGAGTACGGCATCGCGCACGCCGTCACCGGCAAGCTGATCGTCGCCACCGGGCGGGCGGAGCTGCCCCGGCTGCACGCGCTCGTGCAGCGCGGCCGGGAGAACGGCATTCCCGTGCGGGAGCTGGGCGCCGGGCAGATCGCCGAGTACGAGCCGGAGGTGCGCGGACTGGCCGCGATACACGTCGGCACGACCGGCGTGTGCGACTTCACCGGCGTCGCCCGGCAGCTGGCCCGGGCCTCCGGGGCGGAGATCCGGTACGGGGCGCGCGTCGTCCGCGTGGACCGGCGGGCCGGGCGGGGTGTGGCCGTGCTGACCGCGGGCGGGGACGTCGTCCGCGGGCGCGTGCTGGTGAACTGCGCGGGGCTGCACTGCGACGAGGTGGCCCGGCTGACCGGGGACGAGCCCGGGGTGCGGATCGTGCCGTTCCGCGGGGAGTACTACGAGCTGGCACGGCCCGAGCTGGTGCGGGGACTGGTGTATCCGGTGCCGGATCCGGCGTTCCCCTTCCTCGGGGTGCATCTGACCCGCGGGATCGACGGAAGCGTCCACGTCGGGCCGAACGCGGTGCCCGCGCTGGCCCGGGAGGGGTACGGCTGGGGCGTCGTACGGCCCCGTGAGCTGGCCGGGACGCTGGCGTGGCCGGGGTCGTGGCAGATCGCCCGGCGCCACTGGCGCTACGGGGCGGGGGAGCTGCGGCGCTCGGTGTCCAAGGCGGCCTTCACGGAGGCGGTGCGCCGGCTGCTGCCCGGGGTGCGGGAGGACGACCTGGTGCGGGCCCCGGCCGGGGTGCGGGCGCAGGCGGTGCTGCGGGACGGCACGCTGGTCGACGACTTCCTGATCCGGGAGGGTGAGCATGCCGTGCACGTCCTCAACGCGCCCTCCCCCGCGGCCACCGCGTCCCTGCCGATCGGCAGGGAGGTCGGACGCAGGGCACTGGACATGCTGGCGACGGCGTAGGAGCGGTGAGCGGGGACGCGGGCGGGCGCCCGGGCCCCCGGGAACGCCGCCCGAAGCCGCGGCCGGGGCTGTGCCCGGGGCGGCGGCCGTAGCGGCGGCCAGGGCGGCGGTCGTAGCGGCGGCCAGGGTGGCGGCCGGAGAATGGCCAGGGCGGCGGCCGGCTGCGCGGGGGTGCCCGGGGTCACCTCGGCGGTCCGTCCGGGAGGCGGGGACGGCCCCGTAAAATCGGGTGCACTGTGTCTGAGTCGCTGAACGCCCCCGAAGCTTCCCGGCCCGCCTCCGAGGAGGCGGCGCTCCCGCATGTTCCCGGTGTGTCCGCGCGGAACAGCCGGCCGAAGGGGGAGCCGCGCTTCCCCGAAGGCCCCCAGGCCGATCCGGCCGGCTCGCACTTCGAGCGGCGGATCCGCAGTTTCCAGCCGCGGCGGAGCCGGGTGACCACCGGGCAGGCCGAGGCGCTCCAGCGGCTGTGGCCCCAGTGGGGTCTGGACATCGACGGTCAGCGGCGGATCGATCTCGCCGAGCTGTTCGGGAACACCCACCCCGTCGTGCTGGAGATCGGCTTCGGCATGGGCGAGGCCACCGCGCAGATGGCGGCCGCCGACCAGGACACCAACATCCTCGCCGTCGACGTGCACACCCCGGGACAGGGCAATCTGCTCAACCTCGCGGACCGCAACAGCCTCTCCAACATCCGGGTGGCCAACGGCGACGCGATCATCCTGCTGCGGGAGATGCTCACGCCCGACGCGCTCGACGGGCTGCGCGTCTACTTCCCCGACCCCTGGCCCAAGAAGCGCCACCACAAGCGCCGGCTGATCCAGCCCGAGTTCCTGACGCTGGCCGCTGCCCGGATGAGGCCCGGGGCGATCGTGCACTGCGCGACCGACTGGGAGCCGTACGCCGAGCAGATGCTCGAAGTGCTCACCGCGCATCCGGACTTCGGGAACACCCGGAGCGACGGCGGTTTCGCACCCCGTCCCGGCTTCCGGCCGCTGACCCGTTTCGAGGGCCAGGGACTGGACAAGGGCCACAAGGTGAACGATCTGCTCTTCCGTCGCCTTCCCCACCAGGACGGATAACCCGGGGAAGCGGATGTCCCCGCACCGTTAGGGTCGGTGCCGTGGCCATCAGTCCCCCGCATCCGACCTACTCCCCGCGCCCCGGAAACGGGGCGCATCCGCACTGGTGGCAGCGCCGGTGGGTGCGCTACGGGGCACTGATCACGCTGCTCGCGCTGTCCGGGCTCGTCATCCTCGCGCTGGTGCGCCGGCAGACCGGCACCGAGGGCTTCGTCGTCGGACTCGCACTCGCCGTGCTGCCCGTGCCCTGGCTCATAGCCGCCTTCCGCTGGCTGGACCGGGTCGAGCCCGGCCCCTGGCGGAACCTGGTCTTCGCCTTCTCGTGGGGCGCCTGCGCGGCGGCGCTGATCGCCATCGTCGCCAACAGCTTCGCGACGGAGTGGATCGCCACGGCCACGGCCGACCCGACCGGCGCCCACACCCTGGGCGCCACCGTCGTGGCGCCGATCGTGGAGGAGTCCGCCAAGGCGACGGCCGTCCTGCTGGTCTTCCTCTTCCGCAGACGCGACTTCACCGGGATCGTCGACGGTGTCGTGATCGCGGGCGTCACCGCCACCGGGTTCGCGTTCACCGAGAACATCCTCTACCTGGGCACGGCCTTCGGGGCCGACCAGGTCTCCGACGACCGGGGCATACCGGCCGTCACCGCCGCCACCTTCTTCGTGCGCGTGGTGATGTCCCCGTTCGCGCACCCCCTGTTCACCGTGCTGTCCGGCATAGGCTTCGGCCTCGCCGCCGCCCTCCCGGCGGACCGGCGGCGCGTCCGGCGCGCCCTGCTCCCGGTGGGCGGCCTGCTGCTCGCGATGAGCATGCACGCCCTGTGGAACGGTTCCTCGGTGTTCGGCGAGTTCGGCTTCTTCGCCGTGTACGCCGCCTTCATGGTGCCCGCCTTCGGACTGCTGACCTGGCTGGCGGTCTGGACCCGGCAGCGCGAGCTGCGGACCGTGCGGGAGGAGCTGCCCGCGTATGTGTACGCGGGCTGGCTGGGGCCGGCCGAACCGTTCGCCCTGGGGTCGATGCGGGCCCGGCGGACGGCCCGCGACCACGCCCGCCGGCACTTCGGCGGAAAGCCCGCGGGTCGGGCGGTGGCGCAGTACGAGGCGTACGCGACCTCTCTCGCGTTCCTGCGGCACCGGGCACGGCGGGGGCGCGGGGGCGCGGACTTCCTGGTGCGCGAACGGGCGCTGCTGGAGGCGCTGTGGGAGCGGCGCGAGGTGGCCCGGCCCGCGCTGGAGCACGCGGCGCTGGTGGTGGCACCGCGCCGCCCCGCGACCCCCTGGCCGGCGTACGGGGCCCCGGCGCCCTACGGGTACGGCCAGGGTCACGGATACGGGTCGGGGTACGGCCAGGGGCCGGGGTACGGATCCGGGCCCGGTCCGGCCTGGGGGTCCGGGCCCGGGTACGCGGGACACGGGCCGGGACCGATGCCCGCGCAGGGACCGTTCCCGGGGCCCGCACAGGGACCGTTCCCGGGGCCCGCACAGGGACCGTTCCCGGGGCCCGTGCCGGGACCGGGACTCGTACCGCCGCAGGGCCCGATGCCGGGACAGGGTCCGATGCCGGCGCAGGGGTACGGCTACCCGGCGGGGTACGGCTACCCGGCCGCGCCCGATCCCGCGTTCAACCCGTACCGGTCGTAGCCGCGCGGGGCTCCCGGATCCGGGTCAGGCCGACGCGTCGGTCAGCCGGGCCAGTTCCGCGTCGGTGAGGCGCAGCCCGGCCATGCCGAGCAGGGCCGGGAGCTGGTCGGCCGTACGGGCCGAGGCGATGGGCGCGGTGACCGTCGGCTGGGCGGCGAGCCAGGCCAGGGCGACCGTGGCGGCCGGGACCTGGCGGTCGGCGGCGATCTCGTCCAGGGCGGTGAGGACCTGCCGGCCGCGCGCGGACTCCAGGTGCTTGGCGGCCGAGCCGGCGCGGGCGCTGTCGACCGTCGTACCGGGGCGGTACTTGCCGGTGAGGAACCCGGAGGCCAGGGAGAAGTAGGGGACGGCGGACAGCCCCTCGCGCAGGGCGAGGTCCTGCAGCGGGCCCTCGTAGGTGTCGCGGGAGACCAGGTTGTAGTGGGGCTGGAGGGCGACGTAGCGGGCGAGGCCCTCGCGGTCGGAGAAGTCCAGCGATTCCTGGAGACGCTCGGGGCCGATGTTGGAGGCGGCGATGTGCCGGACCTTGCCCGCCTTCACCAGTTCGTCGAGAGCGCTGATGATCTCCTCGACCGGAATCTCGGGCTGGTCGAAGTGGGTGTAGTAGAGATCGATGTGGTCGGTGCCCAGACGGCGCAGGGACGCGTCGGCGGCGGCCTTGATGTTGGCCGCGGACAGACCCTTGTACTCGGGGTGCTGGCTGACCTTGGTGGCGACGACGATCCGGTCGCGGTTGCCGCGGGAGGCCAGCCACCTGCCGAGGATCGTCTCCGACTCGCCGCCGGTGTTGCCCTCGGCCCACGCCGAGTAGCTGTCGGCGGTGTCGACGAAGTTGCCGCCCGCAGCGGCGTAGGCGTCGAGGACGGCGAAGGAGGTCGCCTCGTCGGCGGTCCAGCCGAAGACGTTGCCGCCGAGGGCCAGGGGGAAGACCTCGAGGTCGGAGGAGCCGAGCTTGCGCAGAGAAGCAGTCATGTTCCTTCTCAACGGTCCCTCCGGCACCACCCATTCCTGGTTCCCGGGAAGAAGGTGTGAAGCCAGGGGCCCGTGGGACGGTGGTGACGGGTGGGGTCCGTGCGGATCCCTCGGTGTCACGCGGGTCGCGGTGCGCGCGGAAAAGGCCCGGCCCCGTCCTGTCGGGTGACGGACGGGGCCGGGCCGGGTGCCGGTGCGGCGCGGGTCAGGGGTTCAGCCCGTTGCCCCGCAGCCACGCCATCGGGTCGATGCCGGTCGCCTGGCCCCCGGGGTGGACCTCCAGGTGCAGGTGCGGGCCGGTGACGTTGCCGGTGGCGCCGACGCGGCCGATGACCTCGCCGGTGCTGACCTTCTGGCCGACGGAGACGTTCAGCGAGGACTGGTGGCAGAACCACAGCTCGGTGCCGTCGTCGAGGGTCAGGACGGTGCGGTAGCCATAGGCGCCCGCCCAGCCGGCCTGCGTGACGGTGCCGCTTTGGATGGCCTTGACCAGGGTGCCGGTGGGCGCGGCGAAGTCGAGGCCCGTGTGGTAGCCGGAGGACCACATCGAACCGGCCTCGCCGAAGGTCGAGGTGATCGTGTACGACGGGACCGGCAGGGCGAACTGCTTGGCCAGCTTCGCCAGGCGCTCCGCCTCGGCCTGCTTCTTCGCGTCGGCCTCGGCGTCCGCCTTGGCGGTGACCGCCTTGGCCGCGGCCTCCTTCTCCGCCTTGGCCGCCGCGTCGGCGCTCTGCTTCTCGGCGGCGGCGACGGCGGCCGCGGTGGCCCGGATGTCGGCCTTGCTCTGCTGCTTCTCGGCCTGGGCCATGATCCGGCTGCGCAGGGCCTCGCCCGCGTCGCCGTCCTGGCCGCTGCTGTCCGAGGAGGCGCCGACCTGGCTCAGCGAGGCGGTCTCGGCCTGGTGGGTGTCGGAGGAGCCGCCGTCGAAGAGGGATCCGACGGACGACACGGACAGGTCCGGCACGGAGAGGGAGACCGGCGGCTTGCCGGTGTTGGCGCTGGCCATGCCGCCCGCGCCGACGGCGGCGATGACACCGACACCGAGGACGGTGGAGCTGCGGGCGAGTCCGCCCCCGCGCTGCTTGGCGACGCGGTGCCGGCCGCGCACCGGGGAGACGGACTCCTCGGTGGGGTTCCACTCCTCCCAGGGGCCCTCGTCGACGCGCGGACCGCCGTAGCCGAAGGTCTCGGGGTCACGCTGGGCCGGTATGAACGGGGCTTCCGGGGCAGGGGGGTTGGACGCCACGCGGGCGCGCTCCTTTCCTTCCTCCGCCTACCGGGTTAGCTGACGGGTTCGGAGCAGGAAGGTCTCCTACGCGCGTATACCTATGCGTGGAACTGATGCGGTTCACGTAGGTATTCGCGTGATTCACCCCAGGGTGGTGGTTCCCCGGTTCCCTCACGGGATTCGGCACATGCGCACGGCGCCGCCTCGGTTGACGGCTGGGACGACCGCGCTGCGTTATCGAACGTTAATAGACCCGCGTACCGGATTCCAAGCCGTTCCACTTGATCGTTAAGGCCATACGCAGTGGACGTAAGCCCCCAGGAGCGCCGAAAAAGGGGCGAGTTGACCGGCCATCAGGAGTCACACGGGTTTTGATGGTGACTCAGGGGGAACGCGGATGGCTTTCGCGCGCTCACCGAGGGTGATACGGGAAATGCGGCGGAACCGCACGGGGAACGGAAAAGACTCAGGGCCGGAATCCGTTTCCGGATTCCGGCCCTGAGTCTTCAGTAGCGGGGACAGGATTTGAACCTGCGACCTCTGGGTTATGAGCCCAGCGAGCTACCGAGCTGCTCCACCCCGCGTCGTTGTGTCTCAAGCATACGTCATGTTCGGGGTGCGATGCACATCCGTTCCGGGTGACGTGGGTCGCTCCGCTCCGGAGGCCTTCCCGGCGGCCGGAGCGGAGGGTGTGCGGGCGGGCCCCGGCGCGCGGGGCCCGGGCCCCTCAGCCCGCCAGGTGCGCGTTCGGCGCCTTCGCCAGAGCCTCGTACTCCGGCAGCAGGACGACGTCCGCGCCCGCGTCCGCCAGGACGCCGGCGCCGTCGGCCGACGCAACGAAGGTGTCCGGCTCGCGCCAGGCCGTGACCACCCGGCGCACGCCGGACCGCAGGATCAGCTCCGCGCACGGGGCGGGCCGGGAGGCGCGGCGGGAGCAGGGCTCCAGGCTGCTGTAGACGGTGGCACCGGCCAGCCGCGGATCGGCGGGGCCGACCTTGGCGAGAGCCGCCTCCTCGGCGTGGGCGACGGGGTCGCCGCCCTCGCGCGAGTGGCCGCGCGCCAGCTCGGTCCCGTCGGCGGCGACCACCACCGCGCCGACGCTGAAGGCCGTGTCCGACGGGGGGCACAGGGCGGCCAGCTCGCAGGCGGTGCGCAGCCAGTGCCGGTCGGCGGCGGCGGGCAGCGGGCCGGTGCCGGGCGCGGTGGGCTCGTACCGCATGAGGACGACGTCCTCGATCCGGCGGCTGTCGGTCAGCCTCAGCCGTCCGGCCTGGTAGGCCCCCGGCCCGAACAGACGCGGGGCCTGCTCATCGCCGACGAACAGCGGGGCGACCACCAGCTGGAGCTCGTCGGCGAGGCCCTGCTGGAGGAGCTGGGTGTGCACGGTGCCGCCGCCCTCCACCATGAGGCGCCGTACGCCCCGGACGTCGTGCAGGTGCTCCAGCAGGGCGCGCCAGTCGAGGGCGGCGCCGAGGGAGACGACGTCGGCGGTCGCGCCGAGGAGTCCGGCGGCCCGCCCGGCGCCCCGGTCGGTGGTGCAGACGAGCTTCTCGCCGCCGGTGTGCCAGAAGTGGGCGGCGGGGTCGAGGTCGCCGGTGGCGGTGACCGTGACCTTCAGCGGGTACTCCGGCCCGCCCCCGGCGACCCGGGCCGCGCGGCGCGCCGGGTCGTTGACGAGGAGCCTGGGGTTGTCGGCGCGGATGGTCCCGGCGCCGATCAGGATGGCGTCGACCGAGGCCCGCACCTCGTCCACCCGGTCGAAGTCGGCGGGGCTGGACAGCAGGAGCCGTTCGGGGCCGGTGTCGTCCAGATAGCCGTCGAGGGAGACGGCGGCGGACAGCAGGACGTACGGGTACGGCATCGGCGCGCTCCCTCGGGGAGACCCACACGGAGTCTTGGTTCAAGTTTGAAACAAACCTACACTGGCGGCATGACGACCCGCTGGCTCAGCCCCGAGGAGCAGCGCGCCTGGCGCGCCTACATCGCCGCCTCCCAGCTCCTGGAGGACGCGATCGACCGCCAGCTCCAGCAGGACGCCGGCATGCCGCACCTCTTCTACTCCGTGCTGGCCAACCTCTCCGAGACGCCCGGGCGGAGGCTGCGCATGACCGACCTCGCCGAGAAGCTGAAGATCACGCGCAGCAGGCTGACGTACGCGGTGACCCGGCTGGAGCGGGACGGGCTGGTACGGCGGGAGGACTGCCCCCAGGACCGGCGCAGCAGCCTCGCGGTGCTGACGGACCAGGGGATGGCCGTTCTGGAGCGTACGGCACCCGGGCACGTGGAGACCGTGCGCGAGACCCTCTTCGCCCGGATCACGCCGGAGCAGGTGCGGCAGCTGGAGGAGATCTGCGGCGAGGTCGCACGCGGGCTCCAGGGCGAGGACACGGGGGCCGTGGCGGAAGGAGTGCCGTGGCGGCGGCGGTCGGCCGCGTGCGCGGGGGCCGCCGAGGGGGCGGCCGCAGCGGAGACACCGGACGCGCGGACGACGCCCGGGGTGCCGGGGGCGTCCGGGACGCCCGGGACCACCGGGACGCCCGGGACGCCCGGGACGCCCGGGACGCCTGAGGCGTAGAACCGGCGGGCCCGGGGACGCCGCACGGGCCCGACGGACGCGCGGCTCGCCAGGCGGCGCGACGCCCCCGCACCCCTGCACCCCCGCACCCCCGCACCCCGACAGCCCGGCACCCCCGCGAGGACCCGCACCCGGCGGAGATCCACCCGCACCCATTGATTCAACTTTTAAGCATGGGATAGGGTCCCGGATCAAGCATCTGCTTCAAATCTGAAGCAGATGACGCCGCACGGACACCCGGAGACCCGCATGCCCGACACTCCCGCCGCCGCCACGCCGCGCGCCCGCGTCCGGGTACCGCTGCACTTCCCGGACGGCTACGTCGTCGACGCCGAACTCGTCACCTTCCACGGACTCGCCGACGGCCAGGAACACCTCGCCGTCGTGCTCGGCGACCCTGGTCCCGTCCCGCTGGTGCGCCTGCACTCCGAATGCCTGACCGGTGACGTGTTCGGCTCGGCCCGCTGCGACTGCGGACCGCAGTTGCGCGAGGCGGTGGAACGGATCGCGGAACGCGGGGGCGTGCTGCTCTACCTCCGCCAGGAGGGCCGCGGCATCGGCCTGTACAACAAGCTCGACGCCTACGCGCTCCAGGACCAGGGCCTGGACACCTACGAGGCGAACGCCGCCCTCGGCCTCCCGGAGGACGCCCGCGACTACACGGCCGCCGCGCAGATGCTGGCCGCCCTCGGCGTCACCGAGCTCGACCTGCTGTCCAACAACCCTGACAAGGCTGGCCAGTTGCGCGCCCTCGGCACGACCGTGCGCGACCGCGTGCCGACCGGCGTCTTCACCACGGCCCACAACGTGCGCTACCTGCGCGCGAAGGTCCTCCAGACCCAGCACACCCTGCCGCTGGGCGAGTTGGGCGGTCTGACGGGGCTCAACGCCGGGTGACCCGGCCGGGCGCGGCACCCCCGGCACCCCCCGGACACATGCAAGGCGCAGGAAACGCCGTACTGTTGAACCTCATGGCTCCGAGCGACGTATCAGTCACCATGGGTGGTTCTCCGACGTCACGGGCCGCGGTCGTGAGCACCCGGCCGGAATCCTCGCATCCGGGTCCGTACGCGGGCGACGGCCCGGACCCGCACGCCGCGGTGCCCCGGCCGGACGGGGCGGCCGGGGTGCCCGCCCGCGGGCAGCTCCTGGGCCTGGACGGACTGCGCGGACTGGCCGCCCTGTACGTGGTCCTCTTCCACTGCCGGCTGCTCGCCCTGCCGGGATTCCCCCACGACTCGGGCCCGCGCTGGCTGAGCTGGCTGATGTACGGACGGCTGGCGGTCGTCTTCTTCCTGGTGCTCTCCGGGTTCTCCCTGGCGGTCTCGCCGGCCCGCGCCGGCTGGCGCACCGCGGGCACGGGCCGCTTCCTGCGCCGGCGCGCCTGGCGGATCCTGCCTCCGTACTGGGCGGCCCTCGCGCTGAGCCTCGCCGTCGGCCGGTTCGTGGTGGCCGCCTCGCACCACGGGCCGCCGGACGGCAGGTCGGTCCTGGTGTACGGCCTGGTGCTCCAGGACATGTTCACGGCGCCGACGCCGAACGGGGCCTTCTGGTCCATCGGGGTGGAGGCGGAGCTCTATCTCGCCTTCCCGCTCCTGCTGCTGGTCCGGCGCCGGCTGGGGGCGGTCGCCATGGTCACCGGTGTGACACTCCTGGTGGCCGTCCGGGGTCTGTCCGCCGGGGCCGCCGGACCGGCCGAGGGTATGAACTGGCTGACCCCGGACCTCGCTCCGGTGTTCGCCGCGGGGATGGCCGGAGCGGGGATCGTCGTCGCGCCGGACAGGATCCGGCGGCTGCCGTGGCACTGGTTCGCGGCACTCGCCGCCGCACCCGTCGTCCTCCTCGTCGCCGTCGAGGGGCCGGTGTGGACGGTGGGCCACTTCTACTGGATCGACCTGGCCGTCGCGCCCGCCATGACGATGATCATCGCCGCGGTCGCCACCGGCAGGCCCGCGCCGCTGGTACGGCTCCTGACCACGCGTCCCGCGCGCGGCCTGGGCGACATCTCGTACAGCCTGTATCTCATCCATCTGCCGGTGGTCATGACCGTGGTGAGGCGGGTGGCCCCGCGCTTCGTGGCACCCGGCATGCCCGCGTTCTGGTTCACCGTGCTGCTCGCGCTCCCCGTCTCGGTCCTGAGCGCGTGGCTGTTCGCCCGGATCTTCGAGCTGCCCTTCAAACGCAACCGCTCCTGGAGCTCGATGCGCGCGGCCGCCCGTGCGCGCCGGACAGGCCCCGCACCGGAGAGGCCCCGCGTCGGACCCGGGCCCGGCGCGGACGCCGCGTAGCCGGCCGGGGAGGCGGCGTGGTGACGGGCGGCGCGGCGGGCGGCGGGCGGCCGGGGAGGCGGCTCAGCCCACCGGGGTGAGGTCGGCGGTCATCCAGCCGGAGGTGCCGGGCAGGCGGGCGGCGAAACGGCGGAGGGTGCCGCGGGAGTCGATCCAGTAGCGGGTGCGGCTGCCGTCCGCGCCGGCGGGAGCCCCGGGGGAGCTGCTCGCCGGGCGCGGGGCGGGGCCGCTGAACTCGGTGACGGGGTGTCCCCCGATGGTGGTGGTGCCGAGCCGCCGGGCGCCGCTGCGCGCGAGGAGCTGGGCGTTCTCGGGGCGGTCGGAGGCGAGGGCCGTGAGCAGGGCGAGGGCGGTGTCGACGGCCGAGGTGTCGGGCTGGAGGTCCCGTTCCGCCCAGCCGTCCTCGGGGGGCTCGGCGGGCACCGCGCCCGGCCAGTCGTAGTGCACCCGGACGCCGCCGCGATCCCACCGCAGCAGGTGCCGCCAGTGCTGCGAGGCGCCGGGGCCGGTGCCGCTCAGGAGGCCGTAGCCGGTGTGGGCGCGCCAGTCCAGGCGGGCGTCGAGCCGTACGGCCCGGCCGGGCAGGGGGATCATCGCCGTGGTGCGGGCGGCTCCCGCGCGGTAGTTGGTGAAGCGCATGAGGGCGAGGGTCTCCGCCTGCGGCCCGGTCAGCGGTGCCGGGTGCGGGGTGCCGGTGTCCCGGGCGCAGCCGGCGAGGGCGAGCAGGCCGCCGGCGAGGACGGCGCGGCGGCGGCTCATCGGACGGCCGCCTTCGCCGCGCGGGTACGGCTGCGGTCGGCCAGCAGATCGGGTCCGGGCAGCGGTACCGCGCGGGCGTCGACCGCGCCGGGCAGTCCGGTCGCCGGGGTGGCGGGGGCCGTGGCGGCGTCCGGCAGCTGGGGCTGGGCGGGGGGCGGGGCGACGTCCAGGAAGGGGATGCCGGCCGGGGCGGGGGTGAGGTGGAGCGCGGGACCCGCCGCGCGGACGTTGCCCCGGGGGCAGCGGGCGGCGGTGGCCAGGTCGGCGGGCAGGGTGCTGTGCAGGGTGTTGTCCTTCAGGCAGTTGCCCTGTCCGGGAGCCCGCTCCGACGCCTGGTAGGCGATGTCGACGCCGTTGCCGGTGGCGGTGTTGGCGGTGAGGCGGTTGCCGGCCGGGGCGAGGTCCTCGGTGGAGGCGAGCACGACGCCCGCCCGCGAGTTGCCGGTGATCAGGTTGCGCCGGATGTCGTTGTCCGTGCCGCCGGCGACGCCGATCCCGATGCCGAATCCCCCGTCGGCCTGCTCCGGCGTCCCGGCCTCCGTGTTGTCGGCGACGAGGTTGCCCGCGACGGTCGCACCGCTCTGCGGCACGAAGGCCTCGAGGTAGTCGGAGTCGACGGTCATCCCGACCCGGTTGTGCGTGAACCGGTTGCCGAGCACCCACATGTCGCCGCCGGCGTTGGTTCCCTCGTAGCCGACCGCGTTGAACTCGGCGACGTTGTGGCGCACCAGGATCCGGCAGGGCTTGCACTGACCGACGTAGAGGCCCGAATCGGCGCTGCCGGAGGCGTAGTCGTGCTCCAGGACACCACTGCGGGTGTTGAAGGCGTAGATGCCGTACAGGCCGTTGGCGTGCGCGGTGACGTAACGGACCCGGAAGCCGGTCAGCGGGGGGTACTTCGCCGGGTCCAGGCGGGTGTAGCCGCCGCTGCCGCGGGCGATGCCGCCGGCTCCGTCGGTCATCCCGGTGACGAGCACGCCGTTGAGCAGGTGGTTGCGTACGGTCAGGTTCTCCACGGAGACGCCGGGCGCCGTGACCACCACGCCGTTGCTACGGCGTCCCTGCCCGTCGATGACGACCTTGTTGCGGTCGGTGCCCCGCAGAACCACCCGTTCGGTGTGGATCGCGACGCTCTCGCGGTAGACGCCCGGCGACACCAGGACGAGGGAGCCGGGCCGTGCCCGGTCGACGGCGGCCTGGATGGTGGGTGCCTGCGCCGGTACGCGGATGACGGCGCCGGCGGTGTTCGCCTTGTCGCCACCGGCGCCCGGTCCGTCCGGTGCACAGGCGCCGGACGCCAGGGTCAGCACCGCGACGAGGACCGTGGACAACAGGCCCCTGCGGACGCGGCGGGGTGGCGGAGCAGGTGGCACGACGATCTCCATCTGGCGGGGGGAGAGGAGGAGGCCGGGATGATCGACCCCTGGCGGATCACCTTAGAGTGTTCACGTGACTACACAGAGTCCCGATCCGGGTGACGGTCCTCCGCCTCCGCCCTCCCTGCGCCGACGTCATCTGCTCGGCGGTGTCGCGGCGTTGACGCCGGTGCTGGCCTCGGGATGCGCCACCCGGGGGCGCACGGCCGCGTCCTCGGCCGAGCCCGGACACGGCCCCGCGCCCGCACCCGCCGCCCCCGCGGCGGCCGTTGCCGCGGACACCGTGGCGGTGGAAGGAGCGCGCCAGGGCGGCGTCGACCGCCCCGCGCAGCCCCAGCAGCAGCTGGCGCTGGCGGTGTTCGGCGTCCCGCGCGCGGAACGGGTGGAGCTGCGCCGGCTGCTGGCGGGGCTGGGCCGGCGCGTCGGGTCGCTGCACTCCGGGGGCGATCCGCTGCTCGGCGGCCTGCCGCCCGGCGACCTGACGGTGACGGTCGGGGTCGGGCCGCGCCTGGTGCGCGTCGCCGGCGGGACGCTGCCCGGAGCGGACGCGCTGCCTTCCTTCGCGCGGGACGACGTGGCCGACGAGGCCCGGGACGGGGACCTGCTGCTCCAGATCTGCGCGACGGACCCGCAGACGGTGGTGCTCGCCGAGCGTGCGCTCCGCGACTGGCTGACCGCGCGGGCGGTGCGGCCCCGCTGGTCCCAGCACGCCTTCAGACCCCCGGCCAGGACCCCTGGACCGGTGCGGAACCTGCTCGGGTTCCTCGACGGCATCTCGGTCCCGCGCACGCCGGGCGAGATGGCCCGCGAGGTCTGGCTGCCGGGACCGGCGGCCGTGCGGGACGCGACGATCGCCGTCGTCCGCAGGCTCCGCCTCGATGTCACGCGGTTCGCGGCGCTGAGCGTGCCGGAGCAGGAGCGGGTGATCGGGCGGCGGCGCGCGGACGGCGCGCCGCTCTCCGGTGGCGGCCCGGACGCCCCCGTGGACCTGGGGGCCAAGTCGGCGGTGGGCCGCTATCTCCTGCCGGCCATGGCCCACGCACGGCGTGCGCACCCGGCGGAGACGGGCAGCGGGCTGATGCTGCGGCGCGGCTACAGCTACGCCGGCTCCCCCGACGACCAGGGCCTGCTGTTCGTGTCCTTCCAGCGCGAGCTGCGCACCTTCACGCAGACCCAGCGGCGCCTGGACGACGGGGACGCGCTGATGCCGTTCGCCACGGCGACGGCCTCGGGGACCTTCCTCGTCCTGCCCGGTTTCTCGGCGGACCGCCCGCTGGGAGCCACCCTGTTCGGCTGACCCGCTCCCACGCACCGCGGGGAGGGCCCGGCGTCCGGACCCTCCCCGCGGTTCACCCGGCGGTCGCTCAGGTGCCCATCCACAGCCCCGCGTCGATGGAGTGGTCGACGGTGCCGGGCTCGCCGGTCGTCACCGTCGCCACGGCGGTGTCGGACTCCTCGTCGCCGTCCTTCGGCACCGCGTCGGAGTTGATGTCGTCTCCCGGCCGGCCCTCCCGGGTCCACCACAGCTCCCCGGCGTTCAGCGGGCCGTCGGGGATGGCGGACACGTTCGCCGTCGACTTGTCGAAGGTGATCGTGTACGTGGTGCCGGGGCGCAGCCCGTCGCGCTGGTCGAAGTAGTACTCGCCCTTGGCGTCGGTGCGCTTGACCGCGACGACCCGGCCGCTGGTGTCGCGCAGCGTCACGGTGACCCCGGGGATGCCGGTCGTCTCCTGGCTGCCCTGGGTGCCGCCGCCGTCGTCGTACCAGACCCGGTTGCCGATCTGCACCGGCGGCTCGTCGCAGAGCAGTTCCAGGTCGCCGAGGCCGTTGGCCTTGCCGAAGCCGCCGTCGTTGGCGTAGACGACGCCGAAGCCCTGCTGGGACGGGTCGTTGCCGCGGCTGCCGGTGTCACGGTCGAACCAGCCGACGCCGCCGGCGAACAGCTCGCGGGCCGGGTCGAGCATGGTGCTGGCGATACGGCCGTTGCCGAGCGGCAGCGCGAGCGCGCCCTGGGCGGTCTCCCGGTGGTACTGCCCGGTGTAGTAGTAGTCGCCGGTGTAGAACTCGTTGCCGTTGCGCCGGCAGCCCGGACCGCCCTCCCACACGTAGTCGCCGCCGGACTCGCGGCAGACCTTGATGATGTCGCCGCCGGTGGCGTTGGTCTCCAGCTTGTCCGGGCTGGCGTTGGGGTTGGGGCTGTAGATCTGCAGCCCGTGCTGGTCGCCGGTGCGGTCGCGGAAGCCGAGGACGAGCGAGCCGTCCCGCTCCACCTCGATGTCGCTGAGCATGGGCTGCGGGTACGCCCACGCACCCGTGTCGGGCGCCACGGGGAACCGCGTGAGGTCGTCCGGGGTCCACGGGTTCCAGTTGCCGGGATTGGGGACGACAGCCGGATCGCGCGGGAAGTTCAGCGGCGCGTCG
Organism: Streptomyces sp. NPDC090108; assembly: GCF_044747185.1. Classification (NCBI taxonomy): domain Bacteria; kingdom Bacillati; phylum Actinomycetota; class Actinomycetes; order Kitasatosporales; family Streptomycetaceae; genus Streptomyces; species Streptomyces sp. NPDC090108. The sequence goes on from NZ_JBIVDQ010000009.1 coordinate 29,600, forward strand.
ACCACCGGCGTGCCCTGGAACGTGCCGGTCGCCGGGTTGAACCGCCAGACCACGGCCCGCAGGTCGGCGGTGTTCTGGCTGCTCTGCGCCGAGCACACGCCGCCGGCGTACAGCACGCCGTCGCGCCAGCCGAGGCCCATGGGCCGCCAGTCCTCGGGGTTGCGGCACGCCGAGTCGGGGATGTCGACCGGTGCGCCGAGCGGGCCGGCGGCCGTGGGCCCGGTCGCGTCGTAGGTGTAGAGCTTGCGGTCGTTCATGTTGACCACGTACAGCCGCGAGCCGTCGCCGGAGATCTCGATGTCGCCCAGCGACTCCTGCCCCACGACCGCCGCGAAGGGGGCGTCGAGCCTGTTGCGCTGGTTGTGCGCGGTCGTGCCGGCGTTCGGCACCGTGGTGAAGAGGGTGGTCGCGCCGGTGTCGCGGTCGGTCACGTAGACCGCGCCGGGGCCACCGGGGCCGTACTCGGTGTGCCGCTTGGCGTAGGCGCCGGAGAACACGCGCCGGTCCTTCTTGCGGTAGGCCAGCCCGTACAGCGTGCCGGTCTGGCCGACGGACGTCAGGCGGCGCGGGTTGTTCGCGTTGCCCTGGGTGTCCCCGCGCGAGTCGTAGGGGAAGGTGACCAGGGTCTTCTGTCCCGGCTTGGTCGCCGCCTGCTGGCAGGGCGTCACCAGGCCGGGGTTGTCCTGGCAGTAGTCCTCGGGGTTCCAGACGCCGAGGTTGAGAGTGACGTCGTGGCCGTCGTTCAGGTCGACGAAGTTCAGGTGCGAGGACAGGCCCGGGCCCGCCAGCGCGGGGCTCAGGAAGCCCTGCCCGGTCCGCGGGTCGTACTTGTCCGGCCAGTCCAGCAGCTCCACCCGGTACTGGCCGTTCGAACGGCTCCAGCTCGTGGTGTCGATGGTCACCGTGCCGTCGCGCCCGATCGGGTACTCCTTGCAGGTGCGGCTGCGGCGGTCCTCGCACAGCCGCACCCGCCCGGGCCCGAGCGGCACCTGGATGTCGTCGTTGCGGTCGCCCTTGGCGGCGAAGTCGCGGAACAGGTTGATCGTCAGCTTGCCCTCGCCCGGCGAGGCGACGGCGTACTGGGGTGGAACGAGGGCACCGGCCGAACACAGCGCGGCCAGCACCCCCAGCCACGTCTTCGTCTTGAGCACGTCTCTCCAGAATGTGGGAGCGGTGGGGGCGGGCAGCGGAAGTCCGCTCCGCCTCACGACGCCCATGGGAAAGGAGGCCCGAAGGAGAAGCCCGGGAATGCCAGGGAGGACCACGATCCCGCCGACACGGAGAGTAACGAAAAGATCGCTTTTCGTCGCTGTAAGTGATCGTGGCGTACGCGGTCGCCACCCTCACGGGCGATCCCGGCACGTCGGGGGTGACGAACTTCGCCGATCGGGCGGGCAGTTCGTCCAGAGGCGCGCGAACGCGTACGGCGCCCGGGCCGGCCGAAGCCGATCCGAGCGCCGCACAGCAGGTCGGAGGGGGTGAACCCTCCCCCGCGCGAGTAGGCCCTGTGGGACTCGAACCCACAACCAATGGATTAAAAGTCCACTGCTCTGCCAATTGAGCTAAGGGCCCGCGCGATGTTGCCTGTCCGAGCATAGCCGGAGGTGGCCGTGTCTCCGATCGGGTATCGGGGACACGGCCGCGTCGGACGGTGCGGACGGGCGGTCCGGTCACACCTCGGCGGGCGCCGGAGGCCGCTTCAGGAACCAGTGACGGGCCGAGGCGAACCACCAGGCCGCCGAGAAGCCGAGGACCGCCAGCACCGCGAACGGGGCGTAGTTGAAGGTCTTCCAGGTGACCGGGGAGACCTGGGGGAGCATGAAGAGGACCGTGATCACGCCCACCCAGGCCACCGAGACGACGCCGATCAGGGACGACCAGCGGCCCAGGTGCCAGGGGCCGCGCCGGAAGGCGGCGCCCTTCCTGACACGGAGGAAGGTCGGGATGACGTAGGCGATGTAGAGGCCGATCACCGCGATGGAGGTCACCGCCGCGTAGGCCGTGGAGTTGATGAGGTACGGCAGGCCGAGGACCAGGGCGCCCAGCGCGGCCAGCCAGACCGCGGCCACGGGAGTACGGGTGCGCGGGCTGACCGTGTGCCAGACGCGCGAGAAGGGCAGCGCGCCGTCGCGGGAAAAGGCGTAGATCATGCGGCTGTTGGCGGTGACCGAGGCCATCCCGCAGAACAGCTGGGCGCCGATCACCACCAGGAGCAGCAGCTTGCCCGCGGTCGCGCCCAGCGCGTCCAGGAGGATCTGGGCGGGGGGTGCGCCGGTCGGCGAGGCCAGTTCCTTGTCGTAGGACTGGATGGCGTAGGTGAAGCCGAGGAGGAGGACGAAGCCCGCGATCCAGGAGGTCCAGATGGAGCGGACGATGCCCTTGGGGCCCGCCGTGGACGCGTCGTGGGTCTCCTCGGTCATGTGGGCGGAGGCGTCGTAGCCGGTGAAGGTGTACTGGGCCATCAGAAGACCGAGCAGGACGACGTAGAAGCCGCTGCCCCAGCCCGTCTCGTTGACGAACTTCGTGAACACGAAGGATGTCGAGCGGTGGTGGTCGGGGACGACGGCGAGCGCGCCGACGATGACCGCCACCCCGAGCACGTGCCACCAGACGCTCACGCTGTTGAGGAACGCGACGATCCGGACGCCGAAGGTGTTCAGCAGACCGTGCAGGAGCAGGATCGCGGCGAAGAGCAGGACCGTGCGGCCCGGGGTCACGGTGAACCCGAACTGGAGGTTCAGGTAGGCGCCGAGGAAGGAGGCCGCGCCGAAGTCGATGCCGGCCGTCACCGCGACCTGGCCGAGGACGTTGAACCACCCCGTGAACCAAGCCCAGGCCGCCGCCGAACGCTCGGGGGCCAGCCGGTGGGCCCAGAAGTACAGGCCCGCCGACGTGGGGTAGGCGGAGCAGATCTCGGCCATCGACAGCCCCACGAACAGGGTCATCAGGCCGACGGCCACCCAGCCCCAGGTGATCACCGCCGGGCCGCCGGTCACCATGCCGAAGAGATACAGCGTGAGGCAGCCCGACAGGACCGAGATGATCGTGAAGGAGACCGCGTAGTTCGAGAACGCCGACATGCGGCGGGCGAGGACCTGGGTGTAGCCGAGCTGGGCGAGACGTTCCTCGTCCGACAGCCCGCTCTCCTCGGTCACTATGGCGTCATCTGTCATGCACCCAGCGATTCCCGCGCGGAGGACGTGACATGCGTCACGCGGTGGCCGGAAACGGTCCGGGGCAACGGCAAGGGCCCGTACGAACGTGTCGTACGGGCCCTTGTCAGGTCACTCGGCGTCAGCCGTTGCGCTTCCAGCGCGGCTTGTCGTCACGGCGGCCGAAGGAGGAGCCGTTGCCGCGGTGGTCGTCACGGCGGCCGAACGGACGCTCGTGGCCGCCGGAGCGGAAGCCCGGACGGTCGCCCTGGCGGTCGCGGTTGAACGGACGGTCGCTGCCACGGTGGCCGGCGCGGTCGTCGCGGCGGAAGCCGCCACGGTCGTCACGGCGCTCGAACGAACGGCCGCCACGGTCGCCACCGCGGTCGCCACCGCGGTCGTCGCGACGCTCGAAGCCGCCCCGCTCGCCGCGGTCACCGCGGTCGTCACGACGCTCGAAGGAACGGCCGCCACGGTCGTCACGGCGGTCGTCGCGACGCTCGAAGGAGCGGCCACCACGGTCGCCACCGCGGTCGTCGCGACGCTCGAACGAACGGCCGCCACGGTCGCCACCGCGGTCGTCGCGGTTGAAGCCGCCACGGTCGTCACGACGCTCGAAGCCACGGCCACCACGGTCGTCACGACGCTCGAACGAACGGCCACCGCGGTCGCCACCGCGGTCGTCGCGGTTGAAGCCGCCACGGTCGTCACGGCGCTCGAAGCCACGGCCACCACGGTCGTCACGACGCTCGAAGGAGCGACCGCCACGGTCGCCACCGCGGTCGTCGCGACGCTCGAAGGAACGGCCGCCGCGGTCGTCGCGGCGCTCGTAGTTGCCCCGCTCGTCGCGGCGCTGACGCGGCTGCTCGTACGCCTGGCGCTCGGCCTGCTCCGCGGCGGCGGCGGCCTGGGCCTCGGCCTCCACGGCGGCGGCCTGCTCGGCGACGGCCTCGGCGGCGGCCGCCACAGCGGCCTCCGGGTCCTCGCCGCGCTCGCGGGCGACGCGGGCGACCAGGCGGTCGGCCTCTTCGCGCAGCTCGGCGGCGCGGCGCTGCGAACGCTCCAGCTCCTTGGTGAGCTGGGCGACCTCGCGCTCGGCCTGCTGGGCGGCGTTGCCGGCGGACTCGGCCTGGACCTCGGTCATGGAGCGGGCGCCGGTGATCTCGGCGACCTCCGGCTCGAAGGCGGCACCGCCCTGGATGATGTGGCGCGCGGCGTCGACGCCGGCGTCCTCCATCAGGCGGAAGATCTGGCGGCGCTGGTGCGGCAGCGACAGGGAGACGACGGTGCCGGTGCGGCCGGCACGGGCCGTACGGCCGGAGCGGTGCAGGTAGTCCTTGTGGTCGCCCGCCGGGTCGACGTTCAGGACCAGGTCGATGCCGTCGACGTGGATACCGCGGGCGGCGACGTCGGTGGCGACGAGCGCGTTGACGTAGCCGTCCTTGAAGTCGGCCAGCGTCCGGGTGCGCGCACCCTGGGTCATACCGCCGTGGAGCGCGTCGGCCTTCACACCGGAGTCGCGCAGCTGCTCGGCGATGCGGTCGGCGCCCAGCTGGGTGCGGACGAAGATGATCGTGCGGCCCTTGCGGGAGGCGATCGCGGCGGTGACCGGCGCCTTGTCCTTGGGCTTCACGATGAGGATGTGGTGCGACATGGTCGTCACGGCACCCTGGGCGGCGTCGACCTCGTGCGAGACCGGGTCGACCAGGTAGCGCTTGACCAGGGTGGAGATCTCGTTCTCCATGGTGGCGGAGAACAGCATGCGCTGGCCGCCGGCCGGGATCTGGTCGAGCAGCTCGGTGACCTCGGGCAGGAAGCCCAGGTCCGACATCTGGTCGGCCTCGTCGAGGACGGCGATCTGCACGTCCTCCAGCGAGCAGGCACCGCGGTTGATGATGTCGCGCAGACGGCCCGGGGTGGCGACCAGGATGTCGACGCCGCGCTCCAGGGCGTAGATCTGGTTGCCCATCGAGGTACCGCCGCAGACGACCTTCATCTTCAGGCCGAGGACGTCGCCGTACGGCTGGAGGGCGTCGGCGACCTGCATGGCCAGCTCACGGGTCGGCGTGAGGATGACGGCGCGGGGGCGCTTCTTCTCGGTGCGGCCGCCGGCCAGCGTGGCCAGGGTGGGCAGACCGAAGGAGAGGGTCTTGCCGGAGCCGGTGCGGCCACGGCCGAGGATGTCCTTGCCGGTCAGGGCGTCCGGGATGGTCGCGGCCTGGATCGGGAAGGGGGTGGTGACACCGTTCTGCGCGAGCTTGCGCACGATCCCCTCGGGCAGACCGAGGTCGGCGAAGGTGATCTCGGGGGTGGTGTCGTTGGTGTCGGGGATCTCGGTCGTGTCGGCCGCCTCGGTCACGAGGGCGTCCTCGTGGTCGGAACCTTCGGAGATCTCGGCGATCTCGGCGGTTTCGAAGTCCTCGGCGTTCTCGGACACGACGAACTGATCAGTACTGGACACGGACATGCGAATGCGAATACCTTCCGGAGTCTCATCGGCACGCGCCCGTCAACTCCGTGATTCGCACATGACCGCCTCAATGCGGTCCGCCACGGCAAGGGAGAGTACGCGCCAAACGGCGCGCTCTGCGGTGGCGCCGGGCAAATGGGATCAAACGATCTACCACCATACGCACCCTGTACCCCCCAAGGCAAACCGAGGTCCATAGCCTCAGGTCAGCGGCCGGGCGGCCGTCACGCGGGTGCTCCCGCCTCGGGCGCCGGCTCCCGCTGGACCAGTTGCGGAGCCGGGTCCTCGTGCGCCGAGGAGGACGGCTCGGCGGACGGCTGTTCCGTGACCGGCGGAGGCGTGGGGGACGCCGGGGGCTCGGGCGGCGCGGAGGTCACCGGAGGGGTCGGCGGATCGAGCGTCGGCGCCGGATCGCCCGGCGCCTGGCTCCGGCCCGGCTTCGACGGTTCCGCGGTCTCGCTCCGCGCCCCGGACGGGCTCGCGGAGCCCTCCTCCGGCTTCCCCGGCCCGGCCTTGCCGCCGTGCCCGTGCTTGCCGTCCCCGGCCGCGGAGCCGGACACCGGTCCCCCGCCGCCGCCCACCGGGCCGCCGCCGGACGCGCCGCCGCCGCGGTGCCCCGACGAGTGCGCGGGCCTGGCCGGGCCCGCGTCGTCGCCCACGCTCACACAGCCGGCGGCCGCCGTGACGGCCAGCACCGTGACGGCCAGACGGACGGGTACGTTCAAGGGGCGCACGGCGGCCACCTCCGGAAGGCAAGGGAAGGACTCGCTCTCCCCAACTCCCGCCGCCCGCAAGAGGACACGCCCGCTGTTCGAACGTCTCACCCGTAGCCGAGGGCGTGCAGCCGGGCCTCGCCGATGCCGAAGTGGTGGGCGATCTCGTGCACCACGGTCACCTCGGTCTCCGCGACGACCTCCTCGCGCGTCCGGCACATCCGCAGCGTCGGCCCCCGGTAGACGGTGATCCGGTCGGGCAGCACGCCCGCGTACCACTCGCCCCGGTCGGTCAGCGGGGTGCCCTCGTACAGCCCGAGCAGTTCGGGGTCGTCGGCGGACGGCTCGTCCTCGACGAACACCGCGACGTTGTCCATCAGCCTCGTCAGTTCCGGCGGAATCCGGTCGAGCGCCTCGGCGACCAGTTCCTCGAACTCCTCGCGCGTCATCTCCAGCACACGGCCATTGTCCGGCACGTGACCCGGGCGCGGTCGTGGCGCGGAGCGTGGGTGCGGCTGGGGCTGCGGCGCGGAGCGCGGGTGCGGCCCTGGCGCGACTGCGGCGCGATGCGCGGGTGCGGCGCGATGCGCGGGTGCGGCCCTGGCGCGGCTGCGGCCCTGGCGCGGCTGCGGCGCGGAGCACGGGTGCGGCCCTGGCGCGGCTGCGGCGCGGAGCACGGGTGCGGCCCTGGCGCGGCTGCGGCGCGGAGCACGGGTGCGGCCCTGGCGCGGTCGCATATCCCCGTCCCGGTCCGGGCATACGGCACCAATGCCCCGCGCGCGCCTCGCTGCCCCGGACCGCCTGCCGCACCGGCCCTTCCCCGGACTCCGGCGCTTCCCCGGGCTCCGGTCCTTCCCCCGGCTCCGGTCCCGCCGCCGCGGGCCCGTCGTCCCGGAGCTCGCCGGCCGGGCCGGCCGCCTCCCGCGCGCGCTCGGACTGGCCGTGGTCGTGCTCGCCGGGGCGTGGCTGGGGCTGCTGGCGGTCGGGAACGTACGGGTGCCGGTCGGGCCGATGGACACCACGATGGCGCTGCGGCCCTCCCTCAGCGGCGGCACGAAGATCAACGTGGCCCCGCTGGGCTCGCTGAGCCTGGACAGCCATGTCGCGCCCGTCCGTCTGGACGTCGACGTCGACCGGCTCGACCCGGTGCGCTCACGGGCGCTGGTCGACCACCCCGAGCGGCTGTCCGGGCTCCAGCAGGAGGTCGCGCAGGACGTCGAGCACGGCACGCTGGACCTGGCGGTGCGCTCCGGCGTGGCCGTGGTGTCCGGGGCGACCGCCCTCGGCCTGGCCGTCTACCGCCGTGCGCGCCCCGCCCTGGCGGCCGGCGGGCTGGCCCTCACCCTGCTCGCGGCCTCGGGGGCGTCGGCGTACGCCACCTGGAACCCGGACTCGGTGCTGGAGCCGCGGTTCTCCGGGCTGCTGTCCTCGGCGCCGTCGGTCGTCGGCAACGCGCGCAGCATCGTGACCGAGTTCGACGTGTACCAGAAGGAACTGGCACGTCTGGTGACGAACGTGACGAAGCTGTACGACACCGCCTCCACGCTCCCCGCCTACCAGCCGGACCCCACCACCATCCGGGTCCTGCACGTGTCGGACATCCACCTCAACCCGGCGAGCTGGAAGATCATCGGCTCGCTGGTGGAGCAGTACAAGGTGAACGTGATCGTCGACTCCGGCGACACGATGGACCACGGCACGGCGGCCGAGAACGGCTTCCTGGACCCGGTCGGGGACCTCGGCGTGCCCTACGTCTGGGTCCGTGGCAACCACGACTCCCTGGCCACCCAGCGGTACCTGGAGCGCTTCCGGAACGTGCGCGTGCTGGACGACGGGCGGGCCGTGACGGTGGCGGGGCTGCGGTTCGCGGGAACGGGCGATCCGCAGTACACGCCGGACCGGACGGCCGTGCCGGGCGGGGACGCGGCGGAGCGGCTGGCCGGTGCCCGGCTGGCGTCGGCGCTGCGGGGACAGCGGGCCGCGGGCACCCCGGTGGACATCGCCGTCGCCCACGAACCGGTGGCGGCGCGCGGGACGGACGGGGAGGTGCCGCTCGTGCTCTGCGGCCATCTGCACCACGAGGGGACGCAGATCCTGCCGCACGGCACACGGCTGCGCATGGAGGGCTCGACCGGCGGCAGCGGCCTGCGCGCGGTGGAGCACCGCTATCCGGCGCCGGTCGAGGCCTCGATCCTGTACGTCGACCGCGACAGCCACCGGCTCCAGGCGTGGGACGAGATCAGGCTCGGGGGCCTCGGACAGACGACCGCCGAGGTCAGCCGCCACCTGCCCGAGGAGAACCAGCCCGGCGCGACCCCGGACCCGTCGCCCGGAACCCCCTCCGCGGCCGTGTCGCCCAGCGCGCCGTGAAACCGTTTTGGCGATCCTCGCCGCCATCACCTATGATTCTCACGTCCCCGACGCGCTGCAAAGCGCCCAGGCGGGCCGATAGCCCTCATCGTCTAGCGGCCTAGGACGCCGCCCTTTCAAGGCGGTAGCACGGGTTCGAATCCCGTTGGGGGCACGAGAACGTTCACGCTTCAACCCACCCTTCCGAGGGTGGGTTTTTGCGTTCCGGGAGCACGTCGCCCAGGCAGCCGTGTACGACGGCCCCAGCGGCACCCCCGCGTACCGGCCCCAGCGGACCGGCTCACGGACCGGCTCGCGGGTGCCGGGGATCCCGCACCGCCCGCGAGCCCTCAGCGCAGGCGGGCGGGCGGATTCGTCGTCGAGCGCCGGCTCCGGATGTGCCGCACGCCGCGGACCCCGTTGCTCACTTCCGGACCGGCCGGTCCCACGGCGGTCCCGGCCGCCACCGGGTCCAGCCGGCGCAGCGTGGCCAGCAGGCAGAGCTGGAGGCGGGAGAGCCCGCAGTACTTCACCCGGAGGTTCGACACATGGAACTTCACCGTCCGGGTCGTGATGCCCAGGCGGCCGGCGATCTCCGCGTTGGTCGGCCCACCCCGCAGCAGGTCGAGGATCTTCTCCTCGGTCTCGGTGAGAGGGGGACCGAGGGCGAGCGCGCGCAGGAGCGATTCCGCGGCCGCCGAGGTGCCACCGGCCTCGTCCGGCAAGCAGTGCCCGACCACCTGATCGACAGAACTCATGAATCCCCCCCGGGTTCAACAGCCGCGCGGACGGCAAAAGCGTGCGCAATGCTGATGCAAAGAAATCGTAACTGATCAGGTCAGCCGTTGAGTTGTGCGGCGAGGCGGAGCCGGTCCTGGGTCTGCTGCCTGAACAGGGCGAGGGTCTCGGCGTGCTCCTCCACCAGAGACTTCTCGTAGGCGCTCTGCACGGCGTAGCGGATGCCGATGTAGTTGACCCGGGCCTTGCAGGCGACGTCCGCCTTGGCGGCGGTGACGGCCTCGGGGCCGGAGAGCTCGCCCTGCTCCAGGCCCAGGTCCGACTGGACGGTGTCGGGACCGGAGGTGGTGAAGCCCGAACGGGCCATGCACTGCGACCACTTGGTGGTCACCTTCCGCACCCGGGAGTCCTCCAGCGCCCTGGACTCGGCCTGAGCGCCCAGGTTGAAGACGTAGAGGATGTCGACGGATCCCGGCTTCGGGGCGTACAGCTTCAGAGCCGACTCACGGCCGCAGCCGCCGACGGGCACTTCCTTGTGGTCGACGATGATGCCGCTGCCCGGCGCCTCCTCCGCCTCCGCCTGGGACATGGGTTCGCCGGTGGGGGCGGCCGCCCTGCCCTTCGCCTTCGCCTCGGCCTCGGCCACGGGGTCGACCCCGTTGAGCACCGTCTGGCCGGTCCTGCTGAGCGGGGCCGGCGACTGCCGCGTGGCCGGTGCCGGGTCGGTCGCCCGGCGAGGGCGCGCGTAGCCGAACCGGGCGGCGTCCTCCGCGCTGGCCAGCCCGAAGACCCGTGACCTCGAGTCGTCCGCGCCGGGAGGTACCGGGGCGGGGAGCGAGTACGCGAAGCCGAAGCGCTTCATGCACTGCTCGATCAGACGGTTCTGAGCCCGCTTCGCCTGATACTGCTGATCGGGAGTGATCTCGTACGCCGCGATGGGGAACGCGAGGCTTTCGGTGCTGCTCAGTTTCTCGACGCTGCCGAGGGCCGGCTCCTTGCCCGCGCCGCCGGCCGCGGTCTCCGCTCCCGCGCAGCCGCCGAGGGTCAGCGCGGCGGCGCTCAGCAGACAGGTGGCGGCCAGAAGTCGGGCTGGGAGAGCCATGGCGGGGGATCCTCGCGGTTGTCGTGCGGTCGGCGTGAGAGGACCGTCGCCCCGCTCGCGCATCGGCGAGCGGGACGACGAGTGGTGAGAGCTCGGGCGGGTGCCGCCCGGTGCGGCCTAGTAGGGGGCGCAGTACTCGACCACCCAGCAGGCCGACTCGATGTTGTTCTTGAAGTTGGCGCTCGCGTTGCCGACGTAGTAGGCGGGAACCTCACCGTGGTAGGTGCCACCGCTGTTGGGGCCGGTGTGGACGTACCAGTCGTCAGCGGTGCGGTTCTTGTAGGAGGCGGTGTTGTTGCCGACGACCTGGCCCTTGCCGTTGCACGAGGCGACGGTCGGGAAGGACTTGAAGTAGTCGTTGTTGAAGTCCAGGTCCTTGTCGTACAGGTCGAAGACGCAGCCCCCCTGGTCCGAGTTGTAGTAGAAGCCGATCTCGTTCGGGTCCAGGTAGCCGTCGGCGGCTCCCGCCGTGCCGGCGGTGACGAGACCGAGGGCGGAGGCGGCCAGCGCGACTGCGGCCACCCGGCGGATGAGGTGGGTCATGAACAGAACTCCTAGCCACTGAGGTGTCGTTGCGTGTGCGGCTGTGCGTGTGCCGCGCAATTACAGATCGTCGGTTGATCTCCGTCTACTGTCCTTCGGGCCAGTAGACGGCGGCTCTCGTCACGTGATGGGGTCAGCGGCGGACCGGCCCGTTCTGCGGCGGCGCGACGAGGAAATGTGACGAAGTGACCGCACGATCGGATGCCGGGCTCGAACCCGTTGTGACGACGCAGGAAGCCGCCGAGGCCGGCGTCGCGGCCGGAGGTCCCGCCGGCGGGCTTGCGCGCAGACGCCGCTGGATCTCCGCTGTCGCGGGCGGGGCGGTGTTGCTCGCGGGGGCCGGGGTGGTGGCGTCCACGCTGATCAGATCGCCTGCGCAGGCGGCGGCGGAGGCGCGGCCGCCGGAGCGGTCGGTACTGACGTCACCGGTCGAGTACCGGGTGCTGACGTCGTCGGTGATCGTGCGCGGGCAGGTCGTCGCCGGCCAGAGTGTGGACGTGGCACCGCAGGTGACCGGCGGGGAGGACGGCGCCGCACCCGTCGTGACCAAGCTGCCGGTCGGGCAGGGCGACCGGGTGAAGGCCGGGCAGGTGCTGCTCGAGGTCTCCGGGCGGCCGGTGTTCGCCCTGCCCGGGCGGATACCCGTCTACCGCGACCTCAAGCCCGGCGCGGAGGGCGACGACGTGAAGCAGCTGCAGAAGGCGCTGCGCGGTCTGGGGCACGGCACGGGCGCCGACCCCGCCGGCACCTTCGGAGCGGGGACCAAGGCCGCTCTCGACGCCTTCTACGCGGCGATCGGTTACGACCCGCTGCCGACCGTGGACGACGACGGGCAGGGCCTGAAGACGGCCGAGGACGCCGTGACGGCGGCCGAGCGGGCGTTGCAGGAGGCCCAGGACTCCAAGGACAAGGGGCCGGCGCGCGCGGTGCAGTACGCGCGGGACGATCTGGCCGAGGCGCGGAACGATCTGGCTGCCGCGCAGGCCGCGTCCGGTCCCCGGCTGCCGGCCGGCGAAGTGGTCTTCCTGCAGGGCTTTCCCGCCCGGGTGGACGCGGTGCCGGGGCGGGTGGGTGCGCCCGTGAACGGGACGATGCTGACGGTGTCCGGCGGGAAGCTCGCGGTGCAGGCCTATCTGCAGGAGCACCAGCAGGGCCTGGTGCGCAAGGGTCAGCGGGTGCAGATCTACTCGGAGCTGACCGGCATCGAGGCACGGGCGAAGGTGGGTTCGCTGGCCGGTTCGCCGACGGTGCAGGACAGCACCGGCGGGGGTGGTGACGGCCGGGGCGAGCCGGACGGCGAGGCGCAGGCGGCACCGGGGCAGAGCGGCTATCTGCTGCGGGTCGATCCGGACAAGGCCCTGGACGCCCGGCTGGCCGGGCAGGACGTGCGGCTGACCATCGAGGCGGCCCGCACCGACGGCAAGGCGCTGGTCGTACCGATCACCGCGCTGACCGCGGGCGCCGACGGCCGCACCACGGTCACGGTGCTCCGGCCGGACGGCGGGCAGCGTCGGGTGCAGGTGCGCACGGGCACCGCGGGCGACGGCTTCGTCGCCGTGGAGCCGGTGGGAACCGCCCGGCTGGCCAAGGGCGAGCAGGTCATCGTGGGCGTGAAGAAGGGGGCGGTGGGCCGGTGACGCCGGTCATCGAGTTCCGCCAGGTCGGCCTCACCTATCCGGGGCCGCCGCCCGTGCCCGCCCTCAAGCCGTGTGAACTGCTGGTCGAACCAGGGGAATTCGTCACCGTCGTAGGGCCTTCGGGCTCGGGCAAGTCCACCTTCCTCAACATAGCCGGGCTGCTGGACGCCCCCACCCACGGCACGTACCTCCTCGACGGCCACGACACCGGCGCGCTGGGCGACGCCGACCGGACCGCGCTGCGCGGCCGTCGCATCGGCTTCGTCTTCCAGGCCTTTCATCTGCTGCCGCACCGCTCGGCGCTGGAGAACGTCACCCTGGCCATGGTCTACAACGGCGTCCCCCGTGCCGAGCGGGCCGCACGCGCCCGCGACGCCCTGGTCCGCGTGGGCCTCGGCCACCGCGTCGACTCGCTGCCCACCAGGCTCTCGGGCGGTGAGCGCCAACGCGTCGCCATCGCCCGGGCGCTGGCCGCCGGCCCCTCCCTGCTGCTGTGCGACGAGCCCACCGGCAACCTCGACACCGCCAACGCCGGGGCGGTCCTCGGACTGCTGGACGAACTGCACGCCGACGGGATGACCATCCTGCTGATCACGCACGATCTGGAGGTGGCCGCCCGTGGTGGCCGCACCGTAGCCATCCGCGACGGTGTCCTGCGTGAGCAGCGGGTGGCCGCGTGAGGCCGCGCATCCGGCGTAGGCGCCCCTCCGCCGGCGTCACCCCCTCCGTCCTCGCCCCCCGCGACCTGCTCGCCGAGGCCACGGCCGGGATACTGCAGCGGCCCGCCCGCTCCGCGCTGACCGCGCTCGGCACGGTGCTCGGCGTCGGCACGTTCGTGGCGATCCTCGGACTGACCGCGACCACCTCGTCCCAGATCGACGCCCGGTTCGATGCGCTGACCGCCACCGAGGTGACGGTCGAGGAGACGGTGGACGACCCCGACCAGCTCACCGGGCCCGCCTTCCCCGAGGACGCCGACGCCCGGATGCGCAGGGTGAACGGGGTCGAGGCCGCGGGGGTGTACTGGACCGTACGGGACGACCGGGCGGGCAGCGTCCGCTCCGCGCCCGTCGGCGACAACGCCGGAGGCGAGCGGATCCCCGTGGTCGCGGCCTCGCCCGGCGTCCTGGAGGCCGCCGTCCCGACCCTGGCCGAAGGGCGGCTGTACGACCGGCGGATGGCCCGGACCGGCCGGGTCGCCGTGATCGGCGCGGGAACCGCGAGCCGGCTGGGCATCACCACCCTGGAGACCCACCCCGCGCTGTTCATCGGCGAGGAGTCGTTCACCGTCGTCGGGATCGTCGACGACGTGAAGCGCAAGGCCGACCTGCTGCTCTCCGTCGTCGTCCCGAGCACCACCGCCGAGCAGATCTGGGGCGCCCCCGGCCCCACCGAGTCCGGCATGCTGATCGCCACCGACCTGGGCGCCGCTCAGCAGGTCGCCACCGAGGCGCCCACCGCGCTGCGCCCCGACCACCCCGAGTACTTCAAGGCCGTCCCGCCCCCGGACCCCAGGACCCTGCGCTCGACCGTGGGCTCCGACCTGAGTCAGCTGTTCCTGCTGCTGGCCGGGATCTGCCTGATCATCGGCGCGGTCGGCATCGCCAACACCACCCTGGTCGCGGTGCTGGAGCGGACCGGCGAGATCGGGCTGCGCCGCGCCCTGGGCGCCCGGGCCCGGCACATCACCGTCCAGTTCCTGGCCGAGTCCGGAGCCCTCGGCGCCCTCGGCGGCCTGGTGGGCACCAGCCTGGGCACCGTGACGGTGGTCGCCGTCGCCCTGGCCCGGGACTGGACGCCGGTCGTGCACCCCGCGACCGTCGCCGCCGCCCCGCTGATCGGGCTGGTCACCGGCGTGCTGGCCGGCCTCTATCCGGCCTGGCGGGCCTCGCGGATCCAGCCGGTGGAGGCCCTGCGGTCCTGACCGGCGGGGCGGGCGGAGGGGCCGGAGGGGCTTGGCCACTCCCGTCGGGGTCCCCGGGCGGCGCCTTGAACATTGTGCAACCCGGGGCCCCGCTCTAGCCTGACCCCATGCCGCGTGACACGTTGACCAGGGAACAGATCGTCCGGGCCGCGATCGCGCTGCTGGACGCGGAGGGCCTCGACGGCCTGAACATGCGCAGCCTGGGCAAGCGGCTGAACTCGGCCGCCACGGCGATGTACTGGCACGTCAAGAACAAGGACCATCTCGTCGTGCTGGCCTGCAACGAGGTGTGGAACGAGGTCGGACTGCCCGACCTCGACGCCGTCGGCTGGCGCACGGCCGCCGAGCGGATGGCCGGGGACCTCCACGCCATGCTGGCCCGGCACCCGTGGCTGGTCCAGGCCTTCGCCTCCCAGCCCCTCTACGGCGAGAACAAGGCCCGTCACGACGACCACATCCTCGCGGTCTACGAACGGGCCGGCTTCCGGGGAACCGAGGCCGACCAGGCGGCCGGCGCCGTCTTCACCTACGTGCTCGGCCACGCCCTGAGCCTGTCCGCGGCCGTCTCCGCGGACCGCAGGCTGACCCGCGGCGGGGACGAGGCCGAGGCGCTGATGCGGGAGTCGATGGCCAGGGCCACCGAGATCGCCCAGCGCTACCCGCGCCTGCGGGAGCGGCTGGACACTTACGCCGCCCGGGAGTACGCGGCCGCCCCGGACCGGAGCTTCGAGGTCGGCCTCCGGGCCCTGCTGGACGGCCTGGAGCTCCGGCTCGGCGACCGGCACCAGAACCCGCACCCGGCCGCCTAGGGCGTCCGGGGAGCCGTCCCCCAGGAGACCCCGGCTGCCGGGAAGCACCGCGGCGGGCTCGCGCCATCCTCTTGCACACCGTTCAAGTGAAGCCCTACAGTCGACTTGCACTTAGTTCAATCCCTAGGTGAGGAGATCGTCGTGTCCCAGCAGCACCTGGCCGCCGCCGTCGAGGCGGCAGCGGCGGAGTTCGGCGTCCCGGGCGCCTCGGTGGGCATCCTGGCCGACGGCCGGGAGATCCACGCGTCGCACGGCGTCACCAGCGTCGACAACCCGCTGCCGGTGGACGAGCGGACGCTGTTCCACGTGGCGTCGGTGAGCAAGACCTACACCGCGACCGCGCTCCTGCGCCTGGCCCAGGAGGGAAAGGTCGACCTCGGCGCCCCGGTACGCCGGTACGTCCCCGAACTGGCCCTCGCCGATGAGGAGTCGGCGGAGCGGATCACCGTGCTCAACCTGCTCAACCACACCGCGGGCCTGGGCTGGAACCTGATCGGCGCCCACGGCGACGGCTCCCTCGCCGCGTTCGTGGCGGCGCTGGACGGCCTGGAGATCATCGCGCCGCCCGGCGCCCGGGCCTCCTACAGCCAGGCCGGCTACAACCTCGCCGGACGGATCATCGAGAAGGTGACCGGACTGCCGTACGAGAAGGCGGTGGCCGCGCTGGTCCTGGAACCGCTGGGGCTGGACAACACCTTCTTCGACCTGGACGACGTGATGGTCAGGCGGTTCGCCGTGGGCCACAACCGCGGCGAGGACGGCGCGCTCCGCGCCGCGCGGCCGTGGAAGGCGCACCCGGCCGGGACCCGGGGCGACAACCCCGGCGGCGGCGCCGTCTCCAGCACGAGCGACCTGCTGCGCTGGGCCCGCTTCCACCTGGAGGGCGGCTCCGGCGTGCTGCCGGCCGAGGCGGTGCGGAGCATGCGGGAGGAGACGGTCGCTCTGCGCGGCAGCACACTCGGCGACGGCCTCGGCATCTGCTGGTTCCTGCGCGGGGTGGACGGCGTCCGCACCATCGGACACGGCGGCTCGGGCAACGGGCAGTTCGCCGAACTGCTCATCGTCCCCGAGCGGAACTTCGCCGTCGTGTCCCTGGCCAACGAGGGACCGGGCGGTCTCCCCTTCAACCAGGCCGTGCTGCGCTGGGCGCTCGGGCACTACCTCGGGCTCACCGAGCGGGACGCCGAGCCGGTCCCGTACGACGCGGCACGCGCGCGGGAGGCCGCCGGACGGTACGAGATCGACGCCATGGACCTCGACATCGCCGACGACGGCGGCGCGCTCACCCTCGGCGTCCGCATCAAGCCGGAGATCCGCGCGGCCTCCGACGCCGACATGCCGCCGGACCACGCGCCGGCCGCCATGGGCTTCCTGCCCGGCGACGGCGACGAATACGTCATCACCGAGGGCGGCCTGAAGGGGCAGCGCGGCTTCTTCAGCCGCGACGGCAAGGGCGAGATCACGGGCGTCGACCTGGCGGGCCGCCTCTTCGGCCGGGCGCCGGGGCGGTGATCCGGCGGCCCGGACGGTGACCGGGAGGACGCGCGGACGCGCCGAGGAGCCCGGCCGGCACCCGCGCGTCCCCGCGGGGCGGAACCCCCCGGTCAGCGCGTTTTCAGTGCACCCCCGTCCTCTGATACGCTGCTCCAGCAACGTCACCCCAGCGGGGATGGCCACCTGAACCACAGGTGAAAATCACTTTGGGAGCACGTTCGACCGTGTGCGACACTGTTGTACACAACGCTTGGTCCTGTGGAGCAGTTTGGAGTGCTCGCCACCCTGTCAAGGTGGAGGCCGCGGGTTCAAATCCCGTCAGGACCGCTGAGGTTTTGTTTCACGTGAAACCTCGTGGCTGGGTAGCTCAGTTGGTACGAGCGATCGCCTGAAAAGCGATAGGTCGCCGGTTCGACCCCGGCCCCAGCCACAGCTAAGGCCCCGATCTTCGGATCGGGGCCTTGTTGTATGTCCGAAGACGTATGTCCGACGGTGCACGCACAACGGCGCATGTCCGACGTTGTCCGTCCGATCGCCCGCGGCGGGCACGGCGGCGCTGCGGTCTCCGCGGGCACCGCGGGCGCCTCCTGAGGGGGCCGGGCGATTTTCGTTCGCCAGGAAATTGCCCGAGGTGAGATCCTGGATCGCGTATGTCTACGCATCCTGCCCCCACCCTCGGCGCCCTCGCCCCCCGACTGACCGAGCTGTCGCTGCGTGACGCGCACCGGCTCGGCCGGCGGCTCGAAGGCGCGCGCAAGATCCGCAAGCCGGAGGCCCGAGCCGCCGTCCTCGCCGAGATCGAGGCCGAGGTCGGCAAGGCCGAGATCCGCATGGGCGAGCGGCGCACCCGTGTGCCCGCCGTCAGCTATCCCGAGCAGCTGCCGGTCAGCCAGAAGAAGGACGAGATCGCGGCCGCCATCCGCGACCACCAGGTCGTCATCGTGGCCGGTGAGACCGGGTCCGGCAAGACCACGCAGATCCCGAAGATCTGCATGGAGCTGGGCCGCGGGGTGCGCGGCATGATCGGGCACACCCAGCCCCGCCGTATCGCCGCCCGGACCGTGGCCGAGCGGGTGGCGGACGAGCTGAGGACGCCACTGGGCGAGGCCGTCGGCTGGAAGGTCCGCTTCACGGACCAGGTGAACCCGGACGCCACCTTCATCAAGCTGATGACGGACGGCATCCTGCTCGCCGAGATCCAGACGGACCGCGAGCTGCGCGCCTACGACACGATCATCATCGACGAGGCCCACGAGCGGTCCCTCAACATCGACTTCCTGCTCGGCTACCTCGCCCAGCTGCTGCCGAAGCGGCCGGACCTGAAGGTCGTCATCACCTCGGCGACCATCGACCCCGAGCGCTTCTCCCGGCACTTCGGGGACGCCCCGATCGTCGAGGTCAGCGGCCGGACCTACCCGGTCGAGGTGCGCTACCGGCCGCTGCTGGAGGAGGACGCCGAGGACGCCGACCGCGACCAGATCACCGCGATCACCGACGCCGTCGAGGAGCTGATGGCGGAGGGCAAGGGCGACATCCTCGTCTTCCTCTCGGGCGAGCGGGAGATCCGGGACACCGCGGACGCGCTGGAGAAGAAGAAGTACAGATTCACCGAGGTGCTGCCGCTGTACGCCCGGCTCTCGCACGCCGAGCAGCACCGGGTCTTCCAGGCGCACACCGGCCGGCGGATCGTGCTCGCGACCAACGTCGCCGAGACCTCCCTGACGGTCCCCGGCATCAAGTACGTCATCGACCCCGGATTCGCCAGGATCAGCCGCTACAGCCACCGCACCAAGGTCCAGCGGCTGCCCATCGAGCCGGTCTCGCAGGCCAGCGCCAACCAGCGCAAGGGCCGCTGCGGCCGTACCTCCGACGGCATCTGCGTCCGGCTGTACTCCGAGGACGACTTCCTCGGCCGGCCGGAGTTCACGGACGCCGAGATCCTGCGCACCAACCTCGCCTCCGTCATCCTCCAGATGACCGCGGCCGGCCTCGGCGACATCGAGAAGTTCCCCTTCATCGACCCGCCGGACCACCGCAACATCCGCGACGGCGTCCAGCTGCTCCAGGAGCTGAACGCCCTCGACCCGGACCAGAAGGACCCGCGCAAGCGGCTCACCGACACCGGCCGCAAGCTCGCCCAGCTGCCCGTCGACCCGCGCCTGGCGCGGATGGTCCTGGAAGCCGACCGGAACGGCTGCGTGCGCGAGGTCATGGTGATCGCGGCCGCGCTGTCCATCCAGGACCCGCGCGAGCGCCCCGCGGAGAAGCAGGCGCAGGCCGACCAGCAGCACGCCCGCTTCAAGGACGAGACCAGCGACTTCCTCGCCTACCTGAACCTGTGGCGGTACGTCCGCGAGCAGCAGAAGGAGCGCGGCTCGTCGTCCTTCCGCCGGATGTGCAAGCAGGAGTACCTGAACTTCCTGCGCATCCGCGAATGGCAGGACATCTACGTCCAGCTGCGCACGGTCGCCAAGCAGATGGGCATCCATCTGAGCGAGGACGACGCCCCCGCCGACCGCGTCCACGTCTCCCTGCTCGCCGGCCTCCTCTCCCACATCGGGATGAAGGATGTGAAGGACGGCAACAAGAACGAGTACCTGGGCGCCCGCAACGCCAAGTTCGCGGTCTTCCCCGGCTCCTCGCTGTTCAAGAAGCAGCCGAAGTTCGTGATGTCGGCCGAGCTCGTGGAGACCAGCCGCCTGTGGGCCCGGGTCAACGCGAAGATCGAGCCCGAGTGGGTCGAGCCGCTCGCCGGCCACCTGCTGAAGCGGACGTACAGCGAACCGCACTGGGAGAAGGACCAGGCGGCCGTGATGGCGTACGAGAAGGTGACGTTGTACGGCGTCCCGATCGTCGCCCAGCGAAAGATCAACTACGGCCGTATCGACCCCGAGGTCTCCCGCGAGCTGTTCATCCGCAACGCCCTCGTCGAGGGCGACTGGCGCACGCACCACAAGTTCTTCGCCGACAACCGCAAGCTGCTGAGCGAGGTCGAGGAGCTGGAGCACCGGGCGCGGCGCCGGGACATCGTCGTGGACGACGACACGCTGTTCGACTTCTACGACCAGCGGGTGCCCGAACACGTCGTGTCCGGAGCCCACTTCGACTCCTGGTGGAAGCACAAGCGGCACGAGCAGCCCGACTTCCTCGACTTCGAGCGGGAGATGCTCATCCGGGAGTCGGCGGAGGCGGTCACCAAGGCCGACTACCCGGACTCCTGGCAGCAGGGCGCCCTCAAGTTCCGGGTGACCTACCAGTTCGAGCCCGGCGCGGACGCGGACGGCGTGACCGTCCACATCCCGCTCCAGGTGCTCAACCAGGTCACGGACGAGGGCTTCGACTGGCAGATCCCGGGTCTGCGCGAGGAAGTGGTGACGGAGCTGATCCGTACGCTGCCCAAGCCGATCCGCCGCAACTACGTGCCCGCGCCGAACTACGCCAAGAAGTTCCTGGAGCGCGCGGTGCCCCTGCAGGAGCCGCTCACGGTCACCATGGCCCGCGAGCTGAAGCGGATGGTCGGTGTCCCCTTCGAGGCGGAGGACTTCGATCTCTCCAAGGTCCCGGACCACCTCAAGATCACCTTCCGTATCGTCGACGAGCGGCGCCGCAAGCTGGCCGAGGACAAGGACCTGGAGGCGCTCAGGCTCCAGCTGAAGCCGAAGGCGCGCCAGGCCCTGTCGCAGGCCGCCGCGGCGACCGCCTCCCGCCAGGGCGGCCCGTCACTGGAGCGGAGCGGCCTGACCGACTGGACGATCGGCACGCTCACCCGGGTCTTCGAGACGCGCCGGGCCGGACAGCCGGTCAAGGCCTACCCGGCCCTGGTGGACGACGGCGACACGGTCTCGGTCCGCCTCTTCGACACCGAGGAGGAGCAGGCCGAGGCGATGTGGCGGGGCACCCGGCGGCTCATCCTGCGCAACATCCCGGTGAACCCCGGCAAGTTCGCCTCGGACAAGCTGACGAACGCGCAGAAGCTGGCGCTCTCCGCCAATCCGCACGGCTCGGTCCAGGCCCTGTTCGACGACTGCGCGATGGCGGCCGCGGACAAGCTGATCGCGGACTTCGGCGGCCCGGTCTGGGACGAGGAGTCGTACCGGAAGCTGTACGACAAGGTGCGCGCGGAGATCGTCGACACGACGGTCCGCACGGTCGGCCAGGTGCAGCAGGTCCTCGCCGCCTGGCAGGCCTGTGAGCGGCGCCTGAAGTCCGTACGCAGCCCCGTGCTGCTGGCGAACCTGGCGGACGTCCGGGGCCAGCTGGACGCCCTGGTGAAGCCCGGCTTCGTGACCTGGGCGGGCATACGCCGCCTGCCCGACCTCATGCGCTACCTGGTGGCCGCGGACCGGCGCCTGCAGCAGATGGCGACCGGCGTGCAGCGGGACACCAGCCGCATGGAGAAGGTCCACGAGATGCGGGACGAGTACGCGTGGCTGCTGGAGCAGCTCCCGAAGGGCCGGCCGGTGCCCCAGCAGGTCCTGGACATCCGCTGGATGATCGAGGAGCTCCGGGTCAGCTACTTCGCGCACGCGCTGGGCACGGCGTACCCCGTCTCCGACAAGCGGATCGTGAAGGCGATCGACGCGGCCGCACCGTGAGCGGACAGGTACGGAGGGTGAGTTCGACCTCGGCCCTCACCCTCCTGTACAGTCTGTCTCGCAGCGCAACGCAGTAGGAAAAAGCGCCGCGAAACCTGGTCCTGTGGAGCAGTTTGGAGTGCTCGCCACCCTGTCAAGGTGGAGGCCGCGGGTTCAAATCCCGTCAGGACCGCAGAACAGAAGGCCCTCATCCCGCCCGGATGAGGGCCTTCTGCCGTACCCGGCCCCCGGCCCACTCCGGCCCTGCCCGTGCGCGGCCGTCACCATCGCCGCCACCGCCACCGCCGTACAGCGCGCTCGGGCACGTCACCGGCCGCCCGCCGATCCGACGGCCCGTCAGCCCGCCGGCGCCCCCGCGCCCCCTCCGGCAGCCCCCGCGCCCTCGGCCCCCGAGCCCCCGTGCGCCCCACGCGCCTCATGCACCCCGTTCCCCCCGGGGCGCCCCGCGCGCGACGCCGGGAGCCGCCGGGGCGGGCCGCCGGGGGCGCGGGCGCTCTTGACGGGGCCACATCCGGCCGGTACCCAGAGACCAGGGCCCGCTTCCCTGTACGGCCCGCGGAGGTGGCACATGGCGACATCGGCCAGGCATGAGACGCGGGCGCTCCTGAGGGCGCATCTGTCGGCCGCCTCGCCGTACCCGCACGCGACCCGCCACTGCCGCGTCTGCCGCCACCTGCTGCGGCTGGCGATGGACGCCGGGCCGAACGCCGAGGACGCGGGCGAGGAGGCCGCCGAGGACGAGGTCCCCCGCGGCGCCTGAGCGGTCGCCGGCCCCAACAGCCGCACAGGCGTGGGGTGGTGGAACGCTGAACTCCACTAGCGCACACATGCCGATGGCAACAAGGCGACCGGCATGTGACGGGTGTCACCACATGAGTTTTTGAAACGGTGGCACTTACCACCCTCATACAAGTGGTCAATTTAATATGTGCAATTGCACCCACCCCGAGGGCCGTGCGCAGCCGTTCCGACAGCCCTCCCCAGACTCCGACAAGGCCGCTCACGAAGCCCCCGCGACACCCCCGACCAGCGCACAAAAAAGATCGCGCTGGACTCGGCGGAGTCCAGCGCGATCTACGACGCACCCTGTGCTGCTTGCCATGAACGTGCCGTTCGGCGTGGGCGTGAGGCCTGTTGGGGCAGGTCCCGCGTCGCTTGGAGCCAGGAGACGGGCGCCTCGACCGGTTGGGGGTCGGCCGGATTGCCCGGTTATGCGATTGTTCAGGCCTCGCTGCGCTGCTGCGGGATGCCCGCCAGCAGTGCGCGGACCTCGGCCTCGCGGTAACGGCGGTGTCCGCCGAGCGTACGGATCGACGTCAGCTTGCCGGCCTTCGCCCACCGCGTGACCGTCTTCGGGTCAACACGGAACATCGTGGCGACCTCAGCCGGGGTCAGCAGCGGCTCGGCATCAGGGGTGCGAGCGGTCATGAGCGGCCTCCTCGGGAGAACCGAACCTTCTCGGTTCTTTCCTCTAAATTCTGCACCTTGACCCGCGTTGCCCGAAATGGCGGACGCGAGTCGAGTCGGTTATAGGACGAACGGCTTGTCCTCGGCACTACAACTACACCATCTGTCCAGCCGCGTCGGCCAAACCGATGGAATTGCCCTCCCAGGTGTTCATCAGCGACGGAAGCCGATGGACCATGCCATAGCGGACAGTCACGCCACTGTGACGATCAGTCACAGGGCGATCAGGAGTCGCCAGACCCCCCAAAGCGTGCAATGCGAAGATTCCGCCCATACGGGAGCATAGATGGGCGTGCGGAACCCTCCCCGGGCTCCTTGTCCTATTTTGGCACGAGGGGCGGCAAGAGACGCAAGCGCCTTGTAAGTGCCGTCCGTCACCCTTGAGGCAAAAGCCCGGATCGGGCCAACGGCCCGTCAGGTGTTCCAAGTGCGGTAGACCGTACGCTGTTCGAGGGCATTTCGACCGTGACCCACGTCACTCAGTTCGCGGAGCGCAGGTCCCGCACCGCTCGCCACCGCTCCACCAGCCGGCCGTAGGCCTCGCCGGCGGCGATGCCGTCGCCCCGGCGCAACGCCTCGACACCCGCCGCCACATCGGCCGCGGAACGGTCGTCCTCCAGCTCGCCGGCCGGCACCAGATGCACCAGGCCGCCGTAGTCCAGCTCCACCAGCGAGCGCGGATGGAATTCCTCCAGCCACCGCCCCACGTTCACCAGGCCCTCGATCAGCGGCCCCTCGTCCAGCGTCTCCTTGAGCGTGCGCAGCGCCCTCGCCACCCGTCGCCGGGCCTGCACCATGGGCGTGCGGTAGCGCAGCATCGGGGGCACCTCGCCGGTCCCCTTCTCGAACCGCCGCTCCTCGTCGGCGACCAGGACGAACCAGTTCAGCGGGATCTGCCAGGTCGCCGTGCGGATCCAGGGCCGGGCGTCGGGGTTGCGGGCCAGCCAGCGCTCGTAGTCCTGGGCGGCCTGGTCGCGCACCAGCGGCGGCAGGACCGCGTCCAGCACCGGCGCGGGCAGCTCCCCGGCCAGCTCGCCCAGGGCCTGCCAGCCGCGCAGCCGGGTCCGCCAGGGGCAGACGCAGACGACGCCGTCGGACTCCAGCACGAAGGCGTCACCGCTCTCGTGCACCGGCACGACGACGGGCGGGGTGGGCAGCAGGTCGGCCAGCGAGCGCCGCAGTTCGTCCTGGTACGAGGGCCGGTCCCCCCGGCGGGCGTACCGGGCCCAGTGGGAGCGCTCCGGCTCCGGGAAGGCTGCCAGCGGCTCGTACACACGCAGGTACGCGGCATAGGGGACGACGACGGAGGACACCTTGGGCACGCCTGCGTCCTCCCCACCGGGTCCGGCTCGAAACCACGGCAAATCGTGCCACGGCGTTACGTGCGCGCGCGGCACGGGAGAGTGATCCTTGACACTGCGCGGATGGTGACGGGACCGAGGCTCTACGCTCATGCCACGGTCCCCGCCACCCGCACGGGAGCCGTCTTCACTCGCCGCTCTGTACACAGGAGTCACCACCGTGACCGACGTAACCGGCGCACCCGCTGATGTCCTGCACACGCTGTTCCACTCCGCCCAGGGCGGTCACGAACAGGTCGTGCTCTGCCAGGACCGCGCCACCGGCCTCAGGGCCGTGATCGCCATCCACTCCACCGCCCTCGGCCCTGCCCTCGGCGGTACGCGCTTCTACCCCTACGCCAACGAGGCCGAGGCCGTCGCCGACGCGCTCAACCTCGCGCGCGGGATGTCGTACAAGAACGCCATGGCCGGCCTGGACCACGGCGGCGGCAAGGCCGTGATCATCGGCGACCCCGAGCGCGACAAGACCGACGAGCTGCTGCTCGCCTACGGCCGCATGGTCGCCTCCCTCGGCGGCCGGTACGTCACCGCGTGCGACGTCGGCACCTACGTCGCCGACATGGACGTCGTGGCCCGCGAGTGCCGCTGGACGACCGGCCGCTCCCCCGAGAACGGCGGGGCGGGCGACTCCTCCGTGCTCACCGCCTTCGGCGTCTACCAGGGCATGCGCGCCTCCGCCCAGCACCTGTGGGGCGATCCCGTGCTGCGCGGCCGCAAGGTCGGGGTGGCCGGTGTCGGCAAGGTCGGCCACCACCTGGTGCGCCACCTGCTCGACGAGGGCGCCGAGGTCGTGATCACCGACGTGCGCGCGGACGCGGTCCGGCGGCTGCTGGAGCAGTACCCGGGGCAGGTGACGGCCGTCGCCGACACCGACGCGCTCATCCGCGTGGAGGGCCTCGACATCTACGCCCCCTGCGCGCTCGGCGGCGCCCTGGACGACGAGACCGTGCCGGTGCTCACCGCGCGCGTGGTGTGCGGCGCCGCCAACAACCAGCTCGCCCACCCGGGCGTGGAGAAGGACCTCGCCGACCGCGGGATCCTCTACGCGCCCGACTACGTGGTCAACGCGGGCGGCGTCATCCAGGTCGCCGACGAGCTGCACGGCTTCGACTTCGACCGGTGCAGGGCGAAGGCGGCGAAGATCTTCGACACCACCCTGACGATCTTCACGCGTGCGAAGGAGGACGGGATTCCGCCGGCCGCCGCGGCCGACCGGATCGCCGAGCAGCGCATGACGGAGGCGCGCGCGGCCCGCTGAGTCCGGGCCCGCCCGGTGGCCTGCCGGCGGCGTCCCGCCCTCAGGCCACCGGCACGCCGCCGGACACCGCGAGACAGCCGCGAGACCGCCGCCGGGAGGTCGCCGGCACGTCACCCGGGAGCCACGCGGACCCGCGATCGGGTGTCCGATCGGACGCGTGGGCGGTACCCGTCGGCGGGAACTTCGAGAGAACTCTCACTCCCACCGGCGGGTCGTACCCCGATAAGTGGTTAAAATCGCCACTGACCAGCGAGGACAGGGCACCTCGTGGGTCCTGTGCACACGCGCGTGCTGCGGGCGACGTACCGTATGGGCGCGGGCTCAGGTACCGTGGAAGCCCTACGGACCGGCCTCTCCAAGGAGAGTCCGTTCCGGAACATGAACGCGTGTCAGACTCTGGGGCCGTCGAGCCCCGTCACCGAGGGGGTCGAGCCATGGGGCGCGGCCGGGCCAAGGCCAAGCAGACGAAGGTCGCCCGCCAGCTGAAGTACAACAGCGGTGGGACTGATCTGTCGCGTCTGGCCAGTGAACTGGGCGCATCGACTTCGAGCCAGCCGCCTAACGGCGAGCCGTTCGAGGACGACGAGGACGACGACGACCCGTACGCACAGTACGCGGATCTATACAACGACGACGACGAGGACGAGGACGACGAGTCCGGTCCCGCGTCGCAACACCGTCGCGGCGCGTAACGCTCAGACAGCACGCGCTCAGCCGCTTCAGCAGTGCACCTGCCCGGTCCGGGGCCTCAGCGCCGGACCGGGTTTCGTGCTGCCCCGAAGGCCGTGCCGCGCATGATGCCGGTGCCGCCGTCCGCTCGGCCCGCCGTCACCGGACCGAGCGGTCTGCGCGTGCTCAGGCCGCGTAGTCGCCGACCAGTTCGGCGCCCGTCGCGTTCCCGTCCCGGTCGGTGATCTCGCCGGCGACCCAGGCCTCGACCCCGCGGTCGGCCAGCGTCGCCAGCGCCACCTCGGCGGACTCCTGCGGGACGATCGCCATCATGCCGACGCCCATGTTCAGGGTCTTCTCCAGCTCCAGGCGCTCGACGGACCCGGTCCGGCCGACCAGGTCGAAGATCGCGCCCGGGGCCCAGGTGGAGCGGTCCACGGTGGCGTGCAGCCCGTCCGGGATCACCCGGGCCAGGTTGGCCGCCAGCCCGCCGCCGGTGATGTGGCTGAAGGCGTGCACCTCGGCGGTGCGGGTCAGCGCCAGGCAGTCCAGCGAGTAGATCTTCGTGGGCTCCAGCAGCTCCTCACC
This sequence comes from Streptomyces sp. NPDC090108, assembly GCF_044747185.1. Lineage (NCBI taxonomy): Bacteria > Bacillati > Actinomycetota > Actinomycetes > Kitasatosporales > Streptomycetaceae > Streptomyces > Streptomyces sp. NPDC090108. Next base: position 56,469 of record NZ_JBIVDQ010000009.1, read on the forward strand.
GAGGGTGCGGCCCAGTTCCGCGATCTCCGCCTCCAGGGCCAGTCCCGCGCGCTCCAGCAGGACATGCCGGACCAGCGAGTACCCGTTCGAGTGAAGCCCGGAGGACGTCATGGCGATCACCGCGTCCCCCTTACGGATACGATCCGCGCCGAGCAGCCGGTCGGCCTCCACGACGCCCGTACCGGCGCCGGCGACGTCGAAGTCGTCCGGGCCGAGCAGCCCCGGGTGTTCGGCCGTCTCGCCGCCCACCAGAGCGCAGCCGGCCAGCACGCAGCCCTCCGCGATGCCCTTGACGATCGCGGCGACCCGCTCGGGGTGGACCTTGCCGACGCAGATGTAGTCGGTCATGAACAGCGGTTCGGCACCGCAGACGACGATGTCGTCCATGACCATCGCGACCAGGTCGTGGCCGATGGTGTCGTAGACGCCCAGCCGGCGCGCGATGTCGACCTTCGTGCCGACGCCGTCGGTGGCGGAGGCGAGCAGGGGACGCTCGAAACGCTTGAGGGCGGAGGCGTCGAAGAGGCCGGCGAAGCCGCCGAGGCCGCCGAGGACCTCGGGGCGCCGGGTCTTCTTCACCCACTCCTTCATCAGCTCGACGGCGCGGTCGCCCGCCTCGATGTCGACGCCCGCGCTCGCGTAGCTGGCACCAGTGGTCTCAGGAGTCATGACTTTGAGAGCTTTCGTGTCGTACAGCTGTAGTGCTGCGGGGCTTACGGGCGACGGATCGCGTCGGAGGCGGCCGTGGCGGCGGGCCCCGAGGCGATCTCGGTCTCCAGGAGCTGCTTGCCGAGCAGTTCGGGATCCGGCAGCTCCATCGGGTACTCACCGTCGAAGCAGGCGCGGCACAGGTCCGGCTTGGCGATGGTGGTCGCGTCGACCATGCCGTCGAGGGAGATGTACGCCAGGGAGTCGGCGCCGAGCGAGTCGGTGATCTCGTCGATGGTCATGCCGTTGGCGATGAGTTCGGCGCGGGTGGCGAAGTCGATGCCGAAGAAGCAGGGCCACTTCACCGGCGGCGAGGAGATCCGGATGTGGACCTCGGCCGCGCCCGCCTCGCGGAGCATGCGGACCAGAGCGCGCTGGGTGTTGCCGCGCACGATCGAGTCGTCGACGACGACCAGCCGCTTGCCCTTGATGACTTCCTTCAGCGGGTTCAGCTTCAGGCGGATGCCGAGCTGGCGGATGGTCTGCGAGGGCTGGATGAAGGTCCGGCCGACGTAGGCGTTCTTGACCAGGCCGGTGCCGAACGGGATGCCGGAGGCCTCCGCGTAGCCGACGGCGGCCGGGGTGCCGGACTCCGGGGTCGGTATCACCAGATCCGCGTCGACCGGGGCCTCCTTGGCGAGGCGCCGGCCCATCTCGACACGGGACAGGTAGACGTTCCGGCCGGCGATGTCGGTGTCCGGGCGGGCCAGGTACACGTACTCGAAGACACAGCCCTTGGGCTTCGCTTCCGCGAATCGCGAGGTGCGGAGGCCGTTCTCGTCGATGGCGACGAACTCGCCCGGCTCGATCTCGCGCACGAAGCTCGCACCCACGATGTCGAGCGCCGCGGTCTCGGAGGCGACGACCCAGCCGCGCTCCAGCCGGCCGAGGACCAGCGGGCGGATGCCCTGCGGGTCGCGGGCCGCGTAGAGCGTGTGCTCGTCCATGAAGGCGAGGCTGAAGGCGCCCCTCACCTGCGGGAGGACGCGCTGCGCGGCCTCCTCGACGGTCAGCGGCTTGCCGTCGGTGTCGACCTGGCCGGCGAGGAGCGCCGTGACGAGGTCGGTGTCGTTGGTGGCCGCGACCCGGGTGGAGCGGCCGTTGGTGTCCTTCGGCAGGTCGGCGACCATCCCGGCGAGCTGCGCCGTGTTGACCAGGTTGCCGTTGTGCGCGAGGGCGATGGAACCGTGCGCGGTGGCACGGAAGGTCGGCTGCGCGTTCTCCCACACCGAGGCACCGGTGGTGGAGTAGCGGGCATGTCCGATGGCGATGTGCCCCTGGAGCGAACCGAGGGCTGTTTCGTCGAAGACCTGGGAGACCAGGCCCATGTCCTTGAAGACGAGGATCTGGGAGCCGTTGCTTACCGCGATTCCCGCGGATTCCTGACCCCGGTGCTGGAGGGCGTAGAGCCCGAAGTACGTGAGCTTTGCGACCTCTTCGCCCGGAGCCCAGACACCGAAGACGCCGCAAGCGTCCTGGGGGCCCTTTTCGCTGGGAAGCAGATCGTGATTGAGTCGACCGTCACCACGTGGCACGCCACCGAGTGTAGGCGAGGCCGACCGCTGGTCCGAATTGGGGATACGTGCCGGTCTCCGATCCTGGAATGCCGATCACCTTGGTTGTTTTCGGGTTTTCGCAGGTCAGAGCGTTGGGCTCGAAACCGGTCCGGTGCGCGGGCGGCTCCGGGGCGGCCTCGGGGGCCCGTTACGCGCGCACCACGAGTGAGGTGTCGCACATCAGCCGGGGGCGTTCCGGCTGAGATCCACCCGCTCCCCGTGACCTGTGGTGAGGGTGAGTTTCCCTTTGTCCGCCCGGCTGCTGAGGGTGTGTCGGCCGAGCACACCGGCGAGCGTCCGCTCGAAGGTCATGCGGGCGGGGTCGCAGGCCATCCGGGTCGTCCGCAGGGCCCCGAAGGCGATCCGGTCGCCGTGCACGGTGACCGGCGCGCTGAAGAGGTTGCAGCCGAGACTGCCGCCCGCCCTTCCCTCCCCGTCGCCGCGGCCGCCCGCGGAGTCCAGGTCGACACGGAGGCGGGCGGCGGCGGGGGCGCGCAGGGTCGTGCCGTGGGCGGTGACGCTGTCGACGCGCCAGTCGACGCCGGCCACCGGGTCGCGCGCCACCGAGCCGCTGCCCGCCGCCCCGCCGCTGCCGGCCGCCTCGCCGCCGCAGGCCACCACGAGCGGGAGCAGCGCGGCGGCCAGGATCGGATACCTGTTCCTCTTGTGCCGGTACATACCGATTCGACGCGCCTCGGCAGCATCCGGTTCCGCTGCCGCGGGCGCGGCGCCGGAGAACGCCGGGCGGGGGCTTCAGTCCATGAGCGGCAGCAGCTGCGAGAGGTCCGCGCGCTCGCCGCTCGCGCTGACCTCGGCGCGCCCGAGGGCGTCGCTCCAGGACGTGCGGCCGGTGGCGAGCCGGATCCAGGTCAGCGGGTCGGTCTCCACCACGTTGGGCGGGGTGCCGCGGGTGTGCCGGGGGCCCTCGACGCACTGCACCACGGCGTACGGCGGCACGCGCACCTCGGTGGTGCCGCCGGGGGCGCGCAGGGCGAGGGCGTCGAGCAGCAGCCGGGTGGCCGCGGCGAGGGCCTGCCGGTCGCAGGGCACGTCGAGGCCGGACACGGCGGCGTTCAGGTCGTCGGTGTGGACGACGAGTTCCACCGCACGGGTGACGAGGTAGTCGTCCAGGGGCAGCGCGCCGGTGTCCGACCGGACGAGCCGGCCGGCCGGATGCGCGGCGAGAAGCCCGCGCAGGTCCCGCTCCGCCTCCTCCAGGAAGGCGCCCGGGTCGGGGTGGCGGGCGGCGAGGTCCCGGACGCCCGCGTCGGCCGCGGCGGCGCCGCAGGCCGAGCGGGAGGGCCACTGGACCACCTGGACGTCCTGCCGGAGCGGAGCCGGGGCCGCGACGGCCCGGCCGACGTCGGCGACGGCCTCCCCGATGTGCGCGACCAGCTCCCCTGCGGTCAGGCCGCCGAGCCGGGTGGGCAGGGCGAGCTGTCCGGGGGTGAGACCGCCTACGGCCTGCCGCAGGTGGCCGAGTTGGGCGAGGACCGCCGCACGGGTCCTGGCGGGGTCGTAACTGCGGGCACGCTTCTTGGCCGGAGGCATGGCGGTGAGCCTATGCCTCCGGGCCGCGGCCCTTGACGGCGAAGTCCCGCAGTCCGTTCTCCACCAGGCCGAAGGCGACACGGGCGCGTTCGGCGGCGTCGGCGGCGACCCGGTCGGCGCTCTCGCCCTCCGCGACACGGCGGTGGTGCTCCTCGACGAGGGCGTTGCGGGCGGCGCTGAGGGTGGCGGCTGCGACGGTGGCCTGCATCAGGTCCCCGGTCTCGGCGGCCAGAAGAGCGGCCAGTTCCCGGGTTCCCCTCTGCGCGGCGAGGAAGGCGCGCTCCATCAGGACCGGTGTCCCGAGAACCAGTTGACGCACCTGTCGGGCGAACGGGTCGGGGGTCAGGCCGATCGCGGGGTCGCGGCCCTCGACCAGCTCCAGGAACTGCCGACGCACGGCGTCCACGGCGGACTCGCCCGGCTTCCGTTCGCGCACCGCGCGGGCCACGTCGCCGAAGTGCTCCTCCATCGGCCGGAAGACCAGGTCCTCCTTGGTGCCGAAGTAGTTGAAGACGGTCATCTTCGAGACCTCGGCGGCGTCGGCGATCTCCTGCACGGAGACGTTGTCGAAGCCCCGTTCCACGAAGAGGCCGATCGCGGTCCGGTAGATCCGGTGCGCCGTCTGCAGCTTCTTGCGCTCGCGCAGCCCCATCGCCTCTTCCGCCATGTCAGCACCTTACCGCGACGAATTTTAGGCTGAGCTCAACTTTTGTTACGGATGAAATATTGACTCGGTATACGCAAGGCGGCCATGGTGGGCGCATGAGCCCGATCCAGCGCCGACTCGGCTTCCTCGTCTGCCTCGTCACGATCGTCCTGGCCGTACTCGACACGCAGATCGTGTCCGCGGCGACCGTCCCGATCGTCCGGGACCTGGACCCCGCGCACGGCATCGCCCGCATCCCCTGGCTGGTCAGCGCCTACTCGCTGGCCTCCGCCGCGATGCTGCCCCTGTACGGCAGGCTCTGCGACGTGCTCGGCGCCAAGCCCGTCTTCCTGGGCGCCCTCGGCGCCTTCCTGACCGGCTCGGCCTTGTGCGGCGCGGCCCCCTCGCTCGGCTGGCTGATCGCCTCCCGCGCCGTGCAGGGCATCGGCGCGGGAGGGCTGATGAGCGTCACGATGGTGGTGATCGCACACCTCAAGGGCCCCGAGGAGAAGAGGAACGGCGGCGCGGCGGCGGGCGGTTTCGTCGCGGGCGGCGCGATGTCCGTCGGACCGTGGCTCGGCGGCTTCCTCTCCCAGCACGCCGACTGGCGCTGGGCCTTCCTCATCAACCTGCCGCTCGGCGTTGCCGCGCTCCTCACCGGCGCCGTGGTCCTCCGGCTCCCCGGCGCCGGCCGCGACCGCTCTGTCGACGTCCCCGGCGCCGCCCTCGCCGCCACGTTCGCCACCGCGCTGCTGCTGGTGACCGAGTGGGGCGGCAAGCAGTACGCCTGGACCTCCCCGCAGGTGCTCGGCACGGCCCTGGCCTGCGCCGCCTCGCTCGCCCTGCTGCTGCGCCGCCGGCGGACCGTGTCCGAGCCGATCCTGCCGCCCGCGCTGTTCCGCGTCCCCGAACTGCGCCTGGGATTCGCCCTCCAGGGCCTGACCGGCCTCGCCCTGACCGGCGCGATCTACTACGTGATGATCTATCTCCAGGTGGCCCGCGCCGTCCCCAGCTCGTCCGCCGGACTGTTCCTCCTCCCCATGGCGGCGGGCATCATGACCGCCGGCGTCGTCACCGGCAGGCTCGGCGCCCGCGGCCGGTCCGAGCGGACGTTCGTGATCAGTGGGTCGGCCGTCACCCTCGCGGCGTTCCTGCTGCTGGCCGACACCGGGACCGGCACCTCGCTCTGGCAGGTGCGCGGCGCCCTGCTGCTCCTCGGCGCCGGCTTCGGCCAGCTCCTCGGCCAGCTGGTCCAGCTCGCGCAGACGGCGGCCCCCGCGCACAGCCTCGGCGTGGCCACGACCGCCGGCCGCTTCTTCCAGACCCTCGGCACGGCGCTCGGCGCATCCCTCTTCGGCACCCTGCTCGGCCGCCTCTACGACGGGCCCGGCGGCATCGGCTCTCTCGCCGCGCTGCGCGGCGCCGAGCGGGTGCGGGGCGTGGCGGCCTACGTCTCGGCGATGGACACGGTCTTCCTGTGCGCGGCCGGGATCATGCTGCTGTGCCTGGTCCTGGCCGTACGCCTGCCGAGGAACCGGCCCGCGCCGCAGGAGCCCGGCGAACCGGTGCGCGAGCCGGTCCCGGCGTGAACTCCCCCGCGCGCCCGGCGTCACCGGCGCGCGGACCGGACCTCGCCCGGCATCACCCGGCGCACGGGAAAGGCCCCGGGCCGGGTCACCGGCGCACGGGGAAGGCCCCGGCCGGGGGTCCGGGCGGGGCCTTCGCGATCCGGTGCGCCGCTTACGCGAGCAGCGCCGGGATCGTCGCCTCGTGGGCCTCGCGCAGCTCGGCGAGGGGCAGGCTGAACTCGCCCTGGACCTCGACCGCGTCACCGTCGACGACACCGATGCGGGTGGCCGGCAGACCCCGCGCACCGCACATGTCGGTGAAGCGCAGCTCCTCCGAACGCGGCACGGCGACGACGGCACGGCCGGCCGACTCGGAGAGCAGGAAGGTGAAGGCGTCCAGACCGTCCGGGACGATCAGACGGGCGCCCTTGCCGCCCAGCAGCGCGGACTCGACCACGGCCTGGATCAGACCGCCGTCGGACAGGTCGTGCGCGGAGTCGACCATGCCGTCGCGGGAGGCCGAGATCAGGATCTCGCCCAGCAGCCGCTCGCGCTCCAGGTCCACCTTCGGGGGCAGACCGCCGAGGTGGTCGTGGACGACCTGCGACCAGGCCGAGCCGCCGAACTCCTCGCCGGTGTCGCCGAGGAGGTAGAGCAGCTGGCCCTCCTCCTGGAAGGCGACCGGCGTACGGCGGGCCACGTCGTCGATGACGCCGAGGACGGCGACCACCGGCGTCGGGTGGATGGCCGCCTCGCCCGTCTGGTTGTACAGCGAGACGTTGCCGCCGGTCACCGGGGTGCCGAGCTGGAGGCAGCCGTCCGCCAGACCGCGCACGGCCTCCGCGAACTGCCACATCACGGCCGGGTCCTCGGGCGAACCGAAGTTCAGGCAGTCGGAGACGGCGAGCGGCTTGGCGCCGGTCGTCGCCACGTTCCGGTAGGCCTCGGCGAGGGCCAGCTGCGCGCCCGTGTAGGGGTCCAGCTTGGCGTAACGGCCGTTGCCGTCCGTCGCGATGGCGACGCCCAGCCCGGTCTCCTCGTCCACGCGGATCATGCCGGAGTCCTCCGGCTGCGCGAGGACGGTGTTGCCCTGCACGAAGTGGTCGTACTGCGAGGTGATCCACTTCTTCGACGCCTGGTTGGGCGACGCGACCAGCTTCAGGACCTGCTCGCGCAGCTCCTGCGACGTGGCCGGGCGGGGCAGCTTGTTCGCGTCGTCGGCCTGCAGGGCGTCCTGCCACTCGGGGCGCGCGTAGGGGCGCTCGTAGACCGGGCCCTCGTGCGCGACCGTGCGCGGGTCGACGTCGACGATCTTGCCGCCGTGCCAGAAGATCTCCAGGCGGTCGCCGTCGGTCACCTCACCGATGACGGTGGCGATGACGTCCCACTTCTCGCAGATCTCCAGGAAGCGGTCGACCTTCTCCGGCTCGACCACCGCGCACATGCGCTCCTGCGACTCGCTCATGAGGATCTCCTCGGGCGAGAGCGTGGAGTCGCGCAGCGGCACGTCGTCCAGGGTGACGCGCATGCCGCCGGAGCCGTTGGAGGCGAGCTCGGAGGTGGCGCAGGACAGCCCGGCCGCGCCGAGGTCCTGGATGCCGACGACGAGCTTCTCCTTGAACGCCTCCAGGGTGCACTCGATGAGGAGCTTCTCCTGGAAGGGGTCGCCGACCTGGACGGCGGGGCGCTTGCTCGGCTTGGCGTCGTCGAAGGTCTCGGAGGCGAGGATCGACGCGCCGCCGATGCCGTCGCCGCCGGTCCGGGCGCCGTAGAGGACGACCTTGTTGCCGGTGCCGGAGGCCTTGGCGAGGTGGATGTCCTCGTGCCGCATGACGCCGATGGCACCGGCGTTGACCAGCGGGTTGCCCTGGTAGCAGGCGTCGAAGACGACCTCGCCGCCGATGTTGGGCAGGCCCAGGCAGTTGCCGTAGCCGCCGATGCCGGCGACGACGCCGGGCAGCACGCGCTTGGTGTCGGGGTGGTCGGCCGCGCCGAAGCGCAGCGGGTCCACCACGGCGACCGGGCGGGCGCCCATCGCGATGATGTCGCGGACGATGCCGCCGACGCCCGTGGCCGCGCCCTGGTAGGGCTCGACGTAGGAGGGGTGGTTGTGCGACTCGACCTTGAAGGTGACCGCGTAGCCCTGGCCGACGTCCACCACACCGGCGTTCTCGCCGATGCCGACGAGCATGGCGTCCGACTGCGGCGCCTTCTCGCCGAACTGGCGCAGGTGGACCTTGGAGGACTTGTACGAGCAGTGCTCGGACCACATGACCGAGTACATGGCGAGCTCGGCGCCGGTCGGGCGGCGGCCGAGGATCTCCACGACCCGCTCGTACTCGTCCTTCTTCAGACCGAGTTCGGCCCAGGGCAGCTCGACGTCGGGGGTCGCGGCCGCGTGCTCGACCGTGTCCAGAGGCGTCCGGCTCATGCGTTGACCAGCTTCTTGAGGATCGAGGTGAAGAAGGGGAGACCGTCGGTGCGGCCCGTGCCGATCAGCGGCTCGACGGCGTGCTCGGGGTGCGGCATGAGGCCCACGACGTTGCCGGCCTCGTTGGTGATGCCGGCGATGTCGTTGAGCGAGCCGTTGGGGTTCATGTCCAGGTAGCGGAAGACCACCCGGCCCTCCGCCTCCAGCTGGTCGAGCGTGTAGGCGTCGGCGACGTACCGGCCGTCCATGTTCTTCAGCGGGATGTGGATCTCCTGGCCCTCGCGGTAGTCGCCGGTCCAGGCCGTCCCCGCGTTCTCCACCCGCAGCTTCTGGTCGCGGCAGATGAAGTGGAGGTGGTCGTTGCCGAGCATTCCGCCGGGCAGCAGGTGCGCCTCGGTGAGGACCTGGAAGCCGTTGCAGATACCGAGGACCGGAAGGCCGGCCTTCGCCTGCTCGATGACGGTCTCCATCACGGGCGAGAAGCGGGAGATGGCTCCGGCCCGCAGATAGTCGCCGTAGGAGAAACCGCCGGGCAGCACCACGGCGTCGACCTGCTTCAGGTCCTTGTCCTTGTGCCACAGGGCGACCGGTTCGGCGCCCGCGAGGCGGATGGCGCGCCGGGTGTCACGGTCGTCGAGACTCCCCGGGAAAGTGACGACGCCAATACGAGCGGTCACTTGGCCGCCTCCGCGACTTCTTCCACCTTGACGGTGAAGTCCTCGATCACCGTGTTGGCGAGGAAGGATTCCGCGAGATCGTGGATGCGGGCGAGGGCGGCCTCGTCGACCGGCCCGTCAACTTCCAGTTCGAAACGCTTTCCCTGGCGGACGTCCGAGATCCCTTCGAAACCCAGACGTGGCAGCGCACGCTGGACCGCCTGGCCCTGGGGGTCGAGGATCTCCGGCTTGAGCATGACGTCGACTACGACGCGTGCCACTGGCACTCCCGGTGTGTGGTGCTGAGCAGGTTCCTTCAGACTACCCGTACAAAATTTCTACGCGGGTAGAGTTGGAGGAATCTACGTGACCCGCATCACGATCGAGTGTCGAACGCCGACCTCCGCCAAAAATTCTGGGAAAGTTCTACGGTCCACCCGCGGCACGTATTGCACCCGGACACGCGGAAGGATTTAGTCGGGCTTCACATTTGATTGCCGGGCACTGTACAAATGAATTGGCAATAGCCGATACTCGGCACGTCATCGCTGGTGAGCTGTATCGACGTGCCGCACGAAGGGACCGATATTCGTGGCGCAAAAAGTCGTGGTCACTCTCTTTGACGACATCGACGGCTCGGAAGCGGCGGAAACGATCGCCTTCGGACTCGACGGCAAGTCGTACGAGATCGACCTGAACGAAACCAACGCCAAGAAACTGCGCAAGGCGCTCGCGCCGTACGTGGAGGCCGGCCGCAAGCGCGCACGGTCCGGCAAGGCGTTCAAGCAGACGGAGGTCGCCCCCGACCCCGCGGCCGTCCGCGCCTGGGCCCAGGCCAACAAGATGGACGTCCCCGCCCGCGGCCGGATCCCCAAGAAGGTCTACGAGGCGTTCAGCTCCGCCCAGTGAGCCCGCGAAGGGGCAGCTCCCCAGGGTCCGTCAGCGGGCCCTGGGAGCCGTTCACTTGACCGGGTGAGGTGGCGCGCGGCGCCCGCGGAGGAACCCGCGGCGGGAACCGACTTGCGCAACCCCCCTGCTGATCAGCTAATGTCTGGAACACGCCGAGGGGCGAGGCCGGAAGGCCGGATCCCGAGGACCGTGCGGGTGTAGTTCAGTAGTAGAACATCCCCCTTCCAGGGGGAAGGCGCAGTGTGCGATTCCTGTCACCCGCTCTGGCACCGGTCAGAACCACTCTTGTGGATCAGGTAGGCTGGTGCTCGCACCGATCGGTGGGAGCCGGTCGGGAGCAGTGCGGACGTAGCTCAGTTGGTAGAGCGCAACCTTGCCAAGGTTGAGGTCGCGAGTTCGAGCCTCGTCGTCCGCTCGGGAAAAAGACCCCGGTCCTCTGGACCGGGGTCTTTTCGTTGCCCTGACGCCCGCCATCGGCACCCGTCGCGTGACGGTCGCCACACCCCCGGCACCCGGGCCACCCGTCCGCCGGGCGTCGGCCGCCACCGGCCACGGGCCGCCCACACTCCCCGCACCCCTGAACCGGACCCTCGCCGCCGGACCGCACAGGCCCGCCCCGAAGGCGGCCGGCGCCGGACGGCCCGCCGGGACCGCTCGGACCGCGCACGCCGGAAACCACTGCGCGGAAACGGAGTTGGCCTCCTTCACGGCCGCCCCGGGAGCCTTCCCGCCGACCGCCCGGAAGGCCGGAGCGCCGGGACAGGCGGCCGACGGGGCACCGCTCGCGGAGATCGCCGAGATCGCCGAGCGGTCCGGCCCGTCGCCGGCGACCCGCGGAACCACCCCTCCCGGAGCCCCGCCGGACCCGGCACCGGGAACCGTCGCGCGGAGGTGTGTCCCGCGCACCCCCGAGAGTAGGTATAGTTATGCCTGCGCACAGCGCGTTGCGGACGTAGCTCAGTTGGTAGAGCGCAACCTTGCCAAGGTTGAGGTCGCGAGTTCGAGCCTCGTCGTCCGCTCCATTCAGAAGGCCCCCGGTTCACACCGGGGGCCTTCTGCGTTGTCCGGACCTGCCCGGGGCGCCGGTGTTCCCCCGGCGCGCTGCCGGGGGTGCACCGGAGTCGGATCACGACCAGTTCGCGCCCGTCAGCCGCTCGTACGCCTCCACGTACTTCGCCCGCGTGGCCTCGACGACCTCGTCCGGCAGCGGCGGCGGGGGCTGCTCGCCGCGGCGGTCCCAGCCCGAGGCCGGCGAGGTCAGCCAGTCCCGGACGAACTGCTTGTCGTACGAGGCCTGCGCGCGGCCCGGCTCCCACTCGGCGGCCGGCCAGAAGCGGGAGGAGTCCGGGGTGAGGACCTCGTCGGCGAGGACGAGGGTGTCACCGTCGAAGCCGAACTCGAACTTGGTGTCGGCCAGGATGATCCCCCGCTCGCGGGCGATGTCCCGGGCGCGGGCGTACACGGCGAGGGTGGCCTGGCGCAGCTGCGCGGCCGTCTCGGCGCCCACCTGGCGGGCGACCTCCTCGTAGGAGACGTTCTCGTCGTGCTCACCCACCTCGGCCTTGGTGGCCGGGGTGAAGATCGGGCCGGGGAGCTCGGAGCCGTCCACCAGGCCTTCGGGGAGGGCGAGGCCGCAGACGGTGCGGGACTCCTCGTACTCGGCGAGGCCGGAGCCGGTGAGATAGCCGCGGGCCACGCACTCGACCGGGACCATGCGCAGCGACTTGCAGACCAGCGTGCGGCCCGCCCAGTCGGCGGGGGCGTGCTCGGGGAGTTCGGTGCTGATCACATGGTTGGGGGCCAGATCGCGCAGCTGGTCGAACCACCACAGGGAAAGCCGGGTGAGGACGCGGCCCTTGTCGGGGATCTCGGTGGGCAGCACCCAGTCGAAAGCGGAGATGCGGTCACTGGCGACCATCACGAGATCGCCCGCCTCGTTCCGGTACAGCTCGCGCACCTTTCCGGTGTGCAGGTGGACCAGGCCCGGAACCTGGACCGGCTCGGGCTTTTCTACGAATCCGGACACGGTGCCTCCCCGTGGTTCTGTCCAAGTGCCTCGATTCTCCCGTATCCGGAAGATCGGCTGTGACCAGGGGTGTCCGTGACGGCCGGACGCCCTCAGTCCCGCTTGCAGATACGGTCCAGCAGGTTCGCCGTGGCCCGCTGGACGCGAGGGTCCACATGGCCGGGACGGTCCAGCGCCGGCGACCAGGCGAAGGTGCCGGAGGCGAACACCCAGGCGCCGGACGGGGCCCGGTAGAGGGAGGTCTCCTGATGGCGCAGGACGCCCTCGCTGTCGCTGTACGGGGAGTGCGCGAGCAGGATGCGCTCCTCGTGCTCGGGCAGGGCGGTGCGCGGGAAGTAGCGGTCGGCCTCGCCGGCGACCAGGCCTTCGATCTCGTCGCCCTCGTGCGCGCCGGTCGCGTCCCACAGCCAGTGGCCGGCGTTGCGGACGATCAGCGGATGCGGCTCGGGCACCCGGCCCGCGTACTGGATGCCGACCACCTGCTGCTCGGGCCGGTCGATCTCCCGCCAGAGCAGCGACCGGCCGGGGCCCTTGCGCTTCCGGCAGGTCAGCAGCCGGTCCGGGACGCCCGACGGGGACGGCCCCAACTCCACCTGCCAGTACATAGTGTTGGCGGAGAGGAAGACCAGCGAGGTGCCGCGGTCGCGGGCCTGCTCGACGGCCCGGCGCATCGGCACCGACCAGTACTCGTCGTGCCCGGGGAAGACCAGGCCGCGGTAACGGGCGGGGTCGACGCGTCCGGCGTGCAGATCGCGGGCGTCGGCGTACGCGAGGTCGTAGCCGTAGCGCTCGGCCCAGCGGATGAAGTCGTAGGCGTGGCCCACGTGCAGGGGCAGGCCGGCGCCCGCGTACGGGCGGTCGAAGGAGACGGTGGTGGCCGCGTCGGCCTCGCCGAGGAGCCGGCCCTTCTCGTCCCACGCGTGGTAGAGGCTGGCGCCGGTGCGGCCGTCCTCCGGGTAGAGGTTGTACGCCTGCCAGGTGATGTCGGGCAGCAGCAGGAGCAGGTCGGCGGGGTGGTCGTCGCGGATGGTGAACGGCACGTGGGAGCGGTAGCCGTCGGCGGTGGTCAGGACGGCGACATAGGCGCCGATCCGCCACTGCGCGGGCACCTGGAGACGCCAGGACAGCCACCAGTGGTGGCAGGAGACCGTGCGGTCGGCGGCCAGCGGCGAGGGCTGGACGATGCCGGACAGCCGGGGGCTGGTGGTGATCTTCGCGGCGCCGTGGCCGCTGTAGTGGCCGATCCGGTAGATGTCCACGCTGAACTGCTGGGGCGGGTCGACCGTGATGTGGAAGTCGATCGCCTCGCCGGGCGAGACCGCTCCGGTGGAGGTGAAGCCCTTGATCTGGCGGCGCACGTCGTCGGCGGAGCGGGGGCCGGGGCCGGCCGAGCGGGGGGCCGGGACGTGCGTGGCCGTGGAGTGCGGCTGGGGCGGGTCGATGTACCAGGGCACGACCTGGCCGGTGTCGTCGAAGTAGGTCTCGCTGCCGCGCAGCCAGGGAACCGGGCCCTGTCCGAAAGGGTCGGTGACGGCGTGCGCGAGTGCACCGGACTCCCAGCGGCGAATGTGGTCCGAGGCCATGGAACGCTCCCCTCCCTCAGCCCCCGTCGTCTGCGTCGGTGGTGCTCGGCCGTGCTGTCGTATGTCGCACGCCTTTGCCATGGGCGTTGTCGGTCCCAGCACATCACATAACGCACGGGTTCGGTCACGGTTCGTTGCGAATTGGCCTGAAGTGGAAGAGGCTGCTCCGTTACGTCCTTCCGATCGCCGGGAGCCGGGGTGCCGGCGATCGCGGGACCCCGGGCCGGTACGGCACCGGAGGCGCGGCGCGCGGGGTACAGGGTGCGGGCTGCGGGGTGCGTGGCCGGCGGTGGCGGGGGCCGGGATCCGGTCCCGGCGGGGTCAGATCAGCCGGACCGGCTTCTCCGGGCGTATCCCGGACGCGGCCAGCCAGTTGCGCAGCGGGCCCGGATCCCCCTCCTCGATCAGGCTCAGCACCTTCGGTCCGAGGTCCGCCGCCCGCTCCCCGCCCAGCAGCAGGGACGGCCCGTCGAGCCAGTCGAGCGCGGGCTGCGCCCCGGCCGTGTCCACCGCGGCGCAGCACACCATCGCCGTGACGTGCTCGGCGAGCAGGTCGCGTCCGGTGCGCGGCGGCTGGAGGGGGAACAGCGGCAGGGAGCCGTCCTCCCACAGCGCGCTGTCGTGACCCTGCCCGGCCGCCGTCGCGCCCTTCGGCGTGGAGACCTCCTCCCGGGCCAGCTCGGCGCTGAGCCCGGCGGCGAGGGCGGAGCTGCGCTCGGTGGCGGGGTCGGCGTCGTCCTCCTCGTCGGAGAAGGGGAGAGGGGCGGACTCGTCGGGGTCGGGCCCGTCGGGGGCAGATCCGTCGGGGGCAGATCCGTCGGGGGCAGGTCCGTCGGAGGGTCCGTCAGGAAGGAGCGGCGCGGGCCCGTCGGGGAGGAGCGGCGCGGGTTCGTCGGGGACGGGGAGGGATGCGGGTTCGTCGGGGACGGGGAGGGATGCGGGTTCGTCGGGGACGGGGAGGGATGCGGGTTCGTCGGAGACGGGGAGGCGGGCGGGGCGCTCCCGGTCCGCGGGGCCCTCGACGCGGTGCGCGGGTTCGGTGAGGTGGTCCAGGACCCGGGCCAGAGTGGGACCGCCCGGGTCGGGGGCGGACGGGTCGGCGGCGGGGCGGACCCCGAGGGTGTCGAGGACGCGGTGCAGACGGGCCGCGCCCGCGCGCCAGGTGCGGTCGACGACCTCCTCCGGGTACGACTGCCAGTCCACCGGCGCCCACTCCGGGCCGGGCTCGGCGGGGCCGCCGTGAAAGAGGCGGGCGGCGAGCAGGGAGGCGGCCTCGTCCACCGCGCCGGGCTCCTCCAGCAGGTCACAGGCGGGGCGCTCGCCGAGGCGCGAGGCGAATCCCTCGGCCAGGCGGTCGCGCCGGGAGAGCTCGGTGAGCGCGGCCACGACGCCCGCGTCCAGCCGGGAGGGCCAGCGGCCCATGCGCCAGGCGGGCAGTGCCACCTTGGTCAGCAGCCGGTCCCAGCCCGCGTAGGCGAGGCCGACCTGTTCCTGGGCGACGATCCGCAGGCCGTAGTCCACCGACTGGGCGCGCTCGGCGGCCGCCGCCGCGACCCCGCGCTCCATGAGCACGGCGTGCTCCCGGACGCCGCGCAGCAGCAGCCGGGCCACCCAGCCGAGCGCCGCGCACACACCACGGGTCAGCGGACAGCGGCCGGGAGTGGCGGCGACGGCCACCGCGGCGTCGAGTCCGCGCACGAAGCGCCGGGCGGCGGCTATGTCGGGGTGCGCGGAGGGTCCCGTACCGGCGACGACCGGGGCGAGGACCGCGCGCAGTTCGCCGACGCGCATCCACCACAGGAAAGGGGAGCCGATGACGAGGACGGGTGCGGTGTCGGTGCGCCGCCGGGTGTCCCCGCGGGACCCGCGGTCCCCTGACCGGCCGCCCGGACCGTCCTGCGCCTGGGCCGGCGGCGGGCCGTGGGCCCGGTGGGTGCGGTCCTCCAGCCAGCTGTCGCAGTCCGGAGTGACGGCTATCGCCGAGGGCGCGGGGACGTCGAGCCGGTCGGCGAGGTCGCGCACCAGCCGGTAGAGGTCCGGGGCGGACCGCTCCGGGACGGTGACGGTCGGGGTCACGGCGGGACGGGCCCGTGCCACGACCAGGGCGATACCCGTCGTGACCAGCAGGACGAGCAGCGCGGACACGCCAACGACCCAGCGGGCCGTGTCCCAGCCCGGGCCGGTGAAGTGCCCGGTGGCACCTCCGGCCAGCAGGATCACCTCGGCGGCCGCGGGCAGCACCGCGACGCCGAGCGCTCGGCCCCTGACCCGCAGCACGGCCAGGGCATGGGAACGCGCTGCCCGCGCGCCCGCTTCCCCACCGATTCCGGTCATGAGCGGTCCTCACCCCCTCCCTGCCGATGCCGAGCCGTCCTGGCGTTGCCCACTCCCCCACTGTGACATCCACCACTGACATCGCAATGCCGGTGGGCCAAGTGCCGGAATGCTTGCGCCGCACCCTAGTTGGGGCCTCGGCCCCCGTCAGCCGGATAGCCGATTGCTCACTCGATGGAATGGCTCTGGTCAGAGGTGAGTGACAGAAAGCAATGATCAGGCCGAGGATCGGGGTCCGGGGACCGGCCGCCGCGGGGCGGCCGGGGGACGTCGGATCAGCAGCCGGGGGACGCCGGAGCAGGGGCGGGGCCGGGGGTACGCGTAAGCCCCCGTACCCCCGTCCCGATGCGCTACGCGCCTGCCGCGCCCGCGGCCTTCGCCGCGATGTCCGTGCGGTGCTGGGAGCCGTCGAGACCGATGCGGGTCACCGCGCGGTAGGCCCGCTCTCGGGCCTTCGCCAGGTCCTCGCCGGTGGCCGTCACGGACAGCACGCGGCCGCCCGCGCTGACGACCGCGTCGCCGTCCCGCCGGGTCCCGGCGTGCAGGACGTAGGCCTGCGGGGCATCCTGTGCGGCCACCTCGTCGAGGCCGGTGATCGGGTCACCGGTGCGCGGCGCGCCCGGGTAGTTGTGCGAGGCGACGACCACGGTGACGGCCGCGTCCTCGCTCCAGCGCAGCGGCTCCAGGTCGCCCAGGGTGCCGTTCGCGGCGGCGAGCAGGAGTCCGGCCAGCGGGGTCTTCAGACGGGCCAGGACCACCTGGGTCTCGGGGTCGCCGAAGCGGGCGTTGAACTCGATGACCCGCACACCGCGCGAGGTGATGGCCAGACCGGCGTACAGGAGCCCGGAGAAGGGGGTGCCGCGCCGGCGCATCTCGTCGACGGTCGGCTGCAGCACGGTGCGCAGGACCTCGCCGACCAGCTCCGGCTCGGCCCACGGCAGCGGCGAGTAGGCGCCCATGCCGCCCGTGTTGGGGCCCTCGTCCCCGTCCAGGGCCCGCTTGAAGTCCTGCGCGGGCTGGAGCGGTACGACGGTGTGCCCGTCGGTGACGGCGAAGAGCGACACCTCGGGCCCGTCGAGGAACTCCTCGATGACGACGCTGTCGCAGGCGGCCGCGTGTTCCTTGGCGGCCTCGATGTCGTGCGTGACGACGACACCCTTGCCGGCCGCCAGCCCGTCGTCCTTCACGACGTAGGGGGCACCGAAGGCGTCGAGCGCCTCGGCGACCTCCGCGGGGGTCGTGCAGACGTACGACCGTGCGGTCGGGACCGCCGCCGACGCCATGACGTCCTTGGCGAAGGCCTTGGAGCCCTCCAGCCGGGCCGCCTCGCGGGAGGGGCCGAAGACGGGGATGCCCGCCTCGCGCACCGCGTCGGCCACACCGGCGACCAGCGGGGCCTCCGGGCCGACGACGACGAGGTCGGCCTCCAGCTCACCGGCCAGCGCGGTCACGGCCTTGCCGTCGAGCGCGTCGACCTGATGCAGCTCGGCGACCTCGGCGATGCCGGCGTTGCCTGGGGCGCAGTACAGCGCGGTGACGTCGGGATCGAGGGACAGGGAGCGGCACAGGGCGTGTTCGCGGGCGCCGTTGCCGATGACAAGGACCTTCACGGGGGTCAGCCTAATGGAGAGGTGCCCGAAGACCGGGGGGCGGGGAAGCTGTGGGATCGCACAAGGGAGGCGGGGGGCCGCCTCTTCGTGGATCCGCCGGGTTGCCGGTCGCCGGGTTGCCGGTCGCCGGGCTGGCGGCCGCCGGGCTGGCGGGCTGGCGGGCTGGCGGGGCGAGGTCGCCGGGCTGACGGTCGCGGACTGAGCGCAGGTCCGGCGCGGGAGCCGTCGGCGGAGCGGGCCTGCGGACCCGGCTGCGGGGGGGGTGCCGGGTTCGGGGTGCCGGGTGCGGCCCAGAGCGCAGGTCCGGCGCGGGAGCCGTCGGCGGAGCGGGCCTGCGGACCCGGCTGCCGGGGGGGCGGGGTGCCGGGTTCGGGGTGCCGGGTGCGGCCCAGAGCGCAGCGCTCGGGGCGAAGGCGATCCCGGGGGCGGGCAGCGGGCCGGAGGGATGCCGGATCGGGGCCCGTCGCGGCTCGTCGGGGCCCGACGCCGACCGTCCACCGGTGGGTCCACGGCCCGGAAAGCCCGCAGCTCCCGGCCTCCGGCCCACGGCCCCGGATTCGCATACGCATGCCGCGCGGGAGCGGAAGGGGGCCGGTGCCGGGGCCACCGCCGACAGGCAGGCCTCGGCCGGGGACGCTCCAGCGTGCGGGACCGCGTACCGCGCCAGGGTGCGGCGGGAGGCTCCGGAGCGCGCTCAGGCACGGAGTGCTGGAGTCCACGAGGACCGGACCCACAGGCTGCCAGGTCCGGCCGGACACGCGTCAGCGTGCGGGACGGCGCATCGCGCCGGAATGGCGGGCGGCACGTCGGGGCGGCAGGTGGCTCGGGGTTGCTCGGGCATCCCGTGACCCCTGGGCCGAAGAGGACCAGGGCCACGGGCGGCAGGCACCCGGCCGGACACGCGTCAGCGTGCGGGACCGCCGATCGCGCCGGAGTCGCGAGGCGGCTCCCGGCGTCGGCTACTCGTTGGAGAACTCTTCGACGACCGTCGCGCCCAGTTCCCGCACGATGAGGTCGTGGCCCGAGAGGGCCGACTCGTCGAGGTCGGGGTCGTCGTCCTCCGGGGTGTCGTCCTCCGGAGCGACGGGAACCGGCTCGGGCGCTCTGGCGGGCTGCGGGCCGGGAGCGGAAGGGGCCGGCGCGGACGGGGCGCCGCCCCGGGATGCCGCGGGGGCGGGGGCGGCCGGCTGGGTGGCGGCGGGGGCCGCGGGGGCGCCGTAGCCACCGGTGGGCGCGCCGCCGTAGGCAGCGCCGCCGCCCGCGCCGAAGCCGGACGCGCCACCGGGCGGCGGGGGCGCGGAGCCGCCCGACGGGTCGATGATCGACTCGATCTTCCACTGCACGTTGAACTGCTCGGCCAGCGCCTGGCGCAGCACGTCCTCGCTGCCGCTGCTCGCGAAGTTGTCGCGGGCGCCGGAGTTCACGAAGCCGATCTGGAGCGTGGTGCCGTCGAACCCGGCCACCTGGGCGTTCTGGCTGAGCAGGATCCAGGTGAACCGGCGGCGGTTCTTGACCGCCTCCAGGATGTTCGGCCACAGCATGCGGGGGTCGATCCCGCCGACGGGAGCGGCCGGAGCCGGGGCCTGGGGCGCGGCCGGGGCGCTCGGTGCCGGAGCGGAGACGGCCTGGGGCTGCGCCGGGGCCTCCTGCGGAGCGGCGGGCGCGGGCGAGGCCGCCGGGGCCGCCGTACCTCCCGAACCCGCCGCGGCGGCCGTGGGCCAGCCACCGGGACGACGGCCGCCGCCGGCCGGGGCCGCGGTGGGCCAGGCGCCCGGGGCCGCGGCGGCCGGAGCGGGAGCGGACGTGGGAGCGGCGGCCGGGGCGGGAGCCGGAGGCTGGGCGGCGGGGGCCACCGGCGCCGGGGCGGGAGCGGGCGTAGGCGCGGGCGTGGGCATCGGCGTGGCGGCAGGTGCGGGAGCGGGAGCGGGCGCCGGGGGGACTCCGCCACCGCTGCCGGGGCCGCCGGGCGCGCCCGGACCCCGTACGGCCGCCCGGGCCGCGGCGAGGCCACCGCCGGACGGCACGGGTGCGCCGCCCCCGGCGAAGTCACCGCCGCCGGCGCCCATGCCCGCGGGCATCGGGGCGTGGGCCTCGGGCCCGGGGACGTATCCCATGGCGGGAGCGGCGGGGGCGCCGGAGAGGTTCACGCCGCGTTCGAGACGGTCGAGGCGGGCCATGAGGGACCGCTCGTCGCCGTAGGCGGCGGGGAGCAGCACGCGGGCGCAGATGAGTTCCAGCTGGAGGCGCGGCGAGGTGGCGCCGCGCATCTCGGTGAGGCCCTCGTTGACGAGGTCGGCGGCGCGGCTCAGCTCGGCGGCGCCGAAGGTCTCCGCCTGGGCCTGCATGCGCTCCAGGACGTCGGCGGGGGCGTCGATGAGCCCCTTCTCCACGGCGTCCGGGACGGCGGCGAGGATCACCAGGTCCCGGAGCCGCTCCAGGACGTCGGTGACGAAGCGGCGGGGGTCGTTGCCGCCCTCGATGACACGGTCGACGACCTCGAAGGCCGCCGCGCCGTCGCCGGTGGCGAAGGCCTCGACGACGGAGTCGAGCAGGGAGCTGTCGGTGTAGCCGAGCAGGGAGGTGGCCATGGTGTAGGTCACACCCTCCTCCCGGGCGCCGGCGAGCAGCTGGTCCATGACGGACATGGAGTCACGCACGGAACCGGCGCCGGCGCGCACCACCAGCGGCAGCACGCCGTCCTCGACCGGGATGTCCTCCTTCTGGCACACCTCGCCGAGGTAGTCGCGCAGGGTGCCGGGCGGGACCAGCCGGAACGGGTAGTGGTGCGTGCGCGACCGGATCGTCCCGATGACCTTCTCGGGCTCGGTCGTCGCGAAGATGAACTTGAGGTGCTCCGGCGGCTCCTCGACGACCTTCAGCAGGGCGTTGAAGCCGGCCGACGTGACCATGTGGGCCTCGTCGATGATGTAGATCTTGTAGCGGCTGCTCGCGGGGCCGAAGAAGGCCTTTTCGCGCAGCTCACGGGCATCGTCCACACCACCGTGGGAGGCGGCGTCGATCTCGATGACGTCGATGGAGCCCGGCCCGTTGCGCGCGAGGTCGCGGCAGGACTGGCACTCGCCGCAGGGGGTGGGAGTGGGACCCTGCTCACAGTTCAGGCAGCGGGCCAGGATGCGCGCGCTGGTCGTCTTGCCGCATCCGCGCGGACCGCTGAACAGGTACGCGTGATTGACCCGGTTGTTCCGCAGCGCCTGCTGCAGCGGGTCGGTGACATGCTCCTGGCCGATGACCTCGGCGAAGGACTCCGGGCGATAGCGGCGGTAGAGCGCGAGAGACGACACGCATACGAGGTTATAGGCGCCCACCGACAACCGGCTCCGCCGAAAGCTCCGACCTCGGCATGCGCCCGGTTCCGGCCGGGATTCCGCCCCAGCCGTCGGCCCGGGCCTCGGCCTCCGCCCCGCCCGGGATCCCGGCCCCACCGTGGGCCCGGCCCAGCCGTACCGGCCTGGCCCGCCCCGGAACGCAAGCGCCCCCCACGCACCCGCCAGAGCCGACCTACCCTTGCTGCCTTCCGGCCCTGGGGGAGTTCAGTCAGATAGCGCCGCGTGAGGGGCTGCGCAAAGAGTACCCGATCCGAGCCCCTGGGGCGTAACCCGTCCTCGCCTCGCGGAGGCACCCGTCCGGGTCAGCGGGAAGAGGTTCGTGAGCACCCCCTCGGGTCATGTAATGTTTGCCCCGGAGGATTCGCCTAGTGGCCTAGGGCGCACGCTTGGAAAGCGTGTTGGGGGCAACCCCTCACGAGTTCGAATCTCGTATCCTCCGCCAAGTGCCTCACCGGGCACTAAGTCGAAGGGCCCCACCGCTTGCGGTGGGGCCCTTCGGCGTATGTGGCTGCGGTACGCAGGCGGTGATATCCGGAGGGTGGGTCAGGCCAGGGAGAATTTCTGGGCTGCGGAGTTGTTGCAGTCCCAGATCTGGAGGCGGGTGCCGTTGGCGGTGGCGCCGGAGGGGGAGTCGACGCAGCGGCCCGTGGTGGGGTTGGAGAGGGAGCCGTCGGCGCCCGCGACCCAGTTCTGGTAGCCGCCGCCGTTGCACGTGGCGAGCTGGAGCTTCGTGCCGGCCGCGTTCACGCCGCCGGCGATGTCCAGGCACTTGCCCAGCGTGCGCAAGGTCTGGCCGTTCCAGGTCCACTTCTGGTCGAGGGAGGTGGCCTGCTGGCAGTCCCACAGCTGGACCGCGGTGCCGTCGCCGCCGGTGTCGTCGCCCGCCACGTCCACGCACTTGCCGCCCGGACCGTAGATCGGCGTACCGATGGCGAACTGCTGGGCGCCGGAGGCGTTGCAGTCCCAGATCTGCAGGCGGGTGCCGTTCGCGGTGGCGCCCGAGGGGGAGTCGACGCACCGGCCCGACGTCGGGTTGCGCAGCGTGCCGTCGGGCTGGCGGACCCAGTTCTGGTAGCCGCCGCTGTTGCACGTGGCGAGCTGCAGCTTCGTGCCCGCGGCGCTGTTGCCGCCGGCGATGTCCAGGCACTTGCCGAGGGTCTGCAGGGTCTGGCCGCTCCAGGTCCAGTGCTGGTCCTTGGCGCCGGCCTGGCAGTCCCACAGCTGGACCGCGGTGCCGTCGCCGCCGGTGTCGTCACCCGCCACGTCCACGCACTTGCCGCCCGGACCGCTGATGGTCTGGCCGCTCACCGAGCCGCCGCCACCGCCGCCCCCGGAGCCGGGTCCCTTGTTGTAGACGGCCACCGAGTCGATCACCAGCCTGCCGCCGGAGACCGTGGCCGCGTTGGGGCCGCCGCCGAAGGCGTCAGGGAAGCCGCCGCCCATCGCCAGGTCGTAGATGATGAAGAACGGGTGGTCGACCGCGTCCGCCCAGGTCGTCGCGTCGACCTGGCCCGCGTTGACGGTGAAGAAGTTGTTCCCGTCGAGGTAGAAGCGGATCTGCTCCGGCGACACCGAGCGGTCGATCTCCGCCGCGTAGTCGTGGAAGCCGGTCTGGCAGCCGGAACAGGCGCGTTCACCCGAACCGATGCCCGTCGACTCGTTGCACGGCCCGCCCGGGTTCACCCCGCAGTGCAGGGTGCTGAAGTCGGAGCTGCGGCCGTTGATGTCCTCCATGATGTCGATCTCGCCCGACTTGGGCCAGGTGACACCGGAGCGCAGCGGTGCGCCGAGCATCCAGAACGCCGGCCAGTAGCCCGCGCCGTTGGCGGTGGTGACGTTCGGCTGCTGGAGGACCGACTCGATGCGTACGACTCCGCCGGCCGCGGCGCCGAAGCCCGCCGACTGGGTCTCCACCCGCCCGGACGTCCACCCGGCCCGGGGGTCGGAACCGGAGTGCAGGGCCTGGAGCACCAGGTGGCCCTGGCCGTCGTAGAAGACGTTCGACGTGCTGTTGGTCATGGTCTCGATCTCACCGGTGCCGAAGCTGCTGCCCGGACCGGTGTCGTACTTCCACAGGCTCTGGTCGATGCCGGTGCCGGAGGCACCGTTGAAGTCGTCGCTCCAGGTGAGGGTGAAACCCGACGGCGTCGGAGGCACCGCCGCCTCGGCGTCCAGCGACGCGACCGCGGTGGTCGCCGTCATGACCGCGACGACGGAGACCAGGTTGAGTAATGTCCGCCATCTGCCGCGCCGCGGCTCCGCACTTCTCAGGCGCATCCGACCGACCTCCGGGGGAAAGGGCGTGCTCGTGTGGGGATGTGGGGGTTCGCTGCGACGTCTCCGGCGGGATGTCACCGGGTCCGTGACGCCGGGACACGCCGGCCTGACCCGCGGGACGGGCAGCCCGAGAGTGTCATGTACATAGCTTGTCCGTCGGTCCGTCGCCCGACAAGAGAA
This sequence comes from Streptomyces sp. NPDC090108, assembly GCF_044747185.1. Lineage (NCBI taxonomy): Bacteria > Bacillati > Actinomycetota > Actinomycetes > Kitasatosporales > Streptomycetaceae > Streptomyces > Streptomyces sp. NPDC090108. Next base: position 79,851 of record NZ_JBIVDQ010000009.1, read on the forward strand.
CTCGCACGTTCTTCCCCTCGGAGCCCGTGCAGCCCCGCGAAGCACGGGAAGCACGGGAAGGCCGTGAAGCCCGTGGACCCCGTGAAGCCCTCGAAGGTCTCGAAGCACCTCCCGCCCCGTCGACGCATCCCGGCCCCCTCGATGCGCTCCGCCCCCTCGGCGCACCCCGGCACCCTCGATGGCACCCCGACCCCTCGGCGCACCCCCGCCCGGGGAGACACCCGCCCGGGGAGACGCCCGCGGCCCCCGTCCGAGGCCTGTTCCGGACGCCCCCGCGCCCCTAGGCTCGCGAAATGACCTTGGAATGGCGCAACGTGATCGTTCACTCGGCAGACCCGGCGGCCCTGGGGCAGTGGTGGGCCGACGCCCTCGGCTGGACCGTGACCCACACCTCCGACGTGGAGTTCGAGATCCGCCCGGAGCCGGGCCGTACGCCGGGCATCGAGTTCGTCCTCCTCGAGGAGGCCAAGAAGTCCAAGAGCCGGCTGCATCTCGACTTCGTGCCCGACGACCAGGACGCCGAGGTCGCCCGGCTGGAGGCACTCGGCGCACGGCGGGTCGACATCGGCCAGGGGGAGCGGTCCTGGGTGGTCATGGCCGACCCCGAGGACAACGAGTTCTGCATCCTCGGCCGGCGGACTCAGTAAGCCCCTGGCCCCCCTAGGTCCCGCCGAGGCCCCTGGACCCCGCAGACGCCTGGACCGCCGTAGGTCCCTCGCCGACGGCCGGGGCCGGTGGGAGTCGGTCGGAGCCAAGGGGAGCCGCCGTCCTGGAAGGGCAGCGGGACGGCGGTCCCGGGCGCGGTCCCGGCCCGGATGGACACACCTTGCGGGGCGGCGGAGCATGGGAGGCAGGGGCAGCACACCGGTCATCCACGACCGCGTGGACGCCATGCGGCCGTACGTCCGCGCCCCCGCGCCCGGACAGGGTCCTCGCGGGGTTTCCGTCGCGGTCCGGCATGCTCTCGTTCCCGCTGCGAGCCGCCGCGTCGGCATGCCCTTCCCGTCCCGGGAGGAAGAACGATGACCCGCACCCGACGTCTCGCGATGCTCACCCCGCTGTTCGTGTCGGCCCTGGCCCTCGGCCCGGTCGTCACCGCGCACGGGGCGGACCGGCAGGCCCCGGCCGCCCCCGCCAAACCCAGGTGTGTCCTCACCCAGGACACGGCCAACTCCAAGCCCGACGACCCGAAGTTCACCCTCTCCGCCTCCGGCTTCGAGTCGGGCTCCGTGTCCTTCTCCGGCGGCAACGGAGGCGGGGCGGCGAAGACCACGAACGGGTCCTTCTCCGTCAGCAACCTGGGACCCGGCCGCTACACCGCGACCAGTGACGAGGACGGCACCGTCAACTGCGGCCGCACTCCCGCCGACAAGAGCGAGCGCAAGGACGCCAGGGCCCAGTACCGAAAGGGCTTCGCGGACGGCTTCTCGGCGGTCAGGGAGCACTGCGGCGCGAAGCCCAAGCAGGGCGCCGCTAAGGGCGACAAGAACTACGAGCGCGGGTTCAGGGACGGCGCGGACCTCGCGGCCAAGCGGTTCTGCCACTGAGCGCATCCGCCACTGAGCGGCTCTCCCACCGAGCGGCTCTCCCACCGAGCGGTTCGCCACCAAGCGGCCGCCGGTGGGCGCTTCCGCCACTGAACTCCCCCGGGGCGAGCGGTCCGGCCGGGGACGGATCGCTCGCCCCCGGCCCCTGTTCACAACTCACGCCGGACGGCGTCGGGTTCAGGACGTCGGGTGCGGGTGACCCAGGTAGGGGAAGTCCGGGAGCAGGTCGGTGTGGGGTGCGATGTGGTCGTCCGTGATCTTTCCGCCCGAGACCATGGCGAGCCGGGCCGAGGTGACGTCGTCGGTGAGCGTACGGCCGTTGGGGTACGCCGCCGCCTCCGCGCGGTCGTACCGCAGCACGTCGGGCAGCACGGTGCGCAGCGCCCGCTCGGCGTCCTCGGCGCCGTAGCCGCCGGTGTGGGCGAGCACGGCGCTCCACGGTTCCCGGTAGGTGTCCCAGTCGTCGGCGGGTTCACCGGCGTTGTACCGGTCCTTGACCTCGTCGGCGTTGAAGTACGCGGTCAGGGAGGGGTGGGCGCCCCGGTCCACGGAGACGAGTTCGCCGTCCTGCCGCACGCTGACCCGCGCCCAGACGCCGATCGGGCCGTCGCCCAGTTCCTCGTCCGGGACCTCCAGGACGATGCCGAAGACGTTCTTGTCGATCCCGAAGTCCTTGCCGGTCCACCGGAATTCGTCGGTGATCCCCTCCAGGTCCGCGAAGAAGGGGTCGCTGCGCAGGCCCGCCGAGAAGCGGAGGCCGTCGGCGTCCACGATGTTCGGCTCCGGCCCGAAGGCGACCTCCGCCTCGGAGACGATCACCTCGCCGCCGGCCGCGTGGTCCCGCGCCCGCGCTCCGGTGGCCCGGTGGACGGTGACCGTCTGACGGCCGTCGGCGGGCTCGGAGAAGACGAAGCTGTAGGCCAGGTCGGCGACGGCGTCCCCGTCGGTGTCCACGTTGATCCGGTACACGGCGTCCGGGTGGAACGCCTCGCCCTGAGTGGGCGCGAACGGGTTCACGTTCATGATCAGGACGGTGCGTCCGGCCTCGGCGGCGGGGAAGGCGAAGACATCGGTGAGGTCGAGGCGGGCGTCGTCCTTGGGGGAACGCAGATGGGGACCGCTGAGGTGGTGGGACATGGTGACCTCTCGGTGAGTGGCTGCCCCCCTCGCACCGCACGCGTCGTTCCAGACAACCACAGCGCCCCGCCGCCTGCCCGGTGACGGCAGCGGCGTCCCGGGCGGGTCAGCGGGAGCGGCGCAGGACCCCCAGTCGCCGTACGCCGTCGGTCAGCGCGGCCGTCACCCGCGGCGGGGGCGACTCCGGGGCACCCCGCACCCGGTCGGGGCGGGCGGTCCGCGCGGCGAGGGGCAGCTCGACCTGCACCCCGCCCGCCCGGGTCAGGTTCACGGGGTTCCGCGGGTTCAGACCGCGCAGACCCGACGGGACGGCGTCCGGCTCGGCCACCGCCTCGAAGGACGGGGCGAGCTGGGCGAGGGCCCCGGCCATGGCGCGGGCGGCCGCGCGGTCGGTACCGCCCAGGAAGATCGACCGGGACGCGTCCGGTCTCAGGTGGCCGTGCAGGGACACCACCAGGGCCACCCGGGCGAGGAAGTCGCGCAGGGTCTCGCAGTGGGGGACGGACATCCGGTGCGAGGGGATGTGCACCGGGTCGCCCTCGGGCTGTGTGAAGACCAGGCACGTGGCGTCGGTACGGGCGGCCACCTCCCGGGCCAGTTCCGCCGTACCGCCCTCCCGGCCGCCGTGCAGCGCGAGCACGCCCACGTCCGAGCGGAGGGTGAGGGTGGCGAGGAACTCCACCCCCTCGATCACGACCCGCTCGACCCGCTCGACCCGCTCGCCTCGGTCCCCCCGCGGAGTCCGCACGGCCCGCACCGCCTCCTCGGCCCACCGGGCCCGAATCCCGGCCCGCTCACCGGCCCGCTCAGCCTCGTCATCGGCCCTGCCGTCGACCCGCCCGGCCCAGTCGTCGACCCGCCCGGCCCAGTCATCGGCCTGCACGGCCCGGTTGTCGGCCTGCCCGGCCCCATCGCCCGCTCGGTCGTCCGGGGTCACTCGCACCTCCCGCGCGTCTCACCCCCAGGAAACCCGCTCAGCCCGTCACCCGCACCGTCCTGGACACGGTCACCTGGTCCACCTCCGACACCCGTACCGTCGCCTTCATCGTCCAGTTCCCCGCCATCGGCAGCTGGAAGGAGTCGGCGGCCCAGTAGCCGCCCCGGTCGGTGACCTCGGTGTCCAGGGGGCCGATCCGCCGGGCCGGGAGCGTGAGGGTGATGCGGAGTTCGGGGACGGACGACAGGCCGCCGTCGGGGCCGTAGACGACGGCCTGGACGGAGTTCGTGCCGACCCGGCCCGCGTCCAGGGTGATCTGCACCTTGCCGTGGCCGCGGGGCGTGCCGACGTCGAAGGGGATGGTGGTGACGGAGGCGGTGGGGATGCCGGCCGCCGTCGCGGTCTGCGCCTCCGCCGCCGCGCGGCCCGGCAGGGTGCTGGTCAGCAGGGTCGTCAGGACGAGGACCACGACCCCCACGGCCACCTCCGCCAGCACCGAGCGGCCGAGGTGGCGGTAGAGGCGCGCGGGCGACGACGAGGACGGGTCCGGTGAGGCCGGTGAGGAGAGGGACAGGGGCACGGACCGCGACCGGACCGGTCCGTCGGCCCCCTCGGACCCGGCGCGCCCACCGGCCCCTGTGCCCCCACCCGACGAGCCGGACCCACCGGCCCCTGCGCCCCCACCGGACGAGCCGGACTCACCCGCCGCACCAGACTCACCGGACTCACCAGCCGCACCGGGCAGCGCCGGACCGCCGGCCGGCTGCAGAACGCGGCCGGGGGCCGGCGCGGCGGACGGCAGCGCGAGCCGCAGCGTCCAGTTGCGGGACCAGGACGCCGCCATCAGCAGCAGCGTCACGGCGGCCAGCTTGGCCAGCAGGGTGCGGCCGTAGGTGGTGCCGGTGAGCGCCTGCCAGGAGCCGAGGCCGCGCCAGGACTGGTAGACGCCGGTCACGACCAGGACGGTCACCGCGGAGAAGGCGAGGCGGGAGAAGCGGAGGACGACGCGCGGCGGCAGTGCGGCCGGGTCGGAGGAGGCACGGCGCAGCGTCGTCAGCAGCGCGGCCAGACCGCCCAGCCAGGCCGCCATGGCGAGCAGGTGGAGGCCGGCGGAGGTGATGGCCAGGGGCACCTGGACGCCGGCCGAGGCGTGTTCGGACGCCGCCCAGGTCAGGGAGAGGAGTACGGCGAACACCGTGCCGGCCGCGAGGGCGTCCCGGCGCGGGACCCTGCGCCGCCAGCGCCTCGGCAGCAGCCCGCGCGCGCGCTTCAGGACCAGGGCGAGGACGGCCGCGCCGAGCAGCAGGGCCAGGCGCAGGAGGAGGAGTTCGCCGGGGCGGCTCGTGACCGTACGGGCCAGGGAGGAGAGGCCGAAGGCCCGCAGCGGGGAGGTGCCCTCCTCGTAGGGGCCGCGCAGGAGGAACAGCAGGACCGTCGAGGCGCACAGGGTCCCGCCGCCGGTGAGCAGCAAGGGGCGCAGGTGGGAGCGGCTCGGCGGGCGGCAGTACGCCACGAAGGCGGCCGTGCCCAGGAGCAGGGCCACGGCCAGGTAGGCGAGATAGCGCGCGATGTCGTACAGGCGGGTGGTCGTGCCGTCCTCCGCCGGGGCGGCAGGTACGCCGGTGATGGCCGCCGAGCGATGGCCGACCGAGAAGGTGAGCGCGCCGGACACCGGGTGGCTGTCCGCCGACACCACGCGCCAGGCGACGGTGTAGGTGCCGTCGCGCAGGTCCGCGGGGAGGGTGACGCGGGCGGTGTCGGAGCGGCCGGGCGCGTGGTCCGCGGCGCCGGTGCGCAGGCGGTGGTTCCCGGGGTCGTAGACGCGGAAGGAGTCGGTGAGCAGGCCCACCGACTCGGTGAAGGTCAGTGTCACGTGCCGGGGGGCGTGCGCGATCACGGTGCCGTCCTCCGGATCCGTCCCGCGCAGCGCCGCGTGGGCGGAGGCGGGGACGGCGGTGCCGAGCACGCCCAGGACGCCGAGGAAGAGGGTGGTGCACAGCAGGAGCAGGCGGCGCGGGCCGCGCGGCCGGCGGGCGCTCCGCGGGCGCCCGGTCCCGACGCGGGGGCCCGCGGCACCGGCCGGGACGCCGGTGTCGTCGCGGCCGTTCGGTTCGTCGTACTCCTTGGTGCGCACGTCACCCGCCTTCCGTCCGTGGAGCCACCACTCCCCTGATACGTACGGACGGCCGCGCCCTCTCGCTCAAACCGTGGCCGTCTCCTCCGGGAAGACCGTCTCCCTGGTGAGGAAGGCCAGCCGGGCGCGCTTCTCCGGGAGGTACACGTCCGGCAGGTCGATCTCGGGCAGGACGACCTCGGGGCCGGTGACGAAGCCCTGGCGCGCGAAGCGGGTGATCGCCTTGGTGTTGCGCGCGTCCGGGTCGACCACGATCCGGCCGCGGTCCAGGACCAGCAGGACGTACGACGTCATCGCGGACAGCAGCGCGGCGGTCCAGCCGGGGCGCCGGCCGTCCGGTCCGGCGGGGGCGAGCAGGAGGTGGACGCCGATGTCGCCGGGGCGGACGTCGTAGCACTCGCCGACCCGGTCGGCGCCGGGCTCGTAGGTCTGGAGCAGGGCGGCCGGCACGCCGTCCTTGAGGACCAGATGGGCGTGGTGGGTGTCGAGGGTGGCCATGTGGGCGTAGATCTCGGCCACTTGGGCGCGGCTGAGGCCGTTCATGCCCCAGAACACGGCGCGTTCCTCGCTCGCCCAGGCGTGGACCGTCTCCGCGTCGGCCTGCGGGTCGAGGGGGCGGATGCGGACGGTGCCGTATCCGTCGACGTGCCGTTCGTGGACGGGGGTCGGGGTGCCGTACCGGTCGTCAGACATCGCTCTTCTCGGTCCTCTCTGCCTTCACTGTCACGTCTGCCGTGTCGTCTGCCATGTCGTCTGCCATGCCGTCCGCCGTCCTGTCCGGCGTCTCGTCCGGCGTCCTGTCCAGCACCCCGTCCGGCGTCTCGTCCGGCACCCCGTCCAGCACCCCGCCAGGCGTCGCGTCCGGCGGCTCGACGTCCTCACGCGTGAGGACGGTCCAGTCGGTGACCACGGGTGCCAGGTCCCCGGCGAGCCACAGGGGGAGCTGGTCGTGGTGGTGGGGTCCGCCGGGGACGCCGTCCGCGCCGAACGGGACCACCCACCGGCTGTCCTCGCGGCGGGCCAGGTCCCACACGTAACGGGCGGCCGGGCCGCGGGCCGCGCGGTCGGTGAGACCGGGGACGGCGGAGGTGCACAGCACGCAGTCGTGGTCGCCGGCCAGGCCGGGTTCGTCGTGCCCCTCCTTCGGCAGCGCACGCCAGGGGGCGAGGCGGTGGGTGTCGGACCAGGTGCCGGCCGGGGGTGCGGCGGCCACCTCCTCCAGGGCCGCGCGGACCGCCGCGTCCCGGTCGACGCCGTACAACTCCTCGGCGGACAGCAGGTGTTCCAGGGCGAATCCGATGCGCGGGGTGAGGGCGAGCCAGGGGAGCAGGACCTCGGGGTAGGCGGGGCTCTCGGTGAGGGGCGCGAACACCGGGTGCGCGGCCAGCCGTCGTACGACCGCGGTGCGCACCGCCGCGTAGACGGCCGCGTCGGTGCTGCCGGCGTCCATGTGGCGGTCCCAGGACAGGAGCCGGCCGCGGAGGCGGGCCGCGCCCGGGGTGAGGCCGTCGAGGGCGGCCAGCCGGTCCAGCAGGGGCGCGGCGGAGCCGAGGTGGGTGTCGGTGTGGATCGCGGGCATGCCGGCGGCCGACCAGGTGCGGCGCCCGGCGAGGAGGGCGCGGATGCGGTCGGCGCGGTGGGACGGGGCGAACTCCACGCCGAGGGGGCCGGCGAGGCCGCGCTGGTTGGCCATCACCGCGATGCCGTCCTCGGGCAGGCCGCGGGCGGTTTCGTGCCAGCCCTCCCACGCGTGGCCGGGCTCCCAGGCGGGCACCGGGCGGACCCGGTTGGCCCACGCGCGGACGGGGACGCGGCCCGCGACGCGGTGCAGCACCCCGCCTCCGGTGTCGGCGGCCTGGACGACGTTGACCGGCTCGGCCCAGGCGTCGAAGGCCCGGTCGACGTCCGCGACCGTGCGGGAGCGCAGCAGCGGCAGGAGGGCGCCGAAGCCCAGGTCGTCCGTCACCCGGGGCGGGTGGCGCAGGGCGAGGGCGACGGGGGGCCCGGCGTGGGTGTCCGGCACCGCGTCCAGGCCCTCGGGCCCGCCGGCGACGACGGGTCCCCGCTCGGTCTCGATCACCTCGATCTTGGCGGGCGCCTCCCCCGCCACCCCGACGGTCTCGGTGTGCCGGTGGGCCGCGTGCCACTGTCCGTCGGGTCCGAGGGCCTCGACGCCCGCGCCGGTGCGCCGCAGGCGTTCGCGGTAGAGGTCCTGGTAGTCGGCCATGGCGTTGGTGATGGACCAGGCGGCGGTGCCGGTGTGGCCGAAGTGGGGGATGCCGGGGACGCCGGGGACGGCGAGGCCGACGACGTCGAACTCGGGGCAGGACAGCCGGATCTGCTGGTAGACGCCGGGGTCCTCGATGAAGCGGTGCGGGTCGCCGGCGAGCAGCGGCAGCCCGGAGTCGGTGCGGGTGCCGTCGAGGAGCCAGCCGTTGCTGCCGGCGGTGCCGGGGCCGTCGGTGGCGAAGAGACCGGCCGCCCCGGGGCCGAGGTGCCGTACCGCCTCCTCGCGCCACAGTTTGGCGGGGAAGCCGGCGAAGAGGATGTGGGTGGTGAGCCAGACGCCGAGCGGGGTCCAGGGCCGCCAGGTGCCGGGGGCGAGGGAGACGCGGGCGAACTCCGGTGCGCGGGCGGCCCCTTCGGCCAGTCCGGCGTTGACGCCCTCGGTGTACGCCCGCACCCAGTCGGCGGTCTCGGGGTCGTCCCTCTCCAGTGCGGCGAAGCAGCGCCTGGCGGTGTCGTCGAGGCGGGCGCGGCGGGCGAAGACGTCCCAGGGGAGCGCCTCCGCGCCCAGGAAGGCCGCGGTGGTGCCCTGCGAGCGGTGCCGCTCGACCTCGATCTGCCAGGCCCGGTCGCGCGCGGTCACGCGGCCCTGGGCCCAGGCGAGTTCGCGCGCGCCCGAGGCACGCAGATGGGGAATGCCCCAGGCATCCCGGTAGGTCTCGGTGGTCACCCCGGACACCCCTTCACTTTAGGTTAGCCTTGCCTAAGTTAGCAGTCGGGGAATCGTACGCGAGGGGTGGACCGGATGGCGCAGGCGCGGCGGGGCTGGGAGGGTGCGGTCCTGAGGCTGATGGGCGCGAAGGACTTCGTGTGCACGGTCACCGGGGCGGAGGACGTCACCCCGCACTACCGGCGGCTCAGGCTGGACGACGGCGGACTGCTGGCCGCGGCCGGCGTCCACCCCACGATGTGGGTGCGGCTGTGGTTCTCCGACGCCTCCGGGCGTCCGCACCAGCGGGCCTACACCCTCGTCGACCCCGACCCCGCGACCGGCACCTTCGGGCTGGAGTTCGCCCTGCACGAGGGCCGGGCCTCGGACTGGGCGCGCGCCGCCCGGCCGGGCGACACCATCGAGGCGACCGTGCAGGGCACCGGGTTCCAGCACCCCGAACCGGCACCCTCGCATCTGGCCCTCGTCGGCGACACCGCCTCGCTGCCCGCGATCGGCTCCCTTCTCGGGGCGCTGGACCGGACACCGGCGACCGTCTGGTTCGAGGGCTCGCTCGACGGCCTGCCGCTCCGCCGCGACCCGTCCCGCCACGAGTTCCGCGAGGTGCCCCGCGAGGACGGAGGCGGCCGCCTCGCCGCCCGGGTGCGCGCCGAGCTGCCCGGCGTCCTGTCCGCCACCCCCGACCCGTACGTCTGGATCGCCTGCGACACCGCGACGACCCGGGGCATCGCCTCGTACGTCCGCAAGGAACTGGGCGTGCCGAAGGCGCGGCTGCACGCCCTCGGGTACTGGCGGGCGGACTGAGCCGGCGCGCGGGATCATCGGCCCATGGACGTCACTCTGCACCTCGCCCAGGACCCCGACGCCGACGCGCTGCTCGGGCGCAGTCCGCTCGCCGCGCTCACCGGGATGCTGCTGGACCAGCAGATCCCGATGGAGTGGGCGTTCCGGGGTCCGGAGACGATCGCCCGCCGGATGGGCGCCGACGACCTCGACGCCCACGACATCGCCGCGCGCGACCCGGAGGCCTTCGCCGCGCTGCTCTCCGAGAAGCCGGCCGTCCACCGCTACCCGGGCTCGATGGCCAAGCGCGTCCAGGAGCTGTGCCGGTACCTGGTCGAGCACTACGACGGCGACGCCGAGGCGGTGTGGCGGGACGTCGCCACCGGGACCGAACTGCGCGAACGGCTGGAGGCGCTGCCCGGGTTCGGCAAGCAGAAGGCGCAGATCTTCCTCGCCCTGCTCGGCAAGCAGCTGGGGGTCCGCCCCAAGGGCTGGCGGGAGGCCGCCGGGGCGTACGGCGAGGCCTCGTCGTACCGTTCCGTCGCCGACATCACCGGCCCCGAGTCGCTGGCCAAGGTGCGGGCGCACAAGCAGGAGACGAAGGCGGCCGCGAAGGCGGCGAAGGCGGCGAAGGCGGCGAAGGCGGCGAAGAGCACGGGGAAGTGACGGCCCGGGGCTGACGGGGGAGAGACTCCCCGGCTCCACCGGCCGGCCCCTCCCGGGTGGCGGGGCAGGCCCGGACGGTCCAAGCATGGAACATGACCGAGGCTTCCACCGGCGGCTCCTCCTGGGACCGCGAGTCCGACGACCGCAGTGTCCACTCACCCCACGCACCGCACGGGGTGCACGAACCCGAACCGCCCTTCGAGGGCCCCCTGCACGCCCTGTCCCGAGCCGCGTGGCAGGTCGTCCTGCTCACCGGCATCGCCTCGCTGATCCTGGGCGTGCTGGTGCTGGTGTGGCCGGGCCCGTCCCTGCTCGTCGCCGGCATCCTGTTCGGCGTCTACCTCGTGGTCAGCGGCGTCTTCCAGCTGATCTCCGCCTTCGGCACGCACAAGAAGACCTCTCTGCGCGTCCTGGCCTTCCTCAGCGGCGGCCTGTCGATCCTGCTGGGCCTGCTCTGCTTCCGGGGCCCCATGCAGTCGATCCTGCTGCTCGCGCTGTGGATCGGCATCGGCTGGCTGATCCGCGGGATCACCCAGACCATGGCCGCCGTCTCCGACTCCTCGATGCCCGGCCGCGGCTGGCAGATCTTCCTCGGGGTCATCACCTTCATCGCCGGCATCGTGCTGATCGACTCGCCGTTCGAGTCGGTGGCCGTGCTGACCCTGGTCACCGGCTGGTGGCTGATCGTCGTCGGCATCGTGGAGATCGTCACCTCGTTCCAGATCCGCAGCCGGGCCCGGAAGATCCCGCAGACGGTATGACCGCCGTCAACCACGGGGCCCGCGGGGTACGCCGAGCGAGCGGATCTCGCCGCCGCACGATGAACCCCGCGCCTCGCACGGGGAGATGAACAGGGTGAGCACCGCACGCCGCCGCCCGCCGCGCCACCGCACGTGGCCACGGCTGCTCGTGCTGCTGCTCGCCCTGCTCGTGCCCGGCGCGCACGCGCAGGCCCAGGCCGCGCCGGCGCTGACCGCGTCCGCCGAGACCACCGAGCACGACACCCTGGACACACTGCTGCGGCCGCCCGCGCGCACCCTGCACCAGGCGGACGCGCCCGAACGCGTCGCGTCCCTGCCCGGCCCCGCGCCCGCCGGGGCGGCGGCCCGCCCGCACCCCGCGGCCCCCGGACCGTGTTCCTCCCTCTCGCTGCCCCGCACGGTGGTCCTGCGCTGCTGACCCGCGCCTCGCTCACGCAAGGCACCTGTCAGTCCGACGCGAGGAACACGAGGAACACCGTCATGCCCACCGACCCTTACGCGGTCCTGCGCGCCCTGCTGCGCGCGGAGGCCAGGCGCAGCACACCTCCTCCCCGGCCGAACCGCGAATCGCCCCCGCCGCAGCGCCCGGAGAAGGCCGGCCGCTGAACCGCCGGCGGAGGCGGCACCGCGCCTCCGCCGGATCCCGGTCCACAGGCTGCCTCCGCCGGATCCCGGTCCACAGGCTGTGGACAGACCCGCCGCACGGACGCGGCCGGCGCCGCGGGTCCCGCCCCCTCGTCAAGCTGCGTGGACCCCTCACCCGGCTTAGCGTCATCACAGGGGGCAGATCCGAGAGGTGACACGCCATGACCGGCAAGTTCGAGGTCTACGAGGACAAGAACCACAAGCACCGCTTCCGCCTCAAGGCGGGCAACGGAGAGATCATCGCCGCGAGCGAGGCCTACGAGAGCAAAGAGTCCTGCATGAAGGGCATCGAGTCGGTGAAGCGGAACGCTCCCACCGCTCCCGTGGTCGACAAGGAGCAGCCGACGGCCTGACGGTCCGTCGCCCGGTGTCCCGCCGCCCCGCCCCGGCGGGACACCGGCACGCCGGTAGTCCCCCGTATGCCCAGATTGCCGCTTCTTTTCGGGCGGTGCACTCCGCCGCCATGGCTGCGCCCGGAACGCCTCGCCCGGTAGGCTTTCCGTGTGATCTTCAAGCGCATCGGAAACGGCCGGCCGTACCCCGACCACGGCCGGGAAAGCACCCGGCAGTGGGCGGACGTCGCGCCGCGCCCGGTCCGCCTCGATCAGCTCGTGACCACCAAGCAGCAGCTCGATCTGGAGACGCTGCTGGCCGAGGACTCGACGTTCTACGGCGACCTCTTCGCGCACGTCGTGAAGTGGCAGGGCGACCTGTATCTGGAGGACGGCCTGCACCGCGCGGTCCGCGCCGCCCTCCAGCAGCGCCAGGTGCTGCACGCACGCGTGCTCGAACTCGGCTGACCCCGGCGGCACTCCCGTTGACCCTTTCGGGTTCCACTGGGCGCCGTCGACTGATCATCTAATAGGCATCTCCGCCGCGGCACACTACGCTGCGCCCATGAGCATGCTGACTCCCCCCGGCATGGGTGGCCAATACCGGATCACGGGGGACAAGTACCCCCGGATGCGCCCTCCTCGGCGGCGCGGCAGGCTGGTGACCGCCGTCGCGGCGTCCGCAGCAGTGCTGGGCCTGATCGGCTGGGGCACGCTGCAGCTCATCGACGTCTTCACCGGCGGAGACAAGCACATCTCGGCGGCCACCAAGGCGGACTGCCGGACCGCGGTGCAGCCCGTCACCCGCAGCAGGCCGGCCCCCCGGCCGGGCACGATCACCGTGAACGTCTACAACGCCACCGCGCGCAGCGGGCTCGCCAAGCAGACGGCGGACGAGCTGAAGAAGCGCGGATTCCGGATCGGCGCCGTGGGCAACGCGAGCAAGGACTTCGACAAGAAGGTCAAGGGTTCCGGGGTGCTCCTCGGACCCGCCGCGGCCCTCGACACCTCGCTGCCGGTGCTGACGACCCAGCTCGCCGACGCCGAGCGCCGCACGGACGCCGCGCGCAAGGGCGCCGACCTCGACCTGATCATCGGTGACGGCTTCAAGTCGCTCACCCAGCGGGCCGCCGCCGACCTGGCCGTGGCCAAGCTGACGTCGCCCGGACAGGCCGCCGACGCGCCGAAGAAGAAGGGCTGCTGAAAAGGCGGGCCCGCCGCGACGGCGGCGGGCCCTGACACCGCGCGGCCGGTCCCCCGCGGCCGCGTGACGCGGTGCCGCGCGGGACCGGCCGGGTGCGGCTCGGCGTCGTACCGCTACTCGGCGGCGCCGTACAGGCGGTCGCCCGCGTCGCCCAGGCCCGGGATGATGTAGCCGTGCTCGTTCAGGTGGTCGTCGACGGCCGCCGTGACGACGGTCACCGGCGTCCCCGCCAGCTCGCGCTCCATGACCTCGACGCCCTCCGGGGCGGCGAGCAGGACGACGGCGGTGACGTCGTCGGCGCCGCGCTTGATCAGCTCCTGGATCGCCGCGACCAGGGTGCCGCCGGTGGCCAGCATCGGGTCCAGGACGTACACCTGGCGGCCCGAGAGGTCCTCCGGCATACGCGTGGCGTACGTGGACGCCTCCAGCGTCTCCTCGTTGCGGACCATGCCCATGAAGCCCACCTCGGCGGTCGGCAGCAGCCGGACCATGCCGTCCAGCATGCCGAGGCCGGCGCGCAGGATCGGCACCACCAGCGGGCGGGGACGGGCGAGCTTGACGCCCGTGGTCCGCGCGACCGGCGTCTGGATGTCGACGGCCTCGGTGCGCACGTCCCGGGTGGCCTCGTAGGCGAGCAGGGTGACCAGCTCGTCGGCGAGACGGCGGAAGGTGGCGGAGTCGGTGCGCTGGTCGCGCAGCGTGGTGAGCTTGTGAGCGACCAGAGGGTGGTCGACGACATGGAGACGCATGTCTCTAACAGTAACCGCGCCCGGCCACCGCTCGCTCTGACGGCAAACCGCCCGTCCGGGGGAAGGGCCGGAACGGCCGGCCGCAGAGGCGTGTCCGCGCCCGCCCCGCCACGCGCCGGCCGCGCCACGCCATGCGCGGGCGTACGTTCCGCCGACGGCCCCCGCCGTCGTACGGTCCTGTACGCAAGGACCGCGGGGAAGAACCCGGCAGGAGGGACCGACGCCCGCCCAGGCGTCGCGGAGACGGCCGTGCGTGGGCATGCGGAAAGCCGCGTACGATCCGCAGGTGGTGGCAACAAGTGCGCTGGTGGGTCGAAGCGGGATCCACGATCGAAACAGCCAGACACAGGGAGCCGAAGACGTCCCCTGAACGCCTTGTTTCTGCCACGATTCCGAGTGGGCGGGGCTCGGAGCGCAAGGCTTCGCTCCGTCCAGGACCTCCGCCGGGGGGACCCCCAACCGGCACGCCTCTGACCAGTGGGAGAGTCACGGTGTACTTCGCCGCACTGCTCGCGCGCACCGAAGACGGGTGGAAAGCGAGCGACACAGAGCTCGACGATGTGGAGACCCTGTCGGATCTGGCCGACCTGGCCCGGGAAGCCTCTCCCGAGGAGGACACCGTGCTCGTCCTGATCGAGCAGGAGGACGCCTGGTTCGGCGTCGTCCGCGTCGACGGCGAGGACGACCCCCGCATCTACGTCTCGGACGCCGCCGCAGCAGCCCGCAGCGCCTACGGTGAGCTGCTGCTCACGGACGAACTGCTGGGCCGCGACCCGGATGCCGACGACGGCACCGACGTGGACTCCTTGGACCTCGACGGCACGGAGGACGGCGAGTCCGGGGACGAGGACGAGGAGGACGGCCCGTCCGCCGACGCCGTCCCGCACAGCCCGGTCGGCGACAGCGAGATCCTCGACGACCTCGGGATCGCCGAGAAGGAGCTGCGCACCCTGGACGCCGAGGACGCCCTCGGCGCGATCGCCGAGGCCCTGGGCGCCTCGGAGGTCCTGGAGACCGTCCGCTGACCGCACCACCGCACCCGCACGGCGCACCGGACCCGGTGCGCGACCCCTGGCGGCCCGCCATGCGGCTCGCCCTGGCCGAGGCCGAACACGCCGTCCGGGGCGGTGACGTCCCCGTCGGGGCCGTCGTCCTGTCCCCGGACGGGACGACGGTGCTGGCGACCGGGCACAACGAGCGCGAGGCCACCGGCGACCCCACGGCGCACGCGGAGGTCCTCGCGCTGCGCCGGGCCGCCGGCGTCCTCGGGGAGTGGCGGCTGACCGGCTGCACGCTCGTGGTCACCCTGGAGCCCTGCACGATGTGCGCGGGCGCGCTCGTGCAGTCCCGGGTGGACCGGGTGGTCTACGGCGCCCGCGACGACAAGGCGGGCGCGGCCGGCTCGCTGTGGGACGTGGTGCGCGACCGCAGGCTCAACCACCGCCCCGAGGTCGTCGAAGGTGTGCTGGCCGGGGACTGCGCACGGCAGCTCACGGAGTTCTTCCGGGACCGCTGACCCGCCGATTTCGAACCACGCCCCACCTTGCTGTAAGGTCTCCCTCGGTAGCGTGTCCGAGCGGCCGAAGGAGCTCGCCTCGAAAGCGAGTGTGGCGCAAGTCACCGAGGGTTCAAATCCCTCCGCTACCGCCGAAGAAGGGCCCCGTCGAAAGACGGGGCCCTTCGTGCATGTGTTTCACGCCGCGGCACGGCGGACGGCAAAGACCTTCCGCGCACGGGGCGTTGATCTCCGCCGGTGGGTGACGGTTACACTCGCCGCCGGCAGCAGGGGGCCCACGGGCCACGGACAGGGGAGGCCGCGGTGGCGGTGAACGCCAAGAAGATCGCCGTGTACGCGCTCGTGGTCTTCGCGCTGTACGTCATCATCACGGACCCGGCGAAGGCCGCGGACTACGTCCAGATAGGCTTCGAGGGCATATCGGACGCGGCCAAGGCCATAGGCGACTTCATGACGTGGGCCGCCGACGGAGGAAAGAGCTGAGGTACCCCCCATGATCCGCCACCTGGTTCTGTTCAAGCTCAACGAGGGCGTCGACCGCGACGATCCGCGGGTCGCGGCGGGCGTGGCCGCCTTCCGGGCGCTCGGCGGCGAGATCGGGGAGCTGCGCTTCTGGGAGTGCGGCTGGAACGTCACCGACCGGCCGATCGCCTACGACTTCGCGATCAACTCGGCCGTCGAGGACAGGGAAGCGCTGGTGCGCTACCTGGAGCACCCGGCCCACCAGGAGGGTGTGGCCCTGTGGCGGGAGTTCGCCACGTGGGTGATCGCCGACTACGAATTCTGAGCCGCGCGCCGGTCACGGCCGCTCGCGGAACTCCGGCCCCCCGCCGTCCCGGCGGGGGGCTTTCGTGCGTCCGGTGCCCCGACTTGGCGGCGTTTGAACTCAACACGACGTAATGCGGTGCTTGCACACAGTGCACATGTCTTGTGATGCTATGACCGCTTTTGACGGATGATTGACCGATGAAGAGGTGGCGTTGACCGTGTCGGCCAGTACTGCGCCGCCCCAGGCGGAGGCCTCCGCCCCCCCCCCCGTTCCCCCGTCTCCGGCCCCGTCTCCGGACCCCTCCCCCGCCCCCGAGAAGCGCCGCGGTGCCGACACCCGCGCGCTGACCCAGGTGCTCTTCGGCCAGCTCAAGGACCTCACTCCGGGCTCTCCGGAGCACAACCGGGTGCGCGGGGCGCTCATCGAGGCCAACCTCCCGCTCGTGCGCTACGCGGCGGCCCGCTTCCGCTCCCGCAACGAGCCGATGGAGGACGTGGTCCAGGTCGGCACCATCGGCCTGATCAACGCCATCGACCGCTTCGACCCGGAGCGGGGCGTGCAGTTCCCGACCTTCGCGATGCCGACCGTGGTCGGCGAGATCAAGCGGTACTTCCGGGACAACGTCCGCACCGTCCACGTGCCGCGCCGGCTGCACGAGCTGTGGGTGCAGGTCAACAGCGCGACCGAGGACCTGACGACCGCCTTCGGACGCTCGCCGTCCACCGCCGAGATCGCCGAGCGCCTCAGGATCAGCGAGGAGGAGGTGCTGTCCTGCATCGAGGCGGGACGCTCGTACCACGCCACCTCGCTGGAGGCCGCGCAGGAGGGCGACGGGCTGCCCGGCCTGCTGGACCGGATCGGCTACGAGGACCCGGCCCTGGACGGCGTGGAACACCGCGACCTCGTCCGGCACCTGCTCGTGCAACTCCCCGAGCGCGAACAGCGGATCCTGCTGCTGCGCTACTACAGCAACCTCACCCAGTCGCAGATCAGCGCGGAACTCGGGGTGTCCCAGATGCACGTCTCCCGGCTCCTCGCGCGGAGCTTCCAGCGGCTGCGCTCCGCCAACCGCATCGAGGCATGACCGGCGCACGGGAGCACGGAGCGGAACACACCAGCTCGCACGCGTTCGCAAGCGGGATCGAACGGTAACCGCGGAGAGCGAATCACGCACCGGAGTCTTTCTCGGCGGTTGTGCGCCGAAAGACCGTCAGACCCCTTGTTTCCAGGGCCGATTCGCATCTTGCATGTCGACATGTCACTACAGCGCGTTGCCGACATGTGACATTCTGCGGGAAGCGCGTTTGCCGTGGCTCCGGCTCCGGTATTCAGGTGAAGGCCGCGCTGCCGTCCATGGCAGCGCACCGCGACCGTCCCGCGACCCAAAGGGGGTGGCATGTCCGCAGACCAGGGCAGCTCGAAGGTACTCACGCCCACGAGCGAGGCAGCGCCCAAGAAGCTCGATGTTCTCGACGTCCTCGACACCGTGGAAGGCGTCACGCCTCTCGATGCCGTGCCGGCCCCGGCGGGTGCGGCCGCGGCCGACGCCCCCGTCCTGCCGGCCACGGGTGACATCGACACCCGCACCCTGTCCCGCTCCCTGTTCCTGCGGCTCGCCGCCCTGGACGAGCACAGCCCCGAGCGTGCCTACGTCCGCGACACCCTGATCGAGCTGAACCTCCCGCTCGTGCGCTACGCGGCGGCCCGCTTCCGCTCGCGCAACGAGCCGATGGAGGACATCGTCCAGGTCGGCACCATCGGCCTGATCAAGGCGATCGACCGCTTCGACTGCGAACGGGGCGTGGAGTTCCCGACGTTCGCCATGCCGACGGTCGTGGGCGAGATCAAGCGCTTCTTCCGCGACACCTCGTGGTCGGTGCGCGTGCCGCGCCGGCTCCAGGAGCTGCGCCTGGCCCTGACGAAGGCCAGCGACGAGCTCTCCCAGAAGCTGGACCGTTCGCCGACGGTGACGGAACTGGCGGCGGCCCTCGGGGTGTCCGAGGAGGACGTGGTCGACGGTCTCGCCGTCGGAAACGCCTACACCGCCTCCTCGCTGGACTCCCCGGCCCCGGAGGACGACGGCGGCGAGGGTTCGCTGGCGGACCGGCTCGGTTACGAGGACAGCGCGCTGGAGGGCGTGGAGTACCGCGAGTCCCTCAAGCCGCTGCTGGCGAAGCTGCCGCCCCGCGAGCGACGGATCATCATGCTCCGCTTCTTCGCGAACATGACCCAGTCGCAGATCGGCGAGGAGGTCGGGATCTCGCAGATGCACGTCTCCCGGCTGCTGACCCGGACGCTGGCGCAGCTGCGGGACGGGCTGATCTCGGACTGAGCCCCGGCGACGGCGGAGCGTCGGGACAGGGCGCCGGCACCCCCGGCGCCCGGAGACGGAGTCCGGCGCTTCGTACGGCGGCGCGCGCAGCCGCCCCCGCCGGCCTCGCGGCCGGTGGCCTCGCGGGGCATTCCGCAGGCCGGCACGGCGGTGCCGGCGCCCCGCGCATGTGGTGACCCGCGTGACGGCACAGGCAGGTCACCGGGAGCGGGAACCGCTCTCGGCGACGTCGGTGCCGCCCGCGAGGGTGTTACTTGAGCGCGAGCCACGCCACCGCGGCGACGACGGCCACGGCGACGACGATGCCGAGGATGAGGCCGACGCGCGGACCGGAGGAAGTGGCCTGCTGAACCTGCGCCGGCGGCGCCTCGTCGACGAAGGCGCGGAACATCTGGGTGCTGCCTGCGGGGTCGTAATTGCCCTGAGGGCCCTGGGTGTTAGCCATGGGCCGAGACACTAGCGAATCCCGGACCACGGCCCAAGTGCGGGGCCACCGGGACAGAAGAGGGCACGTCACCCGCGCTCACCTGCACATTTACTATCGCAATACTTGCCTTTGCCAAGTTTTTGCGCCGCCCTACCCTCCATTATTTGCCTGCGGCAACCAAGCACCCTTACGGTTGCCTCAAGCAACAATTACGGAGGTGTCATGGCCGAGCAGGCGCAGTTCGAGGAACTGGCGCGGCAGCTCAGTGCCGTCGGCGCCGTGAAACGGGACCTGGGGCGCATCCTGCCGCCCGACTGCCCGGCCGGGTCGGCCACCGTGCTGACCCTGCTCGGCCGTCACGGCGACATGCGCATGAGCAAGCTCGCCGAGCTGCTCGCCGTGGACATGTCGGTCACCAGCCGGCATGTCACGCACGTCGCCGTACGCGGCTGGATCGAACGGTCCCCGGACCCCGCGGACAAGCGCTCACGCATCCTGCGTCTGACGCCCGCGGGCCTGGAGCAGCTCGACGAGCTGTCCCGGCGGACCAGCCGGCTGCTCTCCGAACGGCTGGCCGACTGGAGCGACGAGGACCTCGCCCAGCTCATCCGGCTGATGACGCGCATGCGCGCGTCCTTCGGCGACTGCCGCTCCGTCCCGGCACGGCCATCCGCACCCGTAGTCGACGAGACCACCCGTACACCCGCAAGCACGTAAGAGAAGGAAGCTCATGGCAACAACCACACCGTCCGGTGTGCGGGCCCACGCCAAGCACGGGGGAGGCCCCGAGCAGGCCCCCATGACCCACCGGCAGATCATGGAGGCGCTCTCCGGTCTGCTGCTCGGCATGTTCGTGGCCGTGCTGTCCGGCACGATCGTCTCCAACGCCCTGCCGAAGGTCATCGGCGACCTGGGCGGCGGCCAGTCCGCCTACACCTGGGTGGTCACCTCCGCCCTGCTGTCGATGACCGCGTCCACCCCGCTGTGGGGCAAGCTCGCCGACCTGTACAGCAAGAAGGCGCTCGTCCAGATAGCCCTGGTCATCTACGTCGCGGGCTCCGTGGTCGCCGGTCTGTCGCAGAACCCCGGCATGCTGATCGCCTGCCGCGTGGTCCAGGGCATCGGCGTCGGCGGTCTGACCGCCCTGGCGCAGATCATCATGGCCGCGATGATCTCCCCGCGTGAGCGCGGCCGTTACTCCGGCTACCTCGGTGCCACGTGGGCCGTGGCCACCGTCGGCGGCCCGCTGATCGGCGGTGTCATCACCGACACCTCGTGGCTGGGCTGGCGCTGGTGCTTCTACGTCGGCGTGCCCTTCGCGGTCATCGCGCTGATCGTGCTCCAGAAGACCCTGCACCTGCCCGTCGTGAAGCGTCAGGTGAAGGTCGACTGGGCCGGCGCCCTCTTCATCACCGCGGCCGTCTCGCTGCTGATGGTCTGGGTGACCTTCGCGGGCGACAAGTACGACTGGGTGTCGTGGCAGACGTACACGATGGTCGGCGGCTCGATCCTGCTCGGCCTGGTCTTCGTCCTGATCGAGTCCCGCGCCGGCGAGCCGATCATGCCGCTGCGCCTGTTCCGCAACCGCACCATCACGCTCGCCTCGCTCGCCTCGCTGTTCGTCGGTGTCGCGATGTTCAGCGGCACGGTCTTCTTCAGCCAGTACTTCCAGCTGGCGCGCGACGAGTCCCCCACGATGTCGGGTGTCCTGACCATCCCGATGATCGGCGGTCTGTTCGTCTCCTCCACCGTCTCCGGCCAGCTCATCACGCGCACCGGACGCTGGAAGGGGTGGCTGGTCAGCGGTGGTGTGCTGACGGCGGCCGGCCTGGGCCTGCTCGGCACGCTCCGGTACGACACCGCGTACTGGAAGATGGCCGTCTTCATGGTCCTGGTGGGCATCGGCCTCGGCATGATGATGCAGAACCTGGTGCTCAGCACGCAGAACCAGGTGTCGGCCGCCGACCTCGGCTCGGCCAGCTCCACGGTCGTCTTCTTCCGCTCCCTCGGCGGCGCGATCGGCGTCTCCGCGCTGGGCGCGATCATGTCCCACAAGATCACCGACTACGTCAAGGACGGCCTGGCCGCCCTGGACCCGAAGTACGCCGCCGCCCTGGCCGGTTCGAAGTCCAGCGACAGCATCCCGGACATGGACGCTCTCCCCGCGCCGCTGCGCACGGTCATGGAGAGCGCCTACGGCCACGGCATCGGCGACGTGTTCCTGATCGCGGGCTGCCTCGCGGCGGCCGCGTTCCTGATCACGCTGTTCATCAAGGAGGTCCCCCTGCGGGCCAAGAGCGCTCCGGCGCAGGACACCACCGAGACGCAGGCCGCCGAGACCGTCGCGGCCGCCGCGCAGACCCTCGCCGCGGCCGAGGCCGCCGCGCCCGCCCCCGAGCAGGTCCCCGTCCCGGCCCTGGCCGTGGCGGACACCGGCGAGGGCACCGGTGCGGCTCCCGCCGCGCAGCCCGCCGCCCTCGCGGCCTCGGACACCTTCGAGCCGTCCGGCCCGGCCGGCGTCCCCGTCCACGGTTTCGTCCGCGGCGCGGAGGGTGCCCCGGTCGCCCAGGCCGCGGTCACGCTGATCTCGCTCTCCGGCCGCCAGCTGGGCCGCGCGGTCACCCAGGCCGACGGCTCCTACGCGGTCGACGCGCCGGGCACGGGCTCGTACGTCCTGATCGCCGCCGCCGACGGCCACCAGCCGCAGGCGTCCACGGTCGTCGTGCAGGACGGTCCGCTGTCCTACGACATCCTGCTCAGCGGCACCAGCGGGCTGACCGGTGTGGTCCGGGCCGCCGGGAGCGCGCAGCCGGTCCGGGACGCCATGGTGATCGTCACCGATGTGCGCGGGGACCTGCTGGCCACCGCCGCCACCGGTGAGCAGGGCGAGTTCGGCTTCGCCGACCTGGTGCCCGGCATGGTGACCGTCGCGGTCAACGCGGGCGGCTTCCGGCCGCGCGCGCTGCCGGTCGAGGTCGCGGCCGCCGGGATCACCCGGGTCGAGGTCGACCTGGACGCCGGCGCCCGGCTCCAGGGTGTCGTACGGGCCCCGCACGGCCCGCTGGCCGACGCCCGCGTGACCCTGGTGGACCAGGCGGGCAACGTGGCCGGCACGGCCACCACCGGAACGGACGGGGCGTACGCCTTCGCCGACCTGGACGCCGGCGAGTACACCGTGATCGCCACGGGCTACCCGCCGGTGGCCTCCGCGCTGACCGTCACCGGCGCCGGAACCGACGGACACGACATCGAACTCGCCCACCCCGGCGAGTAGTTCACCCCCGGCCCGTGGTGCGCGCCTCCCGCGCGCACCACGGGCCGGACTCTTTGCGACCAATTTTTGTGCTTTTACAGGGAGATACGGGATGGGACTGACCGCGAGAATCCGCACCCGGGACGGTTGGGCCGTGTCGCACGCGGTCGTCACGGTGACCGACGCGACCGGATCGCAGGTGCTGCGGGCCGAGGCGGACGCCGAGGGGACCGTGCGGGACACCACCGCGCTGGCGCCCGGCGCCCACACGGTGATCGTGACCGCCGTGGGCTACGCGCCCGCGGCCTCCAGCGCGATCGTCACCGCGAGCGGCCGCGCCGAGGTCGGCACGGTGACCCTGGCCCGGCAGGGCGGCACCGAACTGCCCCCGCCCGGCACCTGGACCATCGACCCGGCGCACTCCTCCGTCGCCGCCGTCGCCCAGCACCTGGGCATCTCCAGCGTGCGCGGCCGGTTCACCGAGTTCGGCGGCACGATCGAGATCGCGCCCGGTGACCTCGCCGGGTCCCGGGTGGACGCGGTGATCCGGGCCGCGACCATCGACACCGGCAACGCGATGCGCGACACGCATCTGCGGTCCGCCGACTTCCTGGACGTCGAACAGCACCCGGAGATCACCTACCGGGGCGGCGAGCTGACCCAGGCGGGCCCCGACCGCTGGACCGTGCACGGCGAGCTGTCGATGCACGGCGTCGTCCGCCCGGTCGACCTGGACCTGGCCTACCTCGGCACCGGCGCCGACCCCTGGGGCGGCACCCGCGCCGCCTTCCGCGCCACCGCCGAACTCCACCGCGAGGACTTCGCGATGAACTACAACCAGATCCTCCAGGCCGGCATCGCCGCCATCGGCACGACCCTCCGGGTCGAGCTGGACATCCAGGCGGTCCAGGGCGACTCCCTGCCCACCGCCTGAACCACCCGCCCCTCGGACCGCGCCGCCCCGCGTGCGGCGGCCCGGCCCGGGGGGCGGCGGGCTCCGGGTGAGCGGCGGCCGCGGGGACGGCGGGCCCGGGGGAGACACCCAGGGGTGACGTGCCGGTCGTACGCACAGCGGGATCGGGCGGACCGGGTCCCGCGCGTTCTACGCTGCGGCCATGGCACCCCACATCGCGACGAACACCCGAGTGTCCCTCGACGGACTGCTGGACTTCGTACGCCCCCGCCACCGCGCGATCCTGCTCACCCGCCGCGCCGACGGCAGCCCCCAGGGCTCCCCGCTGACCTGCGGCGTGGACGACTCCGGCCGCATCGTGATGTCCACCTACCCCGAGCGCGCCAAGACCCGCAACGCCCGGCGGGACCCCCGGGTCAGCCTGATCGTCCTGAGCGACGACTGGAACGGCCCCTGGGTCCAGATCGACGGCACCGCCGAGGTCGTCGACAGCCCCGACTCCGTCGAGCCCCTGGTCGAGTACTACCGCAACATCGCCGGTGAGCACCCCGACTGGGACGAGTACCGGCAGGCGATGGTCAAGCAGGGCAAGTCCGTCGTCCGGGTGACGCCGGAGAAGTGGGGCCCGGTGGCGACCGGCGGGTTCCCGGCCCGCCTCGCCGAGCAGGAGTAGCGGCGGGCGGGCGCCGGCGGACGGGCGGAGGCCGGCGGCGGGTGCGCGGGGCCCGGCGGCGGGCGGCGGCAGGCCGCGGGTCAGTCGCGGTCAGCCCCGGTCAGCCGCGGGCGACCATCGCCTCGATGCCGGCGATCAGCAGGTCCAGGGCGAAGGCGAAGTCGCGGTCCAGCATCTCCGCGACCGTGTCCCCGCCCCGGGCCGCCATCAGGTCCTCCGACTCACGGAACACCTCGGCGGATCCCGGTGCCTCGGACACCAGCTCCATGGCCTGCCGGTGGAACTCGTCGGCGCTCAGCCCGGTGTCCGCGATCCGGGCGAAGAAGTGGCCCTCGATCGTGCCGAAGCCGTAGACGAACTGGAAGACGGCCGAGATGGCCCCCGTCACCCCGTGCGCGGGCAGCCCCGCGCGGCGCACCACCCGCTGGACCACCCGGGAGAAGGCCAGGGAGTTCGGGCCGATGTTGAGGTAGCGCCCGGCGAGCGGGGACAGCCAGGAGTGCCGCGCCAGCAGCGCCCGGTACTCGGCCGCCAGGGCCCGCAACTGCTCCCGCCAGTCGGCGTCCGCGTCCTCCAGGTCCGGCAGCGGCAGCTCCCCGAAGGCGGCGTCCAGGGCGAGTTCGAGCAGATCGTCCTTGGTGTCGACGTACCAGTACAGGGACATCGCGGTGACGTCCAGCTCGCCGGCGAGGCGCCGCATGGAGAACTTCTCCAGCCCCTCGGTGTCCAGCAGCCGTACGGACACCGAGGTGATCCGGTCCCGGTCCAGCCCGGACGGCTGTCCCCCGCGTCCGCCGCGCCGCTCCTTGCCCTCGAGCCAGACGCTGTCCCGCGCCGGCCGCCCGTCCGCCTTCGCCATCGACGCACCCTCCTGGAACTCCGGCCACTCCTCACGATGCTAGGCGCAGGCCGGGGGGCCGGGGGAACCGCGCTACCGGCCACGGTCGGCCCGCGTCCGTTCCCCCGCTCTCAGACGGCCGCGCGCTCCGCGCGCCGCAGCAGACCCGCCGCCAGCAGCCCGCCGAGCAGCACGGCGACGGCGCCCACCAGCTGCCCGGCCCCGAGCCCGGACGCGAGGGACTTCCCCGAGGCGACGGAGGAACTGAGCACCGCGCCCAGGACGGCCACGCCGAGGCCGTTGCCGAACTCGGCGACGGTGCCGTTGATCCCGGCCCCGACCCCCGCCTTCTCCGGCGGGATCGCGCTCATGATGGCGTGGGCCATCGCGGGGTTGGCGACCGCGCATCCGACACCGATGAGCACCAGCCCGAGCAGCGTGCCCGCGTACCCGGCGGAGTCCAGCTCCGCGATGGACACCAGGCCGCAGGCCATCAGCGCCATGCCCAGCCCGATCGCCACCGGCGTCCCCAGCCGCGCCGCCCACTTCGCGGACACGCCGGTGAAGTTGAGCAGGACGACCGACAGGGCCAGCGGGGCCGTGCGCAGCCCCGCCTCCAGCGGGCCGTACCCGAGCACCAACTGCAGGTGCTGGGTCAGCAGGAACAGCGCCCCGCCCATCCCGAAGGTGATGAGCACGGCTCCGGCGACCGCGCCGGTGAACCTGCGGTCGCGGAAGAACTGGACGTCGACCATCGGCTCCGCGGTCCGCCGCTCCCACAGCGCGAAGACGGCGAGCACCACCACGGCCGCGCACGCGGCGCCGAGCACCCGCGGCGAGGTCCAGCCGTGCCGCGGTCCGGAGATGACCGCGAACACCAGCGTGGCCATGCCGACCGTCGACAGCAGCGCGCCGGGCAGGTCGGGGCGGGACCCGTCCGCGGGCGGGTTCTTCGACTCCGGCACGAACACCACCGCCGCGGCCACGCCCAGCACCGCCACCGGGAGGTTGACCAGGAAGACCGCGCCCCAGGAGAAGTGGTCCAGCACGAAGCCGCCGATGAGCGGGCCGGCCGCGAAGCCCAGCGAGTTCACCGCGCTCCAGACGCCGATCGCCTTCGGCTGTTCCGCGGGCGCGAAGATCTGCATCGCCACGGCGAGCGTGGTGGTCAGCAGCAGCGCCCCGCCGACGCCCATGCCGGCCCGCGCGGCGATCAACTGGGCGGTGGTACCGGCCAGTCCGGCCGCCAGCGAACCGAGCCCGAACAGGGTCAGCCCCGCGATCAGCATCTTCTTGCGGCCGTACCGGTCCGCGGCGCTCCCCGCGGTGAGCAGCAGGCCCGACTGCACCAGGGAGTAGGCGTTGATCATCCACTGGATGTCGGAGGTGGACGCGTGCAGCGCGCGGGTCAGCGAGGGGATGGCCACGTTCAGGACGGTGTTGTCCAGCAGGACGGTCAGCTGGGCCAGGCAGATCACGCCGAGGATCAGCCAGCGCCGGGGGTGGCCGGAGGGGCCGGGGCCGGAGGCCTCGGAGGAGCCGAGGGAAGGGGACGCGGTCGACATGCCGTACACCGTATAGGACTTCCTATACGGTGTACGGCACATTTTCGGGTGCCCGGCCGGAGTGGGGCAGGCCGGGGAGCCGGCCCCGGGCGTCAGCTTCCGGAGGGCCGGGTCAGGTCGTAGAACGTGGCCGGACCGGCCGTCACCTTCGTGAAGTTCTTCTCCACCCAGGAGGTGATCGCCGATGCGGTGCCGCTGCCGCCGCTCCGGCCGCGTTCGCCCATGCCCATGCCGCCGCCCATGCCGCCGCCGGAGATGAAGTAGTGGATCCGTCCGTCGGTCACGTACTTCTTGAACTCGGCGAGCGTCGGGGACGGGTCGGTCCCGTTGAAGCCGCCGATCGCCATCACCGGGTCACCGGTGGCCAGCTGGTAGCTCGCGGCGTTCTGGGAGCCGACGGACGCGCCGGCCCAGGTGTAGTGCCCGGCGTCCTTCTCCAGCAGCTTCTTCGCCGCGGCGGAGACCTTCGCGCCGTCCAGCAGACCGCCGAGGCCGCCGCCGCGTCCGCCCTCGCCGGGGAACGCGCCGCCCGGGAAGCCGCCGCCGGGGAATCCGCCCGTCCGGCCGTTGCCCTGGCCCTGGCCCTGCGGTGCACCGTTCTGCCCGGGCGTCCCGCCGCCCGGGAGGCCCTGGCCCGGCGCGGGCATGCCCCCGTTGGCATTGCCGTTGCCGTTCCCGTTCCCGTTGCCCTGGCCCTGCATGCCGCCGCCGAAGCCGCCCCGCGTCCCGCCGCGTCCGCCGCCGGGACGGCCGCCGCCGAAGCCCATCGTGCTCGCGCCCGCCGGGCCCGCCGTAGGAATGGACCCGGTGTGCGCGGAGGCCACCGTGCTCAGCGTGAACGCCGTCGGACCGGCCAGCGCGGTCACGAGCGCCACCGACGCGGTGGCGAGGGCGAGGGGCCGGGAGAGCCGGCCGGCGAAGACCAGCCCCAGCGCCGCCAGGAGGCCGCCGGCCAGCACCGGCAGGCGCAGCCACGGCAGGTAGTCCGAGGTGCGCTCCAGCAGGACGTACCCCCACACGGCCGCGGCCACCGCGGAGGCCGCCAGCGTGAGGGCGGCCCAGGTCTGCGCCCGCCGCTCCCACAGCAGACCGGCGCCCATGCCGATCACGGCGGCGACGTAGGGGGCGAGGGCCACCGTGTAGTACTGGTGGAAGATGCCCGCCATGTAGCTGAACACCGCCATCGTGATCAGCATCGAGCCGCCCCACACCAGGAACGAGGCGCGCGTGACGGACGCCCGCCGCAGTCCGCGCGTCGCCCACAGGCCCGCGGCCAGCAGGATCAGCGCGGCCGGGATCAGCCAGGAGATCTGGGCGCCGACCTCGGCGCCGAACATCCGGTCCCAGCCGGTCTCGCCCCAGCCGCCGCCGCGGCCACCGCCACCGCCACCGACGCTTCCGGTCTCGTCGCCGCTGATCCGGCCGAGGCCGTTGTAGCCGAAGGTCAGCTCCAGGAAGCTGTTGTGCTGCGAGCCTCCGACGTACGGCCGCGAGGAGGCCGGCCACAGCTCGACCACCGCGACCCACCAGCCGCCGGAGACCACGAGCGCGAGGGTCGCGAGTCCCAGCTGGACCAGCCGCCTGAGCGGCCGCACCGGAGCGCAGAAGGCGTACACCAGGGCCAGCGGCGGCAGGATCAGGAAGGCCTGGAGGGTCTTGGCGAGGAACGCGAAGCCGATGGCCACGCCGGCCCACACCAGCCACCTCGTCCGGCCGTCCTCGACCGCGCGGACGACGAAGTAGCAGGCCAGCGACATCAGCAGGGCGAGCATCGCGTCCGGGTTGTCGAACCGGAACATCAGCGCCGCGACCGGGGTGAGCGCGAGGACCGCGCCCGCGACCAGACCGGCCACCGGACCGGACCGGCGGCGTACCCCGGCGTACACGACGGCCACCGTGCCGACGCCCATGAGGACCTCGGGCACCAGCAGCGCCCAGGTGTTCAGGCCGAAGATCCTGACCGACAGCTCCATGGGCCACAGGAACGCCGAGGGCTTGTCGACGGTGATGGCGTTGCCCCCGTCCAGCGAGCCGAAGAAGAACGCCTTCCAGGACGTGCTGCCCGCCTGCACGGCCGCCGTGTAGAAGGAGTTGGACCAGCCGGAGGCGGAGAGGTCGTACAGGTAGAGCAGGAGCGTGGCGGCCAGCAGGCCGAGAAAGGCCGGGCGCACCCCGACCGGGTCCTCGGGGCGGCCGCGCCACAGCCCGTGCACGACGGACCTCCGCCCGGTGCCGCCGGACGCGGCGGCGGCCGGGGACGGCGGCGCCGGTGCGGGCACGCCGCCGTGCGGGGCCGGGGAGTCGTAGTGGGTGGTCATCGGGGGTCCCTCTGGTCGGTGTCGTGGACGTACGGCGGGTTCGCCGCGCGGGCCGGCATGGCCGGGATGTACGGGACCTGCGGGGCCTGTTGGGCCTGTTGGGCCTGATGCGTCTGATGCGCCTGATGCGCCTGATGGGCTTTCTGCGCCTGATGGGCCTGCGGCACCTCGGGGCCGCGGCCGGCGCTGTCCGGGAAGACCCAGGCGCGGAAGAGCAGGAAGCGCAGGACGGTCGCGGCGAGGTTGGCCGCGACGAGCACGCCCAGCTCGGTGGAGTGGGCGGGACGCGCGGTGGCCGTGTTCAGGGCGGCGAGCGAGCCGCTGGTCAGGGCGAGCCCGATGGCGAAGACCACCAGGCCCTGCGCCTGGTGCCGTACGGCACCGCCCCGGCCGCGCACCCCGAAGGTGAGGCGGCGGTTGGCGGCCGTGTTGGCGACCGCGGAGACCAGCAGGGCGAGCGCGTTGGCGGTCTGCGATCCGCAGAAGTGCCGGAAGCCGCTGTAGAGGAGCAGATAGAACAGGGTCGACAGGCCGCCGACCACGCAGAACCCGACGAGCTGGCGGGCCAGGCCCCGCGGCACGTCCTGGATCTCACGGTCGCGCGGGTCGTCGCCGAAGGGCCGGGCGAGCCGGTCCAGCGGGAGCGAGCCGGAGGTCAGCGCCCGCCCGACCCGCCACACGCCCCTGAGGTCGTCGGTCGCGGTGCGCACGATGTGGACGGTGGAGTCCGGGTCGTCGACCCAGTCGACGGGCACCTCGTGGATGCGCAGCCCCGCCCGCTCGGCCAGCACCAGCATCTCGGTGTCGAAGAACCAGCCGGAGTCCTCCACCAGCGGCAGCAGCACCTGGGCCACCTCGCGCCGGATCGCCTTGAAGCCGCACTGCGCGTCGGAGAAGCGTGCCTGGAGCGAGCCGCGCAGGATCAGGTTGTAGGTCCGGCTGATGAACTCGCGCTTCGGGCCGCGCACGACCCGCGAGGCGGGCGCGAGCCGGGAGCCGATCGCCAGGTCCGAGTGGCCCGAGATCAGCGGCGCGACCAGCGGGAGCAGGGCGTTGAGGTCGGTGGACAGGTCGACGTCCATGTACGCGAGGACCGGTGCCTCGGAGGCGGACCACACGGTCCTGAGGGCGCGGCCGCGGCCCTTCTGCTCCAGCCGGAAGCACCGGACCTCGGGGATCTCGGCCGCCAGCAGGGCCGCGACCCGCGGGGTGGCGTCCGTGGACGCGTTGTCCGCGACCGTGATGCGGAAGGCGTACGGGAAGGTCCGCGCGAGGTGCTCGTGCAGTCTGCGCACACACGGCCGGAGGTCCTTCTCCTCGTTGTAGACGGGGATCACCACATCCAGGACGGGCGTGCCGGCGTCTGTGGCCGGGAGATGCTCCCGCGCCGGCAGGGTGCCGGGAGAAGAGTCGGTTCGCATGGGACCGACTCTTCTCAAGTGGCCTGTCGTGCCCGTGTGGTGACGCTGTGCCGTGCCTGTGAGTCGAGTTACCGGTCCGCGTCACCGGCCGCGCCGGCCGTCCCGCGGGCGGCCACGGCCGGGCCCGCGGCGCCCATGACACCCGAGGCACTTGAGGCACCCGAGGTATCTGGGACACCTGGGGCACCCATGGCACCCATGACGCCCACCGCATCCCAGGTGCCCGACGCGTCAACGGCGTCCGTGGTGGTGCCCGCCGGGCCGGCGGCGCCGTCGAGCGAGGGCAGGCGCACGGAGAACGCCGTACGGCCCGGGACGCTCTCCACCGTCACCGAGCCACCGTGCGCGGCGGCGACGGCCCGCACGATGGCGAGCCCCAGACCGGTGGAACCGGTGGCACGGGAACGCGCGGAGTCTCCGCGCGCGAACCGCTCGAAGACATGCGGCAGCAGCCCGGCCGGGATGCCCGGCCCGTTGTCCTCGACGTCGGCGCACAGCCACGGACCGTGCCGCCGCACGCGCGCGGTGACGGTCGTCCCGGGCGGGGTGTGGGTACGGGCGTTGGCCAGCAGGTTCACCAGCACCTGCTGGAGCCGGGCCGCGTCGGCGAGCACGAGCGCCGGTTCGTCGGGCAGGTCGAGCCGCCAGGTGTGGGCCGTTCCGGCGGCGCGGGCGTCGCTGACGGTGTCCACGAGCAGCGGCACCAGGTCGGTCCGCTCGAACCGCAGCGGCCGTCCCGCGTCCAGCCGGGCGAGCAGCAGCAGGTCCTCGACCAGGAGGGTCATCCGGGCCGCCTCGGACTCGATACGGCCGAGCGCGTGCCGGGTGTCCGGGCCGACCTGTTCGCGGCCGCGCCGGGTCAGCTCGGCGTAGCCCCGGATGGAGGCGAGCGGGGTGCGCAGCTCGTGACTGGCGTCGGCGACGAACTGCCGGACGCGCGTCTCGCTGCGCTGCCGGGCGTGCAGGGCGTCGTGGACGTGGTCCAGCATGCGGTTGAGCGCGGCGCCGACCCGGCCGACCTCCGTGTGCGGATCGCACTCCGCCTCCGGGACGCGCTCGCTGAGGTTCACCTCGCCGCTGTGCAGGGGGAGTTCGGAGACACGGCCGGCGGTGGCGGCGACCCTGCGCAGGGGGCGGGTGGCCACGCCGACGATGACGGTGCCGGCGATCCCGGCGGCGACGAGCGCCGCGACGGTGACACTGACCTCTATGAGGATCAGGGTGCTGATGGTTCCGTCGGTGTCCTTGGTGGGGATGCCGACGTAGAAGTCGCCGTTCGGTCCGTGGGCGTACGTCACCCGGTAGGAGCCCAGTCCGGGCACGTCCACGGTGTGCGCGTCGTCGTCGTGCGGGACGGAGCCGAGCGCGGTCAGCTGGGTGCCGCCGAGAACCTTGGGCTTCATCTGCAGGGTGGCGGTCGACTTGAAGCCGAGCACTCCCTCGGCGGCACGGCCGTCCACGACCCGGGCCACGACGGTGAACTGCGGCTGCGGGCCGCGGGTGACGAAGTCGGACAGGGTCTTCTCCCCGCCGAACCGGCCGCTCCGCCCGATGTCCGGCGCGGCCGGACCGCCCTG
Source organism: Streptomyces sp. NPDC090108 (assembly GCF_044747185.1). NCBI lineage: Bacteria > Bacillati > Actinomycetota > Actinomycetes > Kitasatosporales > Streptomycetaceae > Streptomyces > Streptomyces sp. NPDC090108. The sequence goes on from NZ_JBIVDQ010000009.1 coordinate 111,304, forward strand.
TCCGGGCGGGGCGAACCGCCCGGACACCCGCTTACCGGCCTCGTGCAGTCCCCCGTCCAGCTGCTCGTACAGATGGGAGCGCAGGGCCAGCGTGGTCACGCTGCCGATCACCGCGCACACCACGGCGATGAGCGTCACGGACGCGACGACGAGCCGTGTCCGCAGGGTGCGCGGCTGACCCGCCCGCCGCACGCGCGCGTGCGGCCGGCGCCGGCCGCTCATGCCACGGCGGGCTTGATCAGGTACCCCGCGCCGCGCCGGGTGTGGATCATCGGCTCCCGGCCGGCGTCGATCTTCCTGCGCAGATAGGAGATGTACAGCTCGACGACATTGGCCTGGCCGCCGAAGTCGTAGGACCACACCCGGTCCAGGATCTGCGCCTTGCTGAGCACCCGGCGGGGGTTGCGCATGAGGAAGCGCAGCAGCTCGAACTCGGTGGCGGTGAGATGGATGCCCACCCCGGCCCGCCACACCTCGTGGCTGTCCTCGTCCAGGGTCAGGTCGCCCACCACGAGCACGGACTCCGAGCGGCGGTCCGCCGCCCCGGCCCGGCGGATCAGCCCGCGCAGCCGGGCCACGACCTCCTCCAGGCTGAACGGCTTGGTGACGTAGTCGTCGCCGCCCGCGGTGAGCCCGGCGATCCGGTCCTCCACCGCGTCCTTCGCGGTCAGGAACAGCACGGGCACGTCGGGCAGTTCACGGCGGAGCCGGCCGAGCACCGCCAGTCCGTCCATGTCGGGCAGCATCATGTCCAGCACGACGGCGTCGGGCCGGAACTCGCGTGCCGCCTGCACGGCGCCCTGCCCGTCCCCCGCGCTCCTGATCTGCCAGCCCTCGTACCGCAGAGCCATGCTCAGCAGTTCGGTGATCGACAGCTCGTCGTCCACCACCAGCACGCGGACGGGGCTTCCGTCCGGCCTCAGCAGTTCGGTGCGCCCTTGGGGGGAGGTCGTCGTCATGGTGCACACCTTGTCGGCGACCTCTGAGAAGAGACTTTCCTCCGTCTGTGATTTTCCTGAGAAAGGCACAGGCGGCTCCCAGGAAGCACCCGGGAACGGGCGCGGCTCCCGCGCGCGCCGTCAGAAGAGTCCTTCCTGCTCCTTCTTGAACTCCCTGATCGGCACGGTGATTTCACCTTCCGGTGAGTCCAGCGGCGTCAGCTCCCAGCCGGTCAGCAGGCGGGTGTCGAGGACGACGACGCCCCTTCCGGCGACGGCGAGATGCAGATCGGGTCCGGCGGCGGCGACCAGCTCGCCGCTCACGCGGCCGCCCGGCAGGAGTTCCACCACGCCGCCGACGGCCGGATCCGCGCCGGTGATCCCGAACACACCCACATGGTCGACGACTTGGCAGGGTTCGCGGGTGAGCGACTCGGGCCAGCCGCCGAGGGCGACGGCCCGCGTGTGCAACTCCTCGATCTCCGCGGCGCGTTCGGCTTCCGTGGCCGGCAGGGCGGAGCGCACCGCCCGCTTCACGGCGTACGGGATCCGGTCCGGGACCTGGAGGGCGGCCCGGAGCAGTTCCTCGGTGCGCCGGGCCGCCATCAGCGGACCGGTGCCCAGCCAGCTGAAACACACGGCACCCTGTTCCAGCAGGCGTGCCGGACCGCGTTCCAGGGCCGTGATGCCGACCTTGACCAGGCCGGGGCCGAACCAGGCGAGGTAGACACGGTAGGGCCGGGGGTCGTCCGCGATCGTGTCGGCGGCCACGGAGTGCGCCCGGTCCAGCCGCGCGCACTCCTCGCACCGCGCCCCGGTGCTCCGCCCCGGCACCGCGGCCACCACCGGGCACGCGTGTCCCCGCGCGCCCACGCACCGCCGCGCCGATCCGTCCGCGACCGCGAAAGCGACCCGCTTCCCCCGGGTCAGCACGCTGCGCCGCCCCCCGTCCCAGAGCAGCACGGGCCCGCCGGTCGACCAGCGCTGTCCGGAACATCTCCACATGTGTGCCATCACCCGTGAGCGTAGAGGCAGCCCCTACGGCAGGGCGTACACCGGCATCCCGTCCGCCGCGCTCCCCACCTGCCGCATGCAGCCCCGCTTGATCAGCATGCGCAGGCAGTCGTGCACCCGCTCGAGCGTCAGCCCGGTCCGCTCGGCGACCTCCTCCAGCCGGCAGGGCACCGGCCCGCGCACCAGCGCCGGGGCGAGACAGGCCGCAACCGCGTGGACGTCCTCGGTGACGACCAGATTCCGCTCCCTCCAGACCGCGAGCAGCAGCTGGGCGTTCATCACCGGGGGCGGGACCGGCGGAGGCTGAGGCGCGGGGGCCCGAGCGGGTGCCGGTGCAGGTGTCGGTGTCGGTGCCGGTGCAGGTGTCGGGGGCCGCAACCGCTCAGCGATGAGGTCGAGGGTGTCGGCGATACGTACGAGGACGTCCTGGACGCCGCCGACGCGGGCGCCGATGGCGCCGAGACGCTCGTTGCCGCGGCCCAGTTCCGCGTTGGTGCGGCGCGTCTCCTCGATCCGCTGGAGATCCGCGACCGCGAGCGCCTCGTCCGCCCGGATGTTCCTCTCCTCCAGCCGGACGATCGCGTCGGCGACCTCCTGGGGCATGAGGTAGGCGGTTCCACCGGTGGGGGCGGGCTGCATGGGGGCGGTCCGGAGCGTGTAGGAACCTTCACGCTGGACGGTCTCGATCACTTCGGAGACCCAGGCTTTGAAGGGTGCGCACTCCGGCTTCGTACAGCCGTTGATGAGAGTGATCAGGCCACGCAGATTCACCATACGCATCGATCTTTTCAGGCCATGACCTGCGACTTTGCTCGAAGCGTCCACTCCATAGACGCTTCGGGCAAGATCTTCGAGAGACTGCTGGCTCTCGGCTGCGACATGCCACAGCACGGCTTGCCGCGTGTTCGCGTAACCGAGGTTCACGGCCACGTCCACTGCCGGGAACCAGTGCTCACCGTCCGGCGTGGTCAGCCTCCGCACGCGGGCTCCCGTGGCCGCGAACACGAAGTCGTCGATCTCGATCACGTCCTGTTTCCGCCCCGACCACGCGTCGTCCTGCTCGTACATCGAGCATCACCTCCACCCCGGAAGCTAGGGACGCAAGATCCCCAACTTTCCTTCAGGGAAGGCGCATTCACTCGATAGGGGACAGAGGTATCGATTCATCGGAAGACGCCCCCGGGCTCGCGCTCAGCGGGCCCGGGTGTTCGGGCGGGGCTCCTCGGCCCGCCAGGCGGCAGGACACGCAGCCCGGGTGTCCTGCGCGGGCGCCGGTGTCCCGTGCCCGCATCCCCCACTGGCCCCGGGACCGCACTCCCGGCGGTTTTCCCCAGCCGGAGAGGTGGAGGGCCCAGGTGACCAGGACGCTCACCCCGGCGAGCACCAGGCCCACCACGGCCAGTGGCCAGGAGGTCGTACACACCCCCGCCCCCAGCAGGCCGGTTCCGGCTGTGGCGACAGCGAAGCCGGTCCAGCCGGCGATCGTGTGTCCCTCGTCGTGCAGACTCATGGGCACCCCCAAGCAATCCGTCTCCCGGGCCGAGACGTCCACATCCGAATATCCCAGGCCCCGCCCGCCTCAGGAAGACCACCGACCGCCCGGCCCGCCCGGCTCCGGGGACACCTGGCTCACGCCCGGCTCAGGGGGACACCCGGCTTACGGCCGGCCCGCCCGGCTCCGAGGGACACCCGGCTCACACTCAGCTCGCACGGCTCAGGGGGACACCCGGCTCACGCCCAGCCCGCACGGCTCAGGGGGACACCCGGCTCACGCCCAGCCCGCCCGGCTCAGGGGGACACCCGGCTCACGCCCGGCCCGCCCGGCTCCGGGGAAACACCCGGCTCGCACCCGGCTCGCCCGGCCGACACCCCCGCCCGTCTCCCCGCGCGGCGCCGGCCCCGCGACCCTAGGCTGGCGGCAGGAGGTAGCGGATGCGACTGGGCCTGCACGCGCTCGGCATCGGCGACGGTGCCCGTCCGGAGATCGTCCGGGCGGTGGCCACGGCCGCGGAGGCGCACGGTTTCGCACGGCTGTGGTGCGGCGAGCACGTGGTGCTCGTGGACGCGCCCGCCTCCCGTTACCCCTACTCCGCCGACGGCCGGATCGCCGTGCCCGCGGACGCGGACTGGCTGGACCCCCTGCTCGCCCTGACCTACGCGGCGGCGGTCACCAGCCGGATCGAACTCGCCACCGGCGTGCTCCTGTTGCCCGAGCACAACCCGGTCGTGATCGCCAAGCAGGCCGCCACGCTCGACGTGCTCTCGGCCGGGCGGTTCAGCCTCGGTTTCGGGGTCGGCTGGTCGGCGGAGGAGTTCGAGGCGCTCGGCGTCCCCTTCGCCGGGCGCGGACGGCGGACCGAGGAGTACCTCGCCGCGATGCGCGTCCTGTGGAGCGAGGATCCGGCCTCCTTCGCGGGGGAGTTCACGCGCTTCGACGCGATCCGCGTCAACCCGAAGCCGGTGCGCGGCGGCCGGCTCCCGGTCGTGGCCGGAGGCAACGGCGCCGTCGCCCTGCGCCGCGCGGCCGCGCTCGCCGACGGCTGGTACGGCTTCGGCGTCGCGGTGGCCGAGACCGGCGCGCACGTCGCGTCCCTCGCCGCCGAGTGCGCCCGCCTCGGGCGCTCCTTCGACGGGTTCACGGTCGCCGTGGCACCGGCCGACGCCACTCCGGAGGACCTGCCCGCCCTCGCCGCCGCGGGGGTCACGGAATGCGTGGTCGTCGGCGCGCCCCCGGCCACCCCGGACGCGGCGGCCGCCTGGGTCGCGGAGCTCGCCAGGACGTGGATGGTGACAGGGACGGGAACGGGGACGGCGACAGAGACGAGGACGGGGTCGGCGGCGGGGAATTGACCGCGGGGGCGCGCTCGCGAACGGCCGGCGGATTCCCTTTCGCCCGGCGGGGATCAGGAACCGGGCGGAGAGATCGCGGCCCGGCCGGAGATCCGTTCCCGGAAACACCGAAGGCCCCGGATCTCTCCGGGGCCTTCGGTCTGCTGTGCACTCGGCAGGATTCGAACCTGCAACCTTCTGATCCGTAGTCAGATGCTCTATCCGTTAAGCTACGAGTGCTTGTTCTTTTGTTTTTGTCTTTGTTTCCGGCCCTTTCGGCCCGTCCCGGCGACAGGAAGAACATTACATGACTGCCGCCGCCATGTGAAATCCGATCCACACACCCCTTGTGACCTGCAAAAACGCAGATCCGGCCGCACGGGTGCGCGGCGGCGGGACGCAACGGGCCGGTGCCGCGGAAGACCCACGGAAGACACGGGAGATCACTCGTGGGGCACGAGGGAATCCGAGGCGGAGAACACCGAAGCCCCGGTCCTGGGGACCGGGGCTTCGGATCGAGGTGCGGAGGCGGAGGGATTTGAACCCTCGATGGGGGGTAAGCCCCAAACCGCATTAGCAGTGCGGCGCCATAGACCGGACTAGGCGACGCCTCCAGCACAACCATTCCCGCGAGCGCGCGAACGGTGCGTGCAGATGATGACACAGACACGTGCGGTGTCACCAATCGCCCCCCACGGTACTAGGCGCGGGGGCCACAGAGCAAAGGGCTTACCGGGCGGCGCGGCAGGTGGCGGACACCGCCGGGGAGCCGAGGCACCGGCGGGGAGCCGGCGGGGACCGCAACGTCCGGGGAGCGTGCGCGTTGGGCAGGGCATGGTCTCCTTCCTGCCCGGCGTCCCGCGCGGCGCCCTCGTGTCCTCCCTCGCCGCCGCCCTGTCCTCCCTGACGGCCCTCGGCGCCGTACCGGCCGCGGCCACGCCCGGTTCCGCGCCCGCGGCACCGCCGCCCGTACGGCCCGAGGACCGGGCCGGCGACCACCTCACGGTCGTCGTCCGGCACGCCGGTCCCGGCCGGGACGGGACGTACGAGGTGTCCTGTCATCCCGCCGCCGGGGATCACCCGGACGCGGCGGGAGCCTGTCGCGTGCTCGACGAGAACACCCAGTGGGGACGGGACACCTTCGCCCCGGTACCCCCCGGAAGCATCTGCACGCTGATCTACGGCGGCCCGGCCACCGCCCATGTCACCGGCACCTGGGCCGGCCGCCCGGTCGACGCCCGGTACGACCGCGGCAACGGATGCGAGATCGGCCGGTGGGACCGGCTGGTGCCCCTCCTCCCGGACATGAACGCCTCCGGATGAGGGACACGGGGCGCGAGGGGACACGGAGGCGCGAAGGAGTACGGCCGCCGAGCCGCGACCACGTCACCCCCGCGCAGCCCCCGCGCCGTCACCACGCAGGCCCCGTGCCGTGACCGTAAAGGTCCGGCGAAGGTCTCGGGCGGGCGGCACCCGCCCGGGAGGGGGATCGGCGCGGCACCGTACGTACAGAAGAGGAGGTGCGGTCACCTGTTCGGCATCACTTCGTCGTGCGACCTCCCTCTCATCCGGCAACGCGCCCCCGACTCCTGCCCTTAGACTCCCTCGCGTGACACGCTGCGGGCCGGTTGGCAAGATGGCCCGAGCGGTCGGCAAGGTGCGGTAACAGGGAGGAAGCGTCTCGTGAGCAGCAGGCCATCCCGAGGCGCTGCTCGCCTCGCGGCGATACTCGACGCGCTGCCCGACGCGTTGGTCCTGGTCAACGCCAACGGGACCGTCGTGAACGCCAACACCATCGCCCTGGAGGCCTTCGAGGCCCCGGGCACGGCACTCGTGGGGCGTGGGCTGCTCGATCTGCTGCCCGAGTTCGACTCCAGGCTGATCCCGGGCTCCATGCGGCGCCCCGATCACATGGACCCGCGCGGACGGACCAAGCCGACGCGGATGGTCGCGCGGCGCACCGACGGGACCGAGTTCCCGGTCGAGGTCACGAGCGCGAACCTGGAGAACGGCCAGCAGGCGTACGACGGTTCCGGCTACACCGGCGACGAACTGCTGATGATCGTCGTACGGGACCTGTCCGGGACCGTGGACACCGAGGCCGAACTGGCCCGCTCGCAGCGGCAGACCGAGATGATCCTGCGGGCCGCCGCCGAGGGCGTCGTCGGCACCGACACCGACGGGCGGATCGTGCTCGTCAACCCGGCGGCCGCCCAGATCCTGGGCTTCCGGGCCGGCGAGCTGGGCGGCAAGGAACTGCACACGCTCTTCCTGCACTCCCGCGCCGACGGCTCCCCCTTCCCGTACGACGAGTCGCCGCTCGCCGACACCCTGCGCTCCGGGCGCAAGCACCGGGTGCGCGGGCAGGTGCTGTGGTCCAAGAACGGCGACAAGGTCGCGGTCGACCTGACGACCGCGCCCGTGCGCGACGGCGACCAGCTCGTCGGCGCCGTCATGACCTTCACCGACCGCCGCCCCTACGACGCCCTCGCCGACGAGAAGAGCACGCTGGAGCAGGCGCACGCGGACGAGGTGGAGAAGCTCTCCGAGGAGCACGCCTCCGACCTCACCGCGCTGCGCCAGCAGCACGTCACCGAGCTCGACGAACTGCGCGAGCGGCACACCGCCGAACTCAAGGAGCTGCGCGAGCAGCACGACGAGGAGGTCGCGGCCGGCGAGGAGCGGTACGCCGCGCTCGGCGAGCGGGAGAAGGACCGGTACGAGGCCGTCTCCGGCCGGCACGAGCAGTTGCTCACGCTGCTCGGCGGGTCCCTGCGCGGACCGCTGGACGAGCTGCGGCGCGAGCTGGCCGCCCTCGCCGCGGACGACGCCGGCCAGCTGTGGCCCGAGGCCAACCAGGTGCTGCACCACCTGTCGGCGGGCTACTCGCGGATCACCACCCTCATCGACAACGTCCTCGGCTACCAGCGGCTCGACGCGGGCACGGAGGACATCACCCGGACGAAGGTCATGCTCGACGCCGTCGTCGCCGCCGGCGTGGACGGGGCCGTCGAACTGATCGGGCCGGGCCGGGTGCAGTTCGCCGTGCACGCCCCGCCCATCGAGGCCGAGGTCGACCCGCAGCGGCTCGCGACCGCGCTCGCGCACCTCGTCGCCGACGTGGCGGGCGTGGACGCGACCGGCAACTCGCCCGTTTCCACGGGCGGTTACCTGGACAACACCGTCGTGGTCGCCGCCGCGCAGCGCGGCGAGGTGGCCCGCATCGAGGTGCGCGGCCCGTACGCCGGGGGCGACCCGGTGCACGAGCCGATCGTGCGCGGCATCGTGCGCGCCCACGGGGGTGTGCTGCAGACGCACGAGGTGCCGGGCATGAGCGGCAGCGCGTACGTCCTCGAAGTACCGCTCGGGGGCGGGGCCGGAGCGGTCGCCGCCCGGGTCCCGGACCCCAGGGAGGCCGTGGCCGCGGAGGCCGTGCCGGACACCCCGACCGAGCAGGTCGCCGTGGGCAGGCGGCGGGCCCGGAGGTCCTCCACCGACGCGTTCCTGGAGATCGAGGTGCCGGGCCAGGCTCCGGCCGAGGGCCCGAACGGCGACGGCGAGGCCGCCGTGCCGACCGGCCGGCGCCGCAGGCGGGCCGGCGCGCCCGCCGAGGAGGCGGGCCCGATCGCGATCGAGAGCGCGGAGGCCTCCGGTTCCGGAGGCACCGGACGGCGTCGCGGACGCCCCGCCGAGATCGGCTCCGGCGAAGGCGGCCCCGCGGGCGCGGTGCCCGCCCTGGGTGCCGCGGGAGTCGTGGTGACGGCGGCCGAGCACGCCGCCGGGGCCGCCGCGTCCGGTTCGGGACTCGGCGGGGCCGTGCCGCCCCAGGGGGTTCCCGTGCCCGCCGGGCAGCGTGCCCCGCAGGACGGCGTCCGGCCGCAGGCGGCCCTGCCGCCCGCGCTGCCGGCACCGGCGGCCGCCGGGAACGTTCCCGATGCCGACGAGGCGGAGGACGACGGTACGGCCGACGGCGGGGAGCCGACCGGCCGGCGCCGGCGTGCGCTGGCCGCGGCCGCGGACCGTGCGGCGGCGCAGGAGGCCGGCGGGCGCCCCGTCTTCGCGCTGCCTCCCGCCGAGGCCGACCGCTCGCCCGAGTACATGGCCGCCGAGGGCGCGCCCCTCGCTCTGCCCGCGGGCCCCGGGGCCCCGGGCGTCGCGGCACCGGCATCGGCACCGGCACCGGGCGAGGACGGACGGCACGACGCCGTGGCGGCCGGCCCGGACGAGGACCACACTCCGCCGCAGCCGCATCCGGCCACCGCGCCGACCGGCCGCCGCCGCAGGGCTGTCGCGCCGCCGGCGGAGGCCCCGGAGGCCGTCGCGGTCCCGCAGGCTCCGCAGGCCGTGCCGGTCGCCCCGGGGGTTCCCGCACAGACGGCCCAGGTTCAGCCGGCTCAGGTTCAGGCCGCTCAGGTTCAGGCGGCTCCGCAGGGCGTCGCCGTCGAGGCATCCGCCGCCGGGCAGCCGGTCCCCGTACCGGGCGCCCCGGCGCAGACCGCCCCGCAGGCGGGCCCCGTCGGCCCGGCCGGCGTGGTCGCTCCGGGCGGCATCGTCGCTCCGGGTGGTGCCGTGGCCCCCGCGGGAGTCGTGGCGCCGGGCGGTGTCCCGGCACAGGCCGCGCTCCCCGCGCAGGCAGGACTCCCCGCGCAGGCCGGGCTTCCGGGCCAGGCGGGCGTCGTGGCGGCGCCCGGTGCCGTGGCCCAGGCCGCGCCCGGCCAGGCCGTGCCGGCCGCCGGGGGTGTCGTACCGGCGCAGGGCGTCGCGGGCCAGGGCGTGCCGGTGGCCCCGGGACAGCCGGTGGTTCCGGGACAGCCGGTTCCGGCGCAGGCCGTACCCGGTCAGCCCGCGCAGCTCGCTCCCGGGCAGCCCGTTCCCGGACAGGCGGTCCCGGCGCAGCCCGTGGCCCCGCAGGCCGTGGCGGGTCAGCCGGTGCCCGCGCTCCCGGGTCAGCCGGTTCCCGCACAGCCCGTACCCGGTCAGCCGGTCCCGGTTCCGCCGGGCCAACCGCAGCCCGCTCCCGCCCCGCAGGCCGGTCAGCCGGCCGCGGCTCCCGCGGCCCAGCCGCTCCCCGTCGAGGCCGCCCCCGGCACGGCGCAGACCCCGGCGACCGGGGTGCCGCAGCAGTGGCCCGGCACGGACGGCACGTCCGGCGCGGGCACGCAGGCCCCGCAGGCCGGCGCCGCGGCGGACGCCGCCCAGGCGTCGCGGGCCGCGCAGCCGCTGCCCGCCGAGGCGTCCGGAGCGACGGCGGACCCGAACTCCACCCAGGGGCGCGCGATCAGCGTGCGCACGCTGGGGCAGGGGGTGCCGTTCGCCCGGCAGGCCCTGCAGGTGCAGCAGCCCGGCGCGACCCCGCCCCCCGGCTCCCCGGGCGGCTCCGGCCGCCGCCGGAAGCTGGGCACCCCGCCCGATCCGGCCGCGCGCCCGGGCCAGCAGCCGGAGCAGCCCGGCCGGCCGAACCCGGCCGAGGCACCGGCCGGGCAGCCGTCCGCGGCGGGACAGTCCCGGCTGGCGCCGAACACCGAGGGCGCCGGACGGTCGTACGCCATAGGAGCTCCGGACGCGAACGCGGACGAGGGTCCCGAGCCCCTGGACGGTCCCGGTGGCGCCGTCGAGGTGTCGGACACCCCGCGTCCGCAGCCGCTGGACGACGAGCTGCCCCCGGAGCCGCTGGACAACCCGCGCCGGCTGCTGGTGTGGCCCGCGCCGGACGTGACGACCCAGCAGGCGCTGAGCGACCGCGGCTACCGGCCCGTCATCGTGCACTCCCGCGAGGAGGTCGACGCGCAGATCGCGGCCTTCCCGGCGGCGCTGTTCGTGGACCCGCTGACCGGTCCGATCACCCGTACCGCGCTCCAGTCGCTGCGTCAGGCGGCGGTCGCCGCCGAGGTGCCGGTGATGGTCACGGCGGGACTCGGGCAGGCCACGCGCGAGGCGGCGTACGGCGCCGACCCCGCCGTACTGCTGAAGGCGCTGGCACCGCGCGACAGCGAGCAGCACCCGCCGCGGGTCCTGCTGATCGAGGAGCACGCGGAGATCGCGCTGGCGCTGACCTCGACGCTGGAGCGGCGCGGGATGCAGGTGGCGCGGGCCGCGAGCGACGCCGACGCGGTGACGCTGGCGGGGCAGTTCCGGCCGAACCTCGTGGTGATGGACCTGATGCAGCTGCAGCTGCGGCAGGCCGGCGGCACCGGGATCATCGACTGGCTGCGCGCGAACGGCCAGCTCAACCGCACCCCGCTCGTCGTCTACACCGCCGCCGTCGACACGGCCGACCTGCCGGGCCTGGCCTCGGGCGAGTCGGTGCTGTTCCTCGCGGAGCGGTCCACCAGCGACGAGGTCCAGGCCCGGATCGTGGACCTGCTGGCCCGGATCGGCACGAACTAGACGACCGGCGGCGACCCGGCCGATCGCCGGCGCCCGGCCGTACGCGGGGGCGGGCTCGGCGCCGGGCCGTATGCGAGGCGGGCGGCCCCGGCGGCTGTCCTGTCCCGGCGGCTGTCCCGCCCCGGCGGCGCGTTCCCGCGGCGGAGGTCGCGGGAACCCCCGGGCACGGGGCCCAGGGGTTCGCGGAGGACCGGCGGTCAGAGGGTCGTGACCTCCAGCTCACCCTCCGCGTACTGCCTGCGCAGCACCTTCTTGTCGAACTTGCCCACGCTCGTCTTCGGGACCGAGGCGATGACCGCCCAGCGCTCGGGCAGCTGCCAGCGGGCGATCCGGGCCTCCTCCGCGAGGAAGGTGCGCAGGGTCGCGAAGTCGGCGCCGGCGCCCGCCTTGAGCACGACGGTGGCCAGCGGCCGCTCGCCCCACTTGTCGTCGGGCACGGCGACCACGGCCGCCTCGGCGACGTCCGGATGCGACATCAGCGCGTTCTCCAGCTCGACCGAGGAGATCCACTCGCCGCCGGACTTGATGACGTCCTTGGCGCGGTCGGTGAGGGTGAGGAAGCCGTCGGGCGAGATGATGCCGACGTCACCGGTCTTCAGCCAGCCGTCCGCGCTGAACTTGTCGTCCGGACGCAGGGGTTCGCCGTCGGGGCCGTTGTAGTAGGCGCCCGCGATCCACGGACCGCGCACCTCCAGCTCGCCGGCCGACTCGCCGTCCCAGGGCAGGCGTTCCCCGTCGGGGCCGGTGAGCCGCGCCTCGACGCCGGCCGGGAAACGGCCCTGGGTGAGGCGGTAGGCGAACTCCTCCTCGGTGCCCACCGCGTGGGCCGGGGGCCGGGAGACGGTGCCGAGCGGCGAGGTCTCCGTCATGCCCCAGGCGTGGCAGACGCGCATGCCGAGCTCGTCGAAGGCCAGCATGAGCGAGGGCGGGCAGGCCGAGCCGCCGATGGTGACCTGGGTGAGCGTGGAGACGTCACGGGGACGGGCGCGCAGCTCGCCGAGCAGGCCCTGCCAGATCGTGGGGACGGCGGCCGCGTGCGTCGGCCGCTCGCGCTCGATCATCTCGGCGAGCGGGGCGGGCTGCAGGAAGCGGTCGGGCATCAGCATGTTGACGCCGGTCATGAACGTGGCGTGCGGCAGCCCCCAGGCGTTCACGTGGAACTGCGGCACGACGACGAGCGAGGTGTCCCGGTCGGTCAGGCCCATCGACTGGGTCATGTTGACCTGCATGGAGTGCAGATAGATCGAACGGTGGCTGTACACCACGCCCTTGGGGTCGCCGGTGGTGCCGGAGGTGTAGCACATCGCGGCGGCCCGGCGTTCGTCGATCTGGGGCCAGTCGTAGGCGGTGGGCCGGCCCGCGATCAGCTCCTCGTACTCGTGGACGCGCGCGGTGGCGCCCTCCAGCGGTGAGCGGTCGCCGGGTCCGCAGACCACGATGTGCTCCACCGTCGGCAGCCCGGACAGCAGCGGCGCGAGCAGCGGGACCAGCGAGCCGTTGACGATGATCACGCGGTCGGCGGCGTGGCCGACGATCCACGCGAGCTGCTCGGCCGGCAGCCGCAGGTTCAGGGTGTGCAGCACCGCGCCCATGGAGGGGATCGCGAAGTACGCCTCGACGTGTTCGGCGTTGTTCCACATGAGGGTCGCCACGCGCTCGTCCTCGCGGACACCGAGCCCGTCGCGCAGCGCGTGGGCGAGCTGGGCCGCGCGGGTGCCGATCTCGGCGAAGGTGCGCCGGTGCGGCTCGTCCTCCCCGGTCCAGGTGATCACCCGTGAGGTCCCGTGGACCGTCGACCCGTGGGTCAGGATCCTCGAGATCAGCAGCGGTACGTCCTGCATGGTGCTCAGCACGGCGTCCTCCCGGGTGATATCGCCTGCGCGGCAGTAGGGGCTGCGCTGATTCTGCGCACATACCGCGCGGTATGTCACTAGCGGGAGCGTGATTCACCCCTCAGCGGACGAGTCCGAGCTCCGGATCCTCGCGCAGTTTGCCGAGCGCCCGCGACACCGCCGACTTCACGGTGCCCACCGAGACCCCGAGCACCTCCGCGGTCCGGGCCTCGCTGAGATCCTCGTAATACCTGAGGACGACCATCGCCCGCTGGCGTGCCGGCAGCTTGGCGACCGCGCGCCACATGGCGTCGTGCAGCGCCTGCCGCTCGGCCTGGTCCTGCGTGCCGGGCACGGGGTCCGGCTCGGGCAGCTCGTCGCAGGCGAACTCGTCGACCCGGCGCTTGCGCCACTGCGAGGTCCGCGTGTTCAGCAGGGCCCGGCGCACATAGCCGTCGAGCGCGCGATGGTCCTCGATCCGCTCCCACGCGACGTACGTCTTGGCCAGCGCGGTCTGCAGCAGGTCCTCGGCGTCGCTCGGGTTCGCGGTCAGCGAGCGGGCGGTGCGCAGCAGGACGGTCTGCCGTGCCCGCACGTACGACGAGAAGGAGGCGTAGCCGGCGTGCGAGGGGTACGAGGGCGGAGCCTGACGGGACGGGCGCGAGGGGGACGACGGAGACGAGGAGGACGAGGGGGACGCCGCGCGCGGGGTGGGAACCGGGGCCGGTGCGGGCGGGGAATGCCGGGCGGGCGGCGCGTGCGGGGCAGCCTGCCGCGCCGGTGCGGCGGCGGCCGAGGCACTGGTGCAGACAGGTGTGGTCACGTCTTCCACGCTAGGAGCGGACCGCGTCCCGGGGATCGCCCCCAGGTGCCGAAACGGGGTCCCCCTCAGGTTGTAGGGGCCGGTCCGCCCGCACCTCCTGAAGGTGGAGGGCCGGACCCCCCTCCCCTGCCGGGTCGGCCCCGAGAGGGCGCCGTGCGGGCGGGCGCCACGCCCCCAACGCCCGCGCGGCGGTACCGAAGTACCGCCGCGCGGACGTGTGACGACCCCGGAGCACACCCCGCGGGACCCCTCAGCGGAAGGGGCCCCGCCCCAGACTCACCCCCACAGGGGGCCGAAGTGGACGGCGACGTTCGAGTTGCCCTGCTGGATGGCGGTGAAGGCGGAACCGTTGACCTGTGCGGTGTTGCTCTGGTTCGAGGCGCCCGAACCGACGGCGTTCTGCTGGGTGGTCGACGAGTTGCCGTTGTTGTCGTGCCCCACCCCGCTGCCGATGACGCTCGCCACACCCGCGTTCGATCCGTCGTCCGCGATGGCGCCGTTGTCCGCCGCCGCGACGCCCGAGAAGAGGGCGACCGCGAGCGGAAGGGCGGAGACGGCGGCGAGAACGCGGGCGGTACGGATGCTTGCCATGTTGTTCCTCCAGAACCATGAACTCGGCGGCCGGAGCGGCCGTAGTGCGTGAAGTACTGCTGTTGTCGGGGCAGTTGGCCGACCGCCTCGACTTCGTGGACGACGTCGCGAGTCCAGAGTTGCCCAGCGGAACGGCACGGAACCACCCCGGGCGGCCTGATTCGCACGCAAGCGTGATGACATGTCGATAAACCCCTTTCGCCACCTTTCCCGCCCTCACGCCGCACGACCGGACGGATCGGACCTTCCCTCCTCAAGCGCCCCAAGCGGCGAACCGTTCCCGCACCTTTCCGGCCGATCTGTCCCACATCGGCGTGTCGCCCTCACGCCCCCTTCCCTTTCTCGAACACGAGTACGAACATGGATGCATGGCCACCATCCACCGGCAGGCCACGGCCCTGGCCCTCGCGTACGCCCTGTCCGCCGCCGAGCGCGGCCTCGCGGTCATCCCGCTGTCCCGGACCAAGCTCCCGGCCCTGCGCTCCCCGCATCACGGCGACACCCCGCCCGCCGCCTGCCACGGCGAGTGCGGCCGCTTCGGCCACGGGGTGTACGACGCCTCCGCCGACCCCGTCCGCGTCCGCGCGCTGTTCGCCGCGGCCCCGTGGGCCACCGGGTACGGCGTCGCCTGCGGCCTCCCGCCGTACCGCCTCATCGGCGTCGACCTGGACACCAAGCCCGGCACCGACGCCCCGGCCGCCCTGCGCGCCCTGGCCCTGCGGCACCGGTTCACCGTCCCGGCCACCGTCGTCGTCCGCACCCCGAGCGGCGGCCATCACCTGTGGCTGGCCGGACCGCCGGACGTCGTGGTCCCCAACTCCGCGGGCCGGCTCGCCCCCGGCATCGACATCCGGGGTGCCGGCGGCTACCTGGCCGGCCCCGGCTCGCGCACGTCCTACGGCGTCTACACGGTCGCCCCCGGCGCCACCCGTCTGCCGCCCGCCGCCTGCCCGGAGGCCCTGCTGCGCCTGCTGCTGCCCCCGCCCCGCACGGCACGCGCCGTCCCGGCCTCCACCACCGGACAGGGCGCGGGCCTGGTCCGGTTCGTCCTCGACTCCGACGCGGGCACCCGCAACACCCGTCTGTACTGGGCGGCTTGCCGCGCCCATGAGAACGGCATCGGACCCGCCCTGACCGAAGCCCTGGTCGAGGCGGCCCGCGCCACGGGCCTGACCGAACGCGAGGCCCGCGCGACGATCGCGTCGGCCGCCCGGATGTCCGGCCGCCTCCCGTGAGCCCCGGCGGGCGGCCGTACGCAGAGAGGCCCGGCGGGCGGCCGCTTCCCGCGGCCTGCATGCGCCCCGGGCGGCCGGAGCTCCGCCCGCCCTGGCTAGAATCCGCCTGCCCTGATGGCGGAATGCACGATTCCCATCTCTGAGAGAGTCCATGAACAAGCGTAGAAACCGTCAACTCCTCGAAACGGCCTCGCCTCTGCTGCTGGGCGGTGAGCAGGTCGAGCTCACCGGAATGGCGAACGTCGGTTCCGTCTCGGCCAAGCGCCAGATCCTCACCACGGCGCTGGTCGCCGCCGTGTCCGCCGGCACCGTCATAGCCACGGTCCAGCCCCGCCCGATGTACTGGGTGCTGACGGACCAGCGGCTGCTCTTCTTCGACGGCAAGACCGCCACGGGCAAGCCGGGCAAGCTGCTCGTGAACATCCCGCGCCAGATCATCACGGCGGCCCCGCTGAGCCGGGCCCTGCTGGGTCTGGGGCTCAAGACGATGCTGACCGTCCAGGGCCAGGACAAGGCCCTCAAGATGGTGTTCCCGCCCGCCGCGAAGGCCGCCGGACGCGACTTCGCCGCGCGGATCCCGTCCTCGCTCTGACACCGGGCCGCACACGCTCGCTGTGACACCGGGCCGCACACGCTCGCTCCGGCACCGGCCGCACGCGCCCGTTCGCTCGCTCGCTCCGACACCGGGCCGCACACGGAAGGGGTGTCCTCCGCCGGGGGACACCCCTTTTCGCGCACCTGTTCCGCATTCGCTTCGGCCGGGTGTTCCCCTGGGCCGTCCGCGATCACTCCTGCGGGGGAGTCAATCCCCCGAACGCCGTACATCCGCCTGCCGATCACGCTCGTTAAGCGGACGTGACGGGGAGCAAGCGGGTGCGGAGAAAGGATTCTTCCGGTCGGTACCCGCTCGTACCCCGGGATGTTCTTCCGACCCCGGTCAGGGACAGGGCGGCCGGCCGGCCGCGGGCTGCCGCGCAGGGACCGGCGGCGCCGGCGCCGTGCCGGACACCCTCCCGCTCCCGCGTTCCGGACGGAAATCTCGCATACGGGCGTGGAGGCAATTCGGATGGACCGGTACAGCGACGAGGCACACCTCTACGGCCCGCAGTACCCCCTGAGGCCGGACCAGGACCCGCCGCTCCAGTACGGCGTCCCGCAGGTCCAGTACGGCACCGTCCCGCCCAGCCAGTACGGCACCGTCCCGTTCCCGGCGCAGCAGTCCTGGAACGGCCCGGCACCGGCCGCCACCCTGAACCCCTGGGACCTGGACGAGGAACTGGCCCACATGCTCTCGGCGGAACCGGCGCCCTCCCCGGCACCGGCTTCGGCACCCGCGCCGGTACCGGAGCCGCGGCCCGCCTCCGACCCACCGGACCGTATGCCCGGCCGGAGCGAACGGCGGCGTATGCAGCGGCAGTCGCGCCTCCTCGTCGTCGGCGGACGGCACATCACCCAGGCCACGATCCTCATCGCCGTCATCGCGGTGTGCGCGGCCTCGCTGCTGGGCTGGTCCATCAGCTACACCTACGGTCAGCTCCGCGCGATCGCTGAAACGGTACTGCCGGGAAGACTGGCGCACTGGTGGCCGCTCACGGTGTACGGACCGTGGTTCGTGGCGGCCCTGTCGATCCTGCGGGCGACCGTCCAGCACCAGCGCGCGCCCCGCTCCTGGGGCGTCCTCCTCACGGCCTCGGCCATGGCGGTCGCGCTGTGCGTCAGCCACTCCTCCCGCTCGCTGCTGGCCTACGTGATGCTCGGCGTCCCGCCGATCACCGCCCTGGTGTGCTTCTGGGAACTCGTCGGCCAGCTCTCCTCCAAGTACCGCACCCGGCAAGGGGCGCACGCCCAGCACAGGCCGGGGGCCTGAGGGCGGATCCGTGCCGTTGCGGGGCTTCGGCGGCGGCGTGACACTTGGGGGGAACGAGACCCGCGGTGGCAGTGCCGGGGGCCTCCCGCCGACCGGGAGGGCCCGTCCGGCGGCCACATTCCGGTGGTCCCGGGCCCGGCGCCGTCCGCTGCCGCGAGGGTCGTCCGCCGTGTGCCGCCGCGAGCGCCGTCAGCCGTCGCGAGCCACGGATGGAGCGGCTCCATGCACTTCCTCAAGCGCACACCGGCAGCCCCCGCCCTCGCGGTACTGGGTCTCCTCATGACGGCGACCGCCGCTCCGGCGGATGCCGCCGCGGCAGACGCCGCCGCACCGGCATCGGCGGCGCGGGCCGCGCCCCCCGCCGTCTCCTGCGCCTGGCCCGCCGTCGTACGCCCCGGCAGGCTGAACTTCGCCTTCCCCGAGACGAACGCCACCTACTGGATGATGCCGTACCGTCTGGCGGCCGGGGACCGGCTGACCGCCCAAGGGACCTATCCGGCCGCCCGGTTCACCTCGCTGACGACGTACGACGCCAAGGGCGCCCCGGTCGACTCGCTCGCCGACCGCCAGATGACCCCGGACCCCGGCAGCAGGAACCCGTTCGCCCAGGAGCAAGCCGGCACCGACACGGCCCGGCACCGCTACACGGTCACCGTGAAGCCCGGCGTAACGGCCGGCTCCGGCGGCAACACGCTGGCCGCCGGCGCCGGCGGCGCGGACTCCGGAACCGGCTTCCTGGTCCTGCGGATCTACGTGCCGGACAACGAGGCCGACCCCACGGGCGGCGTGCCCCTGCCCGCGCTGTCGGTGCGGCACAGGAACGGCGACACCAGCTCGGTGAAGACGTGTCCGGGGGCCGGTTCGGCGAAGGGGGCCGCGGGACCGCTGGCACAGTTCCTCAGGCAGCGGGTGCAGGAGGACAGAGCCGCCGGAGGCTTCGAGGGCTGCGGGAACTCCACCGCGAAGGCCCCCGGCTTCGCGCTGCCGAAGAAGGCCTCGGGGTACTTCCCCAACCCCTACAACAAGTACCTCTGCACCCCGGTCGCGCACGAGGCCGGACGGATCGTCGTCATCCGCGGCAAGGCCCCGACGTTCCCGCACACCAGCGACGGACAGTCGGTCCTCACCAGGACGCAGGTCCGCTACTGGTCGCTCTGCCAGAACCAGTGGCGGCTGCCCTACCCGGCGACTTCCTGCGCGGGCGACTTCCAGACCGCCGTGGACAAGGACGGCCGCTACACGATCGTGGTCTCCACCCCGCAGGACCGCCCCGCCGGCGCCACCACGGCCAACCGCGTGACCTGGATCCCCTGGGGCCCCACCGACGTCACCGGCATCCTGCTCTTCCGCACGATGCTTCCGGCGGACGGCTTCCACCAGGCCGTCCAGGACGTGGGCAAGAACCAGAACCCGGCCACGGTCATGGGCGACTACTACCCCGACATCAGCTACTGCGCCAAGGACCGCTTCGCCGAGGGCGGCGCGGCGGCCTGCGCGACCAGCGCGCAGGCGGGCCGGTCCGGCTGACGCTCGGCTCGTCCAGTCACCCTCGGCGCTCCGGAGCGATCCCGTCGAGCAGGCCGCGTACCCGCTTCTCGATCTCGTCGCGGATGGGGCGGACCGCGTCGACGCCCTGGCCGGCCGGGTCGGGGAGCCGCCAGTCGAGGTAGCGCTTGCCGGGGAAGACGGGGCAGGTGTCGCCGCAGCCCATCGTGATGACCACGTCGGACGCCTGCACGGCCTCCACGGTGAGCACCTTCGGCACCTCGGCAGAGATGTCGATGCCCGCCTCCGCCATCGCCTCGACGACCGCCGGGTTGACGGCGCCGGCGGGCGCGGACCCGGCGGAACGCACCTGTACGCGGTCGCCCGCGAGGTGGGTGAGGAACGCGGCGGCCATCTGGGAACGGCCCGCGTTGTGGACGCAGACGAAGAGCACGGAGGGGCGCTCGGCGGCGGGAGTGGTCATCGGCATGTCTTTCTGGACGGAATGCGGTCAGGAGCGGGTGGGGGCGGCGGGTTCGGGCTCGGCCGGAGAGGGAACGGTGCCGGTCCTCGCGGGTGCGGGGCGTCCGAACACTGCGGTCACGAGCCCCAGCCCGACGGCCGTGCCGATCAGTTGGGCCGCGACGAACGGACCGAGCGAGCCCGGGGCGATGCCGGCGAAGGTGTCGGTGAAGGCGCGGCCGACGGTGACCGCGGGGTTCGCGAACGAGGTGGAGGACGTGAACCAGTACGCCGCGCCGATGTAGGACGCCACGGCCACGGGCCCGACGTGCGCCCGGCCGGTACGGGCGAGCCCGAGGACCAACAGAACGAGCCCCGCGGTCGCGACCACCTCGCCGAGCCACAGATGACCGGCGTAGCGCTCGTGGACCGACCACCGCACCAGAGGCCTGCCGAACATGGCGTCGGCCACGACGGCACCGGTGACGGCTCCCGCGAGTTGCGCGGGGAGGTACGCGGCGACGTCCCGCAGGGCCGGGCCGTCCTTGCCGCGGCGGCCCGTGAACCAGGCCGCGAGCGTGACGACCGGGTTGAAGTGGGCGCCGCTGACCGGCCCCAGGAGCGCGATGAGGACGCCGAGACCGAAGACCGTGGCCAGCGAGTTGGCCAGCAGCTGCACACCGGGGTCCCGGGTCAGCTCGGTCGCCTGGATCCCGGAACCGACGACCACCGCGACCAGGGCGGCCGTCCCCACGGCCTCGGCGAGGGCACGGCGTGCGAGCGGGGCGCTCACCCGGAGGCCTCCGTCGCCCGCGAGGCCTTCAGGAAGGCGGCAAGGCGGTCGAGGGTGGCGGGCAGGGCCCAGTAGTAGACCCATGTGCCCCGGCGTTCGCAGTCGATCAGACCGGCCTGCCGGAGCAGCTTGAGGTGATGCGAGATCGTCGGCTGGGACAGGTCGAACGCCGGCGTCAGGTCGCAGACGCAGACCTCGCCGCCCGCGCGCGAAGCGATCATCGAGAGCAGACGCAGACGCACCGGATCACCCAGCGCCTTGAACAGCTTCGCCAGCTCGGCGGCCTGGTCCTCGTCCAGGGGCGCGGTCACCAGACCCGGGCAGCACGCACCGGTGCCGTCGCTCGCACCGAGCACCACCAGCTCTTGTTTCGACATGCGTCTATGTTGACACTCTTCGATCCAGGCGACAAGCTCGTATCGACAGACATCGATGCAAGCCGATGGGAGCCTTGCCATGTCCCGTGCTCAACTCGCCCTGCGTGTCGGCGATCTCGAAGGGTCGATCGCCTTCTACTCGAAGCTCTTCGGCACCGGTCCGGCCAAACGGCGCGAGGGCTATGCCAACTTCGCCATCGCCGAGCCCCCGCTCAAGCTCGTCCTGATCGAGGGGGAGCCGGGGCAGGAGACCCGTCTCGACCATCTCGGCGTCGAGGTCGGCTCCACCGCCGAGGTCGGCGCCGCCGCCGGCCGCCTGAAGGACGCCGGCCTCGCCACCTTCGAGGAGAGCGACACCTCCTGCTGTTACGCCCTCCAGGACAAGGTGTGGGTCCACGGCCCCGGCAAGGAACCCTGGGAGATCTACGTCGTCAAGGCCGACGCCGGCACCCTCGGCAAGAGCGCCACCCCCGGCGACGACGCCTGCTGCACCACTCCGGCCGGTGGGACCGCCCCGGCGGCTTCCGGCTGCCACTGCGGCTGACCAGGCGGCGGACGCGCTCCGCGGACGCGCCGGACCGCCCCTTCAGAGCGCCTTACCGGCAGTCCCGACAGTGACCGGCCGCGATGGCCGCCAGCGCCATCCGAGTGTCCGCATGCTCTCCGCGCGATCGAGGACCGCCTTGGTCCGGATCGCCGCCTCTTCCTCGTCCCGGTGTTCCGGGGAGGCCGTGGACTGGCGCGGGTGTTTCCGGTAGATCCCGCCGGGCTTCTCCTGCATCCAGCCGTCCGACACGGCTTCGGCGGCGAGCAGCGGCCCCACGTCCTCCAGGGCGGGGAGCGCCGGCCAGCCTCCCACCGCGAGGAGCAGACCGGTGTAGTACGTCGCCATGGTCCCCACGACAGCCAGGGCTCCCTGACGCAGCCCCTCCGCGAGCAGTCCGGCGGGGAGGCGGCCGGGGGGCGGGTCGTACGGGCCGGGGGTCAGGCTCCCGTCCGGGTGCAGATCCAGGCAGGGCGCGACGGTCCACGCGAGATCCGGGTGCGCCCCGAGCGCCTCGATGTCACGGGCCAGGACGTACGGGTCGGGGAACAGGTCGTCCGCGTCCAGCGAGCGCGTGAGGACGCCGGTGGCACGGGTCAGCGCGAGTGTCCTCGTCCGTGCCGCACCGCCGGCCCGGCCGGTCCCCTTGGATATCCAGGGCTCGTCGGGGACCCTGGCCAGCGGCTTCCCCGTCCTGCCGTCCTCCTGGACGATCCACTCCAACGACCAGCCCGCCGGCAGCCGTTGACCGGCGACACTCTCGTAGGTCTCGGGTAAATAGGCGTCCCCGCCGTCGAACACCGGCGTGATGACCGAGATGGTCGGCATGACCGACACTCCAATCTGGTGACGAACCGCGGCTCCGCGCGGTCGCGGGACAGAGGATGCCAGTCACCCCGGTGCACGCAGAAGGGGTGCCCCGGATTCCGGGGCACCCCTTCTGACCTGCACTGTCTATGACCTCTGCGGAGGCGGTGGGATTTGAACCCACGGTGACATCGCTGCCACGACGGTTTTCAAGACCGTTCCCTTCGGCCGCTCGGGCACGCCTCCCCGCGCCGCCCACCTGGGGCGGAGCGGGTACAGCGTACCGGGATCGGGCGGAGTCGTGGGGGCGGGCCGGTCGTGAAGGGGCGGGCCGCCGCGCGGAGCGTCCCTCCACGCGCGCGTGGCGGTCAGCTGTCGCCGACGCGGGAGCCCAGGGTCAGCTGGACCGTGTGGTCCTGGCCGCCCCGCTTGTAGGTGACGGTGACCCGGTCGCCGGGCTTGTGCGTCCAGATCTCGCCGATCAGGGTCGGGCCGCTGTCGATGACGGAACCGTCGAGCTTGACGATGACGTCGCCGGGCTTGAGGCCGGCCTGGGCGGCCGGGCCGCCCGACTCGACCGGGGAGGAACCGCCGGCGCCCTGGTCGGTGATCTTCGCGCCGTTGGTGGAGTCCTCCAGGGAGACGGAGGCGCCGATCTTGGCGTAGACCGGCTTGCCGCTCCTGATCAGCTGCTGGGCGACGTACTTGGCCTGGTTGATCGGGATGGCGAAGCCCAGGCCGATCGAGCCGGACTGGCCGGAGCCGAGGCCGCCGCTGGTCGAGGACTGGATCGCCGAGTTGATGCCGATCACCGCGCCGGCGGCGTCCAGCAGCGGACCGCCGGAGTTGCCCGGGTTGATGGACGCGTCGGTCTGCAGGGCGCTCATGTACGACGCCTTGCTGCTGGCGCTGCCGTCGCTGGAGGCCACCGGGCGGTTCTTGGCGCTGATGATGCCCGTGGTCACGGTGTTGGACAGGCCGAAGGGGGCGCCGATGGCGATGGTCTCGTCGCCGACGGCCACCCTGTCGGAGTTGCCGAGGGCGAGCGGCTTGAGGTCCGACGGCGCGTTCTTGAGCTTGATGACGGCGACGTCGTACCCCTGCGCGTGGCCGACGATCTCCGCGTCGTACTTCCGGCCGTCGGGGAAGGTGGCGGTGAGCTTGCCGCCGTCCACGGCGTCCGCGACCACGTGGTTGTTGGTGACGATGTGGCCCTGGGTGTCGAAGACGAACCCGGTGCCGGTGCCGCCCTCGCCGTTGGTGCTCTCCGCCTCGATGGTGACCGTGCTGGGCAGCGCCCGGGAGGCCACGCCCGCGATGGTGCCGGGAGCGCGCTTGACCTGCTCGGCGTTGCCGTCGGCGGCGGAGACGGTGGTGGAGCCGTGGCTGTCGTTGTCCTTGGCCAGCGTGTAGCCGAGGCCGCCGCCCAGGCCGCCCGCGACCAGCGCGGCCACCAGGACCGCGGCGATCAGTCCGCCGCGGCCGCCGCCCGGCCGGGGAGCGGGCTGCTGGTACGTCGAACCCCAGCCGCCGCCGGAGCCGCCGTCGGCGTACGCGGGGGTGGCCGGGGGCGGGGGCGGCCAGGCGCCGTGGGCGGCGGGGGCCGCGTAGGGGTCGCCGGAGGCGGCGGGGCCGTACGGCTGGTGGGCGTCGGGGCCCTGGCCGGCGGGGTACGCCCCCTCGGCCGGGGCGGGGTAGGTGTGCGCGGCGTTCGGCGCGCCCTGCTCCGGCGGGCCCTGCGGCACCGGCGGAAGCGAAGCCGTCGGCGCGCCTCCGTCGGGTGCGGGGCCCTGCGGGGAGGCAGCGGGAGATTCCACCGGCACGGGAGGTGCGGACGGGGACGGGGGTACCGCGTTGCCCTCGTTCTCGGTGCTCACAGCTCTTCTCCTCGATCCACGGCTGTTGTCGTCGGTCGCACTCGGACCCACTCGCTCATGCTCGGTCACGTCGGCATGGCGTGCACGGCCGTCGTCCGGGCAGCGCGAGCCCGGTGCGATGCGGCTGCGCATGGTTCCGATCCTGTTGTACGCAATCAGCTTTTCCCACGGGCCGTCAGAGCACCATAAGCGGTGGCTGTGGGTCCGGAGCGACTCTTTATATAGGACTGTTCCGACAAACATTACATAGGCGTGTATTCCTCACGCCCGGTTCGCCGGGCGGACCCGTCCGGGACCGTCACACGTACCCCGCGACGGTGGGACCATGACGCGGTGACCCACGCAGCACAGCGCGCCCCGCAGGTCGTAGCCCACCGGGGAGCCTCCGAGGACGCGCCCGAACACACGCTCGCCGCGTACCGCAGAGCGATCGAGGACGGCGCCGACGCGCTGGAGTGCGACGTCAGGCTGACCGCCGACGGCCACCTGGTCTGCGTCCACGACCGGCGGGTGAACCGTACCTCCAACGGCCGGGGCGCCGTCTCGGCCCTGGAACTGGCCGACCTCGCCGCCCTGGACTTCGGTTCCTGGAAGTCGCGCGAGGCCTGGCGCGGCCGGGACGAGGAGCCCGACTGGGAGCACCGCCCCGAGGACCGCGAGGAGACCTCCGTCCTCACCCTGGAACGGCTGCTGGAACTGGTCACGGACTCCGGCCGGCGGGTGGAGCTGGCCATCGAGACCAAGCACCCCACGCGCTGGGCGGGGCAGGTCGAGGAGCGGATGCTGACGCTGCTGAAGCGGTTCGGCCTGGACGCGCCGCCCTCCGCCGCCGAGTCGCCGGTGCGGATCATGAGCTTCTCCGCGCGCTCGCTGCACCGTGTGCACGCCGTCGCGCCCACGCTGCCGACGGTCTATCTGATGCAGTTCGTCTCCCCCCGGCTGCAGAACGGCCGGCTGCCCGCAGGCGTGGGGATCGCGGGACCCTCGATCCGGATCGTGCGCCACCACCCGGCGTACGTGGAGCGCCTCAAGCGGGCCGGCCACCAGATCCACGTGTGGACCGTGAACGAGCCCGAGGACGTGGACCTCTGCGTCGGCCTGGGCGTCGACGCCATCATCACCAACCGCCCGCGCGCGGTCCTCGGCCGCCTCGGCCGCTGACCCGCGCGGCACACCCCCGGGGGAGTGCTCCGGCGCGTTCGAACCGTGGCCGGAGGTTGCGAATGCGTCACCGGAAGTGGATTGGCCGGTTTCCGGTCCAGGCCAGGAGGGCATCCACTCCGTGGCGTGGGGCGAAGGAGGTCTCGGGGGTGGCGTTGGTGGTGGCACAGGAGGTGCCCACGTCGTCGAGCATGGCCGTACCCCATGGCCCTGCGGGCGTGGGGAACGCGAGACACCGGATGCGCGCGCAACTGCGCGGCGGCGGGGTCCCCGAACCGGTCATCGACGATGCCGTTCTGATCCTTTCCGAACTGCTGAGCAACGCGTGCAAACACGGGCGCCCCCTGGGCGGCGCGCTCGCCGGGGACGGTGCCGTGCGCGCCGCCTGGCGGGTCGACCCGCGCGGGCGGCTCATCGTGGAGGTGACGGACGGCGGCGGACCGACCCGCCCGGCCCCGGCCCACCCCTCGGTCACCGCGCACGGCGGCCGCGGGCTGAGCATCATCGAGGCGCTCGCCGACGACTGGGGCGTCCAGGACGGCATCCGGGGCGAGGTGACGGTCTGGGTGGTGGTCCACGAGGACGTGCACGACCCGGACGCGGGATGCCGGCAGGACGCGTTCGCCGCCCCTCTCACGGCTTCCTCGGTCCCGGACCTGGCCGGACTGGACTTCGCGGACGCGTTCGAGATCCTGGACTGAGCGGACGCGTCGGGGACGCGTGGACCGGGCGGGGCCCGGACCGGACCGCGCCGGCCTCGACCGCCTCCGCCCCGAGCGCCCCGGCCCCGACCGTGCCCGACCGTCCCCGGCCCGAGCGCACCGGACCCGACCGCCTCCGCACCGCCGTCGCCATGTGTGGGTTGCCCACAGGTTCACCGCGCCCGAGGCACGAACGGCTAGGCTCCCGGCGTACCAGATGAGCCGCACCCGGGAGACAGCCACGATGGCGAAGAAGCGACCCCAGACGAAGGCCGAGCGCCCGCAGATCACGGACGGGGAGATCCCGGTTGTCGGCGCCCGTGAGCCCTGCCCCTGCGGCAGCGGCCGGCGCTACAAGGCCTGCCACGGCCGGGCCGCCGCGCACGCGGTGACCGAGCTGGTGCAGCGTCCGTTCGAGGGGCTGCCGGGCGAGTGCGACTGGGTGGCGCTGCGCGAGCTGGTGCCCGCCGCCACCGTCGCGCTGACCCTGAAGGGCGGCCTGCCCGAGGGCGTCCCGGCGGTGTCCCTGGCCACGGTGCTCCCGATGGCGTGGCCCGCGCTGCGCCGCGACGACGGCTCGGTGCTGCTCGGCCTGCAGAACGACACGGCCTCCGGCGACATCAGCCGCGACCTCGCCGACACCCTCCAGCGCGCGCTGGAGGCGGCGCCCGGCACCCCGGTGGAGGGCCGCCGCGCCCCGGCGGACGGGCCCCGGCTGCAGGATCTGCTCGACCTGGACGGCACGTTCGAGCCGGTCGTGCACAGCGGGTTCGAGTTCTGGGTGCCGGACGCGGAGAACGCGGCCCCCGAGGTGACCGCCTCCCTGGAGCGCGCCAACGCCGCCGCCATCCCGACGGTGAAGCTGTCGGGCGTGGAGGCCGCCTACTGGTGCGAGACCCCGGACAAGAACCACCTGCGCTGGGTCATGCCGCACGCCGAGGAGCAGCTTCTGGACGCTCTCGCCCGCCTGCACGCCGCGGGCCGCGCCGGCCTCGGCGAGGGCACCCGGCTGGTGGGCTCGTTCCGTGCTCACGGCCTCACCGTGCCGGTCTGGGACCTGCCGAGCTCGGTCACCGCCGAGGACGTGGAGAAGCCGGCCGCCGAGTTCGCGGAGCGTCTGGCCGCCGCCCTCGCCGTCACCGAGCCGCTCACGGCCGACGAGCGCCGCGCACGCGGCGGACTGACCAACCGCCAGGTCACGCTGAGCTGACCCGGGTGCCCCGCGCCACGCCGCGGCCGGCCGGACGGCCCGCCGCGGGGCGGCAGGGGCGGAGGTGACCCCGGTCACAACTCCCGGACGTCACAGGGAAATCGATGTCCGAATAGCCGAGATCGAATTTGCGAACCGGCGATCTCTTGTTACCGTTCGAGTAGCCCGGTTGCTGGTGCATCCCCCGTCGCCAGCAACCGGGCCTTTCCGTGTCCGCAGGGCGGCGCACAGCGCACCGCGGATCTTCAACTTCCCTCTGCGTCGGCCGAGTTGCTGCCCGAACGCAGCAGCAGCGGACCACCGGCCCCCTGCGCGGAGAACTCGCTGACGGCCGTGTAGTCACCCGGCGAACCCATGGTGCGGCCGCGGGGTGTCTCGCAGGTGGCGGGCTCGTCGTCGGCTCCCGTGACGCAGTGCGTCCGCACGGTCCGGCCGGCCGGACCCAGCAGGCTCAGCACGGCCTCCAGGGCGTCGCCCGTGGTGTTGCGGTAGTAGGTGCGCGCCCAGGTGTCCTCGCCCTGCGTCATGACACAGGTCTGCGCCTCGATGCCGTCGGGGGAGGAGAGTTCGGGCCCGCAGCGGGCGGCGGTGGCCAGCCCCAGGCCGAGCACCAGCGGCGACCTGCCGGGAGCGGGGGACGCCTTCCCGGAGCCCCCGGCCCCGGACGCGCCGCCCTCACCGCCCTCACGCGCACCGCTTCCACCCGCGACAGCGCCGCCGTCCCGCCAGTCCGCGTCGGCGTCCCGCCCGGCCCCGTCACCGGTCTGCCAGGTCTCGTCGCCGCCCCGGCCGGACGCGCCGTCGTCCCGGCCGGACGCCCGGGCTCCGGGCGGCGCGTCCTTCCCCGCGGTCCGCGCGGAGCCGTCCACCTGTCCCGCGTTCGCGGTCAGCGGCAGCACGACCGCGGCCGTCACCACGCCCAGGAGCGCGAGCAGACGCAGCCGTGGGCTGCCCAGACCGCCGCGGCGCGGGCCTCGGGCGACATGGCGCCCGGAAACTCGGGTGCCGTGGCGCCCGGAAAATCGCTGCATGGGCGGAACATAACGAGCGCGGACGGCCATCCGGGCCCGCCCGGCCCCGACACCCCTACAACTCGGGCGCGCTCACACCCGTACGAGTGAGGGCCTCGACCACGGCGTCCACCACCGCCTCCACGTCGGGCACCCAGGGCGAGGCGGAGCCGGGCAGCGGGGCGCGCTCCCAGCGGACGTCGCCCTGGCCCGTCCCGGACGGCGGCAGGGCGACATAGCCGCCCTCGCCGTGGAAGCGCAGGGAGCCGGGCACGAAGTCCTTGGCGTAGAGCAGTTCGCCCAGCTGCTCCATCGTGTACGGCTTGACGAGCAGGGCCCAGCGGGTGGGCGCCGCGACGACCGGGCCGAGGCGCATGCCGCGGCCGTCGAGCAGCCGCAGCGCGCGGGCCGCGGCGGGCGCCGGGAGGCTGACCGCGCACGGGGCCCTGCCTCCGGTCGCGAGGATCACGGGCGCGCTCGGGCGGTTGGCCCACCACCAGCGCACCATGCGCTCGTCGGTGGTGGCCGCGAGCAGGCCGGGGTCGAAGGGATGCGCGCCGGGGACCGTGCACTCCGGGTCGGGGCAGCCGCAGCCGGCCCGGCCCTGCGGGTCCGGGGCCACACCCGGGAGTACCGGCCACTGCCATTCGGTCGCGAAGGTCAGGGCCGCGCTGATCAGCTCAGGCCTCCCGTCGTTCCGCCTGGACAGGAGCCTGCGTCGCCTTCCGAGGATCTCGCGCATGAGCGCTCGTTCCTTTCCGTTGCACCGCTGGCAACACCGAGGACCACATCACACCATGTGTCGATCACTTCACTGTGCGTACCTGATGGCGCATCACACCCCAGCGCGTGGCAGGGGGAACCCCAGAGAGTCGAGCGTGGGCCGCGTCCGTAGTGCGTCGGACAGGAGCAGGGGCGCGGCACGGGGGGTGGCGAAGTCTGGCGTTTTGCTGTCGCGCGTATTTCTCTTCGCCTCCGCCACGGGAGGATGGGGCTCGGCCGTCGGTGGCTATGACGCCCGGGTCCGCCGCCAGGTTCCGGGTGGTCCCCCGACCACCCCTGGTCTTCTCCGAGTACGTACCCATCACGACCGTAGTGACGCTCCGTGGAGCGAGGCCAGTCGACCGCAATGAACCGTTCCCTAAGTCAGTTTCAAGCCAACTTGACAGTAAGGCAAGGGTTTCGGAAGGAATCCACTTCGGCCTCATGGACACCAGGAATCCCCGCAGGACAATGCTGGACATCCCCTCACGAGTGCGTGTACATGTGGAGCCACTGCCGACGGCGCAGAATGACATGGGGGTTTGCGATGCTTCTCAGCAATACGCACCGGTCCGAAAGCCGGACGCCATGAACGCCCCCCACCCTCCGAAAGTGGCTGGAATCGATTCAACGGTTCCCCCTCCCGCCCACACTGTCGCGCCTGTCGCATCCCTCACAGCTCCCTCCACGACACCGGGTACCCCCGCCTCCCCGGACCCCACTCCCTGTGCCCCCACCGGTGCCGCTCCCGCAGGTCCCGCCCCCGGCACCCTGCTCCAGGACCGGCTGGCCGGGTGGGTCTCGGACCTCACGACGCTCCACGAACTCACCGAGCGGCTGGCCCGCACGACGACGCTCGACGCCGCCCTGACGGAGCTGCTCCGCGCCGGCTCCGCCCTGGTCGGCGCCCGCCGCGGGCTCGCCGTCCTGGACCCCGCCGGCGGAGCGGGCCCCCGCACCACCCTCGGCCTCGGCCTCGGCCGCGCCGACCTCGGGCACATCGAGACCGTCCCGGGCGGCTCACTGCCGTACGCCACCCTCCTCGACGGCGGCACGCCGGACGCCACCGAGATCGTGCACGCCGACCTGTTCGCCGAGGACGGCCTCGACCCCCGCCACCGCGAGGTCGCCGCCCGCCTGGGCTACGCCGCCAGTTACGCGCTGCCTCTGTCCGCCGAGACCGCCGGCCGGCTCGGCGCCGCCGTGTGGCTGTACGACGAGCCCGCCGAGCCCGACGAGCACCACCGCCACCTGGCCGGGCTCTACGTCCGCCACGCCGCCGAGCACATCGCCCTGCTCGCCGAGGTGGAGCGCACGCGCGCGTGCGCGGCGGCCGTCGCGGAGGAGCTCCTGCCCTCCCGGCTGCCCCGGGTGCCCGGCGTCCGGCTCGCCGCCCGGCACCGCACCGGCCCGGACGGCGGCGGCGACTGGTACGACGCCCTGCCGCTGCCGGACGCCGCCCTCGGCCTGTCCGTGGGCTCGGTCACCGGATCCGGCCCCGGCACGGTGGCCGCCATGGGCCGGCTGCGCGCCTCCCTGCGGGCGTACGCCGTGATGGAGGGCGAGGACCCGGTCGCCGTCCTGTCCGACCTGGAGCTGCTGCTGCGGCTGACCGAGCCCGCCCGCTGCGCCACCGCGCTGTTCGCCTACTGCGAGCCCGCCCTGCGCCGGATCACCCTGGCCGGCGCCGGGCACAACCCGCCGCTGCTGACCGGCGAGCGGCGCACCGAGTTCGCCGAGACCTCCGTCTCCGCGCCGCTCAACATGCTGGCCTGCTGGGAGGCGCCCAGCCTGGAGATCCAGGCGGAGCCGGGAGAGACGGTCCTGCTCTACACCGACGGGCTGCTGCGCCGTACGGGCGACCCGATGGACCGTGCCTTCGCGCGGCTGCACGCGGCCGCCGCGGGCGTCCCGCGCGCCCTGCGCGCCGACCCGGGCGCCGTCGCCGACCACGTGCTGCGCACGGTCCTGCCCGACGGCCCGGACCCGGCGGCCGAGCCCGGCCGCACGGGCCGCCGGGACGGGGGCGCCCGGCCGGGGAACGGCGGCGGCGAGGACGTCGTCCTGCTCGCGGTCCGCTTCGACTGAAGCCCGGGGCACGCCCCCGGGCTCCTGGCATGACCGGGCATAACAGCACGTCCTGGCCCGGTCGCTCTCCGGTGCGACCGTACGATGATGGTGGTCCCCGGCCCGGCACGCGGGCGTGACGCCGCGGACCTCCGGGGGACCACACGCCGTACCGAGGAGGATTCACGTGTCCGACGAGCTCAACCCGGCCGACCTGGACGCAGCCGCTACCGCGGCGGGCCCGGAGGCCGAGGCCGAGGAGCCCATCAAGCAGCGGAAGAACGGCCTGTACCCGGGCGTCTCCGACGAGCTGGCCGAGAACATGCAGTCCGGCTGGGCCGACACGGAGCTGCGCGACCTGAAGCCCGTCCCGCAGGCCGCCGAGACCGCGCGCCGCCGCGCCGCGCTGTCCGCCCGCTTCCCGGGCGAGCGCCTGGTCGTCCCCTCGGGCAACCTGAAGACCCGCTCGAACGACACCGAGTACGCCTTCCGCGCGTCGACCGAGTACGCGTACCTCACCGGCAACCAGACCGAGGACGGCGTCCTGGTCCTGGAGCCCACCGCGGACGGCCACCAGGAGACGATCTACCTCCTGCCCCGCTCCGACCGCGAGAACGGCGAGTTCTGGCTCTCCGGCCAGGGCGAGCTGTGGGTCGGCCGCCGCCACTCCCTCACCGAGTCCGAGGCGCTCTACGGCATCCCGGCCTCCGACGTCCGCGAGCTGACGGAGAAGCTGCGCGAGGCCGGCGGCCCGGTGCGCGTCGTGCGCGGTCACGACGCCGGTGTCGAGTCGGCGCTGACCGACAAGGTCACCGCCGAGCGCGACGAGGAGCTGCGCGTCTTCCTCTCCGAGCTGCGCCTGGTCAAGGACGCCTTCGAGATCGGCGAGCTGCAGAAGGCCGTCGACTCCACCGCGCGCGGCTTCGAGGACGTCGTGAAGGTCCTCGACAAGGCCGAGGCGACCTCCGAGCGCTACATCGAGGGCACCTTCTTCCTCCGCGCGCGCGTGGAGGGCAACGACATCGGCTACGGCTCCATCTGCGCCTCCGGCCCGCACGCCTGCACCCTGCACTGGGTCCGCAACGACGGCCCGGTCCGCTCCGGCGACCTGCTCCTGCTGGACGCGGGCGTCGAGACCCACACCCTGTACACGGCCGACGTCACGCGCACGATGCCGGTGAACGGCACGTACACGGCCGTCCAGAAGAAGATCTACGACGCCGTGTACGAGGCCCAGGAGGCCGGCATCGCGGCCGTGCAGCCGGGTGCCAAGTTCCGCGACTTCCACGACGCCGCCCAGCGCGTGCTGACCGAGAAGCTCGTGGAGTGGGGCCTCGTCGAGGGTCCGGTCGAGCGTGTCCTGGAGCTGGGCCTGCAGCGCCGCTGGACCCTGCACGGCACCGGCCACATGCTCGGCATGGACGTCCACGACTGCGCCGTGGCGCGGACCGAGACCTACGTCGACGGCACCCTGGAGCCCGGCATGGTCCTCACCGTCGAGCCCGGCCTGTACTTCCAGGCCGACGACCTGACGGTCCCGGAGGAGTACCGGGGCATCGGCGTCCGCATCGAGGACGACATCCTCGTCACCGAGGACGGCAACCGGAACATGAGCGCCGCGCTGCCCCGGAGCTCCGACGAGGTCGAGGCCTGGATGGCCTCCCTCAAGGGCTGAGCATCGAGGGCTGAGCTCAAGAACCGGGTCTCAAGGACCGAGTCTCAAGGGCTGAGTCTCAAGGGCTGAGTCTCAAGGGCTGAGTCTCAAGGGCTGAGCGGGACCTGACGGCCGGGTGCGGAACGACGCGCCCGGCCGTCGGCGTCCGCCGGTCCCGGACCCCTTCACGCCGTGAGCAGGGTGGGGTCCTTCGTCCACTTCAGGATCTTGTCGAAGCTCACCACCGTGCCGGCGCGGCCCGGCTTGGCGCCGATGTGGACGTGGTCGGCGAGCTCCCGGATCAGACACAGGCCCCGGCCGTGCTCGGCGTCCGCGCGGGCCTGCCGGGGTGCTTCGTGACCCCGGACGAGACCGGGCCCCGAGTCGGCCACCTCGATACGGCACTTCTCCCCGTCCAGGTACGCCGTCACCCGGTATCCCCCGGACCGGCCGCCGCGCACCGCGTCACCGCCGTGCTCGACGGCGTTCGCGCAGGCCTCGGTGAGGGCGACGGACAGGTCGTAGGAGACGTCCGGGTCGACGCCCGCGGTCTCCATCGTGCCGACCAGCAACCGCCGGGCGAGCGGCACGCTCGCGGCATCGCGGCGCAGATGGAGTGACCACCAGATGCTCATGCTCCAGCCTCCTGGCCGCGGCTCGACATACCAGTACCTATTGCCGCGCGTGCCCGCCCGTAAGCACTCCGCCGACGTGACACCGCCCATACGGTCGATGCGCCCGTGGACGAATCGGTGTATGGGTGGACGACTTCCGGCCGCTGCCGGGCAGCCGTAAAGGCGAGCGCGACCGGCCGGGGACGCGCGCCCGGCGGCTCCTCGAACAGGCCGGATCCGGCCCGGAGCGCTCCCGGACCGGGCCGGGGGCGGGCACGGGAACAGGAACGGGAACAGCGGGAACCGGACAGATCCGGGGCAACTCCGGGGCAGGAGCGCGACAGGCCCGCAGCATGGCCGGATCCGGCCCACGACCGGGGACGCGGGGCGCCACCGGGCGGGGGAAGCGGGCCGGGGACGCGGGGCGGCGGCGGCCCGCGAGCGCGTGCGCCGCCGTCCGGGTCCGGCGGAATCCCGCATCCTGCCGGAGGACGCCCGGGGGCGCAGTGCGATGATGAGCCCCGCCATGACTGCCCCCCAGCCGCGCACGACGCGCCCCGGACCCGAGGTCCGGCTTCTGCGGGCCGCGGTGTTCGCCGCGGTCTGTGTCGTGCTGGCCGCGGCCGGGCACAGTCTGGCCGCCTGCGCGCACGTGCCCCTGTGGACGCTCGGCGCGGGCTTCCTGGGCACCCTGCTGCTCGTCGTACCGCTCGCCGGCCGCGCCCGTTCCCTGCCGGGCATCGCCACGCTCCTCGCCCTCGGCCAGACCGCGCTGCACACGCTGTTCGGGCTGGCCCAGCACGGGACCGCGGGCACCCCGTGGACGCGGACGGTGCTGATGGGCCCCATGGCCTCCATGGGTCCGGGAGCGATGGGCGCGACCGGAACGGCGGGGACGGCGGGAGCCGCGGGCGGGGCGGACACCTCGCTCCACGGCGGCGCGCTGGTGGCCGAGGCCGCGCGGCTCATGTGCGGCGCCTCCCCCTCCGCGATCACCCCGGGGCACGCCTACCGCCTGCTGCTCGACGCCCACCTCATCGACTCCTCGGGCCGGCTCGTCGGCGGCGCGCCCGCCCTGCCGCACGCCTACGACGTCACCGGCCCCTCGTCGGCCCTGCTGCCGTCCCTGCCGATGCTGCTCGGCCACGTCCTGGCGGCCCTCGCCGCCGGCTGGCTGATGCGCCGGGGCGACCTGGCCGTGCTGCGGCTGATCGAACTGTCGGCGCACTCCGTCGCCGAGGGCTTCGCGGAAGGGGCGCTCGTACGGTCCCTGCGCGCGGCGCTCACGCTGACACGCGCCCTGTGCACCGGTCTGACGCCCGTCACCGGGCCGCTGCCGCACGGCCGCCGCACCGCCCGGGACGAGGCGCCCGCCCCGCACACCATCACGCTCCAGCACACGGTGATCCGGCGCGGGCCGCCCGCCGCCGCGTTCCTCCTCGCCGCCTGACGCGACGCGACCTCCACCGCACCCCGTTCCGGTCCACCCGGCGGGAGCGGTCCCGAGGGGCCGCCGTCACGCGGCACGCGCGCCCGCGCGGCAAGCCCGCCCCGCCCCTCCCCCGCACCTGTGCACCGTGCACCCCGTGCGCCCGGGCCGAGCGGTCGCCGCACGGCGCGCACCCCTCATCCGTCACGGACCTCACTCAGAGTGGAGTGCTCCTGTCATGCAGGCTTCTCGTATCGCCACGCGCGTCCCGTCCCGCGTCGTCACCCGTGTCGTCGCCGCCACCGCCGTCGCCGGCGTGGCCGTGCTCGCGCTGTCGGCCCCCGCCTTCGCGCACGTCTCCGTCCAGCCCGAGGGCGCCGCCGCCAAGGGCGGTTACGCGGTCGTCGACTTCAAGGTCCCCAACGAGCGCGACGACGCCTCGACCACCAAGCTCGAGGTGAACCTCCCGGCCGACCACCCGCTGGCCTCCGTCATGCCGCAGCCGGTGCCCGGCTGGAGCGTGAAGGTCACCCGCTCCAAGCTGGCCAAGCCGCTCACCATGCACGGCGAGAAGATCGACGAGGCCGTCACCAAGGTCACCTGGACCGCCGACGGCAAGGGCATCGAGCCCGGCTACTTCCAGAAGTTCCCGCTCTCCCTCGGACAGCTGCCCGAGGACACCGACCAGCTCGTCTTCAAGGCGCTCCAGACGTACTCCGACAAGGAGGTCGTGCGCTGGATCGAGGCCCAGCAGGAGGGCCAGGAGGAGCCCGAGAACCCGGCACCGGTGCTGACCCTGTCCGCCGCCACGGACGACCACCACGGCACTGCCACCGCCGACGACGCCGCCGACAAGAGCGACGGCAAGGCCGGCGACAAGGACGGCGCCACGACCGAGCGGACCACCGCCGCGGACACGGAGGGCGGCAGCGACACCACCGCCCGCGTGCTCGGCGTCGTCGGCATCGTGACCGGCGTCGCGGGCGTCGCCTACGGCGTCCTCGCCGGACGCCGCCGCACCGCCTGACCTCACCGTTCCGTGTGCGCACCGGGGCCGTCCGACACGCCTCGACGACCCCGGTGCGCACCGGAGTTCACACATCTGGGACATTTCCTCATGCGCACCAAGACGTTCGTGACGGCCGCACTGCTCGTGTCGGCCGCCACCGCGACCCTCTCCGCCTGCGGCAGCGGCGACGACTCCGCCTCACCCGTCTCCTCGGTCTCCCAGGAGACCGGCTCGGGCAAGGCCGCCACCGTCCTCGACCAGCCCTTCGCCAAGCCGGACCTGGTCCTCACCGACACCCACGGCAAGAAGTACGACCTGCGCGCCGAGACCAAGGGCCGGCCCACGCTCGTCTACTTCGGCTACACGCACTGCCCCGACGTCTGCCCGACGACCATGAGCAACATCGCCGTCGCCGAGAAGTCGCTGCCCAAGGCCGAGCGGGACGACCTGAGGGTCGTCTTCGTGACCACCGACCCCGGCCGCGACACCCCGGCCGAACTGGGCAAGTGGCTCAAGGGCATCGACCCGCAGTTCATCGGCCTGACCGGTGACTTCTCCGCCATCCGGGCCGGCGCCCGCTCCCTCGGCATCTCCGTCGAACCGACGACGAAGGACAAGAACGGCAAGACCGTCTCGGTGCACGGCACCCAGGTCATCGCCTTCTCCCCGAAGACCGACGGCGGTTACGTCCTCTACGGCGAGGACGCCACGGTCGACGACTACACCAAGGACCTGCCGAAGCTCGTCGAGGGGGCCAGGCCGTGAGGCGTTCCGTCCGCGCGGGCCGTGCCGCCGCGGGAGCAGCCGCTCTCGCCGGGGCCCTGGTCCTCGCCGGCTGCGGCACCGGCTCCCCGAAGGCCGAGCTGTCCGTGAGCGGGTCGTACATGCCCCAGCCGGTCTCCGACATGGCCGCGGGCTTCCTCGTCATCAGCAACAAGGGCGGCCAGAAGGACGAGCTGACCTCGGTCAGCAGCGACGCCGCCGGCGAGGTCACCATGCACAGCACCACCGGCGGCACGATGGTCGAACGCAGCTCCTTCGCCATACCCGCCCACGGACGGCTCGTGTTCAGAAGCGGCGGCAACCACCTGATGTTCGACGGGCTGAAACGCGAGCCGAAGCAGGGCCAGAAGGTGACCGTGAGACTCACCTTCGCCGAATCCGGCCCCCTCACCGTCGAGATGCCGGTGCGGTCCGCCACGTACAACCCGTCGACCGGCCACTGAGGGAGGGACCATCGTGACCCGCACCATCACCCCCCGCCTGCGGACCCTGGTGCTGCTGCTGCTCGCCGTCACCGGCGCCCTGTTCGCGGGCGCCGGGCCGGCCTCCGCACACGCCGCGCTGACCGGCAGCGACCCCGCACAGGGGGTGGTGGTCCCCAAGGCACCCACCCAGGTGTCGCTGACCTTCTCCGAGACCGTGGCGCTGAACGACGGCTCGCTGCGCGTCCTCGACCCCCGGGGCAAGCCGGTCCAGACGGGCAGCCCCGTGAACGTGAGCGGGACGACCTACGCCGTCCGGCTGAAGGACGGCCTGGCCAAGGGCACCTACACGGTCACCTACCAGGTCGTCTCGGCGGACAGCCACCCCGTCGCCGGCGCCTACACCTTCTCCGTCGGGGCGCCCTCGCAGACCGTCGTCTCCGGCACCGGACCGGTGGCCGGCGGCGGGATCGTCGGCGCGCTCTACGGGATCGGGCGCTACCTGTCGTACGCCGGGTTCATCGTGCTCGCCGGCGGCGCCGCCTTCGTGCTGGCCTGCTGGCAGCGCGGCGCGGGCGTACGGGCCGTGCAGCGGCTCGTGGTCGGCGGCTGGCTGACGCTCACCGCCGCCACCCTGTGGCTGCTGCTCCTGCGCGGCTCCTACACCGGGTCCGGGAAGCTCGGCGACGTCTTCGACCTGGACCTGCTCGGCCAGGTCCTGCAGACCAAGACCGGTGCCACGCTGGTCTCCCGGCTCCTGCTGCTCGCCGCCGCCGCGCTCTTCATCGCCGTCCTCTTCGGCGCCTACGCCCGGACGACGGCCACCACCGACCCGGACGACGGCAGCGAGCGCCCGCGGACCGCCGCGGGCGGGAACGACGCGGGCGGGAACGGCGCGGGCGCGGAGGCCGGGACCGGGGGAGCCGCGGACGAGGAGGTCACCGACGAGGAAGCGGCGGACGAGCAGGCCGCGCGGCGCGACCTGACCTTCGGCCTCTCGATCGGCGGCGTGGTCGTGGCCGCCGGCCTGGCGGCGAGCTGGGCGATGGCCGAACACGCCTCCACCGGACTCCAGCCGGGCATCGCCATGCCCGTCGACGTCGTGCACCTGCTGGCCGTCGCCGCCTGGCTCGGCGGCCTGACCACCCTGCTCGTGGCGCTGTACCGGGCACCCGCCGACGCCCCGGTCGAGGCCGCGGTCGTCCGGCGCTTCTCCCGCGTCGCCTTCGGCTCGGTCCTCGCGCTGGTCGCCACCGGCACGTACCAGTCCTGGCGCCAGCTCGGCTCCTGGTCGGCGTTCACCGGGACCCGGTACGGCCAGCTGCTGCTGGTCAAGATCGGCCTGGTGGCGGTGCTGGTCGGCGTCGCCTGGATCTCACGGCGGTGGACGGCACGCCTCACGGACCCGGCGGAAACCGGAGCCGAGGCCGGAGCCGAGGCCGAGGTCGGAGCCGAGTCGGAGGTCGGAGCCGGAGCTGAGGCCGGAGCCGGGGCCGGGGCCGCGGTCGGTGCGGCCGCCGCAGGCGGCGTGCGGTCCGTCCAGGCCGGTGCCGAGGCCGCCGACAGCGCCGGAACCGGAACCGAGAGCCCGACCGGAACCACGACCGCGACGACGACCACGACAGGTGACCGCACCAGGGACGGTGAGCGCGCGGAGGACGGTGAGCGCGCCGCGCAGCTCGCCCGGCAGCGGGCCGCGGTGGACGCCGCCCGGGACAAGCGGCTCAGGGACGGCGATCCGAACCGCTCCGGGCTGCGCCGCTCGGTGCTCGCCGAGGCGGGCGTCGCGGTCGTCCTGCTCGCCGTCACCACCATGCTGACCCAGACCGAACCGGGCCGTACCGAACAGGACGCCAGGGCCGCCGCCCCCTCCCCCAGTTCCTCGGCGTCGTCGTCCTCGTCCGGGGCGGTGACCCTGGACATGTCCTTCGACACCGGTGGCACCGACGGCAAGGGCCTGGTCCGCATCGACATCGACCCCGCACGCGTGGGCGGCAACGAGATGCACGTCTACGTGCAGCGGCCCAACGGGCGCGCCTTCGACATCCCCGAGGTGAAGATCGCCTTCACCCTGGAGGCGAAGCGGATCGGGCCGCTCACCGTGAACCCCGACCACATCACCACGGGCCACTGGGCCGCGGACGGCGTGCAGATCCCCGTGGCCGGCGACTGGAAGATCGCCGCGACCGTGCGGACCTCCGACATCGACCAGGTGACCGTCTCCAAGAACACGCAGATCGGCTGAACGACACCATGCCCGACCAGTCCATCACCCAGGCCCGCACTCCCGGGTCCGAGGCGCGCGAGCCCGGTTCCGGCGGCGGCCGGGGCGTCTCCCGGCGCGCGCTGCTCGGCACCGCCGGGGCCACCGGGCTCGTCCTCGGCGCGGCGGGCGGAGCCGTGGGCTACACCGCCGCGCCCGCGCAGGCGACCCCGCTCACCTCGGTCGGTTCCGGGCGGGCGATGTTTCACGGGAAACATCAGCCCGGCATCACCGAGGGACTCCAGGCACGCGGCCACCTCGCCGCCTTCGACCTGATGCCCGGAGCGGGCCGCAAGGAGGCGGCCGCTCTGCTGCGCCGCTGGTCGGCGGCCGCCGAGCGGCTGATGGCGGGCGAGGCCGCCCCGCACGGCGACACCGGCGTGGCGCGCGACTCCGGCCCCTCCTCGCTGACGGTCACCTTCGGCTTCGGCCACAGCTTCTTCGCGAGGACCGGCCTGGACAAGCAGCGCCCGGCCGCGCTGGACCCGCTGCCCGACTTCTCCGCCGACCGCCTCGACAAGGCGCGCAGCGACGGCGACCTGTGGGTGCAGATCGGCGCCGACGACGCCCTGGTCGCCTTCCACGCGCTGCGCGCGATCCAGAAGGAGACGGGCGGCGCGGCCCGTGTGCGCTGGCAGATGAACGGGTTCAACCGCTCCCCGGGCGCCACCGCCCACCCCATGACGGCCCGCAACCTCATGGGGCAGCTCGACGGCACCCGCAACCCCAAGCCGGCCGAGCCCGACTTCGACCGGCGGATCTTCGTGCCCGGCGACGGGCAGCCCGCGTGGATGGCCGGCGGCTCCTACGCCGTCGTACGCCGTATCCGCATGCTCCTCGACGACTGGGAGAAGCTGTCGCTCCCCGCGCAGGAGGCGGTCGTCGGGCGCCGCAAGGCCGACGGGGCCCCGCTGTCCGGGGGCGCCGAGACCACGCCGATGGACCTGGAGAAGGCCGACGCCAAGGGCGAGTACGTCGTCCCGCTCAACGCCCACGCCCGGATCAGCCGGCCCGACCAGAACGGCGGCGCGGCCATGCTGCGGCGCCCCTTCTCCTTCCACGACGGCTTCGACGCGGACGGCGTGCCCGACGCGGGGCTGCTGTTCGTCTGCTGGCAGGCGGACCCGCTGCGCGGCTTCGTGCCCGTGCAGCGCAAGCTCGACCGGGGCGACGCGCTGTCGCGGTACCTCCGGCACGAGGCGAGCGGCCTGTTCGCCGTGCCGGGCGGGGCGGCCGAGGGGGAGTACGTGGGGCAGCGGCTGCTGGAGGGGTGAGGTTCCGGGGCGTACGGGGTGGAGCTTCCGGGGCCTACGGAGGAGAGCTTCCGGCGCATACGGATGGGAGCTTCCCACGTGGACGGAGGGGAAATCGGGCCGTCCACTGGGCCGTCCGGGTGAGGTTCCGGGGTCGAAACCACCCGGACGGGTGGCTCTCGTGAGACGGAGAAGCCGGGTTCCGGTGCGGCCATTAGGGTGAGGACATGCCAGCGAGCTATGCCTATCTCGGTCCCGAAGGCACCTTCACCGAAGTCGCCCTGCGCACGCTTCCCGAGTCGGCCACACGGGAGCTCATCCCGTACGTGTCGGTGCAGTCGGCGCTGGACGCCGTCCGCACGGGTGAGGCCGAGGCCGCGTTCGTGCCGATCGAGAACTCCGTCGAGGGCGGCATCACCACCACCCTGGACGAGCTGGTCGCGGGCGAGCCGCTGATGATCTACCGCGAGGTGCTGCTGTCGATCACCTTCGCGCTGCTGGTCCGCCCGGGCACCGAGCTCACGGACATCAAGACGGTCTCCGCGCACCCGGCCGCCCAGCCGCAGGTGCGCAACTGGCTCAGGAAGAACCTCCCCGACGCCCTCTGGGAGTCGGCCGCCTCCAACGCGGACGCCGCGCGCCTGGTCCAGGAGGGCCGCTACGACGCCGCCTTCGCGGGCGAGTTCGCCGCCGCACGGTACGGCCTGGTGCCCCTGGAGACCGGGATCCACGACGCGGAGAACGCGCAGACCCGGTTCGTGCTGGTCGGCCGCCCCGCCCGGCCCGCCGCGCCGACCGGCGCCGACAAGACCTCGGTGGTGCTCTGGCAGCGGGACGACCACCCCGGCGCGCTGCAGGACCTGCTCGGCGAGTTCGCCGGCCGGGGGATCAACCTGATGCTGCTCCAGTCCCGTCCGACCGGCGCGGGGATCGGCAATTACTGCTTCTGCATCGACGCCGAGGGGCACATCTCCGACCGCCGGATGGCCGAGGCCCTGATGGGGCTGAAGCGGATCTGTCTCCAGGTGCGATTCCTCGGCTCCTATCCGCGCGCCGACATCAGGCCGGGCGAGGGCCGGCCGATCCTGCCCGGGACGTCCGACGCGGAGTTCTCGGCCGCGTCCGACTGGGTGGCGCGCTGCCAGGACGGCCGGTTCTAGGGGGCGTCTCTTCGATCTTCGTGGAACAGGCCGCGGCGTCCGGTGCGGTGCCTCGGCGTGCGGCCGGACCGCCCTCGTACTGGGCGTACGTGGGCGGTTCGGCCGTGCGGCGAGGTGCCGTGCCGGACGTCGAGGACCCACGAAGATCGGGGAGACGCCCCCTAGGCCCTGTCGTCGCGCTCGCGCCGGTAGTACCTGCGTATCTTCGTTGTCCACAGAAGTTATCCACAGGTCAGCTTCTCGACCTGGGGACAAGTCGATAAGAACGTGCCGCACGGTCGACAAATCGCCCTTCAGGTCCCAAGAGAGGTCACCGGCGCGCACATCACCCTTCGTCCACCCGTTTCCTTTGGTTCATCTTTTGGGGCGACCCCTTTCCATCCGAAAGTGGGCGTCATGGCACGCTGGAGCGAGAATTCCTCGGCAAGAGCGACAGTTCCGGAGTGATCAATTCCGAAATCCACAGAGTTTCCACACAGCCTGTGGATAACTTTGCCCAGGGTGTGGATTCCTGTGGACAACGGCACCCCCAAGTCCCCCGCCCCACAAGGGAGTCCGGTCAACGGGGGGTCCGGCCGCTGCCCCGTTCCAGGTAATGAACGGCCTTTATTGACCCGCCCGGCACGATGCGCCGGCCACGCGTCCGCCGTACATCCGCCGCGGATGTCGCGGATCCGCGGCGGATCCGCCGCTCGTCCGCCGTCCGCCGTTCGCCCGCCGTGCGTCCGGCACGCCGCGGATCCCGTGCGCCACGGCTGACATCACCCGCCCCTGCATCCGCCCCCGCACTCGCCCATGTGCTCGTCCGGCGCTCGTCCGGCACGCTGCGCAATGGCCGCATAGCGCCATGTAAGACGCGAGCCTCAATAGTGAGTCGTGGCCCGCGAGCTCGCACCGGTAGCCTTGGCCCCGTGATTGACCTTCGCCTGCTCCGTGAGGACCCCGACCGTGTGCGCGCGTCCCAGCGCGCCCGTGGAGAGGACGTCGCGCTCGTCGACGCCCTCCTCTCTGCCGACGAGCGGCGCAGGTCGTCCGGCGTCCGCTTCGACGAGCTGCGAGCCGAGCAGAAGCAGCTCGGCAAGCTGATCCCCAAGGCCACTCCCGAGGAGCGCGCCGAGCTGCTGGGCCGTGCCGAGCAGCTGAAGGCCGACGTCAAGGCCGCCGAGGCCGAGCGCGACGAGGCCGACGGCGAGACCCAGCAGCTGCTGCTCCGCCTCGGCAACCTCGTCTACCCCGACGTCCCCGTCGGCGGCGAGGAGGACTTCGTCACGCTGGAGACGCACGGCACGATCCGCGACTTCGGCGCCGAGGGCTTCGAGCCCAAGGACCACCTGGAACTGGGCCACATCCTCGGCGCGATCGACGTCGAGCGCGGCGCCAAGGTCTCCGGCTCCCGCTTCTACTTCCTCACCGGTGTCGGCGCCCTGCTGGAGCTGGCCCTGGTGAACGCGGCGATCGCGCAGGCCACCGAGGCCGGCTTCACGCCGATGCTGACCCCCGCGCTGGTCCGCCCGCAGTCCATGGCCGGCACCGGCTTCCTCAGCCAGGCGGCCGAGGACGTCTACCACCTCGCCAAGGACGACCTCTACCTGGTCGGCACCTCCGAGGTCCCGCTCGCGGCGTACCACATGGACGAGATCATCGACGCCGACCGGCTGCCGCTGCGCTACGCCGGTTTCTCCCCGTGCTTCCGCCGCGAGGCCGGCTCGCACGGCAAGGACACCCGCGGCATCTTCCGCGTCCACCAGTTCGACAAGGTCGAGATGTTCTCGTACGTCGCTCCGGAGGACTCGCAGGCCGAGCACAAGCGCCTGCTGGAGTGGGAGAAGCAGTGGCTGACCTCGCTGGAGCTGCCGTTCCGCGTCATCGACGTCGCCACCGGCGACCTCGGCGCCTCGGCCGCCCGTAAGTACGACTGCGAGGCGTGGATCCCGACCCAGGGCAAGTACCGCGAGCTGACCTCGACCTCGGACTGCACCGAGTTCCAGTCCCGCCGCCTGTCGATCCGCGTCCGCGACGGCAAGCAGGTCAAGCCGCTGGCGACGCTCAACGGCACCCTGTGCGCCGTACCGCGCACCATCGTGGCGATCCTGGAGAACCACCAGCGCGCCGACGGCTCCGTGTACGTTCCCGAGGTGCTGCGTCCGTACCTCGGCGGCCGGGAGGTCCTGGAGCCGGTCGCCAAGTGAGCACCGAGTCCTCCGCCGCCGGGTTCCCGTACCAGCTGATCGCCACCGACCTCGACGGCACGCTCCTGCGCGGCGACGGGTCGGTCTCGGGGCGTACCCGTGACGCGCTCGCCGCGGCCACCGCGGCGGGCGCCGCGCACCTCGTCGTCACCGGCCGCTCGGTCCCCTGGACCGTGCACATCCTCGAGGACCTCGGTTACGAGGGCCTCGCCGTGTGCGGCCAGGGCTCCCAGATCTACGACGCCGGGCAGCGCCGCCTGCTCACGTCCGTCACCCTGGACCGGCAGCTCGCGGGCGTCGCCCTCGCGAAGATCGAGGCGGAGGTCGGCCCGCTGCACCTCGCGGCGAGCCGCGACGGCCTGGACGGGGACGTGCTGGTGGGCCCCGGCTACGCGCCCGCCGGTCATCTGCCGGCGATCCCGCTCACCGACGCCGCCGACCTCTGGTCCGCGCCGCTCAACAAGATCTACATCCAGCACCCGACGCTGAGCGACGACGAGCTGACCGAGGTGGCCCAGCGCGTCGCGGGCGGCTTCGTCACCGCCGTGATGGCGGGCGCGGGCATCGTGGAACTGCTGCCGCTCGGCCTGACCAAGGCCACCGGTCTCTCCCTGGCGGCCCGCCGCCTGGGCGCGAAGGCCGCGGGCACCATCGCCTTCGGCGACATGCCCAACGACATCCCCATGTTCGCCTGGTCCGCCCACGGCGTGGCCATGGCCAACGCCCACGACGACCTGCGCGCGGTGGCGGACGAGGTGACGGCGTCGAACGAGGACGACGGCATCGCGGCGGTGCTGGAGCGCCTGCTGGGCTAGCGCCCGTCTTCCGGATCGGGCCGGGCCCGCGGTCCGGGCTCAGCCTGCCTTCCGGGTCAGCCCGGGCCCGCGGTCCAGGGCCGTACGACGCGGGGCGCTGCTAGATTCGGCGCCCATGCGCTCACGCGACTACGACCTCGACTTCCGCGACAGCTCCGCCCGCATACGCACCTGGGGCATCGTCCTGCTGGGCGTCGCGGGTCTGCTGTGGACCTGGTGCGCCGTACTGCTGCTCACGCCGTACGAGGCCGACCGTGAGCCCGGCGACCGGTACCCGGAGAAGTGCGAGGCGCGTCTGTTCACGGACCGCGGCACCGCCAACGAGGGTGTCTTCAGGGGCGACTACTGCGCGGACGAACGCGACTGGCCCGAGGCGCTCCTCGTGCTCGGCCTGTCGGTCCCGGTGTCGGCCGCGGGCGCCGCTCTGCTCACCACGGGGGTGGTGAGCAGGC
This sequence comes from Streptomyces sp. NPDC090108, assembly GCF_044747185.1. Taxonomy (NCBI): domain Bacteria; kingdom Bacillati; phylum Actinomycetota; class Actinomycetes; order Kitasatosporales; family Streptomycetaceae; genus Streptomyces; species Streptomyces sp. NPDC090108. Next base: position 156,119 of record NZ_JBIVDQ010000009.1, read on the forward strand.
GGATGAGCGCTCACGCGGAGGCCATGCGCGAGCTGGACAAGATCGCCGAGCAGCGGGCGGCCGCACAGCCGGGGTGACGCCGGTCCGTCCCGGCGGGTGGGGCACCACCGATGTGCCCGGCCCACCGGGACGGAACGCCACCGAACCGGCCGCCGCGCGCCCGGGCGGCGGCGTCAGGACAGCGGGCCTACTCCTCGCCCGCCAGCGTCAGCGCGCGCAGCTTCTGCCCGGCGTACCAGGTGGCCAGCACGGTGACCGCGATCAGCAGCACGGTGGCGGTCGTCAGGCTGACGTCGGAGGTCACCAGGTCCCCGCCGGCGACCTTGTGGGCGACCGCGAGCGACCACTGCTGGACGCTCAGCGTGCGCGCGCCGGGCACCAGCGAGCCGAAGAGCGCCTCCCAGACCAGCGCGTAGACCAGCCCGAAGACCACCGCGTGCCGCGACACCGTGCCCAGCAGCAGGAACAGCGCGGAGTAGGCGATGGAGGACACCAGCGCGGCGATCGTGTAGGCGACGGCGATCTGCTGCCCGTTGCCGTTGAGGATCAGGCCGGCGATCAGGGTCGGCAGCGCGGAGAACACCATGGTGACCGCGATGGCCACGATCAGCTTGGTGAAGATGATCGTGGGCCGCTTCAGCGGCTTGGACAGCAGGTAGACGACGGAGCCGTCGTCGATCTCCGGGCCGATCGCGCCGGTGCCCGCGATGACACCGACGATCGGGACCATGGTGGCGATCGCCAGACCGCTGAGGACGTCGGAGGCCGTCTGGTCGTCGGCGCCCGACAGGGCACGTACGGCGACGGCGATGACGATGAGCAGCATCGGCAGCGCGCCGAGGATGAGCGCACGGCGACGGCCGAGCAGGGCTCGGTAGGTGAGCCGGGCGACGGTGGGGTCGTACATCTTCGGCCTCCTACGCCGCGACCAGATACGAGAACACGGACTCGAGGGACTCGTCGGACGGCGAGACCGTGAGGAGCCGGATGCCGTGGTCACGGGCGACCTTCGGCAGCAGAGCGGTGAAGCGGCCGAAGTCGACGGCCTGGACGCGCAGCGCGCCCTCGGCGTGGTCGACCTCGATGCCGGACGTCGAGGGGTCGGCGATCAGCGCGGCCGCGAGGGCGCGGTCGTCGCTGGAGCGCACGAGATAGCGGTGCGGGCGGTCCGTCATCAGCCGCCGGATCCTGCGGAAGTCACCGCTGGCCGCGTGCCGTCCGGCGACGATCACCTCGATGTGCCGGGCGAGCTGCTCGACCTCCTCGAGGATGTGCGAGGAGAACAGCACCGTGCGGCCCTCGTCGCCCATGCGCCGCAGCAGGTCCATGAGCTGCATGCGCTGGCGCGGGTCCATGCCGTTGAAGGGCTCGTCGAGCAGGAGCAGCGACGGGTCGTGCACCAGGGCGCTCGCCATCTTCACGCGCTGGCGCATGCCCTTGGAGTAGGTGGAGATCTGCCGGTCCTGCGCGTACTCCATCTCGACGGTGGCCAGGGCCCGCGCGGCCGCCTTCGCGCCGAGACCGTGCAGTTCGGCGTTGGCGAGGACGAACTCGTGGCCGGTGAGGAAGTCGTACATCGCCTCACGCTCGGGGACGACGCCGATGTGCCGGTAGATCTCCTCGTTGCGCCACACCGGGGCGCCGTCGAGGGTGACCGTGCCGGTGGAGGGGGCGAGGAATCCGCCCATCATGTTGATGAGGGTGGACTTCCCGGCGCCGTTGGGGCCGAGCAGGCCGGTGACACCGGGACCGATGGTCATGGTGACGTCGTTGACGGCGACCACGTTGCCGAACCAGCGGGAGACGTGGTCGATGGAAAGAGTGGTCATGGGCGCGGCCCGTTCCTGGGAAGGGTGGTGGTGGGCGACGGGTGGGCGGTCACAGGCCGGCCTTCTTGTAGCGGCGCAGCAGCAGGCCGTACGCCGCGGCGATCAGGCCGAGGACGACGAGGACGTACACCACTCCCTGCCCGGTGGAGGGGCCGTTCCCGCCGGGGAAGGAGGAGCTGCCGCCGAGGAGGGAGGACTGCACGCCGTCGATCAGCGTGACGGGCGAGAACAGGCCGATCCAGGGCTCCGCACCGGTGCGTCCGTGCAGGTCGGAGATGCCCTGGAGGGTGGAGACCGCGCCGTAGGAGATCGTCAGCACCGCGATCACGGCGGCGATGCCGAACCCGCGGCGCGGGGTGACGGCCGCGATGACCAGGCCGATGCCGGCGAACAGCAGCGACAGCAGGGCCACCGACACCAGTCCCTCCCCGAACTGCCGGGTCTGGTGGGCGAACCCCATCTTGGCCAGCAGCGAGCCCAGGTAGAGCACGACGAGCGGGGCGCCGGTGAGGATGAACAGCGCGGACGCGAGCGCCGCGAACTTCGCCAGGACGTAGTCGGCGGTCTCGATGGGCCGCGAGAAGTACAGCGGTACGGTCTTGAAGCGCAGGTCGCGCGAGACCGCCTGGGGTGCCTGCGAGGCGACGTACAGGCTGATCACGGCCTGCATGATGATCGCGTAGCGGGTGAAGGCGTGGGACATCTGGAGCTCGTGCGCCTTGGTGAAGACGGCGACCGCGACCACGATGGCGGCGGGCACGCACATCACCACGAACAGCAGCATCGGCAGCACCTTGGACTTCACCGAGCGGCCGAGACCGTAGGCACCGCGCAGGGACTGCGAGTACAGCGAGCGGCGGGCGTAGGCGCGGCCGAGGCGCGGTCCGTCGTAACCGCGGTAGCCGATGTCGTGGATGCGGGTCTGGTCGCCGGCCGGGGTCGCCGCCGGCTGGAGGGGCTGCTCAACCGCCATGGCCGACGGCCTCCTTGCGCTGCTCGTCGCTGCTGGTGAACACCTCGGAGATGCGGTGCCGGCGCTGTTCCATGCGCACCAGGCCGAGTCCCAGGTCGGCGACGACGTCGCGCACCAGGTCGTACGTCTCGTCGCCGGTGGCCGTCAGCAGCAGGATGTGGCCCGCGCCGGGCAGGCCGTCCCCGTCGCCGTGGGTGTCCACGCCGCGCGCCCGCAGCGCCTCGCGGACCGCGCCGGTGCCGTCGGGGTGCTCGTCGCTGTCGGTGACCTCGATGGCGAGGGTGGTCGTGGTCTGCGTGAAGTCGGTGGTGGAGCTGGAGCGCAGCAGCTTGCCGCCGTCCACGACCACGACGTGGTCGCAGGTGCGCTCCAGCTCGCCCAGCAGATGGGAGGTGACCAGGACCGAGATGCCGAAGTCGGTGTGGATGCGGCGGATCAGGCCGAGCATCTCGTCGCGGCCGACCGGGTCGAGACCGTTGGTCGGCTCGTCCAGGAAGACCAGCCGCGGGTCGTGCACCAGGGCCTGGGCGAGCTTGACCCGCTGCTTCATGCCGGTGGAGTAGCCGCCGATGGGGCGGTAGCGCTCCTCGTACAGACCGACGTGGCGCAGGGTGTCGGCGGTGCGCTCACGGGCGGCGGCGGGCGGCAGGCCGGACATGCGGGCCATGTGCACGACGAACTCGGTGGCCGAGACGTCGGGCGGCAGGCAGTCGTGCTCCGGCATGTAGCCGACGCGCTCGCGGATGGCGGCGCCCTCGGTCGCCACGTCGAGGCCGAGCACCTCGGCGCGGCCCTCGGTGGCGGGGGACAGACCCAGCAGGATCTTGATCAGGGTGGACTTGCCGGCGCCGTTGGCTCCGACGAGTCCGGTCACACCGGCTCCGATGTCCACGGACAGCCGGTCGAGCGCGGTCACCCGGGGGTACCGCTTGCTCAGGCTTTCGGTCGCGATCACAGTCACGACGTCGACGGTAGTGACCGGGGCCACCGCGGTCGTCAGACCTCAGAGCCGTCTTCGCGTCAGACCCCAGTAGTACGGGGCCCTGACGTGAGGATGAGGGGCACCCCTGAGGGGCGGCACGGGGATGACGCGGGCGAGTGGGGGGACCGGCCCTTGATCCCGCACTGTTGACGTCCTCTCTAACAACTGCGACATTCACCAGGGCCGAGGGGGTGTCTCTTCGCGCGGATCGGGCCCGCGAAGGTCGGGGAGACGCTCCCGAGGGCGGCCGAGCGTGGGGATGTGCGGCACCGGACGGAGGACACATGTCACTGAAGGGCGCGCGTGAGCGCCGGGTGCGAACCGGCGGGATCGAGCTGTGCGTCGCCGAACTGGGCGATCCCGGCCGTCCGACGGTGGTGCTGGTGCACGGCTACCCGGACAGCAAGGAGGTGTGGTCGCAGGTCGCGGTCCAGCTGGCCGAGCGGCGCGGATTCCATGTCGTCCTGTACGACGTCCGCGGCCACGGACGCTCGACGGCGCCCCGGCCGCTGCGCGGCGGCTTCACCCTGGCCAAGCTCACGGACGACTTCCTGGCCGTGGCCGACGCGGTCAGCCCGGACCGCCCGGTGCACCTCGTCGGGCACGACTGGGGCTCGGTGCAGTCCTGGGAGTTCGTCACGGTCGCCCGCACCCGGGGCCGCATCGCCTCGTTCACCTCGATGTCCGGGCCCTCCCTCGACCACTTCGGGCACTGGATCGACGCCCGCGTGAAGCGTCCGACGCCCCGCCGGGTGGGTCAGCTCCTGGGCCAGGGAGCCAAGTCCTGGTACGTCTACCTGCTGCACACCCCCGCCCTGCCCGAACTGGCCTGGCGCGGCCCCCTCGGCAGACAGTGGCCGAAGCTGCTCCAGCGGGCCGAGAAGCTGCCCGCCGGCGACTACCCGACCTCCTCGCTGCCCTCCGACGCCGCCCACGGCGCCTGGCTGTACCGGGACAACGTCCGCGCCCGGCTGCGCAGGCCGCGTCCGGACGCGTACTCCCACGTGCCCGTGCAGCTCATCACCCCGCAGGGGGACGCGTTCCTGTCCGAGCGGCTCTACGACGACCTGGAGCGGTGGGCACCGCGGCTCACCCGGCGCACCCTCCCGGCGAAACACTGGATCCCGCGCAGCCGTCCCGACCAACTCGTCTCCTGGATCGACGAGTTCGTGACCGGTGTCGAGAAGGGGCGCACCGCCACGGCCCCTGCCGTCCGCCACACCGACCGTTTCCACGGCCAGTTGGTCCTCGTCACGGGCGCGGGAAGCGGTATCGGCCGTGCCACGGCGCTGAGGTTCGCGCAGAGCGGGGCGCGCGTGGTGGCCGTCGACCGGGACTCCGGATCGGCCGCCCGCACCGCCGAGTCGGCGGTCCTGGCGGGTGCTCCGGCGGCCTGGGCGGAGACGGTGGACGTCGCCGACGAGCAGGCGATGGAAAAGCTGGCCGAGAGAGTGCACCGCGAGCACGGGGTGGTGGACGTCCTCGTCAACAACGCCGGGATCGGTCTGTCGGGCTCCTTCTTCACCACCACCTCCGCCGACTGGCGCAGGGTCCTGGACGTCAACCTGTGGGGTGTGATCCATGGTTGCCGCCTGTTCGGCGCACGCATGCTCGAACGCGGCCAGGGCGGCCACATCGTCAACATCGCCTCGGCGGCCGCCTACCAGCCCTCACGTGCGCTGCCCGCCTACGGCACCTCCAAGGCGGCGGTGCTGATGCTGTCCGAGTCCCTCCGCGCCGAACTGGCCTCGCGGGACATCGGAGTCACCGCGATCTGCCCCGGCTTCATCGACACCGGCATCACCTCGGCCGCCCGCTTCACCGGCGTCGACGAGGACGAGGAACGCCGGCTGCGTGAGCGGGCGGCGCTGCTGTACGGAAAGCGCAACTACCCGCCGGAGAAGGTCGCCGAAGCGATCATGGACGCCGTGGTCCACGACCGTGCGGTGGTTCCGGTGACCCCGGAGGCCCGGAGCATGCACCTGCTGTCGCGTTTCGCGCCAAGGATGTTGCGGAGGATCGCCCGCGTGCAACCGAGACTCTGAGCGGCTTCTTCCTTTTCTCCAAGGTCAGTTCGCCAATCCGTGCGCAGAGCGGACATGTTGGGCTCTTCCGCTCCATCAGCCCTCAACCGACACGGAGTTGCCGAACAGCCGCGCATCGCGCTGGAGTTGTCCACAGTCCGCCCATGTTCCGTGTGGATAACTCCAGTTGGCTGTGGATCAAACCTCGGAGGGAAAAGAACCTGCGTGATCCGCGTCTCTCCGCCATCCTGTCGCCATGACCTCTGATGCCGACCATACGAAAGAAGGACAAGCGGGAAAGATGGACGACCAGCGCGTGGTGAAGGTGTCGAAGTACCTCTCGAAGCACCTGCGTCACCAGCCCGGACGCATCGGGCTCACCCTCGACGCGGCCGGCTGGGTCGGGATCGACACCCTGCTCGCCGCGGCGGCCGCCCACGGCTTCCGGATCACCCGCGAGGAACTCGACCATGTCGTGGCCGCCAACGACAAGCAGCGGTTCGCGGTCGACGGCCCGATGATCCGCGCCAGCCAGGGCCACAGTGTCGACGTCAGCCTCGGACTCCCCCCGGCGACCCCGCCGCCGTACCTCTACCACGGCACGGTGCCGGCGAGCGTGGAAGCGATCCGGGCCACGGGGCTCAAGCCCATGCGCAGGCACGACGTCCACCTCTCGGCGGACCGGGAGACCGCGACCCGGGTCGGCGCCCGCCGCGGCAGGCCCGTCGTCCTCACCGTCGACGCCGGTGCGATGCACCGCGACGGCCATGTTTTCCAGGTCAGCGCGAACGGCGTCTGGCTGACCGGAGCCGTGCCCCCGCGCTACCTGCGCTTCCCCGGGCCACGCTGACACGATCCCGCCCGCCGGGCCCCGCTGAGACCGTCCCGCTCCGGGGCCCCGCTGAGACCGTTCCGCTCCGGGCCCCGCTGAGACCGTTCCGCTCCGGGCCCTGCTGGCACCGTCCCGCCCCGCCGGGCCGCCCCGGAAAGGGGGACGGGGCCGGAACAGGGGGCGGGACGGCCGCGCTCACGCCAGCTGCGCCGGAGCCTCCAGGGCGATCCGCTCGAAGACCTTCTGGTCGGCGGCGAAGTCGGAGTCCGGGATGGGCCAGTGGATCACGATCTCGTCGAAGCCCAGCTCCTGGTGGCGCCCCGCAAAGTCCACGAACGCGTCGAAGGACTCCAGCGGACGGCCGCGGTCGGGGGTGAAGCCGGTGAGCAGGATCTTGTCCATCCCGGCCACGTCCCGGCCGGCCTCCGCGCACGCAGCGGACAGCTTGCCCAGCTGCCCGCGCAGCGCCTCGACCGACTCCTCGGGAGTGCCGTTCTCGTACAGCTTCGGGTCGCCGGTGGTCACCCACGCCTGCCCGTGGCGCGCGGCCAGCTTCAGACCGCGCGGGCCCGTGGCCGCGACCGCGAACGGCAGCCGGGGCCCCTGCACACAGCCGGGGATGTTCGTCGCCTCGTGCGCCGAGTAGAACCGGCCCTCGTGCGTGACCGTGTCCTCGGTCAGCAGCCGGTCCAGCAGCGGCACGAACTCGGCGAACCGGTCGGCACGCTCTCGCGGCGTCCAGGGATCCTGCCCGAGCGCGGTCGCGTCGAAGCCGGTGCCGCCGGCACCGATGCCGAGCGTGATCCGGCCGCCCGAGATGTCGTCCAGGGACACCAGTTCCTTGGCGAGCGTCACCGGGTGCCGGAAGTTGGGGGACGTGACCAGGGTGCCCAGGCGCATCCGCTCCGTGACGGCCGCGGCGGCGGTCAGCGTGGGCACGGCACCGAACCAGGGGCCGTCCCGGAAGCTTCGCCAGGACAGGTGGTCGTAGGTGTAGGCGCTGTGGAAGCCGAGCTGTTCGGCGCGCTGCCACGCCTCGCGGCTCCCCTCGTGCCAGCGGCGGTACGGGAGGATCACGGTGCTCAGACGCAGACTCATGCCTCAGAGCCTACGGCGGCGCCCGCCGTGTCCGGACAGCGGCGGACGAGCCGGACACGCAGCGCGGACGGCCGCCGGGACGTCCTGCGTGCCGGACACCGCTCCGGCGCCCCGCCCCACGTGCCCCCGGCGCCACGGGCCGTGTGAGGAACCTCTCCGCCCCGGTCCCTCCACGCGCCGCCCACGATCCCGCAGCGCTCCGCCCCCGGTCCCTCCACGCGCCGCCCACGGGGATCCCGGGCGCGGGCCCGGGCCCCTCCCCGGGCCGCCCACGATCCCGCAGCGCTCCGCCCCCGGTCCCTCCACGCGCCGCCCACGGGGATCCCGGGCGCAGGCCCGGGCCCCTCCCCGGGCCGCCCACGATCCCGCGGCCCTCCGCCCCCGGTCCCTCCACGCCCCGCCCACGGGGATCCCGGGCGCAGGCCCGGGCCCCTCTCCGGGCCGCGCGGGCGGCGCCCCCGCTTCGTCTCCGCGTCGTCCCCGCTTCGTGCCCGCGCCGTCCTCGCGCCGTCGCGTCCCTCCCGCCGCGGCCGCCGCTCCGCACGGCTCCGTCCGGCCGACATCACACGCCCGCGAAGGCGCGCATGCGCGAGAATGACGCGATGACCTCAGCGACCAGGCGGCCCGGGACCCCGGCCACCCCCACGTTCCCGGCCTCGCCCGCACCGGAAGACTCCGCGGGGCCGCCGCCGCGGCTGATCGCCACCGACCTCGACGGCACGCTGCTGCGCGACGACGGTTCGGTCTCCCCGCGGACCGTGGCCGCCCTGTCGGCCGCGGAGGAGGCGGGCATCGAGGTCTTCTTCGTCACCGGCCGCCCGGCCCGCTGGATGGACGTCGTCAGTGATCACGTGCACGGGCACGGCCTGGCGATCTGCGGCAACGGCGCCGCCGTGGTCGACCTGCACGGCGGCCCCGGCGCCCACCGGTTCGTGAAGGTGCGCGAGCTGGCCAGGGAGAACGCGCTGACGGCCGTACGGCTGCTGCGCGAGGCGGCGCCCGGCACGATGTACGCGGTCGAGCAGACCTTCGGCTTCAACCAGGAGCCGGCCTACCCCAAGCTGCACATGGAGATACCGGGCACGCTGCTGCCGGCCGAGGACCTCCTCGCACCGGACGGCCCGGACGCCGACCAGCCCGTGCTCAAGATCCTCGCCTTCCACCCCGAGCTGGACCCCGACGCCTTCCTCGAAGCCGCCCGGCGCGCGATCGGCGACCACGCCGGTGTCACCCGGTCCAGCCCCAGCGCCCTGCTGGAGATCAGCGGTCCCGGCGTGTCCAAGGCCAGCACGCTGGCCCTGTGCTGCGCCGAGCGCGGCATCGCCCCCGAGGAGGTCATCGCCTTCGGGGACATGCCCAACGACGTCGAGATGCTGACCTGGGCCGGACGGTCCTACGCGATGGGCAACGCCCACCCCGACGCCGTCGCCGCCGCCTCGGGCCGTACGGCCTCCAACAACGAGGACGGCGTGGCGGCCGTGATCGAGCGCCTGCTCGACAACCGACGCTGACCCCGGCCGGAGCCGCCCGGCCGACGCCGATCCCGGCCGGAGCCGCCCGGCCGTCGTCGACCCCGGCCGGAGCCCCCCGGCCGTCGTCGGCCCCGGTCGGGGCCGCCGGTCAGCGCGCTCCGACCAGCGACTCCGCCTCCGCCTCCCGCCGCGCCATCGCGCGCAGCGGACCGTCCGCCTCGACCAGCTCCGCGTAGGGGCCGCGCTGCACCACCCGGCCGGCGTCCAGGACGACGACCTCGTCGACGGCGTCGAGCCCCGCGAGCCGGTGGGTGATCAGCAGCGTCGTGCGGCCCTCGGTGGCGGCCAGCAGATCCGCGGTGAGCGCGTCCGCCGTCGGCAGGTCGAGGTGCTCGGCCGGCTCGTCCAGGACGAGCACGGGGAAGTCGGCGAGGAGCGCGCGGGCCAGCGCGAGGCGCTGACGCTGCCCGCCGGACAGCCGGGCCCCGTGCTCGCCGACGTGCGTGTCCAGCCCCTCGGGCAGGCTCGCCACCCAGTCCAGCAGCCGGGCCCGGGTCAGCGCGTCGCGCAGCTCCTCGTCGGTGGCGTCCTTCCGCGCGAGCAGCAGGTTCTCCCGCACGGTGCTGTCGAAGAGGTGCGCGTCCTGCGCGCACAGCCCGACCAGCCGCCGTACGTCGTCGCCGTCGAGCGTGTCCGCCGGGACCCCGGCAAGCGTGTAGCTGCCCGAGTCCGCGTCGAGGAACCGCAGCAGCACCTGGGCGAGCGTGGTCTTGCCCGAACCGGAGGGACCGACCACGGCGATCCGGCGGCCCTCCTCCAGGGTGAGGCCGACTCCGGCGAGCGCGTCGCGCCGCTGGCCGTCGTGCCGGGCGGTCAGGTCCCGGACCACGAGCGGGAAGGGCGCGGCGGGCGCCGTGGCGGGCCGCTCCGGCTCGTGCACGGGATCGGGGGCGTCGAGCACCTCGTACACCCGCTCCGCGCTGCGGCCCACCCGCTGGCGGTACCGCACCGCCAGCGGCATCCCGAGGACCGCCTCGAAGGCGGCCAGCGGGGTGAGGACGACCACGGCCATCAGCACGCCGCCGAGCCTGCCGTCGGCCACCGCGTGGGCGCCGAGCGCCGCGGCGGCCGTGACGGTGAGGCCGCAGATCAGTGCGGTCAGACCGTCACCGAGGCCGGTGACGGCGGCCGCGCGCGAGGCGATCCGGGTGAGCGTGCCGTCGGCCTCCCGCGCGGCGGCAGCCCGGAACGGCAGGGCTCCGGCGACGGTCAGCTCGGCGTTTCCGGTGAGCAGGTCGGTCACCCGGGTCGCGAGCACGCCCCGTGCGGGCGCCAGCCGCCGCTCGGTACGCCGGGCCGCGGCCGCGGTGATCAGCGGAACGCCGACACCGGCCGCGAAAAGGCCCACCGCGAGGGCGGCCCCGGCCTCGGGCAGCAGCCACGCCGTGAAGCCGACGGCGCCGGCGGAGACGACCGTCGCGACACCGGCGGGCAGCAGCCAGCGCAGCCAGTAGTCCTGGAAGGCGTCCACGTCGGCGACCAGCCTGGTGAGCAGGTCGCCGCGCCGGGTCGCCCGCAGACCGGCGGGAGCGAGCCGTTCCAGCCGCCGGTAGACGGCGACCCGGGTGTCGGCCAGCATCCGCAGCACGGCGTCGTGCGAGACCAGCCGCTCGGCGTACCGGAAGACGGCCCGCCCGATGCCGAAGGTCCGCGTCGCCGTCACGGCCACCATCAGGTAGAGCACCGGGGGCATCTGCGAAGCGCGCGAGATCAGCCACCCGGAGGTCGCCATCAGCCCGACGGCACAGCCGAGCGCCAGGCTGCCGAGGAACAGGGCCAGGAGGAGCCGGCCGCGTCGGGGTCCGGCCATGGCCCGCACGCGCGCCAGGACGTGCCTCCGCGAGGCGCTGACGCCGGTCTCCGGCGTGTACGCCACATCCCGCGGATCCTCGGCCGGGGCCGTCTCGTCGAAAAGCCCTGAGTCCGCCGCGTCCACCGCGGCCGTGACGGTCCCGGGGGCGAGGGCGTCGGCGCCGGAGACCTCCGCGGCGGCCACGAGGGCGTCGTCGGAGGAGACCGGCGTGCCGCCCTCGGGAGCCTCCGCCCCGGCGGCCGCCTCCGGGGACCCGGCGGCCTCCTCGGACAGGTCCAGACGCACCACGCGGTCCGCGGCCTCCAGCAGCGCCGGCCGGTGCACCACCAGCAGCACCGTGCGGCCCACGGCCAGCCGGCGTACGGCGGCCACGACCTCGGCCTCGGTCGCTCCGTCCAGGGCGGCCGTCGGCTCGTCGAGCAACAGGACCGGCCGGTCCGCGAGGAAGGCACGGGCCAGCGCCAGGCGCTGCCGCTGTCCGGCGGACAGCCCGGCTCCGTCCTCACCGAGCAGGGTGCCGGCGCCCTCGGGCAGCGCGTCCACGAACTCCAGCGCGCCGGCGTCCCGCAGTGCCGCGCGCACGGCGGTGTCGTCGGCGTCGGGACGGGCCAGCCGGACGTTCTCCGCGATGGAACCGGCGAACAGGTGCGGGCGCTGCGGCACCCAGGCGATCCGGGACCGCCATTCCTGGAGATCGAGACCGGCGAGATCGGCTCCCCCGATCAGCACCCGGCCTCCGGTGGGCTCCACGAAACCGAGCAGCACGCTGAGCAGCGTCGACTTGCCCGCGCCGCTCGGGCCGACCAGTGCCACGGTCTCGCCCGGTGCGACGGTGAAGGACGCCCCGGTGACGGCGTCCGACGACCGGCCCGGGTACCGGACCGTCACCTCGTCGAAGGCCAGCGCGCCGGCGGGGACCTTCGCGGTGCCCGACGCCGGGACCGGGGTCTCCAGGACGGCGAAGATCTCCTCCGCCGCCGCCAGGCCCTCCGCGGCCGCGTGGTACTGGGCGCCCACCTGGCGCAGCGGCAGATAGGCCTCCGGCGCCAGCACCAGGATGACCAGGCCGATGTACAGGTCCATGTCGCCGCGCACGAGCCGCATGCCGATGGTGACGGCGACGAGCGCGACCGACAGCGTGGCCAGCAGCTCCAGGGCGAAGGAGGACAGGAAGGCGATCCGCAGGGTCTTCATGGTGGCCTGGCGGTACTCGCCGGTGATCTTGCGGATGGACTCGGCCTGCGCCTTGGCCCGGCCGAACACCTTCAGCGTGGGCAGTCCCGCGACCACGTCCAGGAAGTGTCCGGAGAGCCGGGACAGCAGTCCCCACTGGCGGTCCATCCGGGCCTGGGTGGCCCAGCCGATCAGCATCATGAAGATCGGGATGAGCGGCAGGGTGACGACGATGATCGCCGCCGACACCCAGTCCTCGGTGACGATCCGCGCGAGCACGGCCACCGGGACGACCACCGCGAGCCCCAGCTGCGGCAGATAGCGCGAGAAGTAGTCGTCGAGAGCGTCGACACCGCGGGTGGCCAGGTTGACCAGCGAACCGGTCCGCTGACCGCTCAGCCAGCCGGGACCGAGCGCCGCCGCCCGCTCCAGCAGCCGTTCCCTCAGCTCGGCCTTGACCGCGGCGCTGGCCCGGTGGGCCGCGAGCTCGGTGAGCCAGGAGACCAGCGCCCGGCCGCAGGCGACCGCGGCCAGGAGCAGCAGGGGAGTGGCGAGGTCACCGGCGGACAGTCCGTGCTGGAAGGCCCCGACCACCACCTCGGCGATGAGCATCGCCTGGGCGATCACCAGGAGGGCTCCGAGGCCGCCCAGAACGATGACGGCCATGAGGAAGAAGCGCGTCGCGCCGGCGTATCGCATCAGGCGGGGATCGATCGGTTTCACGTGAAACGTGTCTTTCATCCCGAGGGTGTGTTTCACGTGAAACATACCCTTCGCAGGCTCAGTGCGCGGCTTCGGCGATGTGCTGCGTGCCGATCCGCTTGCGGAACACCCAGTAGGTCCAGCCCTGATAGAGCAGCACGACCGGGGTGGCGATCGCGGCACACCAGGTCATGATCCTCAGGGTGTACGGGCTCGACGCCGCGTTGGTCACGTTGAGGCTCCAGGCGCTGTCGAGCGTGGAGGGCATGACGTTCGGGAAGAGCGACAGGAACAGCATGGCCACCGTGGCCACGACGGTCACACCGGACAGGGCGAACGCCCATCCCTCACGTCCCGCGCGCGTCACCGCCAGCGCGGCCGCCAGGGCGGCCACCGCGACGACCAGGGCCACCAGGCTCGCGGCGTCGCCGCTGTGGGCCTGCGTCCAGAGCAGGAACCCGAGCACCACCGCGAGGGCGGGAAGACCCATCCGCAGGCCCAGCTTCCTCGCCCGCAGGCGGATGTCCCCGGAGGTCTTGAGCCCGGCGAACACCGCCCCGTGGAAGGTGAACAGCAGGAGCGTGGTCAGGCCGCCGAGCAGGGCGTACGGGTTCAGCAGGTCCGCGAGACCGCCGGTGTACTCGAAGTGCCGGTCGATCTTCACGCCGTACACGATGTTCCCGAAGATCACGCCCCAGAGGAACGCCGGGATCAGCGAGGCCCAGAAGATCGCGGCCTCCCAGTTGCGCTGCCAGTTCTCCTCGGGCCGCTTGGCCCGGTACTCGAAGGCCACGCCTCGCACGATCAGGCAGACCAGCACGGCCAGCAGCGGCAGGTAGAAGCCGGAGAAGAGCGTGGCGTACCAGTCCGGGAAGGCGGCGAAGGTGCCGCCCGCCGCCGAGAGCAGCCAGACCTCGTTGCCGTCCCAGACGGGTCCGATCGTGTTGATCAGGACCCGGCGCTCGGGCCGGTTCCGGGCCAGCAGCTTGGTGAGGACGCCGATACCGAAGTCGAAGCCCTCCAGGAAGAAGTAGCCGGTCCACAGGACCGCTATCAGGACGAACCAGACGTCATGAAGGTGCATGGCTGTTCCCTCGGCCTAGTAGGAGAAGGCCATCGGCTTGTCGGCGTCCCGCAGGTCGCCGCCGATCTTCGTGGGCGGGTTGAGGTCGTCCTCGGTCAGCTCGGGCGGACCGGCCTTGACGTACTTCACGAGCAGCCTGACCTCGACCACGGCGAGGACCGCGTACAGCGCGGTGAAGACGATCAGCGAGGTGAGGATCTCGGCCTGGGAGACGCCGGGGGAGACCGCGTCCCGGGTCTGCAGGACGCCGTAGACGGCCCAGGGCTGACGGCCCGTCTCGGTGAAGATCCAGCCCCAGGAGTTGGCGATCAGCGGGAAGGCCAGGGTCCAGACCGCGGCGCGCCAGAACCAGGCGGTCTGCTTCGGGCCGAGCGCCTTGTTCCTGAACAGCACGAGCCGGGGCACCTCGTCCTCGGCGACCCGCAGATGCCCCGGCAGCATGAACTTCTTGCGGGTCAGCCAGAGCCCGGCCATGCCCAGGGTGAAGGAGGCCATGCCGAAGCCGATCATCCAGCGGAAGCCCCAGAAGGCGACCGGGATGTTGGGCCGGTAGTCCCCGGGCCCGAACCGCTGACGCTCCGCCTTGTTCACGTCGTTGATGCCGGGGACGTAGGAGGAGAAGTCGTCGTTGGCGAGGAAGGACAGCAGGCCCGGGACCTCGATCGCGACGGTGTTGTGCCCCTTGTCCACGTCGCCGTAGGCGAAGACCGAGAAGGGCGCCGGCTTCTGCCCGTCCCACAGCGCCTCGGCGGCGGCCATCTTCATCGGCTGCTGGCGGAACATGACCTTGCCGAGCACGTCACCGCTGACCGCGGTGAGCAGACCGGCGACGACCACGGTCACCAGGCCGAGCCGGAGCGAGGTCTTCATCTCGCGGATGTGCTTCTTGCGGGTCAGGTGGTAGGCGGAGATGCCCACCATGAACGCGCCGCCGGTCAGAAAGGCCGCGGCCAGCGTGTGGAACGCCTGGCTGAGCGCGGTGTTCTGGGTCAGCACCGCCCAGAAGTCGGTCAGTTCGGCGCGGCCCCTGGCCTTGTCGATCCGGTAACCGACGGGGTGCTGCATCCAGGAGTTGGCCGCGAGGATGAAGTACGCCGACAGGATCGTGCCGAGGGAGACCATCCATATGCAGGCGAGGTGGATCCTCTTGGGCAGCTTGTCCCAGCCGAAGATCCACAGGCCTATGAAGGTGGACTCGAAGAAGAAGGCGATCAGCGCCTCGAAGGCGAGCGGGGCGCCGAAGATGTCACCGACGAACCGCGAGTAGGCGGACCAGTTCATGCCGAACTGGAACTCCTGCACGATGCCGGTGACCACACCCATCGCGATGTTGATCAGGAAGAGCTTGCCCCAGAACTTCGTCGCCCTGAGGTACCGCTCCTTCTCCGTACGCACCCAGGCGGTCTGCAGGCCGGCCGTGAGCGCGGCCAGAGAGATCGTCAGAGGGACGAACAGGAAGTGGTAGACGGTGGTGATGCCGAACTGCCAGCGCGCCAGTGTCTCCGGCGCCAGAGCCAGTTCCACGTCGTCACTCTCCTTACGTCGCCGCAATACCGTGGCGTTTCGCCCCATATGTCACGAAATACACGGAGCAATCGGTCGAGCTTGTGAAAGCGTTCACATTCACAAGCCATTATGGCGCACAGGTATTCGGGGAGAGAAGGGGGGGTCCACGGGGCAACGAGAAGGGCCCCGCCCAAGGCGGGGCCCGTCGGCCTCAGTTCGGGACCCCCTACGGGTCCCCCGGCTCAGCCGTCCTTGCGGAACGCCTCCGCGACCTTCAGGAAGATGTCGTTGCCCTCGGTCTCCCCGATCGTCACCCGCACGCCCTCGCCCGGGAACGGCCGGACCACCACGCCGTGCTCCTCACAGGCCTGCGCGAACGCGGCCGTGCTCTCCCCCAGCCGCAGCCACACGAAGTTGGCGTGGCTCTCCGGCACCGTCCACCCCTGCGCCCGCAGCGCCTCGACGACACGCTGCCGCTCGCACACCAGCGAGCCCACCCGGCCCAGCAGTTCGTCCTCGGCCCGCAGCGAGGCGATAGCCGCCTCCTGCGCGAGCTGGCTGACACCGAACGGCACCGCGGTCTTGCGCAGCGCCGCGGCCACCGGCTCGTGGGCGATCGCGAAGCCGACCCGCAGCCCGGCCAGGCCGTACGCCTTGGAGAAGGTGCGCAGCACGCACACGTTCGGCCGGGTCCGGTACAGCTCGACGCCGTCGGGCACCTCGGGGTCGCGGATGAACTCCCGGTAGGCCTCGTCCAGCACCACCAGCACGTCCTTCGGGACCCGGTCCAGGAACCGCTCCAGCTCCGCCCGCCGCACCACGGTGCCGGTGGGGTTGTTGGGGTTGCAGACGAAGATCAGGCGCGTCCGGTCGGTGATCGCGTCCGCCATCGCGTCCAGGTCGTGCACGTCGCCGTCCGTCAGCGGCACCCGCACCGAGCGCGCACCGCTGATCTGCGTGATGATCGGATAGGCCTCGAAGGAGCGCCAGGCGTAGATCACCTCGTCGCCCGGTCCGCTGGTGGCCTGGATGAGCTGCTGGGCCACGCCCACCGAGCCGGTGCCGGTGGCCAGATGCGAGAGCGGGACGCCGAAGCGGTTCGACAGCTCCTCCATCAGGCCACCGCAGGCCATGTCCGGGTAGCGGTTGAGATTGCCGGCGGCGGCGGTGACGCTCTCCATCACACCCGGCAGCGGGGGGTAGGGGTTCTCGTTGGAGGACAGCTTGTAGGCGACCGGACCCTCGGCCGCGGCCGCCTTGCCCGGCTTGTAGGTGGGAATACCCTCCAGCTCCGCGCGCAGCTTGGGGCTCGTCTCGCTCACCGCAGTCCTCCTCACGACAAGCCGGCGGACCGTCGACGCCCCCGGCTTCCTCCAATGCTCCTCACCTTATGAGGATCCGGCGCGCTTGCGTACCCGCGCGAGGCCGAGCCCCGCGGGCTCGGCCGGACCGGGCACCGGGCGGCGGGCACCCGGCCCGCGGACCCGGAGAGCCCGGCCGGCGGCTCCCGGGAACCCGGCCCGCGGGCATCCGGGGGCATCGTCGTACGAAGGCGTACGTATCGGGGGGCGCGCTCCACATATATCTATGCGCCGGTAGCTCGCGCCGTGGCGCGCATCCCTCGTGCAGGTGAGTTGAGACCTCTTCGAAACATCGGACACTTGGCAGGCCCATGCGTGCCGACGAGTCAGGTACCACCGTCGAACCCACCAAGTGCCTGGATTTCCAAGGCAGTTGATCATTTATGATCATGCAGAAACGTGCCTGTCAACGCGTGCATATGCGTCCGCACTACCCCACCGCATGAGCCCTACTATCGGCTCGCCATGACAGCAGCAGGGAAGCACCAGGTGAGCCGCGCGGAAACCTCACGTCGAGGCAGCCGGCCGGGCCGGGCGGGCATCAGAGACGTGGCCGCCGCCGCCGGCGTCTCCATCACGACCGTGTCCGATGCCCTCAACGGCAAGGGCAGGCTCCCGGACGCCACCCGACGCCACGTCCGCGAGGTCGCCGACCGGCTGGGATACCGTCCCTCGGCCGCGGCCCGCACCCTCCGTACCGGCAAGTCGGGCCTGATCGGCCTGACCGTGACGACGTACGGGGATGAACCTTTCACCTTCACCGAGTTCGCGTACTTCGCCGAGATGGCGCGGGCCGCCACCTCGGCCGCGCTCGCCCGCGGCTACGCGCTCGTGATCCTGCCCGCGACCTCGCGCCACGACGTCTGGTCGAACGTCGCCCTGGACGGCACCGTCGTCATCGACCCCTCGGACCAGGACCCGGTCGTCAGCGAGCTGGTCCGCCAGGGCTTACCCGTCGTCTCCGACGGCCGCCCGGCCGGCTCGCTGCCCGTCACCGCCTGGGTCGACAACGACCACGAGGCGGCCGTCCTCGGGATCCTCGACCACCTCGCGGACGCCGGCGCCCGCCGGATCGGCCTGCTCACGGGCACGACGACGGACACGTACACCCATCTGTCGACCACCGCGTATCTGCGCTGGTGCGAGCGGGTCGGCCAGGACCCGGTCTACGAGGCGTACCCCGCGCACGACCCCTGCGCCGGAGCCGTCGCCGCCGACCGCCTGCTCGCCCGCCCGGACCGCCCCGACGCCGTGTACGGCCTGTTCGACCCCAACGGCACCGACCTCCTCGCCGCCGCCCGCCGCTACGGCCTGCGCGTCCCCGAGGACCTGCTGCTGGTGTGCTGCAGCGAGTCCACGGTGTACGCCACGACCGAGCCGCCCATCACCACGCTCTCCCTGAAGCCCCGCCGCATCGGGACGGCGGTGGTCCAGCTCCTCATCGACGCGATCGAGAACGTCGATTCCGACCAGCCGGTCGAGCAGGTGATACCGACCGAACTGATCGTGCGCACCTCATCCCAGCGACGCCCCCAGCGCACGACGGTCAGCCCGCCGAGAACCCCGGAGGGCGGGTGACGCGGTCCTCCGGAGGACGGGTAGCGAGACCCTGAAGGGCGGACGGGGACGCTCGGGCCGTGCGGGCCGCGGGGCGCCGTTCGGCCGGGACGGCGGGCGCGCGGGGCGGGGTGGCACGGCTGGACGGCGCGGCAGGCGCACAGGGGCGGTCCCCGGCTGGGACGGCGGGCCCGCGGAGGCTTCGCGCGGGAACGGTCGGACGGCAGCGCCGGCGCGCCGGCGGGAGCAGCCGGACGGCCGGGACGGCACTCGGGCGGCAGCGGCCGGACGGGGACGGGACGGCGGGCACGCGGGGGCTTCGCGCTGGAACGGTCGGATGGCAGCACCGGCGGCAGCGGCCGGACGGGGACAGGACGGCTGGCGCGCAGGGGCTTCGCGCTGGAGCGGCCGGGCCCGGGGACAGCGTGCGCGCGGGCGTGATGGCGGGCAGGACGGCAGGGCGCCTGCCGGTCGACCGCCCGCCGCCCCGCCCCCGTCCTGGCCGCATCGGACGACGAGCTCGCCGCGACTGCGCGGTCCGGTCGCGCTCACGGCCGTGGAGGCCGCCGCCTCGGTCACCCACCTCCGTCCCCACCGTGCCCTGCCCCGGGACGGCGAGCGCGCCTCGGCCGCGCGGTCCCGCTCCGATCACGGCCGTGGCGGCGGTGCGCGCGGCGCGAGGCGGCCGGATGCCCGCGCCTGGGGGTGCCGACGGCCCGGCGGAGGTGGTTCCCGACCCCGTCGACGCGTCTCCCTGCCGGCACGGGCCAGCCGCGGCCGCGCGTACGGGGCAACGGCGATCCGCCCCTCACCGGCCGCGTACGCCGGATACGGGCGCCGGATACGGGCGCAGGGGAAGGACCGGAGCGCGGACGCCCCTCCCGTCACCCCTGACACACCTGTGCCTGAGGTCCGGCGGACCGGGCGACCGCCCCGGCGGCTGCCCCCGGGGACCGCGGACAGCAGGTCGAACCCCTGCCCAAACGGGGCGAAAGCCGCGGTGAACAGGAGTCTTGCGCCGATTCACCACCCCTGGGTCATCACACGGAGCGACGCACATTCCTATGATGGGCCCACGACACCGCGGGCCGCTGCGACCAGGCAGTCCGAAGCGGTGCAGATGCGGCGCGATGGTGGAGGGGTCTGATGACTCAGGGGGCCGGTCAGGGACCCGCGGTGGAGCGGACGGCGACGCTGCGCGACTTCCGCGTACCCGCGTACGTCCACGAGGCTGGTCCGTACGCGCACGTCCCCCACCCCGGAGACGCCCGTCCGCCAGCCGACGAGGGCTACCCCGAGGGCTACACCCCGACGGAACGCGACCTGCCCGTCATCCAGCGCGGCGACACGCTCCGGATGCCGACGGTCGAGCCGGACCTCGCCGTCGCCCCGCAGCCCGGCACCGGCCACGGCCCGCTGTACGTCGTCGGAGACGTCCACGGCTACCTCGACGAGTTGCTGGCCGCCCTGCAGGAGCAGGGTCTGATCGACGAGGCGGGCCAGTGGTGCGCGGGCACCGCCCGGCTCTGGTTCCTCGGCGACTTCACCGACCGCGGCCCGGACGGCATCGGCGTCATCGACCTGGTGATGCGGCTGTCCGCCGAGGCGGCCGCCGCCGGCGGCTACTGCAAGGCCCTCATGGGCAACCACGAGCTGCTGCTCCTCGGCGCCAAGCGGTTCGGCGACACCCCCGTCAACTCCGGCGCGGGCACCGCCACCTTCCAGGCGGCGTGGCTGCTCAACGGCGGCCAGAAGACCGACATGGACCGCCTCCAGGACCACCACCTGCAGTGGATGGCCCGGCTCGACGCCGTCGAGCAGGTCGACGGCTATCTGCTCGTGCACTCCGACACCACCGTCTACCTCGACTACGGCGACTCGATCGAGGCCGTCAACGACACCGTCCGCGAGACGCTGACCCGCAACGACGCGGACGAGGTGTGGGACCTGTTCCGCAAGTTCACCAAGCGCTTCTCCTTCCGGGACGAGGGCGGCGCGGACGCGGCCCGCTCCCTCCTCGATACGTACGGGGGCACCCGTGTCGTTCACGGCCACAGCCCCATCCCCTATCTGCTCGGCCAGGTCGGCTCCGAGGAGGGCGAGGACAGCGGCGGCCCCAACGTCGAAGGCCCGCATGTCTACGCCGAAGGCCTGGCCATCGCCATGGACGGCGGCGTGACCATGGCCGGAAAGCTGCTGGTGCAGCAACTCCCCCTGGACGACTGAACGTTCACGGGGCATAACCGGCCTGGCCGGGGGTGCTCCGGTCGGCCCGCAATTTCCGCCAACCCCCTGTCACCGTGTGCCGTCACGGCTCTACCATCGGCTTATCCGTAGCAGGCTCCCCTCCGTTTCTGCCCGACGGCTCGTCCGCGTGCGAGCCCCAAGCCCTACGGAGCATCGGGGGATGCACATGAACAGCGTTCCGCAGCACCTGCTGAGCGAGGACCGCCAGGAATTCGAGCGGGCCCTCGATGAGGCGCTGCGCTCCGCACCACACCGGCCGGAACTCGCCGCTGTAGGACAACGGCTGAACTCCGAACAACTGCGCACCATGGCACTCAACGCCATCGCCCTCATCACGGCGGCCGCGGCGAGCGAGTACCAGCACTACGTGAAGGTCCGCCAGGATCTGCGCGAACCGGCGTCCACCACCCCGGCGCCCGCCGCCTCCGGTTCCGCGGAGACGGGTACGAGCGCCCTGGGACTCGCCACCACGCTCGGCGAGACCGCCGAGTCCACCGGAGCCGGCGCGGTGGCCGTGGTCGCCGTCCTGGCCCCCGTCCTCGCCGGCACCGCCGCCGTGATCTTCCTGCTGGTGGGCTACATCCTCAGGGTGCTCGCCCCCGGCAAGACCTTCGCCCGGACCATGCTCACCGCCGGCTGGGTCTTCGGCGCCGTGGCCGCGGCCTCGATCCTCGTCGCCGCCGTGGGACTGCTGATCACCGCCCTGCGCAACAGCGCGACCGCGGAAGCCACCAGCCATGAGGAGGCGAGCCAGGTGGTGGCCGGTGCCCGGGAGGCCTGGCGGGACGCCCTGCTGGAACGCGGCATAGTGCCGTTCCTGGAGGAGGCCCTCGCCCAGCCGGGTACGGCCGCCCTGCACCGCACCGCACCGCCGGCCCCGACCGGCAGGATGCCGCGCCTGGGCTACGACCGCCCCGGCTTCACCAGCCCGGACGACGGCGGCGTTTCCGGCCGTCCGAGCTTCACCAGCCCGGACTACACCAGCCCCGACTTCGGCGGCCCGGAGAACCGGCCGGAATAGCCCCGGCTCGCGCCCCCGGCGGGGCGCGAGCCGGACGCCCGTCACACGGTCAGTACGACGTCCGGTGAGCGGTGATCACTCGGCGATCGGCAGATAGACCCGGTTGCCCGAGGCCGCGAACTCCTGCGACTTCCGGGCCATGCCCTCCTCGATCTCGGCCTTGCCGCTTCCGTGTTCGCGCCGGATGTCCTGCGAGATCCGCATGCTGCAGAACTTCGGACCGCACATGGAGCAGAAATGCGCCGTCTTGGCCGGCTCGGCCGGAAGCGTCTCGTCGTGGAACTCCCGTGCCGTGTCCGGGTCCAGGGCGAGATGGAACTGGTCCTCCCACCGGAACTCGAAGCGGGCGTCGGACAGTGCGTCGTCCCACTCCTGCGCACCGGGGTGCCCCTTGGCGAGGTCGGCGGCGTGCGCGGCGATCTTGTAGGTGATGACGCCCGTCTTGACGTCATCGCGGTCGGGCAGACCCAGGTGCTCCTTGGGCGTGACGTAGCAGAGCATCGCCGTGCCCCACCAGGCGATCATCGCTGCGCCGATACCCGAGGTGATGTGGTCGTACGCCGGCGCGATGTCCGTGGTCAGCGGGCCGAGCGTATAGAACGGAGCTTCATCGCAGATCTCCTGCTGAAGGTCGATGTTCTTTTTGATCTTGTGCATCGGGACGTGACCGGGGCCCTCGATCATCGTCTGTACATGGAAACGCTTGGCGATCCGGTTGAGTTCCCCGAGCGTGCGCAACTCCGCGAACTGCGCCTCGTCGTTGGCGTCCGCGATCGAACCGGGCCGCAGACCGTCGCCGAGCGAGTAGGTGACGTCGTAGGCGGCGAGGATCTCGCAGAGTTCCTCGAAGTTCTCGTACAGAAACGATTCCTTGTGGTGCGCGAGGCACCACGCGGCCATGATCGAGCCGCCCCGCGAGACGATGCCGGTCTTCCGGTCGGCGGTGAGCGGGACGAACGGCAGCCGCACGCCGGCATGGACCGTCATGTAGTCCACGCCTTGCTCGGCCTGCTCGACGACGGTGTCCTTGTAGATCTCCCAGGTCAGCTCCTCGGCCCTGCCCTCGACCTTCTCCAGTGCCTGATAGAGCGGCACCGTGCCGATGGGCACCGGGGAGTTGCGCAGCACCCACTCCCGGGTGGTGTGGATGTTGCGGCCGGTGGATAGGTCCATGACCGTGTCCGCCCCCCAGCGGGTCGCCCAGGTCATCTTCTCGACCTCCTCCTCGATGGAGGAAGTGACCGCGGAGTTGCCGATGTTGGCGTTGACCTTCACCAGGAACCGCTTGCCGATGATCATCGGCTCGATCTCCGGATGATTGACGTTGGCCGGCAGTACCGCCCGGCCGGCCGCGATCTCCTCACGGACCACCTCGGCGGACACGTTCTCCCGCAGGGCCACGAACTCCATCTCCGGAGTGATCTCCCCCCGGAGCGCGTACGCGAGCTGCGTCACCGCCTTGCCGTCACGGCCCCGGCGGGGACGGCGCGGACGGCCCGGGAAGACCGCGTCCAGGTTGCGCAGACCCCCTCGGGGTGACGTGTGCCTGATCCCGTCGTCCTCGGGCCGGACGGGGCGCCCCGGATATTCCTCGGTGTCGCCGCGGGTGGTGATCCAGTTCTCCCGCAGCCGCGGCAGGCCCCTGCGGACATCGGTGTCCTGGGCGGGATCGGTGTACGGGCCCGACGTGTCGTACAGCGTGACCGACTTCCCGTTGGTGAGGTGCACCTGACGGACCGGCACACGCAGATCGGGGCGCGAGCCCTCGACATACGACTTGTGCCAGCCGATGGACGTTCCGGCCTCCCGCTGCGACGACTCGTCGGTCGCGCTCCGTGCGGAGGCAGGCGTGCGTGCGTCCTTGTTGGTCATCCGACCTACTCCCTACGCCGGCATTACCCGGTAACAGGTTCAGCGGTCGGCGCAGCGGCTTCCGTTCGCCGATGTTCCCGGTGGAATCGCGTTCCACGTGAAACATCGCGTGTACGGAGGTCAGCGCCCTCTCAGCCCGGTGCTCCGAGCTCCCGCGTGTGCAAAGTTGTCTCCACGCTAGCGTCCTGTGTGGTGCGAAGAACAGTGGACCTCCCCCGTTCTTGCAATGATCTGGCCGTGACCACGACGCATCAGCCCCCCTTCCCTCCGCCCGGGCCACCCCGCCGGCAGGGCGCCGGTCACGGTGCCCGCCAAGGCGCCGACGGCGGGCACGGAGCGGGTCCGGGCCCCGGCTCGGCCCCCGGAGACGGACGCGGGCACGGGGACGGACACGGGGACGGCGGTCACGGGTCCGGCGGCGGTCACGGCCACGCGCACAGCCACAGCCACGGGCCCGCCGCGCCCGTCTCCAAGCACCTGCGCAAGGTCATCGCGGCGATCCTGGTGCCGTTCAGCGCCGCCGTCATGGTGGGGCTCGTGGTGCTGTGGCCCGGGGGAGCACCACCGCACCAGCGCAGCGGCGTCGGCTTCGACCGCCAGAGCCGGCAGGCCACGGTGACCCAGGTCGTCGAGGTGGACTGCGCCTCGGTCAACGCCTCGGGAGGCGCCCGGTCCGGCTCCCTCTCCGATGGTGGCAGTGGCGGTCCAGCCGGTGAGAAGGCGAAGGGCAGTTGCAAGCGGGCGACGGTCCGGGTCGACACCGGCGGCGACAAGGGGCGTACGTTCACCGAGATCGTGCAGCCGGACCAGTCGCGGCAGTTGCACCAGGGCGAGAAGGTCGTGGTCGCCTATGAACCCTCCGCGCCGAAGGACCTGCAGTATTCGGTCACCGACGTGAACCGGCAGTTCCCCATGGCGCTGCTCGCCGGGATCTTCGCGCTGGCCGTCGTGGTGGTGGGCCGGCTGCGCGGCGTCATGGCCCTGGTCTCGCTGGCGGTCAGCTTCCTGGTGCTGACCCTCTTCATCCTGCCCGCGATTCTCCAGGGATCGAATCCGCTGCTGGTGGCCGTGGTCGGGTCGAGCGCGATCATGCTCATCGCGCTCTACATGTGCCATGGCCTGTCGGCCCGTACGTCGGTCGCGGTGCTCGGTACCCTCGCCTCGCTGCTGCTGATCGGCGTCCTCGGTTCGCAGTTCATCGGCTGGGCGGCGCTCACGGGCAACACGGACGACAACACCGGTCTGATCCACGGTCTCTATCCGTCCATCGACATGAGCGGCCTGCTGCTGGCCGGCGTCATCATCGGTTCGCTCGGCGTCCTGGACGACGTGACGGTGACGCAGACCTCGGCGGTGTGGGAGCTGCACGAGGCCAATCCGGCGATGGGCTGGCGCGGACTGTACCGGGCGGGCATCCGGATCGGCCGCGACCACATCGCGTCCGTGGTCAACACCCTCGTCCTCGCCTACGCCGGTGCCGCGCTGCCGCTGCTGCTGCTGTTCTCCATCGCGCACAGCGGTGTGGGGGACGTGGCCAACAGCGAGCTGGTGGCGGAGGAGATCGTGCGCACCCTGGTGGGGTCGATCGGCCTGGTCGCCTCGGTGCCCGTCACCACCGCTCTCGCCGCCCTCGTGGTGTCGGCCGACCGGACCGGCAAGGACGGCGGAGCTCCGGCCGACCCCCGGACGGTTCCCGAGCGGGCCGGCAGGGGACGGCGCCGGAAGCGGTGAGCGGGGCCGGAAGCTCCGGGCGGGCCTGATTCGCGGGCGGGGCCGGTCGGTCCGGCAGCCCATGCAGAAGCGTTTCTGCATGGGCCCGCAAGGTTCACCGGGAGCGGCGTAGCGTTTCGGCTGCTCGGTGCCGGAACGCTTCAGCCCGCGCTCTGTTCCTCGGCCAGAATGCGGTCCAGGGCCTCGTCGAGGTAGGCATCGAAATCGGCCAGCGCACCCTCCTGGCCGAGCGGCACGAGCTTGTCCGTCCGGTCGAGGAAGGCCACCAGCGGAGGCGCCGACGAGCGGAACAGGGCCTGGTCACTGCCCACCTGAAGCCTGATCAGCACCTCGCCCAGCACCTCGGAGTCGGCGGGTGCGATGTGCACGTCACCCTCGCCGCACGGCCTGCCCACTCCGTCGATCATCAATTCCCGGCCGAACGCCCAGGTCACCGGGGCATCACCGGGCAGATGGAACGTGAGCCGCACCGCATAGGGATCTCTGGCCTCGTAGCGCAACTCCACCGGAATGCGGAAGGAAAGCTCCTCCGAGACGAGGAAGCTCATCATCACTTCTGCCTGTACGGACTCGCGCATCGCCTACCCCGTCATATGACATGGACTGGCCGGGATCGATCCCTGACCGTGCTCAAATCTT
Source organism: Streptomyces sp. NPDC090108 (assembly GCF_044747185.1). Lineage (NCBI taxonomy): Bacteria > Bacillati > Actinomycetota > Actinomycetes > Kitasatosporales > Streptomycetaceae > Streptomyces > Streptomyces sp. NPDC090108. The sequence goes on from NZ_JBIVDQ010000009.1 coordinate 182,095, forward strand.
GCTGAACGTACACAGCAGATCACAAGGAGTGAGTTTTCAGATACTGATAGAGAGTGTCAGGGCTCCGAGATGGCGCGCGACCTCACCCTGCAGACGCTGTGTCACCGGCATCAGCCGGTCGGCCTGGTGGGCGGGGACCGAGACGGCCAGTGTGGCAGCCATGGTGCCCACGGTGATGGGAATCGCGGCACAAACCGCCCCCAGGGCGTATTCCTGACGCTCCACCACCGGCTCCATGCGTCCGGTCCGGGCCAGCCGCCTCAGCAGGGCGTCGTTGTCCCGCACGGTGTACGGCGTGAGGGAACGGGCGGGATAGCGGGAGAGATGGTCGCGGCGGGCGTCCTCGTCCAGCTGGGACAGCAGACACTGTCCGACGGCGTGCGCGTGCCCCGTCTCACGGAAGTCGGCCCACTCCTCGACCGCCGGAGCCTCCCGGGACGCGGAGACGCACATGACCTCGATCTCGCCGTGCCGGTACATCGCGAGATAGACCGGTACGCCGAGGGAGTCGCGCCAGTGCGCGAGCGTGTCGGCCACCGTGCTGCGACGTTTCTGCTGCGCTCCGCTGCTGCTCAGCCGCTCGGCCGCGGCCCCGAGGAAGAACCTGCCGCGGTCGCGGCGCAGATAGCCCTCGTGCACGAGGGTGCGCAGCAGGTGATAGGCGGTGGGCAGCGCGAGCCCGGTCTCGCGGGCGAGTTGCTTGGCGGGAGCGCCGTACTCGTGTGCCGCGACGGTCTCCAGCAGGCGCATGGCGCGCTGCACCGACCCGATGAGGGTCGCGGAGCGTGTGTCGCGGGCGGCGGAGGCGGGCGGCCGCTGCATGGGGGGCGCGCAGGGCCGGGTCCGAGGGGGAGGTGCGGGAGGTGCGTGGGGTCCTGCCGGTGCGGTGTCAACCGTGGCCAAGGGTCACTCCCGGAGCGCGAGGGGTGGGGGCAGCCCGTGCGAGGAGAAACACGGGTGGGGTGGGTGCCGCCCGTGGGTCGGGGTCCCACGGGAGTCCGGACTCTAACCGTCCGCCACCGCGCGCAGACGGCCTGCCGGGGAAACTTCCCTCCCCCGAGGGAACCGGTGACCCGTGTTACCGCCCGGCCGCTCCCGCGGCCCTCACCAGTCGCTGCGCGAGGAGGAGTTCGAGGTGAACTTCCGCACGATGTAGACCAGCCCGCCGACCAGGGCGACGAACAGCAGCACCTTGAAGAGCAGCCCGATCACGAAGGTGATCACAGCTCCTATGAGGCCGCCGAACACGACCAACGCGATGACCGGCACCGCGACCCACTTCACCCACCACGGCAGCCCCGCGAAGATCTCTCGCATGCCCTTGTCCCCTTGCGCTCGCAGTTCTCGATGTCTGTCTCGATGCTAGGGCCGCGAGGGGCTCCTGTGGGGGCCGGGCGGCCCTTGTCCTCCCCTGAACCGACCCTGAGGCAACCCTGAGAGCCGGCCTCACGCCTCGGGCGGAGAGAAGACCACCAGCACCCTCAGATCCTCACTGATGTGGTGGAACCTGTGGGTCACGCCCGCGGGCACGTAGACCACGCTGCCGCGGGCCACATCGGTCGTCTCCGGCCCCACGGTGATCGACGCGCGGCCGCTGACGACGAAGTACACCTCGTCCTGGCTGTGCGGCTTCTGCGGGTCGTGCTCGCCCGCGTCGAGGGCGTAGAGGCCGACCGACATGTTCCGCTCCCGCAGGAACTGGAGGTAGGCACCGTCGTTGGCCGCCCGCTCCGCCTCCAGCTCGTCCAGCCGGAATGCCTTCATCGTCGTCCGCCCTCACCGCTGCTCGTCGTCCTGGTCTGCCACGATCAGACACATGAAGAATTTCCTAGTCAAGACGATCGCGAACGCGGGCGCCCTGGCGGTCGCGGTGTGGGTGCTCGACAAGATCACCCTCACCGGTGACAGCACGGGCAAGAAGATCGGCACGCTGATAATCGTCGCGCTGATCTTCGGCTTGGTGAACTTCCTGGTCAAGCCGATCGTGAAGGTGCTCACCTTCCCGCTCTTCATCCTGACCCTCGGCCTGATCACCCTGATCGTCAACGCGCTGATGCTGCTGCTCACCTCATGGGTGTGCGACAAGCTCGACCTGAGTTTCCACGTGGAGGGGTTCTGGACCGCCGTGCTCGGCGGCCTGATCATCTCGGTCGTCTCCTGGGCGCTCCATGTCGTCCTGCCCGACAAGGACTGATCCCGTCATGACCTACCGCGTCTGTTTCGTATGCACCGGGAACATCTGCCGTTCTCCGATGGCCGAGTCCGTCTTCCGCGCGCGGGTGGCCGAGGCCGGGCTCGACGGCCTGGTCGAGGTCGACAGCGCGGGCACCGGTGGGTGGCACGAGGGCGACGATGCCGATCCGCGCACGGTCTCGGTGCTCGACGAGCACGGCTACGGCACCGAGCACACCGCGCGGCAGTTCCGGCCGTCCTGGTTCGCCCACCTCGATCTCGTGATCGCTCTCGACACCGGACACCTCAAGGCACTGCGCCGTCTCGCGCCCACCGAGGAGGACGCGCGCAAGGTGCGCCTGCTGCGTTCCTACGATCCGGCGGCCGGCGCCGACCCCGATGTCCCGGATCCCTATTACGGGGGCCGGGACGGCTTCGAGGAGTGCCTGGAGATGGTGGAGGCGGCGAGCACCGGACTGCTCGCCGCCGTCGAGGAGCGACTGGAGGGACACACACATGAGTGAGGCCATCGAAGGCTCCGGCCGCACCGGCGACGGCACGCGCGCGGTACGGGCGGGGCTGCCCGAGCCGGTCAAGCACGAGCCGACCCTTCCCGGGCCGGTGTTCGCCGCGCACTTCCACCTTCCGGGCGAGGTGACGGGACCGTACGCCTACGGCCGCGACGACAACCCGACCTGGACGCTGCTGGAGCGCGCGATCGGCGAGCTGGAGGCGCCCGGCGAGGACGGCGTGGAGACGCTGGTGTTCGCCTCCGGCATGGCCGCGATCTCCGCGGTGCTGTTCTCCCAGCTGCGCGCCGGCGACGCGGTGGTGCTGCCCGCGGACGGCTATCAGGTGCTGCCGCTGGTACGCGCCCAGCTTGAGGCGTACGGCATCGAGGTGCGCACCGCGCCCACCGCCGGCGACGCCCAGCTGGGGCTGCTCGACGGCGCCCGGCTGCTGTGGATCGAGTCCCCGTCGAACCCGGGACTCGATGTGTGCGACATCAGGCGCCTGGTCGAGGCCGCTCACGCGCGCGGCGTCCTGGTGGCGGTCGACAACACCCTCGCCACGCCGCTCGGACAGCGTCCGCTGGAGCTCGGCGCCGACTTCTCCGTGGCCAGCGGCACCAAGCAGCTGACCGGTCATGGGGACGTACTGCTGGGCTATGTCGCCGGACGCGACGGCGAGGCGATGGCGGCCGTACGCCGCTGGCGCAAGATCGTCGGGGCGATCGCCGGTCCCATGGAGGCGTGGCTCGCCCACCGCTCCATCGCCACGCTGCAGCTGCGGGTCGACCGGCAGAACGCCACCGCGCTCAAGGTCGCCGAGGCGCTCCGCGGACGGCCCGAGGTCACCGGCCTGCGCTACCCGGGGCTGCCCGAGGACCCCTCGCACAAGATCGCCTCGCAGCAGATGCGCCGCTTCGGGTGCGTGGTGTCCTTCACCCTGGCCTCGCGCGCGCGTGCCGAACGCTTCCTCGAGGCCCTGCGCCTGGTCGAGGACGCGACGAGCTTCGGCGGTGTGCGCTCGACGGCGGAGCGGCGCGGGCGCTGGGGCGGCGACGCCGTCCCGGAGGGCTTCATCCGCATGTCGGTCGGTGCCGAGGACGCCGAGGACCTGGTGGCGGACGTGCTGCGCGCGCTGGACGCGTCGTCCGCGGGGTGAGAAGAGCGCCGCGGCCGTGCTGAAGGGCGGTCCGAGCCTCCCCCCTCGTGGCTCGGACCGCCGGCGGCTCCGCGCGCGAAGAACCGTGCGAACAAGGCTAGTTGACTCTGCGTCAGTGTCCAATCACGGTAACGACAGAGACCTATCGACTTATTTATAGTTGGGGCCTGCCCGGGGCGGAGGAGGGCGGAGAGAGGGGAGGGAGTCCCGTGGACCTGGCCTTGCTGCGTACCTTCGTCACCGTGCACCGGGCCGGCTCCTTCACCCGCGCCGCCGCCCTGCTCGGCCTCTCCCAGCCGGCCGTCACCTCCCAGATACGCACACTGGAGCGCCAGCTGGGGCGCCCCCTGTTCCTGCGGCAGGCCCGCGGCGTGACGCCGACGACCATCGGCGACGAACTCGCCCACAAGGCCGCACCCCACCTCGACGCCCTGGTGGAGATCGCCGAGAGCGGCCTGGACGACGAACTGCCGGCCCGCACCCTGCATCTCGCCGGCCCACCCGAGTTCACCGCCGAACGCGCCCTTCCCGCCCTCACGGAGCTCACCGGTGACGACGGCAGGGGATTCGCGCTGAGGGCCTCCTTCGGGACCGCGGAGGAGACCCTGGAGGGGCTGGCCGCGGGACACCACGATCTGGCGATCAGCACGGCCAGGCCGCGAGGCGCGCTGCTGACCGCCGGCCCCCTGTGCGACGAGGAGCATGTCCTGGTCGCCGCCCCACGCTGGACCGAGCAGATCGACCCCGGGACGCTGCGCCTCAAGGGAGCGCCCGTGCTGGAGCACCTGCCCGTCGTCGAGGTCCACGAGTCGCTGCCCTTCGTCTCGCGCTACTGGGCCTCCGTCTTCGACTCGCTCCCGACCGCCTCGGGCACCGTCATCGTCCCCGACCTGCGCGCGGTGCTGGCCTGCGCGAGCGCGGGCGCGGGCCTGGCGGTGCTGCCCCGCTATCTGTGCGCCTCCGCGCTCGACCGCGGCGAGGTCGTGATGCTGCACGACCCGGCGGTGCCTCCCCTGCGGACCTACTTCCTGGTGGTCCGGACCGGCACACTCGCCATGCCGCATATCGCGCGGGCGTACGAGTGGCTCCAGCGCGCGGCCATCGGCTGGTGCTGAGCACTTTCTCCCCCGGTGCCACACGCCACGTCCGGCCGGTGTCGTCCCACGATGTTTCACGTGGAACCAGCCGGGCCACATTTCTCCCATGACCGTCCGACCCGTGGTCAAGCGCACCGCACGAGCCGTTCTCCTGGACGGTGACGACCTGATCCTGATCAAGCGCACCAAACCCGGCGTAGATCCCTACTGGGTCACCCCCGGCGGGGGAGTCGAAGCCGCGGACCCGACCGTCGTCGACGCCCTGCACCGGGAGGTGTACGAGGAACTCGGCGCCAAGATCAGCGATGTGGTGCCCTGCTTCGTGGACACGGTGGAGCACATCGGCGAGGACGGCGGCGCCACCGGCGTGAAGGTGCAGCACTTCTTCGTCTGCCGGCTGGAGTCCATGGACCCGTCACTGCGTCACGGCCCCGAGATCGAAGAACCGGCAGGTGAGTACGAGATCGTCCGCATCCCGTTCACCCGGGTCGGCATCGCCTCGGTCCACCTCGTGCCGCTGTCGCTGCGGCACTACCTGGACGGCAACATCGAGGGCGTCCGCGCCATGCACGCCCCCGACCTCGGATGACCGAACGGCGGTCCGGGGCAGACGAGCCTGGCCGGGTTTCACGTGAAACGCCACGCCTGTCCACCGCCCGCGCGGACGGCACCGCATGGCCAAAAGCACGTCCGTCCCCGTCGAAACGGGTGGACGCCAGGGGCGCCGGTCGGACAGCCTGACCTGCGTGCCGACTCCTTCCCTCGCCGTTCTACCCATCCGTCGTCTGACGCTCCGCGATCTCACCGCGTGCGCCGACCTGTCCGAGGACCGGGGGTGGCCCCGTGAGGAACACAAGTGGAGGTTCCTTCTCACCGCGGGCCACGGCTACGGCATCGACGACCCCGACGGCGGCTTGGTCGCGGCGTGTGTCGTCACGAAGTACGGCGCTCATGAGCGGCCCGATCTCGGCGCGGTGGGAATGGTCCTGGTGGCGGCGCGCCATGCCCGCCGCGGAGTGGGACGCCGCCTGATGCGGCACGTCGTCACGGCGATGGGCCCCACGCCCCTGACGCTGCACGCCACGCCCTATGGCCGGCCGCTCTACGAGGAGCTCGGGTTCAAGGTCACGGGCCGGGCGGAGATGCTCCTGGGCCACTTCGTACCGGGCGGCCCCGAGCCCAGGGCGTCGACCCGCGCGGCGACCGCGGAGGACCTCCCCGCGATCATCCGTCTCGACGAGGAGGTGTTCGGCGCCGACCGCACCCCTCTCATCACCCGCCTGCCGGCCTTCGCCGACCAGCTGCGGGTCGCCGAGAAAGGCGGCAGCATCACCGGCTACGCCGCCGCCTGGCCCAATATGGAGACCCATGTCGTCGGCCCGCTGATCGCGCGCGACACGGAGACGGCCAAGGCGCTCGTCTCCTCGCTCGCGGCCCGTACCGAACGTCCTCTGCGCACCGACATCGACGTACGGCACGAGGAACTGCGTACCTGGGCGAAGGCGCGAGGCCTGGCGTCCGTGGCGGAGAACTCCGTCATGACCTACGGCATCCCGGACCTCCCCGGGGACTGGCGGCGCCGGTTCGCCCCGCTGACGGTGGCCGCGGGCTGACCCGCTCCGCCCTACGCGGAACGCCGGCCCCCGCTCCTTGGCGGGGGCCGGCGTTCCGTACGGAAGGGTGGCGATCAGACGAGCGCCTGCACCGCCGCGGTGGCGAAGCCGTGGTCCTGGTCGGGGGCACCGCCGCCGACGCCGATGGCGCCGATCAGCCGGCCGTCACGGTGGACGGGGAGACCGCCGGCGATGAACAGCAGAGGCCGGTCGAGGGCCGTGGGCAGCGTGTGGAAGAGACCGCCGGGCTGCACGAAGTCGACCAGGTCGGCGGTGGCCGCGTTCAGCTGGAGCGCCGTGTAGGCCTTGCGGGTGCTGGTCTCACCGGAGATCAGCACGGCACGGTCGTCCCGGCGGAAGGCGAGCAGGTGGCCGCCGGCGTCCAGGACGGTGACGCTGACGGTGACACCGGCCTCCTCGGCCGCGCGGCGGGCCGTGGCGACGAGAAGCTCGGCGTCCTCGGTGGTGAGCGGGAGGACGGGGGTGGTGGTGCTCATGGAAGTTCTCCTTGGGGTGTTACCGAGGTGAGGTGGTGCCGTACGGACCGGCGGCCGGAGTGCTCCCCCAGCCGACCGCGCGGTGGCCGGCGGGCGTGAGGTGCGCGCCCGCCGTGCCCGGACGGAGTCAGTGGTGGACGGGCGCGGACCGCTCGACGGTCGCCCCGGGGGCGGCCACGGTGCCGGCGGAGCCGTCGCGGCGCTCCAGGACGGCCGAGAGGAAGGCGAGGACCAGGGCGGCCGCGGCGAGGATGGCGCCGACCCAGTTCGGGGCGGTGTACCCGAAGCCGGCCGCGATGACCATTCCGCCGAGCCAGGCGGAGAGCGCGTTGCCCAGGTTGAAGGCGCCGATGTTCACGGCCGAGGCGAGGGTCGGAGCGCCGTGGGCCTGGTCGAGGACGCGCTTCTGCAGGGGCGGTACGGTCGCGAAGCCCAGGGCGCCGATCAGCGCGATGGTCACGGCTGCCGCGATCTTGTTGTGCGCGGTCAGCGTGAAGAGGGCGAGCACGAGGGCCAGGGCGCCCAGGGAGACGTACAGCATCGGCATCAGGGCGCGGTCGGCGAACTTGCCGCCGACCAGGTTGCCGACGACCATGCCGATGCCGAACAGGACCAGGAGCCAGGTGACCGAGCCGTCGGCGAAGCCGGCGACGTGGGTCATCATCGGGGCGATGTAGGTGATGGCCGCGAAGACACCGCCGAAGCCGAGGACGGTCATCGCCATGGCGAGCAGGACCTGGGCGTTCTTGAAGGCGGCCATCTCGTGCCGCAGGTGCACTCCCTCGGGCCGCGGCATCTCGGGCACCAGCTTGGCGATACCGGCGAGGCCGACGAGGCCCAGGGCGGCGACGATGCCGAAGGTGACGCGCCAGCCGACGTGCTGCCCGACGAGCGTGCCCAGCGGGACACCGACGACGTTGGCGACGGTCAGACCGGTGAACATCATCGAGATGGCTCCGGCCTTCTTGTCGGGGGCCACCAGTTCGGCCGCCACGACCGAGCCGATGCCGAAGAAGGCGCCGTGCGCCAGTGAGGCGACCACTCGGCCGATCATCATGACCGAGAAGCTGGGGGCTACGGCGGAGAGCAGGTTTCCGGCGATGAACAGCCCCATCAGCACCATCAGCATCCGCTTGCGCGAGATCTTGGTGCCGAGCACGGTCATCAGCGGAGCGCCGATCACCACGCCGAGGGCGTATCCCGTCACGAGCAGGCCGGCGGTGGGGATGGAGACCCCGAAGTCACCCGCGACCTCGGGCAGCAAGCCCATGATCACGAACTCGGTCGTTCCGATTCCGAAGGCCCCGATCGCGAGGGCCAGAAGCGCGAGAGGCATGGAGGGGACACCTTCCCAGAAGATTGCATGAGCGCTTTGCGTGCGTTCACAATAGTTGCAGACGCGGGTTAAATGCAAGGGCGGGATATTGCGCCCGTGCTCTACCCTGGTTCCATCCGCTCCGTGACGGAGGAAAACGCCCATGACCGCGACCGACCCCGCACTCACCGCCCTCGCCCAGGGCTGGTGCGCCCTCTCCCTGCTGCACGGGAGGATCGAGACGCACATCGAGCGCGCCCTGCAGTCCCAGCACGACCTCAGCGTCCGCGAGTACTCGCTCCTGGACGTGCTCAGCCGGCAGCACGACGGCGAGGGGGGCCACCTTCAGATGAAGCAGGTCGCCGACGCCGTCGTCCTCAGCCAGAGCGCCACCACGCGCCTGGTCACCCGGCTGGAGGACCGCGGCCTGCTGGAGCGCTACCTGTGCCCCACCGACCGCCGCGGCATCTACACGAACGTCACGGAAGCGGGCCTGGGCCTGCTGGAGGCGGCACGGCCCACCAACGACGCGGCACTGCGCGAGGCCCTCGAAGAGGCGGCCGGAAAGACCGAACTGGCCCCGCTGGTACGAGCCGTGAAGTCGCTCCGCCTGCCCGCGTAGGGTGCGGATCATGCGAGAACCAGAGATCCGGCGCGCCACCGAGGACGACATACCGGCGATCGTCGCCATGCTCGCCGACGATCCCCTGGGCGCCCTGCGTGAGTCGCCCGACGACCTGACGCCCTACCTGGCGGCGTTCGAGCAGCTGGACGCCGATCCGAACCAGCAGCTCGTCGTGGCCGTCCGCGAGGGCCGTGTGATCGGAACGCTCCAGCTCACCCTCATCCCCGGGCTTTCCCGCAGAGGAGCGAGCCGCGCGCTCGTAGAGGCCGTACGCGTCCATGCCGACGAGCGGGGCAGCGGGCTGGGCGGCCGGCTCGTCCAGTGGGCGATCGACACCTCACGGCGACTCGGCTGCCACATGGTGCAGCTCACCTCCGACAAGTCACGCACCGACGCCCACCGCTTCTACGAGCGCCTCGGCTTCACCGCGTCGCACGAGGGCTTCAAGCTGAGCCTGTAAGCACCGGCGCTCGGCATACACACCACCAAGTGCACGGAGAAAGCGGCCTGTTTCACGTGAAACAGGCCGCTTTTCCCTTTACGCAGCGCTTCGTTCACCGCTCGCTCTCCCTCAGGCACTACGCCTGGCCGGCACCTCGCCACCCTTGCGGGTCCACCCCGCCGGGCACAGGAGCCTCCGGGTCGTACGGCAGGCGGGTGAACACGAACGACCCCAGGTCGAGATGACTGGTGGAGCCGTCAGGGCGCCGCACAGGCCGCAGCACTTCTCCGGCGTAGTAGCCCTCCAGCCCGGTCCAGGTGCCGTCCCCGTTCGAGCGGAAACGGGCGCGCCGGCCGCCTCCGGCCAGCGGTCCCAGCGAGAGGGAACCGTCGGCCGACAGCCGCAGGGCGAAGGGCTGAGTGCCCCAGTACCACTGGCCGACCAGTTCCAGGACGGTCGGATCGACCTCGTCCAGGGGGCGCCACGGCTCGGGGATCCGCGGCTCGGCCTCGGCGACGATCCGCACGAGATCGGCGCCCACCGCCCCGAGCAGCGGGCCGCTGGTGCAGTTGGCGAGCACCACCGCCGCCACGTCGTCCTCCACGCTGAGGGTGAGGTTCGCGAGGAAGCCGGGCAGCGAGCCGGAGTGCCCGGCGAGCAGCCTGCCGTCGCGCTGCTGGATCTGCATACCGAGTCCGTACGTCGCACCGGTCTCCAGGTCCGCGATCTCCGCGGGGGCAGCCGGGGTGCGCATCTCCCGTACCGACTCGGCGCTCAGCACACGGTCGTCACCCGCGGCCAGGAAAGCGGCGAACCGCGCGAGGTCGGCTGTCGTGGACCACAGCTGACCGGCCGGCGCCATCCTGCCGAGGTCCTCCAGCGGTTCGGGCAGCAGGGCATCGGCCCAGGGGTGCACGGCCCAGCCGCCCGCGTGCGGCGCGCGCGGCTGGGTGCTGGTGCCGGTGAGGCCGAGGGGTCCGAGCACCTCGGCACGCAGCACCTCCTCCCAGGGGGCACCGCGCAGTTCCTCCACCAGGGCGCCGAGCAGTGTGTAGCCGGGATTGGAGTAGTGGTGGCGGCGGCCGACGGGGTGCAGCAGCGGCTGCTCGCCCAGCACATCGCTCAGCTCGGGGCGCAATGAGCCCGGGGTCCGCTCCCACCAGGGCGCCGGCGACTCGGCGGCCAGTCCGGCGGTGTGGGAAAGCAGTTCGGCGATCGTGGCCTCACCGGCGCCGGTGCCCGGCAGATGCTTCTCCAGCGGATCGCCGAGGTCGAGCAGCCCCTCGTCGCGCAGCCGCAGCACCAGCACGGCGGTGAAGGTCTTCGTGATCGACCCGATCCGGTACTGCACGTTCTCGTCCGGGCCGTGGCCGTCCACCGAGGTCCGCGCCCCGTGCCACACGGCCCGGCCGCCGCGCACCACCGCGGCCACCAGCGAGGGCGCTCTGCCCTCGGCCTGCGCCACGGCGATCCGGTGCAGCAGCGCGCGGCGCGTTCCGGGGAGCAGTTCTTCCTGAGGTGTCGTCATGCGCCCAGTCCACCGTCCGGGGCGCCGGACGTCGAATCCGTTTCCCCGCAGAACGCGAGGAGGACCGCTCCGAGGCGGAGGTGGCCCTCTCGGCGGACGATCCTGTAGGATCTCGCCGTCCGTGGCATAGCTCGACGCTGTGACCTGCGTCTTCTCTGGTTGCCTCACGGCTTGGCCGATGAGTTCTGTCTCACCGTCGTGTCATTTCCTCTGCGGGCGCCTCCCGGCTGCAGAGGCCATGCGTTTCCCGATGCGGCTCAGCGTCACCGTCAGGGCAGCAGGACGACCTTGCCGAGGTTGGCACGGGCTTCGATGATCTCGTGCGCTCGTGCCGCGTCAGCCAGCGGGATTTGGGCGTGGACGACCGGCTGCAGCTGTCCGGACAGCGTCAGCTTCCACAGTTCCTCGCCATGCTGGTCATAGAGCTCGCGGTGAGTGTTGGCGAACCTCGCCATGGTGAGCCCCGTGATGGTTTTCGATCCTGCCAGGAGGTCGAAGGCGGGAACAGTGCCGCCGCCCGAGTTGAAGAAGACGAGTCGCCCGCCGGGTGCAAGGGCGGAGACGGCGCGTGGGAGCAGATCTCCGCCGACTCCGTCCAAGACGACGTCGACTGGCTCCCCCCAGCTTTCGCTGTCGTAGGTCACGATCTCGTCGGCACCGAGACCGCGGAGGAACTCCGCCTTGGTGTGCGAACTCACGGCCGCGACGACCCGTTCAATGCCCTGAAGCTTGGCCAGTTGGACGGCAAGATGCCCCACTCCGCTCGCGGCGCCCGTGATCAGGACCGACTCGCTCCCCAGGGGGCGGGCCGTGGCGAGGGCAGCGAAGGCGACGTGTCCACTGCGCACCAGTGCGACGGCCTGGATGGCGCTCGCTCCGTCCGGTATGCGGCTCGCCATGAAGCCGGGGACGATTGCCAGTTCGGAATACGAGCCACCGCTGAAAGTGAGCGACGTGACGCGGTCGCCGACCTGGAAATCTGTCACCTCCGGGCCGAGTGCGATCACTGTGCCGGCAACCTCGCCTCCGAGGACTCCCGGTAGCGGCGTCCTGCCGTCTACTCCGCGAACCTTGCGCACGGAGGGAAGGGTCACGCCGATGGCTTCCGTGCGAACCAGTAGTTCTCCCGGGCCGGGCTCGGGGGCCTCCGCGTCTTCGATGCGGAGCACTTCCGGACCGCCGTACTCATAGAAACGAACCCGCCTCATGCACACCTCCAGGTCATTGGTGGACCCAACGATAGCGAAAGATCGTAGGGGCCACCAATGATTTTCTGGTTAGTCTGGCCCTATGTCCGAGACCACCAGCGCTCCCGCCCGTATCCGCTCCCTCCCCAGCTGGCTCCTGGGTCGTGCAGCAGCTCGGGGGCACCGGCTCGTCGCCGAGGCCCTCGCTCAGGTAGGCATGCGGATGATGCACCATGCCGTGCTGTCAGCCGTCGCCGAACTGGAACCCGTATCGCAGGCCGAGCTGGGCCGCAGCCTGAGCATCGATCCCAAGGACATGGTCGCGATCCTCAACGACCTCCAGAACGACGGCCTCGTGACCCGCGCGCCGGACGCCAAGGACCGTCGCAAGAACGCCATCGCCCTTTCACCGAGCGGGGAACGTCGCCTGCTTCAGACGGAGAAACTGGGCCGTGAAGCGAACGATGAGCTGACCGCCGGCTTGACGCCTGCCGAGCGAACCCAGCTCATGGGTCTCCTCGCGCGCATAGTCCAGCAGGATGAGCCCTGCGCCGAAACCGGCCCCGGGGGCGAATAGCACTCGTCACGCATGCCGGGGGACAGCGAGGCAGCCGTCCCACCCTGAGGGCGGGAAGCCTCGGCATCATGCCCAAATTCTCGGCCAGCGCCTCCATGGTCACGTTCCGGAGCCGGACTTTCGCACCGCTGCGGCAACTCTCCTGCCGAACCGGGTAGGTCTCATCCTGCGGCCGCGTTCGGCGCGCTCGATCAGGGGCTGGCCCAGGTCTTTCTCCAGGCGGTTGATCTGGGTCACCAGCGTCGACTGGTGAATGCCAAGGGCTCGGGCAGCTTCGGTAACGGTGGGGTAGGGCAGGGCGGCGACGAAGCGTTCAAGTCGCTGCCGGGCATTTGGGCTGGTCAGGGCGTCACGCAGGATAGCGGGGGCATCTGCGGCCTGCTCGGGGGTGCGGAGGGCGGTGTGGTGGCTGGCACCGCCGCGTGACCGGAGGGGGATGTTGTGGGTGTGGGCCCAGCGGGCCATGTTCGCGGTGCTCATGCCGGTTTCGCGGGCGAGGTCCGGCAGCGTTCGCCGGCGGTGGACGTACTGCTCGATGAGCCAGGCCCGTTCGATGGCGCCGTGGCGCTTGTAGCCCTGTGGGCCCTCGCGGAGCGGGATTCCGTACTCCTTGGCGAGATCGGTCAGCAGTCTGCGGGAGACGCCTGCGAGGGTGGCGATCTGCTGGAGGGACCGGTGTTCTTCGAGGTAGAGATGGGTGAGGCGCTCTGCCGGGATGGTTTGCCGGGCTTGCTGCCGGATGCGGCCGGTGGCTCTGGCGGCGTTCTTCGTCAGCGGGAGCGCGGGGGCTGGGTCTTCGTCGAGGACATGTCGGATGGCCTCGACGGTCGTTCCCAGGACCTGGGCGGCGTGCTGAACGGGGTGCCGGCGTTCTCGGACGAGTTGGTGCAGGCGGGATAGGTCGATGTGCGCCGGGTCGGGTCCGGGAAGGGAGAGTCCCGCCAGCAAGGTGGCGGGAGGCTGCCAGGTCACGGGCTCGTCGTGGATGTGGTGCGAGGCGAGGAATTCGAGGGCTTCTTGCTGGAGGGCGTGTGCGAGTTCTGGGGTCTGAAGCGCAGTGAAGCGCCAGGACGTCGCCCGGAACTCCGCGCTGTCGAGCCCGGCGAGGTCGTCAGGAGCCGATTCGGCAGGCAAGCCGCTGAGGCGTCGGAATAGCTGGCTGCGGGCGATGCGTTCGCGCCGTCCGGTCCCCGGCGGCGTTCCGGTGCGGCGGCAGATCTCCAGCCAACGGTCGTGGGGAAGCAGGCCGATGTAGTCCAGGAGTCGGCGTCGGCCGTAGTCGACGGGCGTGTCGTTGGCGTCGAGGTGGTCGGTGAGCCGGTCCAGGGCGGTGACGATGTCCGGCCATTGCGGAAGGTTGTCGAGTTCTTGGAGGAGGCGTGAGATCTCGATGCCGTCGGTGACGTCGCCGACCAGCCCGGCGGCCTGGTCCAAGGAAGTGCGGCTGTCGGGGATCAGCAGCAGGGCGGCGAGGACGGGGGCCAGGGCCCGTGCGTGGATTCCTGCGGGCGGTGTGAGCCGGACCGTCCAGGACGGCCAGAACATCGTGGGGATCTTCCTGGCTCGCTGCTCGATATCCCGGGTGGTCTTCGTCGGCCGGCAGGGAGTCTCGGTCGTGGTGCGGTAGCGGAGGTGCTCGCTGGGGCGGAGGGAAGGGGCGAGGGCAGCCAGGTGCACGGACTGCAGCACCGGACTGATGCCCCGGCCCCAGTCGTCGATGCTGGTCGCCGAGATCTGCGTAAGTTCCTCGCGTACTGCTTCCAGCAGCCCCCGCAGGGCCTCGCCGGCCGGATGGATTCCTGGCTGTTCCAGGATGCCCAGGGCCATGGTGACCGCAACAGCGGCATCCGCGGCTCGCGGCGGGGCCATGAACCCCGGGCGGTCTGCCGCCTGTTCAGCGTGTGGAGAAACCGGATCGGTGGCGAGGTGCGTTTCTGCGATGTCGGCCGGTATCTGTTCACGCAGGACAGCAGCGGGCAGGTCGGTCAGGACGCGGATGCCCAGGGCCCGGATATCGGCCAGCACTGCCGGTGCCGACTGGGGAACAGCCTGGTAGGGGCCGAAGGCGGCCGTCGGCCCGTCGATGATCTCCATCACCCGGTCCTGCGCCATGAGAACCGGATGGCCAGGAGGGAGGAGAAGCGTCGGAGCACGGGTCAGATCGGTTCCGCAGCCAGCCGTAACCGGGCCGCCAGAGCGGACCGGTGGATTGCCGCAGAGTTCAGGTCGAGGAACAGACCGACCTGAACGGGGCCGCTGCCGCGGAACCCGCCCGCAGTGCGGGCAGCAGTCCGCCAGCAGTCGACGGTGCCGGGTGCAGGCGAAGGAGAAACCGAGCCTCCAGGACAACTGCCAGCGCCCCCCACTGGAGTGGAGGCAGTCCGGGCAGAACCGGGATCCCCGTCCGCGTCCCCAAAGGACATGCCGCGACACGGCCCGGCCTCCGGCACTCATCTGCAGGGCCCGTCCGTCGTAGTGCACCAGGGTCAGGGCAGTAACTGCCTCCGGGGCCGTCCCGGTGGCGTGCGCGACGGCAGCGGTCAACTGCTCGTCGAGGAAGATCGTCCAGTCTGCCGGGATGCCCCGGAACTGGTTCCCGGCCCGCTGCCGGACCGGGAAACCGAAGTGCAGCAGGACATCACCGAGTGTGGTGTCCATCCGCCTGGCCG
Source organism: Streptomyces sp. NPDC090108 (assembly GCF_044747185.1). Taxonomy (NCBI): domain Bacteria; kingdom Bacillati; phylum Actinomycetota; class Actinomycetes; order Kitasatosporales; family Streptomycetaceae; genus Streptomyces; species Streptomyces sp. NPDC090108. The sequence goes on from NZ_JBIVDQ010000009.1 coordinate 197,485, forward strand.
TCGCCTCCAGCCAGGAGTCCAGTGCCTCGCCGGGCAGTGGAGACAGCCGGATCGGGAGGGTGCGGACCAGTGGTCTCATGCGGCTCGTCGGCTCCGGGCCCGCGGACGGCTGGTCAGCCGCTTCTTCTCCAGAGCGGCCTGGAGTTCGAGGCGGGCTGCTTCGGACGCCTCGTCGTTCTTCACCCGGTCCATCAGCTCCTGGTCCAGCCGTTCAGCGCCGGTGCGGACCGCCCGCTGGCAGCCGCGGTTGATCAGCGTCATCAGCGAGCCGATGTGTCCGGTGCTGCGGGCGAAGAGGTAGTCCGACAGGTCGTCCGCGAGCATGCCGGGGTGCTTGTCGGTGAGTACGACGCGCTGTTCGAGGGCCAGCAGCATCTGCCGCCATTCCCGGCGCCCGGCCTCCTCGTCGATGGTGAACGGACGCAGTCCCAGGCGTGTGGTGCGGCGGCCGGTCTGGGCCAGAGCGGTGTCACGCCCGTTCGTTCCCTCGCCGAACAGGCCCTTCTCCGCGAGTTCGACCCCGACCATCAGCAACGTCACCGGGAACTCGTTGGCGATCCACTTCAGGTGATTGCTCACCTCGATGCCGCTCTTCTGTCCCCATTTCAAAAAGTGCAGATCGTCCAGAACCACCAGACGGACATCGCAGGACAACACGCAGTCCAGCACCCGCCGTCCGAACTGGGCGGTGGTGCCCCGCCCAGTTCCGGGGTGGCCGAAGAACTCCAGCATGGCCCGGTTGAGGTCCTTCATCCCGGTGTTCCCGGTCAGCCCGACCCGGCAGACGGGGATCCGCTCGTGTCCCTGGCTCGTGAACGGGCCCGACTCCTCGATCTCCCGTTGGTGGAAGTCGCGGGAGAAGGCCAGCACCGAGGTCGTCTTGCCCAACCCTGGAAACGCGTCGACGGCCACTGCCCCCTTGGCCTTGTCGCCATCCTGCTCGTTGCTGTCGACGATGTCCCACAAGTCCTCGTGGAGCTCTGCCAGTTGTGGTGTCTTGACCGGGCCGATGTTCGCGTGCCACTTCCTGCGCTGCCGGTCGTAGTCCGCCCGCGCCTGCATGGCCAGGGACTTCAGCTGCTTCCGGGTCAGCAGATCGGGCCGACTGCGGCGAGGGCCCTCGGCGAACGCCTTGAAATCCTCCTTCCGCGACAGGGCGAGACTGTCCGGCTCCGGAACACGTTCCTCGCTCACACGTCCACCAGAGCCTCGGCGTAGAAGTCGTTCTCCTCGGCGAGGTCCTCCAGATCGACCTCGTCGTCGTCCCCCGTCTCCGTCACCACGTCGGGCTCGCGCGGTTCCGCTGTCTCCTCGTCCTGACCGAGGGCCTTGCGTACGGACGGAAGCGAGACGACCGTCTCCGCCTCACTCTCCGGAAGCTCGATAGCGGTCTGCTCGCGCGAGAGCCGCAGGGCCATGCGCCGCTCGGCAATCGTGGTGCCCAGCCCGAGGTTCCACCGCTGAAGCAAGTCGGCGACGGCCAGCCGATCGTCGGGAAAGCGATACTTCGAGGCGGCCAACTGCCGGGCAAATGTCAACGCGTCCTCACTCAGCGGCATCTCGGCCGACGGCGCGTGCTCCCAGGTCAGGGTGTGCCATTCGCGGGTTGTGGGGTTGCGGAAGTAGATCTTGGTGATGTCGTCGGGGTCCACCTGGAACGGCCAGCCGTTCTTGACCGGACTGTCGTAGGGGCTGCGGATACCCGGCTCGGGCAGGCCGGGACCGCTGTAGCGGCGCCGACCGATCTCGACCCCGTAGTGCTGAACCGTGCGCCACTTCGTGGCGAGGAACTCAAAGGCCAGGTCCTTGTCCCGCGGGACTTCAATCCAGCCGGCCCGGGCCATCCCGTGCTCGAACATCTTCGCTGGGGACATCCGCAGCCCCGGCACCCCCGGATCGACCAGACTCGCGTGCGGCCTGCAGTGATAGACCACCGCCGTCCACTCCTGGATCATCGCCTCCAACTCGTCCAGGAAGAAGAACGCATCGTCCTCCGGAGCCTCGCCCCGAGAGTGGATGTCCGGACCCTTGTAACCGGGAAGCGCCTCAAGCAGCCCTTCCCTCAAGGTCCGGAAATACCGCTCCACCGGTCCCTTGTCCCGGCCCGTCCGCAACCTCGCGGGCTGGATCGATATCCCCATCCGGCGGCAGACGCTCGTCAGATGCTCCGAGATGTAGACCTTGCCGTGATCGACCACCAGTGTCTCGGGCACCAGCGGTGGCGAGGCCAGCCCGGGACCGACGGCACCCTCGACGTCGACCAGGACCGTGCGCGGGATGCCGTGCTCGGGCCAGACCGCACCGCGTGGCCAGTCCCGCCCCGCCGGCCGCGGCCTGAACGACTGGAACAACACCGCGCTGACATCTACCGCCTTCGTCGACACCGGCGTCAGCCGGATCCCGGTGATGCAGCGGGTATACCAGTCCATCGCAACCGTCAGCTCGGCCTGCACCCACTTCAACGTCAGCGGATCGAACGCGAACACGTCCAACCGCGTGGTGTCCATCAGTAGATACTCACCCGGCCGCGCCGGCCGCAGCTTCCCGTACGGACCTTCCGGACGATCCGCGATATCCCGGTTCCGTTTCGTACTCAGCCGGAACAGCGGATGCCTCCGCTCCAGGCCCTCCAGCACCCGAAAGGCAGTCGCCCGGCTCGGCTGCGGCACCACCTCCGGACCGAACCGGGCAACCACCCGGGCCCGCGTCCGCTCAATCACCAGTGTCCGCGACGGCTTCGACTGATCAGTGTGCTCGACCATCACCTCCAGCGCGGTCTCCACCCACCGGTCATCGACCGACGGCTGCGTCGGTCCGGACAAGCCGCGCTTCGAGACAAGCCCGGCCTCACCATGACGCCGAAAATCCGCGACCCATTGCTTGATCGAGCGGACCGACACCCCAAGTTCCCGAGCCTTCGCTGCGTACTTGGCCTCGGCCGGCTCACCGGCCCCGTACTCGGTGCGAGGTTCTCCTTCGCGTACAAGTTCCGCACTGCCCGAGCGGTAGCCCGTCAGGACCTCGCGGACATGTTCTGCTCGTTCGAGGACTTTCCGCCGCTCATCATCACGCAGTTGGCCCAGGACAACCGAAGCGATCTCCTCAGCATCATCCGCCGACGGACCTGCCTGGTCAGGAACGATCTCGGCACGGTCGGAGAACAACAGTTCCTTCAGGGACAGCCGCCGGACGCAGCCATGCCCGTCCTTGAGGACCACCTCGTTTCCCCTGGTCGTCGCCGCCAGCTCGACCACTTCGACGGTCTCTCCGTCGTAGCGGAATCGCGTACCGACTCCGACGCGAGCCCCGGCCCTGCTCATGCCGCCTGGCGCAGCGTGCACGACGGGCCGAGTGGCTGGTCGAGATCGGTAACAAGACTCTGCGTCCAGAGCAAATGATGGATGGCTGACCGGACCTGGGGTTCCGGCTGGCCGGGCAGACAGGCTGCAGCCCGCCCCAAGGGCACCCCATCGAGATCAATTCCACGAAGCTCTTCCAGCAGGGCGGCGTTGAACAGCCAGTCCCTGCGGTAGCCCGCCAGAAATCGGACATTCTCCAGCTCCACCGTCGGAGGCTCGCTCCAGACCTCGTACTTCCATCCGCGCGCCTCCACCGCCTGCCGGGTCCAATCGAAGGTGAACGCGACCTCGGGCTTGGACACGCGGTGCAGTGGCTTGACGTCAACGATCACCGGCACCTGGTCGGTGAGCAGGAGATAGTCCGGGATGTGCTTGCGGACCTTCCCTTCCAGCACGGTCTGAAGCAGGAAGGGCTGAGCCACGATGCCGTGGACGCTGCGATCGAAGTCCGCGAAGAGCAATCGGGCCAGCTCCAGGCGGGACTCGTAGATGACGTGGTCGTGCATGGTCGCCGACCAGTAGGTACCCGAGTAGTGCTTCTGCCCTCGGCGCCAGCGGAAGACCCGCCAGGGCGCCGCGGAGAACAACAGATCTTTGGAAGCGGCGGGCCAGGCATACTCCTCGACCTCGTCGCCATCATGGCGGCGCACTCTGACCACAACTTCCGCAGCAATGCCCACGACGTACCCCCACCCAGACCATGGTCCGTACGACCAGACTGCCCACTGTCGAGAGCAGACGCCTGAGCTTGGAGCCAAGTAGCCCGAAAGAGTGAACGCGCCGACCTGCTTGTCTCACGACCGCTTCATAAGTGCAGCCGATATGAAGCGGAGCGTGAGACTGTGCAGCGAAATCTGAGACCCTACAGATCCGGATCAGGTCTGTGCCATGTCCACGAAGCGGGAGTAGTGGCCCTGGAAGGCGACAGTGATCGTGGCCGTGGGGCCGTTTCGGTGCTTGGCGACGATCAGGTCGGCCTCACCCGCGCGCGGGGACTCCTTCTCGTAGGCGTCCTCGCGGTGCAGCAGGATGACCATGTCCGCGTCCTGCTCGATGGATCCCGACTCACGCAGGTCGGAGACCATCGGCTTCTTGTCGGTGCGCTGCTCGGGACCACGGTTCAGCTGGGAGAGCGCGATGACCGGGATCTCCAGCTCCTTGGCGAGGAGCTTGAGGTTACGGGACATGTCCGAGACCTCCTGCTGGCGGTTCTCGGCGCGCTTGGAGCCACCGGACTGCATCAGCTGGAGGTAGTCGATGACGACCAGCTTGATGTCGTTGCGCTGCTTCAGCCGGCGGCACTTGGCCCGGATCTCCATCATCGACAGGTTCGGGGAGTCGTCGATGTAGAGCGGGGCGGCCGACACGTCCGGCATCCGGCGGGCCAGACGCGTCCAGTCCTCGTCGGTCATCGTGCCGGAGCGCATGTGGTGCAGGGCCACGCGCGCCTCGGCGGACAGCAGACGCATCGCGATCTCGTTGCGGCCCATTTCGAGGGAGAAAATGACGCTCGGCAGGTTGTGCTTGATCGACGCCGCGCGTGCGAAGTCCAGGGCGAGCGTGGACTTACCCATGGCGGGACGCGCGGCGATGACGATCATCTGGCCCGGGTGCAGGCCGTTGGTCAGGGAGTCGAAGTCGGTGAATCCGGTCGGGACACCGGTCATCTCGCCGCTGCGGGAGCCGATCGCCTCGATCTCGTCGAGGGCGCCCTCCATGATGTCGCCGAGCGGCAGGTAGTCCTCGCTGGTGCGCTGCTCGGTGACGGCGTAGATCTCGGCCTGGGCGCTGTTGACGATCTCGTCGACGTCGCCGTCGGCCGCGTAGCCCATCTGCGTGATGCGGGTGCCGGCCTCGACCAGGCGGCGCAGGACGGCACGCTCGTGGACGATCTCGGCGTAGTACTCGGCGTTCGCCGCCGTCGGCACGGTCTGGACGAGGGTGTGCAGATACGCGGCGCCGCCGACCTTGTTGATCTCACCGCGCTTGGTGAGTTCGGCGGCGATGGTGATCGGGTCGGCCGGCTCACCCTTGGCGTAGATGTCCAGGATGGCCTGGTAGATCGTCTCGTGAGCGGGCTTGTAGAAGTCGTGGCCCTTGAGGATCTCGACGACGTCGGCGATCGCGTCCTTGGACAGCAGCATGCCGCCCAGGACGGACTGCTCGGCCTCCAGGTCCTGCGGCGGGACACGCTCGAAGGAGGAGCCCGCACCGTCCCAGCCGCCGCTCTCCCGGCCGCGGTCGTGCTGATCGTCGCGGCTGCGGACGTCGCTGCGACGGCGGGAGGCAGGCAGACGGTCACTGGGTCCGCTGTCGGCCCACGGATCGTCCAAGGGCTCGGAAATGCTCACCGAGCGACCTCCTCCCGTCCGCACGGCGGACCTCGCCGTGCCCTCTTTTGTACGGCACGACACTGACAAATAAGAGGCCCAACTCCGGTTCTGGCGCGTCGGATTTATGACGTTTACCGGGCCGGGGGAAGGAGCGGGCGCCGGACAACCGTAGGCCCGTCGGCACCTTCAGCCAATCTGGTTATCCACAGGCCATGTGGACGACGGCCCCGATGCTGTGGAGAACCTGCCGAAACCTGTGCACGACTCGGTGGACAGCCCTGTGAACAAGCCCTCTATCAGCTCGACGACATCACCCTGACCTGCACCTTTGTCGTCCACCGGCTGTGCAGAAGAAAAACTTTCCCCATCGGGCCAAGATCGCTTCGAACGCTGCGCGAAAGTACGCGGCTCAAGACCCAGAGTAAGGGTCTCAAGATAGTTGCATCACTTACCTGTGGACGATTAGATTGATGCACATGACACAGGCTCCAGCCGTCCCCCCGGCCACCCGCCGCCGGCACGACCGCGAGATCGTCACACTCGCCGTTCCGGCGTTCGGCGCCCTCGTCGCTGAGCCGCTCTTCGTCATGGCCGACAGTGCGATCGTCGGCCATCTCGGCACCTCCCAGCTCGCCGGCCTCGGCGTCGCCTCGGCCCTCCTCACCACCGCGGTGAGCGTCTTCGTCTTCCTCGCGTACGCCACCACGGCCGCGGTGGCGCGACGGGTCGGAGCGGGCGATCTCCGGGCGGCGCTCCGCCAGGGCATGGACGGCATCTGGCTGGCCCTGTTCCTCGGCGCCGGCGTCATCGCCGTCGTTCTGCCGCTGGCACCCGGCATCGTGACGCTGTTCGGCGCATCCGCCACCGCGGCGCCCTACGCCACGACCTACCTGCGCATCTCGTCGCTGGGCATCCCCGCCATGCTGGCCGTCCTCGCGGCCACCGGTCTCCTGCGCGGCCTGCAGAACACCCGGACCCCGCTGTACGTGGCCGTCGCCGGCTTCATCGCCAACGCCGCGCTCAACGCGGGACTGGTCTACGGCGCCGGCCTGGGCATCGCGGGCTCCGCCTGGGGCACAGTCATCGCCCAGTGCGGCATGGCAGCCGTCTACCTCGGCGTGGTCGTCCGCGGCGCGCGACGGCACCATGCCTCCCTGCGTCCGGACCTCGCCGGCATCAAGGCTTCGGCACAGGCCGGAGTTCCCCTGCTCGTCCGCACACTGTCCCTGCGGGCGATCCTCATGATCGCCACGGCCATGGCGGCTCGCCTCGGTGACGCCGACATCGCCGCCCACCAGATCATCCTGTCCCTGTGGAGCCTGATGGCCTTCGCCCTCGACGCGATCGCGATCGCCGGACAGGCCATCATCGGCCGCTACCTCGGCGCGGGCGATACCCAGGGGGCTCGCGAGACCTGCCGGCGCATGGTGCGGTGGGGTCTCGCGACGGGTGTCGTCCTCGGGCTGATCGTCGTGGTCGCCCGGCCGCTCTTCCTGCCCCTGTTCACCAGCGACTCGGTGGTGAAGGACGCAGCGCTGCCGGCGCTGCTGATGGTGGCACTCTCCCAGCCCGTCTGCGGGATCGTCTTCGTCCTGGACGGCGTCCTGATGGGAGCCGGCGACGGCCCGTATCTCGCCCGGGCGATGGTCCTCACCCTGGCCGTCTTCGCGCCGGTGGCCCTGCTCGTCCCCACGCTGGGCGGCGGCCTCACCGCTCTCTGGGGGGCGATGACCCTGATGATGACCGTCCGGCTGCTCACCCTCTGGCTGCGCGCCAGGTCAGGCCACTGGATCGTGACGGGCGCGACACGCTGACCGTTTCACGTGAAACAGCCCGTGATCGCTCGTTTCACGTGAAACGAACCCGCCGCCCCGCACCCATGGGGTTGTCCTGACCGCATGGGAAAGGGGCCGCATCCCCGGAGGGATGCGGCCCCTTTCACCGGCTCGTGCGAGCGCGGCGATCACTCGGCGATCAGGCCGAGACGACCTCGATGTTGACCTTGGCGGCAACCTCGGGGTGCAGACGCACGGACGTCTCGTGGGCGCCCAGGGTCTTGATCGGAGAGGTCAGCTCGATGCGGCGCTTGTCGACCTCGGGGCCACCGGAAGCCTTGATCGCGGAAGCGATGTCGGCCGGGGTGACGGAACCGAAGAGACGACCGGCGTCGCCGGAGCGGACGGCCAGACGGACCTTGACGCCCTCGAGCTGGGCCTTCACGGTGTTGGCCTGCTCGATGGTCTGGATCTCGTGGATCTTGCGGGCGCGGCGGATCTGCGCCACGTCCTGCTCGCCACCCTTGGTCCAGCGGATAGCGAACTTCCGCGGGATCAGGAAGTTACGAGCGTAACCGTCCTTGACGTCAACAACGTCGCCGGCGGCACCGAGGCCAGAGACCTCGTGGGTGAGGATGATCTTCATGTTTCGGTCACCCTTCCCTTATCGCGCGGTGGACGTGTAGGGCAGCAGCGCCATCTCACGGCTGTTCTTCACGGCCGTGGCGACGTCACGCTGGTGCTGCGTGCAGTTGCCGGTCACGCGGCGGGCACGGATCTTGCCGCGGTCGGAAATGAACTTCCGCAGCATGTTCGTGTCCTTGTAGTCCACGTACGTGACCTTGTCCTTGCAGAAAGCGCAGACCTTCTTCTTAGGCTTGCGCACAGGCGGCTTCGCCATGGTGTTTCTCCTGTGTGATCAAGAAGTGGGGATACGAGCCCTAGAAGGGGGGCTCGTCCGAGTAGCCGCCGCCACCGCCGGAGTTTCCACCCCAGCCGCCGCCGCCCTGGTTGCCGCCGGCGGGAGCGCCGGAAGCCCACGGGTCGTCGGACTGAGAGCCACCCTGCTGGCCGCCGCCGGAGTTTCCACCCCAGCCGCCGCCACCCTGGTTGCCACCGCCGCCGTAACCGCCCTGGCCACCGCGAGCGCCACCACCGGCGGTCTTGGCGACCTTGGCCGTGGCGTTGCGCAGGCTGGGGCCGACTTCCTCGACATCCAGCTCGTAGACCGTGCGCTTGACGCCCTCACGGTCCTCGTAGGACCGCTGCTTCAGACGGCCCTGCACGATGACGCGCATGCCCTTCTGGAGCGACTCGGCGACGTTCTCCGCCGCCTGACGCCAGACCGAGCAGGTCAGGAACAGGCTCTCGCCGTCCTTCCACTCGTTCGTCTGGCGGTCGAAGGTGCGGGGGGTGGACGCGATGCGGAACTTCGCGACCGCCGCACCGGACGGGGTGAAGCGCAGCTCGGGGTCATCGACAAGATTGCCGACGACCGTGATGACGGTCTCGCCTGCCATGGGGAACCTCTCGGCGGGTTTGCTCTGGCTGCTTGCTTGCTACTCGAATCCCGAGATCAGCTGAGCCGAAGCTCAGTGCATCTCGGGACGGAGGACCTTGGTCCGGAGGACCGACTCGTTCAGGTTCATCTGGCGGTCGAGCTCCTTGACGACCGCAGGCTCGGCCTGCAGGTCGATGACCGAGTAGATGCCCTCGGGCTTCTTCTTGATCTCGTACGAGAGACGACGACGGCCCCAGGTGTCGACCTTCTCCACCTTGCCGTTGCCCTCACGGACGACGGAGAGGAAGTTCTCGATCAGGGGGGCGACAGCGCGCTCCTCCAGATCGGGGTCGAGGATGACCATCACCTCGTAGTGACGCATGTGGAACCCACCTCCTTTGGACTCAGCGGCCACGGTCGTTCCGTGGCAGGAGGGTTGTTATGCGTACGCAACGGTATCGGCCACCACTGACAAGTGGTGGCTCCGCGAAGAGCCGCCGCAGTGACCTGGGAAGGTCTGGGCAGACACCGGTGCAGACGTTACAGAGTACCCGCACACCGCTTCCGGTTGAAATCCGGCGGGGTGGACCGCCACTCTGTACACATCGGGTGTGTATGGCGCTACAGTGCGCCGCGATCCGCAGGAGGTGCCCACATGGCACAGGCATTGCGTCCCAACACCGCCGGATCCCTCTTCGCCACCGACGGCAAGCCCCATCCCCTCCAGGACACCCTCACCGTGGTGACCCTGGCCCTGGGCCTGCTGTCCTTCATCACCTGCTTCTTCGACGGTCTGCACCTGCTCGCCTCCTGGGCCGGGCTGGCGGGCCTCGTCGTCGGCGCCTACGGACAGTGGATCTCGGTGACCACACGGGAGCGCTTCGGCCTGATCCTGGGACTCGGTGCCTCGGGAATCGGCTTTCTGATCAGCATGGCCAACGGCGGTCTGTTCGGCGGTGTCATCGGCGGCTGAGGCCGCCGCGCGAGCCCGCGCTCCGCTCTCAGCCCCTCTCGGCCCGCCCTTTCACCCCCCTTTCCACCCATCCGTCGACCCCCTTCCGGGACGGCGGCCGATCGACGCGGCATCGCGGGACGTCCCGGCGGCCGGGAAGCCGGGACGTCGGTGCCGTACGCCCCAGTCAGGGCGCTCTCCAGGCGCAGTAGGCTTCGGCGCGAGAGCCGGAGCCCCTGTACCCATGGGGACACACCAGCCCGAGGAGCGCCCCGACATGAGCCTGACCCTGAGGACCATCAGCCGCGAGCAGCATCTGGCGTACATCCAGAGCCTGCCGTCGGCAAGCCACATGCAGGTCCCGGCCTGGTCCGACGTCAAGGCGGAATGGCGTTCGGAGAACCTGGGCTGGTTCGACGAGCGCACCGGCGAGATGGTCGGTGCCGGCCTGGTCCTCTACCGCCAGCTGCCCAAGATCAAGCGTTACCTCGCCTACCTCCCCGAGGGCCCGGTCATCAACTGGTTCGCGCCGAACCTGGACGACTGGCTGCAGCCGATGCTGGCCCACCTGAAGCAGCAGGGCGCCTTCTCCGTGAAGATGGGCCCGCCGGTGATCATCCGCCGCTGGGACGCGGAGACCATCAAGAAGGGCATCCAGAGCCCGGACGTGAAGCGCCTGCGCGACATGGAGGCCGACTTCATCGAGCCGCGCGCCTTCGAGGTGTCGGACAAGCTGCGCCGCATGGGCTGGCAGCAGGGCGAGGACGGCGGCGCCGGCTTCGGTGACGTCCAGCCCCGCTACGTCTTCCAGGTACCGCTGGCCAACCGCTCCCTGGAAGAGGTCCACAAGAACTTCAACCAGCTGTGGCGCCGCAACATCAAGAAGTCGGAGAAGGCCGGCGTCGAGGTCGTCCAGGGTGGTTACCAGGACCTGGAGGAGTGGCAGCGGCTGTACGAGATCACGGCCGTGCGCGACCACTTCCGCCCGCGCCCGCTGTCGTACTTCCAGCGCATGTGGACGGCCCTCAACACCGAGGACCCCAACCGCATGAGACTGTATTTCGCCCGCCACAACGGGGTGAACCTGTCGGCGGCGACCATGCTGATCGTCGGCGGTCACGTCTGGTACTCCTACGGCGCCTCCGACAACGTCGGCCGTGAGTTCCGTCCCTCGAACGCGATGCAGTGGCGGATGCTGCGCGACGCCTACGCGCTCGGCGCCACCGTCTACGACCTGCGCGGAATCTCCGACTCGCTGGACGAGACGGACCACCTGTTCGGCCTGATCCAGTTCAAGGTCGGCACCGGCGGCCAGGCGGCGGAGTATCTCGGCGAGTGGGACTTCCCGCTGAACAAGCTGCTCCACAAGGCGCTCGACATCTACATGTCGCGCCGCTGAGCCCCGGCGTTTGATTCCATAGCCTTCACAGCTCTCCCTCTCTGATCCACCCCAGCCACGAGAAAGGTCCCGGGTCCGGCCATGGCGCTCACGCTCTACGTCGACACCGCGCGCTGGCGGGCGCACCACAAGCACGTGCAGGAGCAGTTCCCGGGCCTCGTCCCGGTCTGCAAGGGCAACGGCTACGGCTTCGGACACGAACGGCTGTCGGAGGAGGCCACCCGCCTCGGCTCCGACATCCTCGCCGTCGGCACCACGTACGAGGCCGCGCGCATCAAGGACTGGTTCGGCGGCGACCTGCTGGTGCTGACGCCGTACCGCCGCGGCGAGGAGCCGGTGCCGCTGCCGGACCGGGTGATCCGCTCGGTGTCGTCGGTGGACGGCGTGTACGGCCTCGTGGGCGCCCGGGTCGTCATCGAGGTGATGTCCTCGATGAAGAGGCACGGCATCAGCGAGCAGGACCTGCCGCAGCTGCACCAGGCCATCGAGAACGTCCGGCTGGAGGGCTTCGCCATCCACCTGCCGCTGGACCGCACCGACGGCACGGACGCCGTCGAGGAGGTCATCGGCTGGATGGACCGGCTGCGCGCGGCCCGGCTGCCGCTGCACACCATGTTCGTCAGCCACCTCAAGGCCTCGGAGCTGGCCCGGCTCCAGCAGCAGTTCCCGCAGACCCGCTTCCGCGCGCGCATCGGCACCCGGCTGTGGCTGGGGGACCACGACGCCACGGAGTACCGGGGCGCCGTCCTGGACGTCACGCGAGTGGCCAAGGGCGACCGGTTCGGCTACCGGCAGCAGAAGGCCGCTTCCGACGGCTTCCTGGTCGTCGTGGCCGGCGGCACGTCGCACGGCGTGGGCCTGGAAGCGCCGAAGGCCCTGCACGGTGTGATGCCGCGGGCCAAGGGCGTCGCGCGGGCCGGCCTCGCCACGGTCAACCGGAACCTGTCGCCGTTCGTCTGGGCGGGCAAGCAGCGCTGGTTCGCCGAGCCGCCGCACATGCAGGTGTCGATCCTGTTCGTGCCCTCGGACGCGCCCGAGCCGAAGGTCGGCGACGAGCTGGTGGCCCATCTGCGGAACACCACCACCCAGTTCGACCGTCTGCTGGACAAGTAGCGGACCGCAGCCGGGCGGCACCACCGGACCGCCGGCAGCACGACCGGACCCCCCGCAGCACCACTGGTCCGCAAAAGGAGAAGGCCGTACACGCTTCTGCCGTGTACGGCCTTCTTCATGCCCTTCGACCGGGACAGGGCGGGTGTTCGCTCAGAGCGAAAGTTCCCCGTCCGGTGGCGTGCCCGGCCTTCCCCAGTCCACCTGGGCCGCCTCGCCGTCCGCGGGAGACAGCCGGCGGGACACCGGTCCGAACACGTGGACGTCCGGCGCGCCGTCGAGGACACCACCGGAGGGGTCGTCGTCGCCGGTCCGGCGGACCACGTCGTGCTCCGGCCTGAGGATGTCCCGTACGACGACGGCGCACAGGTACAGCGTGCCGAGCAGGTGCAGCGCGATCGCCCACTGGTAGCCGTGGGTCGGCAGGCCCTTGTGGGCGTCTCCGCTGGTCGTGTAGGCGAGGTACATCCAGATGCCCAGGAAGTACGCCACCTCGCACGCCTGCCAGATCAGGAAGTCCCGCCACTTGGGCCGGGCGAGGACCGCCAGCGGGACGAGCCACAGGACGTACTGCGGGGAGTAGACCTTGTTGGTGAGGATGAAGGCCGCCACCATCAGGAACGCCAGCTGGGCGAAGCGCGGCCGGCGTGGTGCGGTGAGGGTCAGCGCCGCGATGCCCAGGCAGCAGGCCAGCACCAGCACGGTGGCCGTGTTGTTCACGAAGCCGGTGCTGAGCGGGGTGGTCGAGTTCTGGGCCCAGATCAGCCAGAAGGAGCCGAAGTCGACGCCGCGGTCGTGGCTGAACCGGTAGAACTTCGACCAGCCCTGGAAGGCGAACAGCATCACCGGCAGGTTCACCACCAGCCAGGCCACCACCGCGCCGGCCGTCGCCCGGCCGAACTCCCGCCACCTCCCCGCCCGCCAGCACAGCACGAACAGCGGGCCGAGCAGGAAGACGGGGTACAGCTTGGCGGCCGTGGCGAGCCCCAGCAGCACGCCGAAGGCGACGGTGCGTCCCCTCGACCACATGAGCATCGCGGCGGCCGTCAGGGCCACCGCCAGGAGGTCCCAGTTGATGGTGGCGGTGAGCGCGAAGGCGGGCGCCAGAGCGATCAGGAGGCCGTCCCAGGGGCGCCTGCGGTGCGTACGGGCCACGCAGACGGCGATGACGGCGGCGCAGGCCATGAGCATGCCGGCGTTGACGAACCAGTACCACTGTTCCTGCTGCTGGATGCTGCCGCTGCCCGGCGTGAGCCAGGCGGCGACCTCCATGAAGACACCGGTCAGCACCGGGTACTCGAGGTAGTCCATGTCGCCGGGCAGCCGGTCGAAGTACGGCACGAGCCCGTCGGCGAAGCCCCGCCCCTGGTAGAGGTGCGGGATGTCCGAGTAGCAGGCGTGCGTGTACTGCGAGCTGGCGCCGAAGAACCAGGCGCCGTCGTAGCAGGGCGCCTTCTGGACGAGGCCGAGGGCGAACATGCCGATCGCGACCAGTGCGACGACCCGTACGGGAGTCCACCAGGACGTCCCGAGCAGGGCGTACCGCCCGACGGGGCCGCCGATCAGCTCGCTGCCGGCCGCGGCGACCTCGTCCTCCCTGGTCGGCCGTACCGGATCCGGCTCGTGCACGCTCGCTTGCGTCGATTCTGCACTGGGCATGGGCCACATCCTGCCGTACGCGTCCGGGAAGCGGTCCCCGCACCGGGGGTCTGTGTTCCGCGCGCACGGGAAAGTCGCGCGGACACGCGAAAGGGGCACCGGTTTCACCCGGTGCCCCTTGTCACGTCACGGACGGATCAGTTCTTCGTGCCTCCGAAGAACGTTCCGCCGCCGTTGTTGCCGCCTCCGCCGTTGTTGCCGACACCGCCGTTGGCGGCCCCTCCGACGTCGGCGCCGGTGGTGTCGGTCGACGTCGGTGTGGGCGACTGGCCGCCGTCGGCCGCACCACCGTTGCCGTTGGCATTGCCTCCGGTCTGGTTGCACTTCCAGTCCCACGGGGCGCAGGTCTGGGTCTGCGTCGGCGTCGGACTGGCCGACTCGGTGGGCGACGCGGTCGGCGACGGGGACGAGGTCGGGCTCGGGGCGACCGTCGGGGTGGGCGTGGGGCTCGGCTCGGCGTTGACGATCGTGCCGATCGGAGTCGGCGTCGGGAAGTTCATCACCGGCTGGCCCTGAAGTGCCTGCGACATGTAGTCGTGCCAGATCTCGGCCGGGAACGAAGCACCGTGGATCTTCGCCTGGCCACCCGTGTTGTACATCTCCAGGAACGTGCGGTTCTTGTTCCTGGCGTCGTCGTCCATGCGGAACATGCAGATCGAGGTGGACAGCTGGGGGGTGTAGCCCACGAACCACGCGGACTTGTTGCCGTCGGTCGTACCGGTCTTGCCGGCCACCTGGCGGCCAGGCAGCTTGGCCTTGGTGCCGGTGCCCTTCTCGACCACGTTCCGCAGAACGTCGGTGATGTTGTCGGCCACCTCCGCCGAGTAACCGTCCCGAGGAACGGCTTTGTGCTTGTAAGAGGTTCCGTCCGCGTCCTTGACTTCCATGACCGAGAACGGATCTCTCTGCTGCCCACTGGCGGCGAAGGTGGCGTACGCGCCGGCCATACGGATCGCGCTGGGGTCGGACGTACCGATTGAGAACGACGGGTAGTTGGCGCTGGCCAGACTCCCCTTGAGAATGCCCGCGTCTATAGCGCTCTGCTTGACCTTGTCCAGACCCACGTCCATGCCGAGCTGGACGTACGCGGTGTTGACCGACTCCTGCATCGCGTAGCGGAGGTCGACGTCGTAACCCGGTTTACCCGGTTCGACGACGTCCTTGTCGTCGTCATTGGTCTGGAGCCATTCCCTGCCCTTGTCGTCGGTCCAGACGTCCCCGTTGTACTGGTGGATCTTGAGCTTGTTCTTGCCGCTGTAGATGCTCTTGGGAGAGACGACGGTCCGCTCTTCACGCGGCTGGTCCGCAACCCCCTTCGGGTCGCGTACACCCCATTCCATCGCCGCCGCCAGCACGAACGGTTTGAACGTCGAGCCCACCTGGGCACCGGTCGCGTCGGCGTTGTCGGTGAAGTGCTTGGTCGCGTCCTCGCCGCCGTAGATGGCCTCGATGGCACCCGACTTAGGGTTCACGGACGCGCCGCCGAACTGGACGTACTTGTCGTACTTGGGCCGCAGGTCCGGCTTGATGTTCGCCGACCGGACCTTCTGGACGGCCTTCTCCAGCGCGTCGACCTTCTTCTTGTCGAAGGTCGTGCGGATCGTGTAGCCGCCCCGCTGCAACTGGAGTTCCGTGATGTCCGTGTTGTGGACGATGTACGACTTGGCGAGGTCGACCAGGTAACCGATCTGACCGCTCAGCCGGGTGTTCGACCGCGGGCTCTTGATGGGCGGGAGCGTGCGGTACTTGTCCCGCTCCGCGGCGGAAAGGTGGCCGTACTCCACCATCTTGTCCAACGTGTCCTGCATCTGCAGCAGGGCACGACGGGAGTTGTTGGCCTGAGTGGCGTTCACGTCGAGGTAGGTGGCGCCTGCCGGGTCGTAGTACGTGGCGCCCTTGACCAGTGCGGCGAGGAATGCGCACTGACCTGGATTCAAGTTCTTCGCGTCCTGGTTGAAGTACGCCCTGGAAGCAGCCTGAATGCCGTAGGCCCCCCGGCCGAAGTAAGCCGTGTTGAGGTAGCCCTGCATCACGTCTTCCTTGCGGACCGTGGCCCCCACCTTGATCGCGACGAAGATCTCCTTGAGCTTACGGGAGATGGTCTGCGACTGGTCGTTCAGCATGGCGTTCTTGACGTACTGCTGGGTGATGGTGGAGCCACCCTGCGTCTCGCCGCCCCGGGCCATGTTGAAGATGGCACGCCCGATGCCGTTCGGGTCCACACCACTATCGGTCTCGAAGGTCTTGTTCTCCTGCGAGATCACGGCGTAGCGCATCTTCGCGGGGATCTGCGAATAGTTCAGGTTCTGCCGGTTGACCTCGCCACCGGTGGCGACCATCACCTGGCCGTTGGACCACTCGAAGACGTTGTTCTGTGCCGAGGCCGCGTCCGCGACGTTCGGCACGGTCACCATCGCGTACCCGACACCCGCCACGGCCACCAGGCTTCCGACGAAGCCGATGAACATGCCGGTGACAAGCCTCCAGGACGGCACCCAGCGCTGCCATCCGTACTTGCCCGCACGGGGGTAGTCGATGATCCGTTTCTTGGCGGGCGGGGCCGAGCGCCCCCTGCCACGCCCCGGGCCGGCCGGGCCACCAGGGCCTCCGCGCCCGCCGCCGGGTTCGGCGGCGCGACGGCGGTTGCCACCACTTCTCTGCGTGGCGCGGCGCGCTTCGGCGCGGCTGCCGGCTTCCGGACCGTACGAACCGGATCCGGAAGCCGGCTCATAGGAGTCGGCAGAGGATCCGGCGGCGCCTCGCGGTGTCCCGCGGCGGCCGGAGGAAGGGTCGGGCTGGCCGCGTCGGGCCGCGGCACGTCCGCCTCCCTGCGGCGGCGGCGGTTTACGACGGTGCTCGCTCATCGAACGATTACTCCTCGGGCAGGCGCACCCGTGCGCGCCTGGAAACAGCGACTGGTTTCCGGTCCCCCCGAAATACGGATGTGGTCGGTCACGCATTCACCCGTACTGCACCGAGGACCACGACGCTCCCCGGGCATCACATGGTTCCCGGTGGTGTGCATGCCGCACAGACTACGCACCGCGAAAACGGCCGAGTCCCGGACTTCCCCCCAAACCAGGCAAGTTGCCTCCTGTGAATCATGGATGTGATCCCGTTCACCGTCGTCCCTCTTGTCGCACGGGTCGAGCCGTTCTATCGTCGGGATGTATCGAGTCGATACATCAGCGCGAGATAAAGACGCGGTGGACCGAGAGGAGGCGATCATGAGCCGTCGTTCCGGCATCCTCGAGTTCGCCGTGCTCGGACTGCTGCGCGAGTCTCCTATGCACGGCTATGAGCTGCGTAAACGGCTCAATACGTCCCTGGGTGTGTTCCGGGCGTTCAGCTACGGAACCCTCTACCCCTGCCTCAAGACGCTGGTCATCAACGGCTGGTTGATCGAGGAACCGGGCAACACCAGGGAGGATGCCGCCCCCCTCGCCGGACGCCGGGCAAAAATCGTGTACCGATTGACGGCAGAAGGTAAGGAGCACTTCGAGGACCTGCTCTCGCAGACCGGTCCCGACGCGTACGAGGACGAGCACTTCGCCGCACGGTTCGCCTTCTTCGGGCAGACCTCGCGCGACGTGCGCATGCGCGTGCTGGAGGGCCGGCGCAGCCGCTTGGAAGAGCGGCTGGAGAAGATGCGGGCGTCCCTCGCACGCACCAGGGAGCGCCTCGACGACTACACGCTCGAGCTCCAGCGCCATGGGATGGAGTCCGTGGAGCGTGAAGTGCGCTGGCTGAACGAGCTCATCGAGAGCGAGCGGGCCGGTCGGGACCGTAAGGGTGCCGAAACCGGGGAGTCCGCTCAGCAGAACACCACATCTGGAGCGACGGGCGGCCTGCCCCGTCCCGGGGATCACCCCGGGACGGATACGCCCGGCGACACCGCCACGTGACGGCCCGGTCAGGGCCTCACTCGTACACACAGGGAGCAACCGGAATGGGTTCGGTTCGCGTAGCCATCGTCGGCGTGGGCAACTGTGCCGCGTCGCTGGTGCAGGGAGTCGAGTACTACAAGGACGCCGACGCCGCGTCCAAGGTCCCCGGCCTGATGCACGTGCAGTTCGGTGACTACCACGTGCGTGACATCGAGTTCGTCGCCGCCTTCGACGTGGACTCGAAGAAGGTCGGTCTCGACCTGGCGGACGCCATCGGCGCCTCCGAGAACAACACCATCAAGATCTGCGACGTGCCCTCCACCGGGGTCTCCGTCCAGCGCGGCCACACCCTCGACGGCCTCGGCAAGTACTACCGCGCCACCATCGAGGAGTCGGACGCCGAGCCGGTCGACGTCGTCCAGGTCCTGAAGGACAAGCAGGTCGACGTTCTGATCTGCTACCTGCCCGTGGGCTCCGAGGACGCGGCGAAGTTCTACGCCCAGTGCGCCATCGACGCCAAGGTCGCCTTCGTCAACGCCCTCCCGGTCTTCATCGCCGGCACCAAGGAGTGGGCGGACAAGTTCACCGAGGCCGGTGTGCCGATCGTCGGTGACGACATCAAGTCGCAGGTCGGCGCGACCATCACGCACCGCGTCATGGCGAAGCTGTTCGAGGACCGTGGCGTGCGCCTGGAGCGCACCATGCAGCTGAACGTCGGCGGCAACATGGACTTCAAGAACATGCTCGAGCGCGACCGCCTCGAGTCCAAGAAGATCTCCAAGACGCAGGCCGTCACCTCCCAGATCCCCGACCGGGAGCTCGGTGACAAGAACGTCCACATCGGCCCGTCCGACTACGTCGCCTGGCTGGACGACCGCAAGTGGGCCTACGTCCGCCTCGAGGGCCGCGCCTTCGGCGACGTCCCGCTGAACCTGGAGTACAAGCTCGAGGTCTGGGACTCCCCGAACTCGGCCGGCATCATCATCGACGCCCTGCGCGCCGCGAAGATCGCCAAGGACCGCGGCATCGGCGGCCCGATCCTCTCCGCGTCCTCGTACTTCATGAAGTCCCCGCCGGTGCAGTACTTCGACGACGAGGCCCGCGAGAACGTCGAGAAGTTCATCCGCGGCGACGTCGAGCGCTAGCCCGGCCCGGCGCCGCGCCGGCGCCGAGAGAACGCTCCTGCCAGGGCTGTGAGGGTCCCCGGGTCTCTACCCGGGGACCCTCCGCGTGTGTGAGGCTGAGGCCCATGCCCGTCGTCAGTGACCTGCGCGTCCTGCTGCGCCTGCGGGACTTCCGGCGTCTGTTGTCCGTCCGGCTGCTCTCCCAGGGCGCCGACGGCGTGTACCAGGTCGCGCTCGCCGCGTACGTCGTCTTCTCTCCGGAGAAGCAGACCTCGGCCACGGCGATCGCCTCGGCGATGGCCGTCCTGCTGCTCCCCTACTCGCTGATCGGCCCCTTCGCGGGCGTTCTGCTGGACCGCTGGCGACGACGGCAGGTCTTCGTCCACGGCAACGTGCTGCGGGCTCTCCTGGCGGCGGCCACCGCGGTACTGATGGCCGCTCATGCGCCGGACTGGCTGTTCTACGTCTCCGCGCTGTGCGTCACGGCCGTCAACCGCTTCGTCCTCGCCGGTCTGTCCGCCGCGCTGCCACGCGTGGTGGACGCGGACCTCCTGGTCCTGGCCAACTCCCTGTCCCCGACCGCCGGGACGCTCGCCGCGACGGCCGGCGGCGGGCTCGCCTTCGGCGTACGGCTCCTCACGCCCGGCTCCGACGCCACCGTGGTGCTGCTGGGCGCCGTCCTCTACCTCTGTGCCGGCCTGACATCCCTCAGCCTGGCCCTCGCACGACTGGGCCCGGACCGGAAGGCGACGCGCCCCCGCCTGCGGACCGCGCTCGCCGAGACGGCTCGCGAACTGCTCGCCGCCGGCCGGCACCTGGCGGCACCCCGGCGCAGGGGAGCCACCCTGGCACTCGGGGCGATGACCGCGATGCGCTTCTGCTACGGCGCGCTGCTCGTCCTGCTGCTCATGCTGTGCCGGTACGGCCTCTCCTCCACTCCCGAGGACGGACTCCGGCTGCTGGGACTGGCGCTGGCGGTCTCCGGCGCGGGATTCTTCGGCGCGGCCGTGGTGACACCGTGGGCAGTAGGACGCATCGGCCCCGGAATGTGGATCGCGGTGTGCGCGGGCGCCGCGACCGTTCTCGAGCCGGCGCTCGGCCTGCCCTTCGCCACCGGCCCTCTCCTGGCCGCGACCTTCACGCTCGGCCTGATCACCCAGGGCGCCAAGATAGCCACGGACACGATCGTCCAGGCTTCGGTCGAGGACAGCTTCCGAGGGCGCGTCTTCTCCGTCTACGACGTCCTGTTCAACGTCGCGTTCGTCGGAGCCGCCGCGGTGGCGGCCCTCATACTCCCGCCGGACGGCCACTCGGCGTCCCTGGTGCTGCTCACTGCTCTGCTCTACGGCATCGTCACAGCGATCGCGGCGCGTTACGAACGGCGCCAGAACAGCGGAAAGGGTGCTGTTTCACGTGAAACATCGCCCGCCTCGGCTCGGGAAGCAGAGACGCAGATCTGAAGCCGAACGGCATTCGTGCCGAGTCATTGACACAAGAGAGCCTGGTGACGTTTCGCGCTGTTTCACGTGAAACATCACCAGGCTTCCCGGCCCGGCTCGCGGCCTCAGTCCTGCTCGGCCCACCACTCCTTGAGGGCGGCCACCGCGGCGTCGTGCTCCATCGGGCCGTTCTCCAGGCGCAGCTCCAGCATGTGCTTGTACGCCTTGCCGATGGCGGGGCCCGGGCTGACGCCCAGGATCTCCATGATCTGGTTGCCGTCCAGGTCGGGGCGGATGGAATCGAGCTCCTCCCGCTCCTGGAGCTCGGCGATGCGCTCTTCCAGCCCGTCGTACGTGCGGGACAGCGCGGCCGCCTTGCGCTTGTTCCGGGTGGTGCAGTCGGACCGGGTCAGCTTGTGCAGGCGGTCCAGCAGCGGGCCGCCGTCACGGACGTAGCGGCGGACCGCCGAGTCCGTCCACTCGCCGGTGCCGTAGCCGTGGAAGCGCAGATGGAGCTCGACCAGGCGCGAGACGTCCTTGACCAGCTCGTTGGAGTACTTCAGGGCCGTCATGCGCTTCTTGGTCATCTTCGCCCCGACCATCTCGTGATGGTGGAACGAGACACGGCCGTCCTTCTCGAAGCGGCGCGTGCGCGGCTTGCCGATGTCGTGCAGCAGCGCCGCCAGGCGGAGCGTGAGGTCGGGACCGTCCTGCTCCAGCGCGATGGCCTGCTCCAGCACGATCAGCGAGTGCTCGTAGACGTCCTTGTGCCGGTGGTGCTCGTCACTCTCCAGGCGCAGCGCGGGCAGCTCGGGCAGGACGTGGTCGGCCAGCCCGGTGTCGACCAGCAGAGCCAGCCCCTTGCGCGGGTGGGCGGACAGGACCAGCTTGTTCAGCTCGTCCCGGACCCGCTCGGCCGAGACGATCTCGATGCGTCCGGCCATCTCCGTCATCGCGGCGACAACCTCGGGGGCGACCTCGAAGTCCAGCTGGGCGGAGAACCGCGCGGCGCGCATCATGCGCAGCGGGTCGTCGGAGAACGAGGCCTCCGGCGTGCCGGGGGTACGCAGCACCCGGGCCGCGAGATCGTCACGACCGCCGTACGGGTCGATGAACTCCTTCTCCGGCAGCGCCACGGCCATCGCGTTGACCGTGAAATCGCGGCGGACCAGGTCCTCCTCGATGGAGTCGCCGTAGGACACCTCGGGCTTGCGCGAGGTGCGGTCGTACGCCTCCGACCGGTAGGTGGTGATCTCGATCTGGTAGCCGTCCTTCTGGGCACCGACCGTGCCGAAGGCGATCCCGACCTCCCAGACGGCGTCCGCCCAGGGGCGCACGATCTTCAGCACGTCCTCGGGACGCGCGTCGGTGGTGAAGTCCAGATCGTTACCCAGCCGGCCGAGCAACGCGTCGCGGACCGATCCGCCGACCAGGGCGAGCGAGAACCCGGCCTCCTGGAAGCGGCGGGCGAGGTCGTCGGCGACGGGAGCCACCCGCAGCAGCTCGCTCACCGCGCGCTGCTGCGCCTGGCTCAGGGCAGCGGGAGTGTCTTCGTTGGGGTTCGGCACAACAGAACAGGGTACGTGGCGCGGGCGGCCGCGGTCGCCTCGATCGAGCGGCACGGACGCCTCCCGTCATACCCGCACAAGGCACTGCCCTTGCGGCGTACACCAGCTCTCCACTCGATACTGGATATAGAGGACGGGTCGCCGCCGATTGCCGATCTTGTGGAGCGGTCCGCGGCACTTCACCTCCGCGAGCATCGTTACCATGCGTGGACGCACATTCCGACGACCACTGACGACGACGAGGGACGGGCGAGCGCGTGGCCGAGGCGGCTGACTTCCAGGGGACCAGTGCCTCACCTGCCCGGCGCTGGATGCGGCACACCGGGGCACTGCTCGCCGGAGCGCCGTTGCTGGCCGGGCTGATGCAGCTGCCCGCCGCGGCGCCCGCACAGGCGGCCTCCGCGGACACCGTGTCCGTCTCGCTGGACTCGCTCAGTCCCACCGCGCCCACCGACGGGGACACCGTGACGGTGTCCGGCACGGTGACCAACAACGGCAAGCGCATGGTCACCGGCGCCCATGTGAACCTGCGGGTGGGACCCGAGCTGAACACGCGCTCGGCGATCGACGCCGTCGCCCGGCACTCCGACGATGTGCAGAACGACACAGGGACCGAGGTCGGCGGCAAGTACACGCAGAAGTTCGCCAAGCTGGCTCCCGGCGTCGCGGAGCACTTCAGCATCTCGGTCCCCGTGGACAAGCTGGACCTCGGCGACGACGGCGTCTACGCCTTCGGGGTCGCTCTGTCCGGCCAGACCTCGGCGCGCCCCTGGGACCAGATGCTCGGCATCCAGCGGACCTTCCTGCCCTGGCAGCCGTCCGAGGCGGGCACCAGGACCAGGACGACGTTCCTGTGGCCGCTGCTGTCCACGGTGCACATGTCCGCCAGGACGGGGGCCGGGGAGCTGCAGACACCGGTCTTCCTCAACGACGATCTGGCCGACGACCTCGAGCCGGGCGGCCGGCTGTCGCAGATGGTGCAGCTGGGCAAGGACCTCGACATCACCTGGGTGATCGACCCGGACCTGCTGGCCTCGGTCGACGCGATGGCCAAGGGCTACCGGATCCAGGCCCCCGGCGGGACCACCACGGCGGGCCCGCGGGATCACCAGGAGCTCGCCAAGCAGTGGCTGGACGGTCTGCAGAAGGCCGTGGCGGGCAAGGAAGTCGTCGCGCTGCCCTTCGCCGACCCGGACCTGGCCTCGCTCGCGCACAACGGCACCAGCGTCACCGGTTCGCTCAGCCACCTCAAGGACGCGACCGACGTCGCCGCCACGACCGTCAAGACCGTGCTCCACGTCACGCCGAACACGGACTACGCGTGGCCGGTGGACGGTGCCGTCGACCCGTCGATCATCAAGGTCGCAACCTCCGCGGGTGCCGACCGGGTGATCGCCCGCAGCGACAGCCTCCAGGAGAGCTCCCGGCTCCCCTACACCCCGTCCGCCGCGCGCCCGATCGGCGGCGGCACCACGGCGGTGGTCTCCGACGCACGGCTGTCCACGGCCTTCGAGGGCGACCTGACCAAGGCCGGCTCCGCCACGCTCGCCGTACAGCAGTTCCTGGCGCAGAGCCTCGAGGTGAACGCCCAGTCGGACAAGCAGCGCAGCATCGTGGTGGCCCCGCAGCGCATGCCGTCGGCGAGCCAGGCCCAGGCGATGGCGGCGGCGCTGAAGACGCTCCAGGCCGGCGGCTGGTCCCAGCCCCAGGACCTGACGGCCGCGGTCAAGGCCAAGCCGGACCCGCGCGCGACCACACACATCCCCTCGATGTCCGCGTACCCGTCCTCGCTGCGCAGGCAGGAACTGCCGAAGGACGCCTTCGGCCAGATCGCACGCACGCAGGACAAGCTCGACAACTTCCAGGTGATCCTCACCGACCAGTCCCGCGTGGTCACCCCGTTCGGGCGGGCCATAAACCGGGAGATGTCCACGGCGTGGCGCGGCCGCGGCGAGGAGGCGGGCACCTTCCGCGACGGTGTCGAGGACTGGCTCGACGGCCTCTCCGACGAGGTCAAGCTGATCGACAAGTCGGAGACGAAGCTCTCCGGCCGCAGCGCGACCATCCCGGTGACCGTGCAGAACAACCTGGTGCAGCCCGTCGACCACCTGGTCCTGCGGGTCACCTCCACCATGCCGACCCGTCTGAAGATCGGCGGCAAGGCGTACTACGAGCAGCCCGTCGACGTCTCCGGCGGACACAGCCAGTCGGTGAAGTTCCCCACCTCGGCCAACGCCAACGGCCGGGTCGGTGTCATCGCGCAGCTGTACACCGAGGACGGCCAGGAGTACGGGGACCCCGTCGGCTTCGACGTGAAGGTCACCGAGGTCACGCCCACGGTCATGCTGGTCATCGCCATCGGTGTGCTCCTCCTGGTCCTCGCCGGCTTCCGGATGTACACCCAGCGCAAGCGCGCGGCCGCGCGGCAGGCCGAGGACGGCGGTCCCGACGGGGCGGGGGAGCACACCGACGGCGGCCCCGGGAACCCCGGCACCCCCGGTGACCGTCTCCCCGAGGAGTCCGGATCCCCGTCCGGGGCGGACGACCCGGACCAGCCGAGTGACCCTGCGCCGGACACCGCACCGGAAAGCGCCGACCCTTCGGGGACGGGTGAGAGAGTGGACCGTTGAGCGATGTCGTGGCCGGTGTGGCCCGGGACGATGAGGTGGGGCAACCATGAACGCGCCGTACGACGGTGACCGCGGCCAGAGCGCCGCGCCCGGCTCGGGCTACCCCGAGACCCCGCCCGAGCCGGGCGAGGAGACTCCGCAGCCCGGTGCGGACACGTACCTCCAGGACGCCTACGACCAGGACCCCTACCGGTCCCAGGATCTGAGCGCCCAGGACCCGGTCGCCGAGGCGCTCTACGACCGCGCCGCGCACCCGCCGCCGGCCTCCGGAGCGTTCGACCGCCGGCAGCCGCTCTACGCACCGCCGACGCAGTCGCCGTACGCCCCGGACCCGCGCGTGTGGGCCCAGACCCCGGCACCCGAGCCGGACGGCGACGCCACCCAGTACCTCCCGTACGGCGACGACCCGCGCACGACCGAGTTCGTGGGCGTGGACGATCTCGTCTCCCACTCCGGTGAGGAGTACCACGAGCCGGACGCCTTCGCGCATCTGCTGCGGGACCAGCAGCAGGGCGGCGTGCCCGGCTCCGCCGAGCAGCAGAGCGGCCCCGGCCAGGCCCCGCGTCCCGGACACGGGGCCGCCGGGCCGTACGCGACGCCCCGTGCCCAGGCACCTCAGCAGACCGGCCGGCCGACGGTCCAGGATGCCGTGCCGGGGTACCAGCAGGGCGCCCGCCCCGGCGGCAGCCCGATGCAGGCTCCGGCCGCGGCCGCCCCCGGTCCCTACGCGACGGGGCCTTCCGGCCCGGCCGGGTACTCCGGTTTCTCCGGCCCCTCCGGTCCGGCGGGCTCCACCGGCCCCTCCGGTGCCCCGAGCGCGGCCGAGGCCCCCGTGCCTCCGGCCACCGCGCCGAAGAAGGGCGGCCGTGCCTCCGGACTGATGAAGTCCAGCGCCCTCATGGCGGCCGGCACGATGGTCTCCCGCCTCACCGGCTTCGTCCGCTCCGCGCTGATCGTCTCCGCGCTGGGCCTCGGCTTCCTCGGCGACTCCTTCCAGGTCGCCTACCAGCTGCCGACGATGATCTACATCCTCACCGTCGGCGGCGGCCTGAACTCGGTCTTCGTGCCCCAGCTGGTACGGGCGATGAAGGACGACGAGGACGGCGGCGAGGCCTTCGCCAACCGCCTGCTCACCCTCGTGATGGTGGCTCTGGCCGCTCTGACCGGTCTCGCCATGTGGGGCGCGCCCCTCCTGGTGCGCCTGCTGTCGAACGAGGTCGCCACCAACCCGGCCGCCAACGACGTGGCCGTCACCTTCACCCGGTACTTCCTGCCCTCGATCTTCTTCATGGGCATCCACGTGGTGATGGGTCAGATCCTCAACGCACGCGGCAAGTTCGGCGCGATGATGTGGACCCCGGTCCTGAACAACATCGTCATCATCGTGACGCTCGGCATGTTCATCTGGGTCTACGGCACCGCCGCCCACTCCGACATGACCGTCACCAACATTCCCGCGCAGGGTCAGCGACTGCTGGGCGTGGGCGTGCTGCTCGGCCTGGTCGTCCAGGCCCTGGCGATGATCCCCTACCTGCGCGAGACCGGGTTCCGCATCCGGCTGCGCTTCGACTGGCGGGGCCACGGCCTGGGCAAGGCCGCGATGCTCGCCAAGTGGACCATCCTGTTCGTGCTGGCCAACCAGGCCGGCGCCATGATCGTCACCCAGCTCTCCACGGCCGCCGGCAAGGACTCCGGCGTCAAGGGCACCGGCTTCGCCGCCTACGCCAACGCACAGCTGATCTGGGGTCTGCCGCAGGCCATCATCACGGTGTCCCTGATGGCCGCGCTGCTGCCGCGCATCTCGCGCTCGGCCTCCGAGGGCGACGCCGGCGCCGTCCGCGACGACATCTCCCAGGGTCTGCGCACGACCGCCGTGGCCATCGTGCCGATCGCCTTCGGCTTCCTGTCGCTCGGCATCCCGATGTGCACCCTGATCTTCGGTTCCTCCGGCACCGGCTCCGCCACCAACATGGGCTACATGCTGATGGCCTTCGGCCTGGGCCTGATCCCGTACTCGGTGCAGTACGTCGTCCTGCGCGCGTTCTACGCCTACGAGGACACCCGGACGCCCTTCTACAACACCGTGATCGTGGCGGCCGTCAACGCGAGCGTCTCGGTGCTCTGCTACTACCTGCTGCCGGCCCGCTGGGCCGTCGCCGGCATGGCCGCCGCGTACGGCGTCGCCTACGCCATCGGCGTCGGTGTCGCCTGGCGTCGCCTGCGCAAGCGGCTGGGCGGCGACCTGGACGGCTCGCGGGTGCTGCGGACCTACGCGCGCCTCGGCATCGCCTCGGTCCCGGCGGCCCTGCTCAGCGGCGCGGCCTGCTACGGCATCGGACACACCCTCGGTCAGGGCGTTCTCGGTTCCTTCGCCGCGCTCGTCGTGGGCGGCGCGGTACTTCTCGGGGTCTTCTTCGTCGCCGCCCGCCGGATGCGGATCGACGAACTCAACTCGCTCGTGGGCATGGTGCGCGGGCGTCTGGGGCGCTGAGTCGGGGGTAAGCGCACAACCATCGTCCGCTGCTGCGTGTCGTGCATAGCGGCGGACTGTGGGCACAATTGATTTCGGCGTCGGACAGCGTGCAACGGATGGGGAGGCAGGGACGACGGTGGCGGAACGGAGCACGGCTGCCGTCGACGTGGCAGACAACAGCGGCGAGCAGCCGCTGGCCGCCAAGGCGGACCAGTCCACGGCCGACGGGGTGGCCCAGAACGCAGAGCGGGACACGGACAGGATCGAGGTACAGGGGAGCGGCACCGAGGGTCCCGCGGTCAACCCCTCGCCTCCCGAACTGCACAGCGGCCACAAGCTGGCCAGACGCTACCGCCTCGAGGAATGCGTCACCCGTCTGGACGGATTCAGCAGCTGGCGGGCGGTCGACGAGAAACTCCGCCGTGCCGTCGGCGTGCACATCCTGCCGGCGGACCATCCGCGAGCCCGGTCCGTGCTGGCCGCGGCCCGTTCCTCGGCGCTGCTCGGCGACCCGCGATTCGTGCAGGTCCTCGACGCGGTCGAGGAGAACGACGTCGTCTACGTCGTGCACGAGTGGCTGCCCGACGCCACCGAGCTCACCGCGCTGCTCGCGGCCGGCCCGCTGGAGCCGCACGACGCCTACCAGATGGTCAGCCAGATCGCGTCCGCCATGGCGGCCGCGCACCGTGAGGGCCTCGCCCATCTGCGGCTGAACCCGAACGCCGTGCTGCGTACCTCCACCGGTCAGTGGCGCATCCGCGGTCTCGCGGTGAACGCCGCCCTGCGCGGTGCCACCTCCGACACCCCGCAGCGCGCCGACACCGAGGCGATCGGCGCCCTGCTGTACGCGGCGCTGACCCAGCGCTGGCCCTACGAGAACGACGCCTACGGCCTGTCCGGCCTGCCCAAGACCATCGGCCTCATCGCACCGGACCAGGTGCGGGCCGGCGTCCACCGCGGCCTGTCCGAACTCGCGATGCGCGCCCTCGTCAACGACGGCGCCACGGCCTCCCGGCACGAGTCGGCATGCACCACGCCGGAGGAGCTGGTCAAGGCCATCGGCGAGATGCCCCGCATCCGCCCGCCCGAGCCCGCGTTCACGGCTCCGCCGGAATACCAGCGCACGACCTACCAGCAGGGCACCTACGGCCGCCAGGCGCCGCACCCGGGCGCCACGCAGCCGGTCGCGGGCCCGCCGGCCCCGCTGCAGAGCCGCACGGGCCGGGCCCTGAAGTGGGGCGTCTCCGCTCTGCTCATCGCCGCACTGGGCCTGGGCAGCTGGCAGCTCGCGGACGCCCTGATGAACCAGGGCGGCAAGCAGGACGACACCACCAAGACCCAGACGCAGGAAGACGGCGACAAGAACAAGGCTCAGCCCAACCCGGTCAAGCCGATCGCCATCCAGGGCGCCAAGGAGTACGTGGCGGCCGGTCAGGCCCAGCACCCCAACGACGTGGCACTGACCTACGACGGTGACCCGGTCACGGGATGGCGGACCAGCCACTACGACGACGGTCCGGAGTTCAAGATCAAGCCGGGCGTGGGCATCGTCTACGACCTCGGCTCTCCTCAGGATGTCTCGGGTGCGACGCTCTCCCTCCGGTACGGCGGCCCCCACACGACCGTCGGCCTCTACGCGACGGACTCCCTGAGTTCGGCCACCCCGGTGACCTCGATGACGCAGCTCGGTGAGGCCACGACGTCCACCAAGACCGCGCAGATCAAGGTCACCAAGCATCAGAAGAGCCGCTACGTGCTGGTCTGGATGACCGCGATGCCCTACTCCGGCGCGGACTCCGTCAACTACAGCGAAGCCGGTTTCAAGCAGGCGTTCACGGAGATCAAGTTCACTCACTGACGCCGGCCGGACGGGGGAAAGGGGTCCGATGGCCGACCACGCCATGTACAGCGCAGCGAGCGACCAGGACCTCCTCACCCGCCACGTCCAGGGTGACCCCGATGCCTTCGGGGAGATCGTGCGAAGGCATCGGGACCGGCTGTGGGCCGTGGCACTGCGGACGCTGGGGGACCGGGAGGAAGCCGCTGACGCGGTGCAGGACGCACTGGTGTCCGCCTACCGGGCCGCCCATACCTTCCGAGGCCAGTCGGCCGTCACGACCTGGCTGCACCGGATCACCGTGAACGCCTGCCTGGACCGCGCACGCAAGGCCGCCTCGCGGAAGACCGCGCCGGTCGACGACACCGAGCGTCTGGAGCAGCTGCTCGAGCCGCACGAGTCCGCCTCCGCACCGGCCGAGCGCAACGACGTGCACCGGCAGCTGCTGGAGGCGCTCCGCACCCTTCCCGCGGAGCAGCGCGCCGCGCTCGTTCTCGTGGACATGCAGGGGTATCCCGTGGCCGAGGCCGCGCGGATCCTCGAGGTGCCGACGGGAACGGTCAAGAGCCGGTGCGCGCGGGGCAGAGCGAGACTCCTCCCTCTGCTCACCCACCTCAGGCCCGGCGGCACCGATGACGAGAAGCAAGCGGAGCCGGGACGGAACCGGATGCAGGGGGCATCCGTCCCACCTGCGACAGGCTCTCCCGGAGCGGACCCGGGGCATACAGGAGCGACGGATTCAGCCGTGGTGAAGGGCGGAGGTGGGCGAGCATGACGTCTTCGACAGACACGGCGGGGCACCCGGACGTCGACGAGATCGCCGACCTCGCCGAGGGACTCCTCGCCCCGGATCGCAGCACGGACGTACAGCGCCATCTGGACGAGTGCGTGCCGTGCGCCGATGTCCGGGCCTCACTGGAGGAGATCCAGGGGCTGCTGGCGGCCGTACCGAGCCCGTCTCCCATGCCGGCGGACATCGTCGACCGTATCGATGCCGCTCTGGCCGTCGAGGCCCGTGTTTCACGTGAAACACCGCCCCCACTCTCCACCGGCGCCCCGATGACACCGGAGGTGCGGGAAGCGTCGAGCCTGTCGGAACGGCCCGCAGGACGCCCTCGCGCGACCACGGGCCCCGGACGCAAGGACCGCGGTCGCGACCGCCGCAAGCGGACCGTCGCGTTGGGGGCGGTGCTCACCGCCGCCGTCCTCGGGACCGGGTCGCTGCTGATCCTCTCGCTCGGGGGCGGTAACGGCACGTCCTCGGACACGGCGGCCGGCGACAAGACGGCACCGACGACCTCGGCCTTCTCCGGAGCGAGTGTCCAGAGCCAGGTGCAGGATCTGCTCGCCGCACGGAAGGGACCGCAGCGGGGCTCCGAGCGGCCGCAGCGCGGAATCGAACCCGGGCAGAGCGCACCAGGAACGACGGAGAGCGCCAACACCTTCGCCCAGACCGCGGTCTCCGTCCCGGCCTGTGTCCGTAAGGCGGTCCGCTCCACCAGTGACGTCCTCGGCGCCAAGACCGGCACCTACGCGGGCAGGAGTGCCTATCTCGTCGTGGTGCCCGCTTCCGACGACCCCACCCGGATCACGGCCTACGTCGTCGACGCGTCCTGCACCACCAAGCGCGCGGACTCCCCCGGCACGGTTCTGCTGAAGCAGTCCTTCGCCCGTTCCTGACCCGGACAGAGCCTCGCCGGGGTACGTGCGAACCCTCGTCCCGGGTGCGATCCCCGTGTGCCCGGGCATACGGGGAATGCGCGCCCCTTAGGATCCGTTGGGTGGTGTGAGAGTCCCGAGAGGGACTCCCACCGGTCACTGACGTAGACCAGAGACGAGGAATCTTGCCGTGAGCGACGTCCGTAACGTGATCATCATCGGCTCCGGCCCGGCCGGCTACACGGCAGCGCTGTACACCGCGCGCGCGTCGCTGAAGCCGCTGGTGTTCGAGGGCGCCGTCACCGCGGGTGGCGCGCTGATGAACACCACCGAGGTGGAGAACTACCCGGGCTTCAGCGACGGCATCATGGGCCCCGAGCTGATGGACAACATGCGCGCCCAGGCCGAGCGCTTCGGCGCCGAGCTGATCCCGGACGACATCGTCTCCGTCGACCTGACCGGTGAGATCAAGACCGTCACCGACACCGCCGGAACCGTCCACCGCGCCAACGCCGTCATCGTCGCCACCGGCTCCCAGCACCGCAAGCTCGGCCTGCCGAACGAGGACGCGCTCTCCGGCCGCGGTGTCTCGTGGTGCGCCACCTGCGACGGGTTCTTCTTCAAGGACCAGGACATCGCCGTCATCGGTGGTGGCGACACCGCGATGGAGGAGGCGACCTTCCTCTCCCGCTTCGCCAAGTCCGTGACGATCGTCCACCGCCGTGACTCCCTGCGCGCCTCCAAGGCGATGCAGGAGCGGGCCTTCAACGACCCGAAGATCAAGTTCGTCTGGGACAGCGAGGTCGCCGAGGTCCAGGGCGATCAGAAGCTCAGCGGGCTGAAGCTGCGCAACGTCAAGACCGGCGAGCTCTCGGAGCTGCCCGTCACGGGTCTGTTCATCGCGATCGGCCACGACCCGCGCACCGAGCTGTTCAAGGGCCAGCTGGACCTGGACGAGGAGGGCTATGTGAAGGTCGCCTCCCCCTCCACCCGCACCAGCCTCAACGGCGTCTTCGCCTCGGGTGACGTGGTCGACCACACCTACCGCCAGGCGATCACCGCGGCCGGCACCGGCTGCGCCTCCGCCCTCGACGCGGAGCGCTTCCTCGCCGCCCTCGCGGACAAGGCCGAAGACGCGAAGACCGCCGTCTGATCTTCCGCCCCTCCCC
Source organism: Streptomyces sp. NPDC090108 (assembly GCF_044747185.1). Taxonomy (NCBI): domain Bacteria; kingdom Bacillati; phylum Actinomycetota; class Actinomycetes; order Kitasatosporales; family Streptomycetaceae; genus Streptomyces; species Streptomyces sp. NPDC090108. The sequence goes on from NZ_JBIVDQ010000009.1 coordinate 229,359, forward strand.
CCACCGCACGATCAAGTGAAGGAGCCCGCCGTGGCCGACCTGAAGAACGTGACCGACGCCGATTTCGACGAGGTCGTCCTCAAGAGCGACAAGCCCGTCCTGGTGGACTTCTGGGCCGCTTGGTGCGGTCCGTGCCGCCAGATCGCCCCGTCGCTGGAGGCGATCGCCAAGGAGCACGGCGACAAGATCGAGGTCGTCAAGCTCAACATCGACGAGAACCCGGGTACGGCCGCCAAGTACGGCGTCATGTCCATCCCGACCCTGAACGTGTACCAGGGCGGCGAGGTCGCCAAGACCATCGTCGGCGCCAAGCCGAAGGCCGCGCTCGTGCGTGACCTCGAGGACTTCATCGCCGAGTGATCAGCCGCCGTCGGGCAGACGGCGGGCGCACGTTTCACGTGAAACACGAATGGGCCGACCCCCTTGGGGTCGGCCCATTCGCATGAGACCACCGGTCCTGACCCGGCCGCGGGTCACCGCTACAGCGGTCGCAGTGCCGGCTCCTTCTGGACGGCCCCCAGCAGCCGGTCGAGGGCGTGCTCCACGTCTTCCCTCCAGGAGAGCGTCGAACGCAGATCCAGACGCAGCCGGGGATGCACAGGGTGCTGCCGGACCGTCTTGAAGCCCACGGCGAGAAGATGATCGGCGGGCAGCAGACAGGCAGGCTCTTTCCAGTGCGCGTCACCGAACGCCTCGATCGCTCTGAAGCCCCGCCGGAGCAGGTCCTTGGCGACCGTCTGGACGAGAACCCGGCCGAGGCCCTGCCCCTGATAGCCGGGCAGGACGAACGCGGTGATGAGCTGTACCGCGTCCGGAGAGAGCGGGCTCGTGGGAAACGCGGTCGAGCGGGGGACGTAGGCCGGGGGCGCGTAGAGCACGAATCCCACCGGCACGTCATCGACGTAGACCACCCGCCCGCAGGATCCCCAGTCCAGCAGGACGGCGGAGATCCAGGACTCCTTCTCCAGCGCGGACCGGCCCGCTCTCAGCGCGGCTTCGCCGCTGACGGGATCCAACTCCCAGAAGACACACGCGCGACAGCGCTGGGGAAGGTCCTGAAGGTTGTCCAGCGTGAGCGGTACGAGCCGGCGCCCCATGAAGGCCTTTCCTCGGTTTCTTCGCCCGCCGCGTCGCGAGCGGCTGTCAAAGCGCTCCGTTCCCTGAGCAGGCTGCCGACGAATCCGCCGACCGCTCCGAGGCCCAGGCCCGCGCTCACCAGTCCGGTGCGGCTCATCGTTCGCATGGCCTCCGTCTCCCCACTCAGAGATGCCTGCCGGGTGGATGCGCCATACCCGCTCGCATCGTATCCACGATGCGAACCCCTCGATACCGACTCAAAGCAAAGAGCGGACCGTGTTCCGGTACACACCGGACACGATCCGCTCTCTCCCTCTCAGGCCGTCCCGCCTGGGAGTCAGTCCTCGTTCTGCTGTTCCTCGGACTCGGTGTCCTGGAAACCCTTGGGCAGGATCGGACCCTCACCCGGGGCGAGAGTGCCGAGGATCCGCTCAAGGTCCTCCACGGAGGCGAACTCGACCGTGATCTTGCCCTTCTTCTGACCCAGGTCGACCTTCACCCGGGTCTCGAAGCGGTCCGACAGACGCGTCGCCAGGTCGCTCAGCGCCGGGGAGACCAGCGCACCGGCCCGCGGGCTCTTGGGGCGCTGAGGCGCCTGAGGACGCGAGCCCATCAGCGTCACGATCTCCTCGACGGCCCGCACAGACAGCCCCTCGGCCACGATCCGGTGGGCCAGGCGGTCCTGCTCCTCCGAGTCTTCGACGGAGAGCAGTGTCCGGGCGTGCCCGGCGGAGAGCACACCCGCCGCGACCCGGCGCTGGACCGCCGGCGAGAGCTTCAGCAGACGCAGGGTGTTGGACACCTGCGGACGTGAGCGCCCGATCCGGTCGGCCAGCTGGTCGTGCGTGCAGTTGAAGTCCTTGAGCAGCTGGTCGTAGGCGGCCGCCTCCTCCAGCGGGTTCAGCTGCGCGCGGTGCAGGTTCTCCAGCAGGGCGTCCAGGAGGAGCTTCTCGTCCTCCGTGTCCCTGACGATCGCCGGAATGGCTTCGAGGCCCGCCTCACGGCACGCGCGCCAGCGACGCTCACCCATGATGAGCTCGTAGCGCCCGGAGCCCAGCTGCCGCACGACGACGGGCTGGAGGAGTCCGACCTCCTTGATGGAGGTGACCAGCTCCTGGAGCGCGTCCTCGTCGAAGACCTCACGCGGCTGGCGCGGGTTCGGCGTGATCGAGTCGAGGGAGAGCTCGGCGAAGAACGCGCCCACCGGCGGAGCGGGCGTCTCTGCGGCCGGGCTCGCCGGAAGCTCTTCGGCCTCCTCCGTGACGGGGGGCAGCGTGGCCACCCTCGTCGCGGCGATCCCTCGGTCGGTCGTCAGCACAGGGCTCGCGGCGGGAGCCGCGGACCCTCCGCTCCCCAGCGCACCCGAGGCCGGGTTCTTCTCGGTCGGGGCAGCGGGGATCAGCGCGGCCAGGCCTCTGCCCAGCCCCCTCCGTCGTTCGTTCACTGGATCCCCTCCACCGTGTTCCGGTCGCTCTGGGCGCCGATGTGAGCGTGCGTCGGGTCGTAGTTGACCCCCACACCCCTCAGCGCGATTTCTCGGGCCGCCTCGAGATACGAGAGCGCGCCACTCGATCCTGGATCGTAAGTCAGCACCGTCTGCCCGTAGCTCGGCGCCTCGGAGATACGGACCGACCGCGGAATGCTGGTCCGCAGCACCTCGTGGCCGAAGTGGCTGCGCACCTCTTCGGCGACCTGGGAGGCGAGGCGCGTCCGGCCGTCGTACATGGTGAGCAGGATGGTCGACACGTGCAGGGCGGGGTTGAGATGCCCGCGCACCAGATCGACGTTGCGCAGGAGCTGGCCCAGCCCCTCCAGCGCGTAGTACTCACACTGAATGGGGATGAGGACCTCTTGGCCCGCGACGAGCGCGTTGACCGTCAACAGGCCGAGCGAGGGCGGGCAGTCGATGAGGACGTAGTCCAACGGCTGCTCGTACGCCTGGATCGCGCGCAGAAGCCGGCTCTCGCGAGCCACCAGGGACACCAGCTCGATCTCCGCTCCGGCGAGATCGATCGTGGCCGGTGCGCAGAAGAGGCCCTCGACGTCCGGGACGGGCTGGACGACCTCGGAGAGCGGCCGGCTGTCCACCAACACGTCATAGACGGAGGGGACATCGGCGTGGTGGTCGATTCCCAGCGCCGTGGAGGCGTTGCCCTGCGGGTCGAGGTCGATGACGAGGACCCGGTTGCCGTGCAGCGCCAGGGACGCGGCAAGGTTGACGGTCGTCGTCGTCTTGCCCACGCCACCCTTCTGGTTGGCGACCACCATGATCCGGGTCTGCTCCGGTCGGGGCAGGCCTTCGCCGGCACGGCCGAGCGCTTCCACCGCTAGCTGGGCGGCACGGCCGATGGGAGTGTCGTCCATCGGGGGCGGCGTTTCACGTGAAACATCCGCCCCCATCGACTCGGTGCGGGGACCGGGGACCGGATCGGTCATCGGTCCCGCGATGTTGGCGTCGGACCGCACGGATTCACTCTCCTCGACTTCAGACTCGCAATGAACAGAGCCTCCCATGCCTTCGGGGTGGTGAACCAGTGAGCCCTGGCGTTCTGTGGAGAAATCCACCTCTGTGGACAACTCCGGTACCTCTCCGAGTGAACCGAGAGGCTTCCGGTCGCGCGGTTCGGCCGCAGCGCGGCCCCGACTGATGATGCCGTGCAGCAGTGAGCGACGTTTCACGTGAAACACGATGCACAGCGACGGCGACCGGACCCCGGCGACACTCCGTCCCGCACGGCTTCGGCAGCTTGTGTGGAGTACGCCGCGTCGTCAGGACGGATCAGCGGCGCCGGCGTGTCCGGCTCGTCCGTGCCGCCTTGGCGCGCTTGGCCGCGAACCGCACACCGCCCGGGCTCTCACCGACCTCCACCCGGACGACGGTGGACAGTGGATCGACCACTCCCTCGCCGACCTGAAGGACCGACGTCGACACGGCGCCGAGCTTGCTGAGCGCGGTACCGGCCGCCTTCAGCTCCTCCTCCGCGGTGTCTCCCTTGAGCGCCAGCATCTCGCCGTAAGGACGCAGCAGCGGGATGCCCCAGGCGGCCAGACGGTCCAGCGGAGCCACGGCGCGAGCCGTCACCACGTGAACCGGGGGCACCTTGCCCAGCATCTCCTCGGCCCGCCCTCGGACGACCGTGACGTGGTCGAGGCCCAGCAGCTCCACGACCTCGGTGAGGAAGGTGGTGCGCCGCAGCAGCGGCTCCAGGAGGGTGATGTTGAGGTCCTCCCGCACCAGGGCGAGAGGGATGCCCGGCAGACCGGCACCGGAGCCGACGTCGCACACCGTCACGCCCTCGGGGACGGCCTCGGAGAGCACCGCACAGTTCAGCAGGTGCCGCTCCCACAGGCGGGGAACCTCGCGGGGACCGATCAGACCTCGCTGAACACCGGCCTCGGCGAGCAGCTCCGCATAGCGCACGGCGTCGTCGAAGCGATCGCCAAAAACTTCCCGCGCCTGCTCGGGCGCGGGGGGAAGCTCCGCTGCCTCCGTCACGGGGACCGTCCTTCCGTACAGCGCCGGCGCATCGTGCACCGGCCACCAGAACTACAGGCTGACAAAGTTCGGCCCCGTCTGCTCAACAGACGGGGCCGGTGGAACCAGGGTGCCGATCAGGCAGGCAGCACGACGACGAACCGCTGCGGCTCCTCGCCCTCGGACTCACTGCGCAGTCCGGCGGCCTTGACCGCGTCGTGCACGACCTTGCGCTCGAAGGGGGTCATCGGCTTGAGCTTCACAGGCTCACCCGAGTCCTTGGCCTCGGCCGCCGCCTTGGCGCCCTGCTCGGACAGCTCGGAACGCTTCTGGGCGCGGTAGCCGGCGATGTCCAGCATGAGGCGGCTGCGGTCACCGGTCTCCCGGTGCACGGCCAGCCGCGTCAGCTCCTGAAGCGCCTCCAGCACCTCGCCGTCCCGGCCGACCAGCTTGTTCAGGTCACGGCCGCCGGCGTCGCTGATGATCGACACGGAGGCGCGATCGGCCTCGACGTCCATGTCGATGTCGCCGTCGAGGTCGGCGATGTCGAGCAGACCCTCCAGGTAGTCCGCGGCGATCTCACCCTCCTGCTCCAGGCGGGAGAGGTTGTCTGCGCCCTCGGCAGCGGCAGAGGTGGTGCCTTCCGTCACGGGATGGGCTCCTTCTTACTTCTTGGACGGGGACTTGGGCCGCTGCGAGCCACCCTTGCGCTGGCCGGACTGGGCCTTGCTGCGGGTACCGGACCCGGGCTTCTGGGGCTGCTTGGCAGCGGACTTGCCGGCGACGGCCTGGGCGTCCTGCGACTCGTCGGCCTTCTCCAGCGACAAGGAGGGCTCGTCGACCGGCGTGGTGGACGACTCCTCCGGCTCGGTGGACGACGCGTCCTCGCCCGCCTGCTTGGCCCCGGACTGGCGCTGGGCCTTGCTCTGCCGCTTGGGCTGCTGGCGTCGCGGGGCACCGGCCGTGATGGTCGTACCGTCCTCGGCCTGGACCACGCTCTGGCTCTCGCTCTTCGCCACGGAGCCGTCGGCCTGGGCGGAGAGGCCGGCCTTGCTCAGGGCGTTGATGAACTTGCGCTCGGCCTCGTTGCGGTCGCGGCCCTTGGCGACGATCGCCTTGATGATGTTCTTCTCGCTGCGGCGACGGGCCTTGCCGTGGTGCGTGACGTGCTTGGTCAGACGCTCCAGGTAGGCGCCCTGGGCCTTGGAACCGGGGGTCGGGTTGTTGCGGATGACGAACATCTGCTGGCCCATGGTCCACACGTTGGTGGTCAGCCAGTAGACGAGGACACCGACCGGGAACCGGATGCCGAAGAAGGCGAACATGATCGGGAAGACGTACATCAGCATCTTCTGCTGCTGCATGAACGGCGTTTTCACCGTGGTGTCGACGTTCTTCGTCATCAGCTGGCGCTGCGTGTAGAACTGCGACAGCGACATCAGGACGATCATGATCGCCGTGACCACGCGCACGTTGACCAGCGAGGCACCCAGCGCGTTCGCCTGATCGGCGCTGTCCAGGAACTTCGCGGCCAGCGGGGCGCCGAAGATGTGGGCCTTCTGCGCGCTCTGCAGGAGGCTGTCGTTGATGACACCGATGGTCTTGCCCGACGCGATGCCGTTGAGCACGTGGTACAGGGCGAAGAAGACAGGAGACTGCGCCAGGATGGGAAGGCACGAGGACAGCGGGTTGGTACCCGAGTCCTTGTACAGCTTCATCATCTCTTCGGACTGGCGCTGCTTGTCGTTCTTGTAGCGCTCCTGGATCTTCTTCATCTCGGGCTGCAGCGTCTGCATCGCCCGGGTCGCCTTGATCTGCTTCACGAAGAGCGGGATCAGGCAGATACGGATCAGGACCACCAGAGACACGATGGACAGACCCCAGGCCCACCCGGTGTCAGGGCCGAAGAGCGACCCGTAGACCATGTGGAACTGGACAATGACCCACGAAACGGGTGTCGTGATGAAGCTGAAGAGGCTGGCAATCGTGTCCACTAATCATGCTCCTTGGGCATGGGACGAGGTCTCTGCGGCCGGGCCCGAGGAAGCCTCGGTGGGAGACTTCGGTTCGGTGGCCGGTTCGGCGGCGGAGGACCCGCCCTTGCGTGCGCGCCAGGCGTCGCGCAGCAGTTCGTGCCATCGCGGACGCTTGCGCGGGGGGACATGGTCCACACCGCCGAGCGACCACGGATTGCACCGGAGGATGCGCCAGGCGGTCAGAGCCGTTCCCTTGATCGCACCGTGCCGGTCGATGGCCGTATAGCCGTAGTGGGAGCACGACGGGTAGTACTTGCACACCGGTCCGAGCAGCGGACTGATCGTCCACTGGTACAGCTTGATCAGGACCAGCAGCGGGTACTTCATCGCGCGCCCCCTCCCAGCAGCCGCTGAAGAGCGGCGTCCAGGTCTTGGGCCAGCTGTGCGTGGGTCGCGTCACCCGATCCGGGCAGCGCTCGTACGACTACCAGGCTACCGGGGGGAAACAGGACAACTCGGTCACGCATCAGATGACGCAGTCGGCGCTTCACTTCGTTGCGCACGACCGCTCCACCCACGGCCTTGCTGACGACGAAACCCGCACGCGTCGGGGGAGCGCTCTCCCCAGGCGCGTGCGGGTCCGTGGCACCGCTACGAAAGTGGACGACGAGTGTCGGGCGACCGGCCCGGCGACCTCGTCGTACCGCGGCCGCGAAGTCCTCGCGCCGCCTCAGCCGGTTGTCGGAGGGCAGCACGACGTCACGACCTGACTGAATCAGGCGGACAGGGCGGCGCGACCCTTGCTGCGGCGGTTCGCGAGAATCGCGCGACCGGCACGGGTGCGCATCCGCAGGCGGAAGCCGTGGGTCTTGGCGCGACGACGGTTGTTCGGCTGGAAGGTGCGCTTGCTCACTCGGGGGCTCCAGAAAAAATCGATGGTTGGCGTGGTGCCGTCCTGGCTGTCACCGTGCGCCCACGAGTAGCTCGCGTCACGCCCGAGTGCACCGCTTCCCGATCACCTTTAGCGATCTGTGCCCTTCGGAGGCAGGCGGCAGCAGCCATCGACAACTCGACCTGGTTACGGTACGCGGGGCTACGCCATCCGGTCAAACCGGCGCTAGCCGAGAGACACTGTCCACAGGCTGGGGACAACAACTTGAACCCTACCGGTCGCGCTGACTACCTTGGCTGAACTCCCATTCGTTCGCATATCCCCGCCCGAGCGGGATTGCCCCCGACCTCACCGAGTTTCAACCCCACCCTTCCCACAACCACACGTTCGTGGGACCTGCGAGAGAGCGTGCCCTGTGGCTGACGTACCTGCCGATCTTGCCGCAGTGTGGCCACGCGTACTGGAACAGCTTCTCGGCGAAGGCCGCGGGCAAGGTGTCGAGTCGAAGGACGAGCGCTGGATCCGGCGCTGCCAGCCCCTCGCGCTGGTCGCGGACACCGCCCTGCTCGCCGTGCCGAACGAATTCGCCAAGGGCGTACTGGAGGGCCGCCTGGCCCCGATCGTCAGCGAGACGCTGAGCCGCGAGTGCGGCCGGCCCATCCGCATCGCGATCACCGTGGACGAGACCGCCGGTGAACCGCCGGCCCCCCAGGCACCGGCCGGCCAGCCCCAGCAGCAGTCCCGCTACGACGAGCCTGAGCTGCCCTCCGGTCCTTACGAGGGCTACGGCCGCCACCGCGGCGGCGAGCGCGCCGACCAGCACCGCGGTGGCGACCAGCACCGCGGCGGGGACCATCGTGGTGGCGACCACCGCGGCGGGGACCAGCACCCCGGCGGCGAACCGCCCGCCCGCACCGACCAGCCGTCCGCCGGCCGCGGCGACCAGCTGCCCACGGCCCGGCCCGCGTACCCCGCCGAGTACCAGCGGCCCGAGCCCGGCGCCTGGCCGCGCCCGGCGCAGGACGAGTACGGCTGGCAGCAGCCGCGCCTCGGCTTCCCCGAACGCGACCCCTACGCCTCGCCGTCCCAGGACGGCTACGGCCCGTCGGCCCCGGACTACCGGCAGCCGGGCCGGGAGCGCCCGTACGAGCAGCAGCGCGGCGACTACGACAGCCCGCGCCGCGAGTACGAGTCCGGCCGCCCCGACTACGAGGGCTACGAGCCGCGCTCCGAGTACGACCAGCGCGACCCCGTCCGCCGGGAACTGCCCGAGCCGCCCGCCGGACCCGCCCGCCGCGGCGGGGGCACGGGCCGGCCGGACCTGCCGTCGTCCGGGAGCGGCGGGCTCTCCTCGTCCGCGGCGGGCGGTGCCGGTGAGCCGACCGCCCGGCTGAACCCGAAGTACCTGTTCGACACGTTCGTCATCGGCGCGTCCAACCGGTTCGCGCACGCCGCCGCGGTGGCCGTCGCCGAGGCGCCGGCCAAGGCGTACAACCCCCTCTTCATCTACGGGGAGTCGGGACTCGGCAAGACCCACCTGCTGCACGCCATCGGGCACTACGCGCGCAGCCTCTACCCGGGCACGCGCGTGCGCTACGTCAGCTCGGAGGAGTTCACCAACGAGTTCATCAACTCGATCCGCGACGGCAAGGGCGACAGCTTCCGCAAGCGCTACCGCGAGATGGACATCCTGCTCGTCGACGACATCCAGTTCCTCGCGGACAAGGAGTCGACGCAGGAGGAGTTCTTCCACACCTTCAACACGCTGCACAACGCCAACAAGCAGATCGTGCTGTCCTCCGACCGGCCGCCCAAGCAGCTGGTCACCCTGGAGGACCGGCTGCGCAACCGCTTCGAGTGGGGCCTGATCACCGATGTCCAGCCGCCCGAGCTGGAGACGCGGATCGCGATCCTGCGCAAGAAGGCCGTCCAGGAGCAGCTCAACGCCCCGCCGGAGGTCCTGGAGTTCATCGCCTCCCGGATCTCACGGAACATCCGTGAGCTGGAGGGCGCGCTGATCCGGGTGACGGCGTTCGCGTCGCTCAACCGGCAGCCGGTGGACCTGGGCCTGACCGAGATCGTCCTGAAGGACCTGATCCCCGGCGGCGAGGACTCCGCACCCGAGATCACGGCGACGGCCATCATGGGCGCCACCGCCGACTACTTCGGGCTCACGGTCGAGGACCTGTGCGGTACCTCGCGCGGCCGCGCCCTGGTGACGGCCCGCCAGATCGCCATGTACCTGTGCCGCGAGCTGACCGACCTGTCACTGCCGAAGATCGGCGCGCAGTTCGGCGGCCGCGACCACACCACCGTCATGCACGCCGACCGCAAGATCCGCGCGCTGATGGCCGAGCGGCGCTCGATCTACAACCAGGTGACCGAGCTGACGAACCGCATCAAGAACGGCTGACAGCTCCGCACACGCACACCGACGCCGAGGGCGCCCCGGAACGACCCGGGGCGCCTTTCGCGTCCCCGCACCCACACCGGCGCCCGCCCGTGCCCCAACGAGCGCCCACGAGCCCCACGAGGGCCCTGCCCGGCCGGCCGGCCCCACTCTCCGCCGCGCACCGCCGCGCACGGCCTCACCTAACGCCTCCCTGGCCCCCGCACCGCTCGCGTACGCCTCCCCAGGCGCGGAGAGGCCGCCAGGCGCCGTTCTCCCGTCAGTGCGCCCGGATACGCGCCTCGGCGTTCGAACACCACCTCCGCGCTTCTCTCCGCCCCCTGGAGCCGCCCCCTCCGGGGGCCTCCGAGGCGGCCGGAATCCCCCTCGGAGGCCCCAGCAACCCGCCCCGACGCCCCCTCGGGACGCCCGACCCGGCGTCCGTGCCGCCCCGCTCCGGCCACCCGGTGTTCGATTAATCGCCTGGTTACGGCCTCCCTCCACAGATTTGGCAACTTTCTTCCGTCCACACGCTGGGGACTGCGAAGTTGTCCCGAGCTGCATCCACAGGGAACCTGGGGAGTCAGCGTCCTCGCAGCTCAGAGGGCTGTGGAATCGTGGACGAAGGATCTCCACAGGCTGTGGAAAACGAGATCGTCCACAGGGCGGCCGCGAAGTTTTCCACCGGCGGCCCACAGGCTGGGGGCCGTTGTCCCCAGCAACTTCCACCTTCTCCACACCGCTGTCCACTGTTCGGCAACCCGGCGGCCTCGCTCACCGCGTCGAGTGAAAGGCGTCACACGAAGGTGCCGGATTGGGCTGTGGGAAACGTGGGTAAACCTGGGGACGCAGCTGGGGAGAACTGCCCTCGCCCTGTGGGCGGTGTGTGCAGAACTTTCTGTTCTCCACAGAAACCCCGAGTTGTCCACCGCCTCCACCCACAGGGTCAGTGGACAAAATTCGTGCTCTGAGCTGGGCAAACGCGGTTATCCACCGTTTCCACAGGCCCTACTACTACTGCCAACTAGAGAGAGCTCGGAATCCGTTTCGAAGAGGGGGCTGTGCACAACTCGCCCTCTCGCGTCCCGCTGCCCCTCGGACGGACTTGACCCCGACAGGCACCTACTGTCAGTGCCGTGCGTCAGACTGGTCCCCGGTGTCCCGCGCTCCTCAGTGAGCCGTGACACCGAGTCGGAGGACTCAGTAGCAACAGCAGGAGGCGGCTTACGGTGAAGATCCGGGTGGAACGCGACGTACTCGCGGAGGCAGTGGCGTGGGCAGCACGCAGCCTCCCGGCCCGTCCGCCGGCGCCTGTCCTCGCCGGCCTGCTGCTGAAGGCGGAGGACGGCCAGCTGAGCCTGTCGAGCTTCGACTACGAGGTCTCCGCCAGGGTCGGCGTCGAGGCCGAGGTCGACGAGGAGGGCACCGTCCTGGTCTCGGGCCGGCTGCTCGCCGACATCTGCCGCGCGCTGCCCAACCGTCCGGTGGAGATTTCCACAGACGGTGTACGGGCGACCGTGGTCTGCGGCTCCTCGCGGTTCACCCTGCACACACTGCCTGTGGAGGAGTACCCGTCGCTGCCGCAGATGCCGAGCGCCACGGGCACCGTCCCCGGCGAGGTCTTCGCGGCCGCCGTCTCCCAGGTGGCCATCGCCGCCGGCCGTGACGACACGCTGCCCGTCCTCACCGGTGTGCGCATCGAGATCGAGGGCGACACGGTCACCCTGGCCTCCACCGACCGCTACCGCTTCGCGGTCCGCGAGTTCCTGTGGAAGCCGGAGAACCCGGACGCCTCCGCGGTCGCCCTGGTGCCCGCCAAGACGCTCCTGGACACCGCCAAGGCGCTGGGCGCGGGCGACAGCGTCACGCTGGCGCTCTCCGGCTCGGGCGCGGGCGAGGGCCTGATCGGCTTCGAGGGCGCGGGACGCCGTACGACCACGCGTCTGCTCGAAGGCGACCTGCCGAAGTACCGCACGCTGTTCCCGACCGAGTTCAACTCCGTCGCCGTGATCGAGACCGCCCCCTTCGTGGAGGCCGTCAAGCGTGTGGCCCTGGTCGCCGAGCGCAACACCCCGGTGCGGCTGAGCTTCGAGCAGGGCGTGCTGATCCTGGAGGCCGGTTCCAGCGACGACGCACAGGCTGTGGAGCGGGTGGAGGCGCAGCTGGACGGCGACGACATCTCGATCGCCTTCAACCCGACCTTCCTGCTGGACGGTCTGAGCGCCATCGACTCCCCGGTGGCCCAGCTGTCGTTCACCACGTCCACGAAGCCCGCGCTGCTCAGCGGCAAGCCGGCCCTGGACGCCGAGGCGGACGACGCGTACAAGTACCTGATCATGCCGGTGCGCCTGAGCGGCTGAGTCCGTCCACAGTCGTGCACAGCGCCGGGCGCCCCTGTGGGTACCCGGCGCCGGGCGCATCCCCGGTGTCCGGTCCGTCGGGAACGGACCGGACACACCCGCGGAACGGCCCGAAAGCCGCAGGTCAGAGGCGTCACGTTTGAGCGCGTATGCCCACAGCTGTGCGTGACCGTCCGGGTTTAGGCTCGGCACGGACACGAAGGTGTCCTCACGCCACACAGCGACCTAAGGAACACAACTGATGGAGCTCGGTCTCGTCGGCCTCGGCAAGATGGGCGGCAACATGCGCGAGCGGATCCGCCGCGCCGGCCACACCGTCATCGGATACGACCGCAACCCCGACGTCGCGGATGTCCACAGCCTGGAAGAGCTTGTGGGCAAGCTCAGCGCTCCGCGTGTCGTCTGGGTCATGGTCCCGGCCGGCGAGGCCACCCAGTCCACGGTCGACCAGCTCGCCGAGCTGCTGGAGCCCGGTGACGTGGTCGTGGACGGCGGCAACTCGCGCTGGACGGACGACGAGAAGCACGCCGAGGAGCTGGCGGCCAAGGGCATAGGTTTCGTCGACTGCGGCGTCTCGGGCGGTGTCTGGGGCCTGGAGAACGGCTACGCGCTGATGTACGGCGGCGACGCCGAGAACGTCGCCAAGGTCCAGCCGGTCTTCGACGCGCTGAAGCCCGAGGGCGACTTCGGCTCGGTGCACGCCGGCAAGGTCGGCGCCGGTCACTTCGCGAAGATGGTCCACAACGGCATCGAGTACGCGATGATGCAGGCCTACGCCGAGGGCTGGGAGCTGCTCGAGAAGGTCGACTCCGTGGAGAACGTCCGCGAGGTCTTCCGGTCCTGGCAGGAGGGCACGGTCATCCGTTCCTGGCTGCTGGACCTGGCGGTCAACGCCCTCGACGACGACGAGCACCTGGCGGGCCTGCGCGGTTTCGCACAGGACTCCGGTGAGGGACGCTGGACGGTGGAGGCCGCGATCGACAACGCGGTGCCGCTGCCCGCGATCACCGCGTCGCTGTTCGCGCGGTTCGCCTCCCGGCAGGACGACTCGCCGCAGATGAAGATGATCGCCGCGCTGCGCAACCAGTTCGGCGGCCACGCCGTAGAGAAGAAGTAGTCCACAGGATCGCCCCCGCGATCCACAACCCTGGGGGAGGTCGGCGAACGACCATGCACGTGACGCATCTTTCGCTGGCCGACTTCCGCTCGTACGCCCGGGCCGAGGTTCCTCTCGACCCGGGCGTCACGGCGTTCGTGGGGCCCAACGGCCAGGGCAAGACGAACCTGGTCGAGGCGGTCGGCTATCTCGCCACCCTGGGCAGCCACCGGGTCTCCTCCGACGCCCCCCTGGTCCGCATGGGCGCGGACCGGGCCGTGGTGCGGGCGCAGGTGCGCCAGGGCGAGCGGCAGCAGCTGGTGGAGCTGGAGCTGAACCCCGGCCGGGCCAACCGGGCGCGGATCAACCGCTCCTCGCAGGTCAGGCCGCGGGACGTGCTGGGGATCGTGCGCACCGTGCTGTTCGCGCCGGAGGACCTGGCGCTGGTCAAGGGCGATCCGGGTGAGCGGCGGCGGTTCCTGGACGAGCTGATCACCGCGCGTTCCCCGCGGATGGCGGGCGTGCGCTCGGACTACGAGCGGGTGCTGAAGCAGCGGAACACCCTGCTGAAGACCGCGGCGCTGGCGCGCCGGCACGGCGGCCGGTCGATGGACCTGTCCACGCTGGACGTGTGGGACCAGCACCTCGCGCGCGCGGGTGCCGAGCTGCTCGCCCAGCGGCTGGACCTGATCGCGGTGCTGCAGCCGCTGGCCGACAAGGCGTACGAGCAGCTGGCGCCCGGCGGCGGTCCGCTGGCGCTGGAGTACAAGCCGTCGGCGCCCGGTGACGCCCACGCGCGCGAGGAGCTGTACGCGCAGCTGACGGCGGCGCTCGCGGAGGCTCGCAAGCAGGAGATCGAGCGGGGTGTGACGCTCGTGGGCCCGCACCGGGACGACCTGGTCCTGCGGCTGGGGCAGCTGCCCGCGAAGGGGTACGCCTCGCACGGCGAGTCCTGGTCGTACGCCCTCGCGCTGCGGCTGGCGTCGTACGAGCTGCTGCGCGCGGAGGGCAACGAGCCGGTGCTGGTGCTCGACGACGTGTTCGCCGAGCTGGACGCCCGCCGTCGTGAGCGGCTGGCGGAGCTGGTGGCGTCCGGCGAGCAGGTGCTGGTGACCGCCGCCGTGGACGACGACGTGCCCGGGCTGCTGCGCGGGGCGCGGTACGCGGTGTCGGGCGGGACGGTGGAGCGGCTGTGAGCGCCGGGGAGCCCGCGGGAGGCCCGGACGCGAAGGGCGCGGGCGCGTCCGGTGGTGCGAAGGGGGCGGGCGGTGCCCCGAAGCCGGCCGAGGCCTCCGGTGTCGACCTCGCGCGCGTGGCGTTGCGCGCGGCGAAGGAGCAGGCACGCGCGCGTGGGGACGCGGCGCGGCAGAAGAAGCAGGTGCGGCGGGGCGGCGGGCTGCGGTCCGGCGCGCGTGCCGACGGGCGGGACCCGATGGCGCTGGGCGCGGCGATCAACCGGCTGATCAACGAGCGCGGCTGGGAGACGCCGGCCGCGGTGGGCGGTGTGATGGGCCGCTGGCCGCAGATCGTCGGCGAGGACCTGGCGAAGCACTGTGTGCCGCAGGGGTACGACGAGGACGAGCGGGTGCTGTCGGTGAGCTGTGACTCGACGGCCTGGGCGACGCAGCTGCGGCTGCTGGCGCCCACTCTGGTGGCCCGGCTGAACCAGGACCTCGGGCACGGCACGGTCCGGCTGATCAAGGTGAACGGCCCCGGCGGTCCGGCCCGGAGGTACGGCCCGCTGCGGGCTCCGGGGAGCACGGGACCGGGCGATACGTACGGGTGACGCACTTCACCGGGGGGTGAGGTGCGTCACGTCGTGGCGCCCTCGCGGAGCGCCGTCGCGCGCCCGCGCGGAGATGTGGATCACGCCCTGAGCCCCCGATGGCCAAGGGGAGACCGGCGAAAGCGCTGAGTGCCGCTGTGAGCCCCTCGGAGCCCCCTTCCGTATATCGGTACCCGGGAGACGCCGGTTCAGGGCGGCACATGGGGACTCAGGTGCCCGCAAGCCCCCATTACTGTCGGCGCTACCGGTAGACTGGAGGTAATCCCGCCCCCCATCGTGGGGACCGCCCGGGACAAGCTGAGCAACCGCTGATCAGGGCTTACCAACGCAACATGCCGCAGCCGCTCCGGCAGCCCTCCCCCAGAGGGGGTTCCCCCAGGAGCCCGGCTCGTGCTGTGCCAGAAAGGGCGCTTCGTGGCCGATTCCGGCAACCCCAACGAGAACATCCCTTCCACCGACGCCGGCGTCAACGGCGAGGCCACCGCCTCCACCTCCTACGACGCGAGCGCCATCACGGTGCTCGAAGGGCTGGACGCGGTCCGCAAGCGACCCGGTATGTACATCGGCTCCACCGGTGAGCGCGGACTGCACCACCTGGTGCAGGAAGTCGTCGACAACTCGGTCGACGAGGCCCTGGCCGGTTACGCGGACACGATCGACGTGACGATCCTGCCCGACGGCGGTGTGCGCGTGGTCGACAACGGCCGTGGCATCCCGGTGGGCATCGTGCCCTCCGAGGGCAAGCCGGCGGTCGAGGTCGTGCTGACCGTGCTGCACGCGGGCGGAAAGTTCGGCGGTGGCGGCTACGCCGTCTCCGGCGGTCTGCACGGTGTGGGCGTCTCCGTCGTGAACGCGCTGTCCACGAAGGTCGCCGTCGAGGTCAGGACGGACGGCTTCCGTTGGACGCAGGACTACAAGATGGGCGTTCCGACGGCGCCGCTGGCGAAGAACGAGGCGACCGAGGAGACCGGCACGTCGGTCACCTTCTGGGCCGACCCGGAGATCTTCGAGACCACCGAGTACTCCTTCGAGACGCTGTCGCGGCGCTTCCAGGAGATGGCGTTCCTCAACAAGGGTCTGACGATCAAGCTCACCGACGAGCGTGAGCAGGCGAAGGCCACCGCGGGCGCGGACGAGGCGGGTGCCGACGACAAGGCCGAGGTCAAGTCGGTCACGTACCACTACGAGGGCGGCATCGTCGACTTCGTGAAGTACCTGAACTCCCGCAAGGGAGACCTGGTGCACCCGAGCATCATCGACCTGGAGGCGGAGGACAAGGACAAGAACCTGTCCCTCGAGGTCGCGATGCAGTGGAACGGCGGCTACAGCGAGGGCGTGTACTCCTTCGCGAACATCATCCACACCCACGAGGGCGGTACCCACGAAGAGGGCTTCCGTGCCGCGCTGACGTCCCTGATCAACAAGTACGCGCGCGACAAGAAGCTGCTCCGCGAGAAGGACGACAACCTCACCGGTGACGACATCCGTGAGGGTCTGACCGCGATCATCTCGGTCAAGCTGAGCGAGCCGCAGTTCGAGGGCCAGACGAAGACGAAGCTGGGCAACACGGAGGCGAAGACCTTCGTGCAGAAGGCCGTCTACGAGCACCTCAACGACTGGCTGGACCGCAACCCGGTCGAGGCGGCGGACATCATCCGCAAGGGCATCCAGGCGGCCACCGCGCGTGTGGCGGCCCGCAAGGCCCGTGACCTGACCCGTCGCAAGGGTCTGCTGGAGTCGGGCGCGCTGCCGGGCAAGCTGTCGGACTGCCAGTCCAACGACCCGTCCAAGTGCGAGATCTTCATCGTCGAGGGCGACTCCGCCGGCGGTTCGGCCAAGTCCGGCCGGAACCCGCAGTTCCAGGCGATCCTGCCCATCCGCGGCAAGATCCTCAATGTCGAGAAGGCCAGGATCGACAAGATCCTGCAGAACCAGGAGATCCAGGCGCTGATCTCCGCCTTCGGCACGGGTGTGCACGAGGACTTCGACATCGCCAAGCTCCGCTATCACAAGATCATCCTGATGGCGGACGCCGACGTCGACGGCCAGCACATCAACACGCTGCTGCTGACCTTCCTGTTCCGCTTCATGCGGCCGCTGGTCGAGGCGGGCTACGTGTACCTGTCCCGTCCCCCGCTGTACAAGATCAAGTGGGGTCGTGACGACATCGAGTACGCGTACTCCGACCGCGAGCGCGACGCGCTGCTCGAGATGGGCCGCCAGCGCGGCAAGCGGGTCCGCGAGGACTCGATCCAGCGCTTCAAGGGTCTGGGCGAGATGAACGCCGAGGAGCTGCGCGTGACCACGATGGACCCGGAGCACCGTGTCCTCGGCCAGGTCACCCTCGACGACGCCGCCCAGGCCGACGACCTGTTCTCGGTGCTGATGGGCGAGGACGTCGAGGCCCGCCGTCTGTTCATCCAGCGCAATGCCAAGGACGTCCGCTTCCTCGACATCTGAGTCGGTCTCAGCTGACCGCACCAGGAAGGATCTTCACCAGCAATGACCGACGACACCTCGAACTTCATGCCTGAGCCAGTGACGCCCGAGGAAGAGACCGGCGAGATCGTCACCACGCGCATCGAGCCGGTCGGCCTCGACGCGGAGATGCAGCGCTCGTACCTGGACTACGCGATGTCCGTCATCGTGTCCCGCGCGCTGCCCGACGTCCGGGACGGCCTCAAGCCCGTCCACCGCCGTGTGCTGTACGCGATGTACGACGGCGGCTACCGGCCCGAGCGCGGCTTCTACAAGTGCGCCCGTGTCGTCGGTGACGTCATGGGTAACTACCACCCGCACGGCGACAGCTCGATCTACGACGCCCTGGTGCGCCTCGCCCAGCCGTGGTCGATGCGCATGCCGCTCGTCGACTCCAACGGCAACTTCGGCTCCCCGGGCAACGACCCGGCGGCCGCCATGCGCTACACCGAGTGCAAGCTGGCGCCGCTGTCGATGGAGATGGTCCGCGACATCGACGAGGACACCGTCGACTTCACGGACAACTACGACGGCCGCTCCCAGGAGCCGACCGTCCTGCCCGCGCGCTTCCCGAACCTGCTGATCAACGGCTCGGCCGGTATCGCCGTCGGCATGGCCACGAACATCCCGCCGCACAACCTGCGCGAGGTCGCGGCCGGCGCCCAGTGGCACCTGGAGCACCCCGAGGCCTCCCACGAGGAGCTGCTGGACGCGCTCATCGAGCGCATCAAGGGCCCGGACTTCCCGACCGGCGCCCTGGTCGTGGGCCGCAAGGGCATCGAGGAGGCGTACCGCACCGGTCGCGGCTCCATCACGATGCGCGCGGTGGTCGAGGTCGAGGAGATCCAGAACCGCCAGTGCCTGGTGGTCACCGAGCTGCCGTACCAGGTGAACCCGGACAACCTGGCGCAGAAGATCGCGGACCTGGTCAAGGACGGCAAGGTCGGCGGCATCGCCGACGTCCGCGACGAGACGTCCTCCCGCACCGGTCAGCGCCTGGTGATCGTCCTGAAGCGGGACGCGGTCGCCAAGGTCGTCCTGAACAACCTGTACAAGCACACCGACCTGCAGACGAACTTCGGCGCCAACATGCTGGCGCTGGTCGACGGCGTGCCGCGCACCCTGTCGCTGGACGCGTTCATCCGCCACTGGGTGACGCACCAGATCGAGGTCATCGTCCGCCGGACGCGCTTCCGGCTGCGCAAGGCCGAGGAGCGCGCGCACATCCTGCGCGGTCTGCTGAAGGCCCTGGACGCCATCGACGAGGTCATCGCGCTCATCCGGGCCAGCGACACCGTCGAGATCGCCCGGACGGGCCTGATGGACCTCCTGGAGATCGACGAGATCCAGGCGAACGCCATCCTCGAGATGCAGCTGCGCCGGCTGGCCGCCCTGGAGCGCCAGAAGATCGTCCAGGAGCACGACGAGCTCCAGGCGAAGATCAACGAGTACAACGCGATCCTGGCCTCCGAGGAGCGCCAGCGTCAGATCGTCCACGACGAGCTGGCCGCGATCACGGAGAAGTTCGGCGACGACCGCCGCAGCAAGCTGATCCCGTACGAGGGCGACATGTCCATCGAGGACCTGATCGCCGAAGAGGACATCGTCGTCACGATCACGCGCGGCGGTTACGTCAAGCGGACCAAGACGGACGACTACCGCTCCCAGAAGCGCGGCGGCAAGGGGGTGCGGGGCACGAAGCTGAAGGAGGACGACATCGTCGACCACTTCTTCATCTCCACCACGCACCACTGGCTGCTGTTCTTCACGAACAAGGGCCGGGTGTACCGGGCCAAGGCGTACGAGCTGCCGGAGGCGGGCCGTGAGGCGCGCGGCCAGCACGTGGCGAACCTGCTGGCCTTCCAGCCGGACGAGGCGATCGCCGAGATCCTCGCGATCCGCGACTACGAGGCGGCCCCGTACCTGGTGCTGGCCACCATGTCCGGTCTGGTCAAGAAGACGCCTCTGAAGGATTACGATTCGCCCCGCTCCGGCGGTGTGATCGCGATCAACCTGCGGACGCGCGAGGACGGCTCGGACGACGAGCTGATCGGCGCCGAGCTGGTCTCCGCCGAGGACGATCTGCTCCTGGTCAGCAAGAAGGCCCAGTCGATCCGGTTCACCGCATCGGACGACAGCCTGCGCCCGATGGGCCGTGCCACCTCGGGTGTGAAGGGCATGAGCTTCCGCGAGGGCGACGAACTGCTCTCGATGAATGTGGTGCGACCGGGTACGTTCGTCTTCACCGCGACGGACGGTGGGTACGCCAAGCGCACCGCCGTCGACGAATACCGCGTCCAGGGGCGTGGCGGTCTCGGCATCAAGGCTGCGAAGATCGTGGAGGACCGTGGTTCTCTCGTCGGCGCGCTGATCGTCGAGGAGACCGATGAGATCCTCGCCATCACCCTGTCCGGCGGTGTGATTCGCACGCGAGTCAACGAGGTCAGGGAGACGGGCCGTGACACCATGGGCGTCCAACTGATCAACCTGGGCAAGCGCGATGCCGTGGTCGGTATCGCTCGTAACGCCGAGGCGGGGCGTGAGGCGGAGGAAGTCGACGGCGACGTGGCCGTGGACGAGTCCGTCGAGGCTGTCGCGACCGCCGGCACGGACGAGGGTGAGGCGCCCTCGGCCGAGTAGCACGAGGAGTGAGTGATCGTGAGCGGAGCCACGGGCGCCGGATCGGCCGGTACCTCCACGGGTACGGAGACGGACGGCGGCGGCCGTGGCTCCGCCGCGAGCAGGGCGGGCAGGACGGGCAAGGCCGGCCGGCCCGGCGGCAAGGGGAGCGGCTCCGGCCGGGCCGGTGGGTCCGGCGGGGCGGCGGCCGCGGCCGCGGCTCCTGGCGGTACGGCGGCTCCGGGTACGCCCGGGCCGGCGACCGACCCGCACACGACCGAGCTGAGGCCGGTCAAGGCCGCGGAGGACACCTCCGCGCCCCCCGCCGCCTCCTCCTCCCCGTCCTCCGGCTCCTCCGCTCCATCCGCTCCCTCAACCTCCGACGCGCATGGATCCCAGGGGGGAACTGTGACGGACACCCGAGGCCCGCAGACCCAGTCCGGCGGCGGTACGGCCGAGACCCGGCCGGCCTCCCCGCTGCCCGGGGAGCGGCGCGCCGAGCCCGCCGACGGCCCGTACCACCCGCCGCAGGCCTACCCGGCGCAGCCGCCCGCGGGCGCCGTGCGCCGGCCGCGCACCGGGGCGCGGACCGCGCCGCGCACCCGTAAGGCGCGGCTGCGGGTGGCGAAGGCCGACCCGTGGTCGGTGATGAAGGTCAGCTTCCTGCTCTCCATCGCGCTGGGCGTCTGCACGGTCGTCGCCTCGGCGGTGCTGTGGATGGTCATGGACGCCATGGGCGTGTTCTCCACGGTGGGCGGCACGATCTCGGAGGCGACCGGTTCCAACGAGGCGAATGGTTTCGACCTCCAGTCCTTCCTCTCGCTGCCGAACGTCCTGATGTTCGCGGCGGTCATCGCGATCATCGACGTCGTCCTCGCGACGGCGCTGGCCACCCTGGGCGCGTTCATCTACAACCTCTCCGCGGGCTTCGTGGGCGGCATCGAACTGACGCTGGCCGAGGACGAGTGACCCCTCCCCGCATGCCGCGCCGGCGGTCCCGGGGAACCGATTTTGGGACTGCCGCCCTCGTGCGCTAATCTTCAGGAGTCAGCGCGCGGGACACACACCGCAAAGCGCGGCGGGGCTATAGCTCAGTTGGTTAGAGCGCATCCCTGATAAGGATGAGGCCACAGGTTCAAATCCTGTTAGCCCCACAGTACGAAGACCCCCGGACCACATGGTCCGGGGGTCTTCGGCGTTCACGGGTGAATCGGCGGCGGCCCGGTGGCGGCGGCGCAGGATTTCGGCGTACGGGAAAACCCGACCGCTGGCGACGGGGGATGCACCAGCGATCGGGCTATGGCCAAGGGTAACAAGGTTGGTTGGGCTGGGGGAGGCAAGTCGGAGGAGAAAATCCGAGTAACGGCCTTGATGAGTAGGGTAGTTGGCTGGTCTTGATCGTTCAGTCGGCGCACGGCGGGTCGTAGGAGAGGCGCGGGAGGTACTCGTGCCATCGCTGCGGGGTCAGCACGCCCCGGGTGACCGCGCAGATGTGCCGGATCGCCTCGTCGGCGTCCAGGCTCCACAGGCGGACCGTGTCGGTGCCGCTGGAGACGCCGAGGACGTGGCTGGTGGGGCTGAAGGACAGGAAGTTGCCGGTCTTGGCGTAGGGGCTCATCGACTGGCCGATGGGGGTGGCCGAGGCGGGCCGGGCGACGTCCCACAGCCGGACCGTGTTGTCGTTGCCGCCGCTGGCCAGCGTGTGCCCGTGCGCGCTGTACGTGAGGGACGTGACGGCCTCGGTGTGGCCGGTGAGGGGCGGGCCCAGGGCGGCCGCGGCGCGCGGCTCGGAGACGTCCCACAGCCGTACGGTGTCGTCGTCGCCGCCGCTGGCCAGGGTGTGGCCGTCGGGGCTGTAGGCGAGGGCGTTGACGGGGCCGGAGTGCCCGGTGAGGGGCGCGCCGAGGGGAGCGGCGTGCGCGGGGCGCGTGACGTCCCACAGCCGGATCGTGCCGTCGGCGCTGCCGCTGGCCAGCGTGTGCCCGTGCGGGGCGAACGCGAGGGCGTCCACGAAGCCGCGGTGGCCGGTGAGGGGCGGGCCGAGCGGGACCGCGGCGCCCGGGCGGGTGACGTCCCACAGGCGGATCGTGCGGTCGTCGTAGGCGGTGGCCAGGGTGTGGCCGTCGGGGCTGTAGGCGAGGGCGTCGGGGCCCATGAAGCGGGTGCGCAGCCGCAGGGGAGGCCCGGCGGGCACCGGGCGCGCGGGATCGGTGACGTTCCACAGGAGGACCTCCCGGCTGCCGGTCAGCACGGCGAGGGTGCGGCCGTCGGGGGAGAACACCATCGAGCGCTGGCCGCCGTCGGCGCTCATGAACGGCGGGCCGAGCGGTTCGGGGTGGCCGGGCCGGGTCACGTCCCACAGCCGCAGCCGGCCGTCCCGGGCGGCCGTGGCGAGCACCTTGCCGTCCGCGCGGAACGCCCCGCCGCGGCCGGTCATGTCCGAGGTCGGCACCGACCACAGCCGCACCCTGCTGTCGCCGCTGCCCGTGGCGAGGGTGCGCCCGTCGGGGCTGAACCCGAGCGCGTACATCTCGCCGCTGC
Organism: Streptomyces sp. NPDC090108; assembly: GCF_044747185.1. Taxonomy (NCBI): domain Bacteria; kingdom Bacillati; phylum Actinomycetota; class Actinomycetes; order Kitasatosporales; family Streptomycetaceae; genus Streptomyces; species Streptomyces sp. NPDC090108. The sequence goes on from NZ_JBIVDQ010000009.1 coordinate 252,048, forward strand.
CGCCCGCGAGCGGCTCGCCGACCTGGGAGGGCGCGGCCGGGTCGGTGACGTTCCACAGGCTCGCCGTGCTGTCCGCGCTGGCGGCGGCGAGCCTGCCGCCGTCCGGGCTGAAGGCCACGGACCAGACCGGGCCCGTGTGGCCGGTCAGCGGTGCGCCGAGGGGCGCGGCGTGGGCGGGGTCGGCGACGTTCCACAGCCGGATGGTGTCGTCGGCGCTGCCGCTGGCCAGGGTGCGGCCGTCGGGGCTGAACGCCACCGAGTGCACGAGGTCGGTGTGTCCCCGCAGCACCGTCCCGTACGGCCGCGGGTGCCGGGGGTCGGTCACCTTCCACAGCCGTACGGCGTCGTCGTCGCCGCCCGCCGCGAGGGTGCGGCCGTCGGGGGCGAACGCCACGGAGCGCATGGCGGCGCCGGTGCCGCGGAGCACGGCGAGCGGTCTCGGCCGGCGCGGGTCGGCCACGTTCCACAGGCGTACGGTGCCGTCCTCCCCGGCGGCGGCGAGGGTGCGGCCGTCGGGGCTGAAGGCGACCAGGTAGATCGTGCCCTGGTGGCCGGCGAGGGGCGCGCCCAGCGGAGCGGGGCGTCCGCCGGGGCCGCCGACGTCCCACAGGCGGATCGTGCCGTCGTCGCCGGCGCTGGCGAGGGTGCGGCCGCCGGGGGCGAAGACCGCGCTGCTCACCCAGCTCGTGTGCCCGGTGAGCGGCTTGCCGAGCGGCTTCGGGCGGCCGTGGTCGGCCACGTCCCACAGCCGCACCGTGCGGTCGTAGCCGGCGGTGGCGAGGGTGCGGCCGTCGGGGCTGAAGGAGGTGAGGTAGACGGCGCCGGTGTGGCCGGTCAGGGGGGTGGCGAGCGGCGCGTTCACGATGGAGATCAGCCTGCTGTACGTCCCCTCGTCGCCGGGGCGCCGCCGGTGGGCGACCAGGTCGAGCCGGGCGGCCAGCGAGGGGTCGGTGTGCTGGACCCGGTCGGCCTCGGCGAGCACCTGCTCGAAGACGGCGTCGTCACGCTGCTGCCAGGCGACCACCGCGGAACCGGCGGCCAGGACGGCGAGCGTGACCACGACCGCCACCGCGGCCCTGCTGATCAGGACCGTACGCCTGCGCAGCCGCACCGAGGCGGCCAGGAACTCCACCGCGGCCCGGGTGGTGTGGCTGTCCCCGGCGGACCGCGCCCAGCCGCGGGCCTGTTCGAGACGCGAGCCCCGGTAGAGCAGGGAGCTGTCCCGGCCGCCGGCCTCCCAGGCCCTGCCGTCCTCCTCCAGGCGCTGGCGCAGCAGGTGGTCGCCCCGGTCCTCGTCGATCCAGTGGCGCAGCCGGGGCCACGCGTGCAGCAGCGCCTCGTGGGTGATCTCGACGGTGTCCGCGTCCAGGGTCACCAGCCGGGCCCGTACCAGCGCCTCCAGCGACTCCTCGGTCTTGCCCGGATCCGTCGACTCCCGTGCGAGCTGGCGGCGCGCGCCCCGCCGCCGGGTGGCCTGGGTGTCCTCGCCGAGCCGGACCAGGCGCAGCAGGAGCAGCCGGGCCGCGGTGCGGGCGGCCGGGTCCAGCTCGGACCAGGCGCGCTCGGCGGTGGCGGCCACGGCGCCCTGGATGCCGCCCGCCGCGCGGTAGCCGGCCAGGGTCAGCCGGCCCCCCTTGCGGCGCTGCCAGGTGGCGAGGAGGGCGTGGGACAGCAGCGGGAGGACGCCCGCGTCGTGCGCCCCCGTGGCCCGGAAGGCGCGGGAGTCCCCGCCGGCGCGCGGGGCGTCGGCGTTCACCTCGCGGAGGATCAGCTCGGTCAGTCCCGCTTCCAGTTCCAGCCCCGCCGCCCGGGCCGGGCCGGTGACCGCCTCGCGCAGCTCCGCCGTGGTCAGCGGACCGAGCACCATGTGCCGGTGCTGGAGCGCGTCCGCCAGTTCCGGATGGCCGAGGCACTGCTCGTAGAAGTCCGCGCGGATGCCGAGGACCACCCGCACCGGGGCGGGTCCGGACGAGCCCGGCGGCGGGGTGCAGGCGGCGTGCAGGATCCGGACGAAGGCGCGCCGGTCGGCCTCGTCGGCGCAGAGGGTGAAGGTCTCCTCGAACTGGTCGACGATGAGGACCGGGCGGGTGGACGGGGCCCGGGGGGCCGGACCGTGGCCGGTGGGGCCGGTGGGGCCGGTGGGGCCGGTGGGGCCGGTGGGAGAGGCGTCGTGGGGGCCGGAGGCGGGGGTGCGGGCGGGGGCCGGGGGTGTGCCGTCGGTGCCCCGGGCGGGCGAGGTGCCCTCGGGCGTGCGGGCCGGGGGCGCGCCGGGGAGTTCCCGCCCGTCCGCCGTCGCCGGAGGCGGCTCGTGGGCCCAGCGCGTCACGGCCTCCTGTACCGCGTGGGCGAGGTGGGGCGCGTCGGCGACGGGGGCCGAGGGGTGGTCCGCCGCCTCGCGTTCCGCCCGGCGGGCGTCGGCGACGAGGCCGGCGAGCTGCGGTATGCGCGCGGTCAGCTCGCCGAGCGGGTCCGCGCCCGGCACCAGCTGGACCACGGTCCCGGCCCCTGCGCCGTCGACGAGGGCGCCGCCCTGCACGGCGGGCACCAGCCCGGCACTGAGCAGGGACGACTTTCCCGCGCCCGAGGCGCCGACCAGGACCACCAGGCCTCCGGCGGGCCCGGCCGAGCGCAGCAGCTCCACGAGCTTCCCGGTGCTGCGCTCCCGGCCGAAGAACCACTGGGCGTCCTCACGCCGGTAGGAGGCCAGTCCCCGGTAGGGGCAGACTCCGCCGGCGGCGGGCGGCTGCGCGTCCGGGGCGGTCCGCGCGTCCGGATCCGGCGCCGGCGGCCGCTCGCCGACCGGGTCGGCCAGGGCGCGCTCCCAGAGCCGCTGCCACTGGGCGAGGTCGTACAGGCCGGTGGAGACGGGTGCCGGCCGTGCGCGGCGCGCCTCGGGTATCAGGATCTGCAGGACCGCCGCGAGCGCGGTGAACTGGGCCGGTACGTTCTTGGCCCGCCGCCAGTCGCTGATGCGCTGAGCGGACACCCGCACGGGCCGTCCGCGCTCGTCCGTCCGCCGCAGTCGTACGACCGCCTCGGAGACGCTTTTGAGGGGAGGGTTGCCGGCTTCCCTGTAGAGCAGGGCGAGGCGTTCGGCGAAGGCTGTGCGTGCCCCTGAGTCGGAACCCAAGGTCCCACCCCTTACTTCCCCCATGTCTTGGCGTCCGGACCGGAAAACTCACCCTATATGGCTGACCTGCGGAAAGACCGGGATCCGGAGCTCCGGGCCTCCTCCGCGGACGCCGCGGATGGCAGGATCACGTCCCGGTGGCCGCACGGTCACGCAAGGTCCGGACAGGCCACCGGCCCTCGGCTCCGGGACTCCGGTCCGCGAGGCCGATCGTTCTCGGTCAACTTCCCCGCCGGTGCCGGACGCCCGCTTCGCCGGGTCCGTCCGCCCAGCGCCCCGGTCCGTCCCGTCGCACCGACAGGACGCGGACCGGCACACCCCGCCTCGTCCGGTACCGGTCCCCACGTGGGGAGGGACCGGTGCCGGACGGGCGGCGAACCTCCGGCGCTTCCGCCGCCTTCCGCCGCTCGCGCGGCCGCCCGTGATGCCTCTGCCCCCGCGGGGCCGGTTCAGGCCGCCGCCGCGGGGGCAGAGACGTCACGACCGGCGCGGCACCCGCGACGGGAGCGGCATCCATGACGGGAGGGCACATGAAGGTCTCCGTGGACCGCGGCGCGTGCTACGGCTCGGCCGAATGCGCGTACCGGGTTCCTTCGGTGTTCGCGTTCGTCGACGGCTACGGCGAGGTGCTGCCCGGCCGGGAGGACACGGGCGACGACCCCGAGGTGCGCGAGGCCGCCGAGAAGTGCCCGTCGCAGGCGGTTCTCCTGGGCGGCTGAGGCGGCGCGCGCCGGTTCGCCCGGGCGCACGACGGCGGTCACGCCGGCGGTATCGGGCCGAGAAGAGCAGATCGTCGCCGGTCGGGCCGGTGTCGTGCTCGGTCGCGCCGGTCGCGGCGCGGGTGACCCGTGCACTGCCGTGCCCGGTCCTTCTCGCGGCAGGGGCCCGTACGAGCCGGAGGAGCGGCACGTACGGAGAGGCGGGAGGGAAGCGAGGGGACAGGGAGGGGACGGGGGAGCGTCGGGAGACGCATGGACATGAAGGGGAGGGAGCGGGGGCTCCGGAAAGCGCGCGTGACCCCCGGCCGAGGGCAGCCGGGGGTCGTTCCGTGTCGACATACGCGTACGCAAGTCGCCTTAGTTGTCGAAACGTCCGCGGTTCTGCGTGCCGTGGCCCGCGTCAGCAGGCGAGCGGTGCCGTCCGCTGCTCGGTGAGGCCGTCGGTGGCGGCTTCCGCCTGGGCGAGGGGGTCGGTCTCCGCGTCGTTGAGGGGGAGGTGCCGGCAGCGGGGGGACTTTCCGTGGGCCTCGGCCCGGATCCGCTGCTTCATCGTGGGGGGCAGGGCCTTGGCATGGGACCAGGTCCATGGCCGCATCGCCGGGATCGCCGGTGCCGTCCGCTGCTCGGTCCCGCTCTGCGGGGTCCCGGTCGCCGGGCTCTCGGTCCGGGCCGAGGCCGTCGTGGCGGCGGTGGTGACGAGTCCGAGCGCCGTGCACAGCGCGAGGAAGGCGGTGACGATGGCGGTCCACAGATTCATGACCTTGTTCTGGGTCATGGCCCCTCACTTTCGGGTTGGGCGATTTGCGTACTTTCCTCATGATGTGTATGTGGGACGTGAAGTGGTGGACCGACGCCCGTGGCGCGTCGATGTTCAGATGAACACCACCCGTATGGCCGCAAGAGGCCACAAAAGGCCCCTAATCGTGCCGAGAGGGAGAGAAAGGGGAGCAAACTAACCGTCCGTGGAGGTGTGATCACCCTCCGATCAGAACGGCCCCTACCTGGGCTATTACGCTGACGGCGACGGGAGTTGAGCCCCGGCGCAGGTCGCCGACCGATATCGGACGGTGTGTATAGTCGGGCGCCAGAGGTCCCCTACGTCAACGAAAGACGAGGTCGCGCGGTGAAGAAGCTGCTCCTGGTCGCACTGGCCGCCGTCGGCGGTCTCCTCGTGTACCGCCAGATCCAGGCGGATCGCGCCGAGCAGGACCTGTGGACGGAGGCCACCGACTCCGTGTCCACGGGTTCCTGAGTGCCGAACACCAGAATCTGATCGAACCCCGGCCGCCGAGCGGCCGGGGTTTTGTCTTGCCCCGCCGCGCCCCGCCGCGCCGCCCCTTTGTACGGCACGCATGCTCCGCACGGCACGGACGGGTGCGCGGACCCGGTACGGCGGCTCGTGTTGCCGGACTCCGGCGGGTGGGGTAGCCCCACCCCTAGCACGGGGACGGGGCCCCGGACGGTGCGGGTGCCGCCCCGGCAGTACGCGTGTCGCTCCGGCGGCAGGCGTGTCGCCCCGGACAGTACGGGTGTTTCGGACGGGCGTGCGGAATGCGCGGATGCCGCGAGGGGCCCGGGGGGAGGATGGGCCACGGCCGGGTGCGGAGCTACTGGGGGTGGCGGGTGCGGGACCGGGTGCGAGTACGGCCGTGGGCGCGAGTACGGCCGTGGGTGCGGGCGCTGCCACGGATGCGGGCGCTGCCACGGGTGCCGGGGCGCGCGGAGCGGCACCGGCGGGACGAACACCGCGGGTGCGGCGGGCTCGCGGACACCGCCCGCGTGGTCCGGCCCAGGGGCGCTGTCCGTGCGGGGTTCGCCGGTGGCGCCGTCCGTGCGGGGTTCGCCGCCTGTGCCGTCCGTGCCGCGCTCGCCGGGGTCCTGCTGTGGGCGGCCGCCGGGGCACCCGGGGGGACGGGGGCCGTGGCGCTGGCCGCCGGGCAGGGGCAGGGGACGTACTCCTTCACGCCCGGGGACGAGTCCGTCGAGGGCGCGCGGGGGACCGCCGGTGCGCGGCTGCTGGAGGCCGGCCGCGCCTACCGCAGCTCGGTGCCGAAGGGCGGGAAGCTCTACTACCGCCTCGAACTCACCGCGGCGGACACCGCGTACGTGCCCGTCACCGCCGTACCGCCGGCCGGCGTCACCGTCTCCGCCACCGACGGCATCCGCGTCTCGCTCCAGGACGCGGACGGCGGCGCCTGCTCCTACTCCTCCGCCTCCTTCGGCGCCGGACTGAGCCCTCGCCCGGTCACGGCCGTCGGCCAGCGCGACACCGGCAGGTCGCTGTGCCAGGGGGCGGGGACGTACTACCTGCTCGTCGAGCGGCTGGACGCCGAGGGATCCGGGGCCGGCGCGAACGCCCCGGCGCGCCGCTGGGACCTGGAGATCGCGCCCGCCACGGAACCCCGGCCCGCCGTGGCCGGGTCCACCACCGCACCCCGCGCCTGGGACTCCTCCTCGCCCGCGCCGCTCGGCGGCGAGCCGCGCGACCGGGCCGGCGGCGCCGGATTCGCCTCGGCCCCCGTGCTGGGCCAGGGCGTCTGGCACACCCGCCTCGCGCCCGGCGGCACCCTCTTCTACAAGGTGCCGCTCGACTGGGGTCGCCGGCTCGGGGCCACCGCCGAACTGGGCAGCACCCGCACCGGCCGCGGTTACGTGGGCGGCGCGCTGAACCTCTCTCTCTACAACCCGGCCCGCGGCTACGTCGACGACACCTCCCTCGGCTACACCGGCACCCAGCGGACCGCCGCGCTCGACCCGCTGCCCCCGGTGGAGTACGCCAACCGGTACGACGTCATCGGCAGGGAGAACGCCGTCCGCTTCGCCGGCGACTACTACCTGGCCGTGCACCTCAGCGAGCGGATGACCGCGGTCTTCGGGCAGGGGCCCTTCGACGTGACCCTCCGGGTGCGCCTCGACGGCCGCTCGCACGACGGCCCCGAGTACAAAGGGCGGCCCGTGCCGGCCGGCCTCTTCACGCTCAGCGCCGAGGACCGGGCCGCGGTGCCCGGCGGCGCCACCGGGAACGGCGGGACCACGGGCACGGGCACCGCGGGAGGAGGCACGGCGATGACCGCCCTCGCGGCCGGGGGCATCGGCACGGGAACCGTGTTGCTGCTGGTGCTCGGCGGCTGGACGGCCGTCGCCCGCCGCAACGAGCGGAGGCGGCCGGGTCAGACGCGGGCGAGCGCCCAGAAACCGACGGCGTAGCAGGCGAGCGCCAGGAGGAGCACGGGGATCGCCACCCTGGCCGGGGGGCCGGGACGGCGGCGTGCCCGGCGGTGCGGGGTCGCGTGCGCGGGCGTGTGCGGTGCCGCGCGCGATGCCGCCGGTGCGGCGGCCCGGCCGGCGGCGTGGGGGATCGGCGTCGTGACCGGGGTCGGGGTCGGAGTGGGGTCGGCGGGGAACGGCGCCGTGGCGGCCTGGGCGGTGTACTCGGCGGTCGCGGGATCCGGGGGGAGCGCAGGCGGCAGGTCCGGTGGCAGAGGCCGCGCGGGGGAGGACAGGGCCGGCGGCCACGGGGCGTGCGGCGAGGGCGCGGCCCCGGACCGGGGCGCTGACTGGGGTGACACCTGAGGTGAGGCTTGGGGGGATGCCTGCTGCGGGGGGAGCGGCTGCCGGTACGGCTCCGGCGCGCTCTGTGGTGCGGGCTGTGGTGCGGAGTGCGGTGCGGACGGCGGCTGGGGGGCCGACCGGGGGTGCGGCGGGGTGGGTGCGGCTGCCTCGCCCGGTGCCCGGGCGAGGCCGGGGGTGGGTGTGGGCGCCGGCTCGGGCGTGGTGCGACGGGTCGTGGGCGGGGCGGATGCGCCGGTCCGGTCCGGCTGGAGGTCCGGGGCCGCCGGTCTCGGGGGCGGGAGATGGAAACTCCCGGTGTCGGACATCGAAGGCTGAGAGTGCTCCGAGTGCTGTGTGGGTTGCGCGGGCTGAGAGGCCTGTGAGGAAGCCGGTGCGGGGGCTGGTGCGGAGACCGGCTCCGGGGTGGACCGTCCCGTCCAGCTGTCGTCCGACCGGGGGTCGGAGGCCACCGAGCCCGCCCCGACAGCTCTTTCGCGAGCCCGGCCCGTGGCACTCCCGGTCGACGCGCCGTCGTCGAGGCCGTTCCGCGCGCCGGGACGCCGTCCGCGTACTCCCGGGGCCGGAACGAGCGGACCGTCGGGTCCGAACCCCTTCGGCAGCGGCCCCAGTTGGTCGAATATCTCGATCGGTTCGTCGTCCGGGCCGGGTTCCTGGAGGAGTTCGACCGCGGCGGCGAGCGCCTTGCGGGCCCCGGTGGCGGTACGGAAGCGGGCCTCGGGATCGGGCTGGAGCAGGGTGGCGACGACCTGCCAGAGGGGGGCCGGGACGCTCTTGGGCGGGGCGGGCGTCCCGTGTTCCATGAAGTACCGCACGATCGCCTTGGCGTCCGGCTTGGCCCCTTCGAGCAGGTGGAGCGCGAGCAGGCCCACGGCGAACAGGTCGGCGGGGTAGTCCGGGTCGGCCCCCAGCATCTGCTCGGGCGCGAGGTAACCGGGCGTTCCCACCACGAGGTCGGTGTCGGTCAGCCTCGGTTCACCGAACCGCATGGCGATGCCGAAGTCGGACAGCCTGAGCCGCGGTCTTCCGGTGCCGGTCGCTTCGAGGAGCACGTTGGCGGGCTTGATGTCGCGGTGCACCACGCCTTCCGCGTGGACCGCGGCGAGCCCGGACAGCAACTGGTCGAGCAGGGTGCACACGAACAACGGCGGCAGGGGGCCGTAGTCGCTGACGAGGTGGACGAGCGAGCCGCCCGCCACCAGGTCCATGGTGAACAGCACTTGGTCGTCGTCGGCGGCCCAGCTGGCCGGCGCGAGCACATGCGGGTGGTCGATGCGCAGGGCCTGCTCCCGGACGAAGCGCAGGAGCGCGTGGGCGTCGCGCTGCTGGAGCACCTTCGCGGCGACATAGCGCCGTCGGCGATGGTCCCAGGCGCGCCACACGGCGCCCACACCGCCCCGTCCGATCGGGTCGGCCAGTTCGTACCGGCCGGCGAAGACCTCACCCATGACCGTCCGTCGCTCCTCCCCCCAGGACCTGGTCCGAAGACAGGCACTGGCCCGACGACTCCCCCGCTGCTCCGTTCCCCGGGTCCCGCTTCTCCCGGGCCGTGCGATGAGTGACACACCCCGGTCCCTGGGTCCCGGGTTCCCCGCGCATCCCGTCCGTACCTCTGCCCGGCCCGGTTTCCGGACCCCCTCCGGAGAACCGGGCGGTGGGTCAGCTCTGGTGGGACTGGTAGTGCGTGACCGCGTCGGAGGTGCGGCCGGCGCCGTAGACCCGGAGGAACTCTGCCAGTTCGGGGTGGCTCGGGGCGAGGGTGTCGGCCGCCTCGATGATGTCGCCCGCGGCGGCCACGGAACGCAGCAGCGACTGGATCTCGCGGACCACGCGCTTGACCGTGGGCGCACCCGAACTGTTCGTCGTGTGCGTGGTGTTGTTGCTGAGCACGGAGCCCCCCTGCGACTTCTTGATCTCGTCCATCCGCTCGGTCGCCTCGGCGGCGCTGACGCTGCCGTCCGCGACCTGCGCCGCCAGGTCCTGGAGCAGCTGCACCCGCTGGACCACCGCGGGATTGCCGATCTTGGCACGCTGGCCGCTCATCAGCTGCGACAGCATCGGAGCGGACAGTCCCAGCACCGCGGCCAGCCGGGCCTGGTTGAGCCCGAGATCGTCGATCAGCTTACGGAAGAGCGCCCCCAACGGCTCTCCGTACCAGTTCCGCTGCAGCTCCCGCGCTCTCGCGGTGGCTTCCTGCTGTGCGGCGTCCATTGCGTCTCCCCATCGCTTCCCCAGAAAAACCCGCGGTTCGCTGTAGCGAACCACGTTCGAGCATCTTACGGAGCGTGGTCATCCGTCGGGAGCCCCAATCTTTTTGCGGGATACGGGGGGTGACCCGGTACTCTGGTCAGCGGCGCCCGCCGGGACGTGGTTCCTCCGGCCGGACGCTTCTTTCCGGGGCCTTAGCTCAGTTGGTAGAGCGCCGTCTTTGCATGGCGGATGTCAGGGGTTCGACTCCCCTAGGCTCCACTCCACGAAATCCCCCCTGACCTGCGAAAACGCGGGTCAGGGGGGATTTTGCCGTTCAGGGCGCGGGCGGTTGCGCGGCGGTGCGCCGGCCGGCGTCGGTCAGGAAGCCGCCCGCTCCCGCGGTTCGGCGGCGCGTGCCTGGCGGCGCAGTTCGGTGCGGGCCGCCGGCGCCCCGCCGGGGACCGAGGCGAAGTAGGGGTGCTGGAGCAGGCGCACGGAGAGCCGGTGCAGCCGCCGGCGCAGCATCGTCCGGTCACGGGGGCGCGGCGCGGACAGCGCCTCGTACGTGTGGTTCCAGTCGCGCTGGAGCTGGATGAGGTCGTGGGGGAAGGAGGCGGACGGCATGCCCGGATTCAATCACGTGTTCGATTTCTGGGTCATGTCCCGGCACACCCGCCCCCCTGCCGATCACCGGTCCCGGCCGCGTACGGGGACCTCCGGGGCCGGTACGACGGCGCGCGGGGGCTCCGGAACCGGCGCGGCGGGGCGCGCGGGCCGTCGCTCACTCCTCGGCCGGGCGGAGGAAGAACAGGGCGAGCAGGACCGTGGCCACGACCAGGGCGGTGTCGGCCGCGACCGCGGTGCGGACGCCCGTCAGGATGCCCGGCGCGGTGGCCGTCGCCGTCGCACCCGTGGCGACGGCGCTCATCACGGGGGTGCCCAGGGTGATGCCGATCTGCTGGCTCATCGTCGCGAGACCGGCGGCGATGCCCTGCTCGCGGTCGGGCAGCCCGCTGGTGACGGTGACCATGAAGCCGACGATGAGGACCATGTTGCCCACACCGCCGGTGAACGTCGCGGGCAGCAGCAGGGCGAGGCCCGCCGCCTGATCCGTCCCCAGGGCGAGCAGCGCGGCGGTGGCGAGCGCCTGTACGAGGGCGCCGCCGGCCAGGGCGGCCCGCGGGCCGGTGCGTGCGATGACCCGGGGCGCGAGCGCGCCGCCCAGCACCGTGCCCAGACCGAGGACCCCCAGCGCCGCCCCCGCGGCGAGCGGCGAGAAGCCGAGGACCCGCTGGAGATAGAGGGTGAGCAGGAAGACCAGCGAGGTCTCGGTGACGAAGGCCAGGATCCCGGCGAGGTTGCCGAGTGCCACGGTGCGCCGCCGCAGGACGGCCACCGGCACCAGCGGTGCCGGACTCGCCCGCTCGACGAGGAAGAACACGGCCAGCAGGACGGCACCGGCCGCCAGGGCACCCAGCGCCACCGGCGCGCCCCAGCCCCGCTCACCGGCCACCGTGACGCCGAGGACCACGGCGAGCAGCCCCAGGGTCACGGTGAGGGCGCCGGGGACGTCCAGGCGGGTGCGCCCGGCGGGCCGCGACTCGGCGATCACCAGCGGGGCGACGGCCAGCACCGCCACGGCGACGGGCACGTTGACGAAGAACGCCCACCGCCACGACAGCAGATCCGTCAGGACCCCGCCGAGCACGGCCCCGGTGGTGAAGCCGGCCGACATCAGCGCGCCGTTCAGTCCCAGCGCCTTCTCCCGCAGCGGCCCCTCGGGGAAGGACGTGGTGAGCAGCGACAGACCCGCCGGTGTCACGGCGGCCGTGGCCAGGCCCTGGAAGACACGGGCGACGACGAGGACGCCGGTGCTCGTGGCCAGACCACCGGCCAGGGAGGCGAGCCCCAGGACGGCCAGACCCCCGAGGAACAGCCGGCGGCGGCCGAAGAGATCCGCGACCCGGCCGAACAGCAGGGTGAACCCGGCCGCGCAGAGGGCGAACGCCGTCCCGATCCACTGGAGGCCGGACAGGGGGATACCCAGCCCCTTCCCGACCACCGGCAACGCCACGTTCAGGATCGAGAAGTCGACCGCCAGCATGAACTGCGCGACCAGCAGCACCACCAGCGTCCACCGCGCCCGCGGTGTCAGCCGCCCGTCGGACGGCCCCCCACCCGGCCGCCGGTCCGCCGGCACCGGCCCTTCCCTCACCGCACGATCGACCACAGACATGGCCCGTCCCTTCGAGGACCGCCGGCGCACCGCCGACGGGCCGACGGCACCGCCGGCGAAAGGAATGCTGCGCGCCGCGCCGAGGCCCACCCAGTCCCCGGAACCGACGCCCCGGGCGGCGACGGGGCACGCGCTGACCGGTCACCACATGACCACCCCGAACGGGAAGCACCCGGCGGGTGCCCCGTGTTTGACGCAGTGACAGTCCACGTCACCGGATGCACGGGAAGGCCACGCCATGACCGACTTCTCCGAACTGAGCGACTTCCTGCGCAGCCGCCGGGCCGCCCTGACACCCGAGGACATCGGTCTGCCCCAGTTCGCACAGCGCCGCCGCGTGCCCGGGCTGCGGCGCGAGGAGGTCGCCCTGGCCGCCGGCCTGAGCGTCACCCACTACACCCGCCTCGAACAGGGCCGCATGCAGGGAGTCTCGGACTCCGTCCTGGGCGCCGTCGCCCGCACCCTGCGCCTGAACCCCGACGAGTACAGCCACCTCCAGGACCTGGCCCGGCCCGAGGCACCCGGCCCCCGCCGCGCCCCGGCACCGGCCGCCCACCAGGCCGACCAGAGCCTGTGCCAGCTCATCGACACCTTCACCGACACACCGGCCCTGGTCCTGGACCTGCGCAACGACATCCTCGCCTGGAACCCCATGGGTCATCTGCTGCTGGGGATGCACCTGGACAGCGACGCACCCCGGACCGCCGCCGGCCGGCCGAACCTCACCCGCATGCTCTTCCTCGACGAACGGGTCCGCGACCTCTACCCGCACTGGGACGACGAGGCCCAGCTCGCCGTGGCCTCCCTGCGGCTCGTGGCCGGCCGCCATCCCCACGACAAGCGGCTCGCGGAACTGGTCGGCGAGCTCATCATGAACAGCGAGGACTTCGCCGCCCGCTGGGCCCGGCATCCCGTGCGCACCTGCGTGGCGGGCACCAAGGAGCTCCACCACCCCCTGGTCGGGGCGATGGAGCTGTCCTTCCAGAGCCTCGTCGTTCCCGGGCCGTCGGAGCAGCGGCTGATCGCCTACTCCGCCCGGCCCGGGTCCGGCTCCGAGGCCGGCCTGCGGCTCCTCGCCGCCACCCTCCAGGTGCCGTACACCGACCCGGCGAGCACCGCCGACTGACGTTTCACGTGAAACACCGAGGGCGGCCGATTCACCGCATCGGCCGCCCCGGCGTCACACCGGCGGTTCCCCGTCGTCTCACCTGTTCTCGTCGCGGCCACGACCGCGGCCGTTCGTGCTGCTCTCGTCGTCGTTCTGCTTGGCCTGCACCTCGGGGTCCAGCGCCGACGAACCGGTCCCGTCCACCGAGCGCAGCCGGTCCGCGTCGGGCATCTCCGTCGCCGCGGGCGGCTCCACCAGCCAGTCCGGGTTGGCCTGCCTGTCCCACCACTTCCACGCCACGACGGCGACGCCCGCCAGCACGCCCGCCACCGCCAGGTACCGCAGGGCGCGGCCCGTGCCGCACCGGCGCTTGTTCCGCCGGGCCAGATGCTCGATCTCCTCCGCCGAGACATTGCCGCGCAGCGCGGCCAGCGCGGCCGCTCCCCGGGCCGCGGCCTCGTCCCGGACCGGAACGGCGGCCGCCATGGCGTGCTCGAGCCTCGGACGGGAGTACTCGGCCGCCTGCCGGGCAGCCTTACGGGTGAGGACAGCGGCCTCCTGCGCGGCGAGGTCCACCTTGGGCGGCACATGCGCAAGCGCCACTTCCAGACGCGGGGCGAGCCGGGAGTCGTACTGCGTACGGGCCTGTGCGCGGGCCTGCTCCGCGGCCTGGGACACCACGGGCGCGAGCCGTACGCGCGCCTCCTGCGCGTAGTACGCGGCACGCTCCTTGGCGGTGTCGGCGTAGGGCGCCACCACTTCCGCGGCGTGCAGCACGCTGTCCTTCGCCGAGCCGGTCGCGGCGCGCACGCTTTCGATGCGGGTCACGGGATCCTCCTCCAACGGTGGCGTACGGTATTTCGACTGGTAATCCGTCTTTCCACCCTTTAACGGATCATGCCTGCCCCGGACCCGACCGGCATGCGTGGACGGGCATACGGGTGCCCAGGGCCGACCTCGCCCCGCTCGCCGGGACGCCCGGTCCGCCGTGATTCCCGGGCCCGCCCCGACTCCCGGCCCGTCGGGCGCCCGCCGGAGCGGACCGTGCGAGGATCGAGGGATCACGGCAGGACAACGGAAGGCAGATCGTGGCCGAGCGGCTCTATGCCACCCTCAAGACCAACCACGGCGACATCGAGATCGAGCTGTTCCCGAACCACGCGCCCGCCACGGTCAGGAACTTCGTCGAGCTCGCCCAGGGCGAGCGTGAGTGGAAGCACCCCGGCACCGGCGCGGTGAGTCAGGACAAGCTCTACGACGGCACGGTCTTCCACCGGGTCATCAGCGGGTTCATGATCCAGGGCGGCGACCCGCTCGGCACCGGCCTCGGCGACCCCGGCTACCAGTTCGCCGACGAGTTCCACCCCGACCTGTCCTTCGGCAAGCCGTACCTGCTGGCCATGGCGAACGCCGGGCCGGGCACCAATGGCTCGCAGTTCTTCATCACGGTCTCCCCGACCGTCTGGCTCAACCGCAAGCACACCATCTTCGGCGAGGTCACCGGCCCCGCCGGCCGGAAGGTCGTCGACGCCATCGCCGCCGTCCCCACGGGCCGCAACGACCGGCCCGAGAACGACGTCGTGATCGAGTCCGTGGTCGTCGAGAAGCGCGGCGGCGCCGTGGACACGGAGAAGCGGCACCGCTGACCCTCCGGCTCGCCCGGGATCCTCCCGCAGGGAACCAAACGCCCCGCTCGTCCGTAAGGATGAGCGGGGCGGGGTATTTCCGGGGGAAAGTCCACGACGAGCAAGGGGACCTCATGGAGCAGCCCGCAGGCAGCGCCCAGGACGCCCGGAGCCTGCCCGGGTGCTACCGGCACCCGGAGCGCGACACCGGTGTGCGCTGCACCCGGTGCGAACGCCCCATCTGCCCCGAGTGCATGGTCAGCGCCTCGGTCGGCTTCCAGTGCCCCGACTGCGCCGGCGGCCGCACCCCCACGGACCACGGCGCGGCCCGGCCCGCCCCGCCCCTCGGCGACAGCCGTCCCCGCACCCTCGCGGGCGGCACCATGGCGGCGGACCCCCGGCTGGTCACCAAGCTGCTCATCGGCGTCAACGCCGTGCTCTTCCTCGTGCAGCTGACGGTGGGCGCCACCTTCACCGAGCGGTTCGAGCTGATCGGCAGCGCCCTCACCCGCTACTCGCCGTACCTGCCGCAGGGCGTCGCGGACGGCCAGTACTACCGCCTGCTGACGTCGATGTTCCTGCACGGCGGCTACCTCCACATCCTGTTCAACATGCTCAGCCTGTGGTGGATCGGCGGGCCGCTGGAAGCCGCCCTCGGCCGCGCCCGGTACATCGCGCTCTACCTCGCCTCGGGTCTGGCCGGCGGCGCGCTGACCTATCTGCTCGCGGCGCCCAACCAGCCCTCGCTGGGGGCCTCCGGAGCGATCTTCGGTCTGTTCGGCGCCACCGCCGTCCTCATGCGCCGGCTGAACTACGACATGCGGCCGGTGATCGCCCTGCTGGTGATCAACCTGGTCATCACCTTCGGCGTCCCGAACATCGCCTGGCAGGCCCACATCGGCGGTCTGGTCGCCGGTGTCGGTGTGGGGTACGCCATGGTCCACGCCCCGCGCGAGCGGCGGGCGCTGATCCAGTACGGAGCCTGTGCGCTCGTCCTGGTCGTCGTGGCCGTTCTCACGCTCGTGAGGACCGCTCAGCTCGCCTGAAGGGAGCTGCTGCCGAACCACTGTCCACAGTGTGTACCGGATCTTGTGCACAGTGTGCGGGAACAACTGTGCCCCCCGTCGCTCGGATGTGTTTCCGCAGGTCAGACGGGGGGCTGAGGGGCCTGGGCGGCCGGTAGGGCAGTCACACCGGCGTCAACGGCCGATGAGTTATCCACAGATCGTAGTCTTTTCCCCAGGGTGTTTGTGGAAATCACCACTGGCCTGTGGATAACTCAGCGGAGGGCCGTGGGCAGAGGTGCCACGGCGCCCGCTCGCGAGGGTGTCCCCGGCGCTACTTCCACTGCGTGGAGACGCCGAAGCCGGCGGCGATGAAGCCGAAGCCGACCACGATGTTCCAGTTGTCCAGGCTGTCGATCGGCAGCGAACCGTCCGTCACGTAGAAGACGACGATCCACGCCAGACCGATGAGGAACATGGCCAGCATGACCGGCGCGACCCAGGCACGGTTGGTGAGCTTGACGGTCTGCGTCTGCTTCACCGGGGGCGGCGTGTAGTCGGCCTTCTTGCGGATACGTGACTTCGGCACGAGGGTCTCTCCTGTCGATGCGCTGCGTGGCCGCGCAGGTAACTGGGTCGGGCTCGGGGCAGCGTACAAGGGGACAGTAAGGGCACACTCAGTGCTCCCCCAAGCGTCCGTTAGCGTAGTGCTTCCGCGGCGCCGAAGGAGATAAGGGTACGTTGAGCAATTCTGCCGACTCCCCAGGGACGGGATCAATGGGTTCCGCGCCCGCGCGTGGTCCGCGTGTCCCCCCGATGCGCATTCTCACCGTGGCCGTCTTCGCCCTGGCCGGGCTCATCTTCTTCACCAGCTTCGACACCGCCAAGGGCACCGACATCCGTCAGGACGGCTCCCTGCTGAAGCTGTCCGACCTGATCCAGGAGCGCAGCCGCAAGAACAAGGGGCTGGACGAGTCCAACGCCGCCCTGCGCGCACACGTGGACGCGCTCGCCGAGAGCGACGACGGCCGCACCGGGGCCCAGGACCGGCGGCTCGACGGGCTGGAGAAGAGCGCCGGTACGCGGAAGCTCACCGGCCGCGCGGTCTCCGTCACCCTCAACGACGCCCCGCCGAACGCCACCGCCAAGCTCCCCGGCTATCCCGAGCCGCAGCCCGACTACCTGGTGATCCACCAGCAGGACCTCCAGGCCGTGGTCAACGCCCTGTGGCAGGGCGGCGCCAAGGGGATCAAGGTCATGGACCAGCGGCTGATCTCGACCAGTGCGGTGCGCTGCGTCGGCAATACCCTGATCCTCCAGGGCCGCGTCTACTCGCCGCCCTACAAGATCACCGCGGTGGGCGACCCGGACCGGCTGAAGCAGGCGCTCGCGGACAGCAAGGCGATCCAGACCTACATGGTGTACGTCAACGTCTACGGTCTCGGCTGGCAGGTCGACGACGACGGCAGTGTGACGCTGCCGGGGTACACCGGAACGGTCGATCTGCACTACGCGAAGCCGGCCGGGTAAAGGCCGTCTCCGCCGCTGTCCGGAGTCAGGCCACCGAAGGGCCCGGCGCCGTTAGTCTGGTGCGGTACGGCGTGAGTCAGGTGCCGTGGAGGAACGGAAGGGACGGCATGTACGGCTGGATCTGGCGGAATCTGCCGGGGAACGCGTGGGTGAGGGCTCTGATCTCGTTCGTCCTCGTCCTCGCCGTCGTCTACGTCCTGTTCCAGTACGTGTTCCCGTGGGCGGAACCGCTGCTGCCCTTCAACGATGTGACGGTGGACAACCAGTGAGCAGTGCACGGATTCTCGTCGTCGACAACTACGACAGCTTCGTCTTCAACCTCGTCCAGTACCTGTACCAGCTGGGTGCGGAGTGCGAGGTCCTGCGCAACGACGAGGTGTCGACGGCGCACGCGCAGGACGGCTTCGACGGGGTGCTCCTCTCCCCCGGTCCGGGCACGCCGGAGGAGGCGGGGGTGTGCGTGGACATGGTCCGCCACTGCGCCGCGACCGGGGTCCCGGTGTTCGGGGTGTGCCTCGGGATGCAGTCGATGCAGGTCGCCTACGGCGGTGTGGTGGACCGGGCGCCCGAACTGCTGCACGGCAAGACCTCGCTCGTCACGCACGGCGGCCGGGGCGTCTTCGCCGGCCTCCCGTCGCCCTTCACGGCGACCCGGTACCACTCCCTGGCCGCCGAACCGGCCACCGTCCCGGCGGAGCTGGAGGTAACGGCCCGGACCGAGGACGGGATCATCATGGGGCTCAGGCACCGTGAACTCCCGGTCGAGGGCGTGCAGTTCCACCCCGAGTCGGTGCTGACCGAGCACGGTCACCGGATGCTGGCCAACTGGCTGGCCGAGTGCGGTGACGAGGGTGCGGTGGCGAGGTCGGCGGGGCTCGCCCCGGTGGTGGGCAGGGCCACGGCGTGACCGCACTGCGCCCCGAGCGCGAGGACTTCCACGGCGACGTGCCGTACGGGTCCTATGACCATGCGCCGTCCTACGGCGATGCGTCGTTCGCGGGCGCGGGGGAACCTCCGACGGCGCTGATGCCCGCCCTGGACGGGCAGGCGGGGGCGCCGTCGTCGTACGACGACCGGTTCCAGGAGCCGGGGGGTGTCCCGCTGCCCGCCGTGGGCGACGACGAGACGATGGCGCTGCGGATGCCCGAGGCGCCCGAGGGGCCGAGGCGCTCCCGGCGGGCCTCTGCGGGCTCTTCCGGGGCCGCGGGGGACGCGGGCGCGACGGGGGGCCGCGCGGCCCGCAGAAAGGCCGCCAAGCGCGGCGGCGGGCGTCATGGCGGCTCCCGCGAGGCGGCGCCGCCGGCGGAGTCCGGGCGGGCCGCCGGGAAGCGGCCGCTGTCCCGGGTGGAGGCGCGGCGGCAGGAACGGCTGCGCAAGCCGGGCGCGGCGGTGATCGCGAGCCGGGCGATCGGCGAGGTCTTCATCACCACCGGCGTGCTGATGCTGCTGTTCGTCACCTACCAGCTGTGGTGGACGAACGTGCGCGCGCACGCGCAGGCCGGCAGCGAGACGAACCAGCTCCAGGACGACTGGGCGAGCGGCAAGCGGGCCCCGGGGGTGTTCGCGCCGGGGCAGGGCTTCGCGATCCTGCACATCCCCAAGCTGGACGTGGTCGCGCCGATCGCGGAGGGCATCAGCAAGGAGAAGGTGCTCGACAAGGGCATGGTCGGGCACTACGGCGAAGGCGCGCTGAAGACCGCGATGCCGTACGACAAGACCGGCAACTTCGCGCTGGCCGCGCACCGCAACACGCACGGTGAACCGTTCCGCTACATCAACAAGCTGGTGAACGGCGACTCGGTCGTGGTCGAGACGCAGGACAAGTACTTCGTGTACAAGGTGACTTCGATGCTTCCGGTGACCCCGCCCTCCAACACCGGTGTGCTGGAGCCGATTCCGCGGGGGTCCGGCTTCACCCGGCCGGGCCGGTACATCACCCTCACCACCTGTACGCCGGAGTTCACGAGCAAGTACCGGCTGATCGTCTGGGGCAAGATGGTCGAGGAACGCCCGCGCAGCAAGGGCAAGCCGGACGCGCTCATCGAGTAGGGGCTGAGGGACGTGGCAGCGACCGCCGACGACACCGAAGAACACACGGGCGCTTCCGGCGCGCCGCCGGCCGGACCGCGCCGGCGTCCCGGCCGCGTCGCGCTCGCGATCAGTGTTCTCGGCGAACTCCTCATCACGGCGGGCCTGGTGCTCGGCCTGTTCGTCGTCTACTCCCTGTGGTGGACGAACGTCATAGCCGACCGCAAGGCGGACCGGCAGGCCGACCGGGTGCGCGACCACTGGGCCCACCCCGCGGACACCGGGCCCGGCGCGCTCGACACCAAGGAAGGCATCGGCTTCCTGCACGTCCCCGCGATGCGCAACGGCGTGGTGCTGGTCGAGAAGGGCACGGGCACCGACGTGCTCGACGACGGCGTGGCCGGCTACTACACCGACCCGGTCAAGGCCGCCCTCCCGATGACCGGCAAGAAGGGCAACTTCACCCTCGCCGCGCACCGGGACGGTCACGGCGCGAAGTTCCACAACATCGACAAGCTGGAGAAGGGCGACCCGATCGTCTTCGAGACCAAGGACGACTGGTACGTCTACAAGGTCTACTCGATCCTCCCCGAGACCTCGAAGTACGACGTCAAGGTCATCTCCCAGGTCCCCGAGGAGTCCGGCAAGGACGAGCCGGGCCACTACATCACCCTGACGACCTGCACCCCGGTCTACACCTCCCGCTACCGGTACGTGGTGTGGGGCGAACTCGAACGCGTCCAGAAGGTCGACAGCGACCGCACCTTGCCGAAGGAGCTTCGGTAGCGACGAAGTGAGCCCCTCCCGGAACGGTCCCGGGAGGGGCTCACTTCATGAGGTGCGTGGGCCGGATGTCAGCCGCCGCCTCCGAAGAAGCCGCCGTTGCCGTTGCCGCCTCCGCCGCCCGCTGCGGCCACGGTGACGGTGGTGCCCTTGTCGACCGTGGTGCCGGCGGGCGGGTTCGAGTCGACCAGGATCCTGGCGTTGTCGTCCTGCGAGCCCTGGACGGCCAGCTGGAGACCGAGGGACTGGAGCATGTCCCGGGCCTCCTTCACCGTGTGGCCCTGGAGCTGCGGGACCTGCACCTGCTGGTTGGCCTGCACCTGGGCGACGGTGATCGTGACGGGCGTGTTCTTCTTGACCTGCTGGTCCTTCGCCGGGTTGGTGCCCGTGACCTTGCCGTTCTGGGCGGGGTCCGTCACCGTCGTGTCGGGGGTGCAGGTCGCCGCCGGCGCGAGGCCCTTCTGCTGGAGCGTGGCCCGTGCGTCGTCACAGGACTGGCCGGTGACGTCGGGGACCGTGACCAGTTCCTCGGCCTTGGCCACCGTGAGGACGATCTTGCTGCCCTTCTCGACCTCCTGGCCGAGGCGCAGGCTCTGCTCCAGGACCGTGCCGGGCTTCTCCGCGGAGACCTGCTGCTTCTGGACCACGTCGAACTGGTACTTGTTGCTCTCCAGCTGCGTCTTGGCGGAGTCGAAGCTCTGGCCCACGACACTCGGTACGACGACCTTCGGCGCGCCGGTCGACACCACCAGGGAGATGGAGTCGCCCTTCTTGACGTCCGTGCCCACTTCCGGGTCCTGGGAGCAGACCTTGCCCTTGGGCTGGTCGTCGCAGGGACGGCGGGTGGGGTCGGCCAGGGTGAGGCCGGTGTTGTCGGCCATCTTCCGCGAGTCCGCGAGGCTGCTGCCGACGAAGTTCGGGACCTTGAAGGGCTTGTCGTCGGTGTTGTGGCCGCTGACCACGTACTTGCCGATGAGGATCGCGCCGACCAGGACGAGGATGCCCGCGACCACGAGAAGGATCGTGGAGGTGTTGTTCTTCCGCTGCTGCGGGCGCCGCCGGCCGGGTCGGTCGTCGTAGCCGTAGCCGCCGTCGTCGGGGTTCATCGGCGGGAGCATCGTCGTCGCTCCGCCGCCCGGCTCCTGGCGCATGGCCGTCGTCGCCTGTTCATCGGGGTAGCCGACGTAGCCGACCGAGTTCATCGTGGCGGTCGCCGCGACCGGCTGGCCGTCGAGGCAGGCCTCGATGTCCAGGCGCATCTCGTCGGCGGACTGGTAGCGGTAGTTCGGGTCCTTGACCAGTGCCTTGAGGACGATGGCGTCCATCTCGGGAGTGATCTCGGGGTCGAACACGCTCGGCGGCTGGGGCTCCTCGCGGACGTGCTGGTAGGCCACGGCCACGGGGGAGTCGCCGACGAAGGGCGGACGGACGGTCAGCAGCTCGTAGAGGAGGCAGCCCGTCGAGTACAGGTCCGAGCGGGCGTCGACCTGCTCGCCCTTGGCCTGCTCCGGGGAGAGGTACTGGGCGGTGCCGATGACGGCCGCGGTCTGGGTCATGGTCATGCCGGAGTCGCCCATGGCGCGGGCGATGCCGAAGTCCATGACCTTGACCTGGCCGTTGCGCGTCAGCATGACGTTGGCCGGCTTGATGTCACGGTGGACGATGCCCGCGCGGTGCGAGTACTCCAGGGCCTGGAGGATGCCGATGGTCATCTCCAGCGTCCGCTCGGGCAGCAGCTTGCGGCCGGAGTGGAGCAGCTCACGGAGCGTGGAGCCGTCGACGTACTCCATCACGATGTACGGGATCGAGACCCCGTCGATGTAGTCCTCGCCCGTGTCGTAGACCGCGACGATCGCGGGATGGTTGAGCGAGGCGGCCGACTGGGCCTCACGGCGGAACCGGGCCTGGAAGGACGGATCACGCGCGAGGTCGGCGCGGAGCGTCTTCACCGCCACGGTGCGTCCGAGCCGGGTGTCGTGCGCGAGGTAGACCTCCGCCATGCCACCACGGCCGAGCACGTGGCCCAGCTCGTACCGGCCGCCTAGGCGACGCGGCTCTTCCATAGCTACCTACCAGCCCTCTCCGTCGGTCCCGGCCGGCACGGTGTTGTGCGGTCGGAGGCTGCCGTCCGGGCCTACCGTACCCGGCTCTGTTTGTATGACCTGGCCAAGCCCGTAACCCGATACAGGACCGGTATCGCAACGTGCACCGATGTGGAGGTGACGTGAGCGGGCTCACTTCTTGGAGTTGATGACCGCCTCCATCACGTTCTTCGCGATCGGGGCGGCGAGGCCGCCACCGGAGATGTCGCCGCGGTTGGCGTTGTCGTCCTCGATGACCACGGCGACCGCGACGGGCGAGCTGCCGTCGGGGAGCTTGGCGTAGGAGATGAACCACGCGTAGGGGTTGGCGCTGTTCTCGACGCCGTGCTGGGCGGTGCCCGTCTTGCCGCCGACGACGGTGCCCGGGATCTTGGCGTTCGTGCCCGTGCCCTTCTCGACCACGGTCTCCATCATCGACTGGAGGATCTTGGCGTTCTCCGGGCTCAGCGGGCGGCTGAGTTCGGAGGGCTTGGTCTGCTCGATCGGGTCCAGGTTGGAGGACTGCAGCTCGTCGACCATGTAGGGCTTCATCAGCTTGCCGTCGTCGGCGACCGCGGAGGCGACCATGGCCATCTGCAGCGGGGTGGCGGCGGTGTTGAACTGGCCGATGGAGGACAGCGCGGTCTGCGAGCTGTTCATCTTGTCGGAGAACACCGAGGCGGCGGAGCGGACCGGGGTGAACTGCTCGGCGGTGAAGCCGAACTTCTTCGCCTCGGCGAGCATCTTGTCGTTGCCGAGGTCGGCGCCGATCTTGCCGAAGACGGTGTTGCAGGAAAGGCGGAGTGCCTCACGCATCGAGACGTTCTTGCAGTAGATGCTGCCCTCGTTGTTTAGGGGCCGGGTTGTGCCCGGCATGATGTACGGCACCGGCGAGTCGGTGGGCTGGTCGGCCGAGGTGTACTTGCCGTTCTCCAGCGCGGCCGCGGCGGTGACCACCTTGAAGGTGGAGCCCGGCGGGTAGGTCTCGCGCAGCGCCCGGTTCAGCATCGGGTCGGAGGGGTCGTTCTGCTTCTGGAGCTTGGCCCACGCGGCGGAGTCGTGGTCGCGGTCGCCGGAGAACGACGAGGGGTCGTACGACGGGTAGGAGGCCAGCGCCAGGATCTTGCCGGTGGAGGGCTCCAGGGCGACGACGGCTCCCTTGGCGCCGCGGGCCTTCAGACCGCTGAACGCGGCCTTCTGCGCGGCGGCGTTGAGGGTGGTGACCACGTTGCCGCCCTGCTTGGGCTTGCCGGTGATCATGTCGAGGGTGTTGCGGAAGAACAGCCGGTCGTCGTTGCCGGTGAGGATGCCGTCGTCGATCTTCTCGATCTGGCTGGCGTCGAAGGCCTGCGAGGAGTAGCCGGTGACCGGGGCCCACATGGGGCCGTCCTTGTAGGTCCGCTTGAACTTGTAGTCGCCGGCCTTGCTCAGCGTCGATCCCGTTATCGGGCTGCCGTCGACGATGATGTCGCCGCGCGGGGAGGAGTAGCGCTCGATGGCGACACGGCGGTTGGACGGGTCGGTGCGGAGCTTGTCGGCCTGGGCGTACTGGAGCCAGTTGGCGCGGATCAGCAGTGCCAGGACGAGGAGTCCGCAGAAGATCGCGATGCGGCGCAGGGGCTTGTTCACGTCCGGCCTTTCCACAAGCTGACAGGAGAACCTGCCGCTTCAGTCTTTCGGTGGTGCTGGTGCTGGCGCTCGTCCTCGGCCGGGCACAGTCTAGGGGCAGCGGCTGTGTCCGGGGACGGGTCGGCGGGGGCCGCGGGCCCGTACGGGGAGCGTCGCCGGCCGGCCTTCGCGCGGGCCGCGGCCGGGTGGGTGTCCGCCGCCGTACCGCCGGCGAGGACACGGCCGTCCGGCCGTGTCCTCGGGTGTGCGCCGGTGGTGGTCACGGTCATCCCTCGGCGGGGCCGCCGGCTCCGGGCCGCACGATCTGGGTCATCTCGGCGTCGGGGTTGGCGGCCGGCGTGGGCGCGGGGCGCCGGGCGGTGTCGCTGATCCGGATCAGGATGCCGATGAGCGCCCAGTTCGCGATGACGGAGGAACCGCCGTAGGCGAGGAACGGCATGGTCATACCGGTCAGCGGGATGAGGCCCATGACACCGCCGGCGACGACGAAGACCTGGAGGGCGAAGGCGCCCGAGAGGCCGATCGCGAGCAGCTTGCCGAAGGGGTCGCGGGCGGCGAGGGCGGTGCGCACGCCGCGCTCGGCGATCAGGCCGTAGATGAGCAGGATCGCCATGATGCCGGCGAGGCCCAGCTCCTCGCCGAAGGTGGCGAGGATGAAGTCGGAGTTGGCGGCGAACCGGATCAGCTCGGAGTGGCCCTGGCCCCAGCCGCTGCCGAGGGTGCCGCCGGAGCCGAACGCCCAGAGGGCCTGCTGTGCCTGCGGGGAGTGGAGGATGCCGTCGTGGGTGACGGTGAAGCTGAGCTTGTACTCGCGCATCGGGTCGAGCCAGGCCTGGACACGGGTCTGGACGTGCGGCTCGAAGCTGGCCACGCCGACGGCGCCGCCCGCGGACATCAGCAGACCGAAGACGATCCAGCTGGTCCGCTCGGTGGCGACGTACAGCATGATCACGAACATGCCGAAGAACAGCAGCGAGGTTCCGAGGTCGGTCTCGAAGACGAGGATGAGGATCGAGATCATCCAGACGACGATGATCGGACCGAGGTCGCGGCCGCGCGGCAGGTAGATGCCCATGAAGCGGCGGCTGGCGAGCGCGAGCGCGTCGCGCTTGACCATCAGGTAGCCGGCGAAGAACACCGCCAGGATGATCTTGGCGAACTCGCCCGGCTGGATGGTGAAGCTGCCGACCTTGATCCAGATCTTGGCGCCGTAGGTGAGGTCCGCGCCGAGGCCCGGGACCAGCGGGAGCAGCAGCAGGACGAGCGCGACCACCATGGAGATGTAGGTGTAGCGCTGGAGCGTGCGGTGGTCCTTGAGGAAGATCAGCACGACGACGAACAGGGCGATGGCCAGCGCGGTGTAGATCAGCTGGTTCGTCGCCTTGCCGCCGGCCTGGCCGATGGACTGCAGCAGCTTGGACTGGTCCAGGCGCCAGATGCAGACCAGGCCGAGTCCGTTGAGCAGGGTGGCCAGCGGCAGCAGCAGCGGGTCGGCGTACGGGGCGAATCTGCGCACCGCGAGGTGCGCGACACCGGCCAGCAGGCCGAGCCCGAGGCCGTAGCCCAGCAGACCGGTGGGCACCTCGTCGTTGAGGGCGAGGCCCACGTTGGCGTAGGCGAACACCGGGATGACCACCGCGAAGATCAGCAGGGCCAGCTCGGTGTTGCGGCGGCTCGGTGCGCCGATGGAGCCGATCGTGGACGTGTGGTGCGTCGGCGTGTTCGTTGTACTGCTCATCGTGTGACGGGACCTCTCACGGCTTGCTCACTGCTTGCCGCACTGCTCGACGACCTTCTGCTCATCCGCGGAGAGGCTCGGGCCGGGCCTGGGCGTGGTGGTCGAGGGCGGGGTCGGGGACTTCGAGGAGGTCGCCCCGGACGCCGACGGATTCGGGGTCGGTGACGCCTTGGACGTGGCCGCGGTGCGCGTGGTTCCGGTGGCGAGGGCGGTTCTGCCGCCCTGGCCGGCCGTGGCGTTCGGCTTGGTCTGCGCGGCCGCGTGGTCGGCGGTCGTGCGTTCGGCCTGCTTGCGGCACGCGGAGGCCTGGAGGGCCAGGGCGTCGATCTTCGTCCGGGCCTGGTCCAGTCCGCCCGCCGCGATCGTGTTCTTGACCTGCTTCTGCTGGTAGGCCGGCAGGTACTTGAGTTCGATCTCGGGGTGGTCCTTCTCCACCTTCGACAGCGAGACACCGGCCAGCTTCTGGCCGATCCCGCGGTAGAGGGCGACGTGCGCGCCGTTGGTGCCGACGTAGTACTGCGTCTGGGTCCAGCGGTAGCCGCCGTAGAGGCCGCCGCCGACGACCGCGAGGGCGAGCGCGCTGTACAGCGTGCCCTTCAGCCATCCCCGGCCCTTGCGGGGCTTGGTGAAGCCGCCGTCCTCGTAGCCGCCGTAGCCGTCGTCGGGGGCGTAGCCCGCTTCGCCGGAGCCGGGCGGACCGAACTCGCCGCCGCCCTGCCCGCGGCCCTGACGGCCGAGGTGGGAGGCGCGGCCGGCCGGGGTCTGCATGATCCCGTTGTCGTGCAGGTGGTTCTGGTTCTCGGCGACGGCGCCGACCACGACCGGGGTGTCGGAGAGCTGCGCGGCGAGGGTGTCGCCGGTGTCCAGGTCGAGGACGTCGGCGACGATCACGGTGATGTTGTCGGGGCCGCCGCCGCGCAGGGCGAGCTGGATCAGCTCCTGCACGGTCTCCTGCGGGCCCTGGTAGCTGGCGAGCGTCTCCTCCATCGTCTGGTGGGAGACGACGCCGGACAGGCCGTCGGAGCAGATCAGGTAGCGGTCGCCGGCCCGGACCTCGCGGATGGACAGGTCGGGCTCGACGTGGTCGCCGCTGCCGAGCGCCCGCATGAGCAGGGAGCGCTGCGGGTGGGTGGTGGCCTCTTCCTCGGTGATCCGGCCCTCGTCGACCAGACGCTGCACCCAGGTGTGGTCCTGGGTGATCTGGGAGAGGGCGCCGTCGCGCAGCAGGTAGGCGCGCGAGTCGCCGACGTGGACGAGGCCGAGGCGCTGTCCGGTCCACAGCAGGGCGGTGAGCGTGGTGCCCATGCCCTCGAGCTGGGGGTCCTCCTCGACCATGGAGCGCAGCTGGTCGTTGGCCCGCTGCACGGCGAGGCCGAGGGAGGTGAGGATGTCGGAGCCGGGCACGTCGTCGTCGAGCGTGACCAGGGTGGAGATCACCTCGGAGGAGGCGACCTCGCCGGCCGCCTGGCCGCCCATGCCGTCGGCGATGGCGAGGAGGCGGGGACCGGCGTAACCGGAGTCCTCGTTGCCCTCACGGATCATGCCCTTGTGCGATCCGGCGGCGAAGCGCAGTGACAGGCTCATGCGCACCTCGCCAGTCGGCTCCGGGTACAGCCGGTCGTGTCGAGCCACACTGCCCACCCTCCGGTCGGGAGCGCGCCGGGGGCCGGGGTGTGGCCCACCGTTGCGTGCTCGCTCCGCTCGCGCTCACTCATGACGTAGCACTACTTCCGCAGCTCGATGACGGTTTTGCCGATGCGGATCGGCGCGCCCAGCGGGATCGGTGTGGGGGTCGTCAGCCGGGACCGGTCCAGATAGGTGCCGTTGGTGGAGCCGAGGTCCTCGACGATCCACTGGCCGTCGCGGTCGGGGTAGATCCTGGCATGGCGGCTGGAGGCGTAGTCGTCGTCCAGCACGATCGTGGAGTCGTGCGCGCGGCCCAGGGTGATGGTCTGGCCCTGGAGCGCCACGGTGGTCCCGGTCAGGATCCCCTCGCTGACGACCAGCTTGGTGGGGGCGTTGCGGCCGCGGCGGCCGCCGCCCTGCTGCGCGCGCTGCTGGCCGCGCTGCTGCGGAGGCGCGGCCTGCTGCTGCCGGGCGGCCGGCTGCGGCCGTGCCGCTTCCCGGCGCGCTCCGCGCTGCGACCCGCGCTGAGTGACACGCGTGCCGAACAGATCGCTGCGGATGACCTGCACGGCCACGATCACGAACAGCCACAGTACGGCCAGGAAACCCAGCCGCATGACCGTGAGGGTCAGCTCTGACATTGCCCCCGCTTCACCCTTCGGCTTGCCGGTAAATGATGGTGGTGCTGCCCACGACGATCCGCGAGCCGTCGCGGAGCGTAGCGCGGGTGGTGTGCTGCCCGTCCACCACGATGCCGTTGGTGGAGCCGAGATCCTGGATCGTCGAGGGCGTTCCGGTCCGGATCTCACAGTGCCGGCGCGAGACGCCGGGGTCGTCGATCCGCACGTCGGCCTCGGTGCTGCGGCCCAGCACCAGGGTCGGGCGGGAGATCTGGTGGCGGGCGCCGTTGATCTCGACCCAGTAGCGGGTGCGTCCGCCGCCCGTCGGGGCGGCCGCGCTCTGCTGGGCTGCGGGCTGCGGGTAGCCGTAGCCGCCGGGGGGCGGCGAGGACGGCATGGGGGGCGCTCCGGTGGGCGGATAGCCGTATCCGCCCTGGGCGCCGCCTCCCGCGGGTCCGGGCCTGCCGGACGGTTCCGGAGAGGCCTGCTGGCTGCTGGAGCCGGCCAGGGTGCGGCTGCGCACCCGGTACAGACCGGTGTCCAGGTCCTCGGCCTTCTCCAGATTGACCTTGATCGGGCCCATGAAGCTGTAGCGCTGCTGCTTGGCGTAGTCGCGCACCATGCCGGCCAGCTCGTCGCCGAGCTGTCCGGAGTAGGGGCTGAGGCGCTCGAAGTCCGGCGCGCTCAGCTCCACGATGAAGTCGTTGGGTACGACCGTGCGGTCGCGGTTCCAGATCGTGGCGTTGTTGTCGCACTCGCGCTGCAGCGCGCCGGCGATCTCCACGGGCTGGACCTCGGACTTGAACACCTTGGCGAAGGTGCCGTTGACCAGACCTTCGAGACGTTGCTCGAACTTCTTCAGGACTCCCATGGGGCACCTCCTCCGTCGTGGCCGTTCTGCCGTGCCTACTGATCGTATCTACGCGCCCGGCAATCAGCCGGTTCCCCGAGTGGCTCCCCTTTGAACTCTGCCAGGGATCGTAGAACCGGTTCGAGCCCAGTGTCGCGCACCCGGGGGTGCGCCCGGACCTCCTCATGGGGAGATGACCTGGACCGGTACGAGGTTGATACGTGAACCAGCTTTCCTCGAGATGTGGCGACGGACACGTCGCGGGGTGCGGGACGGGCACGTCGTGAGGTGCAGGACGGACACGTCGTGGGATGCGGCGGGACGGGAGTGCCGGGGGTGCGGCGAGTGCGGCGAGGGGCGGGGCTGCCGTGGGGAGCGGACGGTGGCCGAGGGGGATCGGGCGGGAGAAGGGCGGCGGAGGGCGGCGGAGGGCGAGGGAGGGCGAAGGGCAACGGGAGAGGGGCGAGGGCGGGGACGGGGATGCTGCCGGGGGTGCGGCCGTGCGGGCTGACCGGGGTGGACGGCCGCGCCCGGCCGTGGCGGACGGGGCCGGGCCGGGGCGTGGCGAACGGGTGAGGAGCGGTGCGGTGGCGGGTGCTGCCGTGCGGAGGGAAGGGATGTGAATCCACCCCGTCCGACGTGCTAATGTTCTGCATGTCGGAAGGGGCCAGCCCGAAAGGGAAAAACCGGAAGACACACCCAATGCGCGGGTGGCGGAATAGGCAGACGCGCTGGATTCAGGTTCCAGTGCCCGCAAGGGCGTGGGGGTTCAACTCCCCCCTCGCGCACAACAAAGGGCGGCATCGCTGAGGCGGTGCCGCCCTTGTTTTTGTCTGCGTGCGTGACGCTCGTCTCCCGGGCCTTCCCGGTTCTTTTCCGCGCCCCGCTCCTCTCCGGTTCCTCCGGACCTCGCTCGGCGCCTCGCTCCGTACCTCTGGTTCCTGTCGTTCCCGCGCCCGGATCCTGTGAGGAAGGTCTCAGAGCGTGTGCCTCGTGGAGATGATCAACTTCTGTGGTTTTGGCCCGAGTTGGCTGGTGGTGCGAGGGCGTCCGGCGTCCTCCCGTCCGGATCGCGGCCGATCCGGCTTTCCAACTTGCCTGAATGACAAGGCCTTTGATCAGGTCGGGGCGCGTCCCGCCCCGTGATCCGCCGGGGCCCACCAGGCATGACGTGATCCTGCCAGCGGCGCTACGGTTCGGCACGGGTTCGTGTGCGTGCGTCCGCGGGCGCGGGAAAGGCGGTTGTGGTGGCCGGTGCCGGTACGGGAGTCGCGGAGACGGAGATCGGGGCGGGGCGCGGGGAATTCCGTGTACGCGGCTTCGCCCGGTGGCCCCGGCACGGCTCGCCCAAGCGGGAGGGCAAGGCGCTCAGGACCGCCGTGCCGCGCGCGTCCCACCGCCTGCTCGACCTGGACGACGCCCGCCCCGACCCGGTCGCGGCGGTGGAGGAGTCCAACGCCGGCCGCGTCGCCGCGCTGACCCCGATCCGGGTGGGCAGGATGGCGGCCACCCCGTTCGCCTTCCTGCGCGGTTCGGCGGGCCTCATGGCGTACGACCTGGCCCGCACCCCCACGACCGGCATCGGCGCCCGGATATGCGGCGACGCCCACGCCGGCAACTTCGGCCTCTACGGCGACGCCCGCGGCGGTCTGGTCATCGACCTCAACGACTTCGACGAGACCGTGCACGGGCCCTGGGAGTGGGACCTCAAGCGGCTCGCCGCCTCACTGGTGCTGGCGGGCCGGGAGGCCGGTGCCGATGAGGAGACCTGCCGCGCCGCCGCCGCGGACGCGGCCGGCGCCTACCGGCGCACCATGCGGCTGCTCGCCAGGCTCCCCGTGCTGGACGCCTGGAACGCCATCGCCGACGAGGAACTGGTCTCCCACGCCGACGCCCACGACCTGCTCGGCACCCTGGAACGGGTCGCGGAGAAGGCACGGGCCAACACCAGCGGCCGGTTCGCCGCGAAGTCCACCGAGCGGACGGCGGACGGCGGGCGCCGCTTCGTCGACGCGCCCCCGGTGCTGCGCCGCGTCCCGGACGCCGAGGCCGCCTCCGTCGCCGACTCCCTCGGCCCCTACCTGACGACGCTCTCCGCCGACCGACTGCCGCTGCTGGCCCGGCACGCCGTGCACGACGTCGCCTTCCGGGTGGTCGGCACCGGCAGCGTCGGCACCCGGTCCTACGTGGTGCTCCTGCTCGACCACCGCGGTGAGCCCCTGGTGCTCCAGGTGAAGGAGGCCCGCCCCTCCGCGCTGGTCCCGCACCTGGCCACGGCCGGGTTCGCGCCGGTGGCGGTGGAGCACGAGGGGCGCCGCGTGGTCCTTGGACAGAAGCAGATGCAGGTCGTCAGCGACAATCTGCTGGGCTGGACGACGGTCGACGGACGGCCCTTCCAGGTACGGCAGTTCCGCAACCGCAAGGGCAGCGTCGACCCGGCCGCCCTCGCCGCCGACCAGATCGACGACTACGGCCGGATGACCGGCGCCCTGCTCGCCCGTGCCCACGCCCACAGTGCCGACCCCGGCCTGATCGCCGGCTACTGCGGCAAGAACGAGGAACTGGACGCGGCGACGGCCGCCTTCGCCGTCGCCTACGCCGACCGCACCGAGGCCGACCACGCACAGCTCGTCGCCGCCGTCCGCTCCGGACGGATCGCGGCCGAGCCGGGCGTGTGAGGCGGCGGCCCCGGCGGGCCGGTGCCGCCGGGCGGCCCCGTGCGAGCGCGCTGCTGCATCGGCGGGTCGGGGGCTGCCGGGGTGGGCGTGGGTGTGGTGGGGCACCGGTGGGTCGGGGGTCGGCCGGGCGAGTGTGGGCGTGGTGGGGCAGCGGCGGGTCGAGGGTCGGACCGGCGGGCGCGGGCGCGGCGCGGCACCGTTATGCCAGGTGCGGGGTGTTCGGGCAGTTCCGTCGATGTGGATCAAGGTTGTCGAGTGCGTCCGGAACGGCCGTCGGGTTCCGGCCGTGGCCTAGGCTGGTCGGGTGACGACCCCGGAAGCTGAGCAGTCCCAGGCACCACGGCCCGAGGAACGGCTGGAACAGGCCGTACGTGCCGCCGAGCAGGCGTTGATCGAGTTCGAGATCGCTGTCGAGACCTTCCGAGTCGAGGTCGAGAACTTCTCCCGGCTGCACGATCAGAAACTCGGCCCGCTCTACTCCCGCATCGAGGAACTGGACGCCGAGATCGCCGAGGCGAGAGCCGCCCGCAGCGGTGATCCCGAGGACATCCGGCGGGCCGAGGAGGCCCGCGCCCGCGTCCAGCCGATACCCGGCGTCGAGGAACTGCTGCACGGCTGGATGGACGGCCACGGCCTGTTCCCGGAGGCCGCCGCGATGCTCACCGAGCAGGCCGTACGGCCGCCCCAGCGGGTCCGCCCCGGTGAGGAGGCCCGCAAGCTCTACCGCGAGCTGGCCCGCAGCGCCCACCCCGACCTCGCCCAGGAGGAGAAGGAACGGCTGCGGCGCGAGGAGTTCATCACCCGGGTCAACTCCGCCTACGCGCGCGGCGATGTGGCCCTGCTGAAGGAGCTGGCCGCGGAGTGGGCGGCGGGCCCGGTGCTGCCCGAGCGGCCCCCGAGCCCCAGCGAGGAGCTGTACGCCCGCCTGGAGTGGCTGTCCGAGCGCAAGGAGCTGCTCACGATGGTCGCCCGCGAGCTGGAGAACGGCGCGATCGCCGGGATGCTGCGGCTCGCCCCGGACGACCCCGACAGCCTGCTGGACCAGATCGCCGGGCAGCTGCTCCTCGACATCCACCAGCGCGAGACCGATCTGGCCGGCCTGCACGGGCTCGGGTGAGCGCGGCCCGCGTCGGGTAGCGTCGGAGACATGAATTTCGGATCTGGTGTCCCCACGGTCGAGGTCACGGGCCTCAAGGACGACGACTTCCTGCTGGACGTCCGTGAGGACGACGAGTGGCAGGCAGGTCATGCCGAGGGCGCGCTGCACATCCCGATGAGCGAGTTCGTCGCCCGGTACGGCGAGCTGCTCGAGGCCGCCCCGCAGGACGGCCCGGTCAACGTCATCTGCCGTTCCGGCGGCCGCTCGGCCCAGGTCACGATGTACCTGGCCCAGCAGGGCGTGGACGCCGTGAACGTCGACGGCGGCATGCAGGCCTGGCAGACCGCCGGCCGCCCCGTGGTCACGGACGACGGGCAGCCCGGCTTCGTCAGCTAGCGGACACCGGGGGCGCTGCGGGCGCCGAGGGACGTCGCGGGGCGCCGCGAGCCGTCGGGCTGTCTGCCGACGGCGGGCGGCCTCCGGCCCAGGCGGCTGCCGGTGCGCGGCAGCCGCGGCTTCCCCGCGCGCCGGGGCCGGTGTCCCGGCGGGCGGGGCCTCAGCGGTCGAAGTCCAGCTCCACCGCCTCCGTCACCGGGTGCGACTGGCACGCCAGCACGTACCCGGCCTCCGTTTCCTCCGTCTCCAGCGCGAAGTTGCGGTCCATGCGGACCTCGCCGGAGACGAGGAAGGCCCGGCAGGTGCCGCAGACTCCGCCCTTGCAGGCGTAGGGGGC
The DNA here is from genome assembly GCF_044747185.1 of Streptomyces sp. NPDC090108. Taxonomy (NCBI): domain Bacteria; kingdom Bacillati; phylum Actinomycetota; class Actinomycetes; order Kitasatosporales; family Streptomycetaceae; genus Streptomyces; species Streptomyces sp. NPDC090108. The sequence goes on from NZ_JBIVDQ010000009.1 coordinate 285,025, forward strand.
GTCGGGCCGGTTGCGCAGGACCGTGTCGAGCAGCGACTCGCCGTCCTGGACCGGCCAGGTCCCGCCGCGCCCGTCGAGCCGGGCGGTGACCGTGCTGTGCGCGGGAGCCTGCCCGGTGGCCGCCGGCGCCTGGCCACCGTCCACGTGGAAGATCTCCTGGTGGATCCGGGTACGGTCCACACCCAGCCCGCGCAGTGCCTTCTCCGCGCCCTCCACCAGTCCGTACGGACCGCACAGGAACCACCCGGCCACCTGGTCCACCGGAAGCAGCGCGGGCAGCAGTCCCGCGAGCCGCTCCCGGTCCAGCCGCCCGGACGGCAGGCCCGCCTGCTGTTCCTCCCGGGAGAGCACGGTCACCAGCTGCAGGCGCTGCGGATACCGGTCCTTCAGATCCGCGACCTCCTCCAGGAACATCGTCGAGGCCGCCGTGCGGTCGGCGCGGATCAGGCAGAACCGGGCCTCCGGCTCCCGCGCCAGCAGCGTCGCGACGATCGACAGCACCGGGGTGATGCCGCTGCCGCCGACGACCGCCGCGTACCGCCCCGGCGCGGGCTCCAGGGTGAAGCGGCCGGCCGGGGTCATCACCTCCAGCTCGTCGCCGACACCGATCTCCTTCAGCGCGTACGTCGAGAAGGCGCCGCCGTCGACGAGCCGCACGCCCACCCGCAGCGTGCCGGGGCCCTCGCCCGCCGGGTCGGGGGCCGGGGAGCAGATCGAGTAGGTGCGCCGTATCTCGGTGCCGTCCACGTCGCGCCGCCGCAGGGTGAGGTGCTGGCCGGGCGCGTGCCGGTACTCCTCGCGCAGCCCGGGCGGGACGGCGAGGGTGAGGGCGACGGAGTCGTCGGTGAGCCGCTCGACCGCGGCCACCGGGAGCGGGTGGAAGCGCGCCATCACAACTCCTTGAAGTGGTCGAAAGGTTCACGGCAGGCGAGGCAGCGGCGCAGGGCCTTGCAGGCGGTGGAGGAGAACCTGCTCAGCAGCTCGGTGTCCGCGGAACCGCAGTGCGGGCAGCGGACGGGGTCCGCCTCCGCCTCCGCGGCTGTTCCGGCGCCGGCGTGCGCGGTGCCAGTAAGCGCGGTGCCGGTACGCGCGGGGCCCGTGCGGGTCGGGCCCAGGGAGAGCGTGACCGGCCCGGTGCCGTGCCGCTCACGCGGCGGGGCGATGCCGAACTCCGCGAGCTTGCGGCGGCCTTCGGGGGTGATGTCGTCGGTCGACCAGGCGGGTGCGAGCACCGTGCGGACGGTGACGTCGCGTATGCCGCGGGCGTGCAGCGCCCGCTCGATGTCCAGGCTCATCGCCTCCACGGCCGGGCAGCCGGTGTAGGTCGGGGTCAGGTCGACCTCGACCGCGCCGGTGTCACCGACGCGGACCGCGCGCAGGACGCCGAGCTCCTGGAGGGTGAGCACGGGCAGCTCGGGGTCGGGCACCGAACCGGCCAGCTCCAGCAGTTCGGCCTCCAGGGCGGTGGCCGTCACCATGACGCCCCCGGGTGGCTGCGGTGCAGGTGCTGCATCTCGGCGATCATCCGGCCGAAGGGCTCGGTGTGCACGCCCTGGCGGCCGGCCCCCGCGGTCCAGGCACCGGTGCGCGGACCCTCGGGCACGGTCAGGCCGGCCCGGCCGAGCACGTCCGTCACGGACTCCGTCCAACGGCTCCCGATGTCCTGGAGGTCGACGTCCAGGCCCTCCACGGGCTGGAACATCTCGCCGGTGAACCGCCACAGCGCGTCGCAGGCCCGCTGCATCCGCCGTCCGCTCTCGGCGGTGCCGTCGCCGAGCCGGAGGGTCCACTGCTCGGCGTGGTCGCGGTGGTAGGCGACCTCCTTGACGGCCTTCGCGGCCAGCGGGGCGAACGGGCCCGACCCGGCGGCGAGTCCGTCGTACATCAGGTGCTGGAAGGTGGAGAAGTACAGCTGGCGGGCGATGGTGTGGGCGAAGTCGCCGTTCGGCTGCTCGACCAGCTGGAGGTTGCGGAAGGCGCGTTCCTCGCGGAGGTAGGCCAGTTCGTCCTCGTCGCCGGCCATGGACAGCAGGACGCGGGCCTGGCCGAGCAGGTCGAGGGCGATGTTGGCGAGTGCGACCTCCTCCTCCAGCACGGGGGCGTGCCCGGCCCACTCGCCCAGGCGGTGGGAGAGCACCAGGGCGTCGTCGCCGAGAGCGAGCGCGGCGGTCGCGGGGACGGTCGCGGTCACAGGTGCTTCACCCCTTCCGGGATGTCGTAGAAGGTCGGGTGCCGGTAGGGCTTGTCGCCGGCCGGCTCGAAGAAGGGGTCCTTCTCGTCGGGCGAGGAGGCGGTGACGGCGGCGGCCGGGACGACCCAGATCGAGACGCCCTCGCCGCGCCGGGTGTACAGGTCACGGGCGTTGCGCAGGGCCAGCTCCGCGTCGGGGGCGTGCAGGCTGCCGGCGTGGGTGTGGGACAGGCCGCGGCGCGAGCGCACGAAGACCTCCCACAGGGGCCAGTCGGTGTTCGTCATGCTCGCCTCTCTCCGGTCGCACCGGCGGTCCCGGTGTGCTTCGCCGCGTAGGCCGCGGCGGCCTCCCTGACCCAGGCGCCCTCGTCGTGCGCGCGCCGGCGCTGGGTGATCCGCTGTTCGTTGCACGGGCCGTTGCCCTTGAGGACCTCCCAGAACTCCGTCCAGTCGATCGCCCCGAAGTCGTAGTGCTCGCGCTCCTCGTTCCACCGCAGGTCCGGGTCGGGGAGGGTGAGGCCCAGGGACTCGGCCTGGGGGACGGCGATGTCGACGAAGCGCTGGCGCAGTTCGTCGTTGGAGTGGCGCTTGATCTTCCATTCCATCGACTGAGCGGAGTGCTGCGACGCGTCGTCCGGCGGGCCGAACATCATCAGCGAGGGCCACCACCAGCGGTCCACGGCGTCCTGAGCCATCGCGTGCTGCTCAGGGGTGCCGTTGCTGAGGGCGAGCAGCAACTCGTAGCCCTGGCGCTGGTGGAAGGATTCCTCCTTGCAGATCCGCACCATGGCGCGCGCGTACGGGCCGTAGGAGCAGCGGCACAGCGGGACCTGGTTGGTGATCGCGGCGCCGTCCACCAGCCAGCCGATCGCGCCGACGTCGGCCCAGGTCAGCGTGGGGTAGTTGAAGATCGAGGAGTACTTCTGGCGGCCGCTGTGCAGCTTGTCGAGCAGCTCGTCGCGGCCGGTGCCGAGGGTCTCGGCGGCGCTGTACAGGTACAGGCCGTGGCCGGCCTCGTCCTGGACCTTGGCCATCAGGATCGCCTTGCGGCGCAGGCTGGGCGCCCGGGTGATCCAGTTGGCCTCCGGCTGCATGCCGATGATCTCCGAGTGCGCGTGCTGCGCGATCTGCCGGACGAGGGACGCGCGATAGGCGTCGGGCATCCAGTCGCGTGGCTCGATGCGCTCGTCGGCGGCGACGGCCGTGTCGAAGGCGTGCTGGTGGGCGGCCGTGTCGCCGGCGGTGCCCGGCGCCTCGTCCACCGGTGTGCGGGCGGTGCCGGGCGCGGCTGCTGTGGCCATGCGGTCCCCCTGACCTCGGGCTCTGCGTGGGACTGGTCCCGACCGATCGTTCGGTCCGTGCGCATCAATGGTGTGCCGGGCCGCCACCGGGTGTCAACCGCTGTGGACAACCCCGACGGCGACGCGCCGGACACCGCTGAGCGCCTGTGGACGACCCACCGTGCCGGGGGCGTGAGAACCGCGCGCCGCGGCGAGGACACCGGCTCCGGGGGCCGTCGGGGCCGTACCCGGGGCTGCGCCCGGCGGGCTCAGCTGAGTACCGTTCCGTCCGGGCGCCGTCCAAGAGGCGTTCGTGGGCCATGGGGCGCCTGTGCCGGGCGGCCGGAGGACAGAGCGGAAACGGGGGACGGGCCGGAATGGACGCGTACGAAGAGGGCGCGCGGGCCTCGCGCGGGCCGGACGGCCCGGCGGTGCCGACCGGAACGGCCGAGCGGGCGGAGGCGACCGGGCCGGCGGAGGTCACCGGGCCGGCCGGGGACGGCCGGGCGTCCGGGGTCTCCGGGGCCTCTGGATCGTCCGGGGCGACCGGGTCGTCCGGGGCGACGGAGGGGCCAGGGCATTCCGCTGAGGGGCCAGGGCACTCCGGCGGACCACCCGGCGGCATAGCGCCGCCCGGGGACGGCCCGGAGCCGGCCGGAACCGGCACCGACGCCGACACCGGCACCGACGCCGACACCGGTACCGACGCTGACACCGGCACCTCAAGGAGCGGCGGCAACAGCAGCGGCACCGGACTCGCCGCGCTCTCCCTGCCCTACCGGGTCGCCGCCGCGGTGGCGCTCGCGGTCGTCGCGGTCACCGCGGGCGTGCACCTGTGCATGGTGTTCCTGAGCCTCGCGCCGACGAACACCGTGACGAAGAAGCACGGCCAGGCCGTCCAGGACTGGGTCTACCCCGAGTTCGAGCAGAACTGGAAGCTGTTCGCCCCCAACCCGCTCCAGCAGAACATCGCCGTCCAGGCGCGCGCCAAGGTGCGCACGCGGGACGGCGGTCTGCGGGACACCGGCTGGTACGACCTCTCCGCACAGGACGGCGCCGCGATAGACGGCAACATCGCGCCCAGTCACACCCAGCAGAACGAGGTGCGCCGCGCCTGGGACTTCCTCGTCGGTACGCACGGCACCGACAACCGGCCCCTGGGCATGCGCGGCGCGCTGTCCGAGCAGTACGTGCGCCGGATCGTCGTGATGCGCCTGTACCGCGACGACACGATCGGCAGGGGGAACGTCATCCAGAGCGTCCAGGTCCGTTCCAGCACCACCAATGTGCAGCCGCCCGTCTGGAGCGGTGAGAAGGTCTCCGGCAAGCCCGTCCTCCGTGTGCTGCCCTGGTGGTCGGTGCCCGACGACGAGGCCGCGGGAGGTGTCCGGTGAACCGGTTCTCCCTGTCTCTGTCGCGCGGTGTCGCCCGCGTCACCGGATCGGCCCTCGGCCCGTACCAGAGCGCCGCGATCCGCATCGGCTTCGCCGGGACCTGGCTGCTGTTCCTGCTCCGCGAGTTCCCCCACCGCCAGGAGATGTACGGCCCCGACGGCCCCTGGAGCAGGCCTCTCGCCCAGCAGCTGATCTCCGACAACCACGCGTTCACGGCGCTCATGTGGTTCGACGGTCAGTTCTGGTTCGAGACCGTCTACGCGCTGGCGGTCCTCGCGGCCGCGGCCCTGCTGGTCGGCTGGCGCACCCGTACCGCCTCGGCGCTGTTCATGGTCGGCGTGCTGTCGCTGCAGAACCGCAGCGTCTTCATGGGGGACGGCGGTGACAACGTCCTGCACCTGATGTCGATCTACCTGGTGTTCACGCGCTGCGGTCGGGTGTGGTCGCTGGACGCGCGGCGCGCGGCCCGTGAGGAGGCGGCACGCGCGCGAGGGGAGCGTGTTCCCGCCGACCGGACGGGTCCGCTGCTGTGGGCGGTGCTGGGCCTGGCGTTCCTCGTGGTGACGCTGACCGGCCGGTCCCAGGGGGACTGGCCGGTACCGGTGCTGCTGTGGACGGTGTGGGCGGGACTCGGCCTGCGCTGGGCCGTCGGACGCCGCGCGAAGTCCCCGCAGCCGCGGATCCTGCTGGAGATGATCGCCGACATCGTGCACAACGGTGCTCTCGTCGTGATCATGGTGGAGGCGTGCCTGATCTACGCGACCGCCGGCTGGTACAAGATCCAGGGATCGCGCTGGCAGGACGGCACCGCCGTCTACTACCCGCTCCACCTGGACTACTTCTCGCCCTGGCCCGCCCTCGCGGACCTGATGTCCTCCAGCGGCACGATCATGATGATCGTGGCCTACGGCACGGTCATGGTGCAGGTCGCGTTCCCGTTCACGCTGTTCAACCGGCGGGTCAAGAACGTTCTGCTGGTGGTGATGATGGCCGAGCACGCCGTCATCGCGGTCGTCCTCGGACTGCCCTTCTTCTCGCTGGCGATGATCACCGCGGACGCGGTCTTCCTGCCGACGGCCTTCCTGCTGCTGCTCGGCGGCTGGGTGACCCGCGCGGGCGGCCGGCTTCGCGCGCGGACCGGGGACCGTACGCTGCCCTCCCCCCGCGCCCCGGAGGAGAGCGAGGCGGAACGCGTAGGGTTCACGGCATGACCGACCCCCTGATCCGCTGGCGCGCATGCGCCGGTGACGCCGTGCTGCTCGACGGCTTCCACGCCCTCAAGCACGCGCTGCGCTTCGGGGCAGAGGTGCCGGTGGCCGTCACCACCGACCGGCGCGCCACGCTCGCCCTCGCCGGCGAACTGGCCGGGGACGTCCGGGACACCCTGGACGCGCTGCTGACCGAGGTGTCCGCGCAGACGTACGCCTCCCTGGTGCCGCGCCCTCATCCGACCGGGGTCGCGGCGCTCGCCGTACGGCCGTCACGCGAGGACGGGCTGCGGGCGCTGGCCCGCACGCCGCGTACCGCACCCGTCGTGGTCCTCGACGATCCGCGCCACCTCGGCAACGCGGGGGCCGTGATCCGGCTCGCCGCCGGTTTCGGCGTCACCGGGGTGGTCACCACGGGCACGCTCGACCCCTGGCACCCCACCGTGGTGCGAGGCGGCGCGGGGCTGCACTTCGCGACCACCGTGGAGCGGCTCGGCGTCGACGAGCTGCCCGAAGGCCCGCTGTTCGCCCTCGATCCCGAGGGCGACGACATCCGGGGCGTGACGCTGCCCGACGACGCCGTGCTGGCGTTCGGTTCGGAGCGCAGCGGCCTGTCGGCGGAGCTGCGCGCGCGGACCGGCCGGCTGCTGGCGCTGCCCATGCGCCCCCAGGTCTCCAGCTACAACCTGGCCACCAGCGTGGCCATGACGCTGTACCACTGGAGTGCCACCGGGGGCGCACCCTCCTGAGCCGTTCCCGGGCGTCGGCCTAGGCCTCCCGGCGGACCTCGATGACGCGGAAGCGGCCGGCCACGAAGGCGCCGTCGGTGAGCGCCGCGTTCGCCGCCGGGTTGCCGCCCGAGCCGTGGAAGTCGGAGAAGGCCGCGGTCTGGTTCACATAGACCCCGCCGGTCAGGTTCAGCGACAGCTGGGCGGCCTCCTCCAGGCACACCTCCTCGACGGCCCGCGCGACCTCCGGGTCGGTGGTGTACGCCCCGACCGTCATCGCGCCCTTCTCACCGATCGTGCGGCGCAGCAGCTCCACCGCGTCGGACACCGAGCCCACCGCGACGGCGAAGGAGACCGGGCCGAAGCACTCGTTCATGAAGGCGGCCTCGGCGTCCGGCTTGGCGCCGTCCAGCTTGACCATGACGGGGCTGCGCACGACCGCGTCCGGGAACTCCGGGTTGGTGATCTCGCGGGAGGCGAGCGCGACCTCGCCGAGCCCGGACGCGGCCTCCAACCGGGCCTTGACGTCCGGGTTCACGATCGCGCCCAGCAGGGCGTTCGCGCGCGCGTCGTCGCCGAGCAGGCCGTCCACCGCGCGGGCGAGGTCCGCGGTGACCTCGTCGAAGGTCTTGTGGCCCTCGTCGGTGCGGACGCCCTCGCGCGGGATCAGCAGGTTCTGCGGGGTGGTGCACATCTGGCCGCTGTACAGGGACAGCGAGAACGCCAGGTTGGACAGCATCCCCTTGTAGTCGTCGGTGGACTCCACGACGACCGTGTTGACGCCGGCCTTCTCGGTGTACACCTGCGCCTGGCGCGCGTTGGCCTCCAGCCAGTCGCCGAAGGCCGTGGAGCCGGTGTAGTCGACGATCCGGATCTCGGGGCGCGTGGCGAGCGTCTTCGCGACGCCCTCACCGGGCCGCTCGGCGGCCAGCGCGACCAGGTTCGGGTCGAAACCGGCCTCGGCGAGCACGTCCCGCGCGACCTGGACGGTCAGCGCGAGCGGCAGCACCGCGCGCGGATGGGGCTTGACCAGGACCGCGTTGCCGGTGGCCAGGGAGGCGAACAGGCCCGGGTAGCCGTTCCAGGTCGGGAAGGTGTTGCAGCCGATGACCAGGCCGATGCCGCGCGGTACCGGCGTGAACGTCTTGGTCAGCGCGAGCGGGTCGCGCTTGCCCTGGGGCTTGGACCACTCCGCCGTCGCGGGCGTGCGGACCTGCTCCGCGTAGGCGTAGGCCACCGCCTCCAGGCCGCGGTCCTGGGCGTGCGGGCCGCCGGCCTGGAACGCCATCATGAAGGCCTGGCCGCTGGTGTGCATGACCGCGTGCGCGAACTCGTGCGTCCGGTCGCTGATCCGCTTGAGGATCTCCAGGCAGACCGCGGCGCGCAGCTCCGCTCCCGCGTCCCGCCAGGCGCGCTGTCCGGCCCGCATCGCGGGCAGCAGCACGTCGATGTCCGCGTGCGGGTAGGTCACGCCCAGCTCGACGCCGTACGGCGAGACCTCGCCGCCCACCCAGTCGTCCGTGCCGGGCTGGCCGAGGTCGAGACGGGTGCCGAGGACGGCGTCGAAGGCGGCCTTGCCCGCGGCCGCGTCCAGGCTGCCGTGCTCGCCGTACGCCTTGGGGTGCTCGGGATGGGGGGACCAGTAGGCGCGCGTGCGGATCGCTTCCAGGGCCTGGTCGAGCGTGGGCCGGTGCTTCGCGATCAGTTCGTGGGGGGTCGGCTGGGCGGTCATGCGGGACCAACTCCTCGTCTGCAGAACTCGTCTTCGAGTTCATGACCTGGGCGGAACGGAGAAAGCACAGCGGGATCGAGCGGTCAGAGCTAGAGTAACCGAACGATCGGTCGGGACAAGGGGGTCCGCCGCATCTGTGGACAACGTCGTGCGGGAGGATCGCGCACATGACAGCAATCGACCTCAGCAGCCCCGTTGCCGTCGTCGGCACCGGGACCATGGGCCAGGGCATCGCCCAGGTCGCGCTGGTCGCGGGCCATCCCGTGCGGCTGTACGACGCCGTGCCGGGCCGGGCCCAGGAGGCCGCGGACGCGATCGGCGCGCGGCTGGACCGCCTGGTGGCGAAGGGCCGGCTCGCCGCGGCGGACCGGGACGCGGCGTGCGCCGGGCTCACACCTGTCGACTCCGTCGCGGAGCTGGCGGACTGCGCACTGGTCGTCGAGGCCGTGCTGGAACGGCTCGACGTCAAGCAGCGGCTCTTCCGGGAACTGGAGGAGGCCGTCTCCGAGGACTGCCTGCTCGCCACCAACACCTCGTCCCTGTCGGTGACGGCCATCGGCGGCGCCCTCGCGAACCCCGGCCGCTTCGTGGGCCTGCACTTCTTCAACCCGGCTCCGCTGCTGCCGCTGGTCGAGGTGGTCTCCGGGTTCGCCACCGACGTCACGTCGGCCACGCGCGCGTACGAGACCGCGCGTGCCTGGGGGAAGACCCCCGTGGCCTCGGCGGACACCCCGGGTTTCATCGTCAACCGCATCGCCCGGCCCTTCTACGCCGAGGCCTTCGCGGTGTACGAGGACCAGGGCGCCGATCCGGCCACCATCGACGCGGTGCTGCGCGAGTGCGGCGGCTTCCGGATGGGCGCCTTCGAACTGACCGACCTCATCGGGCAGGACGTCAACGAGTCCGTGACCCGCTCGGTGTGGGAGTCCTTCTTCCAGGACGCCCGCTTCACGCCCTCTCTGGCCCAGCGCCGGCTGGTCGAGGCGGGCCGGCTGGGCCGCAAGTCGGGGCACGGCTGGTACGACCACGCCGAAGGGGCCGAGCGGCCCGAGCCGCACACCACCCAGAAGGAACGGCCGCCCGCCCACGTCACCGTCGCCGGCACCCTCGGTCCCGCCGCGGAACTGGTCGCGATGATGCGCGAGGCGGGCATCGAGGTCCGCGAGGAGGAGCAGGAGCACGGCTCCTTCATCGAGCTGCCGAGCGGCGACACCCTGTGCCTCGCCGACGGGCAGACGGCCGTCGAGTTCGGCGGCGTCGTGTACTTCGACCTCTCTCCCGACTACCGCAAGGCCACCCGGATGGCCCTGTCCGCCTCCCAGGAGACCTCGGCGCAGACCCTCGCCGAGGCGGTCGGTCTCTTCCAGGCCCTCGGTATGGACGTCAGCGTCGTCGGTGACGTCCCGGGCCTGATCGTGGCCCGGACGGTGGCCCGCATCGTCGACCTCGCCTACGACGCCGTCGCCAAGGGCGTGGCCACCGAGGAGGACATCGACACCGCGATGCGTCTGGGCGTCAACTACCCGCTCGGGCCCTTCGAGTGGAACCGGAGGCTCGGCCGCACATGGGCGTGCGACCTGCTGGAGGACCTGAACGCGCGCCACGCCTCCCCCCGGTTCCGGCCGTCCCTCGCGCTCTACCGGCACGCCCACACACTCGACACGCGGGAGGGCGCCTCATGACCACCGCACGGCGCGACACGTACACCCCCGAGACCCTGCTCTCGGTCGCCGTCCAGGTCTTCAACGAGCGCGGCTACGACGGCACGTCCATGGAGCACCTGTCCAGGGCCGCGGGCATCTCCAAGTCGTCCATCTACCACCACGTCAGCGGCAAGGAAGAGCTGCTGCGGCGGGCCGTGAGCCGGGCGCTGGACGGCCTGTTCGCGATCCTGGAGGAGGAGCACGCGCGCGCGGGCCGGCCCGTGGACCGGCTGGAGCACGTCGTACGGCGCATGGTCGAGGTGCTCATATCCGAGCTGCCGTACGTCACCCTGCTGCTGCGGGTGCGCGGCAACACCGAGACCGAGCGGTGGGCGCTGGAGCGGCGCCGCGACTTCGACCACCGTGTCGCCGGGCTACTGAGGGCGGCCGCCGACGACGGGGACGTACGCACGGACGTGGAGGTGCGGCTGGCGACCCGGCTGGTCTTCGGGATGATCAACTCCGTCGTGGAGTGGTACCGGCCCGAGGCACGCGGCGCCAGCGGACGCGAGGTGGCCGACGCCGTGGTCCGGCTGGTCTTCACCGGCCTGCGCCAGGGGTGAGACCGGGGCCGCGGCCTTCTTGCCGAGGACCGCGGAACGGCGCCGTGATGGTGATGGCCGTGGCGCGGGGTCTTCACGGCGAGGGCCGCGACGCAGGGCCTTGACGGAGAGGGCCGTGGCGCGGGGCCTTCATGGCCAGGGCCGCGGCGCGGGGCCGGCGCAGGGCCGGGGCTCAGGTCTCCGGTTCCAGGTCCTCCTCCTCGAAGACCAGCAGCGTGCGGGTGCTGAGCACCTCCGGGATCGCCTGGAGCCGGGTGAGCACCAGCTCGCGCAGCGCGCGGTTGTCGGGCGTGTGCACCAGCAGCAGGACGTCGAAGTCGCCGCCCACCAGGGCGATGTGGGAGGCGCCCGGCAGCTCCCTGAGCTGGTCGCGGACCGTGCGCCAGGTGTTCTGGACGATCTTCAGCGTGACGTACGCCGATGTGCCGTGCCCCGCCCGTTCGTGGTCGACGCGGGCGCTGAACCCGCGGATCACCCCGTCCTCGACGAGACGGTTGATCCGCGCGTAGGCGTTGGCGCGGGAGACATGGACCCGTTCGGCGACCGACCGTATGGAGGCACGGCCGTCGGCCTGGAGGATCTTCAGGATGTCCTGGTCGATGGCGTCCAGCGGGCGCGGCGGTGGCGATGCGGCCCCGTCCTGAGGCCCCTGGGCCATTTGTTCAGGTGCCATGTCCCCCCGCTTCGCCGCCGTGGACGTCCTGCATTCATTCCAGGCTGTGCAGAACCGTTTGTCCACAGCCTGGCGGGGCCTGTAGCCAAAATGTGCCGACGACCGAACAATCGGTAGGTGAGGCGGGTCACAGCCGACCCGTCTCCCGTAGCCACCGCCACGAGGAGGTGCCGTGATGACGGTCATGGAGCAGCAGGGCGCGTACCGGCCGTCGCCGCCGCCCGCCTGGCAGCCCCGCATGGACCCCGCCCCGCTGCTGCCCGACGCCGAGCCCCACCGGGTCCTCGGCACGAAGGCGGCCGCCGAGGCCGATCCGGCCCTGCTGCTGAGGCTCTACGCCCAGCTGGTCCGGGGCCGCCGGTACAACGCCCAGGCCACCGCCCTGACCAAGCAGGGCCGCCTCGCCGTCTACCCTTCCACCACCGGCCAGGAGGCCTGCGAGGTCGCCGCCGCCCTGGCCCTCGAAGAGCGCGACTGGCTCTTTCCCAGCTACCGCGACACGCTCGCCGTCGTCGCCCGCGGGGTCGACCCCGTCGAGGTGCTCTCCCTGCTGCGCGGCGACTGGCACAACGGCTACGACCCCCGCACCCACCGGGTGGCCCCGCTGAGTACCCCGCTCGCCACCCAGCTGCCGCACGCCGTCGGTCTCGCGCACGCCGCCCGCCTCAAGGGGGACGACGTGGTCGCGCTCGCCATGGTCGGCGACGGCGGCACCAGCGAGGGCGACTTCCACGAGGCGCTGAACTTCGCCGCCGTCTGGCGGGCACCGGTCGTCTTCCTGGTGCAGAACAACGGCTTCGCCATCTCCGTCCCCCTCGGCAAGCAGACCGCCGCGCCGTCGCTGGCCCACAAGGCCGTCGGCTACGGCATGCCGGGCCGGCTGGTCGACGGCAACGACGCGCCCGCGGTGCACCAGGTGCTCACCGAGGCGGTCGCGCGAGCGCGCGAGGGCGGCGGTCCCACCCTGATCGAGGCGGTCACCTACCGCATCGACGCCCACACCAACGCCGACGACGCCACCCGCTACCGCGGCGACGCCGAGGTCGAGGCATGGCGCGCCCACGACCCCGTCCAGCTGCTGGAGCGCGAACTCACCGCGCGCGGGCTGCTGGACGAGGCCGGCATCGAGGCCGCCCGGCAGGACGCCGAGGCGATGGCCGCCGACCTGCGTGCGCGGATGAACCAGGACCCCGAGACCGACCCCATGGACCTGTTCGGCCACGTCTACGCCGAGAGCACCGCGCAACTGCGCGAGCAGCGCGCCCTGCTGCGTGCGGAGCTCGAGGCCGAGCAGGCCGACCGGCACGACAGCGACGACGACCAGGAAGGCGACCAGCGATGACGACCGTCGCCGCCAAGCCCGCCACCATGGCGCAGGCCCTCACACGCGCGATGCGCGACGCGATGGCCGCCGACCCCACCGTGCACGTCATGGGGGAGGACGTCGGCACCCTCGGCGGTGTCTTCCGGGTCACCGACGGACTCGCCAAGGAGTTCGGCGAGGACCGCTGCACCGACACCCCGCTGGCCGAGGCGGGCATCCTCGGCACCGCCGTCGGCATGGCCATGTACGGCCTCAGGCCGGTGGTGGAGATGCAGTTCGACGCCTTCGCCTACCCGGCGTTCGAGCAGCTCATCAGCCATGTCTCGCGGATGCGCAACCGCACGCGCGGCCGCATGCCCCTGCCGATCACCGTGCGCGTCCCCTACGGCGGCGGCATCGGCGGAGTCGAGCACCACAGCGACTCCTCCGAGGCGTACTACATGGCCACGCCCGGCCTGCACGTCGTCACCCCGGCCACCGTCGCCGACGCCTACGGGCTGCTGCGCGAGTCCATCGCCTCCGACGACCCGGTCGTCTTCCTGGAGCCCAAGCGCCTGTACTGGTCCAAGGACACCTGGGACCCCGAGCACCCGGCGGAAGTGGAGCCGATCGGGCGCGCCGTGGTGCGGCGTCCCGGCCGCAGCGCCACCCTGCTCACCTACGGCCCCTCGGTGACGGTCTGCCTGGAGGCCGCCGAGGCCGCCCGGGCGGAGGGCTGGGACCTCGAGGTCGTCGACCTGCGGTCCCTGGTGCCGTTCGACGACGAGACGGTCTGCGCGGCCGTACGCCGCACCGGACGCGCGGTCGTGGTCCACGAGTCGACCGGGTTCGGCGGTCCGGGCGGCGAGATCGCGGCCCGTGTCACCGAGCGCTGCTTCCACCACCTGGAGGCACCGGTGCTGCGCGTGGCCGGCTTCGACATCCCCTACCCGCCGCCCATGCTGGAGCGGCACCATCTGCCCGGCGTCGACCGCATCCTGGACGCCGTGGCCCGCTTGCAGTGGGAGGCCGAGGGCTGATGGCACAGGTGCTGGAGTTCAGGCTTCCCGACCTCGGCGAAGGCCTCACCGAGGCGGAGATCGTGCGCTGGCTGGTGGGAGTCGGCGATGTCGTCGCCGTCGACCAGCCGGTCGTCGAGGTCGAGACGGCCAAGGCGACGGTCGAGGTGCCCTGCCCGTACGGCGGAGTGGTCACCGCCCGCTTCGGCGAGGAGGGTGCGGAACTGCCCGTGGGAGCGCCGCTGCTGACGGTCGCCGTGGGGTCCGCGGCGGACCCGGGCGCCCCGGCGGCGGAGACCGGCGGATCGGGCAACGTGCTGGTCGGCTACGGCACCTCCGAGGCGCCGGCCCGGCGCCGCAGGGTGCGGCCGGTCGCCCTGGGGCCGACGGGTGCGGGCCCGGCGGGTGCGCGGACCGGTGCGTCCGCCGCGCCGGTGACCCACCGGGCGAACGGCAGCACCGCACCGGCCGCCGGCGGTACGCCCGGCACACTCACGGGCGGCGCGGTCACGGACGGCACGACCGGCGCGGGTGTCCATGACGGCTCCGCGGTGTCCGCCCCGGCGGCGTCCACGCGCGGGAGCGTGCCGCTCGCCGAGGGCCCCGTCCCCGTCATCTCCCCGCTCGTGCGCAAGCTGGCCCGGGACAACGGGGTGGACCTGCGCGCCCTGGCCGGTACGGGCCCGGACGGCCTGATCCTGCGCGGGGACGTCGAGGACTTCCTGCGGTCCGGGACGGTCCGGGACAGCGGTACGGCCGTGGCCACCGCCCTCCCGGCGGCGACCGGGACCGGGACCAGGACCGGGACCACGACCGCTCCGGCATCGGCCCCCGCCGGACATGCTCAGGACGTCCGTGTCCCCCTCAAGGGCATCCGCGGCGCCGTCGCGGACAAGCTCTCGCGCAGCCGCCGGGAGATCCCGGACGCGACCTGCTGGGTCGACGCCGACGCCACCGAACTCATGCGCGCGCGGGCCGCGATGAACGCCGCGGGAGGCCCGAAGATCTCCCTCCTCGCGCTCCTCGCCCGTGTCTGCACCGCGGCCCTCGCCCGGTTCCCCGAGCTGAACTCCTTCGTGGACACCGAGGCACGCGAGATCGTCCGCCTCGGCCAGGTGCACCTCGGGTTCGCCGCGCAGACCGAACGCGGACTCGTCGTGCCGGTCGTCCGGGACGCCCACACGCGCGACGCGGAGTCGCTGACCGCCGAGTTCGCCCGCCTCACCGAGGCGGCCCGCACCGGCACGCTGACGCCCGCGGACCTCACCGGTGGCACCTTCACCCTGAACAACTACGGGGTCTTCGGCGTCGACGGCTCCACCCCGATCATCAACCACCCCGAGGCGGCCATGCTCGGAGTCGGCCGCATCATCCCCAAGCCGTGGGTCCACGAAGGCGAACTGGCGGTCCGGCAGGTCGTGCAGCTCTCGCTCACCTTCGACCACCGGGTGTGCGACGGGGGCACGGCGGGCGGCTTCCTGCGGTACGTGGCGGACTGCGTGGAACAGCCGGCGGTGCTGCTGCGCACGCTGTGACATCCGGCGGCCCGGGCTTCCCCTCCGGGCCGCCGCGGCCAGGAAGGGGAGCCCGGGGACATACTCGAAGGGTGACCGACAACGCCCCCACCGCCCCCGAACCCGCCGGGACCCACCGGCCCACCACGGACACCGGGGGCGCCGAGGCCCCGGGTACCGCCGCGCCGTACGACGCCGTCGTCCTGGCCGGCGGCGCGGCGCGACGGCTCGGCGGGGCCGACAAACCGGCTGTCCAGGTCGGCGGCCGGGCGCTGCTCGACCGGGTGCTCACCGCCTGCGCCGACGCCGCGACGACCGTCGTCGTGGCCGGCCCGCGGCCGACCGTCCGCCCCGTGCGCTGGACGCGCGAGGAGCCGTCCGGAGCCGGACCCGTGGCCGCGCTGGAGGCCGGGCTGCGGCTCACCACCGCCGAGCACGCCCTCGTCCTCTCCGCGGACCTCCCCTTCCTCGACCCGGCCACCGTGCACCGGCTGCTGACCGCCCTGCGGGACACCGGAGCCGACGGCGCGCTGCTCACCGACGCCGGCGGCCGGGACCAGCCGCTCGTCGCCGCCTATCGCACCGACGCACTGCGCGGCGCCCTGGCCGGCCTCGCCGAGGAGCACGGCGGACTCACCGGGCTGCCCCTGCGCCGGCTCACCGGAGCACTGCGCCTGACCCGTGTCCCTGACGCGCTCGCGTCCTTCGACTGCGACACCTGGGAGGACATCTCCCACGCCAGGGCCAGGATCAGGGAGCATGGGCACGTGCTCGATGAATGGATCACCACAGTCAAGAACGAACTGGGTATCGACCTCGACGTCGACATCCGCGCCCTGCTCGACGTCGCACGCGACGTCGCCCATGGCGTGGACCGGCCCGCCGCCCCTCTCACCACCTTCCTCGTCGGCTATGCCGCCGCCCAGGGCAAGGGCGGTCCCGAAGCCGTCGCCGAGGCCTCGGCCAAGGTCACCGCGCTGGTGCGCCGCTGGGAGGAAGAGAACGAAGGGAAGAGCGGGGCCGACACCCCCGACGCCGGATGACCACCCCCGCCCCGGCCCCCGGCACCCGTGCCGGGGGACCCGGAGCCAAGGGCTCCCGGGACACCCGGGACGCCGACGATTCAGGCAACAGCCGCACCGGCCGCCGAGGCGGCAAGGGCGGCGAGAGGGAGAGGAGCGGGGACCTGGACGACCTTGACGTCGAAGAAGCCCTGGCGCTGGTGAGGAGCTCCAGGGACACCGCCTGCGGCACCCGGACCGCGCCCCGGAGCGATTCCCACGGGTCCCCGCAGACACCCGGGCACGGAACTCCGCACGCACCGGCGGCCGAAGCGCGCCACCGGTCCGTCCCCTGGCCCGGTGCCCGTGAGATCGCCGCCCGGGCCGCCCGCGGCGCGAGCCGTCGCGCACCCGTGTCCGTGCCCCTCGCCGACGCCCTGGGCCTGGTGCTCGCCGCCCCCCTGACGGCACTGAGCGACCTGCCCTCGTTCGACACCTCCGCCATGGACGGCTGGGCGGTCGCCGGACCGGGACCCTGGCAGGTGGGCGAGGAGGGCGTACTCGCCGGACACGCCCGGCCGGAGCCGCTCCGCGACGGAGAGGCGGCCCGGATCGCGACCGGCGCCCGTGTGCCCGCCGACGCCACCGCGGTCCTGCGCAGCGAACACGGCCGCACCGACTCCCAGGGCCGGCTCCACGCCACCCGGGAGATGAGCCACGGCCAGGACATCCGCCCGCGCGGCCAGGAGTGCCGCAGCGGCGACCAGTTGCTGCCCGCCGGCATCCAGGTCACCCCCGCCGTCCTCGGCCTCGCCGCGGCCGCCGGGTACGACACCCTCCTGACCGTTCCACGCCCCCGCGTGGACGTCCTCGTCCTCGGCGACGAACTGCTCACCGGGGGACTCCCGCACGACGGCCTGATCCGGGATGCGCTCGGCCCGATGCTGCCGGGCTGGCTGCGCGCGCTCGGCGCCGAGGTCAGCGCCGTACGCCGGCTGGGCGACGACGCCAAGGCCCTGCGCAGGGCGCTCACCACCTCGCGCGCCGATCTCGTCGTCACCACCGGCGGTACCGCCGCCGGTCCCGTCGACCACGTCCATCCCACCCTGGAACGCATCGGCGCCGAACTCCTCGTCGACGGCGTCCAGGTGCGCCCCGGGCACCCCATGCTGCTCGCCCGCCTCAAGGACGACCAGTACCTCGTCGGGCTGCCGGGCAACCCCCTCGCGGCCGTCTCGGGCCTCGTCACCCTGGCCGAGCCCCTGCTGCGCACCCTCGCCGCCCGTCCGGCCCCCGAGCCGTACTCGCTGCCCCTCCGGGAGGCGGTGCACGGGCACCCGCACGACACCCGGCTCGTCCCCGTGACACTGCGCGGCGACCGGGCCGTACCGCTGCACTACAGCGGGCCGGCCATGCTGCGCGGGATCGCCGCCTCCGACGCGCTAGCCGTCGTACGGCCGGGTGGTGCCAGGCAGGGGGAGGAGGTCGAGCTGATCGACCTGCCGTGGACGGCGGCGGGAACCGGGGTGTGTTTCACGTGAAACTTCCGGGCCATGACGCCATCGCCCGCCAGGCGGACGAACACCTGGTGACCCGACGGGTGGAACTCCCCCGGAAAGTGGTGGACCGTCCGATCCGCCAGGTCGTCAAGCGCCTGCTCATGGCCCTGCTCGTGCTGGTCGCCACCGCACTCGTCGTCTACGCCGACCGCGACGGCTACCGCGACAACTCCGACGGCCCCGTCGATCTGCTGGACGCGTTCTACTACGCGACCGTCACCCTCTCCACCACGGGCTACGGCGACATCACCCCGGTCAGCGACGGTGCCCGGCTCACCAACATCTTCGTCATCACCCCTCTGCGCGTGGTGTTCCTGATCATCCTGGTCGGCACCACGCTGGAGGTCCTCGCCGAACGCACCCGCGAGGAATGGCGGCTCAAGCGCTGGAGGTCCACCGTGCGCGACCACACCGTGGTCATCGGGTTCGGCACCAAGGGGCGGTCGGCCGTCCAGACCGTCTGCGCGACCGGCCTGAGGAAGGACCAGGTCGTCGTGGTCGACCCCAGCGCCAAGGCGATCGAGGCGGCGACCGCCGAGGGCTACGCGGGAGTCGTGGGCGACGCCACCCGCAGCGATGTCCTCAAGCGGGCCGAAGTGGACAGGGCCCGCCAGATCATCGTCGCCCCGCAGCGCGACGACACCGCCGTCCTCGTCACGCTGACGGCCCGGCAGCTCAACCGGAAGGCCAAGATCGTGGCCGCCGTCCGCGAGGAGGAGAACGCCCCGCTGCTCAAGCAGTCGGGCGCGGACGCCGTCATCACCAGCTCCGGCGCGGCCGGCCGACTGCTCGGCCTGTCCGTGCTCAGCCCGGCCGCCAGCATGGTCATGGAGGATCTGATCCAGCAGGGCAGCGGCCTGGACCTGGTCGAACGGCCCGTGGTCCGGGCCGAGGCGGGCAGGACACCGCGCGAGACGGACGACCTCGTGGTGAGCGTCCTGCGCGGACACCGGGTCCTCGGCTACGACGATCCGTCCATCGGCACCCTCCAGCTGACGGACCGCCTGATCACCATCGTCCGGGCCACCCCGAGCACCCACGTCACCCCGCACATCCGCCCTCTGCCGGGCGACTGACCGGGGATGCTCCGCGCGCGGCAGCGGGTCTTCTCCGGAGCCGGCCGGCACGGGGAGTAGCGTCGTGGACATGCATGCGATCACGATTTCCGAACCCGGCGGGCCCGAGAAGCTGACGTGGGCCGAGGTGCCCGATCCGGTGGTCGGCGAGGGCGAGGTGCTGGTCGAGGTGGCGGCCACCGCCGTCAACCGGGCCGACATCATGCAGCGTCAGGGCCACTACGACCCGCCGAAGGGGGCTTCCCCGTACCCCGGTCTGGAGTGCTCCGGCACCATCGCCGCGCTCGGCCCCGGAGTCTCCGGCTGGTCCGTCGGTGACGAGGTGTGCGCGCTGCTCGCGGGCGGCGGCTACGGACAGAAGGTCGCCGTTCCGGCCGGCCAGCTGCTGCCCGTGCCCAAGGGGGTCGGTCTGGTCCAGGCCGCGGCGCTGCCCGAGGTGGTCTGCACGGTCTGGTCCAACGTCTTCATGGTCGCCCACCTGCGCCCTGGCGAGACGCTCCTCGTGCACGGCGGCTCCAGCGGCATCGGCACGATGGCGATCCAGCTGGCCAAGGCCGTCGGCGCCCGGGTCGCGGTGACCGCCGGGTCGGCGGAGAAGCTGGAGTTCTGCGCCCGGCTGGGCGCCGACATCCTGATCAACTACCGCGAGCAGGACTTCGTCACCGAGATCAAGCGGGCCACCGACGGCGCCGGCGCCGACGTCATCCTCGACAACATGGGCGCCAAGTACCTGGACCGCAACGTCCAGGCCCTCGCCGTCAACGGACGTCTCGCGATCATCGGCATGCAGGGCGGTATCAAGGGCGAGCTGAACATCGCCGCGCTGCTGGGCAAGGAAGGCGCGATCACCGCGACCTCGCTGCGCGCCCGCCCGCTGAGCGAGAAGGCCGCGATCGTCGCCGCCGTGCGCGAGCACGTGTGGCCGCTGATCGACTCGGGGCACATCCGGCCGGTCGTCGACCGCGAGCTGCCCATGACGGACGCGGCCGAGGCGCACCGCGTGGTGGAAGGCAGCGGCCACATCGGAAAGGTGCTGCTGGTCGCGCCGTGACCGGTGGGGCGCCCGGCGGCAGCCCGGCTGCCGAGGGCGCCCCGGACCGTGCCCGCGAAGCACAGTCCCGCGCCTCTACGGCGGATGCCCGCGCCGCTCTCCGGAGGGTGACCCCGCCGCGCGGACACACCCCGGCGGTGTGGTCAGTCGCGCCGGATGCGCAGGCCCACGAAGGCCAGGGCCAGACCCAGCCCGATGAGCACCATTCCGCTGCCGAGCGGCAGGATCTGGAGCGCCGGCCCGGTGCGGCCCTCGCTCTGCTGGAGGCCGTTCTGGTCCGGGGACGGCGTCGCCGGGGCGGACTCCGTCGCCGTGCCGGTGGCGGCGCCGCCGCCCGGGGTCTCCGCCGTCTCCGGCTCCTCCGGACGGTCCCCGTCCGCGGTGTCCGGCTCGTCCCGGCCGTGCGAGGTGTGCTCCTCGCCCCCCTCGTCGTCCTGCCGGTCCGGACGTCCCGGCCGCATCCGTCCCTCGCCCGCCCGGCTGCCGGCCCGCGACGGCCGGGCGGGCGACGGCGACGGGGAACGTGACTCCCGCGAGGTGACGCGCGCCGGCACACCGGAGGAGGCGGACGGGGCCGGAGCCGAGGCGGAAGGAGAAGCCGAGGCGGCCGAGGCGGAAGAAGAGGACGCCGGCGGACCCGGCGGCGCGGGCTCGGCGCCGTACGCCGTGGCCGGACCGCAGGCCGGTGCGGCCGCCACGAGGACGAGCAGCACCCGCACGAGGCGGAGTGTGAGTCGCAGCCATGGAGTCACGTCGGTGACCTCCCGAGCCCAGTTGCCATTGACCGACGGAATACGCGCGACCGAAGGAAAGCGCGTGACCGACGGAAAACCGATGCCATCCAGACTCACATTCCGCGCAAGAGGCGGCATTCCGGATTGGGCCGACGGGTCTAAACGCCGGAACGGCCGCGCGAGGGGGCGCCCCGGTGGTGAGGTGTACCGGTGCGAGAGAATGGCGGCATGGAGATGCCGAGGAACGAACGGTCGCCGGAAAATCCCCAGATCCTCGTCATGGGACAGGACGGGATGGCCCTCGGCGGCGGCGGAGACGACGAGTCCCGCGAGACCCCGGTCACGGAGCAGGTCGAACAGCCGGCCAAGGTCATGCGCATCGGAAGCATGATCAAGCAGCTCCTCGAGGAGGTGCGCGCCGCTCCTCTCGACGAGGCGAGCCGCGCGCGTCTCAAGCAGATCCACCGCAGCTCGGTGAAGGAGCTGGAGGACGGCCTCGCTCCCGAGCTGGTGGAGGAGCTGGAACGGCTGTCGCTGCCGTTCATGGACGACGTCACGCCGAGCGACGCCGAGCTGCGCATCGCGCAGGCGCAGCTGGTGGGCTGGCTCGAGGGCCTCTTCCACGGGATCCAGACGACGCTGTTCGCCCAGCAGATGGCCGCACGGGCCCAGCTGGAGCAGATGCGCCGCGCGCTCCCGCCGGGCGCCGGCCATGACGGCGAGGACCCGCGCATGGGCACCCGCTCGGGCGGCCCCTACCTGTAGTCCCCGTCCGCGGAGATCCCGCGGAACCGGTCATGTGAAGGGCCCGGCGGTGCGTCCGCCGGGCCCTTCACCGCTGTCCGGGCGTCTCTACGGGTTGCCCGTCGACACGCTCAGCTGGATGTCGACGTTCTTGGGGTCGACATCGGTGCCCTGCAGGGGGAACTGCGTGATGACCGCGCCGTCGCCCCAGGTGTTCTCGTCGACGGGGTTCTCCTTGATCCGCCAGTGCGCGGCCTGCGCGCACTCCTTGACGGACTTGATGTTCTTGAACCGGAAGTCCGGCAGCCGGACCTTCTGCGGGTCGTTGTACGACTCCGCGGGCTCCGTGCACTCGGTCTTGTCGATCGTCCGGGTCGTGTCCGGGCCCTTGTAGCCCGCGGAGTGCCTGGCCGGCGAGTTCTTGGCGCCACCGCCGCCGTTGTTGTCCTTCTTGTCGCCCGTACCGCTGTTCAGCACCAGGGCGACGACCAGGCCGGCCACGGCGAGCCCCGCGAGGGCCGAGACACCGATCACGGTCCTGTTCATGCCGCCGCCGGGCCGCACCACGGTCCCGGCGGTGGCGCCGTAGGCCGGCGCCTGCTGCTGCCCGTAGCCCGCCGGCGGGGTCGCGTAGCCGGCCGCCTGCGGGTACCCGTACGCCGGGGCGGGCCCCGGGGTGGCGGGGGCGCCGTACGGGCCCGGCGCCGGAGCCGACTGGTACGGCGGCGTCCCGGCCGGGCCGGTGGGGGCGGGGGGCTGCTGTCCGACGGGCGGGAACACCGCGGAGCCGACGCCCGCGCCGCTCTGCGTCGGCGCGGCGTCCGCGACGATGCTCGGCGGCGCCGCCTGGAAGGAGGCGGCGACGCGCAGGCACTCGTCGCGCATGGACTCGGCGGTCGGGAAACGCTCGTTCGGGTTCTTCTTCAGCGCGCGGGCGATCAGGGCGTCCACGGCCGGGGGCAGCGCCCGGTTGACCGAGGAGGGCGCGACCGGCTCCTCCTGCACGTGCGCGTAGGCGATCGCGAGCGGGGAGTCGGCCTCGAACGGCAGCCTGCCGGTGACCAGCTGGAAGAGCATGATGCCGACCGAGTACAGATCGGAACGCGGGTCCACGCCGCGGCCGAGGGCCTGCTCGGGCGAGAGGTACTGCGGGGTGCCGACGACCATGCCGGTCTGCGTCATCGACGTGACGCCGGACTGCATGGCGCGCGCGATGCCGAAGTCCATCACCTTGACCACACCGCGCCGGGTGACCATCACGTTGCCGGGCTTGATGTCCCGGTGGACCAGCCCCATCTCGTGGCTGATGTCCAGCGCCGCGAGCACGTCCGCGGTGATCTTCAGCGCCTTGTCGGCGGGCATCGCGCCGTACTGGCGGAGGTCCTCGTCGAGGACGGAGCTGAGCGGGTGCCCCTCGACGTACTCCATGACGATGTACGGCGTGGTCATGCCGCCCATCTCGTCCTCGCCGGTGTCGAAGACGGAGACAATGTTGGTGTGCGTGAGCTTGGCCACGGCCTGGGCCTCGCGGCGGAAGCGCTCGCGGAAGGCGGGCTCCCGGCCCAGCTCGGTGTGCAGGGTCTTGACCGCGACCTGGCGGTCCAGCACGGCGTCGTACGCGAGGTGCACGGAGGCCATGCCGCCCTCGCCGAGCAGGTCGCGCAGCTGGTAGCGGCCGCCGGCCAGCGCCCGTCCCGGATACCGGCCCTGTCCGCCGCCGTCCTGGCTCATCTCTCCGCGTCCCCCACTGGCCGTCCGGCGCCGTCGCTGGGCGGACATGCCTTGATCGAATGTCCCATTCCCGGCCAAGTCTGCCCCAGGGCACGGACACGTCAAGCTCGGTGCCCGTTCCGTGACCGTACGCGAAAGAAGAGTCGCGCAAGCGTTACAGCGGGCGCACTCCGGCGCACAGAATTTGCACCCCGGTGCGTGCGGGAGGTTTCATGGCCGGTCCGCCCGTAGGCCGTTCCCGGCACCCGATCCGGACCGGCGGCCCTCGCGAAGGCTGTAGCGTGGCCGCGGAAGACCCGTGACAACACCGCGCGCACCGCGGGCAGAAACGACGGCGAGGACCGATGGCACAGACGCACAGCGCCCAGGGCCCGTCCGACCCCGAGGCGGCTGGCGGCGGGATGTCGGACGCGCCTGAGGCGTGGGGCAACGGAGGGCTGGTCGGCGACGGCCGTTACCGGCTGACGCACCGGCTCGGCCGGGGCGGCATGGCCGAGGTCTTCGCGGCGGAGGACGTCAGACTGGGCCGCACGGTCGCGGTCAAGCTGCTCCGTGCCGACCTCGCCGAGGACCCGGTCTCCAAGGCCCGCTTCACGCGCGAGGCACAGTCGGTGGCCGGTCTCAACCACCACGCGATCGTCGCCGTGTACGACTCCGGCGAGGACCAGGTGAACGGCCACGCCGTGCCGTACATCGTGATGGAGCTGGTCGAGGGCCGCACCATCCGCGACCTGCTGATGAACGCCGAGGCACCGGGCCCCGAGCAGGCCCTGATCATCGTCTCCGGCGTCCTGGAGGCGCTCGCCTACTCGCACCAGCACGGCATCGTGCACCGCGACATCAAGCCCGCCAACGTCATCATCACCGACAACGGCGCGGTGAAGGTGATGGACTTCGGCATCGCCCGCGCCCTGCACGGCGCGCAGTCCACGATGACGCAGACCGGCATGGTCATGGGCACCCCCCAGTACCTGTCCCCGGAGCAGGCGCTCGGCAAGGCCGTCGACCACCGTTCCGACCTGTACGCGACCGGCTGCCTGCTCTACGAACTGCTCGCGCTCCGGCCTCCGTTCACCGGTGAGACCCCGCTCTCGGTGGTCTACCAGCACGTCCAGGACATGCCGAACCCGCCCTCGTCCGCCTCCGACGGCTGCCCGCCGGAGCTGGACGGGCTGGTCATGCGCTCGCTGGCCAAGGAGCCCGACGACCGGTTCCAGACGGCCGAGGAGATGCGCGGCCTGATCCAGTACGGCCTGCAGATGCTGTACGACCAGGGCGGCCACACCGGCACCTGGAACACCGGACCGGTGGGCGGCCACGACGGCCGCGGTCCCGCGGCCGGCGGTTTCGCGCACACGACCGCGATGCAGCACCCCGGTGACTTCGGTTCCGGCACGACCCAGATCCCGCAGCAGATCATTCCCGGCCGCTACGGGGACGACGGCGGCTTCGAGGGGCACGGCAACCGGGGCAGCGGCCGCGGCAAGCTGTGGATCCTCGCCGTTCTCGCGGTGGTCGCGATCGCGGCGGGCGTGGCGCTGGCGCTGAACACCACGGGCGGCGGCGGCAAGCACCAGGGCACCGATCCCTCGACGTCCCAGTCGCAGCCCGCCAAGCACCACAAGGCGACCAAGAAGCCGTCCGACGACGGCGCCGACCAGCCCACGGACACGAGGACGGACGACGGCTCGGGCTCGGGCGGCGGCACCGGCTGGTCGCAGCCGTACACCCCGACGCAGGCCCCGACCACCGCGGACACGTCCGAGCCGACCGACGCGGCGACGACCCCGCAGACCACCACGGAGCCGACGGACCCGCAGACCCCTCCGACGACGCCGGCCGATCCGGCTGACGGCGGTACCGACGCGGGCACCGGCGACGGTGGCACCGGCACCGACGCGGGTGCCGTCGACGGTGGCACCACGGTGGGCACCACTCCTTGAAGGACACCGGACCCGGACCCCTCCGGACCGGCCGAGCCGGCGGTGCCGTGAGGCGCGGCGCACGGCCGGCCGGGACGGACGCCGGACGGGGTGCCGGGACGGACGGCTGACCGATCACCCGGCGGGGTCACCGGTACGGCCGCCGATACGGTTCACGCGCGCGTGCGAGCATCCGCTCCACGCGCGCTCGCCGTTCACCGGGCCCGCAGCCGTACCGGCCCGCCGTACCGGCCCGCCGTGCCGGCCCGCAGCCGCACCAGGGCCGCCTCCGGGCCGGGCCCGCCGCCGAACCGGGCCCGGGCGCCCGGCGGGCCGGTCACTCCGTGAACGCGTCGCGCACCGCGTCGTACTCGTCGGTCCACCGGACCACGAGCGCGGAGGCCGCCGGGAACTGGCAGTCCGCGCGGGTGTCGCCGCGCTCGTAGTGCCAGCGCAGCATCCAGAAGTCGTTCAGACGCTCCCACCACACCCGGTGCACGGCCGCCGCCAGCTCCGCGGCCGAGGCCCCGGCGGCGCGCCGGTACGCGCGCGCGTACGCCCGCACCTTCGGCAGGTCCAGCGCGCCCGCCGGCCGGACGAAGAAGATCGCGGCCGCGCGTACGGCCTCCTCGGCGCGGGGCTGCACGCCGAGCCGGTCCCAGTCCACGATGGCGGCCGGCGCCTCACCCCGGTAGAGCAGGTTGAACGGGTGGAAGTCGCCGTGCACCCAGCCGACCGGACCGCCGGGCGGCGGCCGGCGGCCGGCGTGCCGCTCCAGCAGCCCGCGGCGTTCCAGGAGCCGGTGCCGGGCCAGTTCGTCGAAGGCGTCGGCGGGCCGGCTGCGGCGGACCCGGGCCAGCAGGCCGTCGATGAGGGCGAAGGTGTCCGCCGGGTCGGCGCTGCGCACGGGGTGCGGGCCGGTGGCGGGGCGGGTGCCCCCCTTGGGCGGCATCACATGCTCCAGGCAGGCGTGTACGGCCCCCAGGAGCGCCCCGAGGCGTGCGCTCTCGGCGCGGGTGAGCTGGCCGCCGTGGCGGTGCCCGCCGTCGATCCAGGGGTGCAGGGCGTAGGCGTGGCCGCCGACGACGGCGACGGTGCGCCCCTCGCGGTGGGCGAGCGGCGGGGCGACCGGGACGCCGAGGTCGGCCAGGCGCTGGGTGGCGTGATGCCGTCGTTCGATGGCGGCCGGGTCGGCGGTGTCGGGGTCGAAGTGGTGCTTGAGGAAGTAGCGGCCGCGGGTGGTGCGTACCCGGTAGCCGCGGTTGAGCAGACCCTGCCGGACGGGCTCGCAGGCGAGTGCCGTACCGGCGGAGTACAGACGGAGCAAGGTGCCCAGAGGGGGCGCTTGAGGCACAAGGGGGGGTAAACAAGGGCGCGGCACGCCGCAGATGCTAGGGCACGAAAAGCGCCCGTGAGCTGGGGCTTGTCACAGAAAGTCGTCGTCGATCGCATTCGGTCACGGGGTGTGCGTACTGTGGCGAAACGGTCCGAATGCGTACGGGTGGACGGGCCGCTCTGCCGTTCCCTGACCACCTCGAACCCGTATTTTTCCGTCTTTGCCGGTGAGGTCCGTGTCACACGTCGGCTCTTCCCGTCCCCGGGGTGCCCGGGATAACGTGCCGTTGCTCCGGCCTCCTGCAAGGCTGTGACCAGCAAGCTTCCCGATCGCGCCGATTTACTTGGATTTCCAAGCAAAAACGCAGGTCAGGTGGGGTTTCACAGAAATGTGGAGCACTGGGTAACGTAAAAGTCGCAGGGCGCTCGCCGGGGCACCTGTCACGCCTGTTCCCGGCCGAGTGGCACCCACCCCGTGCCCGCGGTCGAGAACGGTGAGCCGCTCCCCCAAGCTCTGAACGAGCCGGGGGACCCCAGGCCTCACCGGCAACCCCGGGGGCCGGAACGACGGAGGAGCACACGTGACCGTGGAGAGCAGTGCCGCGCGCAAGCCGCGACGCACCGCCGCAGGCAAGGCCGGCACCACCGGCAGCGGTGCCGGGACCACCGGCGCCAAGCGCACCACCCGCACGACCGCGAAGAAGGGCACCGAGCCCGAGCTCGTGCAGCTTCTGACGCCCGAGGGCAAGCGGGTCAAGAACCCCGAGTTCGACGCCTTCGTCGCCGGGATCACCCCCGACGAGCTGCGCGGCCTGTACCGCGACATGGTGCTCACCCGCCGCTTCGACGCCGAGGCCATCGCCCTGCAGCGCCAGGGCGAACTGGGCCTGTGGCCGTCGCTGCTCGGCCAGGAGGCCGCCCAGATCGGCTCCGGCCGTGCCACCCGCGAGGACGACTACGTCTTCCCGACCTACCGCGAGCACGGCGTCGCCTGGTGCCGCGGGGTCCTCCCGGCCAACCTGCTGGGCATGTTCCGCGGCGTGAACAACGGCGGCTGGGACCCGAACAGCAACAACTTCCACCTCTACACGATCGTCATCGGCTCCCAGGCGCTGCACGCCACCGGCTACGCCATGGGCGTGGCCAAGGACGGCGCCGACGCGGGCGTCATCGCCTACTTCGGCGACGGCGCCTCCAGCCAGGGCGACGTGAACGAGGCGTTCACCTTCTCCGCGGTCTACAACGCCCCGGTCGTGTTCTTCTGCCAGAACAACCAGTGGGCCATCTCCGAGCCCACCGAGAAGCAGAGCCGCGTGCCGCTGTACCAGCGCGCCCAGGGCTTCGGCTTCCCCGGCGTGCGCGTGGACGGCAACGACGTGCTGGCCTGCCTCGCGGTCACCCGGTGGGCGCTGGAGCGCGCCCGTGCCGGCGAGGGCCCCACCCTGGTCGAGGCGTTCACCTACCGCATGGGCGCCCACACCACCTCCGACGACCCCACCCGCTACCGCCACGACGACGAGCGCGCGGCCTGGGAGGCGAAGGACCCGATCCTGCGTCTGCGCCGGTTCCTGGAGGCCGCGAACCACGCGGACGAGGGATTCTTCGCGGAACTCGAGGCCGAGTCCGAGACGTTCGGCAAGCAGGTACGCGAAGCGGTCCGCTCGATGCCGGACCCGGACCACTTCGCCATCTTCGAGAACGTGTACGCGGACGGGCACGCGCTCGTCGACGAGGAACGAGCGCAGTTCGCCGCCTACCAGGCGTCGTTCGCCGACGCCGATGGGGGTAAGTGAGATGGCCGAGAAGATGGCCCTGGCCAAGGCGATCAACGAGTCGCTGCGCCGCGCCCTGGAGACGGACCCGAAGGTCCTCGTCATGGGTGAGGACGTCGGCAAGCTCGGCGGTGTCTTCCGCGTCACCGACGGCCTCCAGAAGGACTTCGGCGAGGACCGGGTGATCGACACCCCGCTGGCCGAGTCCGGCATCGTCGGCACCGCGATCGGCCTCGCCCTGCGCGGCTACCGCCCGGTGGTCGAGATCCAGTTCGACGGCTTCGTCTTCCCGGCGTACGACCAGATCGTCACCCAGCTCGCGAAGATGCACGCCCGCTCGCTCGGCAAGGTCAAGATGCCGGTCGTCATCCGCATCCCCTACGGCGGCGGCATCGGCGCGGTCGAGCACCACTCGGAGTCCCCCGAGGCGCTCTTCGCGCACGTGGCGGGCCTGAAGGTCGTCAGCCCCTCCAACCCGTCGGACGCCTACTGGATGATGCAGCAGGCCATCCAGAGCGACGACCCGGTCATCTACTTCGAGCCCAAGCGCCGCTACTGGGACAAGGGCGAGGTCGACGCCGAGGCGATCCCCGCGCCGCTGCACAAGGCACGGGTCGTCCGCGAGGGCACCGACCTCACCCTGGCCGCCTACGGCCCCATGGTGAAGCTCTGCCAGGAGGTCGCCGACGCGGCCGCCGAGGAGGGCAAGTCCCTGGAGGTGCTGGACCTGCGCTCGGTCAGCCCCCTGGACTTCGACACCGTCCAGGCCTCGGTCGAGAAGACCCGCCGCCTGGTCGTGGTCCACGAGGCACCGGTGTTCTTCGGCTCCGGCGCGGAGATCGCCGCCCGGATCACCGAGCGCTGCTTCTACCACCTGGAGGCCCCGGTGCTCCGGGTCGGCGGCTACCACGCCCCGTACCCGCCGGCGCGCCTGGAGGAGGAGTACCTGCCGGGCCTGGACCGGGTGCTCGACGCCGTCGACCGTGCCCTGGCGTACTGAGGAGAGGGTTCGTGACGACGATGACGGAAGCTTCCGTACGCGAGTTCAAGATGCCCGACGTGGGCGAGGGACTCACCGAGGCCGAGATCCTCAAGTGGTACGTCCAGCCCGGTGACACCGTCACCGACGGCCAGGTGGTGTGCGAGGTCGAGACCGCCAAGGCGGCCGTGGAACTCCCCATCCCCTACGACGGCGTGGTCAGCGAACTGCGCTTCCCCGAGGGGACCACGGTCGACGTGGGCACGGCCATCATCACGGTGGACGTCTCCGGCGGCGCCCCCGCCGCGGCGCCCGCCGCCGAGCAGGCCGCCGCTCCTGCCGTCCCCGCCGCGGAGCCCGAGGCCGAGCCCCAGGGCCGGACCCCGGTGCTCGTCGGCTACGGCGTGGCCACCTCCTCCACCAGGCGCCGCCCGCGCAAGGGCTCCGAGACCACGGTCCCGGCCCCCGCGCAGGCGATCCAGGCCGAGCTGAACGGGCACGGCGCCGCCCCCGCCCCGGCGGCGGCCCCCGAGCGGACCCGCCCGCTGGCCAAGCCGCCGGTGCGCAAGCTCGCGAAGGACCTCGGTGTCGACCTCACGGTGATCACCCCGTCCGGCCCGGACGGCGTCATCACCCGCGAGGACGTCCACGCGGCGGCCGCGCCCGTGACCGTCCCCGCGCCCGCGGCGCCGGCCGCGGAACCGGCGGCTCCCGCCGCCGCCCAGGCCCCGGTCCCGGCCACCGTCGTCGGGTACGACGGCGCGCGCGAGACCCGCATCCCGGTCAAGGGCGTCCGCAAGGCGACCGCGCAGGCGATGATCGGCTCCGCGTTCACGGCCCCGCACGTCACGGAGTTCGTGACGGTGGACGTGACCCGCACGATGAAGCTGGTCGAGGAACTCAAGCAGGACAAGGAGTTCCAGGGGCTGCGCGTCAACCCGCTGCTCCTGATCGCCAAGGCCCTGCTGGTCGCCATCAAGCGCAACCCGGACGTCAACGCGTCCTGGGACGAGGCCAACCAGGAGATCGTGCTCAAGCACTACGTCAACCTGGGCATCGCGGCCGCGACCCCGCGCGGTCTGATCGTGCCGAACATCAAGGACGCCCACGCCAAGACGCTCCCGCAGCTGTCCGAGGCCCTGGGCGAACTGGTGGGCACGGCTCGTGAGGGCAGGACCAGCCCGGCGGCCATGCAGGGCGGCACGGTGACCATCACCAACGTCGGCGTCTTCGGCGTCGACACCGGCACGCCCATCCTCAACCCCGGCGAGTCCGCGATCCTCGCGATCGGCGCGATCAAGCTCCAGCCGTGGGTCCACAAGGGCAAGGTCAAGCCCCGTCAGGTCACCACCCTGGCGCTCAGCTTCGACCACCGCCTGGTCGACGGCGAACTGGGCTCCAAGGTCCTCGCCGACGTGGCGGCGATCCTGGAACAGCCCAAGCGGCTGATCTCCTGGGCCTGACCGCCCCCGCTCGAACGGAAGAGCCGCGCACCCGCCCCGGGTGCGCGGCTCCGCCGTTTCCCGCCGACCGAGCCGACCGAGCCGACCGAGCCGACCGAGCCGACCGAGCCGACCGAGCCGACCGAGCCGACCGAGCCGACCGAGCCGACCGAGCCGACCGCGGCCGCTCAGGCGGGGTCGATCGGAAGCGATCGGAGCCGATCGGTGAGGTCTCCGTCCGGTACGCCCTGGAGTCGGGGTGTGATGCCAACTGCCGTAAGTTGTCGGCATGGTGACGGGTCAGAGAAGCGCGGATCGGCAAGAGGCGAGTCCAACGGAGCCATCCGGCAAGGGACTTGTCCGTTCCTCGGCACTGATGGCCGTCGGCACCGTCGTCTCCCGGGGGACCGGGCTGGTCCGCCAGGTGCTCCAGGCGGCCGCGCTCGGCACAGGCCTGCTCGCCAGTACGTACAACACGGCGAACACCGTGCCGACGAGCCTCTACACCCTGATCATCGGCGGCGCGCTCAACGCCGTACTGGTGCCGCAGCTGGTGCGGGCCCGGGCCACGCACCCCGACGGGGGCCGGGCCTACGAACAGCGGCTCGTGACGCTCGTGGTCGGCGTGCTGGCCGTCGGGACCGCGCTCGCGGTGTGGGCGGCTCCGGAGGTCGTGGGGCTGTACATGCGGGACACCCCCGACCGGCACGAGGCCTACCGGCTCACCGTCGTCTTCGCCCGCTTCCTGCTCCCGCAGATCTTCTTCTACGGGGTCTTCTCCATCTACGGCCAGATCCTCAACGCCCGTGAGAAGTTCGGCGCGATGATGTGGACGCCGGTGCTGAACAACTTCGTGCTGATCGGCATGTTCGGCGTCTACCTCGGGATGATGACCGTCCCGCACACCGTCGCCGAGGTCACCGGGGCCCAGGTGCGGTGGCTCGGCATCGGCACGACCGCCGGCATCGCCCTACAGGCCCTCGCGCTCGTCCCCTTCGCCCGTGCGGCGGGCTTCCGCTTCCGGCCGCGCTTCGACTGGCGCGGCACCGGCCTCGGCTCCGGGGTGCACGCGGCCAAGTGGACGCTGCTGTTCGTGCTGGCCAACCAGGTGGCGCTGACCGTCGTCACCAACTACGCCAACGCGGCCGACCAGGCGCTGCCGAAGGCGGGCGTGGGCTACACGGCGTACAGCTACGCGCAGACCATCTGGCTGCTGCCGCAGTCCGTCGTCACCGTCTCCCTGGTCACGGCACTGCTGCCGCGCATGAGCAAGGCGGCCGCCGAGGGCCGCAGCGGCGACCTGCGCGCCGACCTGGCCCGGGCGCTGCGGATCAGCGGTGCCGTCATCGTGCCCGCGGGCTTCCTGTTCGTCGCGCTCGGACCGGACATCGCCGCGCTGCTCTTCGCCCACGGTGCCGCGGACGCGGCCTCCGCCCGGCCGCTCGGGTACATGCTCCAGGCCTTCGGGCTCGGGCTGATCCCGTTCTCCGCGCAGTATCTGCTGCTGCGCGGCTTCTACGCCTTCGAGGACACCCGTACGCCGTTCTTCATGGCCGTGTGGATCGGCGCCGTCAACATCGCGCTCGCCACCGCCTGCCATGTGCTGCTGCCCGCCCGCTGGGCGGTCACCGGCATGGCCGGCGCCTACACGCTCTCCTACTGCGCGGGCCTCCTGCTCACCTCCCGGCTGCTGGCCCGCCGCACCGGTGGCCGCCTCGACGACGGTGCCCTGCGCGGCACGTACGCCAAGCTGCTGACCGCCGGAGCCGGGGGCGCGGTGGCGGCGTGGGCCGCTGCGGACGCCTGCGGGCGGGCGCTCGGCGGGAGCGGCACGGTGGCCACGGCCGCGGCCACCGCCGCCGGTACCGTCGCACTCGCCGTGGTCTTCGTCGTCCTGGGGCGGCTGCTGCGCATCGCCGAACTGCGCCGGCTCCCCGGCCTCGGCTGAGCCTGCGGGGCCGTGCTCTGCGGTAGCCTCGGAGACCTGGAGGGGACGGCCGCACCTTCGGATTGCGGCCGCCCCCTCCTCCTTTTCCCGGGCGGAAGGGAACGGGGCCGTTCCTAGCGCCCGTTGAGGACGTACACCGGTGCCCCGTCCTCCGAGCCGCCCTGCGAGCGGATGCAGGCGTGCTTGCGCAGCAGGCGCAGGCATTCGTTGACGCGGTGCACGGACAGGCCCGTGCGGGCGGCGATCGCTTCGAGCGGCTCCCGCAGTTCACCCTTCTCGACGAGCACCGGGGCGATCACCACGGCGACCGTCCACACGTCCTCGGTCACCGACAGCCGCTCCCGCCAGTCGGCCAGCACCGACTCCGTGGTGGGCAGCGCCAGGGGCGGTCGTCCGGGCGTCCGGCGTTCGAGGACGAGGGCGTCGAGCCGGTCCGCGATGCGTTCCATCGCCCGGACCATGGCCTGCTGCACGGCGAGCGTGGCCTGTTGCACCGCGAGGGTGGACTGCTGGACGGCGAGCGTGGACTGCTGGGTGGCCAGGTTCTCCCGCTGGATCTCCAGCATCTCCCTCTGCAGGGTGAGCGAATCGCGCTGCAGGGTGACCGACTCGCGCTGCCCGGTCGCCAGTTCCTCGTCCAGCCGGAGGTTGTGCGCCTCCAGACGGACGATGGCCTCGGCGACCTGCTCCGGCATGGCGTAGGCGATGGGAGCACCCGGATCGGCCGGCTGCACCTCCGCCTCCTCCAGGGTGTACGAGCCCTCCCGCTGCACGGTCTCGATCACCTCGGCGGCCCACTGCTTGAACGGGGCGCAGGCGGGCTTGGTGCAGGCGTTGACGAGGAGGATGAGACCTTGGAGAGAGATGATGTTCAGATCTCGGCGCCACTGCCTGCCTGCGGGAACGCTGAGACCGTAACCTCCAGTTAGGGTCTCGAGCATCTCTCGGTGCTCCTCGGGGACGTGGTCCGCGAGTGCCTTCTGCGGGTTGGAATGCCCCAGTCGCTTGCACACATCCACCGCCGGGAACCAATGGGTTCCGTCCGGCATGGTCAGACGGCGGACCCGGTCGCCCGTCGCCGCGTACACGAAGTCGCTCACGTCGATCGCCTCATGGCGCGCGGCGGAGTCGGGCTGCTTGCTGGGTTCGTTCATGTGAACCACCTCCGTCGCGGAACGTAGAGGCGGCGAAATCGAATATGCCAGCAGTGCGGGGGATGTTCATGAATGCGAGGGAAGATCAGGGGATCTGCCTCGCGGCCTGCGGCTTCTCTTGTATGTGCGTGCCTGTACGGGGCGACATATGGGGGCATATGCGAAGACCCGCCGCCCCCTGATGCGGGTGCGACGGGTCCGTGGTGCGGGTGGTGTCAGCGCGCGAAGCCGTAGTTGAGGAGCTTCGTGGCGTCCGTGCCGCGCTGGGCGACGGACGAGGAGGCCAGGACGGTGCCGATGACCGTCTTGCCGTTGCGGGTCGCGGCGAAGACCAGGCAGTACTTGGCCTCGGGGCCGGAACCGGTCTTCACACCGATGGTGCCGCTGTAGCTGGACAGCAGCGTGTTGGTGTTGGTCCAGGCGCCC
The DNA here is from genome assembly GCF_044747185.1 of Streptomyces sp. NPDC090108. NCBI lineage: Bacteria > Bacillati > Actinomycetota > Actinomycetes > Kitasatosporales > Streptomycetaceae > Streptomyces > Streptomyces sp. NPDC090108. The sequence continues at coordinate 319,206 of NZ_JBIVDQ010000009.1, forward strand.
ATGGTGCGGGTGCTGCCGGTCTTGGTGACCGTCTTGGCGGTGTAGCTCTTCGTCTTGACGACCGTGCGGAACGTGGAGCTCTTCATCGCGCTGCTGGCGATCTTCGTCAGGTCGCGCGGCGTCGAGTAGTTGCTGCCGCTGCCGATGCCGTCGAAGGAGTCGAAGTGCGTGTTCTTCAGGCCCAGGCTCTTGGCGGCGCTGTTCATCTTGCCGATGAACGACTTCACGCGCGCGGCGCGCGCGGAGGCGGTGTTGCCGGTGGGGCCGGTGCCGAACTTGTCGGCGAGCGCGTAGGCGGCGTCGCAGCCCGACGGCAGCATCAGGCCGTACAGCAGCTGACGGACGGTGACCTTGTCGCCGACGATGAGGTGGGCGGAGGAGGCCGTGTTGGCGACGATGTAGTCGCTGTACGCCTTCTGGATCGTGACCTTGGCGTCCAGGTTGAGGTTCGGCTGCGCCAGGACGACCTTCGCGGTCATGATCTTGGTGGTGGAGCCGGTGGACCGCTTGGTGTCCGCGGCCTTCGTGAACAGCGTCGAACCCGTGCCGTTGTTCATCACGTAGCCGCCCTTGGCCACGATGGAGGGCGCGGTGACGGCCTGCGCGGGCGCCGCGGTGAAAGCGCCGGTGGCGAGCAGGGCGCCGGAGGCGACCGTGATCGCGACAGCTCGGCGGGAGCGGATGCGGGTGCCCTTAATGCCGGTAATCAAAGTGAAGTACCCCGATTGTCTTGAATGCCGCTACGGTGCGGCCGAGTTGAGGTGGCACGAACGTGGGGCCGCACGTGTGTGACACGTAAATAGCACAGAAGGTTGTGCGGCCGGCCCGGGAAATTTTCCGCTCCGGTGCCCGGAACCCCGCGGTGTCCGGATGGTGGAACCGCCCGTCGCATGCGTACGTGATGTATCTATCCTGTGGCCATGCAAACGGCCACCAGGCAGCCACCCGCCGCCGACCGCGTCTACACCCATGTCAAACAGGGCGTCCTCGAACGCCGTTACGAGGGCGGGACGCTGCTCACCGAAGGCGAACTGGCCGAGGCGGTGGGCGTCTCGCGCACTCCCGTCCGTGAGGCGCTGCTGCGGCTGGAGGCCGAGGGCCTGATCCGGCTCTACCCGAAGAAGGGCGCCCTGGTCCTGCCGGTCTCCGCGCAGGAGATCGCCGACGTGGTGGAGACCCGGCTGCTGGTCGAGGAACACGCCGCCCGCAAGGCCGTACCGGCGCCGCCCGCCCTGCTGGAGCGGCTGGCCGGGCTGCTCGAACGGCAGAAGGAGCAGGCCGCCGCCGGTGACTTCGCCGCCGCCGCGGTGACCGACCGCAGTTTCCACGCCGAGATCGTGCGCAGCGGCGGGAACGAGATCCTCTCCCGCCTCTACGACCAGTTGCGGGACCGCCAGCTCAGGATGGGAGTCGCGGTCATGCACTCGCACCCCGACCGGATCGCCAAGACGCTCACCGAACACGAGGAGATCCTGGACGCGCTGCGTTCGGGCGACCAGGAGGCGGCCGTCGGGATCGTGCACCGGCACGTCAGCTGGTTCTCGAACCTCGCGCGGGGTGAGGTCCGGTGAACGGCATCACCCTCCCGGGCGACCCGCCGGGCGGCCGCAAGGCGGTCACCGTATGGTCCGTCGGTGTCGCCGTCTACTTCGTCGCCGTCATCTTCCGTACGTCCCTCGGTGTGGCCGGCCTGGACGCCGCGGACCGTTTCCACGTCAACGCCTCCGCCCTGTCCACGTTCTCCATCCTCCAACTGCTGGTCTACGCCGGCATGCAGATACCCGTCGGACTCCTGGTCGACCGGCTCGGCACCAAGAAGGTGCTGAGTATCGGCGCCGTGCTGTTCACCGCGGGCCAGCTGGGCTTCGCCTTCTCGCCGTCGTACGGCACGGCACTCGCCTCGCGCGCGCTGCTGGGCTGCGGCGACGCGATGACCTTCATCAGCGTGCTGCGCCTGGGCACGCGCTGGTTCCCGGCCCGGCGCGGACCGCTGGTCGCCCAGCTCGCCGGTCTGGTCGGCATGGCCGGCAACCTCATCTCCACCCTCGTCCTCGCCCGGCTGCTGCACAGCGTCGGCTGGACCCCCGCCTTCGCGGGCAGCGCGCTCGCCGGTGCCGTCGTCCTCGTGCTGACCCTGCTGTTCCTGAAGGACCACCCCGACGGCCACGAACCCGAGCCGTCCCCGCACCAGGGCGCGGCCTACGTCCGCCGGCAGATCGCCGCGGCCTGGCGGGAGCCCGGCACCCGCCTCGGCATGTGGGTGCACTTCACCACCCAGTTCCCGGCGATGGTCTTCCTGCTCCTGTGGGGACTGCCGTTCCTCGTCCAGGCCCAGGGCCTGAGCCGCGCCACGGCGGGCGAGCTGCTCACTCTCGTCGTGCTGTCCAACATGGCCGTCGGGCTGGTCTACGGCCAGATCGTCGCCCGGCGCCACGAGGCCCGGCTGCCGCTGGCGCTCGGCACGGTCGGGGCGACCGCCCTCATGTGGGCGCTCACCCTGTTCTGGCCCGGCGATCACGCGCCGATGGGCCTGCTGGCGGCCCTCTGCGTGGTCCTCGGCGCCTGCGGCCCGGCGTCGATGCTCGGCTTCGACTTCGCGCGTCCGGCCAATCCGCCCGAGCGGCAGGGCACCGCGTCCGGCATCACCAACATGGGTGGCTTCATCGCCTCCATGACGACGCTGTTCGCGATCGGTGTGCTGCTGGACGCCACCGGCGAGGACTACTCCGTCGCCTTCTCCGCCGTCTTCGCCCTCCAGCTCCTCGGCGTCACCCAGATCCTGCGCCTGCGGGGCCGGGCGGCCCTGCGGGAGCGGGAGCGGCTGGTGGCGAGCCGGGTGGAGACGGTGCACGTGCCGGCCTGACCGGCACCCGGTCCCGGGACCGGGGCCGTCCGTACACAGGAACACCCGCCGGAGCGGTGATGCCCGGCGGGTGTTCCGTGTGTCCGAGGTGCTACGAGCCGACCGGGGCGCGCCGGGTCACTGGGTGAGGGAGAAGTTCCGCAGGATCGCCGCCGTGAGGTCCGGGTCGCCCTCCGTCTTCACGCGGTCCGCCACCGCCTCCGGCGTCACCCGGCCGCAGGCCAGGCGCACATAGGTCTCCCAGTCGAGAGCCAGCGTCGCGGCGGGGCCGAGCGCCGGGGAGGTCTCCAGGGTGCCGCGGCCCTGGATGTCGACCCGGACGGTGCGCAGGAACTCGACGGGGCCGTGCACGTCGAAGACGATCGCCGAACTGCGCGGCGCGTCCGCTCCCTCGGCGACGACCTTCGGCAGGGCTTCGAGCATGACGTCACGGGCGATGTGCGCGCCGGGGGAGTCGAGGTTGCCGGGGCGGCCGAGGGCGGTGCGCAGGTCCTGCTCGTGCACCCACACGTCGAACGCCCGCGTACGCATGGCCTGTTCGAGGGTCACCTCGGTGCCCATCATGGCGCGTACCTTGGTGCCGGGATCGCGGGACTCGTTGCGCAGCTGGCGGTTGCGGCGGATGACCGTGTACTCCAGCTCGGAGGTCATCTCCGGCGAGGTGTGGTGACGGCGGACGTCGACCTGCATCTCCGTGTAGCGCTGGTGCTCGTTGGTGACGTGGAAGAGGTCGCGGGGGAGCGTGTGGATGGGCCGCGGGTCGCCGAGCATCTCGCAGTCCATGCCGATGATGTGCGAGACCACGTCCCGGACCGACCAGCCGGGGCACGGGGTGCGCCGGTTCCACTCACCCTCGACGAGCGACTGGACGATCTCGGATATCGCGTCGATCGAGTGGGTCCAGGCATCGGCGTAGGGCTGGAGGGTGGGATGCAGACTCACGGAACGGGACCCCTCGGGCGGTCGGTACACGGGCAGGTTGTGGCGGCTTTTGCCAGTGGGAGGTGGCTGCACTCGGCGGCGTTCTCGGGACCCCCAAGTTACGCTGCTCCGAGGCACCCCGGCAGTGCTTTCGTGTGACGATCGTAGGCCCGTGTGGACGACTCGAATGCCAGGACGGTGGTAGTGTGCGCGCCTCGCTGATCCAGATTGCCGTGGACGAGGGCGAATCGGTGGCCGAACGGCGTCTTCGGGCGGCCGCTCTGGTCCGTGAACAGGCAGGCTCCGACCTCGTGGTCCTGCCCGAACTGTGGACGACCGGCGCCTTCGCCTACGACCTGTTCGGCTCGGAGGCCGAGCCGTTGCGGGGCCCGACGTACGAGGCGATGGCCAAGGCGGCGACCGACGCCGGGGTGTGGCTGCACGCCGGTTCCATCCCGGAACGGGATCCGGACGGCTCCCTCTACAACACCTCTCTCCTCTTCTCCCCCTCGGGCGAGGCCGTCGCGTCCTACCGCAAGATCCATCGCTTCGGCTTCGACCGGGGCGAGGCCGTGCTCATGGGCGCGGGCTCGGACCTGGTGACGCTCCGGCTGCCGGAGACCACGCTCGGCGTGACCACCTGCTACGACCTCCGTTTCCCCGAACTCTTCCGTGCCCTCGTCGACGCCGGCGCCGAGACCCTGGTGATCTCGGCGGGCTGGCCCGAACGCCGCCGCGCGCACTGGACACTGCTGGCACGGGCGCGGGCCGTGGAGAACCAGGCGTTCGTGCTCGCCTGTGGAACGGCCGGGACGCACGCCGGAGTTCCGCAGGCGGGTCACTCGATCGTGGTGGATCCGTGGGGCGAGGTGCTCGCCGAGGCGGGCCCCGGCGAGCAGGTCCTCACCGTCGACATCGACCCCGCGAAGGTGGCGGAGACCCGCGAGCAGTTCCCGGCCCTGAAGGACCGGATGCTCGGCCTCGAACCGCCCCGGCGGCAGGACACCCCCTGAGAGCGTGTCCGCCGGGGTGTATCCCCCGGCGGACGGCCCGCCCGGCTAGTCCTCCTGCCCCTCCTTCTCCGCCAGGTGGATCACGCACACCGCGACCGCGATCAGCAGCGCCGGATCGGTGTCGTCGCGTACGACGTCGACGCCGTACGTCTCGCGGATGCTGAGCCACCGGCGGGAGATCACCGCGAGGAGTTCGCCGTCGTACTCGACGGCGAACTCGCGGTCGAGGATCTTGCCGCTGACGTCCAGGTCGGTGCCGTCGACCAGGGACACCCGGTAGTGGTTGCGCAGCAGGGACAGCCGCTTGCGCCGGATGGTGGCCAGGCCCTCGCCGTCCCGCTCGATCACCATGGTGTCGCGCAGGGCGAACATCTTCTGGTGGATGTCGATCAGGACGCGGCCCTGGGCGTCCTTCAGCTCGAAGGTGTCCCGCAGCCGCATGGCCTTGCCGTCGACGAGGAACACCTTGTGGCCGTGTTCGTCCTCGATCCAGTAGTCGTCACCGATGCCGAGGATCCGGTCGCGTACGAGGAATCTCATACCCTTGCTGCTTCCCCGGCGCGGGCCGCTCGTCACAGGCCCAGGTCGTCCGGCGGTCCGAAACGCCGGCGGTAGTCCGACGGGGTCAGCCCCGTCTCGCGGCGCAGCCGGGCCCGCAGGTTCGCCGCGGTGCCGAGGCCGCTGCGTGCGGCCACGACGTCCAGGCGCTCCTCGCCCCGCTCGATCAGCCGGCAGGCGAGCGCGACCCGTTCCCGGGTGAGCCAGGCCAGAGGGGTCGTACCGAGCCGCGTACGGAAACGGCGGTGCAGGGTCGCCGGCGAGACCGCCGCGCGCGCGGCCAGTCCCGCCACGGTCAGCGGTTCGCCGAGCCGTTCCAGCGCCCAGGCCAGCAGCGGGCCGAGGGAGTCGCCGGGCACCTCGGGCACCGGCCGCTCCACGAACTGCCGCTGTCCGCCCTCCCGGTGGGAGGCGAAGACCAGCCGCCGGGAGACCGCGTTGGCGATCTCCGCGCCGTGGTCCCGGTGCCAGACGTGCAGCCCCAGATCGAGGGCGGCCGCGCTGCCGGACGCGGTCAGCACGTCGCCGTCGTCCACGAAGAGCACGTCCGGTTCCAGCCGCACCCGCGGGTGCAGCCTGCGGAACTCGCCGGCCCAGCGCCAGTGCGTGGTGGCCGGCCGGCCGTCGAGCAGCCCGGCCTCCGCGAGCGCGAAGGTGCCGGTGCAGAAGCTGATGACGCGGGCGCCGCGCGCGTGCGTGCGGCGGATCGCGTCCAGGACCTCGGGGCCGCGCGGGACGACGTTGTCGGGCCGGCCGGGCACGATCAGGGTGTCCGCCCCGTCCGCCACGTCCAGGCCGGCCACCCCGGTCAGCGTGAAGAAGCCGTGGTTCATGCGCACTTCGGGGGTCGGCGCGCACACGGTGACCTCGTACAGGGGTCCGGGCAGACCCAGTTCGGGGCGCGGCAGTCCGAACAGCTCGGTGGCGACACCGACTTCGAACGGGTTGGTGCCCTCGTCCACGATCACGGCCACCCGGTGGGCACGCGCGACCCGTGCCGCCCGGCCCGCATGCCCCGGCTGCTCCGGGAGCCCCGGTCGTACCCGCCGCCCCGGCTGCCCCGGTCGCCCTGGCTGCTCCGGCTGCGAGGATCCTTGCGCCATGTGCGATTTCTAGCACTCGTACGACCGCCCGGCCACCGCGCACGATGGGCCCATGACCACCACCGGACCCGCCCGCGGACCCATCGCCCTGGACCAGGCCCTCGCCTCCTTCACCGAGCGCTGGAGCCCCCGTATCGTCACCGCCGTCAACGACTACGACGTACGCGTCGCCAAGGTCGAGGGCGAGTACATCTGGCACGTGCACGAGGACACCGACGAGTTCTTCCTGGTCCTGTCCGGCGAACTGCACATCGGTCTGCGGGAGCCGGCCGGTGAGCGCACGGCCGTCCTGCCCGCCGGCTCCGTCCTCACCGTCCCCCGCGGTACCGAGCACCGGCCGTACGCCCCGGTTCCCACCGAGATCCTCCTCTTCGAGCCGACCGGCACCCTCACCGTGGGCGACCGGCACGAGGAGATCCCGTCCCACGTGGACGCGACGACGGGCCACGCACTGCGCTGAGCGCCTGCCACGGCGCCCGCCGCGGCGCACCAGGTGGCCCGTCCGCCCCAGGTGGCACCCTTGGACGCATGAGCGACACCGCACCCCGACGCGTCCGCGTCCGCGCCCCCGAGCTGATCGGCAAGGGCGGCTGGCTGAACACGGGCGACAAGCAGTACACCCTCGCCGACCTGCGTGGACGCATCGTCGTCCTGGATTTCTGGACCTTCTGCTGCATCAACTGCCTGCACGTCCTGGACGAGCTGCGGGAGTTGGAGGAGAAGCACCGGGACACGGTCGTGGTGATCGGGGTGCACTCGCCGAAGTTCGTGCACGAGGCCGAGCACCGGGCGGTCGTGGACGCCGTCGAGCGGTACGGCGTGGAGCACCCGGTGCTGGACGACCCCGAGCTGGCGACCTGGAAGCAGTACGCCGTGCGCGCGTGGCCGACGCTCGTCGTCGTCGACCCCGAGGGCTACGTCGTCGCGCAGCACGCCGGCGAGGGCCACGCGCACGCCATCGAGCGGCTGGTCGAGGAGCTGGAGGCCGAGCACGAGGCGAAGGGCACCCTGCGCCGCGGCGACGGCCCCTACGTGCCGCCGGAGCCGGAGGCGACGGTGCTGCGCTTCCCCGGCAAGGCACTGCTGCTGCCGTCCGGGAACTTCCTGGTCAGCGACACCACCCGGCACCAGCTGGTGGAGCTGGCCGGGGACGGCGAGACGGTCGTGCGGCGCGTCGGCACCGGCACGCGGGGCTTCGCCGACGGCGGTCCGCGGGAGGCGTCGTTCAGCGAGCCGCAGGGTCTGGCGCTGTCGGAGGACGGGGCCTCGGTGGTCGTCGCCGACACCGTGAACCACGCGCTGCGCGCCCTGGACCTCGCCACCGGCGAGGTGACCACGCTCGCCGGCACCGGCAGGCAGTGGTGGCAGGGTTCGCCGACCGCCGGACCGGCCCGTGAGGTCGACCTGTCCTCGCCGTGGGACGTGGCGTTCTTCGGCGGCAAGGTGTGGATCGCCATGGCCGGCGTCCACCAGCTGTGGACGTACGACCCGGCGGACGGGACCGTCGCCGTGGGCGCGGGCACCACCAACGAGGGCCTGGTCGACGGGCCCGGCGCCGAGGCCTGGTTCGCCCAGCCCTCGGGGCTCGCGGCCACCGCGGACCGGCTCTGGCTCGCCGACTCCGAGACGTCCGCGCTGCGCTGGGTGGACCTCGACGGCACCGTCCACACCGCCGTCGGCACCGGCCTGTTCGACTTCGGGCACCGCGACGGCGCCGCGGAGCAGGCGCTCCTCCAGCACCCGCTGGGCGTCACCGCGCTGCCGGACGGCTCGGTCGCCGTCGCCGACACCTACAACCACGCGCTGCGCCGCTACGACCCCGCCACCGGCGAGGTCACCACGCTCGCCACCGATCTGCGCGAGCCCAGCGACGCCGTGCTCGTGGGGGACGACATCGTGGTCGTCGAGTCGGCCCGGCACCGCCTGACCCGGCTGCGGCTGCCCGAGGAGGCGGTCCGCGTGGACGCGGTCGCCCACCGGACCCGGCGCGCGGCGACGGAGGTGGCCCCGGGCGGGCTCCGCCTGGACGTGATCTTCCAGGCGCCCGCGGGCCAGAAGCTGGACACCCGCTACGGCCCCTCGACCCGTCTGCTGGTCTCCTCCACCCCGCCCGGGCTGCTGCTCGGGGGCGCGGGCGCGGGCACGGACCTGTCGCGGGAGCTGGAGCTGGACCCGGCCGTCACCGAGGGGGTCCTGCACGTCTCGGCGATGGCCGCTTCCTGCGACGACGACCCGGAGAACGAGTACCCGGCCTGCCATGTCCACCAGCAGGACTGGGGCGTCCCGGTCCGGCTCACCGAGGGCGGCGCGGACCGGCTGCCGCTGGTGCTGGCGGGCATGGACGCGCGGTAGCGCTCACGTTCCGGCGGCACCTGCCCGGGAGCTCCCGCTCCGGTGGCACCTGCCCGAGCGCTCACGCCCCGGTGGCACGGCCCGGCGCTCAGGCCCCGGCGGTGTCGCCGGGGCGTCAGGCGCCGTAGCCGTCGCTGTAGCCGCCGCGGTGGCCGTGGTGGTGGTGCGGTTCCTCCTCGACGACCGGGGCCGCCGAGGGCACCACGACGCGCCGGCGCCGTGCGATGCCGCTGAACGCGGCCAGCCCGATGAGGCCCGCCGCCATGAGGATGACGCCGACCACGTCGAGGTTGACGCCGTTCATGTGCCAGTCGGTCGCGAACGTGAGGATGGCCCCCACGGCGATGAGGATGATGCATCCGCCGAGACCCATGGCAGCTCGCCTTCCCTTCGGGTTTCCGGAAACTCCGGTCCCGGTCGCGGGTACCCGGCGAACGGTGAACTAGGCCCCGCCGTCGAACTCCTGCCCGCCCCAGGGCGGAAGCCGGGCGGCGGGCCGGGCGGACGAAGGGAGTTCGGCGGCAGGCTCACGGCCTAGGGGGCGGACACGTCCTAGCCCTCCAGGAAGCCCACCAGCGCGTTCGCCAGGAGGAACGGGTCGTCGGCGCCGCACAGTTCGCGGACGCTGTGCATGGACAGGATCGCCACGCCGATGTCGACGGTCTTGATGCCGTGCCGGGCCGCGGTGATCGGTCCGATGGTGGTGCCGCAGGGCATGGAGTTGTGGGAGACGAAGGTCTGGAAGGGCACGCCGGCCCGCTCGCAGGCGGCGGCGAACACCGCGCGGCCCGAACCGTCCGTGGCGTAGCGGTTGTTGACGTTGACCTTGAGGATCGGGCCGCCGTTGATCCGCGGGTGGTGCGTCGGGTCGTGCCGCTCGGCGTAGTTGGGGTGCACGGCGTGGCCGGTGTCCGAGGACAGGCAGACGGTGCCGGCGAAGGAGCGGGCGCGGTCCTCGTAGGAGCCGCCGCGGGCGAACACCGAGCGTTCGAGCACGCTGCCGAGCAGCGGGCCGTCGGCGCCGGTGTCGGACTGCGAGCCGTTCTCCTCGTGGTCGAAGGCGGCGAGGACGGGGATGTGGGTGAGCGGGGCGCCGGAGGCGGCCGCGGTCGCCGCGGCGGCGAGGGCGGCCGTGCCGGCGTGCACGGAGAGCAGGTTGTCCATGCGGGGGCCGGCGACCAGTTCGCGGTCGCGGCCCAGATAGGCGGGGGCCTCCACGGGGTAGGCCATGAGGTCCCAGCCGGTCACCGAGCCGGCCGGGAGTCCGGCCTCCTCCTCCAGGAAGGCGATCAGGTCGCCCTCGCGGACGTCGTCGCCGAGACCCCACACCGGCTGCAGGTGGCGCTGCTTGTCGAGCTTGAGGCCGTCCGAGGTCACGGTGCGGTCCAGGTGGATGGCGAGCTGGGGGACGCGCAGCAGCGGCCGGTCCACGTCGACCAGGACCTCACCGCCGTCGCGCAGGGTCAGCCGGCCGGCCAGGCCCAGGTCGCGGTCGAGCCAGGAGTTCAGCAGCGGGCCGCCGTAGATCTCCACGGCGACCTGGCGCCAGCCGTGCGCCCCGGTGTCGGGCAGCGGCTTGACCCGCAGGTTCGGGGAGTCGGTGTGCGCGCCGATGATCCGGTACGGGGTGTGCGGGGCGGCGCCCTCGGGGACGTACCAGGCGACGATCGCTCCGCCGCGCAGCACGTAGCGGCCGCCGCTGCCGGAGGCGGCGCCGGAGGGGCCCTCGCTGTCCCACGCGTCGGTCTCGGCGACCTGCCGGAAGCCCGCCTTCTCCAGCCGCTCGGCTACGTTCGCCACGGCGTGGTACGGCGTGGGGCTCGCCGCGAGGAAGGACATGAGGTCGTCGGTGTGGCCGCGGTCGAAGCGGGTCGGTGCGCTCATGTGGTTCACCTTAACGACGTGCGCGGGCCCGCTCCCGGCAAGGGGAGCGGGCCCGCGCGGACGATCAACGGCTGTGGGGCCGGAGGCGCTTGTGGCCTGTCCTCCGGATTCCGCCGGGGCGGCCCTAGAAGGCCGCCTCGTCCAGCTCCATCAGGTCCAGCTCGACGTTCTCGGAGATCTTGCGGGCCAGGGTGACGCCGGGCAGGACGTTGGCCGCGAAGAACTTCGCGGCGGCGATCTTGCCGGTGTAGAACGCCTTGTCCTTGGCGGACGCGGTCTCCAGCTTCTCGGCGGCCACGGCGGCACCGCGCAGCAGCAGGTGACCGACGATGACGTCGCCGGAGGCCAGCAGCAGGCGGGTGGTGTTGAGGCCCACCTTGTAGATGTTCTTGACGTCCTGCTCGGTGGCCGCGAGGTCGGTCAGCATCAGGCCGACGATGGCCTCCAGCTCCACGGCCGCCTTGGCCAGGTGCTCGCGGGCGCCGGCCAGGTCCTCGCCGCCGGTGCCGAGCGCCAGGAACTTCTTGATGTCCTCGGCGACGCCGTTGAGCGCGGCACCCTGGTTGCGGACGATCTTCCGGAAGAAGAAGTCCTGGCCCTGGATGGCCGTGGTGCCCTCGTACAGGGTGTCGATCTTGGCGTCGCGGATGTACTGCTCGATCGGGTACTCCTGCAGGAAGCCGGAGCCGCCGAAGGTCTGCAGCGACTGGGCGAGCTGCTCGTAGCCCTTCTCGGAGCCGTAGCCCTTGACGATCGGCAGGAGCAGGTCGTTGAGGGCGTGCTCGGCGGAGGCGTCCTCGCCGTTCGCCTCCTTGACCGCGATCGTGTCCTGGACGGAGGCGGTGTGCAGCACGAGGGCGCGCATGCCCTCGGCGTACGCCTTCTGCGTCATCAGCGAGCGGCGCACGTCGGGGTGGTGCGTGATGGTGACCTTGGGCGCGGCCTTGTCCATGAACTGGGCCAGGTCCGGGCCCTGCACGCGCTCCTTGGCGTACTCGAGCGCGTTGAGGTAGCCGGTCGACAGGGTCGAGATCGCCTTCGTGCCGACCATCATGCGGGCGAACTCGATGATGCGGAACATCTGGCGGATGCCGTCGTGCTTGTCGCCGATCAGCCAGCCCTTGGCGGGGTGGCGGTCGCCGAAGGTCATCTCGCACGTGTTGGAGGCCTTGAGGCCCATCTTGTGCTCGACGTTGGTGGCGTAGACGCCGTTGCGCTCGCCCAGTTCACCGGTCTCGCCGTCGAAGTGGAACTTGGGCACGAGGAAGAGGGAGAGGCCCTTGGTGCCGGGTCCGGCGCCCTCGGGACGCGCGAGGACGTAGTGGAGGATGTTCTCCTCCATGTCGTGCTCACCGGAGGTGATGAAGCGCTTCACGCCCTCGATGTGCCAGGAGCCGTCCTCCTGCTGGACCGCCTTGGTGCGGCCGGCGCCGACGTCCGAGCCGGCGTCGGGCTCGGTGAGCACCATGGTGGAGCCCCAGGTCCTCTCGACCGCGATCGAGGCCCACTTCTTCTGCTCCTCGGTGCCCTCCTCGAAGAGGATGCGGGCGAACGCCGGGCCGGAGGAGTACATCCAGATGGCCGGGTTCGCGCCGAGCACCAGCTCCGCGTACGCCCAGATCAGGGACGGCGGGGTGTTGGTGCCGCCGATCTCCTCGGGCAGGCCCAGGCGCCAGTACTCGGAGTCCATGAAGGCCTTGTAGCTCTTCTTGAAGGAGGCCGGGACCGGGGCGGTGTTCGTCTCGGGGTCGAAGACCGGAGGGTTGCGGTCGGCGTCCGTGAAGGACTCGGCCAGCTCGTTCTCCGACAGGCGCGTCAGCTCCGCCAGGACGCTCTTGGCGGTGTCCGTGTCCATCTCCTCGAAGGGGCCGGTGCCGTAGAGCTTGTCGCGGCCGAGGACTTCGAAGAGGTTGAACTCGATGTCGCGGAGATTGGACTTGTAGTGCCCCATGGTGACGGCTCCGTATAGGACTCGGCGAGGCACTGACTCCTCGCATCTGGCTCACGTACCAACAAGTAACTCCGATGATGCTACCCGCCAGTAATAAGATGCAACCCCGCCCGCCCGGCCGGTGTGTGAGAAGCGTCTACTCCGTCTCCCCACCGGACGCCCCCGTCTCGATACGCTTGCGCCCATGTACGGCTACGACCAGAACGCTGGCGCTCAGCAGCAGTACGCCCCGCCGCAGCAGCCGGGTGGTGTCGGAGGGTACGGCCAGCAGCCGCCGCTCTACCCGGAGCCGTCGCCGCCCTCGCTCGCGGACGCGGTGCGTGCCTTCACGACCGGGCAGATGGCCGCCGAGGACTTCCAGCAGATCTTCGCCACGTCGAAGGTCTACTGCCCGCGCGGTGACACCCCCGGCTTCCTCGCCCTGCACAACACCCAGCAGCCGGTGATCCCGATGTTCTCCTCGCTCAAGGAGCTGCGCCGGTACGCGGGCAAGGAGTCCAAGTACTTCGTCATCACCGGTGCCGAGGTGATCGACCTGCTGCCGACCGGCTACGGCTTCGTCGTGGACATGGAGGGCGAGCACCGCATGGTGTTCGACGCCAAGGCCGTCGAGCAGATGGTCGACTTCGCGATGCGCCGTATGTACGGCGGCTGACCGGTCCTGTCGTGTGACATCCGCGGGGCCCGGGGGGAATTCCTTCCGGGCCCCTCTCGTTGTGAGTGGCAGAAAGTTCAATGCTCAACTAAAGTGGACGCTCAAGGAGGTACCGACCATGCCTGCAGTGACCGTCGAGAACCCGCTCACGCTGCCCCGCGTGACCGCTCCTACCGACGCCGTGGCGCGTCCCGTGATCGGCGTGACGACCGCCCCGAGCGGATTCGAGGGCGAGGGCTTCCCGGTGCGCCGTGCGTTCGCCGGGATCAACTACCGCCACCTCGACCCGTTCATCATGATGGACCAGATGGGTGAGGTGGACTACGCGCCGGGCGAGCCCAAGGGCACCCCGTGGCACCCGCACCGCGGCTTCGAGACCGTCACCTACATCATCGACGGCACCTTCGACCACCAGGACTCCAACGGCGGTGGCGGCACCATCACCAACGGCGACACCCAGTGGATGACCGCGGGCTCGGGCCTGCTGCACATCGAGGCCCCGCCGGAGGCCCTCGTGATGTCCGGCGGTCTCTTCCACGGCCTCCAGCTGTGGGTGAACCTCCCCGCCAAGGACAAGATGATGGCCCCGCGCTACCAGGACATCCGCGGCGGCAGCGTCCAGCTGCTCACCTCCCCCGACGGCGGCGCGCTGCTCCGCGTCATCGCCGGTGAGCTGGACGGCCACGCCGGTCCGGGCATCACCCACACCCCGATCACGATGATCCACGCGACCCTCGCCCCGGGCGCCGAGATCACCCTGCCCTGGCGCGAGGACTTCAACGGTCTCGCGTACGTCATGGCGGGCCGCGGCAGCGTCGGCGCCGAGCGCCGTCCGATCCACCTGGGCCAGACCGCCGTCTTCGGCGCGGGCTCCTCGCTGACCGTCCGCGCCGACGAGAAGCAGGACTCGCACACCCCCGACCTGGAGGTCGTCCTGCTCGGCGGGCAGCCCATCCGTGAGCCCATGGCCCACTACGGCCCGTTCGTCATGAACACCAAGCAGGAACTGATGCAGGCCTTCGAGGACTTCCAGAAGGGCCGGCTGGGGACGGTCCCGGCGGTGCACGGGATGTCGGAGAAGGGCCCGCAGGGCTGACCGCCCGCCGCCCGTCGCGCCCACGCGTCCCCCGGCCCTCCCGGCCGGGGTGCGGGTGGGCGCCGGCGTTTCCGGGGGCGCTTCCCCGGAAGGCGTCTCACCCGGCCGGTCCGCTGCGCAGGACAGCCGGCCCCGCGGCGTGATCGGCTGGACGCGTGCAGCTGCTGCCCGAGCCCGTACGCCGCCTCGCCGCCTGGTGCGCCGTCCTGCTGCTCGTCGCCGGGGTGGGCTGGGTCGCGGTGCGGCTCTGCTCGGAGTTCCGCACCGCCGTCACCCCCGTCCTGCTCGCCCTGCTCGGCAGCGCCCTGCTCGGCCCGCTGTACCGGCGGCTGGTGGCGGCGAAGGTCAACTCCTCGGTGGCGGCCGCGCTGACCTGCGTCGCCGTGCTGGCCGTGGTCGGCGGCGCCCTCTACATCGTCGTCTCGGCGCTCGTGGACACCGGCGACCAGATCGTCACCTCGCTCCGGCGGATCGCGCAGTCCGTCGCCCGGCACTTCGGGGCCACGGGCACCGGCGTCGACGACCTCACGGGCAATGTGCGCCAGCTGCTGGGCAAGTTCGGCGCGACGGCCGTCTCCCACGTCATCAGCGGGGTCAGTGTCGTCGGCGAGACCATCGCCGTGGCCGTGCTCGCGCTGCTGCTCGTCTTCTTCTTCCTGCGCGACTCCGAGCGGGCCGTCCGGGGCCTGAGGTCCGTCGCCCCCGGCGGCACCGCCGACCTCGTGGAGGCCATGGCGCGGCGCGCCTTCGAGCGGGTGGAGGGGTTCATGCGGGGGACCACCCTCATCGCGCTCATCGACGCCGTCTGCATCACCGTCGGACTGCTGATCCTGCGGGTGCCCGGCGCCGTCGGGCTCGGCGCGCTCGTCTTCGTCGGCGCCTACATCCCCTACCTCGGCGCCTTCATCTCCGGCGCGGTGGCCGTCCTGGTGGCCCTCGCCGACCGCGGCTTCGTGATCGCGCTGTGGGCCCTCGGGGTCGTCCTCGCGGTGCAGGTGCTGGAGGGCCATGTGCTCCAGCCGGCCATCCAGAGCCGGACCGTGCAGATGCACCCGGCGGTCGTGCTGCTCGCGATCACCGCCGGGGCGTCCGTCGCCGGTGTCCTCGGCATGCTCCTCTCGGTCCCGTTGACGGCGGCCGCCTTCGGGATCGTCCACGAACTGCGGGAGCGGTACGGGACACCGGAACCGTCCGACTCCTAGGGAGCCCGCCGGGCTCACGGCGCGGCCGGCACGCCCGGCGGCCGGCTCACCGCGTGGCCGGCCCGCTCACTCCGTGCCCGGCTCGTGCAGTTCGAACCAGATGCTCTTGCCCTTCCCCCGGGGCTCCACCCCCCACGCGTCCGCGAGCAGCTCGATCAGCACGAGGCCGCGGCCCGAGGAGGCCAGTTCGCCGGGGCGGCGTTTGTGCGGCAGGTCGTCGCCGGTGTCGGTGACCTTGACGTGCAGCCGGCGTCCGCCCGGTTCCCCGGAGACCTCCGCGATCACCAGCGCGTCGGCGTCCGTGTGGACGAGGACGTTGGTGGTCATCTCGGAGAGCAGCAGGACTGCGGAGTCGACCTGGTCGGCCGAGCTCCAGTCGTGCAGGAGCTCGCGCAGGTGCTGACGGGCCTCGGCGATCCGCTCGGGCTCGTCCTGTGCCACCGACAGCAGCGTGTGCCGCACGCGGGGACGTACCGCCGGGGCCCCGCCCTGCCCGTCGCCGGGGCGGCAGAGCAGCACGAGCGCGATGTCGTCCTCGCGGCGGTCGGTCAGCGGGCCGGTCATGTAGTGCGAGGAGGGGCCGTGGACGCCCTGCACCAGCGCGTCGGCCAACCCCTCCAGGCCGCTCTCGCCGTCCCTCGCGCCCTCCCGGACGTCGTGGTCCTCCAGGATCGCGCGGATGCGCCGCCAGCCGCTCTCCATGTCGTGCCCGCCGGTCTCGATCAGACCGTCCGTGCACAGCAGCATGGTCTCGCCGGGCTCCAGCGTGAACCGGGTCGTCGGATAGTCGGCGTCCGGGTCCACCCCCAGGGGCAGGCCGCCCGCGGTCGGCCGCCGCATCACCGTGCCGTCGGCCAGCCGGATCACCGGGTCCGGATGCCCGGCCCGCGCGACCTCCAGCTCCCCGGTCGCCGGGTCCACCTCCGCGTACAGGCAGGTCGCGAAGCGCAGGTCGGGCATGTGGTCGCCCGGGTGCGCGTCGTGGGTGATGCCGTGCAGGAAACGGGAGGCGCGGGAGAGCACCGCGTCGGGCCGGTGCCCCTCGGCGGCGTAGGCACGCAGGGCGATGCGGAGCTGGCCCATCAGGCCCGCCGCCCGTACGTCGTGCCCCTGCACGTCCCCGATGACCAGGGCGAACCGGTCCTCGCCGGGCAGCGGGATCATGTCGTACCAGTCGCCGCCCACCTGGAGGCCGCCACCGGTGGGGATGTAGCGGGCGGCGATGACCATCCCGGGGATCTCCGGGCCCGTCGAGGGCAGCATGGAGCGCTGCAGGCCCTCCGACAGTTCCCGCTGCGATTCGTCGGCGCCGGCCCGGCTGAGCGCGTGGCCGAGCATCCGGGCGACCGTGTTCAGCACCGCCCGCTCGTCGGGTGTGAACGCCACGGGGTACGAGAACGCCGCCAGCCAGGCGCCCATCATGCGCCCGCCCGCCGTCAGCGGCAGGAACGCCCAGGAGCGGCGGCCGAGGTGCTCGGCCAGCGGCCAGGTGGCCGGATAGCGGTCGCGGTAGTCCTGGGGCGAGGAGAGGTAGACGGCACGGCCGGTGCGGACGACGTCGGCGGCCGGGTACTTCGTGGCCAGCGGCATGTGGGAGAAGGTGGCCTCGTCGCCCTGCTGGTACCCGTGCTGCCCGATGATCGTCAGCCAGTCGCCCTCCACCGCGAACACCACGAGCCCGTCCGGGGTGAAGCCCGGCATGGAGAGGCCGGCCGCGACCCGCAGCACCTCCGCCGTCGACCGGGCCTCCGCCAGCGCGCGGCCCGCGTCCAGCAGGAACGCCTCCCGGGAGCGCCGCCAGTCGCCGGTGACCGCGCTGCGCCCGGCCGGGGAACCCGGGGTCGGCTCGGTGACCTCCTGGAGCGTCCCGATCAGCTCGTAGCCCCCGCGGGCGGGGTCGTACGACGGCTTGGAGCGGCTGCGGACGACCCGGACGATCCGGCCGCGCTCGTCCATGATCCGGACGCGCACCTCGGCCAGCGTGCCCTCGGCGACCGCCAGCTGCACCACCCCGGTGATCTCGTTCCAGTCGACCGGGTGCAGCCGGGCGCGGGTCTGCGCCTCGGTCAGGGTGGTGGCGGCCGCGGGCAGCCCGAGCAGACGTGCCGCCTCCGCGTCGACGGTGACCAGTCCGCTGGCGGTGTCCCAGTGCCACGTTCCGGTCGCGAGGGCGGCGAGTACGTCCTGGACGGACGGCAGAGGCTCGCCTGTGCGCATTGCCCCACTTTAAGAAGATATGACCGTGCGTGGCCACCGTAGGTGGGCCGGTTCTGCCGACCGTGGCGCGTACGGCCCGCCGCCGGGGCCTGCCGGGGCGTACCGGGGTGGCGGCCGGGCGGTAATGGCGGAGAGCCGATCTTGGGGTGGCCGGTACCCTTGATGGGTCCGGGCCCCGTGCCCGTACGCAACCGCGGAGAGCACCGCGGTCACCCGAACGAAGGACGATGAACGACGATGCATCGGTACAGGTCCCACACCTGCGGCCAGCTCCGCGCCTCTGACGTCGGTACCGACGTCCGGCTGAGCGGCTGGCTGCACAATCGCCGAGACCTGGGCGGCATCCTCTTCATCGATCTGCGTGACCACCACGGCATCACGCAGCTCGTCGCCCGCCCCGGCACGCCCGCCTACGAGGCCCTGGACAAGCTGTCCAAGGAGACCGTCGTCCGCGTCGACGGCCGCGTTGTTTCACGTGGAACCGAGAACGTGAACGCCGAGCTGCCCACCGGTGAGGTCGAGGTCGAGGTCGGCGAGGTCGAGGTCCTGGGCGCCGCGGCTCCCCTGCCCTTCACCATCAACGCCGAGGACGGCGTCAACGAGGAGCGGCGCCTGGAGTACCGCTTCCTCGACCTGCGCCGCGAGCGCATGCACCGCAACATCATGCTGCGCACGGCCGTGATCTCGGCGATGCGCCACAAGATGTCCGCGATGGGCTTCAACGAGATGGCGACGCCGATCCTGTCCGCCACCTCCCCCGAGGGCGCCCGCGACTACGTGGTCCCGTCCCGGGTGCACGCGGGCCGTTTCTACGCCCTGCCGCAGGCCCCGCAGCAGTTCAAGCAGCTGCTGATGATCTCCGGCTTCGACCGCTACTTCCAGATCGCGCCCTGCTTCCGCGACGAGGACGCCCGCGCCGACCGCTCGCCGGGCGAGTTCTACCAGCTCGACGTCGAGATGAGCTTCGTCGAGCAGGAGGACATCTTCCAGCCGATCGAGAAGCTCATGACCGAGCTGTTCGAGGAGTTCGGCGGCGGCCGCCACGTCACCTCGCCGTTCCCGCGCATCCCGTTCCGCGAGGCGATGCTCAAGTACGGCTCCGACAAGCCGGACCTGCGCGCCAAGCTGGAGCTCGTCGACATCACCGACGTCTTCGAGGGCTCGGCGTTCAAGGCGTTCGCCGGCAAGCACGTGCGTGCCCTGCCGGTGCCGGACGTCGCGGGCCAGAGCCGCAAGTTCTTCGACGGACTCGGTGAGTTCGCCGTCACGCAGGGCGCGCAGGGCCTGGCCTGGGTCCGCGTCGGCGAGGACGGCACGCTGTCCGGCCCGATCGCGAAGTTCCTCACCGAGGAGAACGTCGCCGAGCTGACCAAGCGCCTCTCCCTGGCCCCCGGCCACGCGGTGTTCTTCGGCGCCGGCGAGTTCGACGAGGTCTCGAAGATCATGGGCGCCGTGCGCGTCGAGGCCGCCAAGCGTGCCGGCCAGTTCGAGGACGGCGTCTTCCGCTTCTGCTGGATCGTCGACTTCCCGATGTACGAGAAGGACGAGGAGACCGGCAAGATCGACTTCTCGCACAACCCCTTCTCGATGCCGCAGGGCGGCCTGGAGGCCCTGGAGACCCAGGACCCGCTGGACATCCTGGGCTGGCAGTACGACATCGTCTGCAACGGTGTCGAGCTCTCCTCCGGTGCCATCCGGAACCACGAGCCCGAGATCATGCTCAAGGCCTTCGAGATCGCGGGCTACGACCGTGACACCGTCGAGGACAAGTTCGCCGGCATGCTCCGCGCGTTCCGCTTCGGCGCCCCGCCGCACGGCGGCATCGCCCCGGGCGTGGACCGCATCGTCATGCTCCTCGCGGACGAGCCCAACATCCGCGAGACGATCGCCTTCCCGCTCAACGGCAACGCCCAGGACCTCATGATGGGCGCGCCGACCGAGCTGGACGAGTCCCGCCTGCGCGAGCTGCACCTGTCGGTCAGGAAGCCTCAGCCGAAGTAGGACTCCGCGACAGCGGTACGAAGGCGCCCGGGGAGGACGGTCCCCGGGCGCCTTTCGTCTGCGTACGGCCCCTCGTGCGGGCCGGGATCACTCCCCCGGGTCCGCGAGCAACTCCGCCCCGGGCGATTCCTCGTCGGGTGACTCCTCGTCGGGGGACTCCCCGTCCTCCATCAGCCGCTCGGCGATGTCGTCGGACCAGTGCTGCGCCCAGGCCCGCAGTCCGGCGACCTGGGGGCCCGTCAGGCCGTACCGGACGAAGTCGTGGTCGGAGTAGAAGTCCGTGCCCGTGAGGCGCGACTGGAGCGTGGGCAGGTCGAAGGGGTCGCGGGCGTGACGGCGGCCCAGTTCCTCCAGGCCGGGCAGCGAGAACCTGTCCGCTGCCGCCCGCGCGTCGATCAGGTCGACGGCCGCGCCCCGGTCGAACAGCGCGCGGATCTTGGTGCCGACGGCGTCCTCCAGCGAGAGCGCTGGCCCGTACCCGGTCAGCTCCGGCGGCTGCCAGAACGCCTCCTTGTGCAGGACCAGGGAGCACGTCTCGCCGGACGGCGGATCGGTGACCGCGAGTTGGGCGGTCAGCGGCGTGACCGCCCCGGCCCGGACATGCCGGCCCCGCGCCTCCAGCGCCGCGCCGAGGGCACCGGCGATCCGGTCCATGGGCTCGGGGCTCTCGGTGGCGAAGTCGAGGTTGGCGTGCGGGCGCCGGAGCAGGTCGTGCGCTTCGAGGGCGTAACCGCCGGCCAGTACCAGGACGTACGGGCTGCCGGCGGTGACGACGTCCGCGAGGAGCCTGTGGTGGGGTTCGGGGAGGTTCACGGGACCCGTACTCTGCCAGACCCGGGGGCAGGTGTTCGCGTGCCTCGCCCCGGTGTTGCTCAGGCCGGGGGCGATGCGGGCGTGCCGGTGCCCCCGGTGAAGAGGTCTTCGGCCCGGTCGACCGAACCGGCCCGGTCCAGCCACTCGTTGACACGTTCGAGTTCGGTGCAGGTGAGGATGCGTTCGCGTACGCCGTCGGAGACGGGGATGCCACGGACCTCAAGCACCCGCAGCACCCCCTTGGCCTCGCCCTCCAGGAACGTCCGCTCGATCAGGGTGCCCCGGCCCGGGAAGTAGTTCACGAACGTCATGATGTGCCTTCTCCGGTACATGCCCTCATGAGCTGATGTGGCCATGAGCGCACGGTGGAGGCGCTGGTGGTGACTGATCCGGGGTCCGGCGGTGCTCACTCGTTCGAGGGGCGGTGGGACGTTCAGATTCGGCGTTGCCACCAGCGGCGGGGGCGGGGTGTGGGGGTGGGCAGGGAGGCGAGGGCGGTGCGGATGGTGTCGAAGGTGGCTATCGGGTGGTGGCCGAAAGCCTGGCCGTCGGCGGGCAGGGCCAGGCCCGCGCAGACGAGTCTGAAGCTGTCGTCGCCCATGGGGACGCTGTAGAAGACCGGGGCGCCCACGCAGCCGGCCGGGAGTTCGCCGCCCCAGCGGATCGTGCCGTCGGAGGCGCGTGCCAGAGCGCCCACCACGATCGCCTGCTCCCTCTTGCCCGTCCCCGGCGCCACGTCGTGCGCCAGGGCGTACGCCGTGACCGGGTCGGAGGTGAGGGCGGCGATGTCCTCCGCGCGGGCCGCGATGCCGTCGGTGATCTCCTGGGTGTCCCACCGTATGCCCTTGCGGGCGGCGTACGCGTGCAGTCCCACCGTGGTCTGGACGGCCACCCCGAGCCCGTCGAGGTGGGTCCAGCCCTGCGCGAAGTCCGTCATCGCGAGCTTCTCCGCGGTGGGCCCCGGGTCGAACATCTCCGGCCGCAGCGTCACCTCGGCCAGGCTGAAACGTGTCACCTCGGAGGCGGTCAGCAGGAACTGCCTGATGGTGTCGGTGCCTTCGCCCACCGCCAGAAGTTCGTTGAACCAGAACATCGTGGCGTACGGGCCGGTGTGGTGCGCCCACTGGAAGGCGAGGGTGGCGCGGCCCGCGTGCGCGAGGACGGCGTCGATGGTGGCCTTGCCGAGGCTCGGCGGCTGAGAAGACGGCATGAGCAGGGACGGTACCGGTCGTGGTGCTCGTACCGCGTGCGCATTTCCTGGCGCCCTGTCGCACGCGCGCCGGTGCGGGCGGCAGAGAGATATCCGCAGTGTGGGCTGCCCCTTGACGGGAGTCCGTCCTCGTCGTCCTGGTCGCCGGCGACCGCCTGGGCCTCCTTGGTGACCGCCGCCCGGACGGCGTCCGCCCCGTACTGCTCCAGCTCGGGCCAGGATGCCTGCGTGGGCAGCAACATCTTCGCGGCGTCGGCGGGGACGGCGGCGAGCGGGGACAGCAGGCTCCAGTGCTCCTTGACCGCCTGGGTCAGCGGCTCCTCGGCCTGATGCGTGAACATGCCGCCAGGGACGATGAGACGGTTCTCAGTGCTGTTCGGCGGCGTCGCTTCTGTAGCGCGGCAGGTTCCGGGTCGAGATGGTCCACTCGCCGATGGTGACGTCCTCGCCGTAGACGAAGTCCTTGCGGGTGGCGTAGCGGGGGCCCCCGGGAGTGGAGTGGATGTCGGTGAGGACCGCGCCCGTGCCGGTGCGGGGGTCGAAGACGGCGTAGACGGGGATGCCCATCAAGGGGTAGTCACGCATCTTGCCGACCCAGTCGTTGTCCGGGTTGGAGCGGGACACGACTTCGATGGCGGCGATGAGGGTGCGCGGATCGATGGACGCTTCGCTGTCCAGGTCGGTCCACGCGATCACCATCACGTCGGGGTGGCGCATGATGCCCTCGGGCTCGTCCTCCACATCGGGGGTGCCGTTGTGGGCCAGCAGCTCATCCGGCATGACCTTCTCCAGCCGGCGGCTGATACGCGCTGCCGTGACCTCGTGCGGTCCCCCCGGCGACATCATGTCGTGGACGATCCCTTCCTTGGTGATCTCGAATTTCCCGGGGAGGGTGTCGTCCATGGCCTGAATGACGTCCCGCATGGCCCGGTACGGGTGGGAGGCGCCCTGCTGCGCGTTGTCCGCGGTGATGGTCATGGCGCTCGCTCCTCGTCTGTGCCCGGGGGCAAGGATCGTCACGTCCATGCTAGGCGGCCGCCGCGGGGTCGGGTCGGCAGTCGCGGCAGCGGCCGGGGCCGGGGGCGCGGAAGGCACGCTCGCAGCCGTCGCAGGTCTGGAGCGGGTGCCGGGCGTCCGGGGGCGGCGCGGGTGCGTGGAACGGCGGCGGGGGTGGCAGCTGGGCGGTGAGGCGGTGGGCCAGTAGGGCGGCGGGGCGGCGCAGGGGCTCTTGTGGGAGGCCGGACGTCAGGGCGTCGCGTACGGCGGTGGGGGTGAGGTCGCGTTCCAGCCACGCCGCGACCCCCGGGGCCAGGCGTTCCGTGTCCGTGGCGGAGAGGAGGAGTCGGGGGTCGAGGCGGCGGAGGCCGGCGAGGAGGTCGGTGGCCGTCCGCATGAGGGCCGGGTGCGGGTGCGAGGGCCTCGGCACTTCGGGGAGGCGCTTACGGGGTCGGCGTTTCTCCAGGTCGACGCGGCGGGCGGGCTTCCTCGGGGGCTCGGCCGGCCTCTGGCGGTGTCCGGGCTTGTTGCAGGAGACCGTGCGGGTGACGACCCGGCCGTCGGCGGTGCGCTCCTGGGTGCGGCGCAGGTAGCCGTGGGTTTCGAGCTCGCGCAGAGCGGCGGCGATACGGGTCTGTCCCTCGGGGAAGCGGACGGCGAGGGTCTTGATGTCCACGAGGTCGCCCGTGGGCAGCGACTGGATGTGGACGCCGAGTCCGATGGCGAGCGCGGACAGCTCCGGGTGCTGCGCGAGGTGGTTGCCGATCACCGTGAAGCGGGTGGTGTGGCGGGCGTTGTCGTGGATCACGCCGGCATGGGGGCTCCGGCGAGGGTGGTTTTTGCCCGGGATACGGGACTGGGGGCGCGTGGGCGCGCTAGGGTTTTCGGTGTCCATCGGGAAGCCTTACTTCCTCGGTGGTCAGGCCCTCGCGGGGATCGCTAGTCCCGGCGGGGGCCGTCGCATGTCTGGGGCATGTCTGGGGTTGTGGGCGTCTCTCGCCTGCCGTGCTGCGCTGAGCGTAGGGCAGACAACCCGTACCGAATCCAGCCCAGTTGGGCATATTCACTCGCGGGAGTGACGCTCCGCCACGGGCGGGAGGGGTGGGGCTTGGTGGGGTGCTTTCCGCTCGTCGTTCCTTTGGGAAAGAGCGCCAGTCGTACCGGAGCTCACGTATCCGAGACCCGGTGCCTGTGGCCCGGCCCGGCCGGATGATCTTGGGTGGGTGCGGACGAGGGGGGTGGAGTTTTCGGGGTTCACCGGACTGGGTGCGATGGCGTGCGCTTACCGTGAGTGGTGACTCGGCCGGTCCACGTGGTGACTGTCCGGAGTCTGTCCGGGGTTGTCGGGGCTGTCGGCACGGGCCGGACGGGTACGGGGCGTTGCGGTGCGCACGTACGACGGAGGGCACGGGATGCGGCACGTGAACGGCGACGAGGGTCGGCTCAAGAGTGAGGCGGACGAGCCGGGTTGGGAGGTGGACCCGGACGACGACTGGGGTGTGGCGGTCGTCGCGACCGTGGGACGCCAGCTCAGGCTGCGGAGGGAGGCCGTGGGGATGCGGGCCGCCGAGTTCGGGGTGGCGGTGGGGTACGGGGAGGACCTCGTCTACAAGATCGAGGGGGGCAAGCGGATCCCTCGGCCCGAGTATCTGGACAGGGCGGACGAGGTGTTGGGGGCGAGTGGGTTGCTCTCGGCGATGAAGGAGGATGTGGCGAAGGTCCGGTATCCGAAGAAGGTTCGGGATCTGGCGCAGATGGAAGCCAAGGCGGTTGAACTCGGGGTGTACGAGTGCAACATCGTCGCGGGGCTGTTGCAGACGCCTGATCATGTACGGACCGTGATCCGGGCAGCGCAGCCCCCGTATTCGCCGGACGATGTGGAGCGCATGGTGGCTGCTCGCCTGTCCCGGCAGTCGGTCTTCGAACGCGACCCGGCTCCCTCGATCCACTTCGTACTGGAAGAGGCACCGCTGCGCCGACAGGTTGGGGGCACAATGGTCTGGCGGCAGCAGCTCGAACGCCTGCTGGAGGTAGGGCGGTTGCATAACGTCACGCTTCAGGTCATGCCGACGAACACCGAGGCTCACCCGGGGCTGGACGGCAGGATCGAGCTGCTGAAGTTCCCGGACGGTACGGCGGTAGGGCGCTCCGATGGTGCGTTCAGCGGGCGGCCGATCGCCGATCCGAGGCACCTACGCGTCCTTGAGCTGCGGTATGGCACCATCCGGGCGCAGGCTCTCCCGTCGCGAGAGTCGCTGGCCTTCATTGAGAAACTGCTGGGAGAAACATGATCCGTGAGATCTCCACCAGTGACGCCACCGCTCTCGCATGGTTCAAGAGCAGCTACAGCGGCGGCACCGACGGCGAGTCCTGCGTCGAGGTGGCTACAGCCTCCGGCACGGTCCATGTCCGCGACTCCAAGACCACCGGAGGCCCTCAGCTCGCGCTGATGCCGGAGGCGTGGGTGGGGTTCGTGTCCTACGTGTCGGGGATCTGATCCCGCACAGTTGGTACCCCGCGACCGGCTGAGGGCGTTGTGGAAGCCATGTTTCGCCGCACGGCCGAACCGCCCACGTACGCCCAGTACGAGGGGCGGCCCGGCCGCACGCCGAGGCACCGCACCGGACGCCGCGGCCTGATCCACGAAGATCGAAGAGACGCCCCCTAGGTCTGATCTGTCCCGCGCAAGAGGTCCTGGGGTGAAACAAGGGGACCGGTGGCGCCCTACGGCACCACCGGTCCCCGCGTTCAGCCGTACGTCGTTACGCCGCCGAGCCGCCGAAGCGCTCCTTGTACGTCTCCAGGTCCTCGTCAGTGATCTTGGCGAAGAGGACCGGCGGGACGGTGAAGGGGGTGCCGGCGGGGACGGCGGCCAGGGCGCGGGCCTCGTCGGCCGTCACCCACGTCGCGGTGTCGTCCGCGAGGGCGAACGCCTCGCGCATCGCCTTCGCCGACGCCGGGATGAAGGGCTCCGAGACCACCGAGTAGAGGTGGATCAGGTTCATCGCGGTGCGCAGCGTGAGGGCCGCGCCCTCGGGGTTGGTCTTGATCTCCAGCCAGGGGGCCTTCTCCTCCAGGTAGGAGTTGCCCGCCGACCACAGGGCGCGCAGCGCGGCCGCGGCCTTGCGGAACTGGAGGGCCTCCATCTGGGTCTCGTACTCGGCCAGCAGGGAGGCGATCTCCTCGCCCAGCTTCGCCTCGGCCTCGCCGGCCTCCGCGCCCGCCGGGACCTCCTCGCCGAAGCGCTTCTTCGAGAAGGAGAGCACGCGGTTGACGAAGTTGCCGAGGGTGTCGGCGAGGTCCTTGTTGACCGTGGCGGTGAAGTGCTCCCACGTGAAGGACGAGTCGTCCGACTCGGGCGCGTTGGCGATGAGGAAGTAGCGCCAGTAGTCGGCCGGCAGGATCTCCAGCGCCTGGTCGGTGAAGACACCGCGCTTCTGCGAGGTGGAGAACTTGCCGCCGTAGTACGTCAGCCAGTTGAAGGCCTTGACGTAGTCGACCTTCTTCCACGGCTCGCGCACGCCCAGCTCGGTGGCCGGGAACATCACCGTGTGGAACGGGACGTTGTCCTTGGCCATGAACTGCGTGTAGCGGACGGTGTCGTCGGCCTCGTACCACCACGACTTCCAGTCGCGGCCGTCCGTGTCCTGGTCGGCCCACTCCTTGGTCGCGCCGATGTACTCGATCGGGGCGTCGAACCAGACGTAGAAGACCTTGCCCTCGGCGGCCAGCTCCGGCCAGGTGTCGGCCGGGACCGGGACGCCCCAGTCCAGGTCACGGGTGATGGCGCGGTCGTGCAGGCCCTCGGTCAGCCACTTGCGGGCGATGGAGGAGGCCAGCTGCGGCCAGTCCTGCTCGTGGCGGGAGACCCACTCCTCGACCTCGTGCTGGAGCTTGGACTGCAGCAGGAAGAGGTGCTTGGTCTCGCGGATCTCCAGCTCCGTGGAGCCGGAGATCGCCGAGCGGGGCTCGATGAGGTCGGTCGGGTCCAGGACGCGGGTGCAGTTCTCGCACTGGTCGCCGCGGGCCTTGTCGTAGCCGCAGTGCGGGCAGGTGCCCTCGACGTAGCGGTCCGGCAGGAAGCGGTCGTCGGCCGGGGAGAAGACCTGGCGGATCGCCCGCTCCTCGATGAAGCCGTTCTCGTGCAGCTTGCGGGCGAAGTGCTGGGTGATCTCGCGGTTCTCGGCGGAGGAGCTGCGGCCGAAGTAGTCGAAGGCCAGCGCGTAGCCGTCGTAGACCGCCTTCTGGGCGTCGTGCGCCTGCGCGCAGAACTCGGCGACCGGCAGGCCCCGGTCCTTGGCGGCCAGCTCCGCCGGGGTGCCGTGCTCGTCGGTCGCGCAGATGTAGAGGACGTCCTCGCCGCGCTGGCGCAGGTACCGGGAGTACACGTCGGCCGGGAGCATGGACCCCACCATGTTGCCCAGGTGCTTGATCCCGTTGATGTACGGAAGGGCGCTGGTGATGAGGTGTCGAGCCATCGCGGGCTGCTCCCAGGTCGCTATGTGTATGAACCTTGAAATCGTAGCCGACGTGTGTATGCCGCCCGCTTCCCGTTTTACGGGATGAGAAGCGGGCGGCATCGGGATCTTCCGTGCTTACGGCCGCCAGGCGGCGAGTACGCCCTCGTAGACCTCGGTGTCCGTGAGCTCGAGCGGGGTCGGGCCGGCGTGGAAGAAGGACGTGTTGTCGGTCTTCAGCCTGCGGAGATAGTCGAAGGCCTTGTTGTCGTGCTCCCCGAAGGCGACGAAGGAGAAGAAGACGCCGGGGTGGTTGGCCGCGGCCTCGGTGAGGGACTGGGTGGCGGGGGTCTTGGCGTCGGGGGCGCCGTCGGTCTGGAAGATCACGAGGGCCGGGGAGTCCGGGTCCGTGCTCTTCGCGCGGTGCGTGAGTACGGCTTCCACGGCGGCGTGGTAGCTC
Source organism: Streptomyces sp. NPDC090108 (assembly GCF_044747185.1). Classification (NCBI taxonomy): domain Bacteria; kingdom Bacillati; phylum Actinomycetota; class Actinomycetes; order Kitasatosporales; family Streptomycetaceae; genus Streptomyces; species Streptomyces sp. NPDC090108. The sequence continues at coordinate 346,958 of NZ_JBIVDQ010000009.1, forward strand.
GTACGGCCCATGCGGCCGAGGCCGGCGTGGGCCTCGTCGATCCTGGACCCGTGGTCCGGGGTGAGGGTGAGGTCGGTGGTGCCGTCCACCTCGGTGGAGAAGAAGACGACGTGGACCGTGGCCTCGGGGTCCAGGTGGGCGGCGAGGGCGAGGGTCTGGTCGGCGAGGGCCTGCGCGGAGCCGTCCTTGTAGAACGGGCGCATGCTCGCGGAGCGGTCGAGGACCAGGTAGAGCTTGGCCCGGGTGCCGGTGAGGCCGGCCTTGGCGAGGGCGGTGGCGGCGGCGGTGTGGGCGGTGGTGAGGGTTGCGGGGACCGGTGCGGGTGCGTTCGCCTCGGCTTCGCCGTCGGCGGTGGTGGGGTTCCCGTCCGCGTGGGTGGCGGGGGCCGGCGCGGGTGCGTTCGCCTCGGCTTCGCCGTCGGCGGTGATGGTGTTCCCACCCGCACCACCCGTGCGGGTCTCGTCGTCGGGTGCGGGTGCCTCCTGCGGGGCCTGCTCGCCGTCGGCGGCCGCGGGAGCGACCTCCTCGGCGACCTCCGCCTGCGGCTCCGCCGCGGCGACGACGGGCTCGGCGTCCGCCTCCGGCTCCAGGGCGAGGGCGACCGGCTCGGGATCCGGCTCCAGGGCGGCGACCGGCTCGGGCTTCGGGGCGGGGGTGATTTCGGCGGTCGGCTCGGCTTCCGGCTCGGGTGCGGCTTCGGTGGCCGGTGCTGCTTCCGGCTGGGGCTCCGGGGTGGGGGCTGCCTCGGTCTGCGGCTCAGCCTCGGCCAGGGGCTCGGCGGGCGCGGTGGCCTGAGGCTCCGGCTCCGGCTCCGGCTCCGGCTCGGGGTCGGCCTCCGTCATGGCCTCGGCCGTCGGCTCGGGGGCGGCCTCCGTGGTCGCCTCGGGTGCTGCCTCGGCCGTGACCTTGGCCTCCGCCTGCGGCTCAGCCTCGGCCGTGGCCTCGGCGTCTGCCTGCGGCTCGGCCTCGGCCGTGGCCTCGGCGTCCGCCTGCGGCTCAGCCTCGGCCAGGTGCGCGGGCTCCACCTCGGGCTCCGGCGTGGCCTCGGGCTCCGTCACCTCGGCTGCCACCGGCTCGGGGTCCGGGGTGACCGGCTGCGGCTCGGGCTCGATCGCCGGGGCGGTCTCGTTGTCCGCCGGCGTCGTCACCGTGGCTTCGGGCGCCGGGGCGGTGGCGGGCTCGGGGTCCGTCGCCACGGGCTGCGGTTCGGGCTCGATGGCGGTCGCCGCCTCGGCCTCGGGCGCCGTTTCCGGCTCGGCGTCGGCGTCAGCGTCCGCCGTGGTGGCGGCTTCGGCCGTGGGCACGGCGGTGGTCGGCGCTTCGGCCTCGTCCGCCGGGGCGGCTTCGGGCTCGGCCTCCGCCTCCGCAGCGGCAACAGGCTCCGCCTGCGGCTCGGCGGCAATGGCCTGCGGCTCGGCCTCGGGCTCCGTGGCAATGGCCTGGGGCTCGGTGTCCGGCTCCGCAGCGGCAACAGGCTCCGCCTGCGGCTCGGCCTCGGCCTCCGCTGCTGCGGCCTGCGGCTCGGTGTCGGGCTCTGCCGCGGGCTGGGGCTCGGGCTCGGGGGTCGTTGCCGGGGTCGGCCCGGCGGCTGCCGGGGTGGTCTCCTGGTGGGGTTCTGTGCCCTGCCTCGGGACGGCGATGTTCTCGAAGGCCGCCGTGACCAGGTCGTGTTCGCTGCGGGGTTCGGGGACCTGCGGGGCCTGGCCGACGGCGGCGGCGTCGGCCGCGGCGCTGTCGGAGCCGGTGTCGGCGGGGCTCTGCGAAGGTGCTGGAACCGCACTCTCCGCTTCGGCGGGACGGCCCTTGCGTCCGCGGCCGAATGCGTTCCGCAGGAGAGTGAGAATGCCCATGTGCGCAACCCTTCGCGTGAGTTGATGCCGTCGATCCCTGGCCAGGACGGACACGTAAGGTTAGCGGCCCCGGGCCGGGGTTTCGGCCGCTCCGTGACGGGTCAGTGCGGTGTCGCGATGGCCCGGGCGGTGGCCACTTCCTGGCGCAGGGGTTCGAGGACGCTGCCGGCGGGGCCGGTCAGATGGGTCGTCGGGATCGCGGTGAGGGTGTCGGCCCGCCGTACACCCTCCGCCAGTTCACCGAGCTGGCGGGCCAGATGGTGCACCTCGGCCGAGGACGGGGGCGCGGCACCGTGGCGGACGCGGACACGGGCCGCCGTCGTCGCGTCGACGATGCGTTCCACCGCCACGACCAGCGGCCACCACGCGGCGGCCCGGCGGCCGGTGGGCGGGGGTTCGGTCAGGGCCCGCTGGAACTCCGTGCGGATGACGGACAGATCGCGGTAGAGGCGCCGGCGCATCCGGGCGCGGGCCGCAGGGTCGGTGTCCGGGCCGAACGCCGCCTCGACGTAAGCCGCCGTGTCCGCCACCGCGTCCGCCAGCCGGTCCCCGACCCGGGTGCGCCAGCTCTCCGGCCAGAGGAGGTAGCCGGCGACCAGGGCGATCGCGCAGCCCATCAGCGAGTCCAGCAGGCGGGGCAGCAGCAGGCCGGTGCCCTGGTGGTTGAGGATGTCGGAGACGAGGAGGATCACCGGGGTGATCGCCGCGGTCTGGTAGCCGTAACCACGCGGGGTGAGCACGGGGACGAGCGGGGCGAGGAGCGCCATCGTGGGCACGTCCCACCAGCCGATCGGCACATTCGCCAGGACGGCCGCCGCGAGCACCAGCCCCACGACCGTGCCGAGCGCGCGCAGCAGGGCCCGGGAGAAGACCGAGCCGAAGTCGGGTTTGAGGACGAAGGTGATGGTCAGGGCGACCCAGTAGGAACGGGGTACGGGGATCAGCGAGACCAGGGACTGGGCGAGCGCGATGCACAGGGCCAGGCGCAGGCCGTAGCGCCAGGAGTTCGCGGACAGCATGACGTTGCGGGCGGCGAGGGCGGTGCGGACACCGAGTCCGGCGGGCCGGCCCAGACGGTCGTCGATGCCGCGCGGGTCGACGTCGGGCGCGGTGACGACGTCGGCGGCGTGCCGCAGTGCGTGGTCCACGGCCCGGGAGGTCTCGGTGACGGGCAGGGGCAGGTCCGGCAGCTCCAGATGCCCGGTACGGCCGGTCTCGACGGCGTCGGCCATGCGGCGCAGCGCCTCGGCGACCCCCGGCGGGAGCGGCCGGCCGGTCAGGTGGACGGCGGGCGCGGCCTCGACGACCGGTGTGATCGCGTTCAACTGGGCCAGCAGCCGGGTCAGTTCCTGGCTGCGGCCGTGGTGGCGGGCGCGGTGGGACAGGATGAGGTCGTACGACTGGTTCAGCGCGCGGGTGACGTCGAAGCGCTTGCTGATGTACCGGTCCGGGCTGCCGCAGGCCGCCAGCAGATCGGCCGCTTCGCGGTACGCGGCGGCGACCGAGGACCGCTCCGGTACGCCCGCCCTGAGCGGCCAGCCCAGCAGGGCCAGGAACAGCACGAGCAGGCCGCCGCCGGTCATCAGCACCGGAGCCACCCACCAGGGGTGGGGCAGCGGCAGGCCCGCGCCCACGACACAGTTGAGCAGGAGCAGCAGCCCCGACACCGAGGCCACCGCGCCGATCGTGGAGATCATCCCGGAGACGAGGGCGACGGCGGTGACGATGCCGACGGCGTACCAGCCCTGGCCGTAGGACAGCGTGCCGAGGATGACGCCGACGGCGCCGACCAGCTGGGGGATGGCGATGAAGATGACGCGCATCCGGTAGGCGTCGGCGGTGTCGCCGATCACGCCGTTCAGGGCGCCCATGGAGGCGAGCGCGCCGTAGGCGGGGTGTCCGGTCGCGAAGCCGATCGCCAGCGGCAGGGCCATGGCGATGGCGGCCCGGACGGCCGCGGCCCAGTTCACGGGTGCCTGCTGGGGGCGGAGGTTCCGCACCAGCCAGTCGGGAGGGGTGAGACCGACGGGGAACTCGCGGGACATGGCCCCATTATCGTCGGGCCGGTCCGGGCGCGCCGGGGCACCGCACCGGACGTCGCGGCCTGATCCACGAAGATCGGGGAGACACCCCCTGGGGAGCGTCTCCCCGCCCCTAGACCGGTTCCCGTGTCTCCAGCGACTCCAGGAACAGGGCGAGCTCCCTGTTGAACTCCTCCGGCCGTTCCAGGTTCGGCAGGTGCGCCGCCTTCTCCACGACACGCAGACGGGAGTCCGGGAGGACCGCGTGCATCGCCTCGGCGTCGGACACCGGGGTGAAGGTGTCGTCGGCGCCGGCCACGACGAGGGCCGGTGCGGTGAAGCGGGCCAGCACGGGACGGTAGTCGGGGCGTTCGGCGCGGCCGCGCAGGGACGCGGCGGCGCCCTGCGGGGAGGTGGCCGTCATCATGCGGTGCACATGGGCCTTGACGCGGGGGTCGGCGCAGGGGGCGACCATCTTCTCCAGGACCTCGTCCGCGTAGCCGCGCATGCCCTCGGCGAGCAGCCGGTCGGCCATGGCGCCGCGGGCACGCCGCCCCTCGGGGGTCTCGGGGTCGGCGAAGGTGTCCGCGAGGACCAGGCCCCGGACGCGGTCGCCGAGGAGGTCGCCGGCCTCCATGGCGATCTGGCCGCCCATGGACAGCCCGGCGAGCACGAAGCCGTCCACGCCGAGGAAGTCCAGCAGCTCCCCGATGTCCCGGGCGTGCCGGGAGAGCCGGACGGTGCCGGGCGTCACCGGGGAGGCGCCGTAACCGCGCAGGTCGGGGGCGATCACCCGGCGGCCGGCGGAGAACTCCGCGATCTGCGGGTCCCACATCGTGCGGTCGAAGGGGTGGCCGTGGACGAGCACCAGCGGGAGGCGCCCCGATACGGGGCCTTTGTCGGCATAGGAGAGGAAGGGGGGCATGTGGCCGACCCTAGGGTTCGCCGGCTTCTCGGTGCAATGAAATCTTTGCCCTCGGTGCAATCCAAGTCGCCATGCGAAAAGGGGTACTTGTGACGGACTTCCGGCTGGTCGCCGACCGGATCGCCGCCGACATCGCCGCCGGCCGGCTCCGCCCGGGACAACGGCTGCCGCCCCAGCGGGCGTTCGCGCGCCGCAACGGGATGGCGGCCTCGACCGCGGAACGGGTGTACGGCGAACTCGCGCGCCGGGGGCTGGTGGTGGGCGAGACGGGCCGCGGGACGTTCGTACGGGCCACCGAGCCGGACGCGCAGCCGGGGCACACCCTCGCGGAGGCGGCCGCCGACGCCCCGCCCGTGAACCTGGAGCTGAACTACCCGGCGGTGGAGGGCCAGTCGGAGCTGCTCGCCCCGGCCCTCGCGTCCCTGCTGCGGCCGGACGCGCTGGCCGAGGGGCTGCACCGGCCCGCGCCCGCCGCCGGGACCGCCGCCGCCCGGGAGGCGGTCGCGGGGCTGCTGGCCACCGGCGGGTGGCGGCCCTCCCCCGACGGGATCCTGTTCGCCGGGAACGCCCGTCAGGCCGTCGCCGCCACGCTCGCCTCCCTGGTCCGGCCCGGCGGCCGGATCGGGGTCGAGGAGCTGACGTATCCGCTGGTCAAAGAGATCGCGGCGCGCCTCGGTGCCGTCCTCGTCCCGCTCGCCCACGACGAACGCGGACCGCTCCCCGGCGCGGTCGCCGCCGCCCACCGCGCCGCTCCCCTGTCCGCGCTGTACCTCCAGCCGACCCTGCACAATCCGACCTCGCTGACCATGGACACCGCCCGGCGCGCCGAGCTGGCCGAGGTCGTCCACACCCTGGGGACACCGGTCGTGGAGGACCGCGTCTGGTCCTTCCTGCACACGGGCGACGAACCGCCGCTCGCCGCGCTCGCGCCCGGCCTCGTCCATGTCGTCGACGGGCTGTCCAAGCGGGTGGCGCCGGGGCTCACGGCCGGGTTCGCCGTCGTACCGGCCGCCCGGACCGAGGCGGTGGGGCGGGCCGTGCGGTCCGGCGGCTGGAGCGCGGGCGCCTTCGCGCTGGAGGCGGCCGTACGGTGGATCGGGGACGGGACCGTGGACCGGCTGGCCGGGGCCAAGCGGCGCGACGCGCGGCGGCGGCAGCTGCTGGCCGCGCGGGAGCTGGACGGCTTCGACCTCAGCTCCGCCCCCGCCTCCTGCTTCGTCTGGTGGCGGCTGCCCGCGCCCTGGAGGGCCGACACCTTCACGGCGGCGGCGCGGGCCCGCGGCATCGCCGTCACCCCGGGCACCGCCTTCCCGGCCGGCCCCGGCCGCACCCCCGACGCGGTCAGGCTCGGGCTCGGCTCGGTGACGGAGCCGGTGCTGGTGCGGGCGCTGCGGGACCTCGCGGACGTCGCGCGGGGCGCAGCCGCCGGGTGAGCCAGGTGACCAGCGCGACCGTGAGGCCGAGACCGAGCAGGAGCCAGGCCGCGGTGCGCAGGGTGCCGGTCAGGGCGTCGTAGACCGCGCCCGCGGCCGGGTGGGGGATGCCGGAGGGCAGGTCGGTGAGGGTGAGGCTGCGGCCGATGGTGAGCGCGAGGGCCAGCAGCCCGCCGCCGAGCGCGGCGCCCAGGGCGGTGGCCACGACGGCGCGGCGGCGGTGCACGGCGAGGGCGATCCCGGCGGCGGCGAACGCGACGGCCGCGACCGGCAGCCAGAATCCGGCGACTTCGAGCACGTGGAACCCCTTCCGGAGATGGTGCAGTTCGCCCGCCGAGAGCACCGACACCGCGGTGTGCTCCACGGGTATGCGGGCGGCGAGCGGCACATGGTCCTCGGTGAGCTGCCGCTTGACCTGGGCGGTGACGGGCGCGAGGTCGACGGTCACGGGGCCCCTGGCCGCGTTCTCGTCCCCGTCCTCCTCGCGCAGGGCGCGCAGCACCGCGTCGTGCGTGATCCGGTTGCCGGTGTCCCAGGCCATCCGGAAGGCGCGGGTCTGGGTGAAGGAGCGCACCGCGTCGTGCACGAAGGGGGCCACGGAGCCGCGCACGGGGCGGACGTCCATGTGCTGGTCCACCTGGCGCAGGATGTCGTCCCCGACCGTCTCCGCGACGGCCTCCCGCACGTCCGGGTCGGCGGCCAGCGGGGCCAGCGTGTCGACGTAGCGGCCGGTGTCCGTGAGCGTGTACGCACCCCAGGCCGCGAGTGCGCCGAACGGCACGAGCAGGCAGGCCAGCGCGATCAGCGCGGCCGACACGATGCTCCGGGATCGGGGGGACACCCTTCCAGGCAACGGTCCCGGGCCCGCGCGCGCGAGCGGGGTGCGTGCGTTCGGGCGAGAGGCCGGGCCGGACGGCCGCTCCCTCCGGCGGATCCGGGGATTCCGGTCTCCGGTGGAGGGTTCACCCGAACGGGTGTTTCCTGGTGCTGGGGAAGCGGCGGGAGCGGCGGTCCCGTCCACGCTTCCCCCGATGTCCCCATGCGTCCCCTCGGGCCCGCGGTTCGCGGCCGCAGCGGCGACCGGCCCTGTCGCGCGGTCCGCGTTCCCGGAGCGGGCCGGGACGCCGCCGGGCGGGTGGAGCGAGCCCGGCGGCCGGCGAGGAGGGAAACACAGGGGAGTGCGTGGGCCCCGGCCAGGTGGCCGGGGCCCACGCGCGGGTCGGGTGGCTGCGCCCGCAGGACGCGCCGACAGGGCGCCGGCACCTCCTGGGGGCTCCTGGCGGACTCGTCGTCCCGCCGCGCCCCCTGGTGCACTCGTCGTCCCGCCGCTCCCTCTGGGGTGCTCGTCGTCCCGCCGAGCGCCCCCTAGTGGACTCGTCGTCCCGCCGAGTCCTCGCGGGTGTAGAAGCGGTAGAAGAAGACGACGAAGGTGGCCGCGGCGATCAGCAGCGAGATGCCCACCGCGCGGTACATCGAGTCGCCGGTCTGGCTGTAGAGGAAGCCGAACGCGCAGCCCACGAACACCGCCCACATCAGCGCGTGCGCCTCGCGCCGCACGTGCGGGATCGCGGTCAGCAGTGCGATGAGCGCGACGGCGAACACGATCGCGGTGACGAACCCGAACAGCACGTTCCAGCCGGTGATGGGGCCGCCGCTGCGGCGGTTGGACGCCGCCCAGTAGCCGTAGACCAGCGCGAGCAGGACCGGCACCACGATCCGGCCGAGCCGGTGGGTGCGTGCGTCGAAGACGTCGGGCGGGCGCCGGGTGAGGGCCGGGACCGCGCCGGCGGCGCCGGGTGCGCGGCCGGTGCGGGGGGTGCCGCCGGGTGCGGGTGCCGCATGAGCCATGAGAGCACTCCTCTCGATCCTGCGTGCCCCCTGTGAACTGCTCGTTCCGTCGGGGACCGCTCGTCCCGTCGCCCCCGCCTTCCAGGGCACACCTGGGGTGGCGGCCCGGCAACTCGGCCGGACCCGGGCGACCCCGGCTGCGGCCCGGCAACTCGGCCGGTCCCGGGCGACCCCGGCTGCGGCCCGGCGACGGCCGGGACCCGGCGCCCCCGGCTGCGGCCGGCGATTCCGTGACCCGGGCGGCCGGGCCCGGATGCGGCCCGCGCGCCCGCGTGTTTCGCTGAGAGGCATGGAGGGCTGCCCGGCGTGACACAGATGGAGTACCGGCGTCGGCGGCAGGTGTTGCGGGTGCGCGGCCACAGCGTGGCCTGGGTGCCGCCCCTCCTGCTGCTCGCGGCCATCGTGCTGGTGGACTTCGAGACGGGCGAGGACTTCCGGATCGTCTCCTGGATCGTCCTGGTGCCCGGCATCGCCGCCGCGCTCTGCGGCGTGTGGACGACGGCCGTGTTCGCCCTCCTGTCGCTGATCACCTACGTCGGCGTGGACACCGCCTACCCCGACCAGTACCGGGCCGGCACCACCGACTTCGCGCTGGTCGCGGTCGGCGGGGCGCTGGCCGTGCTCGCCGCGGCGGCCCGCGTGCGCCAGGAGCGGCAGAGCCTGCACATGCAGGACATCGCCGAGACCACCCGCCGTACCGTGCTGCGCCCCCTGCCGCCCGACTGGGGCGGTCTGGAGCACGCGGGGGTCTATCTGGCCGCCGACAGCGACGCCCGCGTGGGCGGCGACTTCTACGACATCCAGCCCGGCCCGCACGGCACCCGCGTCCTCGTCGGTGACGTGCAGGGCAAGGGGCTGGGCGCGGTGGCGACGGCCGCGGCGCTCCTCGGCACCTTCCGCGAGGCGGCCTACCACGAGCCCGACCTGGCGACCGTCGCCGAACGGCTGGAGGTGCGCATGCACCGCAACCACGCCCACGTCTCCGCACTCGCCGGCCAGACCGGTGACGACGACGGCGCCGGGGACACCGGTGAGGCCGGCGACCGGTTCGCCACCGCCGTGCTGCTCGGCTTCCCCGAGGACGACCCGGAGGCGGTCGAGCTCGTCAACTTCGGTCACGAGCCCCCGCTCGCCGTCGGCCCGCGGGGCGTGCGCGCGCTGCCCTGCGGCGACGGACTGCCCATCGGACTCGGCGACCTCACCGGGGTCCGGCCGCCGGTGCGGCGGGTGCGCCTGGGCCTCGACGAGACGCTGCTGATGGTGACCGACGGGGTGACCGAGGCCCGCGACCGCGAAGGGGAGTTCTACCCGCTGGCCCGCGAGATCGCCCGGGTGGTCGCGGCCGACCCGCGCCGGGCCGAGCCCAGGCGCCTGGTGCGCCGGGTCCGCGACGGCGTGGTGCGGCACAGCCGGGGCCACCTCGGCGACGACACCACGGTGTTCGCCGTCCGGCGCCTGGCCGGGAGGGACCCCGTACGAGGGCGTTCGCAGGTCTGAGGCACGTCTTCGCGGCGTCAGCGGCTACGGTGCTGACGTGCAGGACCCGCGCGGGGCTGTACGGCGATCCACAGGGGGAGGGACGATGCCCGGAACCGTGCTGCTGCTCGCGGCCTCGCCACTGGGCCGGGGACGGCTGGTGGACGCGGCCGGCGTGCTGCCCGTCCTGGCGGCCGTGGCCCCCGGAATACTGGCGGGCACCACCACCGCGAACGTGGTCGAACTCGCGGACCCGCTCGACCCGCAGGCCGTGCTGACCCGGCTCCGCGCGGCCGCCGCCGCGTCCGGACCGCTCACCGTCTATCTCACCGGCCAGCTGCACCTGGACCGCCGCCAGCGGCTGCCCCATCTGGCGCTCGCCCGCACCACACCGGCCAGCGTCCGCTACACCGCGCTGCCCTGGCACTGGATCAGGGAAGAACTGCGCCTGCGCTCCGCCGCGGACACCGCGCTCCTCGTCGACCTGCACGCGGACGCGGAGACCTGGCGGCAACTGGCCGAGCGGCCCCTGGACTGCGGACGCACCGCGGCCGTCTACGGCCGCATCGCCCCGCCGCCCTCCGTCCGCCGGGCGCCGGCCGAGCCGTCGTACATGAAGGCCGTGGCGACGCTGCTGCGCAGCGGTCACCGGCCGCCGCTCGACCGGCTGCACGAGCAGGCGCTCGCGCGGATCGCCGACCAGGGCGCGGCGGGCCGGGACATGCTGCTGGCCGGCCCCGGGGGCTACGCGCCGAGGCCGCCGTACGCGCCGGAACGGCCTCGCCCGCATCCCGCGCAGGGCGGCCCGGCCCCGCAGGGCGGGCCGGCCGAGCCCGGTGGCGTGTACGGCGGGCCGGTGCCCGCCGAGCCCGCCGGTGCCATGGATCCGCACGCCGCGATCAGCGCCGCCGTCCGGTCCGGGCGGCACGGCGAGGCCGACGGGATCGCCGCGCGGTACGAGCACAGCGTCGTACGGGCGTACGGCCCCGCCTCCGACGAGGCGCTGCACTGGGCCGAAGTACGCGCGGACCTGGCGATGTTCGCCGGGGACACGGTGGGCAGCTGCCGGGCGTGGCTGCGGATCGCCGGGGTGCGGCTCGCGGCGGGGCAGCCCATCGACGCCCCGGCCGTGGAGGCGGCCGCCGACCGGGCGCACCACCAGTGGGGCCGGATCGGCGACCTGGCGCGGGCCCGCGAACTCGGACCCGAACTGGCGGAGCTGAGGCAGCGTGTGCCCGGCCGCCGGGAGGGCGCGCTGGAGAACGTCCAGCGGCAGCTGCGGCAGCTCCAGGCGCGCTGACCTCTCTCGACGGCCGCCCGCCGGGTCCGCCCGCTCACCCGGCCGTCAGGCGGGCGGGCAGGTGGGACCGGCGGCGGAACCGCCGGGCCGCCCCCCTGCCCGGCCCGTCCGGGGCTACCAGGTGTATCCCTTCTGGACCTTCATGCAGCCCACCTCGTCGCCGTGCTGCACCGCCGCGCTGGCCGGGGGCCGGTCCGGGGTGACGGTCTTCGGGTAGGCGTCGCCGGTGCGCCAGTCGGCGCCGACGGTCAGGGTGACGCCCGAGACACCGGTCGACTGGTGGACGCGGCCCGACGGGATGCCGAGCGCCTCGGCCACCGCCTGCGCGTCCCCCTCCAGGTCGGCGCTCGGGAACTGGACGGAGGTGTCGGCCCCGGAGGCGGCGGTGCCGTCCTGCACGGCCCTGGTGAAGCCCTTGCCCTGGAGGACCTGGACGACCGCGCCGGCCCGCCCGGGGACCTGGGCGAGGGTGGCGGACCCGGTGCCGTTGCGCACCTGCACCGCGATGTCGGCCTGCGCGGCCGCGGTGTCCTGCGACGGGTCCTGCGGCTGCTGCGCCGGCTTGGGCGTGGACGCGCGTCCGTCCATCGGGGCGTCGTCGATGATCATCGAGAGCACCTGTTCGGCGTCGCCGGGGGCGGGGATCCGGCGGTCGGGGTCCTGCGGCCATTCCACGACGGGCAGCGTGGTCGTGGTGATCCGCTCGGTGGGCACCTTCTGCATCTCGCCCATGAGGTCGTACAGCTTCTTGATGGTGCCGAGGCCGTCGTCGACCGTGAGCGCCTTGGTGGCGGCCTCGGCGAGCGCCCGCATCTGGGCGGGCTTGTCGATCCGCGCGTTCTTGCGCAGCTCGCGGGCCATCGAGTTCATGTACATGTGCTGGGCGTGGGTGCGGCCGATGTCGGTGCCGTCCTCGAAGCCGTAGCGGGTGCGCAGCCACTGCAGGGCCTGGACGCCGGTGACCCGGGTCTCGCCCTTGCGCAGCTTCAGGCCCGAGCCGTGGCGCGACCAGACGTTCTGGTCGACGCACACCGGGACACCGCCGATGGCGTCGGCCATGTCGACCACGCCGGAGAAGTCGACCATCATGAAGTGGTCGATGTGTACCTGGTGATGGGTCAGTTCCGTCCAGGCCGCGACGGTGCAGCCCGGACCGCCGCGCTCCAGCGAGCGGTTCGCCATGGCCAGCGGGAGCGCGTCGTACACGTGCCCGTTCTTCGGGTCGGTGCACTTGGGGATCGGGATCATGGTGTCGCGGGGCAGGCTGACCACGGACATGTTGGTGCGGTCGGCCGACAGGTGCACCAGCATCTGCACGTCTGCCAGGGGCGGCCGGCCCACGTCGTCGCGCGAGCCGCCGAGCTTGAGGTTCCGCGCGGTGTTCCGGCTGTCCGAACCGATCAGCAGGATGTTCAGCGGCGTCTGGCCGGCGGCGTTCGGCGCGGCCTCGGGGGCGGCGGAGTCGCCGAGGTTCAGCCGGGCCTTCTTGATGTTGTGGTTGAGGTGCTCGTAGTAGAAGTAGCCCGCGCCGGCGGTGCCGAGGACCAGGACCGCCAGGCTCGCCGCGGACCACCTGAGTATCCGGCCGGCGCGGCGGGACGATCTCTGCCGCGGGCCGCGGCCCCGGCCGTCCTCGCCCTTGTCCTTCCCCTGCCCCTCCGGCCCGGTGGCCGGCGTCACGGCCGCCTCCGTGTGCACGCTGCTGTCCGTCATCTCCGTGCTCTCCCCACCCCTGGCCTGTGGCCCCTGGCCCGGCCCCGAAAGGCATCCCGTTCCGGTGGCCGGGCGGCACGCCACGGCTCGCACGGACGGGACGGTTCACTCTGAACGCGTAAGTCTTGGACGCGCCGTGACGGCGGACGGTTCACTCTCGTACGACCGGTCGACCGGCCTCGTCCGCTGAGACGGCGAACGACTCCTGGCCCAAGTTGTGTCAGAGAGTACGCGTCCTTCCTGAGCGCCGGTGCCGCGGGCGGCGCCGAGGGCGGCGCGGGAGCAGGGGGAGCGCCGGGGCGGCCGTCAGCGCGGGGCGTGCCGGGCCGCCGGCGGGGGCGCGGGGGTGTCCGACGCCCGGGCGGGAACCGCGGCCGAGGCCGCGATCAGGGTCCCCACGGCGATGACGGCGGCCGCCACACCCCGGGCCACGGGTGTCCTGACGCCCGCGGAAAGCCGGAACGGGGAAAGGGTGCCTGGGCGTCCGGGGTGAGCGGAAGTACGTCCGAGCACGGCGACCTCGCAATGACAGCGGCGTATCAAGCATGCTTAACCCGCCGTTTAACCTAGGGGCTGCGGGCCGTGAACGGCAAGAGGGCCAAGCCGAGTTGGGGACGGGCGGAGCATGCGCGAACGGGACGAGCCAGAGGTCGTGGGACGGCGTGTGCAGCGGCTGCGCACCGAGCGCGGGATGACCCAGCGGCAGCTGGCCGAGCCCGCCTACAGTCCCGCCTACATCTCCACCCTGGAGGCCGGCCGGGTCAGGCCCTCCGACGAGGCGCTCCGGCACATCGCGGGCCGTCTCGGCGTGGCCTTCGAGGAGCTCGCGGTCGGCCGGCCCGCGCATCTGGCCACCGATCTGCGGCTGCGGCTCACGGAGGCGCAGCGCGCCCTCGCCGACGGCCGCGCGGAGGAGGCCGCCGCACAGTACGCGGGGCTGCTGGCCGAGGCGGAGGAGCACGGACTCGGCCCCGAGCGCGCCACCGCGCTGCTCGGGCTCGGCGAGAGCGCGCTGGAGACCGGTGAACTGGGCAGCGCGCACGAGTACTTCGAGAGCGCCGAGGAACAACTGGCCGGACAGTCGCTGCCGGTCAGGGTGCCGGCCGTGCGCGGGCGGGCCGTCGCCCACTACCTCGCCGGTGAACTCCGCTACGCCGTCTACCTCCTGGAGTCCACGCTCGACGAGCTGAACCGCGGCGGCCTGCACGACCCCGACGCCCTGCTGCTCCTGTACGCCAGCGTCATCGGGCCCTACATGGACATGGGGGCCCACGCCCGCGCCGCCCAGGCGGCCGAGTTCGCGCTCGCGCTCGCCCCGCGGGCCGCCGACCCCGTGCTGATCGCCCGGATGCACCGGTCGGTCGCCCGCACCCTGCTCGCCGAGGGCCGGGTCGCCGAGGCCGACGCCTCCCTCGCCAAGGCGGCCGAGCTGTACCGCCAGCTGAGCCTGCGCACCGAACTCGCCAACTGCCACTGGATGCGCGGCTACGTCTACGCCCAGGACGGCGAACTGGAGCGCGCGGAGCAGGAGTTGCGCCTTGCGCACACCATGCTCGCGGAGACCCGTGCGGCCCTCTACCGCAGCCAGGTCACCGTCGAGCTGGCCGACGTCCTGCACCGGCGCGGCAAGTCGGAGGAGGCCGCCGGGCTGCTGGACGGGGTCCTCGGCGACTTCTCCTCCGAACGCGGCGCCGTGCACGCCGCCGCCGCGCACCGCCTCCTCGGCATCATCGCCGAGGACGCCCGCGACACCGAGTCCGCCGAGGAGCACTACGTCCGCGCCCTCAGCCTCCTGGAACGCGCGGGTGCGGCCGGCGACCTGGCCGACCTCTGCCGCCTCCTCGGCGACCTGCTGCGCCGCACCGGCCGCACGGAGGCGGCCCTCGACGCCTACCGCACCGGCCTCGGCCACCGCACGGCCCCGGGCACGACCACCCTGGGCCCGGCCCCGGCCCAGCCGCCGCTGTGACCCGGGTCCGGCCCGGCGGGTCACCGGGTCCGCGCCACCGGGTCCGCGCCGGCGGCCCCGCCGGCCGGGCCGTCAGACCTGGGCCCGGCCCTGCCGTCGTACGTCCGCCAGGCGCAGGGCGCCGATCTGGACCGCGGCCTGGGTCGCGTCGTTCGGTACGTCCCCGAGGCCGCCGTTGGTGAGGGCGAAGGCGTCCTCGCCGACGCGGACGGCGGCCACCTCCAGCGTGAGCACGGCCCCCTCCCCCTCTCCCTCCCCCCGCGTCCCCGTGTCCGTCCCCGTTCCGTCGGTGGCGTCGGGGGAGGGCGTGGGGGCCGAGACGACGGCCACGGTCACGCGCAGGCCCTGGCGGACGTCGCCGACCTCCGGCAGCGGGGCGTCGGTGACCTGCACGTCCTCGGTCGCCCCGTCCTGCGTGGTCGCCGTGAACCGCGCGCACTTGGCCGGCATCGTCCGCAGCCAGTCCAGCCTGCTGTTCACGTCGGCCGGGCGGCGCGCGCCGATCTGGTAGCGGAGCTGGGCGTCGGTGTCGGGGTCGTCGAGGCCGACGGCCACCCGGGCGGGGGCACCGAGGAGCTCGTCGGAGTAGAGGGCGTCGAGCAGCGGCTGGCAGTCCCCGGCCCCGGTGGTCGCCTTCAGCATCCCGTCCCGCCAGGTGGCCGCCCCCCGGGTGGCGGCCCAGGGCGCGCCGAGGTCGGTCTCGGTGAGCAGCGCGGCCTGGGCCTGCGCGTCGGTCAGCGTGGACCCGTCGCCCCGCGTCGGCTCCTTCCGGCTCGGCGTCGGCTTCTCGACCGTGGGCAGGGGCTGCGAGGCGGTGGGCGGGGTCTGCAGACCGAGGGTCGCGCAGCCCGTGAGGGTGAGCAGGGCCGCGGCGAGGGCGGCGACCCGGGGGCCGCGGGTGCGTATGGCAGCGGTCATCGGGGCCTCCTGGGCGGACCTGCGGGTGGGGGATGCCTGCTCCCACGGCAACACCGCCCGCCGCCGCCCACCAGCGCGCCGGTCCGTCCGGGTGAGGCCCCCCCCGCAGCGGCCCGGCCCCACCGGGGGTCCGCCCGTACCGGCTCGCCCTGTGGGGGCCGCCCCCACCGGCGTCCGCCCCCACCGGCGTCCGCCCGTGCGAGTCCGCCCCCACCGGGAGTCCGCCCGCGCCGCGGCCCGCGCCCGCGCCGGTTCCCGCACCGCCGTCGCGGTTCTGATCTAGGGTCGGCCGGGAGGGAAGGAGCCCGCCGTGACCGACCAGCCCGCCGTCCCCGTGATCATCGACTGCGACACCGGCGTCGACGACGCCCTGGCCCTGCTGTTCGCCGTACGCCACCCCGGTCTCGACCTGCGGGCGGTGACCTGCGTGGCCGGGAACACGGACGTCGACGGCGTGGTGCGCAACACGCTGACCGTGCTGGAACAGGCGGGCGCCCCCGAGGTGCCGGTGGCCCGGGGCGCCGAACGCCCGCTGATCGAGCCGGCCCGCTCCGCCCAGCATGTGCACGGCGCCGACGGCATGGGCGACCTGGGCCTGCCCGCGCCCTCCCGCCGTCCCGCGGACGTGGACGCGGTGACCCTGCTGCGCCGCGAGATCCTCGCCTCGCCGCGCCCGGTGACCCTGATCCCCACCGCCCCGCTCACCAACATCGCCCTCCTGCTGCGCACCCACCCCGAGGTGACCGCGAACATCGAGCGGATCGTGTTCATGGGCGGCGCGGTCGGTACCGGGAACGCCACGCCGGTCGCGGAGTTCAACGTCTGGCACGACCCGGAGGCCGCGGCCGTCCTGCTCACCGCCGGGGTGCCGATCACGATGTACGGACTCGACGTCTTCACCCGGGTCGTCGTCCCCGGCGCCGACGTGCACCGGCTGCGCACGAGCGCCGAGCCGGGGGCACGGCTGGCCGGCGAACTCCTCGCCCACCGGCCCGCCGCACCGGGTGGCGACCCCGAGGCCGAGGAGACGGGCGGGCTCGGCGACGCCGGAGCGGTCTGCGCGGTCGCCGATCCGGCCGGTCTCACCACCCGCCTCCTCCCGGTCGAGGTCTGCCTCGCGCCCGGCCCCGCCCGCGGCCAGACGGTCGTCGACCTGCGCCCCCGCCACGGCGAGGCGGAGATCCACGGCGAGGGCCGCGACACCGCGCTGGTGGACGTGGGACTGGACGTCGACGTGGACCGCTACGTCGGTCTCTACCTGCGGACGGTGGAGCGCGGACGGCTCCCCGGCGGGCGAGGTCCCGGGTCGATGTGAGGTTCCGGGGCACTATGGACAGGCTCCCTACTGTCGATCCTCCGGCGTCCCGTCCGAACGGAGCCCCGCATGGCAGACCTCTCGTCCAGGAACCCCGACTGGTGGCGGCAGGCCGTCATCTACCAGGTCTATCCGCGCAGTTTCGCCGATGCCGACGGTGACGGGCTCGGTGACCTCAAGGGCGTCACCGAGCACCTGAACCATCTGGCCACCCTGGGTGTCGACGCCCTGTGGCTCAGCCCCTTCTACCCCTCGGAACTCGCGGACGGCGGCTACGACGTCGCCGACCACCGGGACGTCGACCCGCGGCTCGGCACCCTGGACGACTTCGACGCCCTGGTCGCCGAGGCCCACCGGCTCGGCCTGAAGGTCGTCGCCGACATCGTCCCCAACCACACCTCGCACCTGCACCCCTGGTTCCAGGAGGCCCTGCGCGCCGGTCCGGGCTCGGCCGCCCGGGACCGCTACGTGTTCCGCCCCGGCCGCGGCGCCTGCGGTGAACTCCCGCCCACCGACTGGCAGTCGGTGTTCGGCGGCAGTGCCTGGCAGCGGGTCCCCGACGGCGAGTGGTACCTGCACCTCTTCGCCCCCGAGCAGCCCGACCTCGACTGGGACGACGAGGAGGTCCGCGCCGACTTCCGCACCACCCTGCGCTTCTGGTCCGACCGGGGGGTCGACGGCTTCCGGATCGATGTCGCCCACGGGCTGTCCAAGGACCTCGCCGAGCCGCTCCGGGACGTGGGCGGACTCGGCGCCACCGGGGAGGACGCCCTGCTGCTCGTGCCGCCGGGCAGCCACCCCTACTGGGACCGGGACGCGGTCCACGAGATCTACCGGGACTGGCGCCGGATCTTCGACGCCTACGACCCGCCCCGCACCGCCGTCGCCGAGGCCTGGGTCCCGGACGCCCGCCGCGCCCTGTACGCCCGCCCCGACGAACTCGGCCAGGCCTTCAACTTCGAGTATCTGGCCGCCCGCTGGGACGCGGACGAGCTGCGCCGGGTCATCACCGGCTCACTCGCCACCGCGCACGCCGCGGGCGCCTCGGCCACCTGGGTGCTGTCCAACCACGACGTCGTACGCCACGCCTCCCGCCTGACGCTCCCGCCCGGCACCGATCCCGGGGCCTGGCTGCTGTCCGGCGGCACCGAGCCCGCGGTCGACCGCGCGGCGGGCCTGCGCCGGGCCAGGGCGGCGACGGCGCTGATGCTCGCCCTGCCCGGTTCCGCGTACCTCTACCAGGGCGAGGAACTGGGCCTGCCCGAGGTGGCCGACCTGCCGGAGGAGGTGCTCCAGGACCCGATCTGGACGCAGACGGGCCACGCCCAGAAGGGCAGGGACGGCTGCCGGGTGCCACTGCCCTGGACGCCGGAGGGACCGTCGTACGGCTTCGGGCCGGGCGCCTCGTGGCTGCCGCAGCCGGAGTCCTTCGCCGCGTACGCCGTCGCGGCCCAGACGGGCGTGGAGGGCTCGACCCTGGAGCTGTACCGCACCGCGCTGCGGCTGCGCCGCAAACTGCTCGACGGCGAGACGCTGACCTGGATGACCGGCGCGCCGCCCGGCGTCCTCGACTTCGCCCGCGGCCGGGGCTGGCGCTGCGTGACGAACCTCGGCGAGGAGCCGGTGGCGCTGCCCGCGGGCGAACTGCTGCTCGCCTCGGCGCCGTTGGCGGACGCGGGGATCCTGCCGCCGGACACGACGGTGTGGCTGGCATAGCGCCGCCCGGACCCGGAGCCGGCCGGCGCCCGCCCCGCGGTCAGCCCGCCGTCGGGCTGGGCCCGGGGGCCGCGCCGGCGCCCGGGACCGGCGGCGCGGCCCCCGTGAGGCCGCTGATGTCCACCGGGCTGGACGTGGGGTTCGGCGGCGGGGTGAGGATCACTTCCGGCTGGCCCGGCACCGGGGGCGGCGGGGTCAGGTCGTCGGTCGGCAGCTTCGGCGGGGTGGTCTGCTGGAAGATGGTCTGGTCGAAGTCGACCAGGCCGGTCTTCTCCATCACCGTCATGTGGTCGAGCACGGTGTCGTTGGCCTGGTCGGCGAGCGCGCGGACCAGGGAGTTCTTGGTCGTGGAGCGGATCTTCGAGATCGTGTTGAAGATCGCGCCGTGCGTCATCCGCAGGATGTTGGCGAAGTCGGAGTCGAACTTCGCGCCGCTGTCCGCCGTGAGCGTCTTCACGAAGCCCTGCTGCTGGGGGCTGGGCAGGTTGGGCAGCGTGATGTTGAGCATCGGAGCGACCTTGCGGCAGGTCGTGTCGAGCGCGGCGTGGCCGTCGATCAGGTGCCGGCTGGCCTCCAGGACACCCTTGTTGGTGCCCTTGCGCAGACCGATCTGCCCGACCGGGTACTCCCACAGGCCGGCCGCCCGCACCTTCACCACGAAGTCACGGTCCTGCTCGGTGAGCGGACCCCACTGGGTGTTGGCGACCAGACGTGTCTGCGAGGCGGACACGGTGTCCAGACCGAGCATGCCCGGGTAGGCGAGCGCCGCGAGGGTGAGGGCCATCGCACCGCCCACGAAGAGCGTTCCCGTCGCGTTCCGCGAAAAGCGCACCGTGCCTCCTGCCACGTGGATCCCGCCCAAGAGCGGTTCGGACGCACAGCAGTACGGACGCGGAGCCGATTCGTATCGACGGTTCCGGGTAAAACTTTCGGATCCCGACCGTACGGCCCCGGAACCGCCGCCCGTGTCACCGGCCCGGCGGGCCCAATGAGTTGGTGAAAGGTTGACCATTACCCGGGAGAAGGCAGGACAGGCCCGGTCCTAGATTCGCCGCATGCCCCCACAGCCACGGACGGAAATGCCCGCCGCACTCCCCGTCCTGCCGTACCGCAAGCCCACCAAGGGCCGTGACTACTGGGTCCTGGACGACGCGCTGCCGGACATCGACGCCGTACGGGAGCGCTGTCTGGCCAAGGACGACTGGGTCCAGGGGTACCCGTACACGTCCGAGACCTGGCCGGGACTGCGGGCCATGCCGGGTCTCGAACCGGGCGAGCTGGACCGCGTGGAGCGGCTGGTGCGCAAGGCGACCGGGGCGAAGGAGCTGTGGGTGCAGCGGGCGCCCGGCGGCGGCACCCTCAACCACAACTGCGTCCAGGTCGTCGGCGAGGGCGAGAGCGAGCCGCGCCCGCACACCGACTCCCGCGCGCTGTGCCGGTACGCGGCCGTGCTGTACCTCAACCCGCACGTGCCGAAGGACTGCGGCACCAGCTTCTACCGCCAGTCCCTGCCCGGCGGACGGCTCGGCGGCAACGTGGTCCAGGCCCCGCACAACAACCTCGTCGAGGCGCTGGGCACCCGTTTCGTCGCCCCCGACGCCTTCGAGGAGGACGTCCGCGTCCCCCACAAGTACAACCGCCTGCTCCTCTACAACGCCAACCTCGTGCACAGCGCGACGGGCTACTCCGGCCGCTCGCTGGAGGAGAAGCGGATGACGGCGGTCTTCTTCTGGATGGCGTGACCCGCCCGGCTGCTCCGGACGCCCCAGGCCGACGGTGAGGTCCGTGCCGCGCCGCACCGGCCCGGCCTCCCCGCCGTACCGGCCCGGCCTCACCGTCGTTCACCCGTTTGGAGCAGCATCCATGGTCACTCCGGCGGGTGAGCCCGATCGTCGTAGGTAAGAACTGCTCGGGGCGACCACGGCGGAGGTGCGGCCATGACCCAGCAGCAGACGCATCCGGCGGCCCCGGACCCGTCCCCCGTACGGCACTCCGGATGGGCAGCGGGAGGCACGGTCTTCGCGGGCGTGCTGATGCTGATGGACGGCATCCTCGCGATCCTCCAGGGCATCTCCGCGATCGCGGCCGACGACGTGTACCGCCGCTTCGGCGACTACATCTACAAGGTGGACCTCACCGGCTGGGGCTGGATCCTCATCGGCCTCGGCATCGTGGTGGCCATCACGGGCGCCGGAGTCCTGAAGGGCATGGCCTGGGCGAGGGTGACCGGCATCGTGCTGGCCTCGCTGAGCATGATCGCCCACATCATGTTCCTGCCGTACAACCCCATCTGGTCCCTGATCATGGTCGGCATCGACTTCTTCGTGATCTGGTCCCTGGCGTCGTACCACCCGAACGGTCCCACGGCCCACGCGCGGGCCGACGCGCCCCGGCCGGGACCCGCGTCGCCGCACTCCGACCCCGGCACCGTCCGGCCGGATCCGGCCACGCCCCAGCCCGAGCGCCCGGTGACCTGACCGGCAGTCCGGTGACCTGACCGGCCGTCCGGCCTCCTGTCTCCCCCTGTCTTTCCCACGGGAAAGACAGGGGGAGACAGGCCTGGTCCCGGCCCGTCGCCGCCCGCCAGGATGTGGGCATGACAGAACAGACAGGGGAGGGACCCGTCCGGCAGCAGCTCGCTCTGCTGCCCATACGGGTGTCCGGACGGCTCACGGCGGGGACGCTGCTGCTCGCGGCGGTCGCGTGGGCGGTGCAGGGAGTGTGGGAGGTACGGCTCGCGGCGGCGGGGGAGCCGGCCTCGGGGCCGCCGGTCCAGGAAGGCGGCGTGCACCGGCCGCTCACCGCGCTGGAGGACTCGTACCACCTCGTCACCTCGGTCGCGCAGGGGGTCGTCGCGCTCTGCGCGTTCTTCTTCCTGGCGTGGGTGTGGCGGGTGCGGGACAACGCGCGGATCGTCTCGGGGGAGCCGCCGCGGTACGGGGGCGTCTGGGTCTACCTGGGGTGGATCCTGCCGATCGCCAACCTGTGGATCCCGCGCGGCATCGTCGTCGACGCCTACCGCAGCACCGTCCCGGGCCGGAAGCTGCCCGTGTCGGTCAACGTGTGGTGGGCGTTCTGGCTGCTCGCGGGGACGACCCGGGGCCTCGGGCTGCTCCGCGACGGCTCCACCGACGCGGCCATCGCCCGCGCCTACTCGGAGATCGTGCCCCTGCTGTGTTCCGACGCCGCCGTCATCGGGGCGGCCGTCGCGGGTGCCTTCGCCGTACGGGCCGTCACGGCCGTGCAGACGGAGCGGATCGCCGTCGGCCGGTGCCCGGCCCCGGCCGACGCTGAAGGGCCGGACGCCGTGCGCGTGCCGGCAAGCGGTTCCTGACGGACCGGCGGCAACGGGGAGCGGCCGGGGGACGGCCGGGGGCGGACCGGACGGCCGAGGGTGGCCCAGGAGGCCGAGGGCCGCCGGGGAGCAGCCGGGGAGCAGCCGGGGGCGTCACCCGGAGGGCGGTCACCACCCTGCGGGTGAGGTGTTTGTGGGACAAGATGAGGATGTTGGCCGTTTCGCGCCTCATCAAGGGGGCCTGCATGGCTGTCGAAATCCATCCGATCGTCAAACCGTCCCGGTTCAGGCACCGGGGCGGTCTGGTGGGCGAGTGCATGGCGGAGTTCCTCGGGACCTTCGTCCTGATCTCCTTCGGGTGCGGCGTGGTCGCGATGGCGGTCGCCGCGCTCCCCGGCTCGGGCCGTGCCGCCACCACCACGACGGTCTTCCTCGCCGCCGGTGACTGGCTGCTCGTCGCCTGGGGCTGGGCCTTCGCCGTCACCTTCGGCATCTACGTGGCCGGCGGCATCAGCGGCGCGCATCTGAACCCCGCCGTCACACTGGCCATGGCCGTGCGCCGGGGCTTCCCCTGGCTGAAGGTGCTGCCCTTCTGGTTCTCCCAGGTCACGGGCGCCTTCGCGGGAGCCGCGCTGGTGTATCTCGTCTACCACAACGCGATCGACACCTTCGACAGCACCGTCAAGGGGCCCAAGGTGGACGGCCATACGCTCTCCACCTTCTCCATCTTCGCCACCTTCCCGGCCCCCTACTTCCACGGCGGCTTCTGGGGCCCGCTGATCGACCAGATCGTCGGCGCCGCCTTCCTCGTCATGCTGGTCGTCGCCGTCCTCGACCTGCGCAACCAGGCCGTGAAGTCCAACCTCGGTCCCCTGGTGGTCGGTTTCATCGTCGCCGCGATCGGCATGTCCTTCGGCGCCAACGCGGGCTACGCCATCAACCCCGCCCGCGACTTCGGCCCCCGGCTCTTCACCTGGGTGGCCGGCTGGGGAAGTCTGGCCTTCCCAGGTGATTCCGCGGGCTCGTTCCACGACTTCTGGTGGGTCCCGATCGTCGGCCCGCTGATCGGCGGAGTCCTCGGCATCCTGATCTACGACATCCTGATCGGCGACGTCCTCCAGGTCCGCGCCGAACTGGGCGAACTCCCCGAACCGGGCCGGGGAGCCCGGCCGATGCGGACGGTCGACCCGGACCAGAAGAACGTGTAGCACCCACCGCCCGCACCAGCCGGCCGCACGCACCGCCGTGTCTCGGAGCCGCCCGCGCAGGGCCCCGGAAAGGGGCGGCGCGGGCGGCTCCGGTGCGCGAGGGGTGCGCGGGCTGCGAGGGGTGACGGCTGCTCAAGACATCGGCCGGGCAGGGCCGGTGGGTGGCAGGTGGTGAGCGCGGGGGTGTCAGGGGTGAGCGATATCGTCCGACTGCTCGCTCACCCTCATCCCCAGGAGCTCCATGCGCCTCCCCAAGGTCTCGCTCACGGCGGCGATATCGGTCGTCGCCGGGCTGACCACCGCCACGGCGGGCCTCACCGGGTCCGCCGCCGCGGCCGACGGCACCACCGCGCTGCCGCTGTCCCACTACGCCCACATGGTGGTCGACGCCGCGCATCAGCACCTCTTCTTCAGCCAGGGCACCGGCACCACCGGCATCCTGGTGACCGACCTGGCCGGCGCCCCTGTCACCACCATCGAGGGCGAGCAGGGCGCCGACGGCCTGGCGCTGTCCGCCGACGGCCGCACGCTCTACGCGGCCCTGACGGACGGTGACGCGGTCTCCGCCGTCGACACGTCGACGCTCACCGAGTCCACCCGCTTCGCCACCGGCTCCGGGAGCGCCCCGGTCTCCGTCGCCGTGGCCGCCGGCCAGGTCTGGTACGGCTACTCGGCCGACGGCAAGGGAGCCATCGGCTCGGTCGACCCGTCCGCCGGGGACCCGGCGGCGACCCCGCGGCCCGACATGTCGCACTGGTCGCACGCCCCCCGCTTCACCACGGCCGGCGGAGTCCTGGCGGCCGACGAGGACCTGTCCTCCATGGTCCACGTGGCCACCTACGACCTCTCCTCCGGAACGCCGGTCCCGATGACCGACATGGCACTCGGGGGCGGCGCCACGGGACCGCTCCGGCTCACCGCCGACGGCAGGAGCGTCCTGGTCCCGCAGGGGGCCGCCGTGTACGCGTTCCGCACGTCGGACCTCTCTCCTGCCGGTCATCCCGCGTACTTCACCGGCGGCGTCGCCTCCGATCCGGACGCCGTCGCCGTCGACACCGACGGCACGATCGCCCTGGCCGCCAGGTCGGGCACCGGAGCCGGGGTCTACACCTACGCCGAATCCGGCCGGTACGCGGAGAACCACCGTGTCCTCGACAGCGGCACCGTGGCCCAGGACGGCCTGGCCTGGGGCGGCGACGGCCTCACCCTCTACGCCGTCACCGAGGACCACGGGACCTACGGCCTCGCCGTGCTGGACGGCACCAAGCTCACCGACACCGAGCTCTCCCTGAACCAGCCGTCGCGCCAGGCGGTCCCCACCCAGCAGTTCACCTTCACCGGCACGGTGGGCGGTGACGGCACCCTGCCCGCGGGCGCCCCGCTGAAGGTCACCCGCGACGGCACCGGGCTGCCGGACGCCAAGATCGGCGCGGACGGCTCGTTCGGCGTCAGCGACACCCTCCAGGACGAGGGCACGTACACCTACCAGGTGGAGTACGCGGGCGACGCCACGCACCGTCCCGCCACCGCCTCGCTGACGATCGGCGTGAGCCGGCTCGCGACCTCGATCGAGCACCCCGGGTACGGCTCGGCCAAGCCGCACGCGGTGACCTTCACCGGCGTGATGACGACCGACCTCACCCGCGGCGGCTTCCCGGAGGGCGCGAAGCTCCAGGTGTCCCGGATCGTCGACGGGACCCAGGAGACCACCCAGCTGCCGCCGGTCCCGGTCGACCCGGCCACGGGCACCTACTCGGTCCACGACGACCCCGGTGTCTCCGGAATGGTCACCTACCGCCTGTCGTACGCCGGCGACACCACGCACCTGCCGACGGAGTCCGACGAGGCCCTCACGGTCTCCCCGTACACCCCGGCCCTGACGCTCAAGGCCCCCGCGACCGCCACGCGCGACAAGGACCTGAGCTTCACCGGCAAGCTGGGCGACGGCCCCTACCGGAGCGGCGAGACGGTCACCGTGACCCGCACGGACGCGGCGCACACGACGACGCCCGCGAAGTGGACCGCCCCCGTCGCGACCGACGGCACGATCACGGTCAAGGACAAGCCGTCCGTCGGGGGCGCCGACACCTACACCGTCGCCTACGCGGGCGACGCCGAGCACGAGGCGGCCACCGCCTCCGCGCTCGTGCAGGTGTCGCGCACCGCCACCACCGTGTCCGTCACCACCAACGCCTCGACGTACGCCTACGGCGCGACGGCCACCGTCACCGCCCACCTGGGAACGACGTACAACGGCCGCACCGTCTCGGTCTACGCCCAGCCGGCCGGCGGCGCCAAGACCCTCGTGAAGACCGGCACGGTCGACAGCAAGGGCAACTTCTCCGCCCCGTACAAGCTCACCCGCAACACGACGTTCACCGCGTCCTTCGCGGGCGACTACCGCTACGCCCCCGCCTCGGCCACGCGCGCCGTGACCGGCCAGGCCAAGGTCACGCAGACGCTGAGCGGTTACTACACGAGCACCACGTACAGCGGGACCACCTACCGCGTCTACCACCACACCGTGAAGCCCGTGGTGACCGCCACCGTGGCCCCGGCCAAGTCCGGGCAGTGCACGCACTTCCAGCTCCAGCAGTACTACAGCGGGGCCTGGCACACCCTCACCACCTCCAGCTGCATCACGCTCGACGCGAAGAGCGCCGCGGCGGCGCGGCTGACCCTCACCAACGCGGTCAACCAGAAGTTCCGGGTACGCACCGAGTACGAGCACAGCACGAAGGACACCAGCAACCCGAGCACGTGGAGCGGCTGGCTCTACTTCACCGTCAGGACCTGACCCCTCCGGGCCGGTCCGCGGCAGCCCGCGGACCTGGTGCCGCAACGCCTGGCCAGAGCACCTTCATCGGTGTCCTGGCCAGGCGTTTTGCTGCCCGGAACACCCTGGCGGAACGTGAGGGAAGTGTGCATACAATGCGTCCAAACAGTGGAAATATTCAGCCGCATGGCGCGTTTTCACCGTTCTTCAGCGAGAAGGGTGTGAGCGATGAACGCCACCGTGTCCGAATTCCACTACGGCATGATCACGCCGATCGCCGCCTACCTGATGGCGACCCTCGGCGCCGCGCTGGGCCTGCGCTGCACGACCCGGTCCCTCAGGAACGCGCGCGGCGAACGCGGCATCGCCTGGCTGACGCTGGGCGCGGTGTCCATCGGCTGCGGCATCTGGACCATGCACTTCATCGCCATGATCGGCTTCAGCGTCCAGGGCGCACTCGTCGGCTACGACACCTTGATGACCCTCCTGAGCCTCCTGGTCGCCATCGCCGTGGTGGCCGTCGGAGTGTTCCTGGTCGGCTTCCGGGGCGCCGGCCCGCTCAACCTCGGCGTCGCGGGCACCTTCACGGGCCTGGGCGTCGCCGCGATGCACTACCTCGGCATGGCCGCCCTGCAGACCGGCGGAACCGTGCACTACGACCTGACGACCGTTCTCCTCTCCGTCGTCATCGCGGTCGTCGCCGCGACGGCCGCGCTCTGGGCCGCCGTGTCGATCAGCGCCGTCTGGGCGACCCTCGGCGCGAGCCTCGTCATGGGCGGCGCGGTCTCCCTCATGCACTACACGGGCATGTCCGCCGTCACCGTCAGCCTCGTCTCCGGCAACTCCGCCCCGTCCGCCGACACCGGGCAGCTGTCCCTGCTCCTGATCATGCTCGCGGGTCCGATGACGGTCCTGCTGCTCGCCGGCGTGATCGTCATGTTCGACCCGGAGGTCGTCCTCGGCCAGGGCGACTGGAACAGGAAGCAGGCCCGCAGGTCCGTCCGCGAGACCGCCGGCGTCTGACCGCCCGCCCCGGCCGACGTCAGGCCGGCCCACCCGCCGGTCCCGCCGGCCACACGATCGCGCCGAGCCCGCCTCGGCGCGATCCGCGTATGCGCACGAAGAAGAGGGCCTCCCCCGGCGCGGATCTCCGCAGTACGCTCGGGCGCCGCGTGACAGGAACCCGGAGGCCGGCGCGGAGAACCCGCAGTGGCCTCCCGCTACGAAAGGCGGCACGGCAGATGTCGGAGACCCCGGAGACCCCGGAGACCCCGGAGACCCCGGAGATACCGGAGACCCTGGAGAACCCCGAGCGTCCCGAGGGTTCGGACGGTTCGGAGAACGACGCTCCGGCCGAGGTGATCTCCCGCCCGGTGGGCCGGGTGGCCGGTGGCCGGGAGGAGATCCGTGACGACGACTGGGGCAAGGTCCCGGCCGTGATCCGCCTGGACGGCACCCGCTACACGCCCGAAGCGCTGGCCGGCCTGGACGCCTTCTCCCACCTGGAGGTCGTCTACCACTTCGACCAGGTCCCCGTCGCGAAGATCGAGACCGGTGCCCGGCACCCGCGCGGCAACACCGACTGGCCCCTGGTGGGCATCTTCGCCCAGCGCGGCAAGAACCGCCCCAACCGCATCGGCGTCTCCCGCTGCAGGCTGATCGGGGTCGACGGCCTCGACATCCGCGTGGAGGGACTCGACGCCGTCGACGGCACCCCTGTCCTCGACATCAAGCCCTACATGGACGAGTTCGGACCCCAGGGACCCACGAGCCAGCCGGCCTGGGCCACCGAGCTCATGCGCCACTACTACTGACCTGTCCCTGACCTGACCTTCTCCTCCGCGTGCCCGCGCCCGCGTACCCGCACGCGCGCGAGGGCGGGTACGCGGAGGCGGGCACGCACGTGCGGAGAAAAAATCTTGACAGCGGGGGTTGACGCAGCTCCGGCGGATCCGTAATGTTCTCTGTCTGCCCCGGAGCCGTACGGTTCTGTGGAGCAGCACCCCAACCACCAGCACGATCTCCCGATCGGGATGTCATTCGGTATGCCCGAATGTATTTCCATCGGAACTGTGCGGCCCGATTAGGAGCCGCCGGGAAGATCC
>NZ_JBIVDQ010000010.1:0-253045 GCF_044747185.1 Streptomyces sp. NPDC090108
GGGGGACCCTGTGGGAGAGTAGGACGCCGCCGAACAAATTTTAGGGAAAACCCCCGCATCGTTGATGCGGGGGTTTTCTGCGTTACGGACCATTCAGAGCCCGGGCATTCGGGGGACTCTGTGGGCACAGTGTGCACATCTGCCACCGTCGCGACAGAGTTCCCAAGTGGGGCGACTAAAGTTTTCCGCAGGGGAAGACCTCCCCGTTGCGGGCCGTCTCGCGGGCGGGCCGCGGGAAGGAGCACATGCCCGAGGAAGACCGGCCGGACGCAGCCGACCGGCTCGACGACGACCACTTCCCGGCGTACACCATGGGCCGCGCCGCGGAGCTGATCGGTGCCACGCCCGGTTTCCTCCGGTCGCTCGGCGAAGCCAGGCTCATCACCCCGGTACGGTCCGGGGGCGGTCACCGTCGCTACTCGCGCCATCAGCTGCGGCTCGCGGCCCGCGCGCGCGAACTGGTCGACCAGGGCACGCCCGTCGAGGCGGCCTGCCGCATCATCAGCCTCGAGGACCGACTCGAGGAAGCCCTGCGTGCCAACGAGGAGCTGCGCCGGGCCGGCCGTGCGGGCGGAGGAACCGGTACCGGCGTGTAGCGGAGCCGGCGGCCCGTAGAACGCCCTCCCCGTGTTTCCCGTCCCTCCGCGGATGCGCGTACGCGGCCGCTCCACGGGTACTCAGGCAGGCGGAACGTCCGGTTGGGACCGCAGCTCGGCGGACCCGCACTCGTGGAGATGCTCCGCGCGTCCCCGCGGGTGCGTCATCGGGGAAAACCCCTGACATACGGACGAGGGGTGCCCGGACGTGGATCACGTCCGGACACCCCTCGGGTCCGCTGGCCGCCTGTCGGCTACTGGTCGGCCTTGCCGCCCGGCCGCCTGCCGGGCCTCTGGCCCTGCTTCTGACCCGACCGCTGACCCGGCCGCTGGCTCGGCTTCTGGCCCTGCCTCTGGTCCGTGCCCTGAGCCTGCTGACCCGTGCGCCGGTCCGTGCTCGTGCCCGTGCCCGAGCCCGCGGAGGGACGACGGCCACGGGCCGGACGGCCCCTGCCGCCGCGGCCGGAGCCGGCGGCGCGCTTGGGGCGCTCGGGGGCCGGAGCGGGGAGGGCCACGGTGACGGGAACGCCGGAGGGGGCCTGGGCGCCCGTGATGCGGTTCAGCTCGGCCTCACCGGGGCGGACCTTGGTGCTGACCGGGGTGATGCCCGCGTCGTCCATGAGGCGGTTCATGTCGCGGCGCTGGTGCGGCAGCACCAGCGTGACCACGGTGCCGGACTCGCCGGCGCGGGCGGTGCGGCCGCCGCGGTGCAGGTAGTCCTTGTGGTCGCTGGGCGGGTCGACGTTGACGACCAGGTCGAGGTCGTCGACGTGGATGCCGCGGGCCGCGACGTTGGTGGCGACCAGGGCGGTGACGTCGCCGTCCTTGAACTGCGCGAGCGTACGGTTGCGCTGCGACTGGGACTTGCCGCCGTGCAGGCCCGAGGCGCGGACGCCGACGGACAGCAGCTTCTTCACGAGCCGGTCCACCGCGTGCTTGGTGTCCAGGAACATGATCACGCGGCCGTCGCGGGCGGCGATCTCCGTCGTGGTGGCGTGCTTGTCGTCGTCGTCCACGTGGAACAGGTGGTGTTCCATCGTGGTGACGGCGCCGGCCGACGGGTCGACCGAGTGGACCACCGGGTCGTGCAGGTAGCGGCGGACCAGGAGGTCGATGTTGCGGTCCAGGGTCGCCGAGAACAGCAGGCGCTGGCCGTCGGGACGCACCTGGTCGATCAGGGCGGTCACCTGCGGCATGAAGCCCATGTCGGCCATCTGGTCGGCCTCGTCGAGGACCGTGATGGCGACGCGGCTCAGGTCGCAGTCGCCGCGGTCGACGAGGTCGCGGAGCCGGCCGGGCGTCGCGACGACGACCTCGGCACCGCCGCGCAGCGCGCTCGCCTGACGGCCGATCGACATGCCGCCCACCACCGTGGCGAGGCGCAGTCGCAGCGCGCGGGCGTAGGGGGTGAGGGCCTCGGTGACCTGCTGGGCCAGTTCCCGGGTGGGCACGAGGACCAGGGCCAGCGGCTGCCGGGGCTCGGCCCGCTGTCCGTCGGTGCGGGCGAGCACGGCCAGGCCGAAGGCGAGGGTCTTGCCCGAACCGGTGCGGCCGCGGCCCAGGACGTCACGTCCCGCCAGGGAGTTCGGCAGCGTCGCGCCCTGGATGGGGAACGGCACGGTCACGCCCTCGGCGGCCAGCGCCGTCAGCAGCCGCTCCGGCAGCGGCAGTTCCGCGAACGTCTCGACGGCCGGCAGCGCGGGGGAGATGGTGACGGGCAGGGCGAAGTCCTGACGCGGGGCGGCGCCACGGCTCTTGGGGGCGCCTCGGCCGCCCTTGGCCGCGCGGGAGGGGGCGCCGCGGCGCCCCGCCTCCGGGGAGCGGAGGCGCGCACGCGCGCCGGAGCCGCCGGAGCGTCCGCCTGTCCGGGACCGGGACGAGCCGTCGGTCGTACGAGAAGTGCGGTCCATGCGGTCCATGGGGGAACCTTCCTCGATGCGGCACATATCGAGGAATTCCCCGGGCCATGAAAAAGCCCTGTCGGGATTCGCAAGAATGGAGCCGTGGCAAAAACAAAAAGGGCCGGGTCCGGAAGGCCGCGGAGTTGACGCGCGGACTGATTCGGTGCGGCGGCGTCGCCGCAATCCGTTCCGGAGGAGCGGGCCGGGGTCCTGCGCGGTGGCGACCGGCGGACCGGGGGAAAACACAACGGACCGGGGCCCGCACCCTAGAGTGCGGGCCCCGGCCGGGTGCGAAGCAATGTCAGGCGGGAACGATGTTCTCGGCCTGGGGGCCCTTCTGGCCCTGCGTGACGTCGAAGGTGACCTTCTGGCCTTCCTGAAGCTCACGGAAGCCGGTCGTGGCGATGTTCGAGTAGTGGGCGAACACGTCAGCGCCGCCGCCGTCCTGCTCGATGAAGCCGAAGCCCTTTTCCGAGTTGAACCACTTCACGGTGCCAGACGCCATATTGAATCTCCTTAGGGGCAGTGCCCGGGCTCCACACCTTGTGGGCCCGGAGTCGCCGCGATGATCACCCCTCCGGAGATGCCCGAACGAGTACGCGAAGTCTCTGGTTTGACCAAAACTGCAACTCTTATCAAGGTAGCACAGGCTGCCGCGCGTGGCCTCGGGTTTTCCCGAATTCCCGGTGGTGCGGACAGTTAACCTGGTAAGACCCCGTCCATATTTCTGCGTTGGCTGTGGTAGGTATCCGCACACCCGGGCGTGCGGCGCGCCGGGGACGCCGTCGTGGACCGGTTCACCGCCAGTACTGGGCGAGGGCGCCTTCGCGGTACGGGGCCGGGCTGATGCTGAGGTCGCCGGCGAAGGGACGGTCCAGGACGAAGACCAGGAGCAGGCTGAAGCCGACCAGGCCGGCGACCGAGGCGACGAACAGGAGCTGCACCCGGAGCCTGCGCATGCCGTAGAGGAACGTGAGCGGGACGAGGACGGCGGCGCCGCCGAAGGCCAGTGCCTTGAGGAGTACGGGGAGCTCTTGGCGCGCCATGGTGATGCGGGCCCGGCGCTGGGAGGCGACGTCGTCGAGGTGGGCGACCGCCTGCTCGTAGAAGACCTGCTCCCGCTCGTCCTTCGGGCCGTACGTCTGGAGCGCCTGGAAGGCGGCCTGGAGGTGGGTCTCGGTGGTCCCGTAGCTGGGGTGTCCCGCGCGCATCCGGGGCCACTGGTCCTCGATGACGGCGTGGACGTAGCCGCCGACGGCCGAGTCGAGACGGGCCCGCACCGGCGCCGGGAACGCGACGGCGTCACGGGTGATGAGCGCCGCGTCGGTGGCCTCGGTGGCGACGATGGTCTGGGTGTCCTCCATCTGCGTCCACAGGGTGACGATCACGAAGGCGAGGATGATGCCGTAGATCGCGCCGAACATCCCCAGCGTCACCCCGACCATGTCGTTGTGCTCCCCGCGGGCCAGCGACGGGTACCTGCGGCGCATCAGCACACTGCCGGTGACGGCCAGGAGGACGGTCCCGCCGACGGTGACGACCGCCAGCGTGAAGGTGCTGAACGTGTTGAGCAGCCAGAGCGACATGGGCGCGGAGTCTAGGCCGGGGCGCGCGCCCCGGAATCACCGTTGCGGGCACCGGCCCCGCTGCGCCGCAGCGAGGTTCACACCACCGAGTGACAGGCCGTTCCCGCCGCGCGTACGGAGGTGACGGACCGAGCGGCCGGCTCGCCTCCCCCGGCCCGCGGCCGCCCCGGTCCGACGGCGGCCGCGGGCCGGTCACCCGTTCGCCGGTGGGCGATGGCCGGTGCCTGCGCGGGCCGCCACGATGGGGCGAGGGCCGCGCCCGTGCCGGGGCCGGGCAGGGCCGGGTCCGCCGGTTCCGGCCCGCGTCGTGGGCGGCACCGGCCGCAGGACGCCCGGGATCATCCGTCCGACCGCCGGAGGCCGCAGTGGGACACGCTGTCGGTGAAGTGCTGGGCCTGGCCGCGGGCGTCGCGGTCAGCCCCCTGCCGATCGTGGCGATCATCCTCGTCCTGGCCACCCCGCGGGGGCGTCTGGGCGGAGTGCTGTTCGCCGCCGGCTGGGTGCTGGGCCTCGCGGCGCTCGGCGCGATCATGCTGGCCGTGGGCGGAACGGGCGGGGCCTCGGCGCACAAGCACCCGGCGACCTGGGTCGGCGCCCTCAAGATCGCGCTGGGCGTGCTCCTCGCTCTCTTCGGCGCCGTCCAGTGGCGGCGCCGCCCCAAGGACCCGTCCCAGGCGCAGCTCCCGAAGTGGATGGCGGCGATCGACCGCTTCACCCCCGTGAAGATCCTCGGCCTGGGGCTGCTGCTGTCGGCGGCCAACCTCAAGAACGCGCCGCTGACCATCGCCGCGGGCGCCTCGATCAGCTCCTCCGGGATTCCCGTACCGCAGCAGATCGGCACCCTCGCGGTCTTCGTCGTCATCGCGTCCGCGGGCGTGCTCGCCCCGCTCGCCGTCTACCTGGTGATGGGCGAGCGCGCGAAGGGCGTCCTCGCGAACTGGCGGGAGTGGGCCGCGCGGCACAACGTCGCCGTCATGGCCGTCCTGTTCTTCGTGCTCGGCCTCAAGCTCCTCGGCGACGGCATCGGAGTCGTCGCCTCCTGAACGGCCCCCCCCGCCGCGGACCGGATCAGGCGGCTACCCGCCCTGTTCGACGAGCAGGTGGACCGGGCCGCGCAGTACGGGGCTGCGCCGGTACGGCGGCGGGTCGTCGACCAGCCGGGGCCGCTCCAGGCGCCGTACCAGCTCGACCAGTGCGATCTGGGCCTCGCGCCGGGCCAGCGGGCCGCCGAAGCACAGGTGGATGCCGCTGCCGAAGCCGAGGTGCTGGTTGTCCCGCCGGTCGGGGTCGAACCGGTCCGGCTCGGCGAAGCGGTCCGGATCGCGGCTGCCCGAGGCCAGCATCAGCATGATCTGCGAGCCCTTGGGGATGACGGCGTCGCCGACGGCGATGTCGCTGTACGCGGCCCGCCACGGAATGATGTGCACGGGCGGCTCGTAGCGCAGCAGCTCCTCGACCAGCGGTACGACCAGATCCGGTTCGTCGCGCAGCCGCTGGAGCACCTCCGGGTGGCGCAGCAGCGTCAGCATGCCGTTGGTGATGAGGTTGACGGTCGTCTCGTGGCCGGCGATCAGCAGCAGGTTCGCGGTGCTGATGATCTCCTCGTCGGTCATCCGCCCGTCCGGCCCGTCGTCGTTGGCCAGCCGGGACAGCAGGTCGTCGCCCGGCCGGTCGTGCCGCTGCTCCAGCAGGCCGCCGAGGTACTGGCGCAGTTCCTGGCGGGCCCGGATGCCGTCCTCGACCTTCTCCTTCGGGTCGGTCCTCGGGTCGTAGTCGATCGCGTTGATGATGTCGTTCACCCAGAGGCTGAAGCGCGGTTCGTCCTCGCGCGGCACACCGAGCAGGCGGCAGATCACCGTGACGGGGAACGGGTAGGCGAGGTCGTCGACGATGTCGATCCGCTCGCTGCCCTCGAAGCCGTCGATCAGCGTGCCGACGGTCTCGGCCAGGGCCGGTTCCAGGCCGGTGACCAGGTCCGGGGTGTGCGGGGGGCCGAAGTGGCGCATCGCCATCCGCCGCAGGCGGTCGTGCTCGGGCGGGTCCATGTTGATGAACGCCGGGGTCGTCGTCCCCTCGGCCGAGGGCATCGGGTGCGCCAGATTGCGGACGTCGGAGCTCAGGTGCGGGTTGTGCAGGATGTCGGCGAGCTCGCGGTAGGTGCTGACGACCCAGCTGCCGTCCTCCTGCCGGGCGACCGGTGTCCGGCGCAGCTCGGCGTAGAGCGGGTAGGGGTCGGCGCGGGAGGAGTAGTCGAGGATCCGGCGCAGGGTGTCGGTCGTCGTCGTCTCGGACGTGGTCATCTCGTTCCCCCCTGACGGTGGTACCGGGCGGCCGTGACCCGCCGTTCTCCGGGGTCGTGGCCGGTGACGACCACCGTGGCGCCCTGGGCGAGCAGGGTGGGGCCGGGGAAGTCGACGGGCACGGGCTTCATGTCGACGGGCTCGTCGGGCGTGGGGCAGGGCGGCGGGAAGGGCGCGGCGGTCTCGATGAGACGCCGGTAGTGGTCCAGCCACTTGGCGTTGTTGAAGCTCACCGCCGCGGTGACCCGGCCCTGGTAGCCGTACGCGGCGACGAAGCGGTGGTCGGCCACCGAGCCCTGGGTGACGACCACCTCGTCGGCGAAGGTCGGCACGCCGACGGACTTGATGTTGACGCCGAACTGGATCGACCAGAACAGCGGGATGGACAGATGGGGCCAGCGGTCCGCCTGGCCGTTGACCATGTTGTGGGCGGCGACCTCGGCCTGTTCCACCGCGTTGGCCCAGTGCTCCAGCGAGATGAGCCGGTACTCGTAGATGGGATTGGGGCAGCGGGCCACGTCCCCGGCGACGAAGACGTCGTCGGTGATCAGGCCGTTGAGGTCCATGGCGCGGCAGCCCGTGTCGCAGGCGATGCCCCAGACGCCGGCCGCCAGGCCCGAGCCGTGCAGCCACTCGGTGTTGCGGATGCCGCCGAGCGCGACCACGGCCACGTCGACGTCGAGGGTGGTGCCGTCGTCGAAGTGCGCCCGGCGCAGCCGCCCCTGCTCGTCGCCCTCCAGCCGGGTGACCTTCACACCGCAGCGCAGGTCGACGCCGTGGGCGCGCTGCATCTCCGAGGCCACCTCGCCGATCATCGCGCCGAGTGCCCCGACCAGCGGGGCCGGCGCGAGTTCGGCGACGGTCACCGGGATGCCGCGCTCGCGGCAGACGGAGGCGATCTCGGAGCCGGTGAATCCGGCGCCGATGACCAGCACGCGGGACGGCCCGTCGGCGAGGGCCCGCTGGAGGCCCTCGGCGTGCTCGCGGGTGCGTACGACGAACACCCCGTCCAGCGCCGCCTCGCTCTCCACGAACCAGGGCCGGGCCCGTACGCCGGTGGAGATCAGCACCCGGTCGAAGGGGATCTCGCGTCCGTCGGCGAGATGGACGTGGTCGGTGGCCAGGTCCAGCCCGCTGGCGGGCACTCCGAGCAGCCACTCCGCGTCGATCTCCCGGCGCCGCGGCAGCGTGGTGCCGTCGGCGGGCACCCAGCCCGTCAGGACCTGCTTGGACAAGGGGGGACGGTCGTAGGGTTCGGCCGCCTCGTCGCCGATCATCGTCAGCGATCCGGTGAATCCCTCGGCGCGCAGGGCCTCCGCGGCCCGCAGTCCGGCCAGCGACGCCCCGACGATCACGATGCGGCCGTCGCGCCGGAACGCGCGCATGCTGTCGGCGCTGTTCATGACCTCGACGCCTCCACCCGCAGGTCCGGCACGTCGAGCCGGTCCACCAGGATCGCCTGCACCGGGCAGGCCGCCGCGGCGCGCAGCACCCGGTCGCGCTGGTCGTCGTCGGGGCTCGGGTCGTACATCAGCGCTTCCTCGCCGTGCATCCGGAACACGTCCGGTGCCAGGAAGGCGCACTGCGCGTAGCCTTCACACCGGGAAAGATCAACGACGACTCGCATCCCGACCTCCACAGGGGGCTGCAGGCTGCGGACCGGAAAGCCGGCGCCCGACTCGGGTGTGCGAGGGGCGGAACCCGCCGGGGAAGAGGGGGCGGACGCCGCACGCGCTTCGCCGGGCGCCGCGCGCTTCGTCGACCACCGGGCGGCGCGCCGGGCTTGTCGGGTCTCCGCAGGGAGAAGAGGGTTTCGCGCTGACGCGCGACCGGCGGCCCGGAGGCCGCCTAGAGATCCTGACATCCCACCCGATCAGCGTAGGGCGCGCGCCGAGCCGCCGCACCCCGGGAAGCCGCCGCTGGTCTTGAGGCTCTCGTCTCAGGCCCCTTGCCCCCGGCCCCTCGCTTCCAAAGGCGCCGCGGGCCACGACCGGGCGAAGATCCTGCGCCGGGCAGCGCAACGCGGTCCGCCGCGGGATGCCGCCCTCCGGGCCCGGTGCTTGCCTGATGCCCGGACCTCCGGGCGACGGGCCCTCGGGAGGCGGGCGCGCAGTGGAGGAGCGGGACATCGTGGGTTCCACCGAGGGAGCAGCCCGGGGCGTGATCCCGGCCCATCTGCTGCGGGGACAGAAGGCGCTGGTGACCGGCGCGAACTCCGGCATCGGCCGGGCGACGGCCATCGCCCTGGGCCGGGCGGGCGCCGACGTCGTCGTCAACTACGTGGCGGACGCGGACGCGGCCGGCGAGGTGGTCGAGGAGATCACCGCCCTCGGGGTCCGGGCGGCGGCCTACGAGGCGGACGTCTCCGACGAGCGGCAGGTCGTCGCCATGATGGACCGGATGGTCGGGGAGTTCGGCACGATCGACATCCTGGTCGCCAACGCGGGCCTCCAGCGCGACGCGGCGTTCACCGAGATGTCGCTGGCCCAGTGGCAGAAGGTCCTGGACGTCAACCTCACCGGACAGTTCCTGTGCGCCCGCGAGGCGACGAAGGAGTTCCTGCGCCGCGGTGTGGTCCCGGAGGTCTCCCGCGCGGCCGGGAAGATCATCTGCATGAGCTCGGTGCACCAGGTCATCCCCTGGGCCGGGCACGTCAACTACGCCTCCTCCAAGGGCGGGGTGCAGATGATGATGGAGACGCTCGCGCAGGAGCTCGCCCCGAAGAAGATCCGGGTGAACGCGATCGCCCCCGGCGCCATCAGGACCCCCATCAACCGCGGCGCCTGGGAGACACCCGAGGCCCGGGAGGACCTGCTCAGGCTGATCCCCTACGGCCGTATCGGCGACCCCGAGGACATCGGCCACGCGGCCGTCGGCCTCGCCTCCGACCTCATGGACTACGTCGTGGGCTCCACCCTGTACGTCGACGGCGGGATGACGCTGTTCCCGGGGTTCGCGACCGGCGGCTGAACGGCCCTGCCCCGGGCCGCCCCGATCCGCCCCGACCCGGGCCGGCACCGGTGGCAGTGGCCGGACAACTAGCGCTTGTCGAGAGCGTCGTTCAGCGTGATCGCCGAGTCGATGAGCGCGAGATGGGTGAACGCCTGTGGGAAGTTGCCCAGTTGGCGGCCCGTCGGGTCGATCTCCTCGGAGTACAGGCCCAGATGGTTGGCGTACCCCATCATCTTCTCGAAGACCAGCCGCGCCCGGTTCGTGCGGCCGGCGCGCGCCAGGGCGTCGACGTACATGAACGTGCACAGGGAGAACGTGCCCTCCGAGCCGCGCAGTCCGTCGGGCGAGGCGCCGGGGTCGTACCGGTAGACCAGGCTGTCGCTGACCAGTTCGTCCTCCATGGCGTCCAGCGTCGACGCCCACATGGGATCGCCGGGGGTGATGAAGCCGACCGTGGCCATGCGCAGCAGCGAGGAGTCCAGGACCTCGCTGCCGTAGTGCTGCACGAAGGCCTGCCGCTGCTCGCTCCAGCCCCTGGCCATGACCTGCTCGTACACGGCGTCCCGCTCGGCGTGCCAGCGCGCGGCGGCGGACGGCCAGCCGTTGGCCTCGGCGAGGCGCAGCGCGCGGTCGAACGCCACCCAGGACATCACCCGCCCGTACGTGAAGTCCTGGCGGCCGCCGCGGGTCTCCCAGATGCCCTCCTCCGCCCGGTCCCAGTTGTCGGCCAGCCACTCCAGGTCGGTCCGCAGCGAGGTCCAGCCGCCGTGCCCGACCTCGAAGCCGTGCCGGTGCGCGAAGTAGATGCTGTCCAGTGCCTCGCCGTAGATGTCCAGCTGGAGCTGGGTGGCGGCGCCGTTGCCGATGCGGACCGGGGCGGAGCCCGCGTAGCCCTCCCAGTGGCCGAGGATCTGCTCGCTCAGGTCGGAGGAGCCGTCGACCGTGTACATGATGTCGAGCGGACCCGTGGACCTGTCCGCGCGCACCCCCTCCTTGACCCGGTCGCCCAGCCAGATGATGAAGGCCCTGGCCTCCTCCGTGAACCCCAGCCCGAGCAGGGCGTACACGGAGAAGGAGGCGTCCCGGATCCAGGTGAACCGGTAGTCCCAGTTGCGCTCGCCGCCCAGCTGCTCGGGAAGCGCCGCCGTCGGGGCGGCCACCACGGCGCCGCTGGGGGCGAAGGTCATGAGCTTCAGCGTGATCGCGGACCGTTCCACGACCTCCCGCCAGCGGCCGGTGTAGCGGGACTGGGCCAGCCAGGAGCGCCAGAACCCCGCGGTCTCGTCGAAGAGCCGCTCGTGTTCGGCGCGCCGGATCTCCCGGGGCGGTTCGGTGGCGCCCGTCTCCAGGACCAGCCCGCGCTGCTGGCCCGCCGTGAGGGTCAGCGTGACCTGCAGGTCCGCGTCGCGGTCCATGAGCACGTCCGCGAGCCGGTCGTCGTCCGGCTCCCGCACGGGATGGACGGTGAGTTCCGTGCCGTCGTCCGCGGCGAACACCGCTCCGTGCGGGGTGATGTGCAACTGGTGCTTCACGCGGCCGTAGTCGAACCGCGGGGCGATCTCCACGTCGAAGGTCATGGTGCCGCGCACACAGCGGACCAGACGCACCAGCCGGTGCCGGTCGGTGGCGGTCGTCCCGGTCACGGGCATGAAGTCGATGACCTCGCCGGCGCCCGCCTCGGTCATGAACCGGGTGATGAGGATCGCGGTGTCGGGCAGGTACAGCTGCTTGGTCGAATGGGTGGGGTGCGCCGGCCGGACCGTGCAGTGGCCGCCCTTGTCCTTGTCGAGCAGCGCGCCGAACACGCTCGGCGAGTCGAACCGCGGTGAGCAGAACCAGTCGATCACTCCCTCGGTGGTCACCAGCGCGGCGGTCTGGAGATCACCGATCAGCCCGTGGTCCTCGATCAGCGGGTAATCGTCCATCGGGGTGCCCCTTCCGGTGTGCGGTCACCCGAGCGCACCCCCTCGATCAGCGTAGGCCGGAGTCCGCCCGCGCGCCCGGCTACCGCACGGCGACGCGGTCCCCGGCCGACGACTTCGCCCCGGAGGTGGAGTTCCCGTAGTACGTCCACCGCCACGTCCCCGGCCCGGTGGCCTTCACCGTTGCCCTGAGCGCCCCCGTGCTGCTCGACGTGACCTCCTTGACCGTCGTGTACGAGGAGGCGCCCGTCGACTCGAACTGCAGGCTCACCGTCCGGCCCGCGTAGCCCTGGTAGGTGTGGGTGTCCCAGTTCGCCCGCGTGACCCGACCGGTCACGGTGATCGTCCTTCCCGCCGCACCGGCCGGAGACGCATCTCCAGTGATCAACGGTGAGGCAGACGCGGGCTGTTCGCGGTTGTACGCGCCGCGGCAACGGTTCGATCACCCCGGCCCCGCTCCCCGCACCGGCCCAGGGCGAGATGCAGACGGCGAAGCTCGGCAAGCCCGGCCTGCTGCACCGCACGATCCGGCACGGCTTCGGCGCGACCGGCGGGGTCTCGTCCCTGGCAGGGCGCCACATCCAATGGTTGCGTACATGGCTCAAGTTCAGCTCAGAAAGGGGATCATCTGCTTGATGCGCGCATGACCGATCCATAGTGTCCTGGTTGCCGCCCGTGACCAGGGCGGACAACTGAACAGGGGGAACACATGGACTTCGGCATGCGTCGAACCGCTCTCGCGTCCGGCACCGCGCTCCTGCTCTGCCTGGGAACCACAGGCACTGCCGTCGCGGACGAAGAGCTGCCTTCGCCCGCGGCGGGCGACCTGGAGCAGGCCGTGACCACAGATGACGTTGCGGCACAGGACGGGGGCGACATCAACGACCGTCCTGGCTGGTGGGAGACCTCCTCATGAGGCCGGCCTCCACGTGGCTCCTCGGCACCGCACTGGTTCCCGTTCTCTGCCTGGCGGCGTGTACCTCCGACAAGGACCCTGCGCCGGATCGCTCCGCGGCACCGTCTCATCGGTCCAGCGCGCGACCATCAGCGGAGAAGCAGCTCACTGAACAGGTGAAGTCGGCCCTCGACTCCGTCACCAAGCAGGACGGGTCGATGGTCGAGTCGGGGGTGGAACGCGTTTCCGACGGCATTCACACGCAGCCCGACCTCATAGCCGGACACGCCTACAAGTTGACGGTGGTCTGCGCCGGGAAGGGCGCAGCGGAGATCACTATCACTCCTCGGAAGACCGCGGCGAGGAAGGTCGTGTCGTGTGACCGATCGGTCGTGTCCGAGCGCTTCACGGCGGGCAGGCACGTGCACATCGACACGCAAGGCAGGCCCGAGGCGAGCGGGATGGTCGCCTGGCGACTGAACTCCGTATGACGCACCGTCCTGGGGCCCGGTCTCCTGTCAGAGGCCGAGCCCCTCTCGCGTGAGCTGCGACGCCACCTCCAGTGGTTCGCCGAGAAGGAACGGGACGGCTTCCTCTTCGTCGGCGAGAAGGGTGCTCCCTTCCGCCGCTCGACCTTCGGCCGCACGTGGCGCAAGGCGAGGACGAAGGTCGGCATGCCAGAGAACTTCCGCTTCTACGACCTCCGCCACACCGGCAACACCCTGGCCGCCGACACCGGCGCCAAGCTGAAGGACCTCATGGTCCGCGCCGGCCAGTCGTCGGAACGGGCCCAGCTGATCTACCAGGACTCGACGGCGAAGCATCAGCGGAGGCCGGCGCAGGGGATCGATGCCGGGGTGCGGCAGCAACTGCGGGGGTCCGGTACGGGGCGGCAACAGGCACGCGAGGCGTAGTCGTCCACCGCAATCACATACTCGGAGTCATGGTTGACGACGTGGGCTTTGTGCCCGGTGACGGTCCCACCAGCGGCATCTCCGTCACGCTGACTGCCGGCACCCTGCAAGCGATCCGTGAGCGGGTCGGCAGGCGGGGTGTCTCGGCGTACCTGGAGAAGGCGGCTCAGCGGCAGATCGAGCGGGTCAACCTGGACGAGCTGATCGCCGACTTCGACAAGGCGCTCGGCCCGGCCGACCCGGAGGCGGTGGCGGCCAAGCGCGCGTGCCTGACCGGCGGCGACTCGGGTGCCGGGGCGGCCGCGTGAGCGGTGTCCTGGTCCTGGACAGCGAGAGCCTGGCGAAGGCGGTGCGGCGGGACCGTGAGGTCCACGAGTGGCTGACGGCCGCCCGCGGCGCCGACCTGCCAGTCATCACCTCCGCGGCCGTCCTTGTCGAGGTGATCCACCCGAAGATCGACGAAGCCGCGCTGAAGTGGACGCTGTCCCGGCTCCGCGTCGAGCCGGTCACACAAGGCGTGGCCCAGGCTGCCGTCACCCTGCTGCGGGCAGCGGGGCTGCACGGCCACAAGTACGCCATCGACGCCATGATGTGCGCGACCGCGCTCCAGCATCCTGGCCAGGTGACGATCCTGACGTCCGATGCCGAGGACATCGGTCTGCTCACCGCCGGGCATCCACGCGTGCTGGCCGAGAAGGTCTGAGCAACAGAGCCCGTCACCGACCGGTGTGGTCGGCCATGCGCGTCGCGCGCTGTGCGCGTCTCGTCCAGCACTACGGCTGCCGGCGCGGTGTCGTGATCGAACGCCCCGACTCCGTCGTCCGGTGAGCGGGGCGGGCACGCGGCAGGCTTCCGGCCGTGACCGGCCCTCGGCGCGATCAAGAGCGTCTCGGACGCCCTGGCCCAGCTGTCCACTCAGGAATGCGAACTGGTGTTTCGCGTATGCGACTTCATCACCCCGACTCTCAGGAGTGGTGCCGGTCACAGAGAATGTGTCTCGTTGTCCGAGATGATCGGCTGACGTGCCGCCAGAAAAGACCTGGGTGGCGTCTCTGGTGGGCGCGCCCGCGCAACTTAGGGCACGCGGAGGGCATGAAGCCCCCAAAATGGTCTAGACAACAAACAAACCCCAGGCCGCTGACCTGGGGTTTCAATCTGGAGCGGGTGACGAGAATCGAACTCGCGCTCTCAGCTTGGGAAGCTGATGTTCTACCATTAAACTACACCCGCGTGATCTGGGGCCCCGTGAAGCGGAGGGCTCCGAACGCTCGCTCACTGTACCTCATCGCAGACCCCCGGTGCTCGGACCGCGGGGTCCGGTCGTGTCGTGGGGGAGGGATCCCCGTGCGGGGGTGGTGAGTTGGGGGCGTACGGTGAGTCCGGCGCGGGGTTCTCGGACCCCGGAGCGCCGTCTGGAGAGTCCTCTCTTTGATCCCGTAATGTGGCTTTTGTCGTCAGGGCAATGAGCCCGACGCGGCTCTTGGGGAAGGGACTTGAAGGACTTGATGGAACGCACCGTCGTCCGCTGCGCGGACGGGCACGTCTTCAGCACCGCTTCGTTCCCGATGCAGCAGGCCGAGCGGCTCGGCCCCGGCCGGCTTCTGAGGTGTCCCCGGTGTGCGCGGCTCCGCAGTGTGGTGCCGGTCACCCTGGAGAAGCAGCGGTAGTACCCGTACCGCACCGAAGCAGGCGCATCGCACCGATCATCCGGGCGCGCGGAGTCGTCACGATTGTCATGACTCCGCGCGCCTTGCGTATCCTCGGGGAGTGCTTCTCTCAGACAAGGACATCCGGGCCGAGATCGATGCCGGGCGGGTACGGATCGATCCCTACGACGCGTCCATGGTGCAGCCGTCGAGCATCGACGTACGGCTCGACCGCTACTTCCGGGTGTTCGAGAACCACCGGTACCCGCACATCGACCCCGCGGTCGAGCAGGTGGACCTCACCCGGCTCGTGGAGCCCGAGGGCGACGAGCCGTTCATCCTGCACCCCGGGGAGTTCGTGCTCGCCTCGACGTACGAGGTCATCACGCTTCCCGACGATCTCGCCTCCCGCCTGGAGGGCAAGAGCTCGCTCGGCAGGCTCGGGCTCGTCACCCACTCCACCGCCGGGTTCATCGACCCGGGGTTCAGCGGTCACGTGACCCTGGAGCTGTCCAACCTCGCCACCCTGCCGATCAAGCTGTGGCCCGGCATGAAGATCGGCCAGCTGTGCATGTTCCGGCTGAGCTCGCCCGCCGAGCACCCGTACGGCAGCGAGCGCTACGGCTCCCGCTACCAGGGCCAGCGCGGTCCGACCGCCTCGCGGTCCTTCCAGAACTTCCATCGGACCCAGGTGTGAGGGCGGCGGCATGAGTGACGTGCGGGAGAACCTGACCTACGAGCGCTTCGGCACCGCCGTCCGCGAGCTGGCGCAGACCATCGCCGACGACGGCTACGAGCCCGACATCGTGCTGAGCATCGCCCGCGGCGGTGTCTTCGTCGCCGGCGGCCTCGCCTACGCGCTCGACTGCAAGAACATCCACCTGGTGAACGTCGAGTTCTACACCGGTGTGGGGACGACCCTCGAGATGCCCGTCATGCTCGCGCCGGTCCCCAACGCCATCGACTTCTCCGACAAGAAGGTGCTGATCACCGACGACGTCGCCGACACCGGGAAGACGCTGAAGCTCGTCCACGACTTCTGCCTCGACCACGTCGCCGAGGTGCGGTCCGCCGTGATCTACGAGAAGTCCCACTCGCTCGTGAAGTGCGAGTACGTGTGGAAGCGCACCGACGACTGGATCAACTTCCCGTGGAGTGTCTTGCCTCCGGTACATAAGTCTGGCGATGCGGCCAAGGCGAACAAAGAGGCACTCTAAGGGACTTGATGGTCGGCGCCGTACCCGGCGTGAGACCGGGTTGTCGGTGCCGACCGATACGCTTCTGCCGTCCACTTCCGGTCCATCCCGAGCTTCGGACTATCGAGCCGAAGATCCCGCCAGTCCGGGGGGTTGGTTTCACCGGATCGGAAGAGGGCATGGCGGATCTGCGAAAGCCCGATGATCAAGAAGGGCGGGAGCTCAGCCCGCGTGACCTGCGGCTTCGTTCGGTGACCGAAGGTCATGAGCGGTGACGAGTGGCTGCGGATGCATCTTCGCCGTGCTCCTGAGCGTGATGAAGAGTGGGTATGCCGTGCCCTCGTGTTGCAGGGGCGGGCCTGATCGTCACCGCCAGACGGGTTCGATCAGACTCGGGTCGAACTTCCGGCGTCCTCGTCCGGCCGGGTGAATGATCACGGCTGAGAGGCTGTGCAGCACGATCTCTTGCTGGCGTTCGACCGGCAGCGCAAAGAACTCTTCGACGGTCAGGCTCGCCGCATCGCCTTTGGCCTCGGCCTGCTTCTGCTCTTTGTAGAAGCGGGCCCGCTCCAGTTTGAGTTCGTCGCGCAGCCGTTCTTTGGCCGGCAAAAGCTGCAAGAGGGTGGCCACCGTGATCTGTTTCGAGCGTTCGGCATCCACGAGCTGGGCGATGTCTTGGGAGACCTGCCGCAACTCGTTCTCGCGCAGCCATTGCTGGTCGGCCGGTACGGCGGTCACTGCTGCTCGCGCTCGCTGCTCTTCGAGTACTAGTTGG
Source organism: Streptomyces sp. NPDC090108 (assembly GCF_044747185.1). Taxonomy (NCBI): domain Bacteria; kingdom Bacillati; phylum Actinomycetota; class Actinomycetes; order Kitasatosporales; family Streptomycetaceae; genus Streptomyces; species Streptomyces sp. NPDC090108. The sequence continues at coordinate 16,684 of NZ_JBIVDQ010000010.1, forward strand.
ACCATGAGCCTGTCGACGGGCTCTCCAACCCGTCCCACCTTGCCGCATCCGCCGTTCACCACGGAGCACTGGTACGTGTATCTCGCGGCCTTCGAACCTGGCTGCCAGCGGTTGTTGATCTGTCCTCGGATCTTCGCCTTGCACAGTCCGCACCGGGCAATGCCTGAGAGCAGGTACTTACGGGCCAGGGACCTGCCGGGATGCTTCTGTTTCCGCTCGGTGACAGCCGCGCAGACGGCTTCCCACTCCTCCAGGGTGTTGATCCGCTCCCAGTTCCCCTTGACGGGTTCGCCGTCTTCGCCGGCCAGGATTTCACCGTGGTACGTCCGGTAGCCGACCAGTCTGGGGTTGGTCAGGATCTGCTCGACGTGGTGGTGGGCCATGCGCTTGGTGCCTGCGCGTGGGTTGCCCAAGCCCTGTTGCTGCCACCGGGTCCGGATGGTTCCGATGCGGACGCCGGCGAGGACTTCGCGCTGTGCCTCGCGGATGGCTTCGGCGGCCCCCGGGTCGACCCTGGTGCGGTCGTCTTTGCTCCAGCCGTACGGCGCCGGCCCACCGCTGTCCTTGCCCTGCTGAGCCAACTCCAGGTGTTTGCGCTTGATCCGGCGTGACGCGTCGTGCGACGACTTGTTGGCGAACGCGACCATGATGCGGGCCATGGTGCGGCCGTCCGGTGATCCAAGGTTGATGTCGTTCGTGACGGTGGCGAACTCCAGGCGGAGACGCTCGTCGAAGATCTCGATCAGGCGCTCAAGGTCCTGCGGCTGTCGGGCGAGGCGGTCCAGGTCGTAGGCCACGATGCCGTCGATGAGGCCGGCGCGGAGGTCTCTCAGCATCAGCTCGAACTCGTCGCGCACGACGTTGCGCTTGAACGCCGACACGTCGTTGTCCTCGTAGGTCTTCACGACCTGCCACGACCGGAGGTCCGCGAGGCGTTCGCAGTCCTGCTGCTGCCTGGCGACTCCCAGCGACTCGCCCTCGTCGTCCCGCGAAATCCGGGTGTAGACCCCTACCTTGCGCGCCATGGTCGGCCCTCCCCCTGCCTCCTGAGCAGGGCCAGACTATTACCGTCATCAAGTCAAATCAGCTGAATTGTCAAGCCCCCCGTGGTCAAGCGCAGCGGGCAGGTCCTGGACGCCTGAGGGCGCCTGAGGACGGCTGACGGAGAAGGCCCCCGGCGGATTTCCGCCGGGGGCCTTCGCGCGTCCGAGGAGCGCCGTCCGACGGACGTCCGCCGGACGTCCGCAGGCTTCCGCTAGAACGTGCCCAGCTTGACGATCGACAGCAGCGCGACCAGCTGGATCGCCGAGGCGCCCAGTGCCTTCGGCCACGGCAGGTCGTGCGAGCGGGACACCATCATGGTGAGCAGGGCGCCCGCCCCGATCCAGGTGAGCCAGCCGAGCACCTGCACGAAGCCGGCGTCGCCGCCGAAGAACATCGCGACGACGAGGCGGGGCGCGTCCGTGAGGGACGCGATCAGCATGGAGAGGCCGACCGTGGGCTGCCAGGCGCCGTCGCCGCCGAGCTGGCGGGCCATGGTGTGGGTGACCACGCCGAGGATGAAGAAGCTCAGCACGATCGTGACGGCGGTGACCAGGACGATCGGGATCGCGTTGGTGAGCGTCGCACCGATCACGTCCTCGCGGGCCCCGTCGAACCCGAAGACGGCGAGAAGGCCGTAGAGGAAGGTGACGATCAGGGCCGGGGCCCACATCGTGTAGTCCCGCATGCGCAGGAAGGTCCGGTCGGGGGAGAGGACGACCCCCTTCAGCAGTTCCTTCCAGTGCAGCGGCGGACCGCTCGGGCCGTCGGGTGCCGCCGCGCCCGCGTGGTAGGTCTCGCCCTGGGTGTAGCCGGCCGCCTCGTCCACGGAGAAGGCCTGGGTGTGGCCCGCGTTGTCGGCCGCGTAGGGGTCATGGGAGCCGCCGGGGCCCTGCCCCGGGTGGCCGCCGTCGCCGAAGTACTCCGGGCCGTCGTTCCCGGGGCCCGGGTAGCCGTTCGGCTGTCCCTGACGCGGGTACGACTGCTGCGGGTACGTCGGCTGCTGCCGCGGGTACGACGGCTGCGGCGCCGACGGGTAGCCGTACGCCGGGCCGCCGGGCCGCGCCGGCCCCTGCCCGCGCCCCGGTCCCTGTCCGCGTCCGTACGACGGTCCCTGCGGAGCCTGCTGTCCCTGGGGGGCCCGGTCGTCCCGGCCCCCGCCTCCGATCCTGAATCCAGCCACCCATCGAACGTACCTGCTCCCGGCCGGTGACGTGCCGGACCCGGGCGTCCGGGCCCGGCATTGCTGCCGACCTGTGACATCCCCTAAGGGACCGTCATGGGACGCGCGGGGGCCGTGGGCGGTGCGGGAGGCGGGTCCGGCCGTGCGGCCGCCGGGTCCTCGGGGGCGAGGGCCCGGCGGTGTGCGCGGGACGGCGGTCAGTCCGCGAAGACGGCGCTGTACTGGGGTGCGCCGGTCGTGGAGACGCCCACGGCGCCCGCGCCGATGGAGCGCGCGCCGGACGTGGTGATCTTCGAGCCGTTGGACGGCAGGTAGGTCACCGCGCCGTCGCCGCCGTTCTCGTACGAGCCCACCAGCAGGTCGGCCCTGCCGTCGCCGGTGACGTCGTCCAGCTTGACGTCGGCGCCGAACAGGTCGGACTTCTCGTCGCTGCCCGGGACGCCCGCGGTGCTCTGGGCGAAGCCCTGGGTGCCGGAGGCCGTGTCGACGCCGGAGGCGGAGCCGTACAGGACGGTGACCTGGCCGGTGTCGGCGGCGCTGCCGATGTCCTCCATCGGGCTGCTGACGACGAGGTCCTGGTAGCCGTCGCCGTTGATGTCGCCGAGGTCCAGATCCCAGCCGAAGTCGTCGCCCTTCTCGGAGGTGCCGGGGACGTTGCCGGAGTTCTGGGTGATGGCGCTGGTGGAGGCGGGGCCGCTCGCGGAGCCGTAGGTGATGTTCACGCGGCCGCCGGTGGAGGAGTCCGGTACCGGGGTGCCGTCGGAGGCCTTGCCCGGGTCCCAGCCGGCGCCGCTGACGATGTCGCCGTAGCCGTCGCCGTTGATGTCGCCGATGGCGGTGATGATGCCGGTCTTGAGGGCCTTGGCCGAGGAGGCGTTCAGGCCGCTCGCGGTGCCCGGCAGCCAGTAGTTGGTGTTCCAGCCGTACTTGGTCCTGGTCTCGTAGCCGTCGACGACGAGGTCGGTGCGGCCGTCGCCGTTGACGTCACCGGCGGTCAGGTTCAGCGGGCCGTACGGGTTGTCGTCGGTGCCCGACATGATGGGCGGCTTGACGGTGGTGCGGCTCGCCGCGGTGCCGGAGGCGCTGAAGCCGCCCTTGTAGAGGTAGAGGGTGGCGGAGGAGCTGCCGACGACGAGGTCGGTGCGGCCGTCGCCGTCGAAGTCGCCCGCGGCCAGGTTCATGCCCCAGAAGTCGTGGGAGCCGGCGGCCGGGTCCGCCACCGCGGCGCCCTTGCCGGTGAGGCCCTTCGCGGAACCCCAGAGCAGGGCGACGGCCCCGCCGTCGGTGTCGGTGCCGACCTTCTCGGACGGGGAGCCGACGGCGAGGTCGTCGTAGCCGTCGTGGTTGAAGTCGCCGTAGGCCAGGTCCGTGCCGAAGTCGTCGCCGGTCTCGGCGGTGCCGGGGACGCCGGGAGTGTCCTGGCTGATCGTGGTGCGCTTGGCGGAGGTGACTCCGGTGGAGCTTCCGTACAGGACGACGACCTGGCCCGCGCCCTTGCGGCCGTTGACGTAGGCCGTGGCCGCCGAGGTGGCGAGGTCGCCGATGCCGTCGCCGTTGAAGTCGGCCTTCGCGACCCGGGTGGAGTCGGCGGCCGTGGCGGGCGTGGCGAGGAAGGTGAGCAGACCACCCGTGAGAGCGGCCGCGGTGGCGGTGGCGAGGGCGATCCGGCTGTGCGTGTGCATGCGGTCTCCTGCGGCATGCGGGGATGCCTGGCGGGGCGGGCACCCACGGACGATGAGCGCGGGCCACTCGTGCGCGCCGTGGGTCGTCCCACGGGGGTCACGCGGTGGCCGGCGTTCAGGAGACGGTCGCGGAGGCGTGAGGGTTGTACGTGAGCCGAGTGAATTTCCCTGACGGCAGGGGCAGTTGGGGCGATCGGTGCATCTCGTGCGGCCGGGGTTCCCGGGGCGGCCGCAACGGCCGGTCGCGGCCGGTCCCCGCGTGCCGGGCGGGTGGCGCCGGTGGCGGACGGGGGCGGGCGGTGCAGGATGGGGGCATGAGCGTAGTCAAGATCAATGTGCTGACCGTTCCCGCCGAGCAGCGGGAGGTGCTGGAGAAGCGGTTCGCGGCGCGGGCCCACACGGTGGAGAGCTCGGACGGCTTCGAGTGGTTCGAGCTGCTGCGGCCGGTCGAGGGCACCGACCAGTACCTCGTCTACACCCGCTGGCGGGACGACGCGGCCTTCCAGGCGTGGATGGAGGGGCCGATGAAGGCGGCCCACCAGGGCACCGGCGGTGGCGGTGAGGGCGGCGAGAAGCAGCGGCCCGCCGCGGCCGGCTCGACGCTGTGGTCCTTCGAGGTGGTGCAGACGGCGGCGCCGAAGGAGGCGTAGCCGGACACGACGGCGCCCCCCGACCGGTCACTGGTCGGGGGGCGCCGTCGTGTGCTGCGGGCGGTTACTTCACCGGTTCGGGCTCGGGCTCCGTGGCGGGTTCCTCGTCGTCCGACGGGTCGACCGGGGTCCTGACGGAGTCCAGCAGCAGCTGGGCGACGTCGACGACCTGGATGGACTCCTTGGCCTTGCCCTCGTTCTTCTTGCCGTTGACCGAGTCGGTCAGCATGACGAGGCAGAAGGGGCAGGCGGTGGAGACGATGTCGGGGTTGAGGGAGAGGGCCTCGTCGACGCGCTCGTTGTTGACGCGCTTGCCGATCCGCTCCTCCATCCACATCCGGGCGCCGCCGGCGCCGCAGCAGAAGCCGCGCTCCTTGTGGCGGTGCATCTCCTCGTTCCGCAGACCCGGGACCTTGCCGATGATCTCGCGCGGGGGCGTGTAGATCTTGTTGTGGCGGCCCAGGTAGCAGGGGTCGTGGTAGGTGATGATGCCCTCGACCGGGGTGACGGGGATCAGCTTGCCCTCGTCGACCAGGTGCTGGAGCAGCTGGGTGTGGTGGATGACCTCGTAGTCGCCGCCGAGCTGCGGGTACTCGTTGCCGAGCGTGTTGAGGCAGTGCGGGCAGGTGGCGACGATCTTCTTGGCCGACTTGGGCTTCGCCGACTCGGGGACCACCTTGCCGTCGTCGTCCATCTCCTCGCCGAAGGCGGCGTTGAGGGACATGACGTTCTCCATGCCGAGCTCCTGGAACAGGGGCTCGTTGCCGAGGCGGCGGGCGGAGTCACCGGTGCACTTCTCGTCGCCGCCCATGATCGCGAACTTGACGCCCGCGATGTGCAGCAGCTCGGCGAAGGCCTTGGTGGTCTTCTTGGCGCGGTCCTCCAGGGCGCCGGCGCAGCCGACCCAGTAGAGGTACTCGACCTCGGAGAGGTCCTCGATGTCCTTGCCGACGACCGGGACCTCGAAGTCGACCTCCTTGGTCCACTCCAGGCGCTGCTTCTTCGCCAGGCCCCAGGGGTTGCCCTTCTTCTCCAGGTTCTTGAGCATCGTGCCCGCCTCGGACGGGAACGCGGACTCGATCATCACCTGGTAGCGGCGCATGTCGACGATGTGGTCGACGTGCTCGATGTCGACCGGGCACTGCTCGACGCAGGCGCCGCAGGTGGTGCAGGACCACAGGACGTCGGGGTCGATGACGCCATTCTCTTCGAGGGTGCCGATCAGCGGGCGCTCGGCCTCGGCGAGGGCCGCGGCGGGAACGTCCTTGAGCTGCTCCTCGGACGCCTTCTCCTCGCCCTCCATGGTCTTGCCGCCGCCGGCGAGCAGGTAGGGCGCCTTGGCGTGCGCGTGGTCGCGCAGCGACATGATGAGGAGCTTGGGGGAGAGGGGCTTGCCGGTGTTCCAGGCGGGGCACTGCGACTGGCAGCGGCCGCACTCGGTGCAGGTGGAGAAGTCGAGCAGGCCCTTCCAGGAGAACTGCTCGACCTGGGAGACGCCGAAGACGTCGTCGTCGCCCGGGTCGGTGAAGTCGATCGGCTTGCCGCCCGACGTCATCGGCTGCAGGGCGCCCAGCGCGGTCCCGCCGGTGGCCTCGCGCTTGAACCAGATGTTCGGGAACGCCAGGAAGCGGTGCCAGGCCACACCCATGTTGGTGTTGAGCGAGACCACGATCATCCAGACGAAGGACGTCCCGATCTTGATCGTGGCGACCAGGTAGACCAGGTTCTGCAGCGTCGGGACGCTCAGCGCCTTGAAGCCGAGGACCAGCGGGTACGAGGCGAAGTACGCGGCCTCGTAGTGGTCCACGTGGTGCAGGGCGCCTTCCAGGCCGCGCAGGGCGTAGATCGCCAGGCCGATGGTCAGGATGACGTACTCGACGAAGTACGCCTGGCCGGACTTGGAGCCGGCGAAGCGGGACTTGCGGCCCGGACGGGACGGCAGGCTCAGCAGCCGGATGACCATGAGCGTCAGGATGCCCAGGGTCGTCATCACACCGATGAACTCGATGTACAGCTCGAACGGCAGGAAGTCGCCGATGAACGGCAGGGTCCAGTCCGCCTGGAAGAGCTGCCCGAAGGCCTGGGCGAGGGTCGGCGGCAGCGTCAGGAAGCCGACGGCCACGAACCAGTGGGCGACGCCCACGATGCCCCATCGGTTCATACGGGTGTGGCCGAGGAACTCACGTACCAGCGTCACGCTGCGCTGGTACGGGTTGTCGGTCCGGGTGCCGGCGGGTACGGGCTGGCCCAGTTTGAAGTACCGGACGAACTGTCCGACGGCACGGGCTAGCAGCGCGACGCCGACCACGGTCAGGACCAGCGACACGATGATCGCGGCGAGTTGCATGGGGGCTCCTGAGGCGGCCTTTTGGATGACGAGCTTGGCTGACTTGGGCTGAGCGAAATTACTAAGCGGTAACTTATGCAGTCCGTCTGAGACTACCCCCATCCTCCGCCGCGATGCAGTACGGCGCGGGGTGATCTGGGTCGCTGAGGGGCGCCCTCGGCCCGTCCTCCGTGCGAGCGTCCCGGGCGCCGGTCGCTCGCGATCATTCTCCGCCCCCGGCGTCCGTCCGGATGTCCCGGCAGGCAATCGGATCGTGTTATTCATCCGCATTCGTCACTTTCGCGCCTAACTTGGAGGCGTGCTCTACGGGATCGCCGCGGCCAGCGCCGCCCTCCTCCTCGCCGCCGTGCTCACGGCGCTGCTGCGGGTGCCCGCGCTCAGGGCGGGCATCGTCGACCGGCGGCGGCAGCGGCAGAGACCCCTGCCGCTGTCCGGCGGCCCGGCCGTCGCCGCGGTGACCTGCCTGGTCGCCGCGGCGGGACAGTGGACCGGGGTCGCCCCGCTCGGGGACGGGGTCGGGCGGCTGCTCGTCGCCGGCGCCGGGGTCGCCGTCCTGGGCCTGGTCGCCGACGTGTGGCGGCTGCGCGCGAGGGTGCTCGTCGCCGGTACGGCGGTGGCGGCGGCCTGGGTGGTGCCGTACGGCGGGACGGGGGTCGCGGGCGGTGTCCTGGCCGTGGGCTGGATCGTCCTCGCCTCGCTCGCCGTCAAGGGGCTCGACCAGGCCGACGGGCTCGCCGGGACCGTGGGAGTGGTCACGGCGTTCGGCGCCGGGCTCTGTGCCGCCGCCGAGGTGATGGACGGGCTGGCCGTGCTGCTCAGCGTGGCCGCCGCCGCGCTCACCGGGTTCCTGATGCACAACTGGCACCCCGCGCGGGCCGGGCTCGGGGCCTGCGGGGCGCTCTTCACCGGGTTCCTGCTGTCCTCGGCCGCGGTCCTCACGCGCGCGGGCTACGGGTTCGTGCCCTCCGCGGGGGTGCTGTTCTGCCTGGGGGCCGTGCCGGCCGCCGACTTCCTGCTCGTCGTCCTCGCGCGGCTGCTGGGGCGCCGTCCGCTGCTGCGGCGGGGCCCCGACCACCTCGCGCACCGGCTGCGCCGGCTCGGACTCACCCCGCCGGGCGTGGTGGTGCTGCTGGGGGCCGGCGCCTTCGCGACGGTGCTCGTGGGGGTACTCGTCCACACGGGCTGGGCCGGGGGGACGGCCGTGCTCTGGGTGGCGGGAGGGGGCGCCGCCGTCGTGGCCGTCCTGCTCCGCGGGCCGGTGCGGGCGGGCCGCGGAACCGCTCCCGCGCAGGTCACCGGGCGGTTGCGTGTAAGGAGCGGATAAGAGTTGAGTCCCGATGGCTCATGTCTGTTGACCGCGCGGGTCGGCTCGTGCACACTTGAGTCCGTTGCACTCAAGTCAGCTGGAGGAATCAACCATGGCACGTGCGGTCGGCATCGACCTGGGCACGACGAACTCCGTCGTGAGCGTTCTGGAGGGCGGCGAGCCCACCGTCATCACCAACGCCGAGGGTGCCCGGACCACGCCGTCCGTCGTCGCCTTCGCGAAGAACGGTGAGGTGCTCGTCGGCGAGGTCGCCAAGCGCCAGGCGGTCACGAACGTGGACCGGACCATCCGCTCGGTGAAGCGCCACATGGGCACCGACTGGAAGATCAACCTGGACGGGAAGGACTTCAACCCCCAGCAGATCTCCGCGTTCATCCTGCAGAAGCTGAAGCGTGACGCCGAGGCCTACCTGGGCGAGAAGGTGACCGACGCGGTCATCACCGTCCCGGCGTACTTCAACGACTCCGAGCGTCAGGCGACGAAGGAGGCCGGCGAGATCGCGGGTCTGAACGTCCTGCGCATCGTCAACGAGCCGACCGCCGCCGCGCTGGCGTACGGCCTCGACAAGGACGAGCAGATCATCCTCGTCTTCGACCTCGGTGGCGGCACCTTCGACGTGTCCCTCCTGGAGATCGGCGACGGCGTCGTCGAGGTGAAGGCCACCAACGGCGACAACCACCTCGGTGGTGACGACTGGGACCAGCGCGTCGTCGACTACCTGGTGCAGCAGTTCAAGGCCGGCCACGGTGTGGACCTCGCCAAGGACAAGATGGCCCTCCAGCGTCTGCGTGAGGCTGCCGAGAAGGCCAAGATCGAGCTGTCCTCGTCCTCCGAGACCTCGATCAACCTGCCCTACATCACGGCCTCCGCCGAGGGCCCGCTGCACCTGGACGAGAAGCTCACCCGCGCCCAGTTCCAGCAGCTGACCGCCGACCTGCTGGAGCGCTGCAAGACGCCGTTCCACAACGTCATCAAGGACGCCGGCATCCAGCTCGGCGAGATCGACCACGTCGTCCTCGTCGGTGGCTCCACCCGTATGCCCGCCGTGGCCGAGCTCGTCAAGGAGCTCACCGGCGGCAAGGACGCCAACAAGGGCGTGAACCCGGACGAGGTCGTCGCCATCGGCGCCGCGCTCCAGGCCGGTGTCCTCAAGGGCGAGGTCAAGGACGTCCTGCTCCTCGACGTCACCCCGCTGTCCCTCGGTATCGAGACCAAGGGCGGCATCATGACCAAGCTCATCGAGCGCAACACCACGATCCCGACCAAGCGGTCCGAGATCTTCACGACGGCCGAGGACAACCAGCCGTCGGTGCAGATCCAGGTCTACCAGGGTGAGCGCGAGATCGCGGCGTACAACAAGAAGCTCGGCATGTTCGAGCTGACCGGTCTGCCGCCGGCCCCGCGTGGCGTCCCGCAGATCGAGGTCGCCTTCGACATCGACGCCAACGGCATCATGCACGTGACCGCCAAGGACCTGGGCACGGGCAAGGAGCAGAAGATGACCGTCACCGGCGGCTCCTCGCTGCCGCGCGACGAGGTCGACCGGATGCGCCAGGAGGCCGAGCAGTACGCGGAGGAGGACCACCGCCGCCGCGAGGCCGCCGAGACCCGCAACCAGGGCGAGCAGCTCGTCTACCAGACCGAGAAGTTCCTCAAGGACAACGAGGACAAGGTCCCGGGCGAGATCAAGACCGAGGTCGAGGCCTCCATCGCCGAGCTGAAGGAGAAGCTCAAGGGCGAGGACGCCGCCGAGATCCGCACGGCCACCGAGAAGGTCGCGGCCGTCTCGCAGAAGCTCGGCCAGGCCATGTACGCCGACGCCCAGGGCGCGCAGGCCGCCGGCGGTCCCTCCGCCGACGCCGGTGACGTCAAGGACGACGACGTCGTGGACGCCGAGATCGTCGACGACGAGCGCAAGGACGGTGCCGCGTGACGGAGGAGACCCCGGGCTTCGAGGAGAAGCCCGACGTCCCCTCCGGCGCGACCCCCGACGACGCCGAGCCGAAGGCCGCCCCCAAGGAGGGGGCGGCCCCGGCCGGGGACGGAGCAGCAGACGCGGCCCTGGTGGCCCAGCTGGACCAGGTGCGCACGGCGCTCGGCGAGCGCACGGCGGACCTCCAGCGCCTGCAGGCCGAGTACCAGAACTACCGCCGCCGGGTCGAGCGCGACCGGATCGCGGTCAAGGAGATCGCCATCGCGAACCTCCTGACCGAGCTCCTGCCCGTGCTCGACGACATCGGCCGCGCGCGGGAGCACGGCGAACTGCTCGGCGGCTTCAAGTCGGTGGCCGAGTCGCTGGAGACCGTCGCGGCCAAGATGGGCCTCCAGCAGTTCGGCAAGGAGGGCGAGCCCTTCGACCCGACGATCCACGAGGCCCTGATGCACTCCTACGCGCCGGACGTCACCGAGACGACCTGCGTGGCGATCCTGCAGCCCGGGTACCGCATCGGTGAGCGCACCATCCGCCCCGCGCGGGTGGCCGTGGCCGAACCGCAGCCCGGCGCGCAGACCGTCAAGGCCGACGAGGCCGAGGAGGCGGCGGCCGACGAGAAGGAGAACGGTGGCCCGGACGAGGGCTGACGTCATCACCGCGGACAGGAAGGAGGGACGTCGGGGATGAGTACCAAGGACTTCATCGAGAAGGACTTCTACAAGGTCCTCGGCGTCCCCAAGGACGCCACCGAGGCCGAGATCAAGAAGGCGTACCGGAAGCTCGCCCGCGAGTTCCACCCGGACGCCAACAAGGGCAACGCCAAGGCCGAGGAGCGCTTCAAGGAGATCTCCGAGGCGAACGACGTCCTCGGTGACGCCAAGAAGCGCAAGGAGTACGACGAGGCGCGCGCCCTGTTCGGCAACGGAGGCTTCCGCCCCGGGCCGGGCGCCGCCGGCGGAAACTTCAACTTCGACCTGGGCGACCTCTTCGGCGGGGGCGCCCAGCAGAGTGGCGGCTTCGGCGGCGGAGGCGGCATCGGTGACGTCTTCGGCGGCCTGTTCAACCGGGGCGGCGCGGGCGGTACGACCCGCACCCAGCCGCGCCGCGGCCAGGACGTGGACACCGAGGTCACCCTCAGCTTCACCGAGGCGATCGAGGGCGCGACCGTCCCGTTGCGGATGACCTCGCAGGCTCCCTGCAAGGCCTGTTCGGGCACCGGCGACAAGAACGGCACGCCCCGGGTGTGCCCGACCTGCGTCGGCACCGGGCAGGTCGCCCGGGGCTCGGGCGGCGGCTTCTCGCTGACCGACCCCTGCCCCGACTGCAAGGGCCGCGGCCTGATCGCCGAGCACCCCTGCCTGGAGTGCAACGGCAGCGGCCGCGCCAAGTCCTCGCGCACCATGCAGGTCCGCATCCCGGCGGGTGTCACCGACGGGCAGCGGATCCGGCTGCGCGGCAAGGGCGCGCCCGGCGAGCGGGGCGGACCGGCGGGTGACCTGTACGTCACCGTGCACGTCGGCGAGCACCCGGTGTTCGGGCGCAAGGGCGACAACCTCACCGTCACCGTGCCGGTGACGTACCCCGAGGCGGCGCTCGGCGGGGAGGTGCGGGTGCCCACCCTGGGCGGTCCGCCCGTCACCCTGAAGCTGCCGCCCGGCACGCCCAACGGCCGCACCATGCGGGCGCGGGGCAAGGGCGCGCTCCGCAAGGACGGCAGCCGCGGGGATCTGCTGATCACCGTCGAGGTGAGTGTCCCGAAGGACCTGTCGGGGAAGGCTCGTGACGCGCTCCAGGCGTATCGCGAGGCGACCGCGGACGAGGATCCTCGGGAGGAGCTGTTCGAGGCCGCGAAGGGAGATTGAGAGGCCCATGGACACACCCGGTCGTCGGCGCAACCCGTACGAGCTGACCGAGGAGACACCGGTCTACGTCATCTCGGTCGCGGCCCAGCTGTCCGGGCTGCACCCGCAGACCCTGCGGCAGTACGACCGGCTGGGTCTGGTCTCTCCCGACCGCACCGCCGGCCGCGGCCGGCGCTACTCGGCCCGTGACATCGAACTGCTCCGCCAGGTGCAGCAGTTGTCGCAGGACGAGGGCATCAACCTGGCCGGCATCAAGCGGATCATCGAACTGGAGAACCAGGTCGCCGCGCTCCAGTCCCGCGTCGCGGAGATGGAGTCGGCCCTGGACGGCGCGGCGGCCGCGATGCAGCAGCGCGAGGCCGCCGTCCACGCCTCCTACCGCCGTGACCTGGTCCCGTACCAGGAGGTCCAGCAGACCAGCGCGCTGGTCGTCTGGCGCCCGAAACGGCAGCAGAAGGACTGAGCACCACCGAGAAGGGGCCCGGAGAACTCTCCGGGCCCCTTCCGCGTGCCCGGACGCTCACGCGCCGCTCGGCGGGACCACCACCGGTGCGAGGCCGGAGAAGGCCTCCGTGCCGTCCGGAGCGACGACGGAGACGACGTAGTAGCCGGTCGTTCCGGCCGGGGTGGCCGCATCGGTGTAGCCGTGGGCGTCCGCGCCCAGGGGCACGTCGGTCAGCCGGACGTACTGGCCGGCGGCGCGGTCCCAGCGGTACACGTGGAAGCCCGTGGCCGTTGCCGCACCGGCCGTGCGGGCGGTCCACGACAGGGCCGCGTGGCCGGTCCCGTCGGTCCGGGCCGACAGGGTCAGGCCGGCGGTGTCGGGGAGCGTGGCGGCCGGGGTGAGGTCGAGCTCGTGGGCCTCGGTCCGGGCGACCTGCCGCGGGGAGGTCTCCCAGAGGGTGTTCGAGGACGTGTCGGTGCCGGCGACGTAGTAGACCCAGTTCTCGCCGTCCGGCACGTCGAGGTCGGTGAACCGGGTGGTGCCGGGCGCGAGACGGGCGATGTTCTCGTCCTCGGTGGGGTGGTCCGCGGGTGCGCGGAAGACGTCGTACTCGGCGACGTCCGGGGCCGGGCTCGCCTCCCACTCCAGGTCCGTGCCGTACTCCGTGGCGGTGGAGGTGAGTCCGGTGACGGGGGGAGGCGGGGTGCGATCGTAGAGGCCCCCCTGTTGCACCTGCGAGGACTTCGACTCCTGACCGCCGGCACCGACGCTGGTGACCCGGTACCAGTACGCGGTCTCCGGTACCGCCGAGCGGTCGGTGCAGGCATAGGTCGCGATGGGGTCGTCGGCGGGGCCCACCCGGGACGGTTCGCAGTCGATCCGCACCTCGGCCGCGTTGTCGCCGGAAGCCTCCCTGCGGTAGACGCGGTACTGCGTCTCCGCCCGCAGCGGCATGGTCCAGCGCAGCTCGACACCGCTCTCGTCGGCGTTCGTGCCCGCGTCGAGCAGGTACGGGACGGGCAGCCGGCGGGTGTGGGCCAGGACGGCGGACCGGGAGGTGTTACCGGCGGCGTCGGTCGCGACGACGCGGTAGTAGGAGGTCTCGCCGTAGGGAGCGGTCTCGTCGCCGATGCTGCTGACACCGTTCAGCGTCCTGATCCTCACGAACTCGCCGGTCGCGGAGGAGGCGCGGAAGACGTCGTACCGGGCACCGGGTTCCCAGGCGTCGTCCCATGCGACGAGGACGCCGGAGTAGTCGTCGTCGGTCGCCGTCAGGACCGGGACGTCCGGCGCGGTCCGGTCGGCGGTGGTCACCGGCAGGTCGTGGGTGCCGCCGGACTCGTTGCCCGCCTTGTCGACGGCGCGCACCTCGTAGTAGGACGAAGCGCCGTTCGGCGGCAGGGCGTTGGTGAACGAGGTGGTGGTGAGGGTGCCGCCGCTGGTCAGGTGCCAGTCGTCGTGGCCCTTGGCGCGCACGTAGACGCGGTATCCGGCGAGGTCCATCTCCGGGTTCCGGGCCCAGGTCAGCTTCGCCTTGCTGCTCTTCGGGTCGTACGTCACCGAGGCCGCCGTGGGCGTCAGCGGGCGGACCTTGTCGACCGTGGACGAAGTGCGGGGTGTGTAGGCGAACTTGATGTTCGCGGCGCCGGTCCAGTTGACGTAGTCGACGCGCAGGGTGTGCCTGCCCGCGGGGATCGTGATGTCGGCGGTCTTCTTGACCGTGGCCGAGACGTTCTTCCAGACGTCGATCTTGCGGACGCCGTCCAGGTAGACGCGGACGCCGTCCTGGGCGGCCACCGGCAGGGAGAAGGGGCCGCCGGAGCCGAAGTCCCGTGTCACGGTCCAGCGGACGCCGAAGTTGTCCTTCGGCAGACCGGCGGCGGGGGCGCCGGTGCCCCAGTTCTCGGCGATCGAGGAGTCGCAGTCCTTCTTCTTCGGGCTGCCGGAGAACGCGGTGCCGGTGTAGAAGGCGCGGGTGTACACCGGCGAGGCGCATCCCGTCGTGGCCGAGGCGGGGGCGGCGGCCGTGTGCAGCAGGCCGCCTGCTGTGGCGAGGGCGACGGCTGTGGCGGTCGCGAGTCTGGCCGGCTTCATTCGTTCCTCTGCTCGATGGTCGATCGCAGCGGAAGCCAAGTTCCGCTGCCGACTGTGACCTTCGAGCAGCCCGGTTGGTTGCCCTGTTCTTTGCGTGACCGCGGTCTTCTCTTGGATGTAGAGGTCGTAAAGAGCCTTTGGAGAGGGTTGCGCACACTCTTCACAGGGTCAGCCGAGCGTGCCGTTGCGGATCCGTTAAGTAGTACTTCTTGACGCCGAGTGGCTACTCCGCGTTGTCTTTTCAGACACCTGGGTCGTAAAGAAGCGCCCACGTCCGGATCGCACTTGAAGTGAGCCCTCGAATGCGTCGTATCGCCATATCCGTGGCCGCGCCCACGATGATCCTTTCGCTTGCCGGCTGCGGTGCGCTGGACGCGGCGGGGAGTGGTGCCAGCGCGAGCCCGACCAAGGGTGACCAGGTCACCGTCGGCCTGCTGCTGCCGGAGAAGGCGAACACGCGTTACGACAAGTTCGACTTCCCCATCATCAAGGACAAGGTCGCCGAACTCACCCACAAGAAGGGCAAGGTGGTGTACGCGAACGCCGACGCGGACGCCACCCGCCAGGCCGGCCAGATGCAGGGGATGATCGACGACCACGTCGACGTCATCCTGGTCGACGCGGTCGACTCGCACGCCATCGCCGGCGAGGTCCGCAAGGCCAAGGACGCGGGCATCCCGGTCATCGCCTACGACCGCCTGGCCGAGGGTCCGATCGACGCGTACATCTCCTTCGACAACGAGCTCGTGGGCGAGGTGCAGGGCCGTTCGCTGCTGGAGGCGATGGGTGCCAAGACCGGCACCTCCTCCAAGATCGTCATGATGAACGGCTCGCCGACCGACCCGAACGCCAAGCAGTTCAAGCAGGGCGCGCTCTCCGAGCTGAGCGACAAGGTGACGATCGCCAAGTCCTACGACACCACGGACTGGAAGCCGGAGAACGCCACGGCCAACATGACCGAGGCGATCAACGCGATCGGCAAGGACAACATCGCCGGTGTCTACGCCGCCAACGACGGCATGGCCGGCGGTGTCATCAAGGCCCTCCAGGCCGCGGGCGTCACCAGCCTGCCGCCGATCACCGGCCAGGACGCCGAACTCGACGCGGTGCAGCGGATCCTGATCCACCAGCAGTACATGAGCGTCTACAAGTCCTACCCGGACGAGGCCGAGGCGGCCGCCCAGATGGCCGTCGCCCGGATCCAGGGCAAGGACATCCAGTTCGACGCCCTCACCCAGGACCGTGTCGACAGCCCCACCCAGAAGCGGATCCCGGCCAAGCTCGTCCAGGTGACCGCCCTGACCGCGGACAAGATCAAGGAGACCGTCGTCGCCGACGGCATCTACTCGGTCGCCGACATCTGCACCGCCAAGTACAAGGCCGCCTGCGCGGCGGCCGGCCTGCGGTAGCACGGGCGCGGGACGCGGCGCGTCGGCGGACGCGCGGGGCGCGGTGAGTGGCCGGGAGGCCGTTCGCCGCGCCATGCCCTTGTGCGGGCCTTCTTCCGTGCCCTCCCCTCAGCTTGTTGCATCGTGGTCGGCGGAGGCCGGGCGATACCGGTACGCAGTGGTGCATCGCGGCCCGTGCGGCCGGTGGAGCCGTGTTGCGGACCCGGTCGGGGCCCGCGCATAGTTGCGCCACGGAAATGGCCGCGAGCCGGGGGTGGAATGGGCGATGACCGGGCACGGGACGCAGGAGCATCCCCACGGTGCCGACCGGCTGTGCGAGCCGGGGGACCGCGTGTACACCCGGGCCGTCCGCCGCGGGCGGGTGCCGCGCACGGACGCCGGGCCGGTGCCCTGCCTGCTCGAACTGGGCCTGCTGCACCCCGATCCCGATGACATGGACTGGCTGGTGCCCACCTCCCCGCAGGAGGTGATGGCCCGGCTGCTGCGCGGGGTCTACGACGAGGTCAGCGAGGGCCAGCGCCGGGTGGGTTCGGCCGTCGCCGCCTTCGAGCGGTACTCCGGCCTGGGGTACCAGGCGCGGTCGGCGGCGCCGGCCGAGGGCACGGCGATCCGGGTGCTGGACGGGCTGGCCCGGATCCAGACCGCGATCGACGAGGCGACGGAGGCGTGCACCACCGAGGTGCTCACCGTGCAGCCCGGCGGCATCCGCAGCGAGGACTCGCTCACCGAGGGCCTGCACCGGGCGCTGGAACTGCGCGGCCGCGGTGTGCGCATGCGCGATCTGTACACACATGTCGCCCGGCACGGGCAGGGGCTGCTCCACTACTTCGAGCTGATGGGCGACGCGGTGGAGGCCCGGACCCTCGACGAGGTCACCGACCGGCTGATGCTCTTCGACCGCACGGTCGCCTTCATCCCCGCCAACGCCGAGCGCACGATGGCCCTGGAGCTGCGCCATCCCGCGCTGATCGAGTACCTGGTGACCGTCTTCGAGCGGCTGTGGCGGCTCGCGCTGCCGCTCACCGCCCCGCTGCCGGACACGGGCATCGACGGCATCTCCCACCGGGAGCGGTCCATCGCGGCGCTGCTCGCCGAGGGTCACCAGGACGCCGTGATCGCCGAGCGGCTCGGCATCAGCGTCCGTACCTGCCGTGCCCACATCGCCCGGCTGTCGGACACGCTCGGGGCGGCCAGCCGTACGCAACTGGGCGTCCGTATCGCCCAGGTGGGCCTGGACGCGCCGCCCTACGCCCGTACCGTCATGCTTCCCGGTCGAGGATCCCCGAGCGCCCTATGAGGTAGCCGAGCTGGGCGCGGCTCTGGCTGCCCAGGGTGGCGGCGAGCTTGGCGATGTGCAGGCGGGCGGTGCGCACGTTCATGCCCAGGCGGTCGGCTATGTCGCCGTCGGTGTGGCCCTCGATCAGCAGGCGGGCGATGGCGCGCTGGCGGGCGGTGACGCCGCTCACCGGCGGCTGCCGTACGGCCCGGGGGTGCATGGGGGTGGCCAGGTGCCACAGCCGGTCGAAGACGATCGCGAGGTACTCGATCAGCGCGGGATGGCGGATCTCCAGCGCGGCGGACCGGTCCTTGCTCGCGGGGATGAACGCCACCTTCCGGTCGATGAGCAGGAGCCGCTCCGTGACCTGGTCGAGCGTGCGGGCCTCCACGTCGCCGCGCAGCTGCTCGTAGCGCGCGACGACCGCGGGGACGTGGCGCTGGGTGTGCTGGTAGAGGGTGCGGATGCGGCCGCCCCGGTCCAGCAGGGCCTGGTCGCGGATCAGGGCCGTGGTGCGCAGGGCGCTCTCCAGGCTGTGCGGCTGGATGGTGAGGACCTCCCCGGCGATGTCCGCCATGGCCTCGGAGATGGCGGTGTTGATCCGGTCCAGGCCGCTCAGCATCCGGATGCCCGTCGCGTCCGCCCGGTCCGTGTCCGGTGTCCCGAGGGCGAGGAGCGGTTCGAGCGCTCCGGTCAGCCGGTCGCCCTGCCGGCGTCTGCGGGCGATGTCCTCGTCGACGTCGCGCAGCAGCCGGTGGAGGGCGACGGCGGGGGCCTCCGGGCGCAGGAGGCGGGCGTCCCCGGGGTCGGGCCGCAGGAGCCCGGCTGCGGCCAGGCAGGGCAGCCGCTCGGCGTCCCCGGCCGGGACGTGGCCCTCGTGCAGCGCGCGGGTGTAGAGGGCCAGCCCGGCCGGGCAGGGCTCCTCCGGCCTGTGCTCGTGTGTTCCTGCTGTCACCGGCGGCCGCCTTCCCCGCGGTCGGGATTCAGGGTTCCTGGTTGAGGATTCCGGACCGGGCGATGAGGAATCCGAGCTGGGCCCGGCTGCCGCTGCCGAGAGCCTGGGCGAGCTTGGCGATGTGGGCGCGGCAGGTGCGGACGTTCATGCCCAGGCGGCGGGCGATCGCCTCGTCGACATGGCCCTCGACGAGGAGCTTGGCGATCGAGTGCTGGATGTCGGTGAAGCCGTCGGGGGCGGGCTGGTAGGGGCGTCCGGTGCTCAGCGGGACCGCGCGGCTCCACATGAACTCGAAGACCTTGATCAGATAGCGGACCAGGCCGGGGTGGCGCAGTTCCAGGGCGACCTGCTGGTCGTCGCGGATGGGGATGAAGGCGACGGACTCGTCGCAGATGATGAGCCGCTCCACGATCTCGTCGATCGTGCGGTACTCCGCCTTGCCGTCGCCGAGCTGGGCGGCGTAGCCGAGCTTCTCCTGGCTGTAGCGGGCGGTGTGCTGGTACAGGGTGCGGATCCGCAGCCCGCGTTCGATGAGCGGTCTGTCCCGCTCCAGGCCGCGCAGCAGGCTGAGTTCGGACCGCTGGTCGTTCGGCTGGATCGTCAGCATCTCCGTGTGGCACTGCTCGGTGGCCAGGTTGAGCGCCGCGTTGATCCGGTCGCCGCCCTCGAGGAGGGTGATCGAGTCGCTGGTCGCCGACAGCTGTGCACCGAGTGCCATGAACGGCTCGAAGGCGTCGGCGAGTTCGATGGAGTGCCGGCGCCGCTCGGTTATCTCCCGTTCGATCGGCGTGAGCCGCTGCGCCAGGGCGACCGCGGGCGGCACCGGACGCAGCCAGTCCGGGTCGTCGGGGTCGGGATGGAGCAGGGCGAACTCCCTCAGGCAGGGGGCGGCCTCCGCGTCCGCACGAGCGACACGTCCGGTGCGCAGGGCAGCGGCGTACAGACGTCCGCCTTCAGCGCACAAGGTGGTCACTGCGTGGGGATGTGTCTCTTTTGTGTGATTGGCTGCCAAATCTCCACCCCCCAGGGTCCTGAACATGCAGGAACATGATGCACCGATTGTGTGGCCAGGATGTGCCCGAATGAGCCATCGTCGTATCTGTCGGGGGAATGGGGACCTTCAAGTGAGGACGAAGCCTGCCATGCACAAGAAATTGCTTCGCTCGGTGCTTGTCGCCGCCTTCTCCGTCCTGGTGGCAGTCGGCGCTTCGAGCGGCTTCGCCAAGGTGAAGCAGGACGTTCGGGCGGACAGTGCCTGGCCGCTGATCGCGCCGCACGTCGTCGGGGCCAAAAGCGGAGCCGTGAGCTGACGTGGCGACCCCACCCGACGACCGCAGTTTCCGACGGGAGATGGCGACCGCTTACCGCTCCGGCTGGCACTTCATCGATCTGGTCACCGCCATCCCCCACAGTGGTGACTCGTTGATGGTGACCGTCTTCGGTGAGCCGGTGGTCGTCACCCGCGACGACGACGAGGACGTACGGGCGTACCGGTGCCTGCGCAAGCCCCGAGGGGCGCCGCAGCCGGTGCGGTGTGCCGTCCGGTACGGCATGATCTTTGTGAACCTGGACCGACGGGACCACCGGCTGGCAGAACCGGACGTCCCTGACACGCGGACCATCTCAGCCACCCCCCGCAGTGCCTGACGCGATTCCCCCGTCGTAAAAGATCGCTCAGGTACTTCCCCCCGCAGCGGCGTCACCGTGACCTGAACACGGTGACGCCGCTGCAGTTTGCGGCGGTACAGGCGGGAAGCGGGGGAAACGGGGCCGCGCCCCGAGTGGCCGGAACGGGCCGCTCCGCCGCCGCCCCGAGCCTCATCCGTGCCCGAGCCGGCGTCCCACCTCGATCTCGATGACCACCCGCGCCGGGTTCTCGCGCGGCACACGCCCGTAGCGCTCGGTGTAGCGCCGCTCGGCCTCCGCCACCCGCTCCGGCTCGGTGCGCACCCGGGCGCGGCCCTCCAGGGTGGCCCACCGGCGGCCGTCCACCTGGCACACCGCGACGCGCGCGCCCTCGGGGCCGGCCGCGCGCACATGGGCCGCCTTCGCACTCGTACTGCTCGTGATCACCCTCGCCAGACCCGCCTCGGGGTCCCAGGTCACCCCGACCGGCACCACGTGCGGGCTGCCGTCGCGGCGGAGGGTCGTCAGGGTGCACAGGTGCCGCTCCCGCCAGAAGGCGAGGTACGACTCGTCGGGAGTGCCCGTGTTCGCGGAGTTCGTGGAGTCCATGGCCATGGCCGAAACCTAGTCGCAGGAACCCGCGTCCCTTTAATTGAGCGGAATGGACTCAACTTTGTGTATGTTGGTGAAGTCAGCAGTGGGGACGTGGCCGAGGGGCCCGATGCCGAGGAGGAGAACGCGAACGTGGACGCCGAGCTGACCAACAGGAGCCGGGAAGCGATCAACGCGGCCAGCCAGCGGGCCGTGACCGAGGGACACGCGGACCTGACGCCCGCCCACCTGCTCCTTGCTCTGCTCGCGGGGCAGGAGAACGAGAACATCACCGACCTGCTCGCCGCCGTCGGCGCCGACCAGGCCGTCGTACGCGCCGGTGCGGAGCGTCTGCTCGCGGCGCTGCCCAGCGTGACCGGCTCCACCGTCGCGCCCCCGCAGCCCAGCCGGGAGCTGCTCGCCGTCCTCGCGGACGCCGACGAGCGCGCCAAGGACCTCGGCGACGAATACTTGTCCACGGAGCACCTGCTCATCGGGATCGCCGCCAAGGGCGGCGCGGCCGGCGAGCTGCTCACGGCACAGGGTGCCGACGCGAGGAAGCTGCAGGAGGCCTTCCAGAAGGCCAGGGGAGGACGCCGCGTGACCACTGCCGACCCCGAGGGCCAGTACAAGGCCCTGGAGAAGTTCGGCACCGACTTCACCGCCGCCGCCCGCGAGGGCCGGCTCGACCCGGTCATCGGCCGGGACCACGAGATCCGGCGGGTCGTGCAGGTGCTGAGTCGCCGTACCAAGAACAACCCCGTGCTCATCGGCGAGCCCGGCGTCGGCAAGACCGCCGTCGTGGAGGGGCTCGCCCAGCGGATCGTCAAGGGTGACGTGCCCGAGTCGCTGAAGAACAAGCGGCTGGTCTCCCTCGACCTCGGCGCGATGGTCGCCGGGGCCAAGTACCGCGGTGAGTTCGAGGAGCGGCTGAAGGCCGTGCTCTCCGAGATCAAGGACTCCGACGGGCAGATCATCACCTTCATCGACGAGCTGCACACCGTCGTGGGCGCGGGCGCCGGCGGCGACTCCGCCATGGACGCGGGCAACATGCTCAAGCCGATGCTCGCCCGCGGTGAGCTGCGCATGGTCGGCGCCACCACGCTCGACGAGTACCGGGAGCGGATCGAGAAGGACCCCGCCCTGGAGCGCCGCTTCCAGCAGGTGCTGGTCGCCGAGCCCACCGTCGAGGACACCATCGCGATCCTGCGCGGGCTGAAGGGCCGGTACGAGGCCCACCACAAGGTGCAGATCGCGGACAGCGCGCTGGTGGCCGCCGCGGCCCTGTCCGACCGGTACATCACCTCCCGCTTCCTGCCCGACAAGGCCATCGACCTCGTCGACGAGGCCGCGTCCCGGCTGCGCATGGAGATCGACTCGTCCCCGGTCGAGATCGACGAGCTCCAGCGGTCCGTGGACCGGCTGAAGATGGAGGAGCTGGCGATCGCCAAGGAGACCGACCCGGCCTCCGTCGCCCGGCTGGAGAAGCTGCGCCGCGACCTCGCCGACAAGGAGGAGGAGCTGCGGGGCCTGACCGCCCGCTGGGAGAAGGAGAAGCAGTCCCTCAACCGGGTCGGTGAGCTGAAGGAGAAGCTGGACGAGCTGCGCGGCCAGGCCGAACGCGCCCAGCGCGACGGCGACTTCGACACCGCCGCCAAGCTGCTCTACGGCGAGATCCCCGAGCTGGAGAAGGAGCTGGAGGCCGCCTCGGAGGCCGAGGAGGAGGCCGCCCGGGACACCATGGTCAAGGAGGAGGTCGGCTCCGACGACATCGCGGACGTCGTCGCCGCCTGGACCGGCATCCCGGCGGGCCGCCTGATGGAGGGCGAGACGCAGAAGCTGCTGCGCATGGAGGACGAGCTGGGCCGGCGGCTCATCGGCCAGAGCGAGGCCGTGCGCGCCGTGAGCGACGCCGTCCGCCGTGCCCGCGCGGGCATCGCCGACCCCGACCGGCCCACGGGCTCCTTCCTCTTCCTCGGTCCGACCGGTGTCGGCAAGACCGAACTCGCCAAGGCGCTCGCGGACTTCCTCTTCGACGACGAGCGGGCCATGGTCCGCATCGACATGTCGGAGTACAGCGAGAAGCACAGCGTGGCCCGGCTCGTCGGCGCGCCTCCCGGGTACGTCGGCTACGAGGAGGGCGGCCAGCTCACCGAGGCCGTCCGCCGCCGCCCGTACACCGTGGTGCTGCTCGACGAGGTGGAGAAGGCCCACCCCGAGGTCTTCGACATCCTGCTCCAGGTCCTGGACGACGGGCGCCTGACGGACGGCCAGGGACGCACGGTCGACTTCCGCAACACCATCCTGGTGCTCACCTCCAACCTGGGCAGCCAGTACCTGGTGGACCCGGCGCTCGGCGAGGCGGAGAAGCGGGAGCGGGTGCTGGAGGTCGTCCGCGGCTCCTTCAAGCCCGAGTTCCTCAACCGGCTCGACGACCTCGTGGTCTTCTCGGCCCTCGACCAGGACGAGCTGGCCCGGATCGCCCGGCTCCAGATCGACCGGCTCGCCCGGCGTCTCGCCGAGCGGCGCCTCAGCCTGGACGTCACCCCCGAGGCCCTGGCCTGGCTCGCCGAGGAGGGCAACGACCCGGCGTACGGCGCGCGGCCCCTGCGCCGCCTCGTCCAGACCGCGATCGGCGACCGCCTCGCCAAGGAGATCCTCTCCGGCGAGATCAAGGACGGCGACACGGTCCGCGTCGACCGCGCCGCCGACGGCCTCACCGTGGGCGCGGCTCCGGCCAAGACGCTCTGACCGGCGCCGGACCGGCACGGCGGCCCGCACCCTCCCGGGGGTGCGGGCCGCCGTGCCGTGCGGGCGCACCGGGGGTCCCTGGGGTTCCGCTCACCCGGTGAACGCCGAGAACGACACCTCGGCGTCGCCCGCCCTCCCGAACCGCACCTCCACCGTCGCGGCGTACGCCCCGAAGCCGGGCAGAGACCTCCCCGGCACCCGCCCGGCGTACCGGCCGCCGTCCCCCCGCCTGAAGTCCAGATCGAGGCAGCGGTCGCGGGGGTGGTCGCAGGAGGAGCCGGACGGCTCCGGGGCGTCCGGGTACGTGGCCTTCAGCCAGGTGCGCAGCCCCTCGCGCGACACGCGGAACCGCGCGTCGTACTCGGTGTCCTGCCAGGACAGGACCGTGCAGTGCGCGTCGCGCGCGCCGGCGGGCAGTCGCGCCCCGCCGTACGCCAGGGCCTCGGCGCACGGTACGGCGGCCGGCCGGGGGGCGTCGGGCGTGTCGTCCCACAGCCACCAGGCCGCCACGGCCACCACCGCGCCCACCCCCGCCAGCAGCGGTGTCACCAGGGCGAGGATCACCATGGCCCGTCCGGCGCGGCCCCGCCCGCGCGGCTCCGTCACCGTCCCGGTCGCCGTCATGTGCCGCCCCCCGTGCTTCTCTTCGTGTCCGTGTGCGGGAATGATCGTCCATGGTGCCGCCGGGGCGTGCCGTGTCCGCCCAAGGCTGACAGGCCGTGGCGGGGCTTGCCACGGCCCTCCCCCTCTGAGGGAGGATGGCCACATCCGTACGAAGGGAAAAACACGGTGAGCATCGACCCGTCCTCGATTCCGAACTTCGGGGGCCAGCCCGAGCCGCAGCCCCAAGGGCCGGCGGGCCCCGTCGTCCCGGATCAGGACCTCGTGAAGCAGCTCCTCGACCAGATGGAGCTCAAGTACGTCGTCGACGAGGAGGGAGACCTCGCGGCGCCGTGGGAGCAGTTCCGCACCTACTTCATGTTCCGTGGGGAGGACGAGCAGGCGGTCTTCTCCGTGCGGACGTTCTACGACCGCCCCCACAAGATCGACGAGAAGCCCCAGCTGCTCGAGTCCATCGACGACTGGAACCGCCGCACCCTGTGGCCGAAGGTGTACACCCACACCCACGACGACGGCACCGTCCGTCTCATCGGTGAGGCCCAGATGCTGGTCGGCACCGGTGTCGACCTCAACCACTTCGTCTCCTCCACGGTCAGCTGGGTGCGGGCCGCGATCGAGTTCGACAAGTGGCTGGTCGAGCAGCTCGGCCTGGAGCAGGACGTCAACGAGGCCGACGCCTCCGACGACACCGACGGCTCCGGCGAGGGTGACGACTCCGGGGAGCGCGGGGAGTAGTTCCCCGGGAGGGCGTCTCGCCCCCTCGTTCTTCCGCCCCGCGCGCGGCGCGGGGGTGATGCCGTGGTCCGGGAGCGCAGGCTCCGGGGCCACGGCATCCGTGCGCCGGGACCGGGCCGGGGCGGGTGCCGGGGGCGGGATCAGGCGGTCAGAGCTGCCGCAGACGGCCGACGGCCTCCCGCAGCACCTCCTCCCGCTTGCAGAACGCGAACCGCACGAACGGCGCGCCCGCCTCGCGGTCGTCGTAGAAGACGGCGTTGGGGATGGCGACCACGCCCGCCCGCTCCGGCAGGGCGCGGCAGAAGGCGAAGCCGTCCTTCTCGCCCAGCGGGCGGATGTCGGTGGTGACGAAGTACGTGCCGGCGGGCTCGAACACCCCGAACCCCGCCTCGGCCAGCCCCTCCGTGAGGATGTCCCGCCGGGCGCGCATCCCCGCGCGGAAGCCGTCGAAGTAGGAGTCGGGCAGCGCGAGGGCCTCCGCCACCGCGTACTGGAACGGCCCCGCCGACACATAGGTCAGGAACTGCTTGGCCGAGCGGACGGCGCTGACCAGCTCCGGGGCGGCCGTCACCCAGCCGACCTTCCAGCCCGTGAAGGAGAACGTCTTGCCGGCCGAGCCGATCGTCACCGTCCGCTCGCGCATCCCGGGGAAGCCGGCCAGCGGCAGGTGCTCGGCGTCGTCGAAGACCAGGTGCTCGTAGACCTCGTCGGTGACGACCAGCAGGTCCCGCTCCACCGCCAGCTCGGCGATCGCGGCCAGTTCCGCGCGGGTGAGGACCGTGCCGGTCGGGTTGTGCGGGGTGTTGATCAGCAGCAGGCGGGTGCGGTCCGTGACGGCCGCGCGCAGTTCGTCGAGGTCCAGCCGGAAGCGTGTCTCCCCGTCCTCGCCGGGCGCCGGGCGCAGGGTCACCGGGACACGCCGGCCGCCCGCCATCGCGACGCACGCCGCGTAGGAGTCGTAGTACGGCTCCAGCGCCACCACCTCGTCGCCCGGCTCCAGCAGGGCGAGCAGGGTGGCGGCGATGGCCTCCGTCGCGCCCGCCGTGACCAGCACCTCGGTGCCGGGGTCGTACGCCAGCGCGTAGCGGCGCAGCTGGTGCGCGGCGATCGCCTCGCGCAGCTCCGGGACGCCGGGGCCCGGCGGGTACTGGTTGCCGCGCCCGTCGCGCAGCGCCCGCACGGCCGCCTCCCTGATCTCCTCGGGGCCGTCCGTGTCGGGGAAACCCTGGCCGAGGTTGATCGATCCGGTCGCCGCGGCGAGGGCGGACATCTCGGCGAAGATCGTCGTACCGAACTCGGCGAGCCGGCGGTTCAGGTGGGGGCGCGCGGTGGAGGTCATGGCCGTCATCCTGCGCTCAAGCTCTGGAGTTCCTCAACTCCGCTTTGACCCGTGGACGGCCCGGGCATCCCCCCGTCACCGCGGGAGACGCGGTGACGCACAGGGGTTCCCGCCGGGGAGCCTTCGGGGGAAGGAAAGGGGGGTGACGCCATGATCGTCGCCTTCGTCGTGGCGGTGGCAGTCGTCATGATCGTGGCGGGCCGGGGGTGGTCCCGCCGCAAGGGGTACGACCGCGCGCTGCTCGACCGGGTGAACCGGTCGCGGCGGCTGCGCGGGGTGAGCGCGCGTGCGGGGCGGGCCGGGCGAGGGCTGCCGCGGAGGTCGTCGTCCTCCTCGTCGTCGTACGACGGCGGCGGGAGCTGGTGGGTGCTGGGCGGCGGGGGCTCCGGCGGCCACGGGGGTCATGGAGGTCACGGCGGTCACGGAGGGCACGGGGGCCATGGGGGTCACGGGGGCCACGGGGGTCACTCGTGCGGGGGAGGGCATTCCTGCGGCGGCGGGCACTCGTGCGGCGGCGGGTCGTCGTGCGGTGGCGGGGGCGGCTGCGGCGGCGGTGCCTGACGTGCGGCGCCGGGTGTCAGGGGCCTCTGTTCCCGCGCCCGGCGCACGCCGTAGTTGAACAGTTGAGCTGTGGAGCCCTCTGAGGGATGGAAACCCTCCGAACTTGGGTAAAAACGCTGTGGCGTGGCCACTGTTCATGATTCCCTCTAAATCACCACCGCAGCCCTCGGAACGTCCCGCAGACACCCTTTCCCGGCCAAGCCGACCTGGCCACTCGCCCGGTGTCTACCGAGGTGCGCCGGAACATTCTCCTGCCCTCGTTGTGTGTTAGCGGAGCCGATCCATGCTCACGACCCTGAACACCTCCTACACCGATACGCGTGCCGCAGACCTCGCCTGGGCCCTCGGGCGCGAGCCGCTGCCCGCCCTCGCCACCCTGGACCTCGAACTTTCCGGGGCGAAGCTCCAGTTGAGACTGCTCGGCGCCTCCCACCAGGTTTTGCTGGAGGAGGAAGAGACCAACTGCTCGGAGACGGTCGCGTGCATGCCCGGATCGAGCACCCCGCTGCCGCTGGGCGTGGCGAAGCGGGTCGGCGACTGGGAGTACGAATTCGCCGCACGCGTCGAGCTGTTGACGCCGGGCTCCTTCGCGGGCCGGGCGCAGGAGCTGCTGGCGCTGGTCTCCGACCATCCGCACGGCCTGGCCGGCGTCTTCCCCGGCAGCCCGCACGCGTTCACCGCGATGCTCGCCCACCGGCACGAGGGGCAGGTGCAATGGCGCACCTGGCACTCCTACCCGCAGGACGGGCAGTTGGTGGCGACCCGGACCAGGGTCGGCGTGCGGGTCCCGGTGGGCCGTCCGGGCTAGCCCGGTTCCTGGCGTACATAAACGCGGGGAACGTCAACGGCGGCCAGTTCCACACGTGTGGGTGACGAAGCGCACCTGGGCTGTGTCGTACCGTCGCAAGGTGATCGAACCGCACGCCCCCGCGCCTCCGGGCCCCCCGCCCTGGACGGATCCCGCGCGGCTGCCCGTCCGGCCCGGCACCGGCCGGTTCCTGGTGCTCGCGTGTGTCTTCGTCTGCGCGGCCTGCGGTCTGGTGTACGAGCTCGAACTCGTCGCGTTCGCCTCGTACTTGATCGGCGACTCGGTCACCCAGGCCTCCGTGGTGCTGTCCGTGATGGTGTTCGCGATGGGCATCGGCTCCCTCGCCGCGAAACGGCTGCGCTGGCACGCGGCGGCCGGGTTCGGGGCGATCGAGACCGCGCTCGCGCTGGTCGGCGGGTGCAGCGCCATGGCGCTGTACGCCGTCTTCGCCTGGACCGGCGGCTGGGGCGGGGTGTGGGCCGACGGGCCGCGCTGCCTCCTGGTCGCGTTCTCCCTCGCCATCGGACTGCTGGTCGGCGCCGAGGTCCCCCTGCTGATGGAGCTGATCCAGCGCATCCGCCGGCAGGACGCCGGGGGCGCGGTCGCCGACCTGTTCGCGGCGGACTACGTCGGCGCGCTCGTCGGCGGTCTGGCCTTTCCCTTCCTTCTCCTGCCGTTCCTCGGCCAGTTGACCGGCGCGCTGCTCACCGGCACGGTCAACGTCGTCGCCGGGGGCGCCCTGGTGCTCGGCCTGTTCGGCCGCGACCTGACCCGCCGCGCCCGCTGGACGCTGCTCGCCGTCGGGCTCACCGTGCTCTGCGTCCTCGCGACCGCCGCCGCCCTGGCCGACGAGTTCGAACGCGCCGCCCGGCACGCGGTGTACGGCGCGGACGTCCGGGTGGCCCTGCAGACCGGGGTGCAGGAGGTCGTCCTCACCGGCGGCACCGACGGCAGGCCCCTCGATCTCTTCCTGGACGGCCGGTTACGGGTGGGCGGGCACGACGAGCGGCGCTACCACGAGGCCCTGGTGCACCCGGCGATGGCCGGCCCGCACGCCCGCGTGCTCGTCCTCGGCGGCGGTGACGGTCTGGCCGCCCGCGAGGTCCTGCGCCGGCGGGACGTGCGCCGCGTCGACGTCGTCGAACTCGACGCCGGACTGGTCCGCCTGGCCCGCTCCGACCCGGGCCTGTCCGCCCTCAACGGCCACGCGTACGACGACCCGCGGGTCCACGTCACCACGGCCGACGCGCTGAGCTGGCTGCGCCGCGCACCCGCCGGCCGGTACGACGTCGTCGTCGCCGACCTGCCCGACCCGGGCATCACCGCCAGCACCAAGCTGTACTCCCAGGAGTTCTACGGTCTCGCCCGCCGCACCCTCGCCCCCGGCGGCCGTCTCGTCGTGCACGCCGGGCCGGTCGCCACCCGCCCGCGCGTCTTCTGGACCGTGGCCGAGACCCTGCGCGCCGCGGGCTTCGCCGCCACCGCCTACCGCGTGCTCGGCCACGACTCCGGTTTCACCGCGGGGCCCGACCGCTCCGCCGGTGCCACCCGCACCCCCCACGACTGGGGCTTCCTCCTGGCCGCTCCGGGGCCGGCCGCCCCCCGCCTGCGCCTGGACCCGCGGGGGCCGCGCCCGGACACCCTCACCCAGGGGGAGCTGACGGCGGACGGACGGGCGGCCCGGCGGACCCGGATCGAGGGACTGACAGCCTCCACGCTGGTGCATCCGCGCTACTGAGACCGCGGGGCGAGCACGGTCAGAGCGCGGGGGAGAGCACGGGGAGACCGCGGGCAGACCGTGGGGGAGACCGCGGGCAGACCGTGGGGGAGACCGCGGGCAGACCGTGGGGGAGAGCACGGGGAGAGCGCGTCCGTGCCGTCCCGGCGGCAACACCGGGCACCCCGGCACCGCGGGAAGGGTGACATCCGGCCCCCACTGGGTAGGCTGGGCCGACATGGAGCATCAGGTCTTCGTCCCGGTTCCGGCCGACCTGCTCAGAGAGGCCCTCGCCGACCCCGCACGGGTCGCCCGCGCGCTGCCCGGGCTCCAGCAGGACGCCGGTTCCGCACCCGTCGCCGGGCGGCTGAAGCTGCGCGCCGACGGCCACTCCATCACCTACCGCGGCACGCTCCACGTCACCGCCTCGGACGACGGCACCTACGCCGTCGACGGCGCCGCGACCGAGGTCCGCGGCACCGGCGGTGTCACGCTCGCCCTCACCGTGCGCCTCGCGGACACCTCCGGCGGCACCGCCGTCACGGTCGGCGGGACGGCCCGCGCGGACGGCCGGGCCGCCGAACTCCCCCGGGAGGCGCTGCTCGCCGCGGCGACCCGCCTGCTGACCAGGTGGGTCGAGGCCCTGGCCGAGCCACCGGCCGCGCGGCCGTCCGGGACGGCGGCGCCCGCCGCGGACGCGCAGCCCGAGCCCGTCACGGAAGCCGAAGCCACCGCGGAGACGGAGGCCACCGCGGAGACGGAGGCTTCCACGGAGACCGAGGCCTCCACGGAGACCGAAGACGTCGCGGAGGCCGAGCCGCGTCCCTCCGTCTTCGACACCGAGGTCCCGCTGCCCTCCCTGGACCCCGCCGCCGAGGACGAGGATCTCGAAGGCTTCGCCGGCACGGGCGTGCCCCCCGCCGAGGCCGCGCACGCGCGCCGGACGATGATCGGCCGCAGCGCGGAGGAGGTCGACCACGCCCCGCCGCGCGGCCGTTACGCCCCCGTACCCGCCCCGCAGCCCGTCACCGCGAACCCGGTCCTGCGCTGGGCGGCACCCGCGGCCGCGGTGGCCCTCGCCTCCGCGATCGTCGTCGGCCGCGCCCTGCGCAAGCGGCGCTGAAGCGGCCGCGGGAGCGTGGCGCGAAGGCGCCCTTGTCCGTCCCAGTAGGGTCGTCCCGTGAGTAACGAAGAGATCACGCTGACCGCGGGCGGCGCGGAAGTGACGGTGCGGCCCGGCAACGGCGGCCGTATCGGCGGGCTCCGCATCGACGGCATGGAACTGCTGCGGCAGGGCGAGCGGTACGGCTGCTTCCCGATGGTGCCCTGGTGCGGGCGGATCAGGGACGGCCGGTTCCTGGACGGCGGCGCCGTCCGGCAGATGCCGCTCAACTCCCCGCCGCACGCCATCCACGGCACCGCCCGCAACGGCGCCTGGCGCACCGCCCGCACCTCGAAGGACGAGGCCGTCCTCACGTACGACCTGATCGAGCCCTGGCCGCACCCGGCCCGGGTGACCCAGGTCGTCGCGCTCGCCGAGGACAGCCTGACGCTGACGATGTCCGTCGAGACGTACGGCGACTCCTTCCCGGCGCAGATCGGCTGGCACCCCTGGTTCAACCGCAGCCTCGGCGGCGAGGACGCCCGGCTGGACTTCACCCCCGCCTGGCAGGAGGAGCGCGGCTCCGACCACCTGCCGACCGGGCGCCGCGTCGACCCGCGGCCCGGCCCCTGGGACGACTGCTTCGGCATGCCCGACGGCGTGGACGTCACCGTCACCTGGCCCGGACAGCTGGAACTGAGGGTCGGCAGCCGGGAGGAGTGGGTGGTCGTCTACGACGAGCAGGCGGAGGCCGTGTGCGTGGAGCCGCAGACCGGACCGCCCAACGGCCTGAACACGCTGCCGCGCCTGGTCACGCCCCTGGAACCGCTGGAGGCCTCCACCACCTGGAGCTGGCGGCGGCTCTAAGCTGGGCGGCATGACGGACGCACGCGACGCACTGCTGCAGCAGATCAAGGACAAGGCCGTGGTGCACGGCAAGGTGACCCTCTCCTCGGGTCTGGAGGCCGACTACTACGTCGACCTGCGCCGCGTCACCCTCGACGGCGAGGCGGCCCCGCTCGTCGGCCAGGTGCTCCTGGACCTCACCGACGACCTCGACTTCGACGCGGTCGGCGGCCTCACCATGGGCGCCGACCCGGTCGCGGCCGCGATGCTGCACGCCGCCGCCGCGCGCGGGAAGAAGCTGGACGCCTTCGTCGTGCGCAAGGCGGCGAAGGCGCACGGCATGCAGCGGCGGGTCGAGGGCCCCGACATCGCGGGCCGGCGCGTGCTCGTCGTGGAGGACACCTCCACGACGGGCGGTTCGCCGCTGACCGCCGTCGAGGCGGTGCGCGAGGCCGGCGCCGAGGTCGTGGCCGTGGCGACGATCGTCGACCGGGCGACCGGTGCCGCGGAGAAGATCGAGGCCGGAGCGGGCGTTCCGTACCGGTTCGCCTTCTCGAAGGATGAACTGGGTCTGGACTGACCGGATGGTTTCACCTGGACTTGTCCCGGGCCCGACCGTTCAGCCGGTCTTCGGGACATGTCTGGAAGGATGGGGACGACGCCGACGTCGCCCCAGCTCTTGGTCAGGGCCGTAAGCACAACGCCAACCCGCAACACTGAGGAGCGGACAGATGCCCATCGCAACCCCCGAGGTCTACAACGAGATGCTCGACCGGGCGAAGGCAGGCAAGTTCGCCTACCCGGCCATCAACGTCACCTCGAGCCAGACCCTGAACGCCGCCCTGCGCGGCTTCGCGGAGGCGGAGAGCGACGGCATCGTCCAGATCTCGACCGGCGGCGCCGAGTTCCTCGGCGGGCAGTACAGCAAGGACATGGTGACCGGCGCGGTCGCGCTCGCCGAGTACGCGCACATCCTCGCCGAGAAGTACCCGGTGCAGATCGCGCTGCACACCGACCACTGCCCGAAGGACAAGCTCGACGGGTACGTCCGCCCGCTGCTCTCGCTGTCCGAGGAGCGCGTGAAGGCCGGCCGCAACCCGCTGTTCCAGTCGCACATGTGGGACGGCTCCGCCGAGACCCTCGCCGACAACCTGGCCATCGCCCAGGAACTGCTGGAGCAGGCCCGCCGCGCCAACATCATCCTCGAGGTGGAGATCACCCCGACCGGCGGCGAGGAGGACGGTGTCACGCACGAGATCAACGACGAGCTGTACACCACCGTCGACGACGCGATCCGTACCGTCGAGGCCCTGGGCCTGGGCGAGAAGGGCCGCTACCTGCTCGCCGCCTCCTTCGGCAACGTGCACGGCGTGTACAAGCCGGGCAACGTCGTGCTCCGCCCCGAGCTGCTGAAGGAGCTGAACGACGGCGTCGCCGCCAAGTTCGGCAAGCAGTCCCCGTTCGACTTCGTCTTCCACGGCGGCTCCGGCTCCTCCGAGCAGGAGATCCTGACCGCGCTGGAGAACGGCGTCGTGAAGATGAACATCGACACCGACACCCAGTACGCCTTCACCCGTCCGGTCGCCGGGCACATGTTCGCGAACTACGACGGCGTCCTGAAGGTCGACGGCGAGGTCGGCAACAAGAAGGCCTACGACCCGCGTACCTGGGGCAAGCTGGCCGAGGAGTCGATGGCCGCGCGCGTCGTCGTCGCCGCGAACAACCTGCGCTCCGCGGGCAACCGCATCAAGTAGCCGGCCGTCCCCCGTACCGGTGAACCGGTGCGGGGGCGCCCGCCGGACCCGGTGGACCCGGTACCCGCCCGCGGGTGCCGGGTCCGCTGTATACCTGGGAGCATGCCCACACCCGGGAGCATGCCCGACGTCCGGCTGGCCTCGCCCCGAGGCAAGTGGATCCTGTTCACCACGGTGCTCGGCTCCAGCATGGCCCTGCTGGACTCGACCGTCGTCAACGTGGCGCTGCCGCGCATCGGCCGCGATCTCGGCACGGGCCTGGCCGCCCTGCAGTGGACGGTCAACGCGTACATGCTCACGCTGGCGGGACTGATCCTGCTGGGCGGTTCGCTGGGCGACCGCTTCGGCCGGCGGAAGGTCTTCGTCATCGGGGTGGTGTGGTTCGCCGCGGCCTCCCTGCTCTGCGGCCTCGCCC
Organism: Streptomyces sp. NPDC090108; assembly: GCF_044747185.1. Taxonomy (NCBI): domain Bacteria; kingdom Bacillati; phylum Actinomycetota; class Actinomycetes; order Kitasatosporales; family Streptomycetaceae; genus Streptomyces; species Streptomyces sp. NPDC090108. Next base: position 49,754 of record NZ_JBIVDQ010000010.1, read on the forward strand.
CGGACGCCGGGGTGCTGATCATCGCCCGCGCCCTCCAGGGCATCGGCGGCGCGCTCCTCACCCCCGGCTCCCTCGCGCTCATCCAGGCCTCCTTCGCCCCCGAGGACCGCAGCCGCGCGGTCGGCCTGTGGTCCGGCTTCGGGGGCGTCGGCGCGGCCGTCGGGCCGTTCCTGGGCGGCTGGCTGGTCGAGGGTCCCGGCTGGCGCTGGGTGTTCCTGCTGAACGTGCCGGTGGCGCTGGTGTGCGTCCCCGTGGCGCTGCGGCACGTGCCCGAGTCCGACGCGGCCTCCTCCGGCGACGCCGGGCCGCCCGGCCGCTTCGACGTCCTCGGCGCCGTCCTCGGGGCCCTCGCGCTGGGCCTGGTGACGTACGCCCTGATCGGGGCCCGTGAACTCACCCCGGTGGTGATCGTCACCGCGGTGGCGGGCGTGGCGGCGGCGGTGGCGTTCGTGTACGTCGAGCACCACCGGGCCGACCCGATGCTGCCGCCGGACATCTTCGCCTCGCGCCAGTTCACGGCCGTCAACCTGGTCACCCTGTGCGTGTACGCGGCCTTCGGCGGCTTCTTCTTCCTCACCGCCCTCCAGCTCCAGGTGGTGGCGGGATACTCACCGCTCGCGGCGGGTACGGCCCTGCTGCCGACCACCGTCCTGATGCTGCTGTTCTCGGCCCGCTCCGGGGCCCTCGCGGACCGCACCGGGCCCCGGCTGCCGCTGACGGTGGGGCCGCTGCTGTGCGCGGGGGCGATGCTGCTGATGCTGCGGGTGGGGCGGGACGCGGACTACCTGACGGACGTGCTGCCCGCCCTGATCGTCATGGGCGCCGGCATGGTCACCCTGGTCGCGCCCCTGACCGCCACGGTCCTCGCCTCCGTCGACACCGCCCGCGCGGGACTGGCCAGCGGCATCAACAACGCGGCCGCGCGGGCGGCGGGCCTGATCGCCGTGGCCGCGCTGCCGCTGCTGACCGGCATGGGCCCGGAGGCCTACCGCTCCCCGACCGCCTTCGGCGCGGCGTTCGACAAGGCCATGCCGATCTGCGCGGGCGTGCTGGTGCTGGGTTCGGTGCTCGCGTTCTCCCTCGTCCGCCGTCCCGCCCCGGGCTGCCGCAAGCCGGAGTGCCGCAGGCACGGCTGCCTGCCGTTCCCGCCGCTGGAGCAGCCGCGGCCCGGCACGGCCGCCGGTCCCACGGCCCCCGAAGCCGGTCCTGCGGCCCCGGAGGCCGGTCCGGCCCGCTGAGAGAGCCGCGCGGTCCGGCCCGGTGAGGGAGCCGCGCGCCCGGTGCGGTGGGCGAGCCCGCGCGGTCCGGTGCGGTGAGGGAGCCGCGCGCCCGGTGCGGTGGGCGAGCCGTGCGGTCCGGTGCGGTGGGCCGCGTGGGCCGGTCCGGTGGGGGAAGACCGGGCAGGCGTGGTGGGCCGGGCAGGCGTGGTGGACCGGGGACGATGCAGCAGACTGGGGGCCATGACGATTCACCAGAACCTCCTCGGCGGCCCGCCCCCCACCCACCTGCCCGACGAGCCGGAGCCCCGCGAGCTGCTCGCCGGCGGCACCGCGCCGGCGGACGTCGCCGCCAAGTACCCGACCTCCTCGCTCGCCTGGGCCCAGCTGGCCGACGACGCGTACGAGCGCGGCGCGGTCGTGGAGTCGTACGCCTACGCGCGCACCGGCTACCACCGCGGCCTCGACGCCCTGCGCCGCAGCGGCTGGAAGGGCCACGGCCCGGTGCCGTGGGAGCACGAGCCCAACCGCGGCTTCCTGCGCGCCCTGCACGCCCTCGCCCGCGCCGCGCACGCGATCGGCGAGCAGGAGGAGTACGCCCGCTGCACCGGTTTCCTGAAGGACTCCTCGGAGACCGCTGCCCGGACCCTGGGCTGACCCGCCGCCGGCCGGTGACCGGTCCGCGCGGCGGACCGGAACCGGCCGGTGCGCGGTCCGCCGGCCGGGGGGATCCACTGGGCCTTCCGGGGGTCCTGGGCGTGCGGGTGTGGCCCGTCCCGCAGCGGGCGGCCCTTGTCGGGGTGAAGGTGATCACCGAGGATGCGAAGTGGGGACCGGGGCCCCCGTGCCGGAATCGGCAGGGGCGGACCGCTACCCGGAGTAACACAGGAGACAGCGATGTCCCAACAGGCTCACCCCCCTTTCGAGGCCGCTGAGCCCGAGACTCCGCATCTCGACTTCGCCGGTACGACGCCGTACGAGGACTACGTCCGGGCCGACGTGCTCACCCACCTCCAGCACACCCTCTCCGACGATCCCGGAGAGATGGTCTTCCTGGTCACGACCCAGGTCATGGAGCTGTGGTTCACCGTGATCGTGCACGAGTGGGAGACGGCCGCGAAGGCCCTGCGCTCGGACGACGTGCCCGTCGCCGTGGCCGCGCTGAAGCGGTCCGTGCGGGAGCTGGAGGCGCTGAACGCCTCCTGGAGGCCGCTCGGGCAGCTGACCCCGGCGCAGTTCAACGCGTACCGCAGCGCCCTCGGCGAGGGGTCCGGTTTCCAGTCGGCGATGTACCGGCGCATGGAGTTCCTGCTCGGCGAGAAGTCCGCGTCCATGCTCGTCCCGCACCGCGGCGCCCCGCGCGCCCACGCGGAACTGGAGAAGGCCCTGCACGAGCCCTCCCTGTACGACGAGGTCGTACGGCTGCTCGCGCGCCGCGGGTACGGCGTGCCGGACACGGTCCTCGGCCGGGACGTCTCGCGGCGCCACGAGCACTCGGACGCCGTCGAGAAGGTCTGGGCCGAGGTGTACGGCGGCGACCAGAACAGCGAACTGGTCCGGCTGGGCGAGGCGTTGACCGACGTCGGCGAACTGGTGTGGCGCTGGCGCAACGACCATCTGGTCGCCACCCGCCGCGCGATGGGCGCCAAGGCCGGTACCGGCGGCTCCGCCGGGGTGGCCTGGCTGGAGAAGCGCGCCCGCAAGAACGTCTTTCCCGAGCTGTGGACGGCGAGGTCACATGTCTGAGGCGAGCGAACTCACCGCACGGGCCGCGAAACTGGACGCGGCCGACGAACTGGCCGCACTGCGCTCCCGGTTCGTCCTCGACGACGCCGGGGACGTCGTCTATCTCGACGGCAACTCGCTGGGCGCCCTGCCCGCGCACGTCCCCGCCCGGATGGAGGACGTCCTGCGCCGGCAGTGGGGCGAACTGCGCATCCGCTCCTGGGAGGAGAGCGGCTGGTGGACCGCGCCCGAGCGGATCGGCGACCGGATCGCCCCGCTGGTCGGCGCCGCGCTGGGGCAGATCGTGGTGGGCGACTCGACGAGCGTCAACGTCTTCAAGGCCCTGGTGGCGGCCGTCCGGATGGCCGGTGACGACCGCGACGAGATCCTCGTCGACGCGACGACCTTCCCCACGGACGGCTACATCGCCGAGTCGGCGGCCCGCATGACCGGCCGGGTGCTGCGCCGGGTCACTCCGCAGGAGGTGCCCGGGGCCCTCGGCGGCCGTACGGCGGCGGTGCTGCTGAACCACGTCGACTACCGCACCGGCCGCCTGCACGACCTGCCCGCGCTGACGGCCGCGGTCCACGCCGCCGGCGCCCTCGCGGTCTGGGACCTGTGCCACAGCGCGGGCGCCCTCCCGGTCGGCCTGGACGAGCACGGCGTCGACCTGGCCGTCGGCTGCACCTACAAGTACCTGAACGGCGGCCCCGGTTCGCCCGCGTACCTGTATGTGCGCGAGGGGCTCCAGGACCGGTTCGACTCACCCCTGCCCGGCTGGAACTCGCACGCCGAGCCGTTCGGGATGAGCCCGGACTACGCCGCGGCGCCCGGCGCCCCGCGCGGCCGCGTCGGCACACCGGACATCCTGTCCATGCTGGCCCTGGAGGCGGCGCTGGAGGTCTGGGACGGCGTCACGGTCGACGCCGTCCGCGCCAAGTCCCTCGCGCTGACGGACTTCTTCCTCGAATGCGTCGACGCGCACACCGCGCCCGGCCGGGTGGAGTGCGTGACGCCGCGGGCGCACGAGCGGCGCGGCAGCCAGATCGCGCTGCGCTGCCCCGACGCGGGGAAGGTGATGGCGCGGCTGATCGAGCGGGGCGTGGTCGGCGACTTCCGCCGTCCCGACGTGCTGCGCTTCGGGTTCACGCCGCTGTACACCGGCTTCGCCGAGGTGGAGCGGGCGGCGCGGGTGCTGGGGGAGGTCCTGGGGTAGTCACGGGGGTCCCGGCGCGGGAGGCGGGCGTGCGGTCTCCCGCGGTCTCCCGCGCCGGCCGCGGGCGCGCTCACCGCGGGCGCGCTCGCTCTTGGGCCCGCTCACCGGGGGCCCGCTCACCGCAGGCGCGCTCGCCTTTGGGCCCGCTCACCGGGGGCGCGCTCACCGCAGGCGCGCTCGCCGCGGGACCCTCGCCGCAGGCGCCGCTCCTCGCGTGACGTGCGGGGCGGCGCCCGTCGTCCCCTCACCCTCGGTGATATCCGCATGTCCCCCCACCGCACTGGCCTGATAGCGTCCGCGCCAACGGCCGGTTTCGCCCCTGGTCCCCCAAACCCGTTCTGTCGCTGAGAGGTTGGAGCATGCCGGACGACGCCGCAGCAGCCCGTGCCGCCGCCGAGGAGGAGTCCGCGTTCTCGCATCCCCCGGTGGATCCGGACGTCACCGCCGCCTACGGCGCCCATCCCGACCAGGTGATCGACTTCTACGCCCCGAAAACCCCGGAGGCCGCCGCCTCCGTCCCGCTGGTCGTGGTCCTGCACGGCGGCGCCTGGCGCGCCCCCTACGACCGCCGTCACATCACCCCGTTCGCGGACTGTCTGGCCCGCGCGGGCTTCGCGGTCGCCAACGTGGAGTACCGGCGCGGCGGCGAACCCCTGATCCCCGCGCAGAGCACCGGCGACGCCCCCGGGACCGAGGCCCCGGCGCATCTCGCCGGCCGCTGGCCCGACACCTTCGACGACGTGGCCGCCGCCCTCGACGCCCTGCCCGCGCTGGTCCGCGAGGCGCTTCCGCGGGCCGACCCCCGCCGCACGGTCCTCACCGGCCACTCGGCGGGCGGCCACCTCGCGCTGTGGGCCGCGGCCCGCCACGTCCTGCCCGCGGGCGCGGCCTGGCGCACCGACCGTCCGGCGGACCTGCGCGGTGTGGTCGCCCTGGCCCCCATCGCCGACTTCGAGGTCGCGGAGAAGCTGGACGTCTGCGGCAACGCGGCTTTCCAACTCCTCGGTGGTGCCGACCACTTCGCCGACCGGCGGCCGTACGCCGACCCCGCCCTCCTGCTCCCGACCGGGATCGCGACCACCCTGGTCCAGGGCCGGGCCGACCTGGACGTCCCGCAGCTGGTCGCCGAGGCGTACGCGGACGCGGCGGCGAAGGCCGGCGAGATGGTGGGCCTGACCCTGCTGGAGGACGTCGGCCACTTCCCGCTGATCGACCCGGCGGCGGACGCGTGCGCGGTGGTCGTGGAGGAGATCGCCCAGCTCGCCTGGTGAGGCCGCCCTCCCGGCGCGTAGTACCTGAGGAGGATCCCCGGGAACCCCCCTGCGAGGGGACGACCGGGACCCCCGTCCGGCCTAACGTCTTTCCCGTGACCGAGACGACGTACACGCAGCCGACACCGCCGGACGGGGAGGCCAGAGTGCGCAGCCCCGAGTTCCGGTTCGCCGCGGACGCCCTGCGCGGGCTGCGGCAGGACCTGTTCCAGGGTGTCCTCGCCTACCGCCCGCTGCCCCCGGCGGCCGTCGGCGGACCCCTCGGCCGCGTGCTGCCCGGCCGGCTGAAGGAGTACGCGGCCTGGGCCCCGCACGCGGCCGTCGCCGCCGTCGGCGGCATCGCGGCCCTCATGTCCCTGTCCGACGTCTACGGCGGTCCGGCCGCGCAGCTGTGCGCGCTGCTGGTCCTCGTCCCGGTGCTGCTCACCCTGGTGCGCCCGGTGGCCGCCTTCTGGCTGTCGCTGGCGACGACCATGCTCACCGCGGCCGTGGGGAGCGGGGAGTGGACCAGCTGGCCGTGGCTGCCGGGCAGCTTCCTCGCGCACCTGACCGTCCTCACCGTGGTCGCGCTCCGCACCCGGCCGCGCACCGCCGCGTGGATGTGGGTGCTCACCGCGGTGTACGGCTTCCTCGCCGACGCCGGGCCCGGCTGGCACGAGGACCCCGACACCGGTCCGATGCTGTTCCTGTCGGCGCTGACCCTGCTGGCCGTCACCGTCCGGCACACGCACCGCCAGGCCCGGCGCGAGGTGACGGCGCAGCGGACGGCGACCGCGCGGGAGCGGTCCCGGCGCACCCTGCTGGAGGAGCGTTCCACCATCGCCCGCGAGCTGCACGACGTCGTCGCCCACCACATGTCGGTGGTCGCCATCCAGGCCGAGGCCGCGCCCTACCGGGTCCAGAACCCGCCGCCGGAGCTGGAGAAGGCGTTCGCCACCATCCGGGAGAACGCGGTGGCCGCCCTGACCGAGCTGCGCCGGGTGCTGGGCGTGGTCCGCGCGGAGGACTACGAGGCCCCGGACGCCCCGCAGCCCACCCTGGCCGATCTCGGCACCCTGCTCGCCAACGTGCGGGAGACGGGCCTCGTGGTCGAGTACGTGGTGACCGGCGCGGTGCGCGAACTCCCGCAGGGCGTCGAGCTGTCGGCGTACCGGATCGTGCAGGAGGCGCTCAGCAACACGCTGCGGCACGCGCCGGGGGCGACCGCTCGGGTCGAACTCGGTCATGTGCTGGGGGGATTGGGCGTGCGCGTGGTCAACGGGCCGCCGCCCGCCCCGCACCTGGTGAAGCCCTCGCCGGGCGCCGGCCACGGCATCACGGGCATGCGGGAGCGGGTGACCATGCTGAACGGCGTGATGACCGACGGCCCCACGGCCGACGGGGGTTACGAGGTGACCGTGTTCCTGCCGGTCCCCGCGCCGGGCGCCGAGGCCGAGTTGTTCGAGGGCGGGTCATGACGATCCGGGTGCTGATCGCCGACGACCAGATGATGGTGCGCGAGGGCTTCTCGGTCCTGCTGAACGCGATGCCGGACATCGAGGTCGCCGGTGAGGCCGTCGACGGGCGCGAGGCGGTGACGCGGGTGCGTGAACTGGCCCCGGACGTCGTGCTGATGGACATCCGCATGCCGGAGCTGAACGGCATCGAGGCGACCCGGGAGATCGTCGCGGCGGACGCGTCGGCGAAGGTGCTGGTGCTGACCACCTTCGACCTCGACGAGTACGTGTACCAGGCCCTGCGCGCGGGTGCCTCGGGCTTCCTCCTGAAGGACGCCTCCGCCCGCCAACTGGCCGAGGCGGTCAGGATCGTGGCGTCCGGCGAGGCTCTGCTGGCCCCCTCGGTCACCCGGCGGCTGATCCACGAGTTCTCCCGCCTCTCGGAAGCCCCGCGCCTGATGCCGTCCGCCCACGCGGCCTACGGCGAACTCACCGAGCGCGAGACCGAGGTCCTGGTCCTGATCGCCCAGGGCCTGTCCAACGCGGAGATCGCCGGCCGCCTGGTCGTCGCCGAGTCCACGATCAAGACCCACGTCAGCCGCATCCTCGTGAAGCTCGGCCTCAGGGACCGCACCCAGGCCGCGGTCTTCGCCTACGAGGCCCGCCTGGTGACCCCGGGCTGACGGTGTGCCGGGACCTCCTGGCCGACGCGAGCGGCCAGGAGGTCCCGGCCGATCCCAGGACCGGCCTCCCCCTGTGCTCCGATCACGCCCCGGTCGCCGAGCGGATCCGAGCGGCGGGGCCGGTACGCCCGGTACCCCTGGTCAGGGGTGGGGGCGAGGGGTTAGCGTCCCCGCATGTCAGGCACCGTGGACCTCGCGTTCGATCCCTGGGACCCCGCTTTCCTCGCCGACCCGTATCCGGCCTACGCCGAGCTGCGGGCACGCGGGCGGGTGGTCCGGTACGGGCCGACCGATCAGTGGCTGGTGCCGCACCACGCGGACGTCTCGGCGCTGCTGCGGGACCGCCGGCTGGGCCGTACCTACCAGCACCGGTTCACGCACGAGGAGTTCGGCCGGACCGCGCCCCCGCCCGAGCACGAGCCGTTCCACACGCTCAACGACCACGGGATGCTCGACCTGGAGCCGCCGGACCACACCAGGATCCGGCGCCTGGTGTCGAAGGCGTTCACCCCGCGCACGGTGGAGCGGCTGAAGCCGTACGTGGCGGACCTCGCCGGTGAGCTGGTGGACGCGCTCGTCGAGGCGGGCGGCGGGGACCTGCTCACCGATGTCGCCGAGCCACTGCCCGTGGCCGTCATCGCCGAGATGCTGGGCATCCCCGAGGCGGACCGGGCCCCGCTGCGCCCCTGGTCGGCGGACATCTGCGGGATGTACGAGCTGAACCCGGGCGAGGAGACCGCCCGCCGGGCCGTGCGCGCGTCGGCCGAGTTCTCGGACTACCTGCGGGAGTTGATCGCGGCCCGGCGCAAGGAGCCCGGCGACGACCTGATCTCCGGGCTGATCGCCGCCCACGACGAGGGCGACCGGCTGACCGAGCAGGAGATGATCTCCACGGCGGTCCTGCTGCTCAACGCCGGTCACGAGGCCACCGTGAACGCCACCGTCAACGGCTGGTGGGCGCTGTTCCGCAACCCCGGACAGCTGGCCGCCCTGCGCGCCGACCACTCCCTCGTGCCCACGGCCGTCGAGGAGCTGATGCGCTACGACACCCCGCTCCAGCTCTTCGAGCGCTGGGTCCTGGACGACATCGAGATCGACGGCACCACGATCCCCCGCGGCTCCGAGATCGCCCTGCTCTTCGGCTCCGCCAACCACGACCCCGCCGTCTTCGCCGACCCCGCCCGCCTGGACCTCGCCCGCGCGGACAACCCCCACATCTCCTTCAGCGCCGGCATCCACTACTGCATCGGCGCCCCGCTGGCCCGCATCGAACTGGCCGCCTCCATGCGGGCCCTCCTGGAACGCGCCCCGGCTCTGCGCCCCGTCACGGAACCGGCCCGCAAACCCCACTTCGTGATCCGCGGCCTGGAGGAACTGCGGGTGGAGACCCGTTGACGCGCCCGTTGGAGGGACGGCGAGCCGGTCCCGGCCGCGGTGCACCGGTGGCCCACCACCCTGGCGCCACCGCCAGGAGAGACCCGTCGCGTACGGCGCCGCGGGCCTTCCGCTCCACCTCCTGACCGACCGCGAGGCCGGCACCGTGAAGCTCCGCAGTGACCCGGAGCGCCCCGGACCCGGGTGTCGGGTACCGGGACAGCCGCACGGTCCCGTTCGGGACGGCGCTCCGGCTTCCCGGGCCGGTGGGCTTCGAACCCGGCACCGAAGGTCTCGAGCGGTGCGTCGGCCGACCGCGGGCCCCGGCACCCCGCCGGTCACCCCGCCAGGTCCCGGCGTCGTAGTGCCGCCAGGCCGGTGCAGACCAGGGCCGCCGCGACGGCCGTCAGGGTCAGGACCGGACGCCAGTGCATCGGGGCGCCCGGGAGCCGGGGCAGGTGGGCGAAGGGGGAGAGGTCCAGGAGGAGGCGGGGGGCGTCCAGGGCCGGGCCCACCCAGCCCAGCAGCAGGACCGCGCCCGCGGCACCCCAGGCGGCCGCCGCGCCGCGCGGCAGGACACCGTGCAGCAGGACGGCGATGCCGCCGACGACCCACACCGCCGGGATCTGGACCAGGCACGCGGCCAGGACCGGGCCGGTGTCGCCGCGCCGGCCGGCGGCGAAGCCCAGGCCGGTGAGGAGCAGCAGCAGGGCGGCGCCGCCGAAGGCGATCACCAGGTGGCCGGCGGCCCAGCGCAGCCGGCCGACGGCGGCCGCCAGGACCGGTTCGGCGCGGCCCGAGGACTCCTCGGCGCTCAGCCGCAGCACCGACTGCACGACGTACAGCGCGACGACCAGCCCGAGCATGCCGGTCAGCGAGGAGAGCAGGGCGTCGTCGACGCCGGACCGCCCGCCCATCCGCTCGAAGATCTCCCGTGCCCGCGCGTTGTCCTTCACCAGGCCGGCGGCCCCGGTGCTGACGGCGCCGTAGACCGCCCCGGCGGCGAGGAGACCCGCGGACCAGCCCAGCACCGCCCCGCGCTGCAGACGCCAGGCCAGGGCGCCCGCCGTGCCCAGCCGGCCCGTGGCCGGGCCCGGCCGGGTGGGCAGGAAGCTCAGGCCGGAGTCCCGCCGCCCCGCCAGCGCGTACGCCGCCACGGCCTGGAGCGGCACGGCGGCCGCGAACAGCAGGAGGACCCACCAGCGTTCCCCCGCGAAGGCGCGCACGTTCTCCAGCCAGCCCAGCGGGGACAGCCAGGCCGGCACCGAGGAGCCCGACGCGCCCGACGCGTCGCCCGCCGCGCGCAGCGCGAAGGCCGCGCCGAGCACCGCGGCCGTCAGACCGCGGGCGAGACGGGCGCTCTCGGTCAGCTGGGCCGCGACCGCCGCCGACCCCGCGACGACCAGGCCCGTGCCGCCGACCGCGAGCCCGAACGCCGCCGCCCCCGCGGCGCCCAGGCGTGCCAGGCCCGCCGTGATCAGCAGCGCGAGGACGCCGTTGGCGACGGCCGCCGTCAGCAGCGCCGCCGTCAGCGGGGCGCGCCGGCCGACCGCCCCCGACGACAGCAGTTCCTGGCGTCCGCTCTCCTCCTCGTCCCGGGTGTGCCGGACGACCACGAGCAGGCTCAGCACCCCGGCGAGCACCCCCGCGTACACGCCGGTGCGCCAGGCGGTCAGCGCGCCGAGGGAGTCGTCGAGGACCGGACCGACCATGGCGCGCAGCGAGGCGTTCGCCGCCATTTGGCGCATCAGGTCCGCGCGGGCGGCGGGAGTGCCGTACAGGCTCTCCAGCGTGTTCGGCATGGACAGCACCATGAGCGCGATCACGGCGATCCAGACCGGGATCAGCACGCGGTCGCGGCGCAGCGCGAAGCGGAGCAGGGTGCCGGTGCCGGCGTAGGGGCGGGTGCCGCCGGGCCGTACGGGGCTGGCGGGGAGGGCTGTCGCGGTCACCGGGCCGCTCCGCTCAGGCCGCCCTCGCTCAGGCCGCCCTCGCTCAGGCCGCCCTCGGTCAGGCCGCCCTCGGTCACGCCGCCCTCGGTCACGCCGTCCCCGCCGGACTTGTCGTCCCCGCCGTCCCCGCCGTTCCCGTAGTGCCGCAGGAAGAGTTCCTCCAGGGTGGGCGGGGTCGAGGTCAGCGAGCGCACGCCGGCCGCGGTGAGCACGCGCAGCACGCCGTCCAGCCGGGCGGTGTCGGCCTGGAGGCGGACCCGGTTGCCGCGCACGTCGAGGTCGTGGACCCCGGGCAGCGCGTCCAGCCCGGACGGCGGCCCGGCGAGCTCGGCGGTGACGCTCGTCCGGGTCAGATGGCGCAGCTCGGCCAGGGAGCCGCTCTCGACCGTGCGGCCCCGGCGGACGATGCTGACCCGGTCGCAGAGCCGTTCCACCTCGCCGAGGAGGTGGGAGGAGAGCAGTACGGTACGGCCCCGGTCCCGTTCCTCCTCCACGCACCGCTGGAAGACCTCCTCCATCAACGGGTCCAGCCCCGAGGTCGGTTCGTCCAGGATCAGCAGGTCCACCTCGGAGGCGAAGGCGGCGACCAGGGCGACCTTCTGCCGGTTGCCCTTGGAGTAGGTGCGGCCCTTCCTGGCCGGGTCCAGCTCGAAGCGCTCGGTCAGCTCCGCGCGGCGGCGGGCGTCCAGGCCGCCGCGCAGACGGCCGTACAGGTCGATGACCTCGCCGCCGGAGAGGTTGCGCCACAGGGTCACGTCGCCGGGGACGTAAGCGATGCGGCGGTGCGCCTCCACCGCGTCCCGCCACGGGTCGCGGCCCAGCACCCGGGCGGTGCCCCCGTCGGCGCGCAGCAGGCCGAGCAGGACCCGGACGGTGGTGGACTTGCCGGCGCCGTTGGGGCCGAGGAAACCGTGCACCTCACCGGCCTCCACCTCCAGGTCGAGGCCGTCCAGTGCCCGGGTACGGCCGAAGGACTTGCGCAGTCCCGAGACGGTGATTGCCTTCGTCATGATTCAGAACGTACGCCGTCTTCAGAAATTTGTGAAGTTAAGGAAGCGTTTGAATCTCGGCTAGGCTGGGCGGTATGAGCGAATCAGCCGGACCGGGGGCCGGGCAGCGGGACGAGCAGGCCGTGTCGAAGTTCGTCGAGTCCTTCGCCGCGCAGCTCGTCGAGGCCGGGATGCAGCGCATGCCCGCCCGCATCTTCGCCGCGCTGCTCTCCTCCGACGCGGGCTCGCTCACCTCCGCCGAACTGGGCGAACAGCTCCAGGTCTCGCCCGCCGCCGTCTCCGGCGCGGTGCGCTACCTCGCGCAGCAGCACATGGTCGCGCGCGAGCGCGAGCCCGGTTCCCGGCGGGAGCGCTACCGGGTGCACAGCAACCAGTGGTACGAGGCCCTGACCAACCGCGAGGCCGTCCTCAAGCGCTGGGAGTCCGCCCTGCGCGACGGCGTCACCAGCCTCGGCGCGGACACGCCCGCTGGGCGCCGCATGGCCGAGACGCTCGCCTTCTTCGAGTTCGTGGACGGCGAGATCGCGGCCATGATGGAGCGCTGGCGTGTGCACCGCGAGAAGGTCTTCGGCCAGGGCTGAGCGGGCCTCTGCCGCCCGGCGGAGGCATCCCGCCCCGGCCCCGGAGATGCAGGCGCCCAGCGCCCCGGCCGTGGATCACCCGCGCGGGATCACTCGCCGGTCGGGGGGACCACCAGCCCCCACGCCCCCTCCATCACCCGCCAGGTCCGCCGTCGTACCGGCCCCGACACCACCGCGTCGGCCCGGTAGCGGAAGTCCGCACCGGTGACCGTCACCGTGCGGCCGCGGGCCCGCAGCCAGGTGGCCTCGGCGCCCACCGACAGCGGCCGCACCTCCACCCGCGCCAGTCCGGCCGCGCCCGGGGTCACCGACACCGCCTCCACCGGCTGGTCCAGGTCCACGACCGTCTCGCCGTCCACGTCGATCCGGAGCCGGGCAGGCCCCGCGGCCGGCGCGTCGGGCAGCCGGGCCGGGCGCGCGGACAGGGTGCGCACCAGGGAGCGGTACGAGCGGTACGTCGTCCGCAGCCAGGGCGGGCCGGACCCCGCGGGCACCGGCTGCGCGGCGGACGCGCGCAGCGGCGCGGGCGGGATGCCCAGCGCGCCGAGGACCACGCCGTCGCTGTCGTCGGCCAGCAGGTCCAGCCGCCGCTCCGCCCCGTCCAGCACGGCGCGGGCCGCCGCCACCGTCCCGGGCGGCACCCCGAGGGAGCGGGCGAGCCCCGCGTCCCCGACCGGCACCACCGACAGCGCGCAGCCGGCCAGCTCGCGGTGGCGGTGCAGCAGGGTCACCGCGCGGACCAGCGCACGGTCGTCACCGATCACGACCGGGCGCCGGGACCCGCGCCGGCCCAGGGCCCGGGCGAATTCCTCCGGCCCCTCCGGCAGACACACCTTGGCCGCCGCACCCGCGCTGAGCACGTCTTTCGCGATACGGACGGACTCCCCGTCCGTCTGCCGTGCCGCCGGATCGATGATCACCAGCAGATGGTCGGACGTCGCGAAAGTCGCCACCTCGGTCCAGCCTCGCTTCCTCGGGTAGCATCTTTGTGCAAGAGCCCCTTGCGCTATTGCGCCAGGGGCTTCGTCTATTCCGGGGCATCCGGTCCGACGGTTGTGCGACCAACGGCGGTCGCGGTGGTGTGCGGCGCTGAACCATACGCCCACGCCCCTGACCTTGGACATGCCCCGCCCGGAAGGGGTGTACGCGCGTGCCCGCACTTGTGCTGCTCGGTGCTCAGTGGGGTGACGAAGGCAAGGGAAAGGCGACGGACCTGCTCGGTGGCTCCGTCGACTATGTGGTGCGATACCAGGGCGGCAACAACGCCGGCCATACGGTCGTCGTCGGCGACCAGAAGTACGCACTGCACCTGCTCCCTTCCGGAATCCTCTCGCCCGGCTGTACGCCGGTCATCGGCAACGGTGTCGTCGTCGACCCGTCGGTCCTGCTCTCCGAGCTGAGCGGTCTGAACGAGCGCGGCGTCGACACGTCCAAGCTCCTGATCAGCGGTAACGCGCATATCATCACGCCGTACAACGTGACCGTCGACAAGGTGACGGAACGCTTCCTCGGCAAGCGCAAGATCGGTACCACGGGGCGCGGCATCGGCCCGACCTACGCGGACAAGATCAACCGCACCGGCATCCGGGTGCAGGACCTCTACGACGAGTCGATCCTGACCCAGAAGGTCGAGGCGGCGCTGGAGCAGAAGAACCAGCTGCTGGCCAAGGTCTTCAACCGCCGCGTGATCGAGTCCGGCCCGGTCGTCGAGCAGCTGCTCGAGCACGGCGAGGCCATCAAGGGCTACGTCGCCGACACCACGCTGATCCTGAACAACGCCCTGGACGACGGCAAGGTCGTCCTGTTCGAGGGCGGCCAGGGCACGCTGCTGGACGTCGACCACGGCACGTACCCCTTCGTCACCTCCTCCAACCCGACCGCGGGCGGCGCCTGCACGGGTACCGGTGTGGGCCCGACGAAGATCAGCCGTGTCATCGGCATCCTCAAGGCGTACACGACCCGTGTCGGCGCCGGTCCGTTCCCGACCGAGCTGTTCGACGAGGACGGCGAGGCGCTGCGCCGCATCGGCGGCGAGCGGGGCGTGACCACCGGCCGTGACCGCCGCTGCGGCTGGTTCGACGCGGTGATCGCCCGCTACGCCACCCGTGTGAACGGCCTGACCGACTTCTTCCTCACCAAGCTGGACGTGCTGACCGGCTGGGAGGAGATCCCGGTCTGCGTGGCGTACGAGATCGACGGCAAGCGTGTCGACGAACTGCCGTACTCCCAGACGGACTTCCACCACGCGAAGCCGATCTACGAGACGCTGCCCGGCTGGTCGGAGGACATCACGAAGGCGAAGACCTTCGAGGACCTCCCGAAGAACGCCCAGAACTACGTGAAGGCGCTGGAGGAGATGTCCGGCGCTCCGATCTCCGCGATCGGCGTGGGTCCGGGCCGCGACGAGACGATCGAGATCAACTCGTTCATCTGAGCCGCTCATGACCGGGCCGGTACCCGGGGCGACCACGCCCCGGGTACCGGCCCGGCGGCGTGTCCGGGTCCCCTCCGCGCGGCGTCCGCCGGCCCCCGGCTCCGGTCCCCGCCCGGCAGGCGGACCCGTCGTACGCGCGGTGCAATCGGAGTATGGGCATCCACCGGGACGACCGATGCCGGGGGCCGTACGGCGGTGAGGGGGACGCGGCGGGCGGCACCGGCTGCTCCGACCCCGCCGTCTTCGAGGTGGTCCGGCACGACAGGGCTCCGCTGCGGGTGTGCCCGGTGCATCTGGGGCCCTCGCTGCTGCTGGCGGCCGGGGTGCTGTGGCCTCCGGTGATCAGGCTGGTGGGGCGGGTGTGAGCGGGCCGGCGGTCCCGTGGGGAGCCGTCCGCCGGGCGTTGCGCGGAAACGCCACCTGACCCATCCTTGACCCGGACATGGTCAATTCCTGGTTCTCGCGGCCGGTGGGCACGAGCACGATCTACGCGGGTAGCCCCCCGCACGGTACCGACCTCCGCCCGCGTCCACCCCAGTCTCCCGGGAGCCCGAATGCCCACCTCGCCCCTCGACCGCCGCGCGTTCCTGCAGAAGTCGGCCGTCACCACGGCGGCCGTCGCCGCCGCCGGCCAGCTCGGCGCCGGCACCGCCGAGGCCGCCGCCCGCACCCCGCACAAGCCGAACCGCACCTGGTCGTTCTCCATCCTGGGCACCACCGACCTGCACAGCCACGTCTTCGACTGGGACTACTACAAGGACGCCGCCTACAGCGACAAGGCGGGCAACTCCGTGGGCGTCGCCCGGGTGGCCACCCTCATCAAGCAGCAGCGTGCCGCCAAGGGCGAGGACCGCGTCCTGCTCGTCGACGCCGGCGACATCATCCAGGGCACCTCGCTCGCCTACTACTTCGCCCGCGTCGACCCGATCACCGGCACCGGCGGCAAGCACGGCCCCCGCCACCCCATGGCCACCGCCATGAACCACATGCGCTACGACGCCGCCGCCCTCGGCAACCACGAGTTCAACTACGGCATCGAGGTGCTGCGCAGGTTCGAGGAGCAGTGCCGCTTCCCGCTGCTCGGCGCCAACGCCCTGGACGCCAAGACGCTCCGGCCGGCCTTCGAGCCGTACACCGTGAAGCGGATCCGGGTTCCCGGCGCGCCCGACATCAAGGTGGGCATCCTCGGTCTGACCAACCCCGGCATCGCCCTGTGGGACAAGGACAACGTCAGCGGCAGGATGGTCTTCCCCGGCCTGGTCGAGCAGGCGAAGAAGTACGTGCCCCGCATGCGCGCGCTCGGCTGCGACGTGGTCTTCCTGACCGACCACTCCGGGCTGGACGGCTCCTCCTCGTACGGGGACGCGCTGCCCTACGTGGAGAACGCCTCCAACCTCGTCGCCGAGCAGGTCCCCGGCATCGACGCCATCCTGGTGGGCCACACCCATGTCGAGGTCCCGTCGTACACGGTGAAGAACGCGGAGTCCGGCGAGGAGGTCCTGCTCTCCGAGCCGTACTGCTGGGGCTACCGGCTCAGCGTCTTCGACTTCGAGCTCGAACTGCGCCACGGCCGCTGGCACGTCACGGACAAGAAGGCCCAGACCCTCAACCCCGCGTCCGTGGACGAGGACCCGGAGATCAAGAGGCTGCTCCAGGCCGACCACGAACTGGTCGTGAAGTACGTCAACACGACGGTCGGCACCTGCACCCAGGACCTCTCCGCGGCGGAGTCCTGCTGGAAGGACGTGCCCATCATGGACTTCATCCACAAGGTCCAGGCGGACACCGTGAAGGCCGGTCTGTCCGCCGCCGATGCGGCGCTCCCGCTGATCTCGGTCGCCGCGCCCTTCAGCCGCACCGCCGACATCCCGCAGGGCAGCGTGACCATCAAGGACATCGCCGGGCTCTACATCTACGACAACACCCTGTACGGCAAGAAGCTCACCGGCGCCCAGCTGCGGGACTACCTGGAGTACGCGGCGAAGTACTACCACCAGGTCCCGGCCGGCACCGCGGTCGACACCGCGACGCTCACCAACGCCAACAGCTTCTGGGACTACATGTACGACACGGCGGCGGGCGTCTCCTACGACATCGACATCGCCCGTCCCGAGGGCTCCCGCATCGCGAACCTCACCTACCAGGGCGCCCCGGTCGCCGACGACCAGGTCTTCGTCGTCGCCGTCAACAACTACCGGGCCAACGGCGGTTCGGGATACCCGCACATCGCCACCGCGGACATCGCCTACAGCTCGACCAACGAGATCCGCCAGCTGATGATCGACTACGTGACCGAGAAGAAGTCCCTCGACCCGGCGGACTTCGCCGCGGCGAACTGGCGGCTCACGCAGGAGGGCACGCCGGTCTTCTGACCGTACGGGACGCGCCCGGCCGCTCGTCGAGGGGCCGGGCGCGTCGGCCGTGCACGTCCGTACCGGCGGGACTGCGTCTCAGCTGAACACGATCATCGAGCCCTGGGCCAGCGACCGCGTGGCCGCCGCGTGCAGGCCGAGCCACACGTGCCGCTCCCGGGCGAACGGGCTGGGGTCGTACGGCGCCGGAACGGCCGGCTCCTCCAGCTCGGTCGGCGCCGAGGGCGGCGCGGGCGCGGCCGGCGGGTTCGCGGCGTCGATGCCGATCGACGCGGCCACGTACTCCAGTTCGCGCAGGAGGGCGTGGGAGGAGCCCAGCGGGCCTCCCCCGGCGAGGAGTTCGTCGTTGGAGAGCGGCACCGGGAAGTCCACCGGCACGTAGGCGCCCGCGTGGTCGTAGTGCCAGACCAGGTGGGACTGCTGGGCCGTGGACTCGAACATCTCCAGCAACTGCTCGTAGTCGCCGCCGAGTTCGCCCACCGGGGTGACCGGGAGCCCGCAGACCTGGAGCAGATAGGCCCGGCGCAGGAAGTGCAGCGCGTCGTAGTCGAAGCCGGCCACCGGCGCGACCTCGCCGGACAGGCCCGGCATGTACTGGTACACCGGCACCGGCGGGAGGGCCGCCGAGGCCAGCGCGTTGTTGTACTGCGCGAGTTCCTCGGCGAACGGATTGTCCGGGGTGTGGCACAACACGTCGACGAGCGGTACCAGCCACAGGTCACAGGCCAAAGAGGGCTCCTCGCATCGGTATGCGTGCCGTGCCGTCACGCACAGCGGTGGTCAAGGAAGCGTAGTCGCTGGGAGACCGGGTCAGCTCCCCTTGTGCGCGCCTTGTGCGCTTTTCGCGCGCCCCGGGGGAAGCGGGAGGCCGTCCGCCGGGAAGCCGGAGGTCATCCCCCGGCGAGCCGCTCGACCAGTTCCAGGGAGTGGGTGTTGGCGCCGGCGACGATCGCGCGGGCGGCCTCGAACTCGCGGTGGGCCAGGGCGTCGACCAGCGCGGTGTGCCCGGCCCACAGGTGTCCGCGCACATCGGGCAGGCGGCGCAGGTGCTGGACCGCGCACACCCAGGACCGCACGCGCAGCCGGTGCAGGAAGTCGGCGAGATAGGGATTGCCGAACAGGGCGCTCAACTCGCGCCAGAAACGCAGGTCGTAGCCGATGAGCACCCCGAGGTCGCCGGCCGTCGCGGCCCGCTGGGCCTCCTCGCCGCGCCGCCGGACCGCGGCGAGCGCGGCCGCCGTGCCCGGGGCCGCGCTGTCGGTGAAGGCCGGGTGGCCGCCGGTGAGGCTCCGGAACATGCCGTCGGTGACCAGGACCCGGGCCTCGATCATGCCCCGGTAGTCGGCGAGGGAGTACTCGGGCACGCTGAAGCCGCGGTGCTGGTCGGCCTCCAGGATGCCCTGCGCGGAGAGATCGACCAGGGCTTCGCGGACGGGGGTCGCGGAGACGCCGTACTGGTCGGCGATCTCCTTCACGGTGAACGCCCGCCCCGGCCTGAGCCGCCCCGCCAGCACCTCGTCCCGCAGCGCGTCCGCGATCTGCTGACGCAGGGTGCTGCGTGTCACGGCGCCGTTGCCGGGCATGGGTCCGAGGTCTCCTCGCGCGTAGGGGTGACGTACTCGTACGTACGCACACATCTTTACGAGCACGTCACCTTACGCGTTCACCTCAGGCCGGCGGCAGCCGTGGTGCCGGTTTACTCCGTGTGCTCGTCGGCGGCGCTCAGGGCCGCGTCCAGGGCCGCCAGACCCTCCTTGAGCTCGGCTTCCGTCGCGTTGCACGGCGGCACCACATGGGTGCGGTTCATGTTCACGAAGGGCCAGACGCCGTGCTTCTTCGCGGCGGCCGCGAAGGCGGCCATGGGGGCGTTCGCCTCGCCGGCCGCGTTGTAGGGCACCAGCGGTTCGCGGGTCTCCCGGTTCTTCACCAGCTCCAGCGCCCAGAACATGCCGGTGCCGCGCACCTCGCCGACGCTCGGGTGCCGCTCGGCCAGCGCGGCGAGGCCCGGCGCGAGGACGGTCTCGCCGAGCCGCGCGGCGTTCTCCACCACGCCCTCCTCGGCCATCACGCCGATCGTCGCCACGGCGGCGGCGCAGGCCAGCGGGTGACCGGAGTAGGTGAGGCCGCCCGGGTAGGGCCGCTTGGCGAAGGTCTCGGCGATCTTCTGGGAGATGGCCACGCCGCCGAGCGGCACGTAACCGGAGTTCACGCCCTTGGCGAAGGTCATCAGGTCCGGTACGACACCGAAGAGGTCGGCCGCGAACCACTCACCGGTGCGGCCGAAGCCGGCCATCACCTCGTCCAGGACGAAGACGATCCCGTACCTGTCGCAGATCTCGCGCACGCCGGCCAGGTAGCCGGGCGGCGGCACCATGATC
The DNA here is from genome assembly GCF_044747185.1 of Streptomyces sp. NPDC090108. Classification (NCBI taxonomy): domain Bacteria; kingdom Bacillati; phylum Actinomycetota; class Actinomycetes; order Kitasatosporales; family Streptomycetaceae; genus Streptomyces; species Streptomyces sp. NPDC090108. Next base: position 69,403 of record NZ_JBIVDQ010000010.1, read on the forward strand.
CCGGCGGTGCCCGGGATCGTCTCCAGGACGATCGCGGCGACGGTGCCGGGTCCCTCGAAGGCGATCGTCGTCTCCAGGTGCTCCAGCGCCCGCGCGCACTCCTGCTCCTCGGTCTCCGCGTAGAAGCGGGAGCGGTAGAGAAACGGCGCCCAGAAGTGGACGACACCCGCGCTGCCGCTGTCGGAGGGCCAGCGGCGCGGGTCACCGGTGATGTTCACCGCCGTCTGCGTGCCGCCGTGGTACGAGCGGTACGCCGACAGCACCTTCGGGCGGCCGGTGTGCAGCCGCGCCATGCGCACGGCGTGCTCCACCGCGTCCGCGCCGCCGTTGGTGAAGAAGATCTTGTCCAGGTCGCCGGGCGTGCGCTCGGCGATCAGCCGGGCCGCCTCCGAGCGGGCCTCGACGGCGAAGGCCGGCGCGAAGGTCGTCATCTTCGCGGCCTGCTCCTGGATCGCCGCGACGACCTTCGGGTGCTGGTAGCCGATGTTGGTGAAGACGAGCCCGCTGGTGAAGTCCAGATACCGCTTGCCGTCGTAGTCCCAGAAGTACGACCCCTCCGCGCCGGCGACGGCGAGCGGGTCGATGAGGTCCTGCGCGGACCAGGAGTGGAAGACGTGGGCGCGGTCCGCGGCCTTCACGGCGGCACCGGCTTCGGGGCTGGGCTGAGGGGTCATGCGGCCGAGCGTAGATGTCCGGGCGCGGAGGCGACATCGGCGTCCTGTTCTCTGCGCGGCCGTAATGCGCGACAGGTTGTCGAGCGTGGGCGGGGGCGCGCGGTGGGTGCCGGGGCGGGGCGGGTCGTTACGGAACCGTCGACCGGGGGGCGGGCCGCCCCTCCGGGCGCCGCACTATTCTCGGATCCGGTGCGTGCACAGGGTCTTGCGCGCGGGGGTTGCGCGCTCGGGGGGAAGGCGGGGCTGCCATGGAGAGGCTGCGAACGGGGGATCCGCAGCGGATCGGCGGGTACCGGCTGCTGGCGCGGCTGGGCGCCGGCGGCATGGGGAACGTGTATCTGGCCCGGTCCGACCGGGGCCGTACGGTCGCCGTGAAACTGGTCCGCCAGGAGCTCGCCCGCCAGGAGGAGTTCCGGGCGCGGTTCCGGCGCGAGGTGGCGGCCGCCCGGCGGGTCGGCGGGTACTGGACCGCGCCGGTGCTCGACGCGGACACCGAGGCGCCGGTGCCCTGGGTGGCCACGGGTTACGTGGCCGGGCCGAGCCTCCAGCAGGTCGTCGGTCACGATCACGGGGCGCTGCCCGAGCGGTCGGTACGGATCCTCGCGGCGGGGCTCGCGCACGCGCTGAAGGACGTCCACGCGGCGGGGATCGTGCACCGGGACCTGAAGCCGTCCAACGTGCTGGTGACCATCGACGGGCCGCGGGTGATCGACTTCGGGATCGCGCGGGCGCTGGAGACGGTGCCGGGGGAGGGGCTGACCCTCACCGGGTCGCTGGTGGGCTCGCCCGGGTTCATGGCGCCTGAGCAGGTGCGGGGGGACCGTGTCACGCCCGCGTGCGACGTGTTCTGCCTGGGGTCCGTGCTGGCCTACGCGGCCACCGGCCGGCTGCCCTTCGGCGACGTGAGCGGCGGGGTGCACGGGCTGATGTTCCGGATCGCGCAGGACGAGCCCGATCTGACCGGGGTGCCCGAGGGGATCGCGGATCTGGTGCGGGAGTGCCTGCGCAAGGAGCCCGCCGCGCGGCCTTCGCTGGACGTCCTCCTCGACCGCATGGGGGCCGACCGTACGGTCGCCGACGGGCGGGCGCGGGACCCCTGGCTGCCGGGCGCGCTGGTGGCGCAGCTCGGACGGCAGGCGGTGGGCCTGCTGGAGGTGGAGGACCCGGGCGGCGGCGATTCCACGGCGGCCGCGGCACTGCCGCCGACGGAAGCGGACGCGGCCCCGGGCCCCGGTCCCGGCGGAGACCTCGGTTCGGCCGCGGGCTCGGGGTCCGGTGGGGGTGCGGGGTCCGGTTCCGGTGCGGACTTCGGTGCGATCTCGGGTGCGGGGTCCGGTGGGGTTGCCGGGTCCGGCTCCGGTGCGGACTTCGGTTCGGCCGCGGGGTCCGGTTCCGGTGGGGACTTCGGTGCGATCGCGGGCGCGGGGGCCGGTGGGGGTGCGGGGTCCGGTTCGGGTGGGGGCTTCGGTTCGGCCGCGGGGTCCGGTTCCGGTGGGGACTTCGGTGCGATCGCGGGTGCCGGTACGGCCGTGGGTTCCGGTGGGGGTGCGGGGTCCGGCTCCGGTGCGGTCGCGGGGGCCGGTTCCGGTGGGGACTTCGGCGTGATCGCGGGTGCCGGTACGGCCGTGGGTTCCGGTGGGGGCGCGGGTTCGGCTCCGCCGTCCGCGCCGCCGGTGACGGCCCCGGCGCCGGCGGCGGGCGGCCCGGACGGCACCGGAGGTCCAGGTGGGCCGGCCACGTCCGGCGGCGGCACGGCCGGGGCGGAGCACACCGCCGTGGCCGACGGGGGCGGCGGGACCACCGCGTACGCGCCCGCCTGGGGCGACGGGCGGACCGTGGCACCCGGCGGGGAGCCCGGCCACGGCTTTCCGCAGCAGCATCCGCAGGGCCCGGTCCCGGCGGGGTACGGCCCGCCGCCCGGCGCGGAGCCCCGGACCGTGCCGTCGTACGGGCCGCCGCCCCCGGAAGCCGGGGAGCGGGGCGACGGGCGGTCCACCGTGCTGCTCATCGTGATCGCCCTGGTCGTGGCGCTGGGGGCCGGAGGCTCCGTCTACGCGCTGCTGAGCCAGGGGAGCGAGGGCACGGGCAGGCGCGGAGCGGGCCCCGCGGGCGGCGGTTCCGCGAGTGCGCCGGCGACGACGTCCGAGGCGTCCGCCCCGGCCGCCCCCGGCGCCTCAGGCTCTCCGTCCGGCTCTCCCTCCGGATCCCCGTCCCCGTCGACCGGCGGAGCGGTCCCGGCCGGTTATCTCGGCACCTGGGAGACCACGATCGACGGCGACAGCGGCACCAGCACGCGCACGCTGACCATCGGCCAGGGGAAGGCCGGGGACGCGGTGCTCCGGCTCGTCGCCGACGGGCCCACCGAGGGCGGCGGTTCCTACCACTGCGTGTTCGAGGCCAGGCTCGCCGAACAACCGCAGGGCGACGGCCCGTTGGAGATGGGGCCGTCGACCGTCGTCTCCGGCGCCCCCGCCTCCTCCTGCACCCCGGGAGCCGCCACCGAGGTCACGCTCCAGGCGGACGGCAGGCTCCGGCGGGCGCGGACGACCGGCGGGGAGAGCCTGACGTACAGCAAGAGGTGAGCCTGACGTACGGCAAGAGGTGAGCCCGGCCGGCGCCCCGCAGGGGTGGCTACCGGGGCTCCGGCGGACGCTGGCGCGGCATGTTCGGACGGGTGCCGTGGGGCGGGGACAGCGGGGCGCGGCCCGCCGGGCCCGCGGACTCCGCGCGTCCCCCCGCCGACACCGCCGCCTGCATGCCCAGCGGGGCGCACCCCGTGCGGAACTCCACCATCCAGTCGGCCGTCTCCAGCCGGACCAGTTCGGTGATGTCCTCGGAGAAGCGCCGCAGCACCCCGAGGCACCGCTCGGTCGCCTCGCTCGCGGTGCCCTCGGCCGGACCCAGCACCTCCCGGACGCTCTCCGACGCCCAGTCGAACTGCAGCGCCTGCAACCGCCGCTGCACGGCCTGAGCCGTGGCCATGTCCCTTATCCAGCCCGAGGTGACCCCGAAGAAGCGGTCGACCGCGAGGCACGCCACCGCCAGCATCAGGGCCAGGTATCCCCAGGGCGCGGCCCCGCCGGCCACCCCGGTGAGGTCCAGCAGCGGCAGCGCGGCCCCGCAGACCGCGCCGGCCGCCGCGCCGGCCCGCAGCGCCCGCGCCCCGCGCCGCTTCCAGACACGGTCCGCGAGGTACCAGGACGCCGTCCGCAGCGCGCCGCTCTCCACCCAGCGGTACAGCTCGTCCAGCCGTTCGGCGGGCTCGCCCCAGTCGCCGAGCGGCAACTCCCGCCCGGTCAGATCGCCCGGCCGCAGTCCGGCCGCCCCCTCGCCGCACCCGTCCTGAGGCGGACCCTCGGGCTGCATCTCCGGCTGACCCACCAGGCACTCCCTTGTGAACACGACACCGAACTCATGAACCACGACGCCGAACTCGGCACGGGCACGCCACCGGACGGACACGGCACGGGGCGCGCACGGCACGGGACACGGTGCTGACGCGAACCGGTCACCACGAGACGGTCACATAGCGTGACATTCCGCGGCAGGCGTGCGGCACCCTTCCTACCTCCCAATGGGTGGCGAAGAGGTAGCTTTCCCGACTTTTCCGCCCGGAAGTGGGCCTTGATCAGGTATAGGGCTGTCGACGTTCTCACTCGAAAGAGTGGCGGGGCGATGGCCGCGCAGACCACGTAGGCTCGTGCACAGCGAGGAAGCGACCCCGAGCGCCCGGGTATCCGGCGCCCGGCGCGCCCCGAGCGGACCGAGCGCCTCCGGGCGTCCGGCGAGCCCGGAGCGACAGAGCACACGAAGAACCAGGAGCTGATCGTGATTCCCGGTGGTGGCCAGCCCAACATGCAGCAGTTGCTCCAGCAGGCCCAGAAGATGCAGCAGGAACTCCAGCGGGCGCAGGAGGAACTGGCGGAGACCGAGGTCGGCGGTCAGGCGGGCGGCGGCCTGGTGAAGGCCACCGTGACCGGCGCCGGCGAGCTGCGCGCGCTGAAGATCGACCCGAAGGCGGTGGACCCGGAGGACACCGAGACCCTCGCCGACCTGATCGTGGCGGCCGTGCACGCGGCCAACGAGAACGCGCAGGCGCTCCAGCAGCAGAAGCTCGGCCCGCTGGCGCAGGGCCTGGGCGGCGGCGGCATCCCCGGCCTGCCGTTCTGACCGTTCGCGTGTCCGCCGCGCGCGGGACACTCCGACCGCCTTCCTAGGAGAGGCGGCAGCCGACTACCGTACGTACCGAAAGGTCTCCAGGAAGGGCAGTCCGTTGTACGAAGGCGTTGTTCAGGACCTCATCGACGAGCTGGGACGGCTGCCCGGCGTCGGTCCCAAGAGCGCGCAGCGGATCGCCTTCCACATCCTGCAGGCGGAGCCGACGGACGTGAGGCGGCTCGCGCAGGCCCTCATGGAGGTCAAGGCGAAGGTCCGCTTCTGCGCGGCCTGCGGCAACGTGGCGCAGGAGGAGCTGTGCAACATCTGCCGCGACCCGCGCCGCGACCCGACGGTCATCTGCGTGGTCGAGGAGCCCAAGGACGTCGTGGCGATCGAGCGCACCCGTGAGTTCCGGGGCCGCTACCACGTGCTGGGCGGCGCGATCAGCCCGATCGAGGGCGTGGGCCCGGACGACCTGCGGATCAGGGAGCTGCTGGCCCGGCTCGCCGACGGCGCGGTCACCGAGCTGATCCTGGCCACGGACCCCAACCTGGAGGGCGAGGCGACGGCGACGTACCTCGCCCGCATGATCAAGCCCATGGGCCTGAAGGTCACCCGCCTGGCCAGCGGCCTCCCGGTGGGTGGCGACCTGGAATACGCGGACGAGGTCACCCTCGGCCGCGCCTTCGAGGGGAGACGACTCCTAGATGTCTGACGCCACGCTGCACGCCACGTCGCGGAACCCGGACGACTTCGCGGTCCAGATCGCCGACCAGATCGAGAGTTTCCTGGTCGCGGTGACCGAGGTGGCGAAGGGCGACGAGCCCGGCTCGACCGTGCCCTTCCTGCTCCTGGAGGTCTCCCAGCTGCTGCTGGCCGGCGGTCGCCTCGGCGCGCACGAGGACATCGTGCCCGACGAGCGCTACGAGCCCGACCTGGGTCCCGAGGGGGACGTGGACGAGCTGCGCGAGAACCTGGTGCGCCTGCTGGAGCCGATCGACGTCTACTCCGAGGTCTTCGACCCCTACGAGCCCCGCAAGGCCCCGGTGCCGGCCCGGATCTCCGACGACCTGGCGGACGTCATCACCGACCTGCGCCACGGCATGGCCCACTACCGCGCGGGCCGCACCGTGGAGGCCCTGTGGTGGTGGCAGTTCTCCTACTTCTCCAACTGGGGGCCGACCGCCTCGGCCGTGCTGCGCGCCCTGCAGTCGGTGCTCATCCACGTCCGCCTGAACCAGCCCCTGGAGGAGCTGGACGGCCTCGACACCGACCAGGAGGTGGGTGACGAGAACCTGGAGGCCGAGGCGGGACGCGTCATGGCGGAGGAGATCTGCGGGCCGCTGGGCATGCGTCCGGCGAAGCAGTAGGACCTCCGCGGGGACGTACGGCGGACGTACGGCGAGGCAGCGGCGCCTTCCCGTGCGGTGTGACCCGGATCACACCACCCGAAGGGCGGGAAGGGCGCGACGAGTGGGCAGTACCGCCCTCTCACCGCTTGACGGCCGCAGCCCCGGCCGGCGCCTTTCCTGATTCGGAGCCCGCTCATGCACGTCCCCAGCGTCCCCCACCTCACCCTGGAGCAGCCCGTCGGCGCCAGCCTGATCACCGCGGCGGGCCGTGGGCGGTCCATCCCGCTGACCCTGCGCTACACGGCCGGCGACCCGCTCGCCGCGCACATCGACTTCCCGGCCCATGTCACGGCCGACGGCGAGGTCACGTCGTGGACGTTCGCCCGGGAGCTGATCGCGCGGGGGCTGACCGCGCCGGCCGGGCCGGGCGCCGTCCGGGTACGGCCGTACGGCCCCGACGGCACGCTCGTGGAGCTGCGCACCCCGCACGGCACGGCGGCCCTGCGCTTCGACACCGCCGTCCTGCGCCGCTTCCTGCTGCGGACCTACGCCGTGGTCGCCGCGGAGGAGGACACCGCGGGCGCGGCGGAGGAGGACACCATGGGCGCGGCGCTCGGCGACGGCGTCACGGAGCTCCACGGCCGGCGGGCGAGCTGACCGGCGCGGGTGCCGGTGGCGGGCGGGCAGGCCGTCGCCGGTGCTGTGAGCCAGGGCACTTTCCGCGTGCGGGGGCGCGCGCTGGGCAGGTTCGGGTCGGGCGTCCGGGGTCTCACCATGCGGGAGCAGGGCTGCGGAATTCGGACGCTCGATAGACTGAGCCGACACAAACGAACCGAGCGAGGAGCGCACGTGGGCCTTGTCGTGCAGAAGTACGGAGGCTCCTCCGTAGCCGATGCCGAGGGCATCAAGCGCGTCGCCAAGCGGATCGTGGAAGCCAAGAAGAACGGCAACCAGGTGGTTGTCGTGGTCTCCGCGATGGGCGACACGACGGATGAGCTGATCGATCTCGCCGAGCAGGTGTCTCCGATGCCTGCCGGACGGGAGTTCGACATGCTGCTGACCGCCGGAGAGCGTATCTCCATGGCCCTGCTGGCCATGGCGATCAAAAACCTGGGCCACGAGGCGCAGTCGTTCACCGGCAGCCAGGCAGGCGTCATCACCGACTCGGTCCACAACAAAGCCCGGATCATCGACGTCACGCCCGGTCGCATCCGCACCGCGCTCGACGAGGGCAACATCGCCATCGTCGCCGGTTTCCAGGGCGTCAGCGCCGACAAGAAGGACATCACCACGCTGGGGCGCGGTGGGTCCGACACCACGGCCGTGGCCCTCGCCGCCGCGCTCGACGCCGAGGTCTGCGAGATCTACACCGACGTCGACGGCGTGTTCACCGCCGACCCGCGCGTGGTGAAGAAGGCGAAGAAGATCGACTGGATCTCCTTCGAGGACATGCTGGAGCTGGCCGCCTCCGGCTCCAAGGTGCTGCTCCACCGCTGTGTGGAGTACGCGCGCCGGTACAACATCCCGATCCACGTACGCTCCTCCTTCAGCGGGCTGCAGGGCACGTGGGTCAGCAGCGAGCCCATTCAGCGAGGGGAAAAGCAGGTGGAGCAGGCCATCATCTCCGGTGTCGCGCACGACACCTCCGAGGCCAAGATCACGGTCGTCGGTGTGCCGGACAAGCCGGGCGAGGCCGCCGCGATCTTCCGCGCCATCGCCGACGCGCAGATCAACATCGACATGGTCGTGCAGAACGTGTCCGCCGCCTCCACGGGCCTGACGGACATCTCCTTCACCCTCCCGAAGACCGAGGGCCGCAAGGCCATCGACGCCCTGGAGAAGAACCGCGGCGGCATCGGCTTCGAGTCGCTGCGCTACGACGACCAGATCGGCAAGATCTCCCTCGTCGGCGCCGGCATGAAGACCAACCCGGGCGTCACCGCCGCCTTCTTCGAGGCGCTCAGCAACGCCGGTGTGAACATCGAGCTGATCTCGACCTCCGAGATCCGCATCTCGGTCGTCACCCGCGCCGACGACGTGCCGGAGGCCGTGCGCGCCGTGCACACCGCCTTCGGGCTGGACTCGGACACCGACGAGGCCGTGGTCTACGGAGGCACCGGCCGCTGATGGCACCGACCGGCAGGCCGACGCTCGCGGTCGTGGGAGCGACCGGGGCCGTCGGCGCGGTCATGCTCCAGATCCTGTCCCAACGGGCCGACGTCTGGGGCGAGATCCGCCTCATCGCCTCGCCCCGCTCCGCCGGCCGCAAGCTGGCCGTGCGCGGGGAGGAGGCCGAGGTCATCGCGCTGACCGCGGAGGCCTTCGACGGGGTCGACGTCGCGATGTTCGACGTCCCCGACGAGGTCGCCGCCGAGTGGGCGCCGGTCGCCGTCTCCCGCGGCGCGGTCGTGGTCGACAACTCGGCCGCCTTCCGCATGGATCCGGACGTCCCGCTCGTCGTCCCCGAGGTCAACGCGCACAGGGTGCGCGTCCGTCCGCGCGGGATCGTCGCCAACCCCAACTGCACGACCCTGTCGATGATCGTCGCCCTCGGCGCGCTGCACGCCGAGTTCGGGCTGCGCGAGCTGGTGGTGTCGTCGTACCAGGCGGTGAGCGGGGCCGGGCGGGCGGGCGTGGAGGCGCTGCGGGCCCAGCTGTCCCTGGTGGCCGGCACCGAACTGGGCACCAGCCCCGGTGACGTGCGCCGGGCCGTGGGGGAGAACACCGGGCCCTTCCCCGATCCCGTCGCCCTCAACGTCGTCCCCTGGGCCGGATCGCTCCGGGAGGACGGCTGGTCGTCGGAGGAGATGAAGGTGCGGGACGAGTCCCGCAAGATCCTCGGACTGCCCGCGCTGCCCGTCGCCGTGACCTGTGTGCGGGTCCCCGTGGTCACCACCCACTCGCTGACCGTCCACGCCCGTTTCCAGGGCGAGGTCACCGTCGACGGCGCCCGCGAGATCCTCGCCACCGCGCCCGGCGTCGTCCTGTGCGACGACCCGGCGGCCGGTGAGTTCCCCACCCCCGCCGACGTGGTGGGCACCGACCCCACCTGGGTCGGCCGGGTGCGCCGGGCCCTGGACGACCCGACCGCGCTCGAACTCTTCGTCTGCGGCGACAACCTGCGCAAGGGCGCCGCCCTCAACACCGCCCAGATCGCCGAGCTGGTCGCGACGGAGATCACAGGCGGTTGTGCCCCTCCTGTGTAAGACGTTTGTAGGATTCTTTTAAGAACTGTGGCCGGAACCATGATCAAAACCACTTGTACCCGGCTCCACGGCAGCAGAGGATTTTCCTCCCCGCCCCTCGCAACCGCGTGCAGGGCGGGGAGCGTCTTTGCGGACACCCTTGCGGGGTTCGGGGCGTGAAGTCCTGCCGCGAGACGCCGTGGCCGGGGGCGTGGGGGCGCCCGTTCACTTAGGGACATAGGGGAAGAGCGGGGCCCATGACGGCATTTGAGGCATCGTCGGTTGTCGCAGGTGTGATGCCCGGCACGTACAACCCTCTGGGGGTCGGACGTGTCAAACAGGCGTGGCAGAGGTACTCGAACTCGCCCCCATGCTCTTCGAGCAGGGGGTATCCCCAGCGCACCACGGCATGGTGCCCTTGCGGCCGCCCCGCGCGGCACGCCGGTCGCGGATGTCCGGCACGCCCGGCGGCATGCCGGTGATCGCGCCGATGCCCGCAGCGCGGCCCGCCCGCATCCCCAGTCAGCGCGACGGAGCCGAGGAGGCCGCGACCACCGCGGTCGCCGGCACCACCGTCGACCATCTCACCGAGACCTACCGCGCGCACTACCGCTCGCTGCTGGGTCTCGCCGCCCTGCTCCTCGACGACACCGCCTCCTGCGAGGACGTCGTCCAGGAAGCCTTCATCCGGGTCCACTCGGCGCGCAAGCGCGTCCGTGACCCGGAGAAGACCCTCGCCTATCTCCGGCAGACGGTCGTCAACCTGTCCCGCTCCGCCCTGCGCCGGCGCATCATCGGCCTGAAGCTGCTCTCCAAGCCGATGCCCGACATGGCGAGCGCGGAGGAGGGCGCCTACGACCTGCTGGAGCGCGACTCCCTCATCAAGGCGATGAAGGGGCTGCAGCGCCGGCAGCGCGAGGTCCTCGTGCTCCGCTATTTCGCGGACATGACCGAGGCGCAGGTCGCGGAGACGCTCGGGATATCGCTGGGCTCGGTGAAGGCGTACGGCTCGCGAGGCATCGCCGCCCTGCGTGTGGCCATGGGGGCCCACACATGAGCGACAAATCGGAAGGGGGCGATTCGCATGAACGCCTTTCCCACGAACGCCACGAGCCCTATGCCTGGCACGAGCCGACGAAGTCGCCCGGGCAAGAGCACACCCCACCGCACGCTGGGAACGGAACTGTGAACCACGGCCCCGACGAGAAGGGCCCCGAGGGGCCCGGCCCGGACCGCGACAGGACCGAACAGGGCCCGGAGAAGCTCTCCTCCGGTCCCGAGGAGCGCGACCGCGGCTCCGACGGCCGCCCCTCGGACCGCGAGGACACGGCGCCCGCACAGGGCGCGTCGTCCGACGGTGCCGCAGACCCGGCCTCGGACACCGCAGACGAGGCCTCGGCCTCCGGCGAGTCGGCCTCCGCCGAGTCAGCACCGGGCGAGTCGGCCCCGGACGGGTCGGCACCGGGCGGGTCGGCCTCCGGGCGTGAGAAGTCCGTCTCCGGCCGCGAGGAAGCGCCGTCCGCACAAGGCGAGTCGGGCTCCGACGGTGACAAGCCGGCCTCCGGCCTCGATGCGTTCGTCTCCGGCCGTGGTCAGTCGCCTTCCGCCGGCGGGGAGTTCGCTTCGGGCCGGGACAGGCTCTTCGCGGAACTCGGCGGGTTCGGCCCGGACCTGGGCGGCCCCGGCGGCACCGGCCCCGGCGGCTTCGACCCGGACGAGGAGCCGGACCTGCGCCGGCTGCTGCACTCTGCGGTCGACGGCATGGAACCGCGCGACGGCACGCTGGACCATCTGCGCCGGGCCGTACCCGCACGGCGGGCCCGCAAGCGTCAGGCGCTGGTCGGCATGGCGGCGGCGGCCCTGTTCTTCGGCACCGCGATCCCCGCGCTCATCCACGTCTCGAACTCCGGCACCCTGGACCCGAACACCGCGATGGCGGGCCAGTCGTCCGACGCCCGGAGCGGCACCGGCAAGGGGAAGAGCCACTCCGGCGACTCCGGCGGCGTCACCGACTCCCACGGCAAGCCGCCCGCGCACGGCAAGAGCGGTGACAAGCACGAGAAGCCGGGCAGGTCCGGCGGCACCGGCGACAGCTCGCCCGGCGCCACGGACCCGTCCGCCACCGCGTCCGTGAACGCCCCGCTGTGCACGACGGCCCAGCTGTCCGTCACCGGCACCAGCGACGCGAGCATGGGCAGCCAGACCTACGCGGCCTTCCGCGTCTCCAACATCTCCGGCACCGCCTGCACCGTCAGCGGCGGGGTCACGGTGACCGCCGCGGCCCAGGGCGCGGCCGACCCGAGCAAGCTCGCCTCCGCGCGGCATGTCTCCGGTGACGCGGCGACCGGGCTGCCCGACCCCTCGCTGGAGGCGGCCACGCTGGTGCTCCAGCCCGGCGACGCCTACGAGGAGAAGGCCGCCTTCGTCCCGTCGGAGACCTGCCCCGTCATCGGCGGCGGCAGCAGCAGCACCGGCGGTGGTGGCGACACGGGCGTTCCCTCGCCCGACCCGACCGCCAGCCAGGACGCGAGCGCGACCGGAACCACGGACGCCGGCGGTGCGGCGGCGGCCCCCACCACGCAGCTCGTCGCCGCGGACGGCATGGCCGACGGCAGCGTCCTGATCACCTTCACCGGGGAGACGGGAACGCCGACGTCATCGGTGACGGTGCCGAACGCGTGCGCCGGAACGGTGTACTTCACGGGCGTGCTGCCCTCGGGGAACGGGGCGTAGACCTCGCGGCACGGCTTCCGGGCGGGGCGGGGGCGGCAGGCGTTCCGGCCTCCCGCCCCCGCCCCGCCTCTGCCGCCGGGGTCCGGACCGGACCTCAGGTGCCGGCCGGGGCGGAGGTGCTCTCCGGCTCCTCCGCCCGCCCCTGCTGCTCCTGCTCCCGCTGCTCGGGCCCCTGCTGCTCCTGCTCGGGCGCCAGGCCGAGGGCCGCGTCGCGGGCGAACTCCACCTCGCGGCGCAGCAGCCGGAACCACATGAACACCGTGAAGCCCGCGAAGACGAACCACTCACCGGTGTAGCCGAGGTTCTGGAACGCCTTGAGGTCCAGCCCGGTGCCGTCCGGTGCCGTCGCGGGCACCGCCTTCATGCCCGAGTCGGCGCGGTCGAGGGTGATCCAGGCGGCGTACAGCCGGTCGGGCACCAGGTTGACCAGCGAGCCCGTGCTGATCGCCGCCGTCTGCCCGGCGGGCAGCCCGCCCTGGGCGCTGACCCCGTTGTCGCCCGGGGTCTCGGGCGCCTGGAGCGCTCCGGTGACCGTGACCTCGCCACGCGGCGCGGCGGGCGCCTTCGCCGGATCCGCGTCGCCCGGCAGCCAGCCGCGCACGACGGGCAGGGAGCTGCCGGAGGGGGTGCGCAGCAGCGTCAGCACGTAGAAGCCGCTTCTGTCGTCCAGCTGCCTGCCGGGCACCAGGAGCTGCTTGCCGTAGCGGCCGGTGGCGGTGACCCGCCGTCCCGAGGTCCGCTTGTCGACGGGCAGCATCCGCGCCAGGGGCCGGGCGGTCTCGTGCCGGTCGGAGGCGGCCTGCTCGGTCGCCTCGCGCTGGTCGTGCACCCGCCCCTCGAACCGGCTCAGCTGCCACGACCCCATGAAGACGCAGAACGGGATGGCGAGCAGCACGAAGACGTTGATGCCCCACCAGCGGGGTGTCAGCAGAAACCGGTACACGCCACAACGGTACGGCGCCCGCGGCGCGGCCCCGGCCCGGGGGTGAGATCGGCCGGTCGCGGTCCGGCTGCGGGCGGTGGGCGGGCGCGCGGAGGGGCGGGGGTGTGGACGTGTGTGCGGAGAAGGTGTCCGGAGCCGGGAAGTTATCCACAGGCTGGGTACAGCGGCCAGCGGATTGTGGGCGGGGCCAGGCACTATGGGCTCATGACTGGGGCCAAGAGTGAGAGCAGGACGCCGGATGTGCCGGGTCCGCAGGACGCGTCGGACACGCAGGGCATGCCCGACTGGGAGAAGCGCTTCCGGGCGCCGCGGGTCTCCCTGCCGGACTGGGCCGAGGACGCGCCGGACCGTTCGCTGTTCGTGTCGAACGCGACGGGCACGTACGAGCTGTACGCCTGGGACCGCGCGACCGGCGAGCAGCGGCAGGCGACGCGGCGGGCCAACGGCACGACCGACGGCGTGCTCGCCCCGGACGGGGCGTGGATCTGGTGGTTCGACGACAAGGACGGCGACGAGTTCGGCGTATGGCGCCGCCAGCCCTTCGGCGGCGGGGCGGACGAGACGGCCGTGCCCGGCCTGGAGCCGTCCTACCCGGCCGGCCTCGCCCTCGGCCGTGACGGCCGCACCGCGGTGGTCGGCCGCTCCACGAACGAGGACGGTACGACGATCCACCTCGCGCGCGCCGGCGAGGACACGGCGGAGATCTACCGGCACCGCGAATCGGCGGGCGTCGGCGACCTCTCCCACGACGGTTCGCTGATCGCGATCGAGCACACCGAGCACGGCGACGCCATGCACGCGGCCCTGCGCGTGCTGCGCCCGGACGGCACGACGGTCGCCGAGCTGGACGACACCGCGGGCGGCACCGAGGAGCTGGGGCTCGAGGTGCTCGGCTTCGCCCCCGTCGACGGCGACACCCGGCTGCTCATCGGCCACCAGCGCCGGGGCCGCTGGGAGCCCCTGGTGTGGGACGTGGCCACCGGTGAGCAGACCGACCTGGTCCTCGACCTGCCCGGCGACATCAGCGCCGAGTGGTTCCCCGACGCCGGAAGCCTGCTCATCGCCCACAGCCACGAGGCCCGCAGCGAGCTGTTCCGCTACGACCTGGCCACCGGCGCCCTGACCCGCGTCCCCACGCCGCCCGGCACGGTCTCCGGGGCGACGGCCCGGCCCGACGGCAGCGTCGAGTACCTGTGGTCGTCGGCCGCCGAGCCGCCGGTCGTCCGCTCGACCTCCGGCGCGGTCGTGCTGGACCCGCCCGGCATGAAGAGCCCGCCGTCGGTGGCCGTGGAGGACGTGTGGGTCGAGGGACCCGGCGGCCGCATCCACGCCCTCGTCCAGAAGCCGGCCGGCGCCACCGGCCCGCTGCCCACCGTCTTCGACCTGCACGGCGGTCCGACCTGGCACGACAGCGACTCCTTCGCCGCGGGGCCGGCCGCCTGGGTGGACCACGGCTACGCGGTCGTCCGCGTCAACTACCGGGGTTCCACGGGGTACGGCCGCGCGTGGACCGACGCCCTGAAGCACCGGGTGGGCCTGATCGAGCTGGAGGACGTCGCCGCGGTCCGGGCGTGGGCGGTGGAGTCCGGTCTCGCCGACCCCGAGCGGCTCGTCCTCACCGGCGGTTCCTGGGGCGGCTACCTGACCCTCCTCGGCATCGGCACCCAGCCCGAGGCGTGGGCCGTGGGCATCGCGGTCGTTCCCGTCGCGGACTACGTCACGGCGTACCACGACGAGATGGAGGCCCTGAAGGCCATGGACCGCACCCTGCTCGGCGGGACGCCCGAGGAGGTCCCCGAGCGGTTCGAGGCCTCCTCCCCGCTGACCTACGTCGACCAGGTCAAGGCCCCGGTCTACATCTCGGCGGGGGTCAACGATCCGCGCTGCCCCATCCGCCAGATCGACAACTACATCGAGCGCCTGGAGTCGCGCGGCGCGCCCCACGAGGTGTACCGCTACGACGCGGGCCACGGCTCCCTGGTGGTGGACGAGCGGATCAAGCAGGTCGGTCTGGAGATCGACTTCGCGCAGCGGCACCTGGGCGGCGGCGCGTAGCCACCCCCGCGGCCGTCAGCGGGCCCGGCGCCCCCCGGGCACGCTGACGGCGGCTCCGGTGGGCCGGTGGCGGTGGTGCCGTGCCGGTGGGCGGTCAGCCGAGTTCGGCCAGCCCGCGGCGGGTCGCGGCGACGACGACCCGGTCACCGGCGCGCAGCACGTAGTCGCCCCGGACGTCGGCGCACCCTTCCAGCGCCAGCACCCGGAACGCCCCCGCCCGGAACGCCCCGGCCAGCGGCCGCCCCTCCAGCTCCGGATGTCCGGCCACCGGGACCGAGGCGAACAGCAGCACCCGCCGTTCCACGGGGAAGGCGCCCAGGATGCGCCGCCCCAGCATCGCCCCGGCGAACGCGGGCGCGGACAGATACGACACGCTCCGGCTCCGGGTGGAGGCCAGCGGGTGGGCGGCCCGCAGCGTCCGGTACACCGCGGTGGCGAAGTCGTCGTCGTACAGCCGCAGCACCACCCGCAGCTCGGGCCGCACCGAGCGCGCGTACAGCACGGTCTCCAGGTTGGTCGTGTCCGAGCTGGTCACGGCCAGCAGCGCGTGCGCCCGGTGGATCTTCGCGGCCTCCAGCACCCCTTCCTGGGTGACATCGCCGAGCACCACCGGCACCCGCAGCCGCCGGGCGGTCGCGAGACCTCGCGCCTCCGGGTCGGACTCCACGCACACCACCGGGATGTGCAGCTCCCGCAGCCGGGTCAGCACCCGGGTGCCGATCTTGCCCAGGCCCAGCAGCACCACGTGCCCGCCCAGACCCCGGGGCGGCTTGCGCAGCGCGGAGCTGGTCCGGAACGTCCCCAGCGCCTCCAGGGCCGCCGCCAGCAGCACAGGCAGCAGCAGCAACCCCATCAGCCCGGAGAGCAGTTGCAGGATCTGGCGGCCGAGGGGCTGCCCGATCGCGGGGTCGTCGATCGCGAACATGTCGAGCAGCGTCAGATAGAAGGCGCTCAACGGGTGGATGCCGGTCACCAGTTGCAGGGCCACGGCGAGCGCGCACACGCACCCCACCAGCCCGGCCAGCGACCACCGCAGCCGCCGCGAGAACAGCGAGGCGAGCGGCGGCACACCGCCCCCGCGCCCGCCCGCCGCGGCCGGCGTCCTCTCCGCGGCGGACACCTGTTCCAGCACCACGCGGCCCCGTGCGCCGCCCCGCCGTACCTCCTCGTCGTCGGGGAGCAGCCGGGGCACCTGCTCCCCGTTGCCGTCGGCGGCGGAGAGCAGGGCCAGCGTGCACAGGCCGGGATCGGGGGGCGTCCCGTCGACCGACGGGGTCCGCTCCACGGCCCGCAGCAGCAACCCGTCGGTCTGCACGACCTTGCCGGTGCCGGCGACGGCCGTGGCGGCGAGCGCGGGCGCGGCGGTGTCGGCGTCGGACAGGACGGTCGTCGACGCGTCGGTGCCCCCGCTCCCGTCGTCGCCGGCGGCCAGCGCGGCGGCCTGGTCGAGGAGTTCCTCGATGTGCTGCCCCAACCGCCGGTTGTAGAGCCGCAGGACGAGGCGGATCCGGGGGTTGAGGCGGCGGGCGGTCAGCGCGGCGCGGATGTTGGTCTCGTCGTCGTCGTACACGAGGGCCAGCGCGGCGGCCCGTTCCACGCCGGCCTCGGCGAGCACGGCCTCGGTGGCACCGGAGGCCTCCAGCACCGAGTCCCCGGAGACGGGCTGCCCGCCCGTACCGGCGGCGCCGCTTCCGCCGCCACCGCTCCCGCCGGGTCCGTTCGCACCGCCTGCGGGCGGGCCGGTGTGCGTGCCGCCGTTGCCGCCGCCCCAGTTGACGGTGGCGCTGACCATCCGGTCGAACAGCGTCGCGGACGCGGACCGGGCCCGTCCGACCACCGGCCGGGCGGTACCCGCGTCGGGCGGTACGACGAGGACGACCCGTTCGCGGTAGACACCGCGCAGTTCGGCCGCGAGCCGGTGCGCGAGCCCGTCGTCCCCGCACACCACCATGTGTCCGGACGTGTCACCGGGGCCGCCTTGAGAAGGAACGCTCACCACGAGGGAAAAGACTGCCCCAAAGAGACGGACGGTTCCAGGTCCGGGCTGAACGGCCGCGCCCGTCACCGCGTACGGGAGGGGAGGAGCACACAGCCGGAGGTACCCACCCGTGGCCATCACCGAAGACGCCCCGCCGGGAACCCCGCCCGACGGCACATCCCGGGATCCGGCACACCCGTCCGGCGCGCGGGACGGCCGCGCGGCCCGGCGGATCAGTTCGCCGCTGGTGCTGACGGCGGCCCTGATGCTCGCGGTGCTCGCCCAGTCGCCGATCCGCAGCGCGCTGGGAACGCCCGTGATGCAGAGCTGGACCACGGTGTTCGTGGCCGTGACGCTCCAGGCACTGCCCTTCCTCGTCCTGGGCGTCCTGCTCTCCGCGGCGATCGCGGTGTTCGTGCCGCCCTCCTTCTTCGCCCGTGCCCTCCCCGCCCGTCCGGCGCTCGCCGTCCCGGTGGCCGGGCTGGCGGGTGCGGTGCTGCCGGGCTGCGAGTGCGCGTCGGTCCCGGTGGCGGGCGCGCTGGTGCGCAGAGGGGTCACCCCGGCCGCCGCCCTCGCGTTCCTGCTGTCCGCCCCCGCGATCAACCCGGTCGTCCTGACCGCGACGGCGGTCGCCTTCCCCCGCGATCCGGAGATGGTGCTGGGCCGGTTCCTCGCGAGTCTCCTGGTGGCCTGCGCGATGGGGTGGCTGTGGCAGCGCCTCGGCCGCACCGACTGGCTGCGTCAGCCGGCGCACGGCGCGCACGAGAGCGCGACCAAGGGCGAGTCGTTCTGGAACTCGGTCCGGCACGACACCATGCACGCGGGCGGCTTCCTGGTGCTGGGCGCCATGGCGGCGGCCACGCTGAAGGCGGTGGCCCCGGCGGCCTGGCTGCGCACCGCGGCCGACAACCCCCTGGTCTCCGTGCTCGCCCTCGCCGTGCTGGCCGTCCTGCTCTCCATCTGCTCGGAGGCGGACGCGTTCGTCGCCGCGTCGCTGACCCAGTTCTCGCTGACGGCCAAGCTCGTGTTCCTGGTGGTGGGCCCGATGATCGACCTCAAGCTCTTCGCGATGCAGGCGGGCACCTTCGGCCGTGGCTTCGCGCTCCGCTTCGCTCCCGCCACCTTCGCCCTCGCCATCACCGGCGCGGTCCTGACCGGGACGGTGCTGCTGTGAACCGGCAGGCCCAGGCGGCGGTCATGTTCCTGCTCGGCGCGGTCCTGCTGCACGTGGGCGCCACCGACCTCTGCCTGCGCTATGTGAAGGAGGGCCTGCGCCCGCTGCTGCTGGCCTCGGGCGCGGTGCTGATCGTGGCGTCCTTCGCGACGGCCTGGTACGAACGCGGACGGGCGAAGGGGCGGACGAAGGAGCGGGCGGCACGGGAGGCGGACGGTCCGGAAGCGGCGCAAGCGGCGCAAGCCGTGCAAGCCGCGGAGGTCACGGGAGCTGTGGAGGCCGCGCAGGCCACTGTGGCTCCCGGCGCGCACGGCCACGGACACGACGTCACCCCCGCGCACGACCACGGAAACGACGCCACCCCCGCACACGACGGCACCCACGGACACGGCAACGCCCAAGAGGCGGAGGCCACTCACGCCCACCCCGAGCCCCGCATCTCGTGGCTGCTGCTGCTCCCTCTGCTCGCGCTCATCCTCATCGCCCCGCCGGCCCTCGGCTCGTACAGCGCCCTGCGCACGGGGACGGCCCTGCAACAGCCGTACGGGTACGACAGGTTTCCCGTGGGTGATCCGGTGCCGCTCAGCGTGGTCGACTACGCCTCCCGGGCGGCGTACGGGCACGGACGTTCCCTGCACGGGCGTCCCGTCCGCGTCACCGGCTTCCTCGCCCTGGACCGCGGCGGTGCCCCGTTCCTGGTCCGCATGGCCCTCAACTGCTGTGCGGCGGACGCCCAGCCGGTCAAGATCGCCCTGACCGGCACGCTGCCGCCGGTGCTGCGGCCGGACGCCTGGGTGGAGGTCACGGGCACCTACACCCCGCGCATGACCCACGACCCGGTCAACAACGGACCGATCCCGTACCTGAAGGTCACCTCGGTCAGGCCGGTACCGGTCCCGCACGACCCCTACGACGAGACCTGGAACACCTGACGGTCCCGCCGGTCCCGCCGGTCATCCGTCCAGCCGGTCCAGCCGGTCGGCCGGTCAGTTGAGGCAGACCAGACCGAGCAGGCAGACGTGGGCCGGAGAGGTCGCCGCCGGGGCGCTCGGCGTCGCGGGCGTCGCCGAACCGGCGTCACCGGCGCTCCCGGAGCCCGTCGGGGCCGGGGCGGACGCCGACGGCTGGTCCGCCGGGGCGGACGAAGCGGCGCCGCCCGCCCCCGTGGCCGTACCGCCGGAGGGGGCCGCGGCCGCGGGGGCCGAGGTGTGCGGCGAGGAGGACGGAGTCAGGACGGGCAGCGGGGTGGCGGCGGAGTCCGTGCGCGTGTCCGACGGGCCGGGGGCGGCCGGCGTGGCCGGTGCCCGCGAGGTCCGCGGCGCCTGTGCGGTGGGGGTGCTCCGCGCGGTCCGTCCGTGGGAGGCGCCGCTCCCCCGCGCCGGCGTGTGCGGGGGGCCGGAGGTGTGCGGGGAGCCGGGCGGGGTCGACACGGGCAGGGCGTCGGCGGTGGCCTCCGCGCCCACGCCGCCCATGCCCCGGTTGTCCGGAGCCGCGGCCGCCTGGGTGCGGTCGGTGGACTGCCGGTCCATCGAGGCGAGGGTGAGCCCGCCGCCGACCAGTGCCACGGCGGTCGCCACGGCGGCCCTGCGCTTGTTCTTCTTCCAGCGGGCCAGCTGCCGGCGCCGGGCGGCCCGGCCCCGCGTCGCGGCGGGCGCGTCCCGCACGTCACCGGACGGGCTGAACGCCGGGGCGCCCTCCGCCTGAGCGCCCACGACCGGTCCGCCGGGAGGGCCGCCGAGAGGATCACGGTCGTCGCCGGGGAAGCCATCGCCGCCCGGGAAGCCATCGCGGCCCGGGAAGCTGTCGTCGCCCCGGAAACCGTCGCCGCCCCGGAAACCGTCGTCGTACGGCGGTCCGCCCGCGGCGGCCGAGGGTGCGGAGGCCGCTGCGGCGGGGGCCGCGGAGCCGGGGGCGGAAGCGGCGGGAGCGGAGGTGCCCGTCGGCCGCGCGGGGGAGTGCGGCGTGGCGAACGGCGGCGTGAGGGCGGCCGGGGTGCCGAAGGGCTCGAAGTCCCGCGCTGCCGCGTCCCGCATGGCCTGCTCCCGGGCCGCCGGGCCGCGCGTCGCCGCGCGGCCGGGGCGCAGATCCGCGACGGGGGCGATGTCCGGAGCGTAGGCGCCGCATCCGGGACACACGAGGGCGCCGTTCAGATGGCGACGGCACGAGGAGCAGTAGTCCATTTGCGGTCTTCCTGAGTCGGCTGCGCCTGCGGCCGGGGCCTGGCCGCGTTCGCACGCGGGATCGAACGGCGGCCAACGGTAACGATCGTTTGGGAAGACCGTGTGCGTCCCCTGTGGTTCTGCTGCGCGCATTCCCGGCGGATTCCCGCGCGTCCGGTGCCGTCTTCTCCGGGAAGTCGGGCGCGCCGGGGGTGCGGGGAGTCGGGCGTGCGCCCGGGGGTGCGGGGGGTCGGGTGTGCGCCCGAGGGTCGGCGCGGTCGCGTCATCCATTCGCGACGGCGTGTGCGCGCGGCCCGGACCGCGTCCCTCACATATCGTCGGCCCAACACCGACATCCGGAGTGAAAATGGGAAAAACGGATGAAATGGTGGAGGTGACCGACGGAGTGGCGGTCGTGTCCACCGGCCTGCCGGCGCGCCGCGCTCCCGTACGCCCGGCGGCCGTCGTCGCCGCGCTGGCCGTCGCCGCCGGCGTGGCGTTGCTGCTCCTCGCCGGCACCCGATGGCTCGACCACCCCGCCGTCCAGGCCTGGCGCACCGTCTGCCTGGCCATCACCGTCCAGGCGCTGCCCTTCCTCCTGCTCGGCACCGTGCTGTCCGGGGCCATCAACGCCTTCGTCCCGGCCGACCTGTTCACCAGGGTGCTGCCCAAGCGCGCCGCCCTCGCCGTACCGGTGGCGGGTGTGGCGGGCGCGGTGCTGCCCGGCTGCGAGTGCGCCTCCGTACCCGTCGCGAACAGCCTCATCCGCCGGGGTGTGACACCGGCCGCCGCCTTCGCCTTCCTGCTCTCCGCCCCCGCGATCAACCCGATCGTGCTCACCGCGACGGCCGTCGCCTTCCCCGGCAACCCGGCCATGGTCGCCGCGCGGCTGCTCGCCTCGCTCGCCACCGCCGCGCTGATGGGCTGGCTGTGGCTGTGGCTCGGCAAGGAGGAGTGGCTGCGGCCCGCGGCCCGGCACACCGGCCACCATGCCGGGCACAGCCGCTGGACGGAGTTCCGCCACGGCTTCCAGCACGACTTCCTGCACGCCGGGGGCTTCCTCGTGCTCGGAGCCATGGCCGCCGCGACCTTCAACGTGGCCGTGCCCCGCTCCGTCCTCGACACCTTCTCCGGATCGCCCTGGCTTTCGGTGCTCTTCCTGGCCGGTCTCGCCGTGCTCCTCGCGGTGTGCTCGGAGGCCGACGCGTTCGTCGCCGCCTCCCTCACCGGCTTCTCCCCGACCGCGCGGCTGGCGTTCATGGTGGTCGGGCCCATGGTGGACCTGAAGCTGATCGCCCTTCAGGCGGGCACGTTCGGGAAGGCGTTCGCCGTGCGCTTCTCGACCGCGACCACGGTCGTGGCGGTCGCCGCGAGCGTCCTGATCGGAGGAGCGCTGCTGTGAGACGCCTCGCGCAGACGACCCTGCTGACCCTCACCGGTGTCGGCCTCCTGCACACGGCCCTCTTCACCGACCTGTACCTGCGCTACGTCAAGGAGGGCCTCAGGCCCCTGCTGATCGCGTCCGGGGCCGTCCTGGTGCTGCTGGGCGCGGCGAACATCCTCCTGGACGGACGCCGCGCGCGGCGGGGAACCGACGCCCACGGGCTCCGGGCCGGCGCGGACGGCCACGGGTGCGGACACGACGACGGGCACGGCCACGGGCCGGAGTCCGACGGCGCGCACGGCCACGGGCCGGAGTCCGACGGTGCATACGGGCACGGGCTGGAGTCCGGCGCCGGTCACGTCCACGACGGCGGTCACGACCACGGTGGCGGGCACGGACACGATCACTCGGCCGCCCCCAAGGTCGCCTGGCTGCTGGTCCTTCCCGCGCTCAGCCTTCTCCTCTACGCCCCGCCCGCTCTGGGCGCCTACACGGCGGCGCACGCCAGCGACAAGGCGGTCGTCAAGCAGGGCAGGTTCGAACCGCTGCCCGCGGACTCGCCGCTGCCCATGACCCTCACGGGCTTCACCACACGCGTGCAGCAGGATCCCACCCGGGCGATCAGGGGCCGCGCGGTCCGGCTGACCGGCTTCGTCACCCCCGCCGCGAACGGCACCGGCTGGTACCTGACCCGGATCATCTTCACGTGCTGCGCGGCCGACTCACAGACCGTGAAGGTCCGCGTGTACGGCACCCCGGCCCCGGCCGCCAACACCTGGCTCGCGGTCACCGGAACCTGGCACCCCGAAGGCACCCTGGGGACGGCGTCGGCGCGGGCCGCCCTCGACGTCCACCAGACACAGGGCATCCCCCAGCCGGTCAACGCCTACACGGACGAGCTGCCCCTGACCCCGTCCCGCTAGGGGGCGTCTCCCCGGGGGCGCCGCCGCCCGCACACGCGGTTCGCTCAGTGCCGTCCGTCCTTGCCCTTGCCCCCGTGGCCCTTGTGCTTCTCCCCGGGCGGCGCGGGGGCGGGCTTCCCGGCCGGCGGGGCCGCGGTGACGGGCGGCGTGGTGACGGGCGGCGCGGCCGGCGGCGGAGTGCCGGTCGCGGACGTGTTGTTCACCTGCGTGCCCTCGGCGGGTGCGCCCTTCACCGAGGCGGACCCGGAGGGCGAGGGGGAAGCGGGGGTCTCGTCGGGCGAGTTCAGCGAGGCGCCGACGGCGGCCGCCGCCGCGAACAGCAGCAGGCCCGCGCCGCCCAGGACGGCCTTCATGGTGTTGCTGGTCTGCTTTCGGGGGCGGGGAGTGGCACGCCTGCTGCCGGCACCGGCGAGGGATCCCGTTCCCGACCGGGTCAGGCTTCCCGTTCCGCCCCTGTTCCCGGCGGCCCTGCTCCCGGTGGCCGTGCCTCCGCTGCCGTTGCCGCCGCTGGTGCCACGGGGGGCGGTGCGGGTGCGTGAGCGGGCGCGGTTCGGAGCCGTCGCGGCGGGCAGGGCGGGCGGGGCCGGGGGTCCGGTCCTGGCCTGGTGCGGAGCGGGCTGCCGCTGCTCGTACCGGGGCGTCGCGAGCCATGCGGCGGCCTGCTCGGCGGTGGGGCGCCGGGCGGGGTCCTTGTCCAGCATGCCGAGGACGTAGTCGGCCAGCTGATCCGGTATCCCGGGACGTATGTGGGCGGGCGCGACCGGCGTGGAGTCCACGTGCTGCTGGACCACCGCCAGGCTGTTGGCCCCGCGGAACGGGGGCTGCCCGGTGAGCAGTTCGTACAGAACGCAGCCGAGGGAGTAGATGTCGGAGGCCGGCAGTGCGGTGCGTCCGAGCGCCCGCTCCGGGGCCAGGTAGTCGGCGGTGCCGAGAACCTTGCCGGTGGCGGTGAGCGTGGCCGCCGAGTCGTCCGCGAAACGGGCGATGCCGAAGTCGGTGATCTTCACCGTGCGGTCGTTCGACAGCATGACGTTGGCCGGCTTGATGTCCCGGTGGACCACGCCCTGGGTGTGCGCGGCGGACAGCCCGAGCGCCATCTGCGCCCCGACGGCGGCGGCCTCGTCCGGCGGCAGCGCGCCGCGCAGGGAGCGCTCCTGGGCCAGGGTCCAGCCGTCGATCAGTTCCATCACCAGATAGAGCTGGCCGTTGTGGGAGCCGAAGTCGTAAACACCCACGACATGGGGGTGGTTGAGGCGCCCGGCGGTCTGTGCCTCCAGCCGGAAGCGCTCGGTGTCCGTCGCCTCCTCGGCGTGCAGGAGCTTCACCGCGACGGGCCGGTCGAGGATCTGGTCCGTCGCGCGCCACACCTCTCCCATGGCGCCCTGCCCCAGCGGCTCGTCCAACTGGTAGCGATCCGCCAGAAGCAATCCCACCGCTGTTCCCTCGCTCTCTGTGGCAGCCTTCGCCACCTGTTCTCAAGTCCCCATGATTCGAACGCAATTATGAAGAGATCATCGGCAGCTTACCGGGACTCCCGCACAAGGCCCGGCGCCGAAGGGCGGGTTACGGCTGGGCCGACCGCTCGGCCCGCGGCGCGCGGCAACTTCTGACCGCGCCGGGCCGCCGTGCGCGGTGCGTCCGTGCTGCGTCCGGCCCGCCGTGAGTGGTCCCTCCCGGCCGCTCCGGCCCGCCATGAACGGCGCTTCCGTACCGTGTACGGCTCGCCGTGCGCGGCGCTTCCGTACCGCGGCCGTCCCGGCCCTCCGGCTCGGGACGGCCGGGGCCCTGCGCTCCCGGATCCGGGTACGCCGAGGACGCGGCTACCCCCTTCCGGCACGCGGCGGGGAGCCCCGTCTCGGCGTACGCCGGAAGGGGTCGGCTACGTCTCCCGGCAACCGGCCCCGCGCTCCCGGGCCCTCCCGCGCTCCCGGGCCCTCCCGCGCTCCCGGGCCCTCCCGCGCTCCCGGGCCCTCCCGCGCTGCCGGGCCCTCGCGACCCGCCGCGGCCCCGCGACCGCCGGTCGTCCGGCCTGCCGGATCCGGCAGGCGGCCGTGCCAAACAGGCCGGTCCGCCCACCGCGCCGGCCGTGCCGCGCAGGCCGGTCCGTCCACCGCCCCGCCCGCCGCCCCGCCCCGAGCCTCACCGGGTGCACGAACGCGACCGTCGCGAAAGGATGGGCATGGTGGCCCGCGCTCCGCGAGGCTGCGCGGGGGCGCGCCGCCGGCCGGTGCCTCGGCGTCAGGCCGAGCTGGGGGTGACCACTGATCGGTGTTCTTCCGGAGCTTCCCATGGGTGACCAGAGCATCCCGAACCGTCGTACCGAGCGTCCGAGGGAACCGGTGGCGTCGGGCACCGGAACGCCCCGGATCACCGCCGCCGACTGCGCCCTCCTGCTCGTCCGGCTGACGATCGGGCTGCTGATGGCGGCCCACGGGGCGCAGAAACTGTTCGGGCTCTTCGGAGGCCCCGGCCTGACGGCGACCGGCAAGGGCTTCGAGGCCCTCGGCTTCCGCCCCGGGAAACTCTTCGCGGTGATCGGAGGCGGCTCCGAGTTCCTGGGCGGACTCGGACTGGCCGTGGGACTGCTGACCCCGCTGGCGGCCGCCGCCCTGGTCGGCGTGATGATCAACGCCATGGCCACGGTCACCGGCGCCCACGGCCTGTGGGACCAGGACGGCGGCGTGGAGTACAGCGTCTGCATCACCGTGGTGGCCGTGGCCATCGCCGCGATCGGGCCGGGTGCGCTCGCCCTCGACCGCTTCTTCCCCTGGGGCAGGGGTGGCTGGCTCCCGGGCGCCTTCGCCCTCGGCCTGGGAGGCATCGGCGCGGCGATCACATTGACCCTCTGACCCCGCGACCCCGGCAAGATCCGGAAGGCAGGCCCTGGCCGCACTCGCCCCACGCGCCCCCTCAGGCAGCCCTGACGGTCCGGTAACGATCCGAAGATTGCCGGCACGCGTGTACATAGGACTTACATACGATCCGGCGCATGAACAGAGCTGTGAAGATCGGCCTCGCCGGTACGTGCACCGCGCTGCTCGTCCTCGGGGGGATCGGTACCTACAACATCCTGCACGGCCTGACCTCCGACGACGGTTCGCCGCAAGGCGCCCAGCCCCTCTCCGGACCGGGGCTGTCGAGCGCGCCGCCCTCGGACGCGGAGGCGCTCAAGCTGACCCGGGCGTTCCTGGACAGCTGGTCGCGGCGGCACCTCGACGGCGCGGCGAGCGACACCGACGTCCCCGACGCCGCGGGGCAGGCCCTGCGTGGCTACGCGGACGGCCTGCGGCTGAAGAAGGTCTCCTTCGGCAACGTTGTCCCGGTGGGCCCTTCGACGGTGACCCAGGGCGCGACGAAGGTCACCTTCGACGTCACCGCCGAGGTCGCGGGGGGAAGCTGGACGTATCCGAGCGCGGTCGCCGTCGTGAAGGCCACGAACGGGGCGCTCGCGGTCCACTGGAACAATTCCGTCCTCTATCCGGGCCTGGGCGAGGACGAGACCCTCTCCGGGGGAGAACTGCCGGCCGACGCGACGCCGGCGAAGGCGGTCGCGAGCGACGGGAAGACCGACCTGTCCACCTTCCCCTCCCTGCGGGAGATCGCGACGACGATCGGCCGGAACGGGGAGCCGTCCGGAGGCACCCCGGGCAAGGGCGTGGCCGTGCTCGACTCCGACGGCGGGGGCGTCAAGACGCTGAAGGTCTTCTCCAAGGGCCGGCCCGCGGTCGTCAGGACGACCATCGACGCGCGTCTCCAGGCGGCGGCCGAGACCGCGGTGAAGGACGCGCACCTCCAGGACAAGCCGGCCGGGACCGTCGCGCTGGACTGGCGCAACGGCCACATCCTGGCCCTCGCGCACACGGGCGACGACGGGGACATCGCGATCGACGGCATCAAGTCGCCGGGGTCCACGATGAAGATCATCACGTCGGCCGCGCTGATCGACCAGGCGGGTCTGACGCCGGGCAGTCCGGCGCCGTGCGACGAGTCGGTGACGGCCAACAGCCAGACGTTCCACAACGACCCGGGGGTGCGGGCCCGTCACGGTTCCACCCTGGCGCAGGCGTTCACGGTGTCGTGCAACACCTCCTTCATCAAGGACGGGTTCAACGCCCTGGTGCACGGCGGGGACGCGTCCGCGCTGAACCACGAGGCGGTCGACGTCTTCGGCATGGGCAGCTGGTCCATCGGCGGCGGTGTCGCCACCACCGACCCGAGCATCCCGGCGAACGTCCAAGGAGGCGACCAGGCCGCGCAGTTCATCGGCCAGGGCAAGGTCACGGCCACGCCGCTGTTCATGGCGTCCGTGGCCGCGACCGTACGCAACACCGGTTTCCGGCAGCCGGTCATCGTCCCCGGCCAGCACCAGGACACCGCCTCGCGGCCCATCTCCGCCCGTACGGCCGGCTACCTCCGGTCGATGATGAGCGACGTGGCCACCAGCGGCACCGCCGCCCCGCGCCTGGGCGGTCTGGCGGGCGTCGGCGCCAAGACCGGCACCGCGGAGGAGGGCGACCACACCAACGGCTGGCTGACCGCCTACGACTCCCGTATCGCCGTGGCCGCCCTCGTCGAAGGCGGCAGCTCGGGCGTCGACTCCGCCGGACACGTCGTACGACGGCTGCTCACCGCGGGCTGACCGGGTCCGGCCCGGGACCGCCCGGCTGCCGCCCCGCCGCCTACGGGAACGAGGCCCGCGTCACCGCTCGACGGCGGTGATGCGGACCTCGTTCCCGTACGCGGACCTCGTGGTCAGGGCGCCCTGCGCCCGGGGGACCCCGGCCTCAGGGCCCCGGGGCCCGAGGGGCCCGTCGCTGCCGGCTCCCGCCGGGGAGCCGCCGTCAGACGGTCGCACCCGGACCCGCGGTCCTGCGGCGGCGCACGACGAACATCGCGCCGACACCCACGGCCACGGCGGCACCGCCGGTGAGGGCGATCACGGGCATCGCGGAGCTGGAACCGGTCTCCGCGAGGTGACCCTGCGGCTCGATCTCCGTGTTGCCGGACGGCTGCTGCGGCTTCGGCAGCGGCTTCTTGCCGCCCTGCGGCCTGGAGTCGTTCGGCTTGCCGGGCGCGGTGCCGGCCTTCAGGATCTGGAACTCGTAGTAGCTGTCGTCGCCGGACAGGACGCAGTCGCCCTTGTCGTCGGCGTACATGCCGATGCTGATGGCGTAACCGGTGCCCGCCGGGGCGGACTTGTCGACGGCCACGCGCATGTCCACGGTGAAGGACTCGTGGGCCTTGACGTCGGTGTAGCCGAGGTAGCCGGCGGCCTCGTCGCCCTCGTCCAGGGAGATGTCGACCCACTGGCCGGAGGACGGGTCCTGGTACTGCAGCGTGAGGTGGCTGGTGTCGATGAAGTAGTCCTCCTCGTCCAGCTGCGCCGCGAACACGCCGAGGTCGACCCGCTTGTAGGCACGGTCGCCGCTGTTGGCCACGTTCAGCTTGAAGCCGTGGAAGCCGCTGCCGGCCACGACCTTCGAGGGGAGGCCGGAGAGGGTCGTGTGCAGGTGGTGGTCGATCGCGGGCTCGCTGTCGCCGTCGCACTCCAGCGGGTCGCCCGCGTTGGACGACAGCGAGGGGGAGGCGGAAGCGGACGCCGAGGTGGAGGCGGAGACGCTCGCGTCGGCTGAGGCGGCGGAGTCGGCCGAGGCGGACGTGGTCGCCTCGGTCGCCCCCTCGGCCGCAGCCTTGGAGTCGTCGGCCGCGGAGGTCGTCTCGCCGGCGGCCGGCGCCGTCGTCTCACCGGTGGCCGGAGCGGTGTCCTCGGCCGCCGCCGTGGTCTCGTCGCTGGTCGTCGCAGCCGTCTCGCCGGCGGTGGCCGCGGTGGTGGTGTCGTCCGACGCGAATGCGGCCGGCGCCGTCAGCAGGACGGCCGGAGCTATGGCGGCTGTCGCGGCGGCGAGAGCCAGAGAGCGGCGAAGCTTCATGCGAACCTCAAGACAGGAGTGACCGAATGCGTACACACAGACGACCCACAGCCGCGAAGAAGGGTTGTCCGGTCCTCGATCATGTGATCCAGGTCACCACTCCTGATGCGCCGGTGAGACCTGGGACGCCTGAGGCTGCCCGCTGTCACCGGGACGCCTGAGGCTGTCCACGGTTACCGGGACGCCTGAGGCTGTCCACGGTTACCGGGACGCCTGAGGCGGCGCGCTGTCACCGGGACTCCTGAGGCTGCTGCCCGCTGTCACCGGTGATGGCTAGCCTGCCCGGCATGAACACCGCCGAAGATCTCCGGTTCCCGCCCGCTCTCGCCGCCGCACTGGCCGTACCGTTCGACTACGACGACGGCGACGGGGTCGACTTCGAGGCGTTCCCCGCGTTCCTCTCCGCCGAGGACACCACGGACTGGTTCCGTGCCTGGACGGGCAACGCGGAGCTGACCGGCGACGACTTCCGGGTGTTCGGACAGGACGGCTCCGGCGGTTACGCGGCCGTCTGGACGGCACGCCCGCACCGCCCGCTCGCCGAACAGCCCGTGGTCTTCCTCGGCTCCGAGGGGGAGACGGGCGTCATAGCCTCCGACCTCGCCGGCTTCCTGTGGCTGCTGGCGGCCGGTCTCGGCCCCCGGGAAGCGGCGACGACGGACGATCCCGGCTGGTCCCCGCGCCCCGACCACGCGCTGACGGAGGTCGCGGAACGCTTCGCGGCCGGGCACCGGCGGCCGCCGTCCGCCATCGTCGAACGGGCCGGCCGGGAGTTCCCGGACTTCGACGACATGATCATGGAGCTGTGCCGCTGACACCCTGCGGGGTGTACGCGGCGCTCCCGGCCGCTGCGACCTTGCGCCCCGGCCTCCGCCGGGCGCCGCAGACTCACCGGCGGACCGGCGGACCGGCGGACCGGCGGCCCGGCGGCCCGGCGCACCGGCGCACCGGCGGCCCGGCGGCCCGGCGGCCCGGCGCACCGGCGGCCCGGTGGCCCGGTGGCCCGGCGCACCGGTGGCCCGGTGGCCCGGCGCACCGGTGGCCCGGTGGCCCGGTGGCCCGGCGCACCGGCCCACATGCGCCGCGGACCGCGCCGACGCAGGCTGGAGACATGACCTGTCGCCGCAGGCATGATCCCGTCGGCCCCGGGCCCCGGGCCCCCGCACCGGGCGTGTGGTCCGCCGTCGGCCCCATGGCCTGCCGGCGCGTGACGAAGGGCGACCCATGAAGATCGCAGTCATCGGCGGTACCGGCCTGATCGGTTCGCAGGTCGTGGAGAAGCTCAGGGCGGCCGGCCACGAGGTGGGGGCGTACTCGCTGTCCACAGGTGTGGACGTGATCACCGGCGAGGGGCTGGCGGAAGCACTGGCCGGTGCCGATGTCGTCGTCAACCTGACGAACTCGCCGACCTTCGACGACGCCTCGCCGGAGTTCTTCCGCACCTCGATGGAGAACATCCTGGACGCGGCCCGGGCGGCCGGGGTCGGGCACGCCGTCGTGCTGTCGATCGTCGGCGTGGACGAGATTCCGGACCTCGTGTACTACCGGGCCAAGACCCTGCAGGAGGACCTCCTCAAGGCCGGCCGGATCCCCTACTCGATCGTCCGCGCCACCCAGTTCATGGAGTTCATGAACGCGGTGATGTCGTGGACCGACGAGGACGGCACCGTACGCCTGCCCGCGACCCCGCTCCAGCCGATCGCCGCCGAGGAGGTCGCCGCGGCCGTGGCCGAGGTGGCGGCCGGGCCCCCGCTGAACGGCACCCTCGACATCGCCGGGCCCGACGTCATCCCGCTCGACGAGATCGGCCGGATGACTCTGAGCGCCCGCCCGGACGGCCGCACGGTCGTCACCGACGACAGCGCCGGCATGTTCGCCGCCGTACCCGGAGACGCCCTCGTCCCGAAGGGCGAAGCCTGGATCGCCCCCACCCACTACCGGGACTGGCTCACCTGACCCCGGCCCCGCCCCCTCGTACCACCGGACCCCAGCCCCTTCCATACACACACGGACCCACGCGAACCCTGAACCCGGAGGCCTCACCATGCCGAACGACGACCCGGCAACAGGCGGCACCGGAAGCCCACCGGGATCGGACGCCTGGAAGACGGCGCTCACCGTGCTCCAGTCGGTGCAACCGCCCTCCGTTCCCGAGGGGGTGGAGGTGATGACCGTCGTCATCGAGTTCCCTCCGGGAGACCCCGGCACCCCGCCGCACCGGCACTCGGGCCCCGCCTTCGGCTACATGCTGGAGGGAGAGATGCTCTTCGAGCTGGAGGGCGAGCCGGAGCGGGTGATCAAGGCCGGCGAGACCTTCTGGGAGCCCGGCGGCGACGTCATCCACTACCAGGACGGCAACAACCGCACGGACACCCGGAGCCGCTTCCTCGTCACCATGCTCTGCGCCCCGGGCCAACCCATGCTCACCCTGGTCGACGCCGAAGAACTGGCCGCCCGCCGCCACCTGCGAGCACCGCGCCCCTGACGGTTGCTCAGGGGAGGCGACCCACGGGGGATACCGGCCGCGACGCACCCCTCCACCTGGCCGCCGCCCAGGCTCGCTGGGCCGGGGCTCAGTCGACGAGCTGGCCGATCGCCGCCACGAGGTTGAACACCGCCGGCAGGACGAAGATGCTCCCGACGCCGATCCACACGCCGCCTGCGATGCGGTAACCGCGGCTCGGCGGGGGCGGCTGGACCAGCCGGTCGCCCGCCCTCATCGTCTCGCTCGGAGCGGCCAGACCGCGCCCGGTGCGGCGCTGCCTCCGCCCCAGCCATATGAAGACACCCGCCGCCATCGCCGTGAAGGCGGCCAACTGCAGATGCTCACCCGGCGAATCGGCACCGGCAAGCGCTACGGCCATGTACAGCAAAGGACTTCTCCCCCCAGAGAATCATCGAGGCTGGATCACCTCATGACGGCCCGGCCCTGTCAACTCCCTTGATCGCCGGTGCTGGGCGACGAAGGGCCTACGAGCAAGGAGAACCATGGAGTACGTGCCGCCCCCCTTCGACCCCGAACTCGCCGTCGCACTGGAGGCGATCAACCAGGTGATGCCGCCCGGCCTGACCCCCGACCAGATCGTCCCGGCCCGTCAGAGCCCGGCCCTGCGGACGGCGGCCGACATGGACGTGAGCATGGACGGTGCCTTCGAGACGGAGGACCGGACGGTGCCGGGTCCGGACGGCGCCCCCGACATCTCGCTGCTGATCTGCCGCCCGGCCACCCCGGCGGCCGGCCGTCTCCGTCCCGTCGTCTACTACACCCACGGCGGAGGCATGGTCCTGGGCCACAACAGGGTGGGCGTCGAACTGCCCCTGGCCTGGGCCAGGGAACTGGACGCGATCGTGGTGTCGGTGGAGTACCGGCTGGCACCGGAGCATCCGCACCCCGCGCCGGTCGAGGACGTGTACGCCGGCCTGTTGTGGACGGCGGCGCACGCCGAGGAACTCGGCGGCGACCCGGAGCGGATCGTCACCGCGGGCACGAGCGCCGGGGGCGCCCTCACGGCCGCACTGGGCCTTCTCCTCCGTGACCGCGGGGGACCACGGCCGCTCGGGCAGATGCTGCTGTGCGCGATGCTCGACGACCGCAACGACACGCCCTCCACCTACCAGATGGCGGGCATCGGCGTCTTCGACCGCACCTTCAACGAGACGGGATGGACAGCGCTGCTCGGCGAGCGCCGCGGCGGCCCGGACGTCTCCCCCTACGCCGCACCCGCCCGCGCCGAGGACCTCACCGGCCTTCCCCCGACCTTCATGGACGTCGGCTCCGCCGACACCCTGCGCGACGAGGTCGTCGGCTTCGCCACCCGCCTCTGGCAGTCCGGAAGCGTCGCCGAACTCCACGTCTGGCCCGGCGGCTTCCACAGCTTCACCGGCTTCGCCCCCGAAGCGTCCCTGTCCCGGTCCGCCCGCGCCGTGCAGGTGGACTGGCTACGCCGCCTCCTGGACCTCTGAGAACGCCGGACCGCTCACGGAGACCGGCGCCGTACCCCGTCCGCGATGCCCACGGCGACGGGGTACGGCGGCCGTTCCAGCGGACTTGGCAGTCGTGGACGGGTGATGGACGAGACCTGAGCTTCGGAAGCCACTGAGGGCATCGACGGGATCAACGCCGACGAGTGGACGCCCCGGGAGCTGCGGCACGTGACGCAGGAATCGCCCTGGCCGTAGCCCGGCCGCTTATGCGCCGGCACCTCCCGGTCCCCGAGCGCCGTGCCGCCCTGCGGGCCGACGCCGCCCGCGCCTACAGCCGGCGGGGCCGTCTCGCCGACGGCTACCAGGCACTGCGCATCGCCGAGAGCTGCGCGCCCCAGGACATCCGCCGCCCCGCTGTCGCTGGGAGGAAGCACTGGAGCACACCCCAAGCTGTTGGGGCGGGTGTGATCGTCCTCGGGCTGCTCCCGAGATGACCCCGGAAACCACTCAGGGGCCCGACCCGCTAAGCGGATCAGGCCCCTGATGTGGTACCTCGGCTGTCGGGGTGGCGGCATTTGAACCCACGACCTCTTCGTCCCGAATGAGGTTCGGTTGGTGAGCCTGCCAGCTTCGATCGCGTTTCCGCAGGTCGGAGGGGTGGGTTCGGTTGGTGTCGCGTGGCATGGGAGGGGTTCGGGGAGCGGGTTGGCTCCCCGGTGGCTCCCCGTGCGTGCACCCGGCGGGCGCTGCCCGCCACCCGCCCGCTCCCCGAAGCGTTATGACGGCCAACCAGCAGGAGAACCCTGAGACGAACAGCCGACGGGCACCATCACGCGCGGGGCCGGCATGGCACTTCCTTTACCCGTCTGTCCTATGGTCGGAAGCCGCAGTTGCCAACCGGGGGAGGACAGCGATGGGCGACGGCAAGATACCCGGCAAGGTCCTGGACATAAAGACCGCCGACATCAAGGCGGCGGCACCGGCCTTCCATCAGGGCGCCATCGATCTGAGCAGGGCGCTGACCACGCTCATCCAGACCCTGGACGGCCTCGGTGAGCCCTGGGGCCACGACGAGCAGGGCAACCAGTTCGGCGGTCTCTACATGCCGCAGCAGAAGACGATCGAGTCCTCGACGGGCATTCTCGTGCTCGGTCTGACGAGCATTCACGAGGCCATGGTCGACATGGCGGACGGGCACGTGGACAACGACGAACTCATCGCCGGCATGTTCACCAAGGTGAAGACCGACAAGCAGAGCGACGGTGCCGGTGAGCGTTGAGGACAAGGCCCGCCACATCCTTCTCGACCTGGGCCTGTGGTGGCCGGAGGCCGACCCCGACAGACTGCGGGACGCGGCGAAGGCCTGGCGCACCTTCGCCGAAGCCGTGGACGACGTCCGCGCGCCCGTGCACCGCAGCGCGTCCTCGATCATCCACCACAACACCGGTGAGTCGATCGAGGCGTTCAGCAAGTTCTGGGGGCGCTACGCGCAGGGCAAGGACGGCGGCTGGCTGAGCGATCTGGCGAAGTCCTCGCGGGAGATGGCCAAGCAGCTGGACAAGTTCGCCGATGCCATCGACGACGCGATCAACAAACTCTGGACGCAGATCGGCATCGACGCGGCCGTGATCGCGGGCGGTGTGACCCTCGCCTTCTTCACCGCGGGCCTCGCCTCCGGAGCAGCGGTCGCGGCAGCGGACGCGGTGATCGAGTTCGGTGCCACGATGGGCGTCGCGGTCTCCGCCACGGTGGCAGAGATCACCGGGGGCGCCCTCATCGCCGCCGCGTTCGGCGGAGTCGAGTCGGTCACCGTCGACCTCGCCGTGGCCCAGCCCCTTAAGATCGCGACCGGGCTGCAGCACGGTCTCAGCCTGGACGAGGTCAACCAGGCCGCCAAGGACGGCATGATCTTCGGCGGCGCGCTCGGAGCCAGCGGCGGTCTGCTGAAGGCGAGCATGGAAGGTGGACTGGCCGACACCACGCCGCTGCTGCTGCGCCCGCCGTCGCTGCGCCCCGACCTGGTGGAGCTGGGCCCGGCCGCCCGCAACGCCGATCGCACCCCCTGTGTGGGCGAACCGATCGACGTGGCGACCGGCGCCATGTTGATGACGCAGAGCGATCTCAGCTTGCCGGGCAGTCTGCCGCTGGAGTTCACCCGAACCCACCTCTCTTCCTACCGAGGTGGCGTCTGCTTCGGCCCGACCTGGATATCCACCCTGGACGAGTGCCTCCAAATCGATGGCGAGGGCGTCGTCTTCGCGGCAGCCGATGGCATGCGTCTGGTCTATCCGGTACCGGAACCAGGCGTGCCGACCATCCCGGTGAAGGGCCCGCGCTGGCCTCTGGAGTGGGACGGCAAACCGGACGGCGCGATGACGGTCACCGACCCGGCGACCGGCGTGATGCGCACTTTCGCCGCCCCCGCCCCCTCTCCTTCCTTCGGCGTCTTCCACCTGGCGCTGGACTCATGGAGCGACCGCAACGGCAACCGCATCGACGTCGAGCGCGACGACGAGGGCGTTCCCTTCGGCATCCGCCACTCCGGCGGCTACTACGTCGCCGTCGACACCCAGGGCCCGCGCATCACGGCCCTGCGCCTGCTGGACGAGCCGCCCTCCCGCTACCTTCCCAGCGCCGCGCCCGACGAGGGCACCCTCGTCATGCGCTACGCCTACGACACCGCCGGCAACCTCACCGAGGTCATCAACTCCAGCGGCGAACCCCTGCGCTTCACCTACGACACCGAGGACCGCGTCACCCGCTGGACCGACCGCAACGGCACCTGGTTCGCGTACGTCTACGACGACCGCGGCCGCGTGACCCGCACCGAGGGCGTCGACGGCATCCTCTCCGGCACGCTGACGTACGACGACATCACCCGCACGACGACGTACACCGACTCGCAGGGTCATGTCTCGGTCCACCAGTACAACGCCGAGGGCCTGGTGGTGGAGGAGACGGACCCGCTCGGGCATGTCACCCGCACGGAGTGGGACGAATATGGCGACAAGCCGCTGACGGTAACCGACCCCCTGGGCCACACCACGCGGTATGCCTATGACGACGCGGGCAACATCACCGAACTCAGCCTGCCCGACAGCTCGGTCGCCCGGGCCACCTACAACGCGGTTGGCCTCCCCACGGAGGTGGTCGAGCCCAGCGGGGCGGTCTGGCGGCACACGTACGACGAGCGGGGCAATCTGCTCAGCACCATGGACCCGGTCGGCGCCGAGACGCGGTATACGAACGACGTGGCGGGCCGCCCAACGGCGATCACGAACGCCCTCGGACACACCCGCACGGTCGCCTACGACGACGCTGGCCTGCCCGTCGTCCTCACGGATGAGCTGGACCACACGACGACCGTCCGCCGGGACGCTTTCGGCCGGGTGACCGAGGTGACAGATCCGCTGGGCCACACCACACGGCTCGGTTGGACGCCAGAGGGCAAGCCTCTCTGGCGCGAGCAGCCCGACGGCACCCGGGAATCGTGGTCCTGGGACGCTGAGGGCAACCTCCTCTCCCACACCGATCCGGCAGGTCATACAACCCGGCACACCTCGGCCCATTTCGACGTACCGGCCACGAGAATCGACCCGGACGGCGCCCGTTATGCGTTCTCCTACGACACGGAACTGCGTCTGACAGAGGTCACCAACGCGCAAGGCCGCACCTGGACGTACACCTACGACCAGTCAGGTCGTCTCGTGATCGAGACAGACTTCAACGGCCGCACGCTGACATATACGCACGACGCGGCAGGTCAGGTGACCGCGCGGACCAACGGAGCCGGGGAGACTCTGCGTTTCGTGCGGGACGCATTGGGGCGGCTGGTGGAGCAACGATCGGACGTGGACGACGTCACGACATTCGCTTATGCGGCAGACGGCCGCCTCGCGCAAGCGGTTAACGCGGACGCGGACATCGCGTTCAGTCGCGATGCGATGGGCCGCATAGTGAGCGAGACCGTCAACGGACGCACCACCACGTACGCTTACGACGCGCTGGGCCGCCGGGTCCGACGCGATACCCCAGCGGGGCGGACCTCGCATTGGACATACGATCCGGCGGGCAGGCCGACACAGTTGCGTTCCGAAGCGGGGACGCTGACATTCACGCATGACGCGGCAGGGCGCGAGACCCAACGTCACGTGGGCAGCGGCGTGCCCCTCACGCAGACCTGGGACGCAGTCGATCGCCTCACAGCCCAATCTCTCACAGCGGGTGCCCACAACCTGTTGCAGCACCGCGCGTACGCCTACCGATCCGACGGCCACCTGACCGAGATCCGAGAGCTCACCACGGGCATGCGCCGCTTCGACATCGACACCATGGGCCGAGTGACGGGTGTACGCGCCCATGGCTGGAGCGAGACCTACGCGTACGACAACGCCGGCACCCTCACCGATGCGTCCGCAGCCGCCCATGTTGCCGCAGGTGGGCGTGACATCGACGGCACGTTGGTGCGGCGGGCGGGCGATACCACGTACTCATACGATTCCCAGGGCCGCCGGACCCAGAAAACGCGCAAGCTGTTGAGCGGGCAGGCAAAGACGTGGGCGTACGCCTGGAACGCGGAGGACCGGCTCGTTGAGGTCGTTACGCCCGAGGGCGCCCGATGGCGGTATGCCTACGACCCGCTCGGACGGCGCATCGCCAAGTTCCGCTGTCTGCCGGACGGCTCGGAGGCCGACCGGACGGATTTCGCCTGGGAGGAGACCCTTCTCGCTGAGCAACTCCTCGCGCACGGTGCCGTCACAACGTGGGACTACGCCCCCGCCACACATCGCCCCGTTGCCCAGACCACGAGCAGGTACATGGTCGGCCCCGCGGGTGCGTCTTACCTCTCCCGGCTCGCCGAGGACACCACGACCGACCACACTACTCACTTCCACGCCGTCGTCACGGACGTGATCGGAACCCCCACCGAACTCGTTTCCCCCGACGGCGACATCGACTGGCAGCGGCGTACCACTCTGTGGGGCACACGGTATCCGGCACTTGCCGACGACGCCGAGTCCGTGGACTGCCCCTTGCGTTTCCCCGGCCAGTACGCCGATGTGGAATCCGGCCTCAACCAGAACTTCCACCGCTACTACGATCCCGATACTGCGGGGTACCTCTCCTCGGACCCGCTCGGTCTGGAAGCCGGTCCGAACCCGTACTGGTACGGGCCTCATCCGCTGACCTGGACGGATCCCTACGGCCTGGCGCTTTGCCGCACCACTCCGAGGATGGAGACCGGGAACCCCAAGGAGGGCTGGCAGCACATCGATGAGCGCCATATCTCGGGAACCGCTCAAGGCGGCCACGGTGATCTGATGCCTCCGTCGACCACCCGCGGACAGGTGGAGAAGGCTGTGAGAACGATGATCGAACGAGGTCAGCGGGTATCGGATCCCGGGCGGCGGATCCAGACCTTCGAGAAGAGGATGACCGTGAACGGCATGTCGGCCCGATATCGGCTCATCGTCGACTCCGAGGACGGAAACCGTGTCATCACCTTTTTCCCGGTAGGAAAGAGCTATACCCCGTGATCACTGTGCAGTTCACCGTACGGCCCGGCCAAGGCGACGCCGGCGGGTTCGATCTAGGTGACATGGCCGTCACCGGCGATCTCGGCACGGCCGATTCGGCCGGCCATGTCCCCGATCAGGGCATGATGATCTATCTCTCGGTCGTCCAGTTGCTGGACAGCCTGGGTGCCTTTCTTCGGGGCAACGATCGCATGCTGACCTTCACCGGTGCCGACACTTCCTTCGGCCTCGTTGTGCGACGGACCAAAGACGGCCTGTCGGTCGCCGGTAAGGATGGAGTCGTCGCACGGACGACGGCGCGGGAGCTCGCCTCCGCCGTGCTATGCGCGGCAGAGGACCTGGGCCCCGCCCTCCCTCCGGAAGACCCGGTCGCATCCGACTGGAAGGCTGCCCTCGCCGCCTTCCGTCCCCTCGTGCCGAGCGGCAGGGGGTAGGTGCTGGCAAGCCCGGACGACGAGGGCCGAGGAGGCGTCGAGAACGCTGCCCCGGGCGTACACGCGGGGTGGTTACGTCGAGCGGCGCCGGCTTTCGAACGGCTCCCAAGACGACCCAAGGAACGACTCAGGGGGCCCGACCCGCCCTTCGGGAGGGCCGAATTCCTGGCGACGCGCAGCCTCCGCGACCTGCTCGCTATCCTGCGCCGTTCCATCGAGCAGGCTCCGCGCAGAGACAAGGCCGCGCGAAACGTCGCCCTGCTCGTCACCGCTCCGGAAGGACGGCCGGGGCGTCCGAGTAAAGCCCTGAACCTCAAGCGGGCGGAAGCTGTGCTCGCCGCGGCTCGCCCTTCGCGGTTGTGCGCCTACCTTGTGCTCGCACTCCCTAGCGGCGTACGAAACAGGCGGGGCCGGCCCCCGAATGGACACCGCGCGAGCTGCGACACAGCTTCGTCTCGCTGCTCTCGGACCACGGCATCCCGCTTGAGCGCATCGCGCAGCTGGTCGGACACGCCAGTCAGGCCACCACGGAGGCTGTCCGCCGGAAGCAGCTCCGACCGGTCGTTACCGAGGATGCGGAAGCTATGGACGTGATCTATGCCCAGCGGCGCGAGGCGACCGCCCGCGAGGCTTGATCAAAGGCCTTTGGCCCCCAAACGCGTCAGAGGCCGGTGGGTAAACTTACCCACCGGCCTCTGACCAGCGTCGGGGTGGCGGGATTTGAACCCACGACCTCTTCGTCCCGAACGAAGCGCGCTGCCAAGCTGCGCTACACCCCGATGTCGTTCGCTCTCGCTGGCGACGTCGTTTACTTTAGCCCACCGGTGGCCGGAGACGAAATCCGGTTCAGACGCGGCGGCGGGTCGGGGACGGGCGGACGTGGTCCAGGGCGATCAGGAGGACCGCCAGGCCGTAGATCGCGAGGCCCAGCAGGAGCGCGTCGGCGAGGGTGCCGCGGTAGCCGTGGGCGTCGGCGTCGAGGAAGGGATAGAGGTAGCGGGCCGGCGCGGAGGCGGGGAGGTAGGCCGCCCGGGCGAGGTAGAAGACCAGGTAGGCCAGGGGATACAGCAGCCATGTCGCGGCCTGGCGCAGGCGCAGGCGGCCTGCCGGGGTCAGCAGCAGCCAGTCCAGGACGACCGCCGTCGGGACCAGCACGTGGAGCACCTGGAGCGTCAGCCACGAGACGTGCCAGCGGGCCGGGACCGCCGTCGAGCCCGTCATCGAGAACGAGGGCGTCGTACTGGCCAGGAGCAGGTGGTAGACCAGCGCCGCGACCACCGCGTAGAGGAGCGTGGCCCCGGTCACGCCCCCGGGCAGCGGGCGGCGGGTGCGCCAGGCCCTTGACGCCGAGAGGAGCATGACGGCGGCCACGATGATGTTGGCCTGGACGCCGAAGTAGCTCAGGGTGCGGGCCGGGGTGCCCAGGAGAAGCTCCAGGGCGACGCCGGCCGCCGCGGCCAGGGCGATCAGGAAGCGGAACAGTGCCGCCTGCGGGCGGCGGATCGGCCCCACCACGGCCGTGGCCGGCACGGGCGAGGGCTGCAGCACGGGCGGGCTCGGGATCGCCGGGAGCTCCGGGATGTCCCTGGGTATCGGGGCGGTCATGCCCTCACGCTAAGCAGGAGGGACGAAGGGGGCCATGTGGGGCACTCCGGGCGGGTTAATCCCGGGGGAGAGGAAGGAGAGGGGAAGGAGGGAAGGGGGCCGGACCCCTTTGCCTGCTCCCGCCTCCCCGGCGGCACTCCAGCCCCTGCGGCGCCCGTCCGCAGCAGCACTCCAGCCCCTGCGGCGCCCGTCCGCAGCAGCACTCCAGCCCTGCGGCCCCCTCCGCTACTCCCGTCCCACCAGCGTCAGCAGCGTGACCTCCGGCGGGCACGCGAAGCGGACCGGGGTGTAGCGGTTGGTGCCGCAGCCGGCCGAGACGTGGAGGTAGGAGGTCCGGCCCTCCGCGGTGTGGGTGGAGAGGCCCTTCACGCGGTCGGTGTCGAGGTCGCAGTTGGTGACCAGGGCGCCGTAGAAGGGGATGCAGAGCTGGCCGCCGTGGGTGTGGCCGGCCAGGATCAGCGGGTAGTCGTCCGCGGTGAAGGAGTCCAGGACGCGCAGGTAGGGCGCGTGGACGACGCCCATCGAGAAGTCGTACGTGCCGGACGGGCCGCCGGCCACCCGGGCGTAGCGGTCACGCTTGATGTGGGGGTCGTCGAGGCCGGTCAGCTCGATGGACATGCCCTCGACCTTCAGGACACCCCGGGTGTTCGTCAGGTTCAGCCAGCCCGCCGTGTCGAAGCCGTCCCGCAGGTCCTCCCACGGGTTGTGGATCGCCCCGGTCACCGGCTTGTTGCCGTTCAGGCCGTGACGGCCGCTCGCCTTCTCCAGCAAGTAGCGGGCGGGGTTGCGGAGTTTGGGGCCGTAGTAGTCGTTGGAGCCGAAGACGTACGCGCCCGGGAACTCCATCAGCGGGC
Organism: Streptomyces sp. NPDC090108; assembly: GCF_044747185.1. Lineage (NCBI taxonomy): Bacteria > Bacillati > Actinomycetota > Actinomycetes > Kitasatosporales > Streptomycetaceae > Streptomyces > Streptomyces sp. NPDC090108. Next base: position 110,405 of record NZ_JBIVDQ010000010.1, read on the forward strand.
CGAGGGCGTCCAGCACCTCCGGCACGCCCTCGGGGTCCGAGAGGTTGTCGCCCGTGTTGATCACGAAGTCGGGGCGCAGGCCCGCCAGCGACTGCAGCCAGCGCCGCTTCTTGCTCTGGCCGCTCACCATGTGGATGTCGGAGACCTGGAGCACGCGCAGCGGGCGCATGCCCGGCGGGAGCACCGGGACCGTGACTCGCCGGAGGCGGAAGGAGCGGGCTTCGAAGCCCGCCGCGTACGCCACTCCGGCGGCGCCTGCCGCCATGATTCCCAGGGGTACTCCATATCGCGCGCGCATACGGCCATCGTGTCAGACGCGTCCAGGGCCCTGATACCGGCCGCCCGGTAAATCAAGGGGCGTTCGGGCGCGCGTACCTGCGACAATCGGTTCCATGACCACCACGCTCAAGGCGAAGCTGCACGACGACCTCAACGCCGCGATCAAGGCCCGCGACGAGCTGCGCTCGTCGACGCTCCGGCTGACGATCACCGCGATCACCAAGGAGGAGGTCGCGGGCAAGGAGAAGCGGGAGCTGTCCGACGACGAGGTCCTCAAGGTGATCACCAAGGAGGCCAAGAAGCGTCGCGAGGCGGCCGAGGCCTTCGCGCAGGGCGGTCGTACCGAGCAGGCCGAGCGGGAGAAGGCGGAGGGCGAGCTCCTCGCCGAGTACCTGCCCAAGCAGCTCTCCGACGAGCAGCTGGACGCGATCGTCTCCCAGGCCGTCGAGGAGGCCAAGGCGGGCGGCGCCGAGGGCCCGCGGGCCATGGGTGCCGTCATGAAGATCGTGAACCCGAAGGTGGCCGGCCTGGCCGAGGGCGGCCGTGTCGCCGCCACCGTGAAAAAGTTCCTCCAGGGCTGAGCCCGGCCCGGGGCCGTCGGAGAGCCTCCGGCGAGCCCCCGCCGGGCCCCTCAAGCCCCCAGGCCCCCTCGGGGTCCTCAAGCCCCCGGCCCCTCAAGCTCCCGGGCCCCCGCGGGTTCCTCAAGCTCCCGGGCCTCTCGGGTTCCTCAAGCTCCCGGGCCCCGCGGGCTCCCCGAGCTTCCTGGGCCCCCGGATCTGCGTGCGACGGCGGGGCCGCACCCTCCTCAAGGGTGCGGCCCCGCCGTCGTACCGCCCTGCCGGGCCCGGGGCGCCCGGCCCCGCCGGGTCAGCGCCGCTGGCCGCCGTTCCCGCCGCCGTTGCTCGCGCCGTTGCGTCCGCCGTTGGCCTGGCCCTGGATGAAGTTGCCGGGCACGCTGAACGTCGGTGCCGGTGCGGTGCCGCCGCCGGGGTTGCCCGGCGTGCCGCCGCCCGTGTTGCCGTTCGCTCCGCCGAACACGCCGCCGTCGGCTCCGCCGTTCGCCGAGCCGCCGAAGAGGCCGCCGATCAGACCGCCCGTACGGCCGCGGTTGCGTCCGTCGTTGCCGCCGTTGTCGTCGCCCCGGCCGTGGTCGTCCCCGTGGTCGTCGTCGGGGATGTCGACCAGGTTGAAGTCCGGGGCGGACTTGCCGGAGAGGGCGCCGGTCATGGCGTCCTTCCAGATCGGGCCCGGGACGTCGGCGCCGTAGACCAGCGGGTGGAACAGGCCGCCGATGGTGATGTTGGTCATCTGCACGTCCTGCCGGGCGCTGCCGACCCAGACCGCGCCGGACATGTTGGGCGTGTAGCCGACGAACCAGGCGTTCTTGCGGCTGTCGGTGGTACCCGTCTTGCCCGCGTTGTCACGGTCGTTCAGACCGGCCTCCTGGCCGGTGCCCGAGTCGATCACGCCGCGCAGCAGGGTGTTGACGGTGTCGGCCGTCTTCTCGCTCATCGCGCGCGAGCAGGTGGACCGGGGCACCGGGAGCGACTCCTCCTCGTCGCCGACCTTCTGGGTGATCGAGGTGATGGCGATCGGCGTGCAGTACATGCCCCGGGAGGCGAAGGTGGCGTACGCCTCGGCCATCGTCAGCGGGGACAGGCCGATCGCGCCGAGGGCGATGGAGGGCGTCTCCGGAAGCTTGGAGCCGTCGCCCTGGACCACGTGCATCGCGTCGGTCATCTTCACCACCGGGCAGAGCCCGATGTCGGAGATCAGCTGCACGAAGTAGGTGTTGATGGACTTCGCCATCGCCTCCTTCATGCGGTACGGGCCCTTCTCGGACTCGTTCTCGTTCTCGACCTCCTCGTGCTCGGTGTTGCGGTACGGACCGCTGCTGCACCGCTGCACGGGGCTCGGGTAGGGCATCTTGTACGGCGCCGAGTACTCCTGCGTCGCCGGCTTGCCGCCCTCGATCGCGGCCGCGGCCACGAACGGCTTGAACGTCGAACCGGTCGGGAAGCCGTAGTTGGAGCCGCCCCAGGCGCGGTCGACCGAGAAGTTGTACTCGGTCTCGTTCTTGCCGTAGCCGAAGGGCTTGGACTGGCCCATCGCCAGGACCTTGCCGGTGCCGGGCTCGACCAGGGTGGAGGCGGCGGCGACCGTGTCGGACTTGTTGACGTGGTCCTTCAGGGAGGCCTGCACGGAGTCCTGGGCCTGCGGGTCCAGGGTCGTACGGATGGTCAGGCCGCCCTTGTTCCAGACCTTGGCGCGGTCCTCGCTGGTCTTGCCGAAGGTCGGGTCGTTGAGGAAGACGTGCTCGACGTACTTGCAGAAGAACGCGGCGCCCCGGGTGGCGGTGATGCAGCCGTTCTTGGGCTGGCTGACGTGCAGCCCGAGCGGCGCCGCCATGGCCTTGTCGGCCTCGCCCTGGGAGATGTCGCCGACCTCGGCCATCCGCTGGAGCACGGTGTTGCGCCGCTTGGTGGCCTCGGCCTCGTCGTTGACGGGGTCGTAGCGGCTCGGCGACTGCACGATGCCGGCCAGCAGCGCGGCTTCCTGGAGGTTCAGGTCCTTGGCGTGCTTGGAGAAGTACCGCTGGGAGGCGGCCTCGACGCCGTACGCCTGCTCGCCGAAGAAGGTGATGTTCAGGTAGTTCTCGAGGATCTTCTTCTTGCCGAGCTTCTCCTCGATCTGGATGGCGTACTTCAGCTCGCGGACCTTGCGGCCCAGCGTCTGCTGGGTGGCCTGGGCGACCTTCGTCGGGTCGTCGCCGGCCTCCTCGATGAAGTAGTTCTTCACCAGCTGCTGGGTGAGCGTGGAGGCGCCCTCGGCGACGCCGCCGCTCTGGGCGTTCTTGTTCAGGGCGCGCAGGACGCCCTTGAGGTCGATGGCGCCGTGCTTGTAGAAGCGCGAGTCCTCGATCGCGACGATCGACTTCTGCATGTACGGCGAGATGTCCTTGAGGTCCACCACCGTGCGGTCGCGGGAGTAGACGGTCGCGATCTGGTTGCCCTGGCTGTCCAGTATGGTCGTGCGCTGGCTGAGCTGGGGGCTTTTGAGGTTGGCCGGGATCTCGTCGAAGCCCTTGACCGAGCCCTTGGCCGCGAGGCCCAGCGCGCCGGCCGCGGGCAGCGCGATGCCCGCCATCACGGCTCCCGCGAGCACACTGACACCGAGGAACTTCGCGGCCTGCTGCGTTGCCGAGAGACCACCGCCCGAGCGCTTCTTTGGCATGGGGGCAGCCTAATCCGTAGGTGTCCGCGTTCCGATGGAGCGGCTCCCTCTCGGGATGTTCAGGTGCACGATCGTGACGTGCGCGGGGGCCGGCGCGTGTCGGCGCACGTCACACGCGGGCTCGCGTCACGGCACGGCAAAGCGGGGCGCGCACCTTCTGATTCGCCGGACACGCGCGCAGGCCTTGGCCTAAGCTGCTCTCAACTGTCACGGCAGTACGGCCACGTATCAATACGTCCGACGACCCCGAATCGTTCCGGAAGTACCCGACTTTCTGGTGGGGGCGTGTCCGGATTCGCCTTGTGTGTCACCCGACGCCCGCTGTGGCGCATCACAGCTGTCCCGCTTTGCCGGGATGATCACGCATGTCACCAGCTCACTCCCGCGGGTGATCTGCCGCTTACCCATAGTCCGTTCGGGCCATTCAAGATTGGGCCCGAAGGGGGTGTTGCGCTGCCCCCACCTTCCGTAACGTCCTCAACTGGCGGCGGTGAATATGCCGCTGCCGCCGTGGGGGAGCCTCGATTCGGGAGAGGACGGCGCCGGTATGGGCTGGGTAACCGACTGGAGTGCGCAGGCTGCCTGCCGCACTACCGATCCGGATGAACTGTTCGTTCAGGGAGCAGCGCAGAACAGGGCCAAGGCGGTGTGCACCGGATGCCCGGTGCGTACCGAGTGCCTGGCCGACGCGCTGGACAACCGCGTCGAATTCGGCGTGTGGGGAGGCATGACGGAGCGGGAGCGTCGCGCGCTGCTGCGCCGCCGGCCCACCGTCACCTCCTGGCGCAGACTGCTGGAGACCGCCCGCTCGGAGTACGAGCGCGGCGTCGGGATCGTGCCCCTCGACAACGACGAGGTGTACGAGAACTACGCGGCCGTGAGCTGAGGGCAACGCCCCGCGGCATAGGCCGAGGGCCACGGTGACCGGGCATGGGCCCGGTGTCACCGGCCGGACGAGTGCCCCGGGCGTGCGGTCCGGGCGTACGGCTCCGGCGTCGGGCCGGGACACGGTGCCGGCGTGCTTCTCACCTGTGCGTCCCGGGCGTGCCCCGTGGTCGCTCCTCGGGTGTGCACCGCGAGCGTCTGCCGACGCGTCTCGCGGGCGTGCGGCCTGGCGGGTGGGCGCGGAACCCTGTACCGCTTCCGGCAGTGCCCGTGGACGGGGCGCCTCGGGTGAGGCCGCGACACGGTGATGCCGTACGGCTGCCCCGCGCGGGCGGTACGGCCGCGGCCCGGGCCCGTGGGACGGCGGCCCGCTGCGCGGCGGGTGCCGCGAGTCCGTTCGCGCTGCCCTGGCGGCCGCGCTGCCAGGACGCCGCTATGCCAGTTCGCTCTGCCCTGCCGCCAGCCGGTCGCCGATGTCACGCAGGCCCGTCAGGTCGTGCACATCGCCGGGGAGCGCGGGTACCTCGACGACCGCCACCTCGGGGTGGCGGGAGACGAAACGGTCCCGCGTGCGCTGTTCGCGCGCGAGCAGCTGCATGCGTTCGGCGTGCAGCCTCAGCAGGCCGGCGGTGAGCTGATCGACGGACCGCTCCGTGTCCGTGGCGGGGGAGCCTTCGTCGGGAGCGGGTGCACCGGAAGCGGGGGAATCTGAACTTCCGTACGTGTCGGGAGAGTTACGAAGTCCAGCTTTCCCGTCCCCCTGATCCACAATGCGGGGCTCGTCAAGATTTTCCGCGGCGGCCAGCGCCCGCTCGGCCGACAGCCGGTCGGCCCCGCTGCCGTGGACGCGGTTGAGCACCAGACCCACCAGCGGCATCTTCTCCGCGGCCAGCCGTTCCACGAAGTACGCGGCTTCGCGCAGCGCGTCCCGCTCGGGCGCGGCCACCACGAGGAACGCCGTACCGGGCGCCTGGAGCAGCTTGTACGTGGCGTCCGCGCGGGTGCGGAATCCGCCGAAGGTGGTGTCCATCGCGGACACGAACGTCTGGACGTCCCGCAGCAGCTGGCCGCCCAGCAGCTTGCCCAGGGTGCCGGTCATCATCGACATGCCCACGTTGAGGAAGGCCATCCCCGCGCGGCCGCCGAGCTTGGCGGGGGCGGTCAGCACCCGGATCAGCCGGCCGTCCAGGAAGGAACCGAGCCGCTTGGGCGCGTCCAGGAAGTCCAGCGCCGAACGGGACGGCGGGGTGTCGACGACGATCAGGTCCCACTCGTCCCGGGCCCGCAGCTGCCCCAGCTTCTCCATCGCCATGTACTCCTGCGTGCCGGCGAAACCGGCCGAGAGCGACTGGTAGAAGGGGTTGGACAGGATCACGGCCGCCCGCTCGGGGTCCGCGTGCGCCTCCACGACCTCGTCGAAGGTGCGCTTCATGTCGAGCATCATGGCGTGCAGTTCGCCGTCGCCGTCGGTGCCCTTCACCCGGCGCGGCACGTTGTCGAGCGAGTCGATGCCCATCGACTGCGCCAGCCGCCTGGCCGGGTCGATGGTGAGGACGACCACCTTGCGGCCGCGCTCGGCCGCCCGCAGCCCGAGAGCCGCCGCGGTCGTCGTCTTGCCGACCCCGCCGGAGCCGCAGCACACCACGATCCGGGTGCGGTCGTCGTCCAGCAGCGCGTCGACGTCGAGCACGCGCGCGGGAGCGAGACGGGGGCGGGTGGCGTCCTGCGCCTCGGCCGGGTCCGGACTCATGACAACCCCTGACTGCGCAACTCGGTGGCCAGCTCGTACAGGCCCGCCAGATCCATGCCCTCGGCGAGCAGCGGAAGTTCGTGCAGCGGAAGGTCCAGCTCCGCCAGGGCGGCGCGCTGCTCCTGCTCGAGCTCGTGCCGCTCGGCGTACTCGGCGGCCTGCTCCAGCAGCGGACCGACCAGCCGCTCGGCGTTCCCGCCCCGGCGGGCGCCGCCGAGCCCCGCCGCGGACAGCGCCCGGGCGACCGAGGGCCGCGCGACGGTCCGCGCGAGTTCCAGGTCGGCCGCGTCGAGCATCGCGGGACGCGCCATGTTCACGATGACCCGGCCGACCGGCAGCTTCGCCGCGCGCAGTTCCGCGATGCCGTCGGCCGTCTCCTGGACGGGCATCTCCTCCAGCAGCGTCACCAGGTGCACCGCCGTGTCCGGCGACTTGAGCACCCGCATCACGGCCCCCGCCTGATTGTGTATCGGGCCGATCTTGGCGAGGCCCGCCATCTCGTCGTTGACGTTCAGGAAGCGGGTGATGCGGCCGGTCGGCGGCGCGTCCATGACGACGTGGTCGTACAGGAACCGCCCGCTCTTGTCCTTGCGGCGCACGGCCTCGCACGCCTTGCCGGTGAGCAGGACGTCCCTGAGGCCCGGCGCGACGGTGGTCGCGAAGTCTATGGCGCCGAGTTTCTTCAGGGCGCGGCCCGCGCCACCGAGTTTGTAGAACATCTGGAGATAGTCCAGAAGGGCCAGTTCGGGATCGATGGCCAGGGCATACACCTCTCCGCCCCCGGGAGCGACGGCGATCTTCCGCTCCTCGTAGGGCAGCGCCTCGGTCTCGAAGAGCTGTGCGATGCCCTGCCGGCCCTCGACCTCCACGAGAAGCGTCCGCTTCCCCTCGGTCGCGAGGGCCAGCGCTAGGGCGGCGGCGACCGTCGTCTTGCCGGTCCCGCCCTTGCCGCTGACGACCTGGAGCCTGCTCACACCATCGAGGTTAACCAGTCCGGCCGCCACTCACGCGGGAGGCTGTGGATAACGGCGCCCGCGGGCGTCCGACTTTCCCCCCGGTCACAGCGGCTACAGTCGCCCCATGACCAAGTGGGAATACGCAACCGTGCCGCTGCTCGTCCATGCCACGAAGCAGATTCTGGACACCTGGGGCGAGGACGGCTGGGAGCTCGTCCAGGTCGTGCCCGGGCCGAGCAACCCCGAACAGCTCGTGGCCTACCTGAAGCGGGAGAAGCAGGCGTGAGTGCCGCCGAGGCCAAGCTGGCCGAACTGGGCCTGACGCTGCCGGCGGTCGTACCGCCGCTGGCCTCGTACCAGCCGGCCGTGCAGTCCGGCATGTACGTGTACACCTCCGGCCAGCTGCCGATGGTGGAGGGGCAGCTGCCCGTCACCGGCAAGGTGGGCGCCGAGGTCACGGCCGAGGAGGCCAAGGAGCTGGCCCGCACCTGCGCGCTGAACGCCCTGGCCGCCGTGAAGTCCGTCACCGGCGACCTGGACCGCATCGCGCGCGTGGTGAAGGTCGTCGGCTTCGTCGCCTCCGCGGCCGACTTCACCGGGCAGCCCGGTGTCGTCAACGGCGCCAGCGAACTGCTCGGCGAGGTCCTCGGCGAGCGGGGTGTGCACGCCCGCAGCGCGGTGGGCGTCGCGGTGCTCCCGCTGGACGCGCCGGTCGAGGTCGAGATCCAGGTCGAGCTGCTTCCGTAGCGGCCCGCCACGGCGTTCTCCGCCGCCACGGCTCCGGGGGAGCGGTCCGCCACGGGCGGTCTCCCCGGAGCGGCGCGGCGGGTCCCGCCCCCTGTGGCTTCGGGGTCCCGCGCTCTCCGGCTTCGGGGTCCCGCGCTCTCCGGCTTCGGGGCGGCCGCCCCTCTGTGGCTTCCGGGCCCCGCACTCTCCGCCTCCGGGTTCCGCGCCCTCCGGCTTCGGGGTGCAGCCCCCTGTGGCTTCCGGGGCCCGCTCCCTGTGGCTTCCGGGCCCCGCTCCCTCCGGTCTCCGGCACCTCTCGAACATTCGCACTGCACGGGATAGCCTCCGGCCATGGCGAACGGTCAGTGGTACCCCCCGGAGTGGCCGGACCGCATCCGCGCTCTCGCGGACGGCTCCCTCACCCCGGTGTCCCCCAGGCGCGCGGCCACCGTGCTGCTGCTGAAGGACACTCCGGCCGGACCGGCCGTCCACATGCTGCGCAGACGCGCCTCCATGGCCTTCGCCGGAGGCGCGTACGCCTATCCGGGCGGCGGGGTGGACCCGCGCGACGACGACCGCCGGATCCGCTGGGCGGGCCCCACGCGCGCGTGGTGGGCCGAGCGGCTCGGCGTCGACGAGGCGGGCGCCCAGGCGATCGTCTGCGCCGCCGTCCGGGAGACGTACGAGGAGGCGGGTGTCCTGCTCGCCGGTCCCGGTCCCGGCTCGGTCGTCGGCGACACCACCGGTGACGACTGGGAGGCCGACCGTGCCGCCCTGGTCGCGCGCGAGCTGTCGTTCGCCGAGTTCCTGGACCGCCGCGGCCTGGTCCTGCGCTCCGACCTGCTCGGGGCCTGGACGCGCTGGATCACGCCCGAGTTCGAGGCGCGCCGCTACGACACCTGGTTCTTCGTGGCCGTCCTTCCCGAGGGCCAGCGCACCCGGAACGCCTCCACGGAGGCCGACCGCACGGTGTGGATCCGCCCCGAGGAGGCTGCCGCCGGGTACGACAGGGGCGAGCTGCTGATGATGCCGCCCACCATCGCCACCCTGCGCCAGCTGCTGCCCCACGCCACCGCCGCCGGGGCGCTCGCCGCCGCACCCGCGCGGGACATGACCCCGGTACTGGCGCGCGCCCGTCTCGAGGACGGGGAGATCGTGCTGTCCTGGCCGGGACACGACGAGTTCACCAAGCACGTCCCGGCCGGGCCCACGGCCCCCGCGACCACGGCCACGCCCTCCGGGCCGGCCGAGCACACCCCAGCCGAGGCCCCCGCCCCCGCCCCTGCCGAGGGCCCCGCGCCCGCCGAGGCCCCCGCGCCTGCAGAAAACCCCGCCCCCGCCGAGGCCCCCGCGCCCGCCCCCACGACCGCCGGAGGTGCCGCATGACCGACGCGGCAACCCTGCCCGGTCAGCCCCGGGGCGGTGTCCTGTCGGGGCCGGCGACCGCGCGGGCCGTCAACGTCCTGGCGCCCAACGCCTCCGTGATGACCCTCGACGGCACCAACACCTGGATAGTCGCCGAGCCGGACTCCGAGCTGGCCGTGGTGATCGACCCGGGCCCGCTGGACGACGGCCACCTGCGCAACGTCGTCGACACCGCCGAGCGGGCCGGCAAGCGCGTCGCCCTCACCCTGCTGACCCACGGCCATCCCGACCACGCCGAGGGCGCGGGCCGCTTCGCCGAGCTGACCGGCACGCGGGTGCGCGCCCTCGACCCGGCGCTGCGGCTGGGCGACGAGGGGCTGGGCGCCGGGGACGTGATAGCGCTCGGCGGACTGGAGCTGAGGGTCGTACCGACCCCGGGGCACACCGCGGACTCCCTGAGCTTCCACCTCCCGGCCGACCGCGCCGTGCTGACCGGGGACACCGTCCTCGGGCGCGGGACGACCGTCGTGGCCCATCCCGACGGCCGCCTGGGGGACTACCTGGACTCCCTGCGCCGTCTGAGGTCGCTGACCGTGGACGACGGCGTGCACACCGTCCTGCCGGGCCACGGGCCGGTCCTGGAGGACGCCCAGGGTGCCGTGGAGTTCTACCTCGCCCACCGCGCCCACCGCCTCGCCCAGGTCGAGTCGGCCGTCGAGGACGGCTGCCGCACCCCGGACGAGGTCGTCGCGCGCGTGTACGCCGACGTGGACCGCTCGCTGTGGCCGGCCGCCGAACTGTCGGTACGGGCCCAGCTGGACTACCTCACCGACCACGGCCTGATCTGACCCGCGCCGACCACGGCCTGACCCGACCGCGCCGACCACGGCCACGTCCGCCCCGCGCGCCCCGTGCCGGGTGCCGCACGCCCCGCGCCGGGCGCCGCGGGCCCGGCGGCACCCCTGAGGGCCCCGAAGGCCGGAGGAGCACGCCTTACGGCCGCGGGGCCTTGACCCCGTGCACGCGCGCGTACTCCGCGGCGAGCCACGGGCCCAGGTCCTCGGTGTACGTCCGCAGGGCGGCCGGGTCGCCGACGGGCTCACGGCCGTACTCGGCGGCCGCGCGCATCGCCGCCGCCCGCTCCGGGTGGCAGGCGCCGAACACCGAGGCCATCTCGCGCAGGTCGCTCGTCCAGCCGTTCCAGCGGGGCATGACGAGGGTGAAGCCGGTGCGGACCAGGTGCCGGGACATGAAGCGCACCAGAGGACGCCGGGCCTCCTCGGTGTCCGCGGCGGCCGCGATCCGCTCGCGCCAGCGCGGCAGGTACAGCGCCAGGTCGCCGTTGGTCTCGCGGGCCAGCAGCGAGTCGGGGCGGTAGCGGGGCAGGAACCCGGCCAGGTCCTCGCCGGACAGCGGGGTGCACAGGCAGGCCACGAACCAGCCCATGTCGTGCCGCTCCGGACCGCTCAGCAGCCGCTCCCGGCCGTACAGCAGCGTGCCCACGCCGTCGATCTGCGGGAACTCCGCATCGAGCGCCCTGCCGAGGGCCTGTACGGCGTCCCGGTCGGCGTCGGCCGGCTCCTCGTGGAGGGCCACCAGCAGGTCCAGGTCGCTGCGGCCCACGCGCGCGGTGCCGCGCGGGAGGGACCCGTAGAGGTAGGTGCTGTGCAGGCGCGCCCCGAACGTCCGCGCCAGGCTCTCGCGCGCGGCGGCCACCACCGGGCGGAACGCGTCCGGCACGCGCGCGAGGGAGCCCTCGCGCGCGATGAAGCCCTGGGCGTCGAGGCCGTGCGGCGGGGGAGCCCCCGGGAGCGGCGGGAGAACCCCCGGCAGGGCACTTCGCGGCACGGCGGCTGAGGGGACGAGCGGCTCCGGCATGGGCCCACTGTCGCGCGGGCGCCGCGGTCCGCGCGAGGCGTTTTCGGCGGCGTTCTCGGCGCGGGTACGGCAACGGGGGCCGCGCCTGGTGTCAGGCGGGCCCCCGGCGCCGTACACGTACGGCTTGAGCGGGCGTCAGCGCGAGCGCTTGGCCAGTCGCTCCACGTCCAGCAGGATGACCGCCCGCGCCTCCAGGCGGAGCCAGCCGCGCTGGGCGAAGTCGGCGAGCGCCTTGTTCACGGTCTCGCGGGAGGCGCCGACCAGCTGGGCCAGCTCCTCCTGCGTGAGGTCGTGGACGACGTGGATGCCCTCCTCGGACTGCACGCCGAAGCGGCGCGACAGGTCCAGCAGGGCACGCGCCACACGACCCGGGACATCCGAGAAGACCAGGTCGGACATGGCGTCGTTGGTCTTGCGCAGCCGGCGGGCGACGGCGCGCAGCAGGGCGCCGGCCACCTCGGGGCGTGCGTTCAGCCAGGGCTGGAGGTCGCCGTGCCCCAGACCCAGCAGCTTCACCTCGGTCAGCGCGGTCGCGGTGGCCGTGCGCGGGCCCGGGTCGAACAGCGACAGTTCGCCGATCAGTTCGCCGGGGCCGACGACGGCGAGCATGTTCTCGCGTCCGTCGGGGGAGGTGCGGTGAAGCTTCACCTTGCCCTCGGTGACGACGTACAGCCGGTCCCCGGGGTCGCCCTCGTGGAACAGCGAGTCGCCACGGGCGAGGGTCACCTCGCTCATGGAGGCGCGAAGCTCAGCGGCCTGCTCGTCGTCGAGAGCCGCGAAGAGCGGGTTGCGCCGCAGAACGTCGTCCACGAGTTCTCTCCTTGTCGACCTGCTCAGGGGATCTTGCTCCCCGGTGTGCCAGGGGTCCGTGTTCCCCATTTTGCCGGACGTTCCAAACAGTGTGATCTGTCACAAGGATGCCGCACAGGTGTCCCGACGTATGCGGCAGGGGTCCAATCGGGGGCTGATCTTCCGGGTCCGGGGCAGATGTCGGTGCCGGGCTTTAGGCTGGCCGGGTGTCCAAATCGCCGGTGAGAGCACAGGCCACGGGGGCTGGGCGGGTGGTCGCACGCCGTGATTCCGCCGTGGGCGAACAGGAACTCGATGGAAGCGGTAAAAAGGTGAAACCGGCGAAAAACGCACCTGCTGGAAAGACGTCGGCACAGAACGCACCGGTCAGGGGCGCCGCCGCCGGGAAGAGCGCCGCGGGCAAGGGGAGCGTCGCCGGCGAGTCCCGTACCGCCCTGGTCCGCCGCGCCCGCCGGATCAATCGCGAACTCGCCGAGGTCTACCCCTACGCGCACCCCGAGCTGGACTTCGAGAACCCCTTCCAGCTCGTGGTCGCCACGGTGCTCTCCGCACAGACCACCGACCTGCGCGTCAACCAGACGACCCCCGCGCTCTTCGCCAGGTACCCCACGCCCGAGGACCTCGCCGCCGCCGACCCGGAGGCGGTCGAGGAGATCCTGCGCCCCTGCGGCTTCTTCCGGGCCAAGACCCGGTCGGTCATAGGGCTGTCCAAGGCCCTCGTGGAGGACTTCGGCGGCGAGGTCCCGGGGAGGCTGGAGGACCTGGTCAAGCTGCCCGGCGTCGGCCGCAAGACCGCCTTCGTCGTGCTCGGCAACGCCTTCGGGCGGCCCGGCATCACCGTGGACACCCACTTCCAGCGCCTCGTGCACCGCTGGAAGTGGACCGCGGAGACCGACCCCGGCAAGATCGAGACGGCCGTCGGCGAGCTGTTCCCGAAGAAGGACTGGACCGACCTGTCCCACCACGTGATCTGGCACGGCCGCCGCATCTGCCATGCCCGCAGGCCCGCCTGCGGCGCCTGCCCCATCGCGCCGCTCTGCCCGGCCTACGGTGAGGGCGAGACCGACCCGGAGAAGGCCCGGGCGCTCCTGAAGTACGAGAAGGGCGGATTCCCCGGCCAGCGCCTGAACCCTCCGCAGTCCTATCTCGACGCGGGCGGCAGGGCGGCTCCGCCGCTGGGGGCCGGATGACGGAACGATCCGGGCGCCCCGGGGCGTCGGACACGGTAGGACGGGGGTGGCGATGACGTACACGCACGGCACGCGCGGTGAGTGCGGTCCGCAGGGTGAGCCGGTGACGCTGAGCCGGGACGGGCTGCCGGAGTGGCTGGAGCCCGTGGCGCGCGCGGCGGAGACGGTCGAGCCGACCCAGCTCAGCCGCTTCCTGCCGCCGGCCAACGGCTCGGGCCGGCAGTCGGCGGTGCTGATCCTCTTCGGCGAGGGCGAGCGCGGCCCCGAGCTGCTGCTCATGGAGCGGGCGGGCTCCCTGCGCTCGCACGCGGGGCAGCCCTCCTTCCCGGGCGGCGCCCTCGACCCCGTGGACGGCGACCCGCGCGGTGACGGTCCGCTCAGGGCCGCGCTGCGCGAGGCGGAGGAGGAGACCGGCCTGGACCCGGCCGGTGTCCAGCTCTTCGGCGTGCTGCCCGCCCTCTACATCCCGGTCAGCGAGTTCGTGGTCACGCCCGTGCTCGGCTGGTGGCGCAAGCCCAGCCCGGTCGGTGTCGTCGACCCGAACGAGACCGCCCGCGTGTTCACCGTCCCCGTGGCGGATCTCACGGACCCCGCCCACCGGGCCACCACCGTGCACCCCAGTGGTCACCGGGGACCGGCATTCCTGGTCGAATCGGCCCTGGTGTGGGGCTTCACCGCCGGAGTCATCGACCGTCTGCTGCACTTCGCGGGCTGGGAGCGGCCCTGGAACCGGGACAAGCAGGTCCCGCTCGACTGGCGGTCATGACAAGGTGTCGTCCGTGCTGTGTCATCCCGGGGGCCGCGAGCTCAGCGGCTTCGCCGCCGGCCCCCGGACCCGGGGTCCGGCCACCGGGACCGGAGTGGATAGGCGAGGCCTGAAGCGTTGAACGTGCTGGACATCCTGTTGCTGGTCGCGGCGGTGTGGTTCGCGGTCGTCGGCTACCGCCAGGGTTTCGTCGTCGGCATCCTCTCCGTACTGGGGTTCCTCGGCGGCGGTCTGGTGGCCGTCTACGCGCTGCCGGTCATCTGGGACGCCGTGACCGGCCACTCGGAGGTCGGCACCACCGCGGCCGTCGTCGCCGTGGTCGTCGTCATCGTCTGCGCCTCCGTCGGCCAGGCGCTGACCACCCAGCTCGGCAACAGACTGCGCCGCCACATCACCCGCTCCCCGGCCCGCGCCCTCGACGCCACCGGCGGTGCCCTGGTCAACGTCGTCGCGATGCTCCTCGTCGCGTGGCTGATCGGCTCCGCGCTCGCGCGCACCACCCTGCCGACGCTGGGCAAGGAGGTCCGCAGCTCCAAGGTGCTGCTGGCCGTCTCCGAGACGCTGCCCCGGGAGTCCGACACCTGGTTCAAGGACTTCACCTCGGTCCTCGCGCAGAACGGCTTCCCGCAGGTCTTCAGCCCGTTCTCCGACGAGCCGATCAAGGAGGTCCAGCCGCCCGACCAGTCGCTCGCGACCGGTCCGGTCGCCGCGGGCGCCCGGCGCTCCATCGTCAAGGTCACCGGCACCGCGCAGAGCTGCGGCAAGGTCCTGGAGGGCACCGGCTTCGTCTTCGGCGACGGCCGTGTGATGACCAACGCGCACGTCGTGGGCGGCGTGGACGCGCCCGGCGTCCAGATAGGCGGCGTGGGCCGCAAGTACCCCGCGCGGGTCGTCCTCTACGACTGGCGGCGCGACATCGCCGTGCTCGACGTGCCCGGCCTGGTCGCGCAGCCGCTGCGGTTCGCCTCGCGCGACGCGGACGGCGGGGACGGCGCGATCGTCGCCGGCTTCCCCGAGAACGGCTCGTACGACATCCGTCCCGCGCGCGTGCGCGGGCGCATCACGGCCAAGGGCCCGGACATCTACCACCGCGGCACGGTCAGCCGCGACGTCTACTCGCTCTACGCGACCGTCCGTCAGGGCAACTCCGGCGGACCGCTGCTGACGCCCGACGGCCGTGTGTACGGCGTGGTGTTCGCCAAGTCCCTCGACGACGCCGACACGGGCTACGCCCTCACCGCCGACGAGATCCGCCGCGACATCGACCAGGGACGCACCGCGGACCGGCAGGTGGGTACGGACAGCTGCGCCCTGTGAGCCCGGTGGTGGCCCCGGAGCGACTCGGGCGGTCGGCCTTCGGCGCGGGCCGTGCCGGCCGTGACGCCCCCTGACGGGATCCCGAAACGACCCCCGGCCCCGCCCGGCCCCCCTGCGCGCCGCGGCTCAGCCGCGGGTGTGGCGCAGACGTATCGAGACCCAGCGGGCCCGGCGGCGCAGGATGTAGGAGATTCCCACCCGCGGATCCGTCTCCGCCAGCGCCGGCGATCCGCGCCGGGCAGAGCCCGGGGAGGCGGTGGAGCGGCGGTTGCGGGGTGCGTCACTGTAGTCGTGCGTCCAGCCCATACCCCGACGTGTGCCCCTGCCCCAAGGTCCATAACCGCCCCCGCGGCCCCCAATTGGCCTATGCGGCAGGCATGTGGCTGTTCGAGGGACAAGTGTTCAGGAACCGCATCACTCCACGCGTCCGCGCGGTCACCGGTCCGGCTCGGGGTCCTTCAGCCAGTTGACCAGCTCGGTGGAGAACGCCACCGGGTCCTCCTCGTGGGGGTAGTGGCCGAGACCGTCGAACAGCCGCCAGCGGTAGGGGGCCTCGACGTACTCGCCCGAACCGGCAGCGCTGCGCGTACGGGTGACCGGGTCCAGGGAACCGTGCAGGTGCAGCGTGGGCACCCGGACCGGCCGCTTCATCCTGCGGTTGAACTGGATGCCGTCCGGGCGGGCCAGCGAGCGCACCAGCCAGCGGTACGGCTCGATGGAGCAGTGCGCGGTGGACGGGATGCACATGGCCCGCCGGTACGCCTCCACCGCCTCGTCCTCGGGCAGCCGGGGCCCGGACCACTCCCGGATCAGCCGGCCCACCAGCGCGCCGTCGTCGGCGGTCAGCTGCCGCTCGGGGATCCACGGCCGCTGGAAACCCCAGATGTAGGAGTTCGCGGCCGTCTGCCGGGCGTCGCGCAGCATCGCCGCGCGCCAGCGCCGCGGGTGCGGCATCGACACCACCGCGAGCCGCCGCACCAGCTTGGGCCGCATCGCCGCCGCCGTCCACGCCAGATAGCCGCCCAGGTCGTGGCCGACGAGCGCCGCGTCGGGCTCGCCGAGCGAGCGGATCACCCCGGTGACGTCCAGGGCGAGGTTGGCCGGGTCGTAGCCGCGCGGGGTGCGGTCGCTGCCGCCGACGCCGCGCAGGTCCATGGCCACGGCCCGGTAGCCCGCCTCGGCGAGCGCGGACAGCTGGTGCCGCCATGTCCACCAGAACTGCGGGAAGCCGTGGAGCAGCAGCACCAGGGGGCCGTCGCCGAGTTCGGCGATGTGGAAGCGCGCGCCGTTGGCGGCGACGTCCCGGTGCGTCACCTTCTCCCCGGAGGGGATGTCGATCCGTACGGCCGGCGCCGCCGCGGGTTCCGTCATGACGACGAGCGCGCCACGGCCTTGCGCGCCCGGTCCTGCGGCAACTCCGGGCGGCGCGGGTGCGGCTTGGCGTTCTGCAGCACGTTCGCCGACTGCTTCACCGACGCCGCGACCTGCTGCGGGGCCTTGCTCTGCTTGGCCTTCTTGGCGAACACCAGACCGATGAGCCCGAGCACTCCGGCGACCAGGACGTTCGCGGCGAAGGACAGGACGAAGCAGATCGCCATGTTCCAGTGGCTCCAGGTACGGATGCCGTACGCCAGGGCGAAGTTGAGCATGGGCAGGGAGAACAGCAGGACCGCACCCGCGACCGAGAACGCCCCGCCGCTGACCGCGCCGCGCTTGACGTCCCGCTTCAGCTGGGCCTTCGCCAGCGCGATCTCGTCGTGCATCAGCGCCGACAACTCGGTCGTCGCCGATGCGACCAGCTGGCCGACGCTGCGTTCGGCGCCGACCGGGCTGCCGTCGCTTGCGCTCATCGCGTTCTCCCTCTGAGGTTTGGTGCCGTCTTGTTTTGTACCGTCTCGTCAGATCATGCCGGACGACCGCCCTCCTCGCCTGCCCCGCCCGGCACTTCCGCAAGCCCGTGGCGCGCCGCCGCGGCCTTCTCGGCGGCGAGGCGCCGGTGCTCGGCGGCCTTGTGCTCGTGGATGCGGGCCATGCGCAGGTGGTACTCGGGGTCGTCCTGCTCGTAGACGTCGGGTACGCCGTCCTCGTCCTCGTCGCGCTCCTCGTCCTCGCACAGACGGCGGTACTTCGCGTTTCGTACCTTCAGCAGCACGGTCGCACATACGGCGGAGATCAGCGATCCGGCGAGTACGGCCGCCTTCACCTCGCCGGTGAGCGCGGTGTTTCCGGCGAAGGCCAGCTCGCCGATGAGCAGCGAGACCGTGAAGCCGATCCCGGCCAGGGACGCCACCGCGAAGACATCGGCCCAGGCGAGGTCGTCGCTGAGCGAGGCGCGGGTGAAGCGCGCGGTCAGCCAGGCGCCCCCGAAGACCCCGGCCGTCTTGCCGACGACCAGCCCCAGGACGACCCCGAGCGTCTCCGGCTTCGTGAACACGTCCTGCAGCGCTCCGCCGGAGACCGACACCCCGGCGCTGAACAGGGCGAACAGCGGTACGGCGAGCCCGGCCGACAGCGGCCGCACCAGGTGCTCGACGCGCTCGCCGGGCGCGTGCTCCTCGCCCTCGCGGGTGGTGCAGCGCAGCATCAGACCCATGGCCACGCCCGCGATGGTCGCGTGCACGCCGCTGTTGTACATCAGCGCCCAGATCACGACCGCGAGCGGCACGTACACGTACCAGCCGCGTACGCCCCGGCGCAGCAGCACCCAGAAGACCACCAGCCCGGCGACGGCTCCGCCGAGGGCGGCGAAGTCGATCCGGTCGGTGAAGAAGACGGCGATGATCAGGATCGCGAAGAGGTCGTCGACGACCGCCAGGGTCAGCAGGAAGGCCCGCAGCGAACCGGGCAGCGAGGTGCCGATGACCGCGAGGACGGCGAGCGCGAAGGCGATGTCGGTGGCCGTGGGCACCGCCCAGCCCCGTGGGGAGCCGCCCCCGGAGAGCGCGGTGAGCGTGCAGACCAGCGCGGGTACGGCCATTCCGCACAGGGCGGCCACCACGGGCAGCGCGGCCGCCCTGGGGTCGCGCAGGTCCCCGGCGACCAGCTCGCGCTTGAGCTCGATCCCGGCGACGAAGAAGAAGACGGCGAGGAGGCCGTCGGATGCCCAGTGGGCGACGGAGAGGTGCAGGCCCAGCGTCCCGGGGCCGAAGGAGGCATGGCTGACGGCCGTGTAGCCGGCGTGCAGCGCGGGGATGTTGGCCCAGATCAGCGCGGCGACGGCGGCGAGGAGGAGCAGGACGCCGCCGACGGTCTCGGTGCGCAGCGCGTCCGTGACGGCGTTCCGCTCGGGCAGGGACAGGCGTCCCAGGACCTTGCGGGGGACGTTCGGGACGCGGGGCGCGGACACGGTGGAGACCTCCGGTGTCGGTGGCGGGCAGGGGTGCGTGCTTGCCGACCAGTCTTCCCGGCACACCTTTGGTGTCTGTGTCGTGTTGTGAGACGTTCTGTGCGGTGCCTCGGCGGGGTTGCGTCGGGGTCCTGTCGGGTCCCGTCCCACCGGGGGGCTTTGTTTAGTTTACCTAAGGTTGGTCCCGGTCGCATGGCCGGGCCGCGCGGCCGTGCGGCGGCCGCGCACGCCGGAGGCGCCCGGCGTTCTCACGCCGGGCGCCTCCGCCGTACGGTCCTGCCCGGGCTCTAGTCCTCGCTCGACGAGGCCGGGAGCTTGGTCTGGATGAGGTCCATGACCGTGGAGTCGGTCAGGGTGGTCACGTCCCCGAGCTGGCGGTTCTCGGCCACGTCCCGCAGCAGGCGGCGCATGATCTTGCCCGAGCGGGTCTTCGGCAGCTCCGCCACCGGCAGGATCCGCTTCGGCTTCGCGATCGGGCCGAGCGTGGCGCCGACGTGGTCACGCAGCTCGGCGACCAGCTTCTCGTCCTCCGAGGCGGTGCCGCGCAGGATGACGAAGGCGACGATGGCCTGGCCGGTCGTCTCGTCGGTGGCGCCGACCACGGCCGCCTCGGCGACCGACGGGTGCGAGACGAGCGCCGACTCCACCTCGGTGGTCGAGATGTTGTGCCCGGACACGAGCATCACGTCGTCCACGCGGCCGAGGAGCCAGATGTCGCCGTCGTCGTCCTTCTTCGCGCCGTCGCCCGCGAAGTACCGGCCCTCGAAGCGCGACCAGTAGGTGTCGAGGAACCGCTGGTCGTCGCCCCAGATCGTGCGCAGCATCGACGGCCACGGCTCGGTGAGGACGAGGTAGCCGCCCCCGCCGTCGGGCACCTCGTTCGCCTCGTCGTCCACGACGGTCGCGCTGATGCCGGGCAGCGGGCGCTGCGCGGAACCGGGCTTGGCCTCGGTGACGCCCGGCAGCGGCGAGATCATCATCGCGCCGGTCTCGGTCTGCCACCAGGTGTCCACGACCGGCGTCAGATCGGCGCCGATGTGCTTGCGGTACCAGATCCAGGCCTCGGGGTTGATGGGCTCGCCCACCGAGCCGAGGAGCCGCAGTGAGGTCAGGTCGAACTGGGCGGGGATCTCGTCGCCCCACTTCATGAACGTCCGGATCGCCGTCGGTGCCGTGTAGAGGGTCGTGACCCGGTACTTCTCCACGATCTCCCAGAACCGGCCCTGGTGCGGGGTGTCCGGGGTGCCCTCGTACATCACCTGCGTCGCGCCGTTGGCCAGCGGTCCGTACACGATGTACGAGTGGCCGGTGACCCAGCCGACGTCGGCCGTGCACCAGTAGACGTCCGTCTCCGGCTTGAGGTCGAACACCGCCCAGTACGTGTAGGCCACCTGGGTGAGGTAGCCGCCGGAGGTGTGCAGGATGCCCTTCGGCTTACCCGTCGTCCCCGAGGTGTAGAGGATGAACAGCGGGTGCTCCGCCCCGAACGCCTCCGGGGTGTGCTCCGTGGACTGGCGGTCCACCAGTTCGTGCCACCACACGTCGCGCGCGGAGTCGAAGGCCACGTCCTGTCCGGTGCGGCGCACGACCAGCACGTGTTCCACGATGCCGGCCTTGCGCGCCGCCTCGTCCACGGCGGGCTTGAGGGCGGACGGCTTGCCGCGCCGGTAGCCGCCGTCGGCGGTGATGACGACCTTGGCGTCCGCGTCCTGGATGCGCGTGGCGAGCGCGTCGGCCGAGAAGCCGCCGAAGACGACCGAGTGCGCGGCGCCGATCCGGGCCGACGCCAGCATCGCGATCGCCGTCTCCGGGATCATCGGCATGTAGATCGCGATCCGGTCGCCCTTGCGGACACCCAGCTCCAGCAGGGCGTTCGCGGCCTTGGAGACCTCGTCCTTCAGCTCGGCGTAGGTGATCGAGCGGCTGTCGCCGGGTTCGCCCTCGAAGTGGATGGCGACCCGGTCGCCGTGACCGGCCTCGACATGCCGGTCCACGCAGTTGTACGCGACGTTCAGCTCGCCGTCCTGGAACCACTTCGCGAACGGAGGGTTCGACCAGTCCAGCGTCTCCGTCGGTTCCTTGGCCCAGGTCAGCCGGCGGGCCTGCTCGGCCCAGAAGCCGAGCCTGTCAGCCTTGGCCTGCTCGTACGCCTCTGCCGTGACGTTGGCGTTCGCGGCCAGGTCAGCCGGCGGCGCGAAGCGTCGCTCCTCCCTCAAGAGGTTGGCCAGGCTTTCGTTGCTCACGACATCTCCCTTTCCCAGGGTGTCCGTTGTGTCCCGGGCCACACCTCATCAGACCCGGGGGTCCGATGACAAGGGTCAGTCCAAAAATTGGTATAGACCTATGTGCGGTGAGGCCCTGACGACGCCCTGAGCTGGGCTCTCACACCGGACTGTGCGTTTCCTCCCCTTCCCGCACATCCTCGAACCTCACGTCCGTGAACACGCTGTCCGCGTCGCTCCCGTGACTGCCGCCGCCGGTCTCCGCCGCGTCGAGCAGATAGGCCTGCGCCTCGCCCACGTGGAAGTACATCCCGTGCAGTTCCAGCGTGCCGGCGGCCAGCGCCCGCGCGACGGGGGCGTGCGCCCGCAGATGCTCCAACTGCTGGACCACATTGGTCAGGCACAGCTGTTCCGCCGCGTCGGCCGGCGCCCGTCCGGCCAGCCGCGGCCGGGGCCGGCGGTCGTCGTCCATCCGCCGCAGGCTGGGCAGCCCGTGCCGCAGCCAGCGCCTGAGCGGGGTCACCGTGTCCGCGGGACCGGCGGTCAGCAGCGCCTGCATCGCTCCGCACCCGGAGTGCCCGCACACCGTCACGGACCGCACCCCGAGCACGTCCACCGCGTACTCGACGGCGGCCGCAACCGAGTCGTCCCCGTGCTCCTCGCCCGGCGGCGGCACCAGGTTGCCGACGTTGCGGACGACGAACAGGTCGCCCGGACCACTGGCGGTGATCATCGACGTGACGAGCCGCGAGTCCGCGCAGGTGAGGAACAGCTGCGAGGGCCGCTGCCCTTCCCTGGCCAGCCGGGCCAGCTCGTCCCGCACCAGCGGGGCGGTGTTCCGCTGGAACGAGCTGATGCCGCGGGCGAGTTCGCGAGGACCGCGCCCCCGGCCGGGTGCGGCGCCGTGAGTGACCCCGGGGGCGGAGGCGAGCGTGGAGGCGGTGGCGGTGGCGGTGGCGGAGGCGGAGGCGGTGGCGGTGGTGCGGCCGGGGTCGGCCGGGGTCCCTGCTCCGCCGGCAGTCGTGCCCCGGCCCTTCCCATGCCCGCCCGGGTCAGCGGGCGCACCCGGGCTCATGGCCGCACCCGGGTTCATGGCCGCACCCGGGCCCGCGGGCGCACCCGGGGCCGTGGGTGTTCCCGAAGTCGCGCCCACACCCCCACCCGTGCCCGAGTCCATGCCGGCGCCCGAACCCGCGCCCGTGTCCGCCGGGTCTCCCGGGACGCGGGACGGCAGCGCGCACTGGTGGTTCCGCCACGGCGTCCAGGGCCGGCACCGGCACACCGCCGAGGGGGCGGGGGCCGTACCGGTGCGGACGCCGCTGTACCGGCCCGTCAGCCGGGCGGTGCCGCCCCGCGCGGTGTGCGACTTCTGCCAGTCCTGGAGGGACTCGTACGCCGCGTGGTCCATGAACGACCCGTCCAGCTCCACGACGGCGTGCGTGCCCTGGGGGACGAGGTGCAGGGCTCTGCTGAGCCGGGGCACCGCGAGGAACGTCAGCTGGCCCTGTACGTGTACGTGATGGACCTCTCCCTCCTCGCTGTGCGTGATGCGGGTGCGGGTCAGGCGATGCAGGGCGACGGCGACCGCCATGGCGACCCCGAGGAACACGCCCTCAAGGACGCCGAGGAACACCACGCCGAGTGTGGTGGCGACGTACGCCAGTACTTCACGGTGGCGGGTCACCGTGCGGATGTGGTTCAGGGACACCATCTGGATGCCGACGGCCATCACCAGGGCGGCGAGCGAGGCGAGCGGGATCCGCTCCAGGAGCGGGACCATCAGCAGTGCGGCGGCTACTACGAGAACGCCGTGCAGCATCGTGGAGTTCCGGCTCACCGCACCGGAGTTCACGTTCGCCGTGCTCCGTACGGCGACGCCCGCGACCGGCAGCCCGCCGAGCGCCCCGGAGACGATGTTGGCGGCACCCTGCCCGAGCAGTTCGCGGTCGAGGTCCGAGCGGCCGACACGTGCCGGGGGTCCGGGGCGCGCGGCGATCAGCTTGTCGACGGCGACCGCGCCGAGCAGCGACTGCACGCTGCACACCAGCGTGGTGGTGAGCACGGCGGCGACGACGCCGAGCACCGGCCCCTCGGGCAGGCCGGCCAGGGCGTGGCTGCGCCAGGACGGCAGATCCACGCGGGGCAGGGTCAGCCCGGTGAGCGTGGCGGTGACGGTGGCCCCGGTGACCGCGACGAGGGCGGCCGGGACCTTGCGCAGCAGCCGTCCGGCGCGGCCGGGGATCCGCGGCCAGGCCAGCAGCAGCGTGAGGGTGAGCAGGCTCATCGACACGGCGGCCGGGTCGAGGCGGGCCAACTGGGCGGGCAGGGCGTGCAGGTTGGCGAGGACGGAGCTGTCGGGGCTGCCGCCGAGGACGATGTGCAGCTGGGCCACGGCGATGGTGACGCCGATGCCGGCGAGCATGCCGTGCACCACGGCCGGACTGACGGCGAGCGCTCCGCGGGCCACCCGCAGGCAGCCGAGGCCGAGTTGGGCGAGTCCGGCGAGGACCGTGATGCCGCAGGTCGCCTGCCAGCCGTAGCGGTGGATCAGATCGGCGGTGACCACGGTCAGGCCGGCGGCGGGCCCGCTGACCTGGAGCGGGCAGCCGCCGAGCCGTCCGGCGACGAGTCCGCCGACGGCGGCGGCGACCAGTCCGGCCTGGAGCGGGGCGCCGGTGGCCAGGGCGATGCCGAGGGAGAGCGGCAGGGCGATGAGGAAGACCGCGACGGACGCGGACAGGTCGGCGCTCTCGACGAGGAAGCGTCGGCGCCGGGCCGGCGGGCCGGCGGGGGGCGAGTGGGGCTGGGTGCGAGAAGGTGCGCAGGTTGGCATGTTCCCGTCTCCTCCGGGGCGGCGCGGTCGCGGACTGGCTGGGGTCCCGCACGGGGGCGGGGGTCGGTCGCGGCCGTGGGTCACGGCGTACAGCGGCGGGATGTCGACGCTCGGTAAACGAACCGTAATGCAGAGTAAAGTCTGGGCATAACTTTTCGGGGCAAATGGCTCACCCGATCCTCTTCTCGGGTGAAGCGGTCATTTCATCGGCTTGTCGTACTAATTCCTTCTCGGTCTCGTGCCACCTTGACGGCACTGTCGGTCAGAAGCCGACAGAAACCTACAGATCGGCAGAAAACACCCTCGTCAGCGTCCGTCTGAGAGTCGGCGTTCGCCTGAGAGAAGGAAGAAGGTGGGCGGAAGATGACCGCCACCCAGAGGATCGCCGTCGGCGTCGTGGCCGCCGCGGCCTGTGTCGCGCCGCTCGCCGGCTGCTCGACCGGCTCCAAGGGTTCGAAGGAGGGGCAGCCCGGCCCCCAGAACGGGGCGGCGGCCCCGCAGAGCGTGGTCCGTCTGATCGGCGACGGGTCCACCGCGTACACCGGCGGGCAGCCGCACCTGCCCAGGCCCGAGAAGCTCCGACCGGGTCAGAAGCCCCCGCAGTTCGTGGTGTTCTCCTGGGACGGCTCGGGAGAGGACAGCCAGAAGCTGTTCTCGCACTACCGCAAGGTCGCCAAGGAGAACAAGGCGAACATGACCTTCTTCCTCAGCGGTGTCTACATGCTGCCCGAGGAGAAGCGCGACCTCTACAAGCCGCCGCAGCACTCGCCCGGCCGTTCCGACATCGGCTTCAACGACGCGCAGGGCATCGCCGACACCGTCAAGCAGGTGCGGATGGCGTGGCTCGAGGGCAACGAGATCGGCACCCACTTCAACGGCCACTTCTGCGGTCCCGACGGCGGCGGCGGCGAGTGGTCGGTGGACGAGTGGAAGAGCGAGATCTCCCAGGCCAAGCAGTTCGTGAAGAGCTGGAAGACCAACACCGGGATGACGAAGTCGGCGCCGCTGCCCTTCGACTACGACAAGGAGCTGATCGGCGCCCGCACCCCCTGCCTGGAAGGGCAGAAGAACTTCATGAAGGCGGCGGCCCAGATGGGCTTCCGCTACGACTCCAGCGGGGTCGACGACCAGATCTGGCCCAAGAAGAAGAACGGCCTGTGGGACCTGTCGATGCAGTTGGTCCCCTTCCCGGGGCACAACTACGAACAGCTGACCATGGACTACAACTTCATGGTCAACCAGTCGGGCACCCAGACCCAGGGCGACCCCGACAAGTTCGACTACTGGGGCGACCAGATGCGCGACGGCCTGGTCCAGGGCTTCTACCGGGCCTACGACGGCAACCGCGCGCCGCTGATCATCGGCAACCACTTCGAGTCCTGGAACGGCGGCACGTACATGCGGGCCATCGACGAGGTGGTCAAGGACGTGTGCAACAAGCCCGAGGTGCGCTGCGTCTCCTTCCACCAACTCGCCGACTGGCTCGACGCGCAGGATCCGCAGACGCTGAAGCGACTGCGCACCCTGGAGGTGGGCCAGGCGCCCCGCCAGGGCTGGGCGTCCCTGCTGTCCGGCCGCCCGGCACCGGCGCCCAAGGGCGTGCCCGGGGCGCCGGCGGTCAGGCAGTAGCCGCGCGGTAGCCGTCAGACGGGGGCCGCCACGCCCTCGCCGAGCACGAAGCCGGGGTCGACCTGCGCCGCCAGGTCGGCCCCGGTGCGCTCGTTGCCCCACGACTGGGCGTTCTTCAGGTGGAAGTGCACCATCTGGCGCGTGTAGCGCTCCCAGTCGCGCAGCGCGTAGGTCGCGTCGGCCGCGTCCCTGAGGGCCCGCAGGGCGAGGACGTTGGACTCCTCCAGGAGGTCGAAGCGCGGCGGGTGCCCCTTCTCCATGGCGCGCACCCAGTCCGAGTGCCCCACCGTCACGAGCAGGTCGTCCCCGGTCTCCGCGCGCAGGAAGTCGATGTCGTCCTGCCCCTGGACCTTGTTGCCGACGACCTTCAGGGCGACGCCGAAGTCGCGGGCGTACTCCTTGTACTGGCGGTAGACGGAGACCCCCTTGCGGGTCGGCTCGGCAACGAGGAACGTCATGTCGAAACGGGTGAACATGCCGGAGGCGAAGGAGTCCGACCCGGCCGTCATGTCGACCACCACGTACTCGTCGGGGCCGTCGACGAGGTGGTTCAGGAACAGCTCCACCGCCCCGGTCTTGGAGTGGTAGCAGGCGACCCCGAGGTCGGACTCGGTGAAGTGCCCGGTGACCATCAGACGAACGGCGCCGCCGTCGAGTTCCACCGGCCGCGAGCAGGCGTCGTACACGGCGTTGGGTTCCCGCACCCGGACCAGACGGGAGCCCTCGCCGGGAGGGGTCGTCTTGATCATCGTGGCGGAGGAGGCGATGCGGGGGTTGTTGCCGCGCAGGTGGTCCTTGATCAGAGGGAGCCGGTCGCCCATGGCGGGGAGCGCGGCGGCTTCCTTCTCGTCGAGGCCGAGGGCCGGGCCGAGGTGCTGATTGATGTCCGCGTCGATGGCGACCACGGGTGCGCCGGCGGCCGCGAGATGGCGGATGAAGAGGGAGGAGAGCGTGGTCTTGCCGCTGCCGCCCTTTCCGACGAAAGCAATTTTCATGTTCACGAAGCGTAGCGGCGCGACAGCGGTGAGTTGCGGGAAGGTGAAGAAGACCACTCCTTCGTGGGGTGTGGCGGCGGGGTGCGTACTGTCGTCCTCATGAGTACGACAGGAGCGACCGCCGATCCGCTCGCGGCCCTGGGCACGCTGCCCGGTGTGGCCGAGTCCGTGGAGTCCATGCGCAAGGCCGTGGACCGGGTCTACGGCCACCGGGTCATGCGGCGCCGCAGCAACGCGATCACTTCCGAGGCCGCACTGCGCGGCGCCCGCGGCTCCGCCGCGCTGTCCGGTGCGGACTGGGCGCTGGAGGAGGTGCGGCGCCGCACCGACTTCAGCGTCGATCCCGAGGCGCGCGTCATGGGCGCGTCCCTCAGGCTGACCGCCGAGGCCGGACAGCTGCTGTCCATCTGGCGGCAGTCGCCCCTCAGAGTGCTGGCCCGGCTGCATCTGGTCGCCGCCGCGAGCGACGGGGACGAGGTGGGAAGGCCCCGGCGCGCGGGCGAGCGGGTCGAGGAGCCGCTGCTCGAACTGCCGCTGCCGGACTCCGCGGAGATGTCCGGCCGGCTCGACGGGCTGGCGGACCTGATCATCAAGGACAGTTCGGCGCCCGCGCTGGTGACGGCCGCCGTGGTGCACGGCGAGCTGCTCGCGCTGCGCCCCTTCACCTCGCACAACGGCCTGGTCGCGCGCGCGGCCGAGCGGATCGTCCTGATCGGCTGCGGACTGGACCCGAAGGCGGTCTGTCCGGCCGAGGTGGGTCATGCCGAGATCGGCCGCGCCTCCTACCTCGCCGCGCTCGACGGGTACCTGTCCGGCACCCCCGAGGGCATGGCGGCCTGGATCGCCCACTGCGGACGGGCGGTCGAGCTGGGGGCGCGTGAGTCGACGGCGGTCTGCGAGGCGCTCCAGCGCGGAGCGGCCTGACCCGGGAGCCCGGGGCGGGAGGGGCCTGAAAAGGGTTGCGGCGGTACGAGGGACTCGTACCGCCGCTGGCATGCCACTCGGGTTACCAAGCGTCCTCGATATATCGCCCATCAGGTCGGGTGCTTTGCCCGTCACCTGGTGCGGCAGGCCCGTAATCGACGGTCCGACGTCGCGTGGGTGCCCTGTGGTTCATGCGGGGTCCGTGGGGCCAAGTGCGTAGTGTCAGGGGATCCTCTCGGATGTCCTTTGGTCTCGCGGGCCTGATTCCTTTGTACTGCACGCGCGGAACAAGCGGAACCCCTGCCCTCAGTTCTTTACTTTTGCCTTCAAACGCAGGCGAAACGGTCAGGCGGTCGCGTTGCGGCGCCGGCTGGCGTACCAGACGAGTCCGGCGGTCGCGGCGGCCGCTCCTATCGCCGCCGCCGCGACGAGCGCGGGCCGCGGCGGCACCGAGAGCGCGGGCAGCCGCTGCTTGAGCCGGACCGGCCGGCGGAACTCCAGGACCGGCCAGCCGCGTGCGACGGCCTCACGGCGCAGCGCGCGGTCGGGGTTCACGGCGTGCGGGTGCCCGACCGTCTGGAGCATCGGCAGGTCGGTCACCGAATCGCTGTAGGCGTAGCTGCGGTCGAGGTCGTAGCCCTCGGAGGCGGCCAGTTCCCGTACCGCCTCGGCCTTGGTCGGCCCGTAGGCGTAGTACTCCACCTCGCCGGTGAAGCAGCCGTCCTCGCCGACGACCATGCGCGTGGCCACCACCCGGTCCGCGCCGAGCAGCTCGCCGACCGGCTCGACCACCTCGGCGCCCGAGGTGGAGACGATCACCACGTCCCGGCCGGCCGCGTGGTGCCCCTCGATGAGGGAGGCGGCCTCGTCGTAGATGATCGGGTCGATCAGTTCGTGCAGGGTCTCGGCGACGATCTCCTTCACCTGACGCACGTTCCACCCGCGGCACATGGCGGACAGATACTCGCGCATGCGCTCCATCTGATCGTGGTCCATGCCGCCGATCAGGAAGACGAACTGGGCGTACGCGGTACGCAGTGCGGCCCTGCGGTTGATCAGTCCGCCTTGGTAGAAGGACTTGCTGAAGGTGAGTGTGCTCGACTTCGCAATGACCGTCTTGTCCAGATCGAAGAAGGCGGCCGCGCGGGGCAAGGAGTGGTTTTCCACGCCCCCGAGCATAGGCGCCCACCATTCGGCGTAAGGTGGGGCGCGTGGGTTTGCCTGAGAAGGCTCTCGGGTACACCATGGAAGTCACGGATCGTTCGCGACCGTGCTAACCCGGCCCGACTCCTCCCCCCCCGAGTCGGCCGTGGGGACGACCCCCGCTCTCCCCCCCGGCGGGGGTCGTCGCATGTCCGGATGCGTTTTCCTCCCCCTTCGCCTGGTCCTGGGACCGGCTTCGAGCGGCTGTGGCCGCCGTTTCGTCATGCCCATGATTGATTACCGAACGTAATCAACGGGCTGCTCTGTGGAAGTCGTACACCGTCGCGACATAGGTCACCGGTTCGGGTGATGGCGATATTCACAACGGCTGAGTTGTCCACAGTTTTTGACCAAGATCCACACGATTTCCGGGATCGCTGCACCGTGATTCCAGCGCGCTCCGGTCATGGCGAGTTCATGCCGGTTGCGATTGCCGGGCGCGCCCGGCCGGTTCTCGCCGGCCGTTCAAATGGAGGCCGGTTCCCGGCTCTTCACATCGGTGGAATCGCGCGGCGCCAGAGCCCGCGCGGAAGAGGCAGCGAAGGGGGAAGCACACATGACCGGAACCGTCACCCACGACCCGTCACCAGCCGCCGGAGGGCGGCCCGGACGGCCCCTCATCGTCACCGAGGACGCCCGGCTCCTCGACGATCTCCTGCGGCTGTGCGCGGCGGCGGGCGCCACACCCGAGGTCCGCCACGGCGTACCGGAACGCGGCGGGGGCTGGGAGACGGCCCCGCTCGTCCTGGTCGGCGACGACGCGGCCCGCCGGGTGCGAGGGGCCGCGCGCCGGCCCGGGGTGGTCCTCGTCGGCCGCGACCAGGACGACTCGGAGGTGTGGAAACGGGCGGTGCGGATCGGCGCGGACCACGTCCTGATGCTGCCGGACGGCGAGCAGTGGCTGGTCGACCGCATCGCCGACGTCGCCGAGGGCGTCGGCCGTCCCGCCCTCACCGTCGGGGTCATCGGGGGCCGCGGCGGGGCGGGCGCGTCCACACTCGCCTGCGCGCTCGCCGTCACCTCCGCGCGTGAGGGGCTGCGCACCCTGCTCGTGGACGCCGATCCGCTGGGCGGCGGACTCGACGTACTGCTCGGCGGCGAGAGCGCCGAAGGGCTGCGCTGGCCCGCCTTCGCCGCCTCGCGCGGCCGTGTCGGCGGCGGCGCGCTGGAGGAGTCGCTGCCCGAACTGCACGCCCTGCGCGTGCTCAGCTGGGACCGCGGCGACTGCGTCGCCGTCCCGCCACAGGCCGTGCGCGCGGTGCTCGCCGCCGGCCGGCGACGCGGCGGCACGGTCGTCGTCGACCTCCCGCGCCGGCTGGACGAGGGAGTCGCCGAGGCCCTCGCCCAGCTCGATCTCGCCCTGCTCGTCGTGCCGGCCGAACTGCGCGCGGTGGCGGCGGCCGGCCGGGTGGCCGCCGCCGTCGGCATGGTCGTACGGGACCTGCGGGTGGCGGTGCGCGGCCCGTACGCCCCCGGTTTCGACGAACGGGAGGTGGCCCGTCTGCTCGGCCTGCCCCTGGCCGGCGAGGTGCCCGTCGAACCGGCGCTGCTGCGTCCGCGCGGTACCGCGAAACCACCCGGCGCGAGCGGACGCGGGCCCCTCGCCCGGTTCTGCGCCGCCTTCTGGGAGCAGGCACTCGTCGACGCGGGAGGCACGCGATGACGCTCCCCGGATTCGACCGTGCGGACGGGGCGGCCCTCCTCGACGGCGTCCGCCGCCGGCTGGCCGAGAGCGGCGGCGAACCCACACCCGCGCGCGTGGCACAGGCCCTGCGCGAACAGGGCCGCGTACTGGGCGACGCCGAAGTGCTCGGCGCCGCCGAACGGCTCCGCTCCGAACTCGTTGGCACCGGCCCGCTGGAACCCCTGCTCGCCGACCCGGACGTCACCGACGTCCTGGTCTCCGCCCCCGACCGGGTGTGGGTGGACCGCGGCGGCGGCCTGGAGACGACCCCGGTGGTCTTCCCCGACGCCGCGGCCGTACGACGGCTCGCGCAGCGCCTGGCCGCCGTGGCCGGACGCCGACTGGACGACGCGCGGCCCTGGGCGGACGCCCGGCTGCCCGACGGCACCCGGCTGCACGCGGTACTGCCCCCGGTGGCCGTCGGCTGCACCTGCCTGTCCCTGCGCGTGGTGCGGCACCGCGCGTTCACCCTCGACGAGCTGGTCGCGGCGGGCACCGTGCCGCCCGGCGGCGACCGGATCCTGCGGGCGCTGGTGACGGCCCGCCTGTCCTTCCTCGTCAGCGGCGGCACCGGAACCGGCAAGACGACCCTGCTGAGCGCCCTGCTCGGCCTCGCCGGACCGGGCGAACGGATCGTGCTCGCCGAGGACTCAGCCGAGCTGAGGCCCGAACACCCGCACGTCGTACGGCTGGAGACCAGACCGGCGAACCAGGAGGGCGCCGGCCTGGTCACCCTGGAGGACCTCGTCCGGCAGGCCCTGCGGATGCGGCCGGACCGCCTGGTCGTCGGGGAGGTGCGCGGCCCCGAGGTGGTGCATCTGCTGGCCGCCCTGAACACGGGACACGAAGGCGGCTGCGGGACCGTGCACGCCAGTACCGCCGACCGCGTCCCGGCCCGCCTCGAAGCGCTGGGCACGGCCGCCGGGCTGGACCGGGCCGCGCTGCACAGCCAGGTGGCGGCCGCCCTGTCGGTGGTCCTCCACCTCGTGCGGGACCGGTCCGGACGGCGGCGGATCGCCGAGGCGCACGTGCTGGAGCGGGACGGGACGGGGCTGGTCCGGACCGTGCCGGCGCTGCGGTGGGGCGAGCACGCCTTCGTCCGCGGACCCGGCTGGGAGCGGTTGCGGGACCTGCTGGGCGACGCGTTCGAGGACGACGGAAGCGGCGGAGGGGGTGAGGGAGGTGGACGGCGTCACGGCTGAGGCGACATGGATCTCCGTCGCGGTGTGCCTCGGGGCAGGGGCCCTGCTGCTGGGCGGGCGGCGCGGCGGAGTCCGCCGGGCGCGGCTGCTGCTCGCGGGCGGTGGCGCGGTGGCGGCGGGGCCGCCGTCCTGGGAGTGGGCCCTCGGCGAACTGCGCGGGTTGCGCGCCCGGTGGGGAACCGAGTGGTGGCTGCCCGTGGCCGGGCTGCTGATCGGGCTGCTGGGTTCCTCGGTGATCCCGGTCCTGGCCGGAGCGGCCGGGATTCCGGTGGCCCGCCGGATGCGGCTGGCCCGCCGGGACAGGGCCGCGCGGGAGAGCAGGGCGGACGCGGTGATCGCCCTGTGCGGGGCACTGGCCGGGGAGGTGCGGGCGGGGCGGCAGCCCGGTGAGGCGCTGCTGCGGGCCGTCCGCGACTTCGACGGTCCGGGCGAGGTGCGGGCGGCCGTGGTCGCCGCGGCCCGGTTCGGCGGAGATGTGCCGGGAGCGCTCGTCGCGGCCGCGCGGCAGCCGGGCGCCGAGGGACTGCTGGGGCTCGCCGCGTGCTGGCGGGTGGCTGTGGACCAGGGTGCCGGGCTGGCCGACGGCCTCGACCGGCTGGACGGCGCCCTGCGCGCCGAGCGCGACCAACGCGCGGATCTGCGGGCCCAGTTGTCCGGGGCGCGGGCCACGGCCCTGCTGCTCGCCGTCCTTCCGGCCCTCGGGCTCCTCCTCGGCTCGGCCATGGGCGCCGACCCGCTGCGGGTGCTGCTGCACACCGGAGCGGGCCTGGGCTGCCTGGCGGCCGGAGCGGTGTTCGAGGCGGCCGGGGTGTGGTGGGCGGCGCGGATCGTGCGCGGAGCGGAGGCGACATGAACGCGGAAACCACGCACAGGCTGGGGGTCGTGCTCGCCGCGCTGTCGGTGGTGGGCTGGGCTGCCTGGCGGCTGGAGACGGCGCGGCGGCGGCGCCACGCACGGCGCCAGGTGGCCCGGATGCTGGCCCTGCACGGCCTCCCGTGCCGGCCGTACCGCGAGGCCGCGGGCATCGCCCGGCGCTGGCTGGCACCGGCCGGGGCGGCCTGCGGGACGTGGGTGCTGATCGGCGGGGCCGTCGGCGCGCTGGCGGGCATCGGTGCCGCCGTGGGGCTGTGGTGGTGGCGGCGCCGGGCGGCGGAGGGCACCGCGCGGGAGGACGGTACCGAAGCGGCCGTCCGTCAACTCCCGCTCGCCGCAGAGCTGCTGGCCGCCTGCGTGGCGGCCGGGGCCGGCCCGGTCGTCGCCGCGCAGGCCGTCGGGGAGGCGCTCGGCGGGCCCGTGGGGGACGCGCTGGCCTGGGGTGCGGCGGAGCTGCGGCTGGGCGGTGAACCGGACGTGGCCTGGGGCCGGTTGACCCTCCTGCCCGGGGCGGCCCCGCTGGCGCGGCTGCTGGAGCGGGCGGACCGGTCCGGGCTCCCCGCCGCCGGGCCGGCCGCCCGGCTCGCCTCGGACGCACGCGCCGAGCGCGCCAGGGCCGCCACGGTCCGGGCACGCCGGGCGGCCGTGCTGGTCTCCGCGCCGGTGGGGCTCTGCTTCCTGCCCGCGTTCATCGCGCTCGGCGTGCTGCCCGTGGTCATCGGACTCGCGGGAGGAGTGCTGGGAGGAGGCGGGGACTGACCGGGCCGCCGGCGGAGGGGACGAAGAGGGCCGGCCGACAGGGGGCGCGGTGAGAACAAGGAAACCGGACGAAAAGGGAGTTGGCATGCGTGAGACAGCGGTCAGGGTGTGGAAGGTCCTGCGGGAGCGATGCCGCAGGGACGCGGGAATGGTGACCTCCGAGTACGCGATGGGGATCATCGCGGCGGTCGGGTTCGCGATGCTGCTCTACGAGGTCGTCACCAGCGGCCAGGTCAAGGCGGAGCTCCAGTCCATCGTGAAGCGGGCCCTCGGTGCGCGGATGTGAACGGGGAGCGGACCGCGGGTTCGTGACGGCGGAGGCGGCCGTCGTGCTGTCCGTGCTGGTGGCGTTCACGATGGCGCTGGTCTGGGGACTGCTCGCGGTGGCGGCGCGGATCCAGTGCCTGGACGCCGCCCGCACGGGCGCCCGCGCCGCCGCCCGGCAGGACCCTGCGGACGCGGTCGTACGGGTGACCCGGGAGGCGGCGCCGCACGGGGCGCGGGTCTCCGTCGGCCGCGACGGGGACCAGGTCCGGGTGACGGTGGTGGCCGATCCGCCGGGACTGCCGGGGATGCCGTTCGAGGTACGGGAGGAAGCGGTGGCCGTGTCGGAGGAGGCCCCGGGCACGGGAGCGCCTGGAGCGGGGCCGTGAGGGGCTGCTCGGGGGCCTCGGGGCCGTCCGCCGGGCCGGCAGGGCGGCGGGGCGGTGACAGGGGTTCCGCCACCGTCTGGAGCCTGGGGGCGATCGCGGTGCTGTGCGTGGTCTTCGGGGCCGTGCTGGCCCTCGGCCAGGCCGTCGTCGTACGGCACAGGGCGGCCGCGGCGGCGGACCTCGCGGCGCTCGTGGCGGCGGACCACTGGGCCGAAGGCGAGGCGGGGGCCTGCGGCCGGGCGGAGCGGCTGGCGGCGGTCCAGGGGGCACGGGTGGTGCGGTGCTCGGTCACGGGAGAGATCTCGGACGTGACGGCGGGGGCGGGAGGGGGGCCGTTCGCGGCGGAGGTCAGGGCCAGAGCGGGACCGGCCCTCACGCCGCCCCAGAGCCTCTCTCCCCGGTCCTCGCGGGCCCCGGAGACCGGGGAGGCACCGCCCAGGAGGCGTCTCCCCGATCGCCGCGGCCTGATCCCCGGAGACCGGGGAGGCACCCCCTAGTCCGTCGGGTCCGCTCCCTGCTTCCGTTCCTGATCCTCCGCGTGCTCCTCCGCCGCGCGGTCCTGCGGTGCCCCGCGTAGCAGGACCGTGAGGAGCCGTACCGCCCCCCTCTTGTGCAGCGGGTCGTTGCCGTTGCCGCACTTGGGGGACTGGATGCAGGACGGGCAGCCCGCCTCGCACTCGCAGGAGGCGATGGCCTCGCGGGTGGCGGCCAGCCAGGAGCGGGCGGTGTGGAAGGCGCGCTCGGCGAAGCCCGCGCCGCCGGGGTGGCCGTCGTAGACGAAGACCGTCGGCAGCAGGGTGTCAGGGTGCAGCGGGACGGAGACGCCGCCGATGTCCCAGCGGTCGCAGGTGGCGAAGAGAGGCAGCATGCCGATGGAGGCGTGTTCGGCGGCGTGCAGGGCGCCGCCGAGGATCTCGGGGCCGATCCGGGCCTCGTCCAGCTGGTCCTCGGTGACCGTCCACCACACCGCGCGGGTGCGCAGCGTCCGGGGAGGGAGGTCGAGCTTCGTCTCGCCCAGCACCTCGCCCGTGATCAGCCGCCGGCGCAGGAAGGAGACGACCTGGTTGGTGACCTCGACCGAGCCGTAGCAGAGCCGGCCGGTGCCCCAGGGGATCTCGACGTCCGTCTCCAGGACGGAGATCGAGGTGGTGTCGCGGGCGTCGGTCGAGTACGGCGGGCTCGCCTCCTCGACCAGCGCGACCGAGTCCTCCAGGTCGAGGGAGCGCACCAGGTAGGTCCGGCCCTGGTGCAGATGCACCGCGCCCTCGTGGACGGCGGAGTGCGCGGCGGCCTCGTCGACCGTGCCCAGCAGGCGCCCGGTGGCCTCCTCCACGACCTGGACCGGGCGGCCGCCCGCGCCGCGGATGTCGGTCAGGTCGGCGGCCCGTTCCCGGCGTGTCCAGTGCCAGGCCCTGGTCCGGCGGCGCAGCAGTTTCGCGGCCTCCAGCTGCGGCAGCAGCTCCGCGGTGGCGGGACCGAAGAGGTCCAGGTCCTCCTCGGTCAGGGGGAGCTCGGCGGCGGCGGCGCACAGGTGCGGGGCGAGGACGTAGGGGTTGTCGGGGTCGAGCACCGTGGATTCGACCGGCTGGTCGAACAGGGCTTCGGGGTGATGGACCAGGAAGGTGTCCAGCGGGTCGTCACGGGCCACCAGCACCGCCAGGGCGCCCTGTCCGGCCCGGCCGGCGCGGCCCGCCTGCTGCCACAGGGAGGCGCGGGTGCCCGGGTATCCGGCGATCACCACCGCGTCCAGGCCGGAGACGTCCACGCCCAGCTCCAGGGCCGTCGTGGCGGCGAGGCCGAGGAGCTCGCCGGAGTGCAGGGCGCGTTCCAGGGCGCGGCGCTCCTCGGGGAGGTAGCCGCCCCGGTAGGCCGCGACACGCCGGGCGAGGGACCGGTCCACCTCGGCCAGCCGTTCCTGCGCGATGACCGAGATCAGCTCGGCGCCACGCCGGGAACGGACGAAGGCGACCGAGCGGACGCCCTGCACGGTGAGGTCGGTGAGCAGATCGGCGGTCTCGGCGGTGGCGGTACGCCGAACGGGCGCACCCTTCTCGCCGTGCAGTTCGGTGAGCGGGGGTTCCCACAGGGCGAAGACCAGCTCGCCCCGCGGGGAGGCGTCGTCGGCGACCTCGACCACCGGCAGCCCGGTCAGCCGGCGGGCGGCGACGGCCGGTTCGGCCGCCGTGGCGGAGGCCAGCAGGAACACGGGCGACGCGCCGTAGCGGGCGCACAGACGGCGCAGCCTGCGCAGCACCTGGGCGACGTGCGAGCCGAAGACGCCCCGGTAGGTGTGGCACTCGTCGATGACGACGTACTTGAGCGACTTCAGGAAGGAGGACCAGCGGGGGTGGGAGGGCAGGATGCCGCGGTGCAGCATGTCCGGGTTGGTCAGCACGTAGTTCGCGTACTGGCGGACCCACTCGCGCCCCTCGACCGGGGTGTCGCCGTCGTACACCGCGGGGCGCACGGCGGCACCCAGCGGTTGTGAAAGTTCCTTCACAGCCCGGCACTGGTCCGCGGCCAGCGCCTTGGTGGGGGACAGGTACAGGGCGGTGGCGCCGCGGCCGTTCGGGGCCTCGGAGCCGTCCAGGAGCGTGGACAGGACGGGCGCGAGATAGGCGAGGGACTTGCCGGAGGCGGTGCCGGTGGCGACGACCACCGAATCGCCGTCCAGGGCGTGCTCGGCCGCCAGTGCCTGGTGCTCCCACGGATGCTCGATGCCGCGGGCCTGCACGGCCGCGATCACCTCGGCTCGAATCCGGTCAGGCCAGACGGCATGCCGACCCGCCCGCGGGGGCAAGTGCTCCGTATGAGTGATGCGTGCGGACCGGCTCGGCCCGGCGGCGAGCCGGCCCAGCACCGTGCCCGGAGAGGGGCGCGAGGCGGGGTCCGCCGGGGGGCGTTCGGATCGGAGATTCTTGGCCATCGGGACCGAGTCTGTCACCGGCGTGACGGACAATGGGGCCAAGGCGTCGTGCACGCACGCCGGTAAGTGATTGAATGCCATCGCGGCTGGCGATGCGTCCCGGGGGCCGCAGGCCGAGATGTCCTTAGGGGCGACCGCTCGATAGCAAGGTGCTGGAGGATTCGTGGACCTGTCCCTGTCGACCCGTACCGTCGGCGATCGCACGGTCGTCGAAGTCGGTGGCGAAATCGATGTGTACACCGCGCCCAAGCTGCGTGAGCAGCTGGTCGAGCTCGTGAACGACGGGAATTTTCATCTCGTCGTCGACATGGAGGGCGTGGACTTCCTCGACTCCACCGGGCTCGGCGTGCTGGTCGGCGGCCTGAAGCGGGTGCGTGCCCATGAGGGCTCGCTGCGCCTGGTCTGCAACCAGGAGCGCATTCTGAAGATCTTCCGCATCACCGGCCTCACCAAGGTGTTCCCCATCCACACCTCGGTCGAGGAAGCGGTGGCGGCCACCGACTGACCCGGACCGAGCACGGGGTCCGGGCCGTACACCGGCCCGGACACCGGCGGTCCCGCCGCGGGCCGGTGTGCCCGGGGCACAGAAGTTCATGGGAGTGCGGGCTCCCGGCGGCCCCGCTCCCGAGTACCGCATGCCGGTAGTCGCGAGGGGGATGCATGGCCA
This sequence comes from Streptomyces sp. NPDC090108, assembly GCF_044747185.1. Classification (NCBI taxonomy): domain Bacteria; kingdom Bacillati; phylum Actinomycetota; class Actinomycetes; order Kitasatosporales; family Streptomycetaceae; genus Streptomyces; species Streptomyces sp. NPDC090108. The sequence continues at coordinate 147,477 of NZ_JBIVDQ010000010.1, forward strand.
CCGTCGAACTCCGCTTCAGCGCGCTGCCCGAGCACGTCCGGACCGCCCGCCTGGTGGCGGCGGCGGTGGCGCGCCGGGCCGGAGTGGACGAGGCCGTGCTGGACGAGGTCCGGCTCGCCGTGGGCGAGGCCTGTTCCCGCGCCGTCGGGCTGCACCAGATCAACGACATCACGGCACCCGTGAAGGTCGCGCTGATCGAGGAGGAGAAACAGTTCTCCATCGAGGTCGGCGACGAGGCCCCGCACGTCGTACCCGCCGGCCGGGTGGCGGGCGGTGCCGCGGCCGACGCGGACGTGGAGGCCGAGGAGGACGAGATGGGCCTCGCGGTCATCAGCGGTCTCGTGGACGACGTGGAAGTCACGACCGGCGAGAGCGGCGGCCTGATCCGCATGTCCTGGCCGACCGCCCCGCCCGTCACCGAACTCGTCTGACGGCGCGCCGCGCGCGGGCCGGCCGCCCCGCATCACCCTTCGAAGGGCCCTGCTGAGCAGGGCCCTTCGTCGTATTTCCGCAGCCTGTTTTCCGGCGCCCTCGAATTCGTGAAGGAATTCACGATCAATAGCGCGATGATTTGATCAAGGGGCCATTCGGCCCACAATGCCTCTGGGGCGTTACCTCTTTCGGGTTCTCCTGCGCGACCCCGATCATTCGCCATGGAGACACGAAGGTCGATTGCGTTTACCGTGGCCTGTTGAGATCACGATCGGGTACCTAGAATCCGTCCACATCTTGAGCTCAGCCCAAGCGTCAAGGAGGACGAATGGCGGGGCTTTCTACCCCTCATCTGTCGGGCCATCCGACATCCCTCGCGGCCGCGGTACTGACGGACGACAACCGGATCATGGTGGCGGTGATCGCGGCTGTCGCCGTGGCCGCGCTCGTGGTCGCGGGTGTCCTGGTGCGTCAGGTGCTGGCGGCGGGCGAGGGCACCGAAAGCATGAAAAAGATCGCCGAGGCGGTCCAGGAAGGCGCCAAGGCCTATCTCGGGAGGCAGTTGCGCACGCTCGGCGTATTCGCCGTCGTCGTCTTCTTCCTGCTCCTGCTGCTGCCCGCGGACGACTGGAATCAGCGTGCCGGACGATCGGTCTTCTTCCTGATCGGCGCGGTGTTCTCGGCGGCCACCGGCTATATCGGCATGTGGCTCGCCGTACGCAGCAATGTGCGGGTCGCCGCGGCGGCCCGTGAGGCCACTCCGGCGGAAGGCGAACCGGAAAAGGATCTGACCGCCGTCTCGCACACCGCGATGAAGATCGCATTCCGCACGGGTGGCGTCGTCGGCATGTTCACGGTGGGCCTCGGCCTGCTGGGCGCCTCCTGCGTGGTGCTGGTGTACGCGGCCGACGCGCCGAAGGTGCTGGAGGGCTTCGGCCTCGGCGCCGCCCTGATCGCCATGTTCATGCGTGTGGGCGGCGGCATCTTCACCAAGGCCGCCGACGTCGGCGCCGACCTGGTCGGCAAGGTCGAGCAGGGCATCCCGGAGGACGACCCGCGCAATGCCGCGACCATCGCCGACAACGTGGGCGACAACGTCGGCGACTGCGCGGGGATGGCGGCCGACCTGTTCGAGTCCTACGCCGTCACCCTGGTGGCCGCGCTGATCCTCGGCAAGGCCGCCTTCGGCGACGCGGGGCTCGCCTTCCCGCTGCTGGTGCCGGCCATCGGTGTCGTCACCGCGATGATCGGCATCTTCGCGGTCGCCCCGCGCCGCGCGGACCGCAGCGGCATGAGCGCCATCAACCGCGGCTTCTTCGTCTCCGCGGTGATCTCGCTCGTCCTGGTCGCCGTGGCCGTCTACACCTATCTGCCGGCGAGGTACGCCGACCTCGCCGGGGTCACCGACGCGGCCGTCCGGGCCAAGAGCGGCGACCCGCGCGTCCTCGCCCTGGTCGCGGTGGCCATCGGCATCGTGCTGGCCGCCGTCATCCAGCAGTTGACCGGCTACTTCACCGAGACCACCCGCCGGCCGGTCCGGGACATCGGCAAGACCTCCCTCACGGGTCCGGCCACCGTCGTTCTGGCGGGCATCTCGGTGGGCCTGGAATCGGCCGTCTACACCGCGCTGCTCATCGCCCTCAGCGTGTACGGGGCGTTCCTGCTCGGCGGCACGTCGATCATGCTGGCGCTGTTCGCGGTCGCCCTGGCCGGCACCGGTCTGCTCACCACGGTCGGCGTGATCGTCGCCATGGACACCTTCGGGCCGGTCTCCGACAACGCGCAGGGCATCGCGGAGATGTCCGGCGACGTCGAGGGCGCGGGCGCCCAGGTGCTCACCAACCTGGACGCGGTCGGCAACACCACCAAGGCCATCACCAAGGGCATCGCGATCGCCACGGCCGTCCTCGCGGCCGCGGCGCTCTTCGGGTCGTACCGGGACGCGATCACCACCAACGTGCAGGACGTGGGGGCCAGGCTCACCGGGCCCGGCGCGCCGCTCAGCCTGTCGCTGGACATCTCGCAGCCCAACAACCTCGTCGGCCTCATCGCGGGCGCGGCGGTCGTCTTCCTCTTCTCCGGACTCGCCATCAACGCCGTCTCGCGGTCGGCCGGTTCGGTGGTGTTCGAGGTGCGGCGGCAGTTCCGCGAGCACCCCGGGATCATGGACTACACGGAGAAGCCCGAGTACGGGCGGGTCGTCGACATCTGTACCAAGGACGCCCTGCGGGAGCTGGCCACGCCGGGTCTGCTCGCCGTGATGGCGCCGATCTTCATCGGGTTCACGCTCGGTGTCGGCGCGCTCGGCTCCTACCTGGCGGGCGCGATCGGCGCGGGCACACTGATGGCGGTGTTCCTCGCGAACTCCGGCGGCGCCTGGGACAACGCCAAGAAGCTGGTCGAGGACGGGCACCACGGCGGCAAGGGCAGCGACGCCCACGCCGCCACGGTGATCGGCGACACGGTCGGCGACCCCTTCAAGGACACCGCGGGGCCGGCGATCAACCCGCTGCTGAAGGTCATGAACCTGGTCTCGCTGCTCATCGCGCCCGCGGTGATCAAGTTCTCCTACGGCAGCGACAAGAGCATCGGCGTACGGATCATGATCGCGATCCTCTCGCTCCTGGTGATCGTCGTCGCGGTGTACGTGTCCAAGCGGCGCGGCATCGCCGTCGGCGACGACGAGAACGCCGAACGGGTCTCCAACTCAAGTGATCCCGCGGTGGTTTCGTAGACCGGTCCGGTCAAGTCCGTTCGACGGGCGGGCGGGTGGCGCGTACGGCGCGCCGCCCGCCCGTTCCGTGTGTGTGGGCTCACCCACGCCGTGAGCCTTCTCTCCCGTGGAGCAAAGAGACATATAAGCCTATCAATGGGACGTTCGGTGGCGGAGGGAGGTGGTCCGCCGTGTAGATTCCGTGGGCCGAGAGCCAGGGAAGGGACCGATCCGGTGAACAAGAAGCTCGCGTCCGCGCTGTCCGGCGGTGCGGTCATGGTGGTGGCGCTTACGGGCTGCTCCAGCGAAACCAAGCCCAGCGGCCCCGACCCCAAGCTGGTGGCGTGGGCCAAGTCGGTGTGCAACGCCGTGCCCGCCCAGGACTCGAAGATCAAGGCGGCCAACGCCCAGATCGCGAAGACGGCCACCGACGGCAACCTGCCGCCGAAGACCGTCCGGGACACCTACGCGCAGGCCTTCCAGGACATGTCCGACGGCTACAAGGCCATCGCCGCCGCCATCAGCGGCGCCGGCGCGCCTCCCGGCGTGCAGGACGGCGCCAAGCGGCAGCAGGACGCCGTCAAGAACCTCGACGGTCTCGCCACGTCCTACGCCGACCTGAAGAAGCAGGTCGACGGGCTCGACACCAAGGACCAGGGCAAGTTCGCCAAGGGCCTGCACGACGTCGCCGACCGCACGAAGGAGATCGGCGAGCAGAACAGCAGCGGCACCGAGGCGCTGAAGCGCCTGGAGCAGGGTGACGTCCAGCAGGCGATCGCCCAGCAGGCCAGCTGCAAGGTCGCGGCCTCCCCGTCGGCCTCCACGCCCGCGACGGCCGGCTGACACCGGCGACGGCGGTCCGGCCTTGACGCCGACGGCGGGCCCACCCCCGCCATGACCTGCGCGCGTCCGTGACCGCCGCGCCGACGCACGCGCGCCGGTGCGCGGCCCCGGGGCCATGGCCGTGCTCGGCCGGCGCCCGCGTCGGCGCCTCGCGGCGCGACCCGCCGTACGGCCCCTGCCGAGGCGCTCGCCGGCCGCCGCCACGGACACAGCCGAGGCGCTCGCCGGCCGCCGCCACGGGACACAATGGGGGCGTGACAGACTCCGGCCTCGCCCCCCTGCCCGCCTCCGACCGGCCCGACGTCGCCGCAAGCCTGCGCGACGCCCTGCTCTCCGCCTCCTTCACCGCGGACGGCCTGCTCGACCTGCTCGGCGCCCCCGCGTACGCGGCGCTGGCCCGCAGCGAGACCGTGCCCGCGCTCCGGGCGACCCGTGGCGACACGCCGCTGGAGACGCTCGTACGGCTCTTCCTGCTCCAGCAGCCCGTGCCCCACGCGCGCGTGGCCGCGATCCTGCCGGCCGACGAGGCCCTGGACGCCGGATGGCTGAAGCGTGTGGGCGGCGACGAGGTGGCCGCCACCGTCGACGTGCGGCCCTACGGCGGCGCGGACGGCGAGGACTGGTTCATCGTGTCCGACCTGGGCTGCGCCGTCGGCGGCGCGGGCGGGATCGGACAGCACGAGGAAGGTGTCGTCCTGGGCGTCGGAGGCGCCTCCACGACCCTCGCGGGCATCACCGTGCGCACGCCCGTCGCCACCGCCCTCGACCTCGGCACCGGCTCCGGCATCCAGGCGCTGCACGCGGCCCAGCACGCCACGCGCGTGACGGCCACCGACCTCAACCCGCGCGCGCTGCACATCACCGCGCTCACCCTCGCGCTCTCCGGGGCACCCGCCGCCGACCTGCGCGAGGGCTCGCTCTACGGGCCGGTCCGGGACGACGAGACGTTCGACCTGATCGTGTCCAACCCGCCCTTCGTGATCTCCCCGGGCGCGCGGCTGACGTACCGCGACGGCGGCATGGGCGGGGACGATCTGTGCCGCTCGCTCGTTCAGGGAGCGGGCGAGCGTCTGAACGAGGGAGGGTTCGCGCAGTTCCTCGCCAACTGGCAGCACGTGGAGGGGGAGGACTGGCAGGACAGGCTCAGGTCGTGGGTGCCGCGCGGCTGCGACGCCTGGATCGTGCAGCGCGAGGTGCAGGACGTCACGCAGTACGCCGAGCTGTGGCTCAGGGACGCGGGCGACCACCGCGGCGACCCGGCCGCCTACCAGGCGCGGTACGACGCGTGGCTGGACGAGTTCGAGGCGCGCAAGGTCAAGGGGATCGGCTTCGGCTGGATCACCCTGCGCAGGACCGGGGCGGCCGAGCCGTCGATCACCGTGGAGGAATGGCCCCACCCGGTCGAGCAGCCGCTCGGGGAGACGATCCGGGCCCACTTCGCCCGTCTCGACCACCTGCGGGAGCACGACGACGCGGCCCTCCTCGAAGGCCATTACCGCCTGGCCGACGAGGTGGTCCAGGAGCAGGTCGGACTGCCCGGCGCCGAGGACCCCGAGCACGTGGTGCTGCGTCAGCACCGCGGCATGCGCCGTGCGACGAAGGTGGACACGATCGGCGCCGGCTTCGCGGGCGTGTGCGACGGCTCGCTGAGCGCCGGCCGCATCCTGGACGCCATCGCGCAGCTCGTCGGCGAGGACCCGGTGCTGCTGCGTGACCGTACGCCCGCGCAGATCCGGCTGCTGGTCGAACAGGGCTTCCTGGAGCCGGTGCGCTGACCCGCGGCCGCGGGCCCCGACGCGGTCCGCGGTGTTGGCTGCGGGCCCCGACGCGGTCCGCAGTGCCGGCCGCGGGCCCCGACGCGGTCCGCGGTGCCTGCCGCGGTGCCCTTCGTGGCGTCCGCCGCGGTGACCGGTGACCGCCGCGGTGCCCGGCCGCGCGTTCGGGCCGGTCGCCTCCGGTGACCGCCGCGGCGCCGATGGCCGGGCGCCGCGGCGCCCATGACCGACCGTCACCGGTGCTCGCGGCCGACCGCCGTGGCCGATCGCGGTGGCCGGCAGCGGCGGTGGTCACCGCGCCGTTCCGGCCGTCGTAGCCCGGCTCCCCGGGCCGCCGTAGCCGCCGCAGGGATCATCGTCGTATGCCCGTGGCAAGGGCCGCGGCGTGCGGCGGATCGCGGGTGGCGGCCGTCGCCCGGGGAAGACGGCCGGAAACGCACCCCGGATCTCCGCCGGCGGTGTCGGCCGGACGCCGTGCGATCGCCCGTTCGGCCCCGGTGGCACCCCGCCGGCCTTCCGTTCACGTCGATGTCGCCCGTTCGTCGCCCTTGCGTGGAAGCCTCCCCGCACAGGGCCGGACGGGCGGCGCGGACGGACGGCGCGGAAGGGGTGCGCGGGGCATGGAAAGCGGGCCGGCGGTCTTCGCGGGAGTCGTGTTCGCCCTGTTCGGGGCCGCCCTCCTGGTGTGGACCGGTGTCCGCTTCCGCCGCGCCGAGCCGGTCGCCGCCGATGTGAACCAGGTCGCATCCGCCGCCGTCGCCGGCCTCGCCGGAATCGTCGCGCTGGCTCTCGGCGCGTACTGCCTCACCCGCCTCTGACGTCGGCGGCGGGATGCCGCCGCGGTGGACCCCCGGGTAAAAGGAGCGTCACGCTCCGGACAGGGGCGAGGAGTCGTCGGACACTCCGGGCGGCAGGAATGGCGGTAGTCGGGTTACCGTTCGAGTGGCCGTTGTGGGCTTTTCCCGTTTGACACGGGGGCGGGATGTAGCGTCACACTCCGCAGCGTCACATGAGCCACCAGCACGCGGTCACCCCGGGCGAAGCCCCGGGGAGACCTCAGCGTCGACCGGAGAGAAGAGCGAAGTTGTCCCCGACCAGCGACACCGCACACGGCGGCCGCCGACTCGTCATCGTCGAGTCGCCTGCCAAGGCGAAGACGATCAAGGGCTACCTCGGCCCCGGCTACGTCGTCGAAGCGAGCGTCGGGCACATCCGGGACCTCCCCAGCGGCGCCGCGGAGGTGCCGGAGAAGTACACCGGTGAGGTCCGCCGCCTCGGTGTGGACGTCGAGCACGACTTCCAGCCGATCTATGTGATCAACGCTGACAAGAAGGCGCAGGTCAAGAAGCTCAAGGACCTGATGAAGGACTCCGACGAGCTCTTCCTCGCCACCGATGAGGACCGGGAGGGCGAGGCGATCGCCTGGCACCTCCAGGAGGTCCTCAAGCCGAAGATCCCCGTCAAGCGGATGGTCTTCCACGAGATCACCAAGGACGCGATCCGCGAGGCCGTCGCCAACCCGCGCGAGCTGAACAAGAAGCTGGTCGACGCGCAGGAGACCCGCCGCATCCTCGACCGCCTCTACGGCTACGAGGTCTCGCCGGTCCTGTGGAAGAAGGTCATGCCGCGCCTGTCGGCCGGCCGTGTCCAGTCCGTCGCCACCCGGCTGATCGTCGAGCGGGAGCGCGAGCGCATCGCGTTCCGTTCCGCCGAGTACTGGGACCTGACGGGCACCTTCGCGACCGGTCGCGCGGGGGACCCCTCCGACCCGTCCTCGCTGGTCGCCCGCCTCCAGTCGGTCGACGGCCGGCGCATCGCGCAGGGCCGCGACTTCGACTCGCTCGGCCGCCTCAAGAACGAGAGCATCCACCACCTCGACGAGGCGAACGCCCGCGCGCTCGCCGCCGCCCTGGAGAACACCCGCTTCTCCGTGCGCTCCGTCGAGTCCAAGCCGTACCGCCGCTCGCCGTACGCCCCGTTCCGTACGACGACGCTGCAGCAGGAGGCGAGCCGCAAGCTCGGCTTCGGCGCGAAGGCGACCATGCAGGTCGCCCAGAAGCTGTACGAGAACGGCTACATCACGTACATGCGTACGGACTCCACGACGCTGAGCGACACCGCGATCACGGCCGCCCGCGCCCAGGTCACGCATCTGTACGGCGCCGAGTACCTGCCGTCCGCCCCGCGCACCTACGCCGCCAAGGTGAAGAACGCGCAGGAGGCCCACGAGGCGATCCGCCCCTCGGGTGATCGTTTCCGCACTCCCGCCGAGACCGGGCTCACCGGTGACCAGTTCAAGCTCTACGAGCTGATCTGGAAGCGGACCGTCGCCTCCCAGATGAAGGACGCGACCGGCAACAGTGTGACCGTGAAGATCGGTGGCACCGCCGCCGACGGCCGGGACGCCGAGTTCAGCGCCTCCGGCAAGACGATCACCTTCCACGGCTTCATGAAGGCCTACGTCGAGGGCGCCGACGACCCGAACGCGGAGCTTGACGACCGCGAGCGCCGCCTGCCGCAGGTCGCCGAGGGCGACCCGCTGTCCGCCGAGGAGATCACGGCCGACGGCCACGCCACCAAGGCGCCGGCCCGCTACACCGAGGCCTCCCTGGTCAAGGAGCTGGAAGAGCGCGAGATCGGCCGCCCGTCGACGTACGCGTCGATCATCGGCACGATCCTCGACCGCGGCTACGTGTTCAAGAAGGGCACGGCCCTGGTGCCGTCCTTCCTGTCCTTCGCCGTCGTCAACCTCCTGGAGAAGCACTTCGGGCGGCTCGTCGACTACGACTTCACCGCCAAGATGGAGGACGACCTCGACCGCATCGCGCGCGGCGAGGCGCAGTCCGTGCCGTGGCTGAAGCGCTTCTACTTCGGCGAGGGCACCGTGACCGGTGCCGCGGCCGACGCCGGCAACGGCGACGGGGACCACCTCGGCGGTCTCAAGGAGCTGGTGACCGACCTGGGCGCGATCGACGCGCGTGAGGTGTCGTCGTTCCCGGTGGGCTCCGGCATCGTGCTGCGCGTGGGCCGCTACGGCCCGTACATCGAGCGCGGCGAGAAGGACACCGAGGAGCACCGGCGCGCCGACGTCCCGGACGATCTGGCGCCGGACGAGCTGACGGTCGAGCTGGCCGAGGAACTGCTGGCCAAGCCGAGCGGTGACTTCGAGCTGGGCACCGACCCGCGGTCGGGCCACACGATCATCGCCAAGGCCGGCCGCTACGGCCCCTACGTGACCGAGGTGCTCCCCGAGGGCACCCCGAAGACCGGCAAGAACGCGGTCAAGCCGCGCACCGCCTCCCTCTTCAAGTCGATGTCGCCCGACACGGTCACGCTGGAGGAGGCGCTCCAGCTGATGTCGCTGCCGCGCGTGGTCGGCACCGACGCCGAGGGCGTGGAGATCACCGCGCAGAACGGCCGCTACGGCCCGTACCTGAAGAAGGGCACGGACTCGCGCTCGCTGACGTCCGAGGACCAGATCTTCTCGATCACGCTGGAGGAGGCGCACGCGATCTACGCCCAGCCCAAGCAGCGTGGCCGCGCCGCCGCCAAGCCGCCGCTGGCGGAGCTGGGCCAGGACCCGGTCTCCGGCAAGCCGGTGGTGGTCAAGGACGGCCGCTTCGGTCCGTACGTCACCGACGGCGAGACCAACGCGACCCTGCGCTCGGGCGACAGCGTCGAGGAGATCACCCCGGAGCGCGGCTTCGAGCTGCTCGCCGAGAAGCGCGCGAAGGGGCCGGCCAAGAAGACCGCGAAGAAGGCCCCGGCCAAGAAGACGACCGCGGCGAAGAAGACGACGACCGCGGCCAAGAAGACGGCGGCCAAGAAGACGACGGCCGCCAAGAAGACGACGACCGCGGCGAAGAAGACGACCGCGGCCGCGAAGAAGACGGCGGCCTCCCGCGCGGAGGACTGAGTCTCCTGGAGGGGGAGCCACCGGCCGGACGGGCCGGTGGCTCCCCCTCTCCCGTGTCCGCCGTCTGGCGTACGCGGGGTCCCGCCGGGGCAGTTGCTCAGCATGAGACCGGGTGAAGCGCTCGAGGCGTGTGGGACGGGTCATGCCCGTGCGGCCGTATGCGGCCGGACGGCACCGGAAAGCTCCGCCCGGGGCGGTCCGCCCGCCCCTGACCGGGGTCTCCACGGGAGTCCCGTCTCCGCGGTGATCCGCCGCCTCCGTTCGCCGGGGGAAACGTCACGGCATCACTTCGGTGTCGGGACGTGCCCGTCTCCCGGCGGGCGGGGCTCGCTGTCGGCGGCTGCCGATAGGCTGAACGCATGACGCGAGCCGAGCAGCCAACGGCCCCTCCCACCCCACCGGACGACGCCCTGATCGCGGATTCCCGCGAGCGCGCCGTCCGCTCACTGCTGCGCCGGCCGGAGCTGCGGCGCCTGTGGAGCGCCCATCTCGTCAGCGGCGTCGGTGACGCCCTGGCGCTGCTGGTGCTGGTGGTCCTCGTCCTCCAGGCGTCCATCGCCGAGGGCGCCTTCGGCGGCGGCTACCGGGGCGTGGCGTTCGCAGTGGCGACGGTTTTCGCCGCGCGTGTGCTCGCCACCCTGCTCTTCGGAGCCGTCCTCCTCGGACCGCTGACCACACTGACGTCACCGGAAGGTCCGCTCGACCGGCGCTGGACCATGGTCGGCGCCGACGGCCTGCGTGCCGCGCTGCTGATCGTCGCCCCGCTGTGGATCGACTGGATCCCGGGGAACGCGCTCGCCGTCCTGCTGGTCACCGCCTTCGTCACCGGCGTCGCCGAGCGGCTGTGGACGGTGTGCCGCGAGAGCGCGGCCCCCGCCCTGCTGCCCGCGCCGCCGCCGGAGGGCGCGACCGTACGGCCCCTGCCGGACCACATGGACGCCCTGCGCCGGCTCGCCCTGCGCACCGGTTTCCTGGCCGTTCCGCTGGCGGCCGCCACCCTGGTCGTCGCCTCGCTGTTCAACAACCTGCTCGGCACCGGTATCGCCTGGTTCGACCAGCACCAGGCGGCCCTGGCGTCGTACGTGGCGGCCGGACTGTTCGCCGCGTCCCTGTCCGTGCTGACCGCCCTGCAGCTGCCCGGCACGCGCACCCCGCGCGCGCGGTCCCCGCTGGAGGGGCTGCGCCGCCCGCGCACCGGCGAGGGCATCGACAAGGGGCGCACGGGCGTCGTTCCGCTGCTCGTCACCGCCTGCGCGGCCGTCGCCGGCGCCATCGCCGCCGCGGTCTCGGTGTGTGTGCTGCACGCCACCGACCTGGGCGGCGGCCCCGTCCTGTACGGCCTGCTCGTGCTCGGCCTCACCGGCGGTGTCGCCGTCGGCATCCGTACGGCGCCCGCGCTGCTGCCCTCGCTGTCGCGCCGCCGCCTGCTGGCCATCGCGATCGCGTTCACCGGTGTCGCCCTGCTGGCCGCCGGCCTCGTGCCGGACGTCACCACCGTGCTGCTGATCGTCACCCTGGCCGGTGTCTCCGCGGGCGTGGCCGCCAACACCGGGCACGCCCTGCTCGACCAGGAGACCGAGGAGTACCGCAGGCCCCGCGTCACCGAACACCTCCAGGCGGTCGTCCGCGTCTTCATGGCGCTCGGCGTCCTGATCGCCCCCGTCGTCGCCGGTCTCATCGGCCGGCACCGCCTGGAGAACGGCCGCTTCACCTTCGCGCACGGCGGCGCCTCCTTCACGCTGATGCTCGTCGGCGCCCTGCTGCTCCCGGTGGCCGTCCTGGTGCTCGCCAAGGTCGACGACCGCTCCGGCATCCCGCTGCGCCAGGACCTCAAGGACGCGCTGCTCGGCGGCGACGACCCGGTCACCGCCCCGGCCTCCAGCGGCTTCTTCATCGCCCTGGAGGGCGGCGACGGCGCCGGGAAGTCCACCCAGGCCGAGGCCCTCGCGGAGTGGATCCGCGCCAAGGGCCACGAGGTCGTGCTCACCCGTGAGCCGGGGGCCACCCCCGTGGGCAAGCGCCTGCGCTCGATCCTGCTGGACGTCTCCTCCGCGGGCCTCTCGCACCGCGCCGAGGCGCTGCTCTACGCGGCCGACCGGGCCGAGCACGTGGACACCGTCGTACGGCCCGCCCTGGAGCGCGGCGCGGTCGTGATCTCGGACCGGTACATCGACTCCTCCGTCGCCTACCAGGGCGCGGGACGCGACCTCTCCCCGACCGAGATCGCCCGCATCAACCGCTGGGCCACCGACGGGCTCGTCCCGCACCTCACGGTGCTGCTGGACGTGGCTCCGGAGGCCGCCCGCGAGCGGTTCACCGAGGCCCCGGACCGGCTGGAGTCCGAGCCGGCCGAGTTCCACGCGCGCGTGCGGGCCGGATTCCTCGCCCTGGCCGCCTCCGACCCCGGCCGCTACCTGGTGGTGGACGCCGGTCAGGAGCCCGAGGGCGTCACCACGGTCATCCGCCACCGGCTCGACACCGTCCTGCCGCTCTCCGAGGCCGAGATCAAGGCCCAGGAGGAGGCGCGGAAGAAGGCCGAGGAGGAGGCCCGCCGCAAGGCCGAGGAAGAGGCCGCGCGCAAGGCCGAGGAGGAGCGCCTGGAGCGCGAGCGCCAGGAGCAGCTGGCCCGGCTGCGCGCCGAGGAGGAGGAGCGCAAGCAGCGCGAGCTGGAGGAGGCCCAGCGCCGCGAGGCCGAACGCCAGGCCGAGGAGGCCCGGCTGCGTGCCGAGGAGGCGCACCGGCGTGCCGAGGAGGAGCGCCGTCGTCTCCTGGCCGAGGAGAAGGCCCGCGCCGAGGAGGAGGCCCGCCGCAGGGCCGAGGACGAGCGCCGGCGCAGGCAGGCCGAGGAGGAGGCCCGGCTGCACGCCGAGGCCGAGGCCCGGCGCCTGGAGAAGCAGCGCAAGGCCGAGGAGGCCCTGCTGCGCGCGGAGGAGGCCCGCAGGCAGGCGTTCGACGCGGCCGCGGCCGCGGACGACGCCGCCCGCAGGCCCGGCGCGGCGCGGCGCGCGGTGCCGGCCGAGACCCCGGACGAGGTGACCGTGGCGACCCCCGTGGTGTCGCCGGGCACGGACGCTCCGGCCCGGCGCCCGGAAGCGCGGGGTGTGGAGGAGACGGTTCCGACGCCGGTCGTCTCCCCGCACACGTCCGGCCGCCCGGCCCCCGAGCGCGGCCCGGACGAGACGGCGGTGCTGCGGCCGGTGCGCGACGAGCGCGACGCCCGCCCCGGCGGGAACGCCGGTGCCGGCGGCGACTCCGAGGTGACGGCCGAGCTGCCGTTCGCCCCGGCCCCCGCCGCCGCCGACGAGACCGCGGTGCTCCCGCGGATCTCCGAGGAGCCCCGGAAGCCGCAGGCCGCGCCGCGGGCGCTCGACGAGACCGCCGTGCTGCCGCCGCTGACCTTCGGCGCCGCCGACGAGACCGCCGTACTGCCTCCCGTGCGGGGGGACGGCACGGCCGGCCGGGTGCCGCCCGGCTTCTTCCGGGACGAGCGGCCCGCCGACCGCACCGGTGAGGCGCCCCGGCCCGACGCCGACGGCAGGCCCCGTCGCCCCCGGCCCGACTGGGCCGAGGAGACCCCGCTGGACGACCTGCCCTCGCTGGCGGACGAGCTGCTGGGCTCGTACGACGAGGGGGAGTACGGCGGCGACGAGGACCAGGGCCGTCGCGGCCGCGGCCGGAAGGACTGACCCGGGACGACGGCCGGACCGGCCGGAGCGGCGGGTCCGCAGCGGCTGATCCGGTGTGACCGGACCGGTGCGACCGGACCGTACGAGGACAGCGGGCGGCGCCCGCCGGAGCATCACGGTGCTCCGGCGGGCGCCGCTTTCCGTGCTCCGGGGGCCCGCCGCAGCCGGTGGGCGGCCGTGGTTGTCGGTGGCCACCCGCACAATGGATCCGGGACGCGGAGTGTGACGGAAGGGCGGCGTGACCCGTGAGCGTGTGGGACGACCTCGTCGGTCAGGAGAAGGTGAGCGCGGTGCTGGAGGGCGCCGCGCGGGACGCCGACGCCCTCGTCACGGCCGCGGCGGCGAACGAGCCGCCGCCCGAGACGTCGCAGATGACCCACGCCTGGCTGTTCACCGGACCGCCGGGAGCGGGCCGGAACCAGGCGGCGCGGGCCTTCGCGGCGGCCCTCCAGTGCGTCAGCCCCGACCGTGCCTTCGGCGCCGCGCCGGGCTGCGGCTTCTGCGACGGCTGCCACACCGCGCTCCTCGGCACCCACGCGGACGTGAACTCCATCGCCGCGGTGGGCGCCGTGATCCGGGCGGAGGAGATGCGGGACACGGTCCGCAAGTCGTACACCTCCCCGGCGACCGGCCGCTGGCAGGTCATCCTGGTCGAGGACGCCGAGCGGCTGAACGAGAAGTCCGCCAACGCCGTCCTCAAGGCCGTCGAGGAGCCGGCGCCGCGCACGGTGTGGCTGCTGTGCGCCCCGTCCGTCGAGGACGTGCTGCCGACCATCCGCTCCCGCTGCCGCCACCTGAACCTGCGCACGCCCCCGGTCGAGGCCGTCGCCGACATGCTCGTGCGGCGTGACGGCGTCGAGCCCGCGGTGGCCGCGGCCGCCGCCCGCGCCACCCAGGGCCACGCGGACCGGGCCCGGCGGCTCGCGACCGACCCCGCGGCCCGTGACCGCCGCGCCGCCGTGCTGAAGCTGCCGCTGCGCCTGGGCGATGTGGGCGCCTGTCTCAAGGCGGCCCAGGAACTGGTCGACGCGGCCGCCGAGGACGCCAAACAGCTCGCCGAGGAGATGGACGGCAAGGAGACCGAGGAGCTGAAGGCGGCGCTGGGCGCGGCCCAGGGCGGCCGGATGCCGCGCGGTACCGCGGGTGTCATGAAGGATCTGGAGGAGATGCAGAAGCGCCGCAGGACCCGCACCCAGCGCGACAGCCTGGACGTCGCCCTCGGTGACCTCACCGGTTTCTACCGCGATGTCCTTGCGCTCCAGTTCGGTTCACGCACCGCGATCGCGAACGAGGACGCCGAGGACGCCCTGCAGCGGATCGCCCGCGACAGCTCCCCGGAGTCCACCCTGCGCCGCATCGAGGCGATCGCCGCCTGCGGGGTCGCCTTGGACCGCAATGTGGCCCCGCTGCTGGCGGTGGAGGCGATGACGATGGCTCTGCGAGCGGGGTGAGTGGCGCGTCGCCGGGGTGCGGGGTGTGTGAAGGCGTGCCCTGCGGCCCGGGTGCGGGTGGCGACGGCCCTGCGGGCGGGGTGAGCCGGGCGTACGGTGGTTGACGGACAGGGTCCCCCGTACGAGGCTCACCTTCCTCACGCTCGGCATTCATCCCCTCGCGCAGGGTTACGCTCACGTGATGCACACCAGCTCATCCCCCCGCCGGTCCCCCCGGACGTCCTGGCTCGCCGGGACGTTCCGCCCGTCGGCGCCCAGTCGGAACCGGAACGGCGCCCGTGCCGGGGCCCGCGCCACCACGACCCTGCTCGCGGCCGCGGCACTGCTGGTGTCCGCCTGCTCCGCCGGGAGCTCCCGCACCTCGGCGGACGGTGTGGCGGAGGCGGCGCTGGCCGCGCTCCCGCGCGCGACCCCGGCGGCGCTCTCGCCGTACTACGAGCAGCCGCTGCACTGGCGCAGCTGCGGCGCCCCCGGCTTCCAGTGCGCGACGATGAAGGCCCCGCTCGACTACGCCAGGCCCGCCGCGGGCGAGATCAAGCTCGCCGTGTCCTTCAAGAAGGCCACGGGCAGCGGCAGGCCGCTCGGCTCGCTGCTCGTGAACCCCGGCGGCCCGGGCGGCTCGGCGGTCGCCTACCTCCAGCAGTACGCCGGGATCGGCTACCCCGCCGAGATCCGCGCCCACTACAACATCGTCGCGATGGACCCGCGGGGCGTGGCCCGCAGCGAGCCGGTCGAATGCATCGACGGCCGCCAGATGGACGCGTACACGCAGACGGACCTCACCCCCGACGACCAGAAGGAGACGAACGCGCTGGTCGACGCGGACAAGAAGTTCGCGGAGAGCTGCGGGGCGCACTCGGCGCGGCTGCTGCGGCACGTCTCCACCGTCGAGGCGGCGCGGGACATGGACATGCTGCGCGCGCTGCTGGGCGACCAGAAGCTGAACTACGTCGGCGCCTCCTACGGCACCTTCCTCGGGGCGACGTACGCCGGCCTCTTCCCGAAGCGGGTGGGCCGCATGGTGCTGGACGGCGCGATGGACCCCTCGCTCGACGCGCAGCAGCTCAACCTGGGGCAGACGGCGGGCTTCGAGACCGCCTTCCAGGCGTTCTCGAAGGACTGCGTGCGGCACCCCGACTGCCCGCTCGGCGGCAAGGACAAGACGCCGGCGCAGGTCGGAGACAACCTGAAGGCCTTCTTCCGCAAGCTCGACGCGCACCCCGTCCCGGCCGGCGACGCCGACGGCCGCAAGGTCGGTGAGTCCCTGGCGACCATCGGGGTCATCGCGGCGATGTACGACCAGGGCAGCTGGGGGCAGCTGCGCGAGGCGCTGACCTCGGCGATGAAGGAGAACGACGGCGCCGGCCTGCTCGCCCTCTCGGACAGCTACTACGAGCGGGACGCGAGCGGCTCCTACAGCAACCTCATGATGGCCAACGCCGCCGTGAACTGCCTGGACCTGCCGCCCGCCTACACCGGCCCCGAGGGGGTGCGCAAAGCGCTCCCCGCCTTCCGCAAGGCGTCCCCGGTGTTCGGCGACAGCCTGGCCTGGGCCACCCTGAACTGCAGCTACTGGCCCGTGAAGGCCACCGGTGAACCCCATCGCATCGAGGCGAAGGGCGCGGCCCCAATCGTGGTGGTCGGTACCACCCGCGATCCGGCGACTCCCTACCCCTGGGCCCAGTCCCTGGCCCGCCAGCTCTCCTCCGGCCGCCTGCTCACCTACGTCGGCGACGGCCACACCGCCTACGGTCGCGGCAGTGCCTGCATCGACACCGCGATCGACGCCTACCTGCTCCACGACACCCCGCCGCCCTCCGGCAAGCGCTGTTCGTAGCCCCGCACCGGCCCCGGATCCCCCCGCTCCGGGGCTGGTACGAAGCACCCCCGGAAACTGTGTAGACTTACCGACGTTGCTGATCGCACCATGGTGCGACAGCGCGCCGCTTTAGCTCAGATGGCCAGAGCAACGCACTCGTAATGCGTAGGTCTCGGGTTCGAATCCCGAAAGCGGCTCCACTGGAACCCCAGGTCAGGAAACTGATCTGGGGTTCTTTCGTTCAGCGGATGCGGCTCCGGTGCGGGCGGCGTCGGGCGCGGGGGACAGGCCGGCCGGTGCCGGCATCGGTGTCGGTGGGGCGTGGGGTACTGGGGCCGCGCGCGGTGGCGGGGCGGGGTGGAGCGGGACGGGGCCCCGGTCGGTCACCTCCGCCGACCGGGGCCGCACACGTCCCCGGATCCGGCAGGCGGCGACACTCCCCCGAGTTGCGCGGCATCCGCGCGCGCCGTCGGACCGGATCCGATGGAGTGATCAGATCAGGGCCCGCCAACGGATCGCTAACATGTGGCCGACGGGTCGTCACCCGGTGCCGGGCCCCGTGGCCGGAACTCGCCGGGCGACGGGGGCGGAGAGCGAGGATCCCGACGGGTTCCGTTTCCCGGCGGCGGCCCGCGGGTGGCGTGAATCCACTGGGGAGAGGCGTAATTCCGCCAGAGCGGCGGTGGACACCCGTCCGCCGCGGGACAAGGGCCGGGACGCGGCCGGACAGGACCGCGCGGGGAGGCTGGAGCGGCGTGATGCGGCGGTACGAGCTGCGGTTCGGACTGCTGGGACCCCCGGTGCTGTACGACCGACCACCGTACGAGATTTCGTACGACGCCTCCGACGCCCCTGCCGCTCCCGCCTCCGGTGTCGTTCCGCCCGTCCCCGCCGGTGTGTCCGGGGCCGTCCACGGCCGTCTCGTCCACGCCATCGGCAGCCCCAAGGTGCGGGCGCTGCTGGCCGCGCTGCTGCTGGAGGCCGGCCGCGTGGTGTCGGCCGAGTCGTTGAAGGAGGCCCTGTGGGGCGGGGCGCCGCCCGTCTCCGCGCAGGCCTCGCTGCACAATCACGTCGCCCGGCTGCGCCGTCTCCTCGGCGGACCCGAGCGGCTCAGGGCCGTACCGCCCGGCTATCTCCTGCGCGTCGAGGACGGCGAGCTGGACATGCACGTGTTCGAGGCGTGGGCCGCCGAGGCGCGGAGCGCTCACACGCGCCGGGACTGGGCCGGGGTCGTACGGGCCGCCGACGCCGCACTCGCGCTCTGGCGCGGCACCCCGCTCAGCGGACTGCCGGGGGACTTCGGCGGCTACGCCCTCGTGCAGCGGCTGGAGGAGGCGCGGCTGCTCGTCCTGGAGTGGCGGTACGACGCCGAACTCGCGGTGGGCGGGGCACGGCTGGCCGGTCTCGTGCCCGACCTGGCGGCGCTCGTCGCCGCGCACCCGCTGCGTGAGGCGTTCCACCGTCAGCTGATGCTGGCCCTGCACCGCACCGGCCGCCAGGCCGAGGCCCTCGCGGTCCATCGCGATCTGCGCACCCGGCTGATCGAGGAACTCGGCATCGAGCCGGGCCCGGCGGTCCGCGAGGCCCACGTGGAGGTGCTGCGGGGCCTCGCGCCTTTGGCCGGCGAGCGCATATCCGGTGCGGAGGGTGGACGCCGGCCGCGTCCGGAGGCGGTGTCGCACGCCCCGGCCGGGTCGGGCCGCAGCGAGATCCCCGGAGGTCCCGGGGGCGTCCCCGGGGAACCGGCTCCGTCGCGGACCGGCGCCGCGGCTGCCACGGACACCGCCTTTGGCGGCGACGCTGCCTCCGGTGCCGGTGCCGGTGCCGGTGCCGGTGCCGGTGCTGGTGCTGCCTCTGGTGCCGGAGGCGGACGCGGCGCCGTCCCCGGCGCGGATGCCGCCCCTGGTCGGGGTTCCACGTCCGATGCGGGCGCCGCCCCTGGTCCGGGCCGCACGTCCGGCGCGGATGCCGCCCCTGGTCGGGGTTCCACGTCCGATGCGGGCGCCGCCCCCGGTGGGGGGACCGGCTGCGGTCCGGGTGCCGCCTCCGGTGGAGGTACCGCCTCGGACGCGGGCAGCACCTCCGGTACCCCCGGCCCGGCGCCGCGCGCTCCCGCGCAACTCCCGCCGCCCCCCGCCGACTTCACGGGCAGGGCGACCGAACTGCGCCTCCTGCGGGAGACCCTCGCCGCCCGCAGGAGCCCGGTCGCCGTGATCAGTGGGATGGCCGGCGTCGGCAAGAGCGCGCTGGCCCTGCACGCCGCCCACGCGCTCAGGCACCGCTTCCCCGACGGCCAGCTGTACGTCAAACTGCACGGCGCCGCCCACGGGATGACCCCGCTCACCCCGGCCCAGGCCCTGTCGGCGCTGCTCCGCGACCTCGGCACGCAGCCCCGGAGCATCCCCGAACACCCGGACGCGGCAGCGGCGTTGCTCCGTACCCTGCTCGCGCCCGCCCGGGTCCTGCTGGTGCTGGACGACGCGGCGAGCGCGGCCCAGGTGCGGCCGCTGCTCCCGGCGGGGCCCGGCTGCGCGACGATCGTCACCAGCCGCTC
The DNA here is from genome assembly GCF_044747185.1 of Streptomyces sp. NPDC090108. Lineage (NCBI taxonomy): Bacteria > Bacillati > Actinomycetota > Actinomycetes > Kitasatosporales > Streptomycetaceae > Streptomyces > Streptomyces sp. NPDC090108. The sequence continues at coordinate 166,666 of NZ_JBIVDQ010000010.1, forward strand.
CCCGCTCACCGCCCTGGACAGTGCCCAGCGCTTTCCGCTGACCCCGCTGACGGACGAGGACAGCGCCGCGCTCCTGCGCGCGGTCAGCGGACGCGACGGGCTGGACGCCGGTCACGCACTCGTCGAGCTGACCGGCCGCCTGCCGCTCGCCCTGCGCGTCGTGGCCGCCCGGCTCGCCGCCCGCCGTGCCCTCACCCCGGACACCCTGGCCGGTCAACTGGCCGCCACGGAAGGCAGACTGCGGCAACTGGAGTACGACGACCTGAGCGTCCGGCGTTCCCTGGCCGTCGCCCACGACGCCCTCGCCGCCGCCGAGCACGAGGCCGACCGGGACGCGGCCGTCGCCCTGAGCCGCCTCGGCGCCCTCGACCTGCCGGCCTACGGTGCCCCGCTGGTCGCCCGCCTCACCGGCCTCGACGAGCACCGCGCCGAAGCCGCTCTGGACCGCCTGGTCGACGTGGCCCTCCTGGAGGAGACGGCGTACGGCCGCTACGCCCCCCACGACCTGGTCCGGGACTTCGCCCGCGAACTGGCCGGTGCCGCAACGGAGATGCCCCGGGGCGCGGCCACTGCCCCGGAGCCAGGCGCCGGTGTGGCTTCGGAGCCCGGCGTCGCTCCGGAGTCAGGCGTGGCTTCGGGGTCAGGTGCGGCTCGGGAGTCAGGTGCCGAAGCGGTCCCGGAGCCAGGCGTGGTCCCGGAGTCACCTACCGACGCGGACCCGGAGCTCGTCGCCCTCCGCTGGTTCGCCGCGGTCGCCGAGCGTGCCCTCGTCGCCGTCGTCGAGCCGGGGCTCGACCGGGACGACCGGCTGCGGCCCACCTCCGTCCAGCCCTCCGGGCACGCCGCTGGCGTGGCTCCCCTGCCGCACTTCGAGTCGGCGGAGGAGGCCTTCGCCTGGGGGGACCTGGAGCTGGAGAACATCGTCGCGCTGGTGGGACGGAACGCGGACACCGCCGACCCGGGGAGGGCCGGGTATCTGTCCACCCTGGTCCGCCTGTTCTTCCCCTACGTCTGGCGCAGCGGCCGGATCGCGGAGATGGAGGTGCTGCTGCTGGCCGGGCTCGGGGCGGCACGGCGGTTCGGGGACGCGGCGGCCGAGGCCTACGCGCTGGGCGATCTCGCCGGGCTGCATTTCCTGACCGGACGGCACAACGACGCCCTCGGCCTCACCGGACAGGCACTGGAGATCTGGCGCGGGCTGGACCACCTGTCCTGTGTCCGGCGCGGCCTGAACAACCGGGGTCTGCTGCTGGAGGGGCTCGGCCGCTTCACGGAGTCCGAGGAGGCGCTGCGGCAGAGCCTGGCGTACTCCCGGCAGCTGGACGATCCCTACGGCGAGGCCGTCACCCACAGCCATCTCGGCAACCTCTACGAGCACACCGATCCCAGGTCGGCCATCGAGCAGCACCGGCGTTCGCTGGCGATCGGGGACGCGATCGGCGCGGTCATCGTGCGCCACTCGGCGCACTGCAACATCGGCTACGCCCATCTCACCCTCGGCGAACCGGCCGCCGCGGCACGGCACTTCGGGGAGAGCCTGCGCATCCTGGGCGGTCACGGCGACTGGCACGGGGAGTCACAGACCCGGCTCGGCCTGGTCCGCGCGCTGCGGCAGCTCGGCGAGGCGGAACGGGCCGCGCGCGAGTGCGCCGCGCTGCTGAGCGAGGCCGACGCCCGCGCCGACCGCTACACGGGCGGCCGCGCCCGGCACCAGCACGGCCTCCTGCTGCACGAGCAGGGGCGGACGGAGGAGGCCCGCGACGCCTGGCGCGCCGCTCTCCTGGCGCTGGACGGCACGGACGAGCAGGCCCTGCTGGAAGAGCTGCGGACTCTTCTGGGCGACTGAACCGCCTGCCGCGCGGGCCGGCTCGGCGCCTGCGCGGCGTCCCGCCGCCTACTTGGCGTCGGCATAGCACTCCACCACCGCGGTCGTGAACGGGAACCGCACCGGCGTCTCGCCGAAGGTCAGCCGGCCGGCGAGGCCGGCGGCTTCCCGGATGGCCTGTACGACGGTGTCGGCCTCCTCGGCGGGGCAGTGCACGATCACCTCGTCGTGCTGGAAGAAGACCAGCTCGGCGGCGAGGCCGGCGCAGGCCTGCCGCAGCGCGGCGAGCAGCAGCAGGGCCCAGTCCGCGGCGCTGCCCTGGACGACGAAGTTGCGGGCGAAGCGGCCCCGGGCGCGGGAGTCGGAGGAGGCGTACCCCGGCACCCACCCCTGACGGCCCTCCTGGGCGGCGGGGCCGTCGTCGCCGATGGGGATGCCCGCCTCCTCGGTGGCGTCCTCGCCCGACCCGACGGCCGGCGGGCAGGTGCGGCCCAGCCAGGTGCGCACCAGCCGGCCCTCCTCGCCGGCGCGGGCGGCGTCGTCGACGTAGGCCACCGCGTCGGGGAAGCGGCGGCGGAGCGCGGCGAGGTTCTTCAGGCCGTCACCGGAGGTCTGGCCGTAGACCGCGCCGAGCACGGCGAGCTTGGCCTGTTCGCGGTCGCCGGAGAAGGCCCGGTCGGAGACGGACTGGTAGAGGTCGCTCTCCCGGCCGGCCACCTCCATCAGACCGGGGTCGCGGGAGACCGCCGCCAGCACACGGGGTTCCATCTGGTCGGCGTCGGCCACGACGAGCCGCCAGCCGGGGTCGGCGACCACGGCCCGCCGGATCACCTTGGGGATCTGCAGCGCGCCCCCGCCGTTGGTCACCCAGCGGCCGGTGACCGTGCCGCCGGCGTGGAACTCGGGCCGGAAGCGGCCGTCCCGCACCCAGTCCTGCAGCCAGGACCACCCGTGTGCCACCCAGATGCGGTACAGCTTCTTGTACTCCAGCAGCGGTTCGACCGCCGGATGGTCGAGGGACTGGATCTCCCAGCGGCGCGTGGAGGTGACCTTGATCCCGGCCTGCGCGAACGCCTTGACGACGTCGGCGGGCAGATCGGGCCGGACGCGCCGGCCGAACGCCGCGGACACCTCCTGGGCCAGTTCGACGAGACGGCGTGGTTCGCCTCCGCCCGCGTAGCGCTCGCCGAGCAGGTCGCGCAGCAGTGTGCGGTGGATCCCGGCGCTCCAGGGCAGGCCCGAGCGGTTCATCTCGGCGGCCACCAGCATCCCCGCCGACTCGGCGGCGGTCAGCAGCCGCATGCGGTCGGGGTGGGCGGTCCTGTCGTGCCGCCGCAGCTGGTCCGCGTAGACCGCGAGGAGGTCGGTGAGGGGGAGGGAGGCGCCCCCGGCCGGTTCGAACAGCGGGGACTGGGCGCCCGGTTCGGCCGAGCGCTGCGGCGGGTCGGGCGGTACGGGGCCGCCCCGGAGGCGGGCCAGGGCGGCGGCGGCCGAGCGCGGCTCGCCGTACCGTCCTTCGTGGCCCAGCAGAAGTGTCTCGGCGTCCTCGATGTCGTAGCACCGCTCCACTCGCACCCCCGTGGCGAGCAGTCGCGGGTAGACCTCGGCGGTCGACCGCCACACCCAGCGCGTCACCTCCGGGCGGCTCCGCACCGCCCCGGCGAGATCGCTCTCGCGCCTCACCGGACCGGCGGGCAGCCCGTCCGGACCGAGGGGGGCGACGTCCACGCCACCGTCCTCGGCCGGAGCGAGCGCCCACCGGTCGGCCATGAGTGCGAGTCTCGCAGGCGCCTCTGACAATGGGCCCCACCTGCGGCTTTACGGCGGGGCGCCGCGCCGGGGCTCCGGGCCCCGGTGCGCCGCCCCGCCGCCGGTCTCAGTCCTGCGTGCCGTCGGTGCGGGCCTGTTCCGTCGCCGCGGAGGCCGCCGCCGAAGCCGCCTGCTTCTGGTTCATGAGCATCGCCAGCACGCGCTCGACGTACTCCTCGGTCCCGGTCTTGGTGATGCCGAGGCCGCTGAGGACGCCTTCGCCGTTCTCGTGCTCCAGGAGAGCGAGCAGGATGTGCTCGGTGCCGATGTAGTTGTGGCCGAGCCGGAGCGCCTCGCGGAAGGTCAGTTCGAGGACCTTCTTGGCCTCCGGGCCGTAGGGGACGAGGTCGGGCGCCTTCTCGGCGGCCGGCGGGAGGGCGTCGGCCGCGGCCCGGCGCACGTCGTCCAGCCGCACGCCCTGGGCGGCGATCGCCTTCGCGGCGAGACCCTCGGGTTCCGCCAGCAGTCCGAGGGCCAGGTGCTCGGGGCGCCCCTCGGCGTGGCGGGCCTTCACGGCCTCGCTGTGCGCGGACATGACCACGTTCCGCGCGCGGTCGGTGTAGCGGCTGAAGCCCTGGCTGAGGTCGAGGTCGGCCGACTCCTTCGGCACGAACCGCTTCTGCGCCGCCTGCCGGGTCACGCCCATGCTCTTGCCGATCTCGGTCCAGGACGCGCCCGACCGGCGGGCCTGGTCGACGAAGTGGCCGATCAGGTGGTCCGCCACGTCACCGAGGTGATCGGCGGCGATGACCGCGTCCTGGAGCTGGTCGAGCGGCTCGGGGTGGACCTTCTTGATGGCGTCGATGAGGTCGTCCAGACGCACGGATACCGGGGTGTTCGCATGGGATGCCATGTGTCAACCGTAGGTTGACATCCTCGTATCGTCAACCGTCGGTTGACAGTTGGTTCCGTCCGCCGCGATCCGCCCGGCGCGCACCCGTCCATCCGTCCGGCGCGCACCCGCTCGCCCGTGAGGCGCGCACCCCGAGCGGCCGTCCGGCGCGCACCCCGAGCGGCCCTCCGGCATGCGCCCCGCGCGGCCGTTGCGCTCCGCCCGCCGACGCGTTGAGCCGGGTGACGCGGGCGCCCGGGCTCGTACGGAGCGGTTTTGTCCACAGCCTGTGGACGAAGATGCCGGACTGTCGGCGCCGCATGGCACGATCGACGGTGTGACCAGTACCGCCAGCACCGTCGAGCGCGCTTTCCGGGCCGCTCTCTACGACGACACCGACTCCGGACTCGACACCGGCGCGTCCCTTCTCGCCGCCGACCCTGCCGCGGACGCCGAACTCGCCCGGCGCGGGGAGGAGTTCGTCGCGACGGCCTGGCAGCGCGGCTGGCAGCCGGCCGATGTCGTACGGCTGGTGCGGCGTGAGCTGGAGGAGGCGCACGCGCGGCTCGTCGCCGGCCTGATCCGCGCGCAGGCGGGCCGGGACCGTCCCCGGGGGCACCGCTGGGCCGCGCAGCTCGACGTCCTGGCCGGGGAGGCGGCGGAACCCGCGCGCGGAGGCGACCGGTTCTCGCACGCCACCGCCGTCCTGGAGCTGTACCGCCTGCTGCTGCGCCTGCCGTCCCTGGAGCCGCTGGAGGACGCCGCCCGCCCGCACGCGAACGGCAGGGGGGCCGCCCGCCGCGACGCGGGCGGCGCCGCCTCCCGGATGCTCGCCCGTATCCGCGCGCTCCTCGCCAAGGCCGAGGCCACCGGTTACCCGGAGGAGGCGGAGGCGCTGACCGCCAAGGCGCAGGAGCTGATGGCCCGCCACAGCGTGGACGAGGCCGTGCTCGCGGCGGCCGCGCCCGCGCCCGACGCCCCCGGGGCCTGCCGGATCGGCGTCGAGCCGCCGTACGAGCAGGCCAAGGCCGTGCTGCTGGACGCGGTCGCCCGCGCCAATCACTGCCGCGCGGTGTGGAACGAACCGTTCGCCTTCTCCACGGTCGTCGGCTTCGAGGCGGACCTGGAGGCGGTCGAACTGCTCCACACCTCGCTGCTGGTGCAGGCCACGCACGCGATGACCAGGGCCGAGGCCGCGCAGCGGGCCGGCGGCCGCAAGCGGACCAAGACCTTCAGGCAGTCGTTCCTGGCGGCGTACGCCCACCGTGTCGGCGACCGGCTCGCGGCCGCCGCCGAGACCCAGGTCACCGAGGATCTGCTGCCGGTGCTGGCCACGCGCGCGATAGCCGTCACCGACCACATGGAGCGGATGTTCCCGGACACCACCACCAGCCGGCTGCGCGGGGTGAGCGACGCGGCGGGCTGGACGGAGGGAGCCCGGGCCGCGGACGAGGCGCAGGTCAGGGCCCGCCCCCGGCTGCCGTGACCACCCGGGGCCACGCGCCGCCGCCGTGGCCCGTCACACGACCGGGGCCGCGACCGGTCCGCCACTGGGACTGCGACCGCCACCGGGGCCGCGACCCCCACTGGGGCCGAGACGCGGCCGGGGCCGAGACCGCGGCCGGCTACCCGCCCGCGACCCGACCCGACCCAACCCAATCTGACCCGGCCCAGCCCGGCCGCGGTCGCCGTGCCCGCCGTCAGTCCCCGGCCTGCTGGAACGCGCTGACCGTGGCGTCCACCTCGTTCCCGGCGCCCTTGCCGGCGACGGGGCCGTACTTCCAGGGGAAGCTCTTGGACCCGCCGCCGCCCGGCAGGGTGATGCTCATGGAGGTCGCGTCCAGCGCCTTGGCGTCCCCGTCCTTGCCCCGCACGTAGGCGATGGTGAACGTGGCCGAGTCGCCCTTGGCGAGCTTCAGCTTCTGGGCCTGCGCGCCCTGCTGGACGCCCAGCTCGGCGGTGCGGCCCTCCCGGCCGAGGGTGACCTTGGGGAAGTGGTCAAGGGTGCAGGGCGCGCTCTGGTTGGTGATGCTGACGGGCACCTCCCCGCTGTCCCCGGCCGAGGGAGCCACGCTGGCCGAGCCGACCTCCAGGGAGACCGAGTCGACCGAGCAGGCGGAGCCGGCACCGGACTTGCCGCCCCCACCGCCGCCTCCGGCGTCGCAGGCGGTCAGGGCGAGGGCGGCGGCGAGTACGGTGACGGTGAGCGGAATGGCGCGCATGAACTGGTCCCCATCGAGGTCGTGACGGTCTCCTCGCATCATGGCGCCTGCGTCCGGGGTGCGCGCACGCACCCCTCCTGATTCACCGGTTCAGGTCTGTCGGCAGCCCCGAGGGCAGCTTGCCGCCTTCGGCCTTGGTGTACGACTCCTGACCGGCCTTGCCCGACCAGGTCACCTTCAGACCGCTCGCGTCCACCGAGTCGACCATTCCGGTGCCCCGGTCCTTGCTGCCGTCCGCGCAGCTCAGGCGGATCATCCGCATGCCCGACTCCTCGCCGGCGGTGCCGCTGCACATGGTCCCGCCGGTGGCGAAGAGCCCGGCCTGCTTCCCGGTGATCACCAGGGCGACGACCTTGCCCCCGCTGGTGGTGATCCAGCTGCCCTGGAGCTTGTCGGAGGCGCCCGCCACGCCACCGGTCGCGCCGCCGGAGTCCGCGCCGGACGCACTGGACGTGGGGGACGCGCTCGTACCGGACGAGGAGCCGTCCCCGGAGCCGCTTCCCCCGCCGCACCCGGTCAGCGCGAGCGCCCCCACCAGTGCGGCGGCCGGCACAGCGGTCCGCGCTTTCGCAGTCGCCGTCGTCACGTCAACTCCCAAGCTGTAGCGGTCGCCCGGCCGGGGTCCGCCGCCCTGCCGGGCGACCGTCCTTGCGGCCGGAGGGTCCGCAGCAAGTTACCAGCCGTTACACAGGGAATTCCGGACGCGGCCGGGAACCGGGCGCGAGCCGTCGCGGGAGCGGTACGGGGTTCCGCCGCGACCGTCGCCGCGGGGCGGCGGGGCCCGGTGGGGCCCGTGAGGGAGCGCGGGTGCCGCCTGGAACAGGAAGGGCGCGGAACGCGTCTGTATCCGGTGCACGGGAAATCCGACCCGGAGGATCCGGCGCGGACGGCAGCACGGATGATCATGGGCGGATCAGGAGCGGGATCAGAGGCGGCGGCCGGAACGGAGCGTACGTGGCCCGTTCCGGGGCAAACGCTGCAACGACTCCGGTCCGGAATCCGCCAGGGCTGTCGGCGAGACTTCCGGCGAGGCGATCGGCGCGGCACTCTGCATGGCGATCGGGGGAGCGGCCGGTAAAGCGGTCGTCAAAGCTGTAATCGCGGCAACACCCCCCGTGCACGTGCATATGCTCATGCAGCTGCACATGAACAAGGTTATGATCCGGGTCAGTTGACCGCAGCATCCATGGCCACACCGGCCACATCAGCCAGCGCACCACCGGGGAGCGACCTGTGGACCGCGACGTCGACAACGGTTACGGGGGGTACGAGGTGTACAACGGCATGGCTGCGACGCAGCTTGACGGAGTGGCCTGGCAGAAGAGCCGGCACAGCAACTCGCAAGGCTCGTGCGTGGAGTTCGCGCGGCTGCCCGGTGGCGAGGTGGCCGTGCGCAACTCACGGTTTCCCGACGGTCCCGCGCTCGTCTACACGCGCGCGGAGATCGAGGCGATGCTCCTCGGCGTCAAGGACGGCGAGTTCGACCATCTGATCGCCGGCTGACCTCCGGCCACCCGCGCCGCGGCCGATGGCAACGATGTCGGGCGCGCGCGGGCCCGCGTGTACGCGCGTAGACACGGCGCGTGATCCGGTGCCGGGATGCGTCAGTGCGCGGGGTGGAGCCGGAACAGTGCCCAGACCACCTTGCCGCTGAGCGTGCCGGCGAGCGGGTGCCAGCCCCAGCTGTCGGCGAAGGAGTCGACCAGGAACAGGCCGCGCCCCGACTCGGCGGAGAAGTCGTCCGAGTCGCGTGGCACCGGGGTCTCGTGACTGGGGTCGCGCACCGCGCACACCAGCCGGTCGGTCCAGCGCATCAGGTGCAGCCGGACGGACGGCGGGCGTTCGCTCCCGCCCGTGTCGCCGTCCGGAAGGGCGTGCCGCAGGGCGTTGGTGGCGAGTTCGGAGACGACCAGGCATATGTCGTCGAACCGGTCGCCGACGTCCCACTGGTCGAGGGTGCCCCGGGTGAAGCGCCGGGCCTCGCGCACCGCTTCGTAGCGGGCGGGCAGGGCGCAGGACGCCGCGCTGGCCACGGCCGAGGGGTCGAGTGGCGGAAGGCCCTGCCGTAACGGCGTGAGCATGGTCGATCCATTCGTTCCCATGCGAGGCACTCCCGGGAATTCGCGGTCGTTGCGATGCAGCGGTGGCGCGGGACCATGGTTTCGGATGGGGAGAGCAGATGCAAGGGCAGATGCACGTGCACGCGACCGAATTGAGGCTTCCCGTACCGCTTCTTGGCCATTTTTTCCGCCATCTTCGCACCGGACGGTGTCAGAGGTCCGGACCTCCGGCGCCGGAAACCGGCCGAAGCCTTTCCGTTTCTGTAATCGTGCGAGTACTGCTCGAAGTGTTTTAGTGGCAGACTTCGGGCCCTGAAGACGGTTGGGGAGGCTGGCGAACGTGAGCGCGGGAGAGCCCGGATCGGTGGTGCGGCGTATGCTGCTCGGCTCGCAGCTGAGGCGACTGCGTGAGGCGCGGGGGATCACGCGAGAGGCGGCGGGGTACGCGATCCGCGCCTCCGAGTCGAAGATCAGCCGGATGGAACTGGGCCGGGTGAGCTTCAAGACCAGAGACGTCGAGGACCTCCTGACGCTGTACGGGATCACCGACGGCGCGGAGCGCGAGTCGCTCCTCTCCCTGGCCCGCGAGGCCAACGTGGCTGGCTGGTGGCACAGTTACAACGACGTGCTGCCGAGCTGGTTCCCCACCTATGTCGGCCTGGAGGGCGCGGCGTCCCTGATCCGGGTCTACGAGGTGCAGTTCGTGCACGGCCTGCTCCAGACCGAGGAGTACGCCCGCGCGGTCGTCCGGCGCGGCATGAAGGGCGCGGGCGCGGCCGACGTCGAGCGACGGGTCGCCCTGCGCCTGGAGCGGCAGAAGCACCTGCTCGGCGAGGGTGCCCCCGAGTTCCACATCGTCCTGGACGAGGCCGCCCTGCGCCGGCCGTACGGCGACCGCGAGGTCATGCGCGGCCAGTTCCAGCACCTGATCGACATCTCCGAACGCCCCAACGTGCGGCTGCAGATCATGCCGTTCGGCTTCGGCGGGCACTCCGGGGAGAGCGGCGCCTTCACCATCCTCAGCTTCCCCGAGTCGGACCTGTCCGACGTGGTCTACCTGGAGCAGCTGACCAGCGCGCTCTACCTGGACAAGCGGGAGGACGTCACCCAGTACGAGCAGGCGCTCAAGGAGCTCCAGCAGGACAGTCCGGGCCCCGAGGAGAGCCGGGACCTCCTGCGCGAATTCCTTCAACTCATCTGAAACACAAGTACGATGACCCGCGATCGAATCATGGCGTGGACCTGGTTTCCACCGGCGATTGAGGGATCACATGTCGTCCTGTTTCAGCGATCTGGCCCAGCAGTACATCGGCGGTGAGTGGCGCCCGGGCACCGGTTCCTGGGACGTCATCGACTTCGATCCGTACAGCGACGAGAAGCTGGCCTCGATCACCGTGGCGACGGCCGACGAGGTCGACCAGGCCTACCGCAGCGCCGCGCGCGCCCAGAAGCAGTGGGCCGCGACCAGCCCCTACGTCCGGCGCGGGGTGTTCGAGCGGGCGCTGCGCGCGGTGGAGGAGCGCGAGGCGGAGATCGCCGCTCTGATCGTCGCGGAGGTGGGCGGCACCCACGTGAAGGCGGCCTTCGAGCTGCACCTCGTCAAGGAGTTCCTGCGCGAGTCGGTCCGCCTGGCGCTGCACCCCGAGGGCACGATCGTGCCCTCACCGGTCGACGGCAAGGAGAACCGCGTCTACCGCGTCCCGGTGGGCGTCGTGGGGGTGATCAGCCCGTTCAACTTCCCGTTCCTGCTGGCGGTCAAGGTGGTGGCCCCGGCCCTCGCCCTCGGCAACGGCGTGGTCCTCAAACCGCACCAGGACACCCCGATCGCCGGCGGCACCCTGGTCGCGAAGATCTTCGAGGAGGCGGGCCTGCCCCCGGGCCTGCTCAACGTCGTCGTCACCGACATAGCGGAGATCGGCGACGCGTTCATCGAGCACCCGGTCCCCCGGGTCATCTCCTTCACCGGCTCGGACCGGGTCGGCCGGCACGTCGCCACCGTCTGCGCCCGGAACTTCAAGCGGTCGGTGCTCGAACTGGGCGGCAACAGCGCGCTGGTGGTGCTGGACGACGCCGACATCGACTACGCCGTGGACGCGGCGGTCTTCAGCCGGTTCGTACACCAGGGGCAGGCCTGCATGGCCGCGAACCGGGTGCTGGTGGACCGCTCGGTCGCGGCCGAGTTCACGGAGAAGTTCGTCGCCAAGGTCAGGACCCTCAAGGTCGGTGACCCCCGCGACCCGGAGACCGTCATCGGCCCGGTCATCAACGCCACGCAGGCCAACTCCCTCGCGGGCACGGTCGAGCAGGCGCTCGCCGAGGGCGCGACGGCCCTGGTGCGCGGCGCCGTCAGGGGCAACATGGTCGAGCCCAGCGTCCTCACCGACGTGCCGGCGGACTCCGCACTGCTGCGGCGCGAGACCTTCGGCCCCGTCGTCTTCCTCATCCCGTTCGAGGGCGAGGAGGAGGCCGTCCGGATCGTCGACGACACCCCGTACGGCCTCAGCGGCGCCGTCCACACGGCCGACACCGAGCGCGGGGTCGCCTTCGCCCGGCGGATCGACACCGGCATGTTCCACGTCAACGACGGCACCGTGCACGACGAGCCGCTCGTGCCCTTCGGCGGGGTGAAGCACTCCGGGGCCGGCCGCCTGAACGGCGAGACCACCGTGGACGCGTTCACCACGACCAAGTGGATCTCGGTGCAGCACGGCCGCAGCGCCTTCCCCTTCTAGCTCGCCGCGCAGGGCCTCCTCATCCGCCGGGCCCTTTGGGACAGAACCTGTCCCAAAGGGCCCGTAGCGTCGTCCGGGCCGGGGCGGACCGCAGCCCCGCGAAGGAAAGGCGGCCGGTGATGATCACTCACGTGCGCGTGGAGGAGAAGGGCGACGAGCGGGGTGCTCTGCTGTCGTTCCTGGAAGAACAGCGCGGCGGCATCCGCAGAGCGCTGCTGGGGGTCACGGAGGAACAGGCCCGCTCCCGCCCCAGCGCCGGCGAGCTCTCCCTGGGCGGCCTGCTCAAGCACGTCGTCGAGGGGGAACAGAGCTGGCTGGCGCGGGCCCGGCAGGAGCCGCCCGCGATCCGGCGCGACGCGTCGAACTGGCACGAGTGCTTCGAGCTGACCGACGGCGAGACGGTCGCCGCGCAGCTCGCGTACTGGGCGGAGGTCGCCGCGGAGACGGAGAGGTTCATCCGCTCCGCGCCCAGCCTGGACGACACCTTCCCGGTCCCGGACCAGCCCTGGTTCCCGCCGGAGGGCCACGTCTCCCTGCGCTGGCTGTGCCTGCACCTGATCGGCGAGACCGCCCGGCACGCCGGCCACGCCGACATCGTCCGCGAGTCCCTCGACGGCAGGACCGCCTACGAACTGGCCGCCCTGGAACACGCCGCCCCGTAGTGGTGACCCCGTGACCGCCCCGTAGTGGTGGAACCCCGTGGCCGCCCCTAATGGTGGAACCCGGTGGCCGCCTCCTTGTCGCGGGTGTGGGGGTGGGCCTGGGCGCGCAGTTCGGGCAGGAGCCGGGTCAGGTCCTCGACGAAGAGGTCGGCCAGGTCGTGCGAGAAGCCGTTGCGGCAGACCACGCGCAGCACCGACAGGTCCTCCCGGTCCGCCGGGAAGGTGTACGCCGGGAGCAGCCAGCCCCCCTGGCGCATCCGCCGGGAGACGTCGAACACGTCGTACGCCGTGACGTGACCGGCGGTGGTGAAGGCGAACACGGGCAGCTGGTCGCCCCGGGTGAGCAGCCGGAAGTCGCCGAGCGCCTCGATCCGCGAGGCGAGGGACATCGCCACGTCCCGCGTCGACTGCTGCACCGCCCGGAAGCCCTCGCGGCCCAGCCGCAGGAACGTGTAGTACTGCGCGGCCACCTGGGCACCGGGGCGGGAGAAGTTCAGGGCGAAGGTCGGCATGTCGCCGCCCAGGTAGTTGACCCGGAAGACCAGTTCCTCGGGCAGCGCCTCCTTGTCCCGCCACAGCGCCCAGCCGACGCCCGGGTAGACCAGGCCGTACTTGTGCCCGGAGGTGTTGATCGAGGCGACCCTCGGCAGCCGGAAGTCCCAGACCAGGTCCTCGTCGAGGAAGGGCGCCACCATCGCCCCGGAGGCGCCGTCGACGTGCACCGGGATGTCGAGGCCGGTGCGGTCCTCGAAGGCGTCCAGGGCCGCGCACAGGTCGGCGATGGGCTCGTAGGAGCCGTCGAAGGTGGAGCCGAGGACGCCGACGACACCGATGGTGTTCTCGTCGCACAGCTCGACGGCCGCCTGCGGATCGAGGTGGAACCGCTCGCCCTCCATGGGCACCAGCCGCGCCTCCACCTCCCAGAAGTTGCAGAACTTCTCCCAGCAGACCTGGACGTTGATGCCCATGACCAGGTTGGGGCGCGCTCCGGGATAGCGGTCGGCGTTGCGCCGTGACCAGCGGCGCTTGAGGGCCATGCCCGCGAGCATGCACGCCTCGCTCGAACCGGTGGTGGAACAGCCGACGACGGCCGACGGGTCGGGGGCGTTCCACAGGTCCGCGAGCATCGCCACACAGCGCCGCTCCAGCTCGGCGGTGCGCGGGTACTCGTCCTTGTCGATCATGTTCTTGTCCGCGCACTCCGCCATCAGCACCCCGGCCTGCGGCTCCATCCAGGTGGTGACGAAGGTGGCCAGGTTCAGCCGGGCGTTGCCGTCCAGCATCAGCTCGTCGTGCACCAGCTGGTACGCCGTGTTCGGCGCCAGCGGGGTGTCGGGCAGCCGGTGGGTGGGCGGGGCCTCGGCCATGCCGGCGACCGGGTTCGCCTCCCCGAAGAAGGGGTTGACCGACATCGGCCGCTCACCGTTCTTCCGGGAACCTTTGTGCAGGGCCATCGACGTTCCTCCAGACGGGCGATTCGGATTCAGGCGATTCAGGATTCAGCGGACCGGGGTCCCGTCCGCGCGCAGTTGCATCTGGGGCCGCCCGGTCACCAGCAGCCACGCCGGCAGCGAGGCGACGCACAGCAGGGCGAGGACACCCGGCGAGGACACCAGGACCGCGGCGGTGAACAGGCTCACCCAGCCCTGCCGGGTGACCGCGAGGAGCATGCCCAGGACGCCCGAGGCCACGCCCACGGCCGGCGGCACCGCCGGCACCAGCGCGTGCGCGCACAGCCCCAGAGCCGCACCGATGAACACGGACGGGAAGATGCGCCCGCCCCGGAAGCCGCAGGAGGCGGCGACCAGCAGCGCGGCCAGCTTCACCACCGCCATCACGGCGAACTGGCCGGCCGTCCAGCCGTCGGGGTCGGAGGCCAGCTCGCCGACCTCGGCCAGTCCCTTGAACAGCGTCAGAGGGCCGCCCGCCGCCGCCAGCGCCCCGAGGACGGCCCCGCCCGCCGGGAGCATCAGCATCGGGTGCCGCAGACGCCGGAAGGCAGCGTGGACGTAAGGGAAGGCGTAGACGGCGCACATGCCGAGCAGCGCCGAGGCCGGGGCGATCACGAGGGCGGCCAGCAGGTCGCCGCCCCCGGGGTGGCCGAAGGGCGGCAGCCCCAGGTCGAACGTCGGGTGCGAGACCAGGGTGGTCGTCACCGCGCCGCAGGTGGCGGCGGTCAGCGGGGCGAAGAGGTTGTCCCACAGCAGTCCCTTGACCGGCCGTCCGGCCAGCGCCTCGGATATGACCAGCGCCGCCGCCACCGGAGTGCCGAACAGCGCGCCGATCGTTCCCGCCTCGGCGAGCGCCGGCCAGACGCTGTCGGGTGCCCGGGGCCGTAACCGTCCGCCCAGCCAGGCCGCGAGCCCGATGTTCACGGCGATGATCGGGTTCTCCGGGCCCAGGCTCGGACCGCCGGCCAGCATCAGCCCGGTGGCCAGCACCAGCCCCGGAAGGACGACGGGTGGCATGACCGGCGCGTTCAGCCCCATGGTGGCCGGGTCGGGACCGGCGTGCCCGGGGACCTTCCAGACCACCAGGCCCACGGCGACGCCGGTCGCGATCAGCATCACGAACATCCAGAGCACGGAGTAGCGGCCGATGCCCAGCGCGTCCGGAAGAGGGCCCCACAGCACGTGCTGGAGCCGTTCGGCCGCCGCGCTCACCCCGATGAAGATCAGGCTGGACGCCACCCCGACGGTGACGGCGGGCAGGATCAGCGGCAGCAGGGCTCGTGCGGGGGCCGTCGGAGCGGTCGCGAGCGGCTGCCGCGCGGTGTCCTGGGCCACGCGCTCACCATAAGCGGACACAAGGCGTGCAACATCCCGAAAGGGATCGGGCTTGCACCTCACGTGGCGTGAGGCCTCAGGGTGGACCCGTCGCCACGACAGGGGCGACGCCGTCAGGACGGATGACGACGGACGACAAGGAGGGGAAAGCGTGAGCTACTCCGTGGGGCAGGTCGCGGGGTTCGCCGGCATCACGGTGCGTGCCCTGCACCACTACGACGAGATCGGCCTGCTCGCGCCGGGCGAGCGCACCCGCGCGGGCCACCGGCGCTACACCGACGCCGATCTCGACCGGCTCCAGCGGATCCTGTTCTACCGGGAGCTCGGCTTCCCCCTCGACGAGGTCGCGGTCCTGCTCGACGACCCGGAGGCGGACCAGCGCGCGCACCTGCGCAGGCGGCACGAACTGCTGACCGCACGGATCGAGAAGCTGCAGAGGATGGCCGCGGCCGTGGAGCACGCCATGGAGGCACGCGAGATGGGTATCCAGCTCACCCCCGAGGAACGGTTCGAGGTCTTCGGGGAGAAGGACCCCGAGCAGTACGCGGAGGAGGCCGAGCGGCGCTGGGGCGGCACGGAGACGTACGCCGAGTCGCAGCGGCGCGCGGCCCGCTACACCAAGGAGGACTGGAAGCGGCTCCAGGGCGAGGTGGACGCCTGGACCGCCCGCTACACCGCCCTGATGGCGGCCGGCGAGCCGGCGTCCGGCCCGGCCGCCATGGACATGGCCGAGGAGCACCGGCTGCACATCGGCAAGTGGTTCTACGACTGCCCGCACGCCATGCACCGCTCCCTGGGCGAGATGTACGTGGCCGACGAGCGCTTCAAGGCGTTCTACGACTCCATGCGGCCGGGTCTCGCCGAGCATCTGCGCGAGGCGATCACCGCGAACGCCGACCGGCACCCGGAGTCCTGAGCGGCGGGTTCCACCGGTGGCCCGTGCTCGGGCCGCCGGTGGAACCCGGGGCGGTCACCTCACGTTGATAGCTTTGTGCGGCCTCACACGGACGCGTCAGCCGCCGTGGCCGCCGTTGCCGCCCTCATCCCCTCAGGAGCCCGGACCCGTGATGACACTCGCCCTCGGCCCGAGCTGGCTGGATCCCAACTACCTGCTCAGCACCTATGGAATATGGGGTCTGCTGCTCGTCGTCTTCGCCGAGTCCGGCCTGCTCATCGGGTTCTTCCTGCCCGGTGACTCGCTGCTGTTCACCTGCGGTCTGCTGATCACCTCGCACCAGCTCGACTTCCCGCTGTGGGCCGCGGTCGCGCTGATCTGCCTCGCCGCCGTCCTCGGCGACCAGGCGGGCTACATGTTCGGCAAGAAGGTCGGACCTTCGCTGTTCAACCGTCCCGACTCGCGCCTGTTCAAGCAGGAGAACGTGACGAAGGCGCACGAGTTCTTCGAGAAGTACGGCCCGAAGTCCCTGATCCTGGCCCGCTTCGTGCCCGTCGTGCGGACGTTCACGCCGATCATCGCCGGCGTCAGCGGCATGAAGTACCGCTCGTTCCTGATCTTCAACGTGATCGGCGGCTGCCTGTGGGGCGCCGGTGTCACCCTGCTCGGGTCCTGGCTCGGCAACATCGACTTCGTGCACAAGAACATCGAGGCGATCCTCATCCTGATCGTCCTCGTGTCGGTCGTGCCGATCGCGATCGAGTTCCTGCGGGCCCGCGGCAAGGAGAAGAAGGCCGCCCGGCAGCGCCCCGAGCCGGCCGCCGAGGACTCCGACGAGCACCTCCACCCGCAGGCCCCGGCCATGGACGACGCCACGGCCCGCCTGCGGCGCGTCGAGCCGGAGCACCAGCAGTACGACCAGCGGTACCAGGAGCAGCAGCAGCCTCAGCAGCAGCACCAGCCGCCGCAGCAGCACCAGCAGCCGCCGTACCAGCAGCACCCCCAGCACCAGCACCAGCCGCAGCAGCAGCACCAGCAGCCTCACCACCAGCACCCTCAGCAGCAGTACCAGCAGCCGCAGCAGCCGTCGTACCCGTCGCAGCAGGCGCAGCAGTACGGCCGGCCGTACCAGCCCCAGCAGTACGAGCAGCCCCAGGCGCACGCGCAGCAGTCCCACCACCAGCCGCAGCAGCCTCAGCCGCAGCAGCAGGACCAGCAGTACTGGAACCAGGGCTACGACAACCAGTACTACGACCAGTCACAGCACCCCCAGGCGCCCGCGCAGCACCCGCAGCAGCAGCGCCCGCAGCAGCAGCACCCCCAGCAGCAGCACCCGCAGGCGCAGCAGCCCCAGCACCCCCAGCAGCAGTACGGGCAGGACCAGTACCCGTACGAGTACCGCAACGACTGACCCGGCCGCCGGCCGCGGAGGCCCCGTGCGGGGCCCCGCCGCCGGACCCCGGCTCAGAACCCCCGTGTCCGCTTGGCGGCCTTCCGCTTGCTCGCGGAGCCGACCCGCAGGAACAGCCGGGAGATCTCCGAACCCAGGTTGACCCCGATCGCGATCGCCATGGCCAGGGAGACCGCCTTGGCCAGCGACACCAGCCCCCGGTCGATCTGGCTCTGGGCCATCGCCAGCAGGCCGAAGTAGGTGGCGGAACCGGGCAGCAGCGGCCCGATCGCGGCCGTCGTGTACGGCAGGGCCGAGGCGAACTGGTAGCGCGACAGCAGCTGCCCGAACAGGCCCACCAGACCCGCCGCCACCGCCGTGGACGCCACCGGTGAGATGCCCCCGACGTAGTGCATCGCGCCGTACACGCACCACGCGACGCCGCCGTTGAGGGTCACCCACAGCACGGTGGACCGTTCCTGCTGGAGCAGGACGGCGAAGGTCAGCGACACCAGCATCGCGGCCGCGATCTGGATCAGGGGCCGCTCGGAGATGCTCAGCGCGGTGTCCGGGTTGGCCTTGCCGCCGATCTTCACGCCGAAGTACAGGACGACCAGCACGCCGATGACGATGCCGACGAAGAAGTACATGACCTCCAGCAGCCGGGCCGCCGCGGTGATGTAGAACCCCGTCAGGCCGTCCTGCACGCCCGCGACCAGGGCCCGCCCGGGCAGCAGCGCGAACAGCCCACCGGTGATCACGGCGGCCGCCTTCACGTCGACGTGCGCCAGCGTCAGCGCCACGCCGATCGCCGCCGGAGGCATCGCCGCGATCGTGAACTGGTAGAACTCCGGGAACCCGCGCCCGGCGCACAGCCAGGCCAGCCGGTCGCCGAGCATCGCGCCCACCGCCGCGGCGATGAACACGACCAGGTCACCGCCGACCAGGACGGAGGCGGCGCCCGCCAGCAGTCCGGTCGCCGTGGTCAGCGCCCAGCCGGGGTAGGGGTGCCGGTTGCGGCGTATCTCGGCGAGACGGCCGTAGGCCTCCTCCAGCGAGACGTGCGTCTCGGGGTCGGTCAGGTCGTCCACCAGCTGGAAGACCGCCGCGAGCCGCGTGTAGTCGGTGCCCCGCCGGCGGACCGTGCGGGACGCCGTCACCGGGTCCTCCACCAGCGACGGCTGGTACGAGATCGACAGCAGCGTGAAGGTGACGGTCGGCTCGCAGCGGTCCAGCCCGTAGGAGCGGCACACCGCGAACATCGCGGCCTCCACGTCCTCCGCGCCCTCGCCGCCCGCCAGCAGCAGCTCCCCGATACGCAGCGTCAGGTCGAGCACGCGCGGCACCGGGATGCCGCCCTCCTCCGGGCGCTGCACCAGCTCCAGCGCCGGCCGCTCGGCCACCGGCATGCGGAGCATCGTGCGCATCCGGTCCTGCCAGGGCGCGTCCTTGATCAGGCTGACCGTCGGCATGCCCATTGCAGGGGTGAACGCCGCCGGAGCGTCCCTGACGCTGTAGGTGCGCGGCGGACTGAACGCCGAGCCCTCCGGTTCACCGGACGGCTGCTGCGGCGTCTCCAGCCCCTGGGGCAGCGCGAACTCGGAGGTCGTCTCCGAGGTCTCGCTCCCAGCTCTGGAGACCGCCAGGCCCTCCGGCACGGCGAACTCGGACGTGATCTCCGGGTCGTAACTGACCCGCGCCTCGTCCGACCTGGGCTTGCGGTCCTCCGCGTCCGTCACCTATCACCGCTCCCCTGAATGACGCATTCCGAATTCCCTCGGCAGTCCTCAGTATGCGCACCAGCACACAAACGGGCCGCGCCACCCCCTGGCAGGGATGACGCGGCCCGTGAGAAGAACTGACGGCAGGTCAGTGACCGCCGGTCTCCTTGAAGCGCTTGTAGGACCGCTCGATCTCCACCTCGGCGTCCGTGCGGCCGACCCAGTTCGCGCCCTCGACCGACTTGCCCGGCTCCAGGTCCTTGTAGACCTCGAAGAAGTGCTGGATCTCCAGGCGGTCGAACTCCGACACGTGGTGGATGTCGCGCAGGTGCTCCACACGCGGGTCGGTGGCCGGGACGCACAGCAGCTTGTCGTCGCCGCCCGCCTCGTCGGTCATCCGGAACATGCCGATCGCGCGGCACTTGATCAGGCAGCCCGGGAAGGTCGGCTCGTCAAGGATGACAAGCGCGTCCAGCGGGTCGCCGTCCTCGCCGAGAGTGTTCTCGACGAATCCGTAGTCGGTCGGGTAGGCGGTCGAGGTGAAGAGACGACGGTCCAGGCGGATCCGACCGGTCTCGTGGTCCACCTCGTACTTGTTCCGCGAACCCTTCGGGATCTCGATCGTGACGTCGAACTCCACCGGTGGCTCCTCCATGATCAACACATAGTTCTGGTGGTTAAGTGTCCCTCACGCAGGTGTGTGATCGCGAAAGGGGCTGGTGGTAGTGCCAGAGCTGAGGCCTTGGCGAGCCGCGGGACCGCAGGTGATGCGGGTCGCGAACGCCGTACGACCGCGTCTGGCGAGCGCCGCCTCGGCCGCCGGACCGCGGGTCGCGCGGCTGGTGCGGGCGGTGCGCCGGGGCCCTGCGCACCTCCCCCGCACGCGGACCGCCAGGACCTGGCAGCTCACGGCCGGGGCCGCCACCGCCGGACTGGCGCTGGCCGCCGGGATGGTGGCCGCCGCCGGTCCCTGGGACGCCGACGGCCAGCGTACGGCCGAGCGCGACCGGGCGGCCGCCCTGGAGCGGCCGGGTGGCGCAGATCACGGCGGCTCCGGCACGATCGCCGGGGCACCGCGGCCCGCCCCGAGCGCCGCGGCCGTCCTGGCCGGCCTGGGGGGCGCCACGGGCGCGGTGACCACCAAGAAGGCCCCGCCCGCCGCGACGGCTCTCGGGGACGCCCTGGAGCCCCTCCTGGCCGCCCCGGCGCTCTCCCACGGCCACTCGGCCGCCGTCGTCGACGTCGGCACCGGAAAGCTCCTCTACGGCGCCCGCACCGGCGACGCCCTCACCCCCGCCTCCACCACCAAGATCGCCACCGCGGTGGCCGCCCTGTCCGCCCTCGGCCCCGACCACCGCCTCACCACCCGCGCGGCGCTCGAACCGGACACCCACGAACTGGTCCTCGTCGGCGGCGGCGACCCCACCCTCACCGCGCACCCGAAGGCCGGAGGCTGGGCGAGCCTGCGCACCCTGGCCGCCGGCACGGCCACCGCGCTCAAGCGGCGCGGCATCCACAAGATCACGCTCTCGTACGACACCACGCTCTACTCGGGCCCCGCCGTGCACCCCATCGGCGTCAACGACAACCTCGCCCCCGTCAGCCCGCTCACCGCCGACGAGGGCCGCACCGACGCCTCCGACCACGGCCCCGTCGCCCGGGTGGCCGACCCGGCGGCGACCACGGCCGGCACGTTCGCCGGCCTCCTCAAGGCCGCCGGGATCACCACCACCTCCCCCGGCCCCTCCAAGGCCACCGGCCGCGCCCGCACCCTCGCCTCCGTGTCGTCACCCCCGCTGTCCGCCCTGGTCGAGCGCATGCTCACCAACAGCGACAACGACATCGCCGAGGCCCTCGCCCGCCAGACCGCCCTCGCGAGCGGCCGCCCGGCGAGCTTCGACGGCGGCGCCAAGGCCGTCGCCGCCCAGCTCGGCAGGCTCGGCCTGCCCACGGCCGGCGCCTCCTTCCACGACGGCAGCGGCCTCGACCGCGACGACCGGCTCACCGCGAACCTCCTCACCGCCCTGCTGGTCAAGGCCGCCGACCCCGCCCGGCCCGGACTGCGCCCCGTCCTCACCGGCCTCCCCGTCGCCGGCTTCACCGGCACCCTCGCCGCGCGCTACGCCGACGGCGCGGCGGGCGTCGTACGGGCCAAGACCGGCACCCTGACCGGCGTCAACACCCTGGCCGGGACCGTCGTCGACCGGGACGGCCGCCTCCTCGCCTTCGCCTTCATGGCCTCCGGCACCACCGACCCCCTCGCCGCCCAGGCCGCCCTGGACAGGACGGCGACGGCACTGGCCGGCTGCGGCTGCGGGTAGCGGCACCCCGATCCCCGAGGCACCGGGGGAGCGGGCAAGAGCTGCCGCCCGCTCCCCGCTCCCCGCTCCCCGCTCCCCGCTCCCCGCTCCCCGCTCCCCGCTCCCCGTTCCCCGTTCCCCGTTCCCCGCTCCCCCCCCGCCGGAGCTCCCGCGCCGCGCCCGCCGCCCCCTTCCCGGGGCCCGCGCCCCGTCCCGTCCGCACCTTCCGGCACGTCCGTCACGGCCGCCCCGCCGCGCACCGCGAACCCGGCCCCGCGCGGCCGCACGGCCTGCCCCCGGCGGGGGCGACCACGTACGGTTGACGCATGACGAGCTTCGGTGGCACCGCATCTCCCGGGATGGTCGACTGGAACCTCGCGGTGGCGACCGCGACACGGCTCGTACGACCGGGCCCCGAGGTCAGCCGCGACGAGGCCCGGGCCGTCGTCGCGGAGCTGCGCCGGCACGCCAAGGCCTCGGAGGAACACGTCCGGGGATTCACCCGGATGGGCACCGGGGAGACCCACGACACCCCCGTCCTCATCGTCGACCGCCCCGGCTGGGTCCGCGCCAACGTGGCCGGCTTCCGCGAGATCCTGCGGCCCCTGCTGGAGAAGATGCGTGAACGCCGCGGCGACAGCCCCGGCAACGCCGTCCTCGGCGCCGTCGGCGGCAAGGTCACCGGCGTCGAACTCGGCATGCTGCTGTCGTTCCTGTCCTCCCGGGTCCTCGGCCAGTACGAGACCTTCGCCCCCGCCTCCGACGGCCTCCCGGCCGGCGGCTCGCCCGACGCCCCGCGCGGCGGACGGCTGCTGCTCGTCGCGCCCAACATCGTGCACGTGGAGCGCGAACTCGACGTCCAGCCCCACGACTTCCGCATGTGGGTGTGCCTGCACGAGGAGACCCACCGCACCCAGTTCACCGCGGTCCCCTGGCTCCGCGACCACCTCGAGGGCGAGATCCAGTCGTTCCTGGCGGAGACCGACGTCGACCCCATGACCTTCCTCGAACGCGCCAGGGAGGCCGCCCAGTCGCTCGCCGGCGGCCGCCCCGAGGCCGAGGAGGAGGACGGCGGACGCTCCTTCGTGGAACTCGTCCAGACCCCCTCCCAGCGCGAGATCCTGGGCCGCCTCACCGCGGTCATGTCCCTGCTGGAGGGCCACGCCGACTACGTCATGGACGGCGTCGGCCCCGAGGTCGTGCCGAGCGTCGCCGAGATCCGCGAGAAGTTCCAGCAGCGGCGCGCCAAGGGCGCCTCCCGCCTGGACCTCGCCCTGCGCAAACTGCTCGGCCTGGACGCCAAGCTCCGGCAGTACCGCGACGGCGAACGCTTCGTCCGCTCCGTCGTCGACCAGGTCGGCATGGACGGCTTCAACCGGGTCTGGACCTCGCCCAACACCCTCCCCACCAAGGCGGAGATCGCCAAGCCGGCGGACTGGGTCGCGCGGGTGCACCGCAGGACCGAGACGTGAGCGACGGCACGGAGCCATGACACGGATCCGGCCGACGGCAGGCGAACGCCCCTCCAATCACCCGTCCGAGGGACCGTGTGCCATGGGTAGGCGTGCAATGCTCGGGTAACGGCCCGCTTCTGTCACCATCGTCACACTCTGAGTGACCGAATCCCGGGCTCACCCCCCGAAAACTTCATGAAGGGAACCGGACATGGGTCCCCATCCTGCGGTCGCGGCGATACGCCTGGCGGTCCGCCGCGCCCTCCACGACATCCTCACGCACTCCGGCCGCAGCCCCGAGGCGGCGGCGACCGCCGTAGCGGCGTCCCGCGGGACGATCCACGCGCAGAGCCGCGGCGGCCCGCCGCCCGCCCCGCTCGTGCTGGTCGCCTGCTCCGGCGGCGCCGACTCGATGGCACTCGCCTCGGCCCTCGCCTTCGAGGCCCCCAAACTCGGCGTCCGCGCCGGCGGCATCACCGTCGACCACGGCCTCCAGCCCGGCTCCGACCTCCGCGCCGACGAAGTCGTCGTCAGGCTGCGCGGCCTCGGACTCGACCCGGTCGAGTCCATCGCCGTGACCGTCGGACGCGAGGGCGGCCCCGAGGCCGCGGCCCGCGACGCCCGCTACGCCGCCCTCGACGCCGCGGCCGTCCGCCACGGCGCCACCGCGGTCCTCCTCGGACACACCCGCGACGACCAGGCGGAGACCGTCCTGCTCGGCCTCGCCCGCGGATCCGGCATCCGCTCCCTGTCCGGCATGGCCGCGGTCTCGGGGGCCGACGGCCGTTACCGGCGCCCGTTCCTGCAGCTGGACCGGCAGACCGCCCGCAAGGCGTGCATGGCCCAGTCCCTGCCCGTCTGGGACGACCCGCACAACACCGACCCGGCCTACACCCGCTCCCGGCTGCGCCACGAGGGCCTGCCCGCCCTCGAGAAGGCCCTCGGCAAAGGTGTCGTCGAAGCACTGGCCCGCACCGCCCAGCTCTCCCGCGACGACGCCGACGCCCTCGACGCCTGGGCCAGCCAGGCGGAGGCCTCCGTGCGCGACGCCACCGGCCTGCTGGAGTGCGCCAAGCTCTACGCCCTGCCGCCCGCCGTACGCCGCCGCATCCTGCGCCGCGCGGCCATCCGGGCGGGCGCTCCGGCCGGTTCGCTGTTCGCCCGGCACATCGAGGAGATCGACCGGCTGATCACCGGCTGGCGGGGCCAGGGAGCCATCAATCTCCCGGGCAAAGTCGTCGCCCAGCGTCAGGGTGGCAGACTGGTGATTCGGCAAGGCTGAATCCCGACCCCTCCGGAGCGACTCCTCCGGTGGTCCGGGCAGTTCAGCGGGTGGCCGTAAGTGCGGGACGACCGAAAGTGATGCGGGTGGACGCGAAAGACATGGGTGCCGACCTGAAGTCGGTGCTCATCACCAAGGAAGAGATCGACGCGAAGCTGGCGGAGCTGGCCGCGAAGATCGACGCGGAATACGCGGGCAAGGACCTGCTCATCGTGGGCGTGCTCAAGGGCGCCGTGATGGTCATGGCCGACCTCGCCCGGACCCTGTCCACCCCGGTCACCATGGACTGGATGGCGGTGTCGTCCTACGGCGCGGGCACCCAGTCCTCCGGTGTGGTGCGCATCCTCAAGGATCTCGACACCGACATCAAGGGCAGGCACGTCCTGATCGTCGAGGACATCATCGACTCCGGTCTGACGCTGTCCTGGCTGATCAACAACCTCGGCTCGCGCGAGCCCGCCTCCCTGAAGGTGTGCACGCTGCTGCGCAAGCCCGACGCCGCGAAGGTCGCCATCGACGTGGAGTGGGTCGGCTTCGACATCCCGAACGAGTTCGTCGTCGGCTACGGCCTCGACTACGCCGAGAAGTACCGCAACCTGCCGTTCGTCGGTACGCTCGCGCCCCACGTCTACGGCGGCTGACCAGCGGCCGCGGACAGCGGCAGGGCCAACGGGGCGAGTCTTCGCGGGACCATCGGGAACCCCTGCGGGTCTCGCGCCGTTGGAGCAAACAGAGACGGGATTACCGGCAGTCCGAGCCGCTCCGTGCGGCTTCGGGCAACAATGCTGGGGTACCGTCGGAAGAACTGTCTTATCAAACTCACTATGGCAGGAGGGACGGGGCGGCACCGCTCCGTATGGATGGACGTGAAGCGATACTTCCGTGGGCCGGTCATGTGGATCGTGCTGGCCGTCCTTGCCGTGGTCGTGTTGATGCAGGTCGTCGGCTCGTCCGGCGGCTACAAGACGGTGGACACCGGCCAGGTCGTGGCGGCGATCAGTGACAACAAGGTCCAGTCGGCCAAACTCACCACCGGCGACGATCAGACCATCAAGGTCACGCTGAAAGACGGCGTGAAGGTCGACGGCAGCTCGAAGATCGAAGCGAGCTACATCGGCGACCAGGGCGTGGGCATCGCCCAGATGCTCCAGACCAAGTACCAGGACAAGCAGATCAAGGACGGCTACACGGTTTCGCCGTCGAAGCAGAACCCGTTCCTCGGCGTTCTGTTCTCGCTGCTGCCCTTCGTCCTCATCGTGGTCGTCTTCCTGTTCCTGATGAATCAGATGCAGGGCGGCGGCTCCCGGGTCATGAACTTCGGCAAGTCCAAGGCCAAGCTCATCACCAAGGACACCCCGAAGACCACCTTCGCCGACGTCGCGGGCTGCGACGAGGCCGTCGAGGAACTCCACGAGATCAAGGAGTTCCTCCAGGAGCCGGCCAAGTTCCAGGCCGTCGGCGCCAAGATCCCCAAGGGCGTGCTGCTGTACGGCCGCCCGGGTACCGGCAAGACCCTCCTCGCGCGCGCCGTCGCCGGCGAGGCCGGGGTGCCCTTCTACTCGATCTCCGGTTCCGACTTCGTCGAGATGTTCGTCGGTGTCGGTGCCTCCCGGGTCCGTGACCTCTTCGAGCAGGCCAAGGCGAACGCCCCGGCGATCGTCTTCGTCGACGAGATCGACGCGGTCGGCCGCCACCGCGGCGCCGGCCTCGGCGGTGGTCACGACGAGCGCGAGCAGACCCTGAACCAGCTGCTCGTCGAGATGGACGGCTTCGACGTCAAGGGCGGCGTCATCCTGATCGCCGCCACCAACCGGCCGGACATCCTCGACCCGGCGCTGCTGCGCCCGGGCCGCTTCGACCGGCAGATCGCCGTCGACCCGCCGGACCTCCAGGGCCGCCTGGAGATCCTCAAGGTCCACCAGAAGGGCAAGCCGGTCGCGCCCGACGTCGACCTGGCCGCCGTCGCCCGCCGTACGCCCGGCATGACCGGCGCCGACCTCGCGAACGTGCTGAACGAGGCCGCGCTGCTCACCGCCCGCAGCGACCAGAAGCTGGTCGACAACAAGGCGCTGGACGAGGCGATCGACCGTGTGGTCGCGGGCCCGCAGAAGCGGACCCGGATCATGTCGGACCGGGAGAAGAAGATCACCGCGTACCACGAGGGCGGTCACGCCCTGGTCGCGGCGGCCTCGCCGAACTCCGACCCCGTCCACAAGATCACCATCCTGTCCCGCGGCCGCGCCCTGGGCTACACGATGGTGCTCCCGGACGAGGACAAGTACTCGACCACGCGCAACGAGATGCTCGACCAGCTCGCCTACATGCTGGGCGGCCGCGCTGCCGAGGAACTGGTCTTCCACGACCCGACCACCGGTGCCGCGAACGACATCGAGAAGGCCACCAACGTGGCCCGCGCGATGGTCACGCAGTACGGCATGACCGAGCGGCTCGGCGCCATCAAGTTCGGCGGCGACAACAGCGAGCCCTTCCTCGGCCGTGAGATGGCTCACCAGCGCGACTACTCGGAAGAGGTCGCCGCGCTGGTGGACGAAGAGGTCAAGAAGCTCATCGAGACCGCGCACAACGAGGCCTGGGAGATCCTGGTCGAGAACCGCGACGTGCTCGACAACCTCGTCCTCGCCCTCCTGGAGAAGGAGACGCTGGGCAAGGAGGAGATCGCCGAGATCTTCGCGCCGATCCACAAGCGCCCGCCGCGGCCCGCCTGGACCGGCTCCTCCCGCCGTACCCCCTCCACCCGCCCGCCGGTGCTCTCCCCGAAGGAACTGGCACTGACGAACGGCGCGAACGGCACGGCGGCCGCGATCAACACGATCAAGTCCACCGCGACGGAGTCGGCCCCGATCACGGACCGGTCCCCGGACGACCGCTCGGACAGCTGACCCCTTTCGGCCAACAGGGCTGGAATGAATGCCGCGCCCCCCAGGTTCTAGCCTGGGGGGCGCGGCATTTCCATGTCCGCACACCGCTGGCGCGGCCGTCGCCACACCAAGGCACAGGAGCGAGGAACCACATGACCGACCCGGTGACGCTGGACGGCGAGGGAACCATCGGCGAGTTCGACGAGAAGCGCGCCGAGAACGCCGTACGCGAGCTCCTGATCGCGGTCGGCGAGGACCCTGACCGCGAGGGCCTGAAGGAGACCCCGGCACGGGTGGCACGCGCCTACAAGGAGATCTTCGCGGGGCTGTGGCAGAAGCCGGAGGACGTCCTGACGACGACGTTCGACCTGGGCCACGACGAGATGGTCCTCGTGAAGGACATCGAGGTGTACAGCACCTGTGAGCATCATCTGGTGCCGTTCCGGGGCGTCGCCCACGTCGGCTACATCCCGTCCGTCTCCGGCAAGATCACCGGCCTGTCCAAGCTCGCCCGCCTGGTCGACGTCTTCGCGCGCCGGCCGCAGGTGCAGGAACGTCTCACCACGCAGATCGCGGACTCCCTGATGGAGATACTCGAACCGCGGGGCGTCATCGTGGTCGTCGAGTGCGAGCACATGTGCATGTCGATGCGGGGCATCCGCAAGCCGGGCGCCAAGACGATCACCTCGGCCGTGCGCGGTCAGCTGCGCGACGCGACGACCCGCAACGAGGCGATGAGCCTCATCATGGCCCGCTGAACCACCCGTTCGTGACGCCCGGAGCCGGCCGGCCTCAGGCCGCCGGTTCCGCGCGGGTCGGGGGGTTGTGGTCGTCGTCCTCCGGGAGGCGGCAGACGCGTTCCAGGAAGAGGGCGGCCGCTATGACGGCGATGCCGGCGACGGCCGAGAAGCCGGCGTAGATGGCCTGGTCGCGGCGGGCCGGGAAGTCCAGGAGCTCCAGCAGGAAGACGCCGACGCCGCCGTAGACACCGGCGACGAGGGCGGCGACCAGGGCGCTGGCGTGGCCGAAGACGACCGCGCGGGCGGCCATCAGCGGGTCGACGCCCTTGGCGCCGGGGCGGCGTTCGCGCTGGGCCTTGAGGCGGGCGCGCAGCGAGAGGGCCGTGGCGAGCAGGACCACGGCGATCAGGGCGAGGACGATCGGGGCGGCGAGGGGGACGCTGGGGAGCGCCCCCGCGGAGTTCCAGAGGCGGGCGCCCGCCCAGGACAGGACTCCGGCCACGACGAACACGCCGGCCAGCACCCTGATGCGCAGCTGTTTCACGGTGTCCCTTCAGCTCCCCCGGACCGGTCCCGGAATGTGGTCGTCCTGACCTTAACGACTACTCGGGCAGTCGGAGTTCCAGGTCCGGGCGAGCGGTCACCCCGTCGCGGGTGACGGCCGCGAGCAGATCGGCCACCGCGCCCCGGCCGGGCAACTGGGCTTCGGGGTCGACGTCGTACCAGGGCGCGAGCACGAAGGCGCGTTCGTGGGCGCGCGGGTGGGGGAGCGTCAGCAGCGGGTCGTCGGAGGTGACACCGGCGTAGGCGACGATGTCGACGTCCAGCGTGCGCGGGCCCCAGCGCTCGTCGCGGACCCGGTGGAAGGCCTCCTCGACCGCGTGCGCCCGCTCCAGCAGGGAGGCCGGGGGCAGGGTGGTCTTCAGCAGCACGACCGCGTTGAAGTACGACGGCTGGCTGCCGGGCTCGACGCCCCACGGCTCGGTCTCGTACACCGGGGAGACGGCCTTCACGCGGACCCCGGGGGTGTCCTCGAAGGCGTCGACGGCTCCCTGGAGGGTCTCCAGCCGGTTGCCGAGGTTGGCACCGAGGGAGAGCACGGCCCACTGGGGGTTGTGCAGGGTGCTGTCGGCGTCGTCGACCTTCTGGACCACGGACGCGGGCACCGGCTGCACGGTCGGGTCGGGCTGGCCCTGGGTGTACGGCCTGGTCATGCCCGCCTCCGGGTGATGGTGACGGTCACGTCGTCGAAGGGGACGGTGATCGGCGCGTCCGGCTTGTGGACGCACACCTCGACCTCCTCGACCCCCTCGTGCTTCAGGCACGTCCGGGCGATCCGGTCGGCGAGCGTCTCGATGAGGTTCACGGGCTCGCCCCCCACCACGGCCACGACCTCCTCGGCGACGATGCCGTAGTGCACCGTCCGCGCCAGGTCGTCGTCGGCCGCGGCCTGCCGGGTGTCCAGGCCGAGGACGAGGTCGACGATGAAGGTCTGGCCCTCCTCGCGTTCCTTGGGGAACACACCGTGGTGCCCGCGGGCCTTCAGGCCGCGCAGCGCGACACGATCCACGCGAATCACTCCTGCAATCGTCGGGAACGGCCGGTCGGTGCCGCACATGTGCGACACGCCGGCCTCAGACGAATCTACCTGCGGGCACGGACACGGCCGGGTCACGGGGGTACGGGCCGGTGCCGGGCCGGACGGCCGCACCGGCTGTTCCGCCTGGTGAATCCGGGCGCGCCATGCGCTGGTAGCCGTACCTACCCGTGGTTCGTGATTCCAACCACTTCCCGCGCTTTCCGTCCGCGGGGTCCCCGCCGGGCCTGTACGGGCGGCTCCGGTGGCGTCCCGGACGGTGTCCCGGGGGCGTCTTCCTAGCCGGGGTCCACGCCGTCCGTGCCGGGATGCCCGGTGTCGCCGTCCTCGTCGTCCTCGTGCGCGTCGGCGCCGTCGGAGGCCGCGTCGGTCTCGGTGATGACGGGGGAGGCGTGGTGGGACCAGAGCTTCCAGCCGGCCGGGGTGCGCCGGAAGACGTTCGTGGCGACGACGACCTGTCCGACCAGGGGGCCGAGTTCCGCGCCCTCCTCGGGGGCGGGGCCGCCGCTGAGGATGTTCTCGGTGCAGGTCACGAGGGCGGTGTCGCCGGTGACGGAGACATGGACGTCGGTGAGGAAGAACTGGATGTAGTCGGTGTTCGCCATGATCAGGGCGTACGACCTGAGCACTTCGCCGCGTCCGGTGAGCACCGGCCAGCCGGGGTGGACGCAGGAGATCACGCCGGTGTCCGCCGGGTCGTGGTACTCCTCGTCGACGCCCAGGTCGGAGGGCGTGAGCCAGAGGGTGGCCAGTTCCTCGAAGTCGCCGCGCTCCATCGCCTCGTAGAAGGCGGTGTTGGCGGCCTCGACCTGCTCGACGTCGGTGTGGGGGGCGCTCACCGGGCTCCTTCCGCTCCGGTGTCCGCGGTACGCGCCTCTTCCACGGCCCGCGCGACCCGTACCGCGTCCGCGGTGGCGCGCACCTCGTGCACGCGTACGGCCCAGGCGCCGGCGTGTGCCGCGAGGGCGGAGACGGCGGCGGTGGCGGCGTCCCGTTCACGGGCGGGCGGGGGCGCGCCCTCGGGTCCGGCCAGCACATGGCCGAGGAAGCGCTTGCGGGAGGCGGCGACGAGCACGGGGTGGCCGAGGGCGCGCAGTCGGTCCAGGCGCGCGAGCAGGGCGAGGTCGTGCCCGGCCTCCTTGGAGAAGCCGAGGCCGGGGTCGATCACGATGCGGTCGGGGGCGACGCCGCCCGCCAGCACGGCCTCCACGCGCGCGTGCAGTTCACCGACGACCTCGGTGACGACGTCGTCGTAGGTGCCCCGGACGTTGCCCCCTTCGAGGAAGCCGCGCCAGTGCATGACGACGAAGGGCGCGCCCGCGGCGGCGACCACGGGGATCATCGCGGGGTCGGCGAGGCCGCCGCTGACGTCGTTGACGAGGGCGGCGCCGGCGGCGAGGGACTGTTCGGCGACGGAGGCGCGCATGGTGTCGACGGAGACGACCACGCCCTCGGCGGCGAGACCGCGGACGACGGGGACGACCCGGCGCAGTTCCTCCGCCTCGTCGACGCGGGTGGCGTTCGGGCGGGTGGACTCGCCGCCGACGTCGACGAGGTCCGCGCCCTCGGCGACGAGGTCCAGGCCGTGCTTGACGGCGGCGGTCGTGTCGAACCAGCGGCCGCCGTCGGAGAAGGAATCGGGGGTCACGTTGACGACGCCCATGACCGCGCACCGGTCCCACGCCGGAAGTCCGGCCACCCGGCCGCGTCCGCTGAGGTTGTTCATACGTTCAGCGTAGGCCCCGGGTGCGGGCCCGGACGCGCGGCGGCCCGGGCGGAAGCACCCGTACCGGAGGGGGTGGGACGTCCGCCCGGGCCTGTCCGGGGGGCCGCCGCGGCCGTCCGCCGGGCGGGGCCGGCCGGCGGCGGGGGCGTGCCGCGAAAGTGGCGGGGCGTGCCCGCCGGGGGTGTCGGGGGAGGGGCGGGGCGTGCCGTCCGGGGTGCCGGGGGAGGGGTACGGGCGCGTCGGCCGGGGGCCGGGGGAGCGGCAGGGGCGCGCCGGGCCCGGTGCCGGAGCGGGCGTCGCCGGCCCGGCGGTGGTCCGTCAGGCCGCTCTCATGTCGGCCTCCGGGGCGGAGTGCGCGCAGGGGCGGGCCTGGGTCCTGCCGCGCCGGCGCAGGAAGCGGGGCAGGGGGAGGGCGAGGTCGACGAAGCCCTCCGCCTGCATGGCGGCGAAGCCGATGCGGGGCAGGTCGGCGGAGGCGCGGTAGACGACGAAGCGCGGCTCCCAGCGGGGCTGGAACTTGGCGTTGAACTTGTACAGCGACTCGATCTGGAACCAGCGGGAGAGGAACACCAGCAGTCCGCGCCAGGCGCGCAGCACCGGGCCCGCACCGATCTTCTCGCCGCGGGCGAGGGCGGAGCGGAACATCGCGAAGTTCAGCGAGACCCGGGTGACGCCGAGCTTCGGGGCGGCCTGGAGGGCGGCGACGATGAGCAGTTCGTTCATGCCGGGGTCGGCGGCGCGGTCGCGGCGCATGAGGTCCAGCGAGACGCCGTCCTCGCCCCACGGTACGAAGTGCAGGATCGCCTTCAGGTCGCCGTACGGGCCGGGCTGGTCGTCCGCCTTGTGCGCGGTGGCGATGAGGCAGTCGCCGTCGCCGGGGTCGCCGATGCGGCCGAGCGCCATCGAGAAGCCGCGCTCGGTGTCGGTGCCGCGCCAGTCCTCGGCGGCTCGCCGGACGCGCTCCAGTTCGGGTTCGCCCAGGTCACGGATACGCCGTACCCGGGTTTCGTAGCCGGCCCGCTCGATGCGCTTGACCATCTGTCGTACGTTGCGCATCGCGCGTCCGGCGAGCGAGAAATCCGCGACGTCGACCACCGCCTCGTCGCCCAGTTCCAGGGCGTCCAGCCCGGTCTCGCGGGTCCACACCTCGCCGCCGGTCTCCGAGCAGCCCATGACGGCCGGGGTCCAGGAGTGGGCCTTGGCCTCGTCCATGAAGCGTTCGATGGCGCCGGGCCAGGCCTCGACGTCGCCGATCGGGTCGCCGCTGGCGAGCATGACGCCGGAGACCACGCGGTAGGTGACGGCGGCCTTGCCGCTGGGCGAGAAGACGACCGCCTTGTCGCGGCGCAGCGCGAAGTGGCCGAGGGAGTCGCGGCGGCCGTGGCGCTCCAGCAGGGTGCGCAGCCGCGACTCGTCCTCCTCGGTGAGGCGGGCGGCCGGGTGCTCGGGGCGGAAGGCGAGGTAGACGGTGGTGACCGCGGTCAGCCAGCCGAGGGCGCCGAGAGAGAAGGCGACCGTCCAGGAGGTGCTGCCCTGGTAGTCCACCGGGCCCTCGAAGCCGAACAGGCCGTACAGGACATGGGTCAGCCGGTCGGCCAGGCTCGGGTCGCCGATCGTGCGGTCCGGATGGACGCTGACGATGATCAGTCCGAGGACGAGGGAACCGGCGCTCATGAGGACGAAGTTGGCGAGCGCCCGCCAGCGGCTGCGGGGGTCGGGCAGCGCCGCGAACTCGTCCCGGTGGCGCAGCAGCGGTGCCAGGAGCGCCGCCGAGATGAGCATGCCGACGAGCGAGTGCCGGTACACGAACTCGGCGGCCGCGCCGGCCGGCAGCAGTGCGACCGCGGCGCGCCAGGCCCGGCGCTTGCGCCGCTTGAGCCCGTGCGCGAGCAGCAGGAGCAGCACGCCGGCGCTGAGGGAGAGCGCGGCGGCGAACGGCCCGAAGGAGCCGGGCAGCACCTCGGCGAGGGCGTGCATACGGCTGTGCCGGAAGCGCGGGAACACGCCCGCGGCGATGTCCAGGGCGCCCACGAGCGCGCACGCTCTGGCGACCAGGGTGGGAACGGCTTCGGGGCGCGGGCCGTGGAGTATGCGCCGCGCCCGGTGTGATCGGTCCGGAACCTCGCCCGACATTTCCCCATCTATCCTGACAGACATCGCATCCCGTAGTTCTGCGAGAGACCTTGAAACCCGGTGCCGATCGGGCATCCGGCGACATTGCGCCCTCTAGGACGGTGTCCCGGGGAGAGAGGTTCACTCCCCTCCGGAAAGTCGGGTCAAAGGCCAAGGAAAGCCTCGGGCAAGTCCGCGCGAAGAAGTGTGGGCGGGTCACGGGCCAGAAGCGCGGACAGGAATCAGCCCATGGGTCTCACGAGCAACAAAGTGCTGGCGGTGACGGTCGTCGTCGCCATCGCGCTGTTCGTCGCCACGGTGTGGCTCTGGCCGCGGCTGGCCCGGTGGAGCTGGCGTGCCGTCGCCGGACGGGTCGGGCTGCTGCTCGCCACCCAGCTGGCGATCTTCTGCTGCGCGGGCATCGCGGCCAACCAGGTCTTCGGCTTCTACGCGAGCTGGGCGGACCTGTTCGGCAGGGAGACCGACCAGGGGGTCGTCGTCGACCACGCCGAGGGCGGCAGGGGAGGACCGGTCGAGGTGTTGTCCAGCTCCGTGGTGCAGGGGGTGAACGGTTCCCGGCCGCAGACGGCCGGGCAGGTCCAGCAGGTCGACATCGTGGGCCGCAGGACCCGCATCGCCACACCGGCGTACGTCTATCTGCCGCCGGAGTACTTCCAGCCGCAGTACCGCACGCGTACGTTCCCCGCGGCCGTCGTGCTGACGGGTTATCCCGGTACGGCCCAGTCGCTGGTCACCAAGCTGCACTATCCGCGCACCGCGCAGACGCTCGCCAGGAGCGGGCGGACGCAGCCGATGATCCTGGTGATGCTGCGGCCGACCGTGGCGCCGCCCCGCGACACCGAGTGCGTGGACATCCCGCACGGTCCGCAGACGGAGACCTTCTTCGCCAAGGATCTGCCCGAGGCCGTCCTCGCGCACTACCGGGTGGGCCGGCGGCCGGGCAGCTGGGGCATCGTCGGCGACTCGACCGGCGGCTACTGCGCGCTGAAGCTCGCGATGCGCCACCCGGACGTCTACGCGGCGGGCGCCGGTCTGTCGCCGTACTACCGGGCGCCGCTCGATCCGACGACCGGCGACCTCTTCCACGGGGACGTGAACCTGCGGAATCGAGCCGACCTGTGGTGGCTGCTGCGCCACGAACCGGCGCCCGACACCTCGCTGCTGGTGACCAGCAGCAGGGTCGGCGAGCACAACTACAAGGACACGCTCGCGTTCGTGCGGCAGGTGCAGGCCACGCACCGGACCAGGATCTCCTCGATCATCCTCGACAGCGGCGGCCACAACTTCAACACCTGGCGGCGGGAGATCCCGGCGACGCTCCAGTGGCTCGGCGGGCGGCTGGTGGACCGGTGAACCGGGAGGTTCCTGACGCCCCGTGAACCCCGTGGTGTGGCTGTCTTTTTACGGTGCGGGGGCCCATGGTTCGCCTACGCGCGGTAAGTTTCTGGCCATGCCACGTGGACGCCACCGCCATTCCCCGCCTTTGCACCGGCTGTTGCCCTCCTCGGTCATCGCCGGTGTGTCCGTCGTCTGCGCGCTGGGTCCTTGGGTGTTCTCCGAGGTCACGGTGGTCCGTGTACCGGCCGCGATCGCCGCGCTGACGGCCGTCGCGGGCGCGGTCGTGATGCGCCGCTGGGACACGCAGGCGGGCCGGCAGGTCGCCGACCTCACGCGCGCGCGGACCAGTGACGAGTGGCGCTTCGAGGAACGGGTCGCCGAACTGGAGACCGACCTGGAGGAGTCGCGCGAGCTGCGCACCAAGCTGGAGCAGCGGCTGCGCGAGAAGCGCACGGAGCTGGCCCGGCTGCGCAACGAG
Source organism: Streptomyces sp. NPDC090108 (assembly GCF_044747185.1). Lineage (NCBI taxonomy): Bacteria > Bacillati > Actinomycetota > Actinomycetes > Kitasatosporales > Streptomycetaceae > Streptomyces > Streptomyces sp. NPDC090108. The sequence goes on from NZ_JBIVDQ010000010.1 coordinate 201,527, forward strand.
CACGCCTCCCTGCTGCGCCGGTACGCCACCGCCGAGACCGAGCGCGCGACCGCCCTGGAGGGGCGCCGCCTGCTGGAGATCGAGTCCGCGGCGCCGTCCGGCACGCTCGCGCTGCCGGCCGCGCCGAGTGCGGACGCGGAGCCGTCCGAGGAGCCCTCCGCGGAGCTGTCCGAGGAGCCCTCCGCGGAGCTGTCCGAGGAGCCTTCCGAGGGCGGACCCGTGGCGGCGGAGCGCGCCGATGGCGGGCCCTCGCAGGGCGCGCCGTGGGGGAGCGGGCCTTCGCGGGCCGCGGCCGAGGAGGCCTCGCCCTCGGATGCGGCGGCCGGGGACGGCGCCGCCGGACCGGAGTCCCGCGCGGTGTTCTCGGCCGAGGGTGCCGGGCTCTACCGCCGGGCGGCCGGTGCGCTGGCCCGCTTCGCCGGACAGGCGTCCGCCGAGCCGGAGCCTGCGCCCGAGGCCGGGGTCGAGCCCGAGGCCGAGGGCCAGGCCGTGACGGAGGCTGCGGCGGAGACCTCCCGGACGCCGGAAGCCGCCGGGAACCCGGACGCCCCGGCGCCGGAACCCGAGCCGGTCACGTCGGTCCCCGCGCAGTCCGCGTCCGCCGAGCCCGTCTCCGCCGAGCCCGTCTCCTCCGAGTCCGCCTCCACCGAGCCGGTCTCCGACGGAACCACCTCCTCCGAGCCCGTCTCCGACGCGACCGCGTCCGCCGGGACCGTCTCCGAGGACACCGATCCCGCCGTGTCCACCGCGGCCCCGCTGGCCGAGGCCGCCGCGGCGGCCGTCCGGTCCGAGGCCGCCGCCGCAGGTGCCGAGGGCGCCCGTGCCCCCGGGGCCGGGGCGGACACCTCCGCCACCGCCCCCGAGGAGCCCACCGCCCAGGAGCCGACCGCCCAGGAGGGCACCGCGTCCGGGCAGTCCGCCGACCCCGCGTCGCCCGCCGAGCCCGCCGCGGGCGACGCGGCCGGGACGTCCGAGGCGGCCGGCGACCACGCGCCCGAGGCCGCCGCGCCCGCCAGGACCCGGGGCCGTCATGGCGCCGGGCACTTCACCGTCCCGACCGCCGTGGCCGTCGTACCGGCGGCGCCCGCCCGGCGTCCGCTGGTCGAGGGCGGATTCGACTTCTTCGGCACCCAGAAGGAGGCCGGTCCGGACGACTCCGTGCGCAACGAGGACCTCGCCGACGGCGTGGGCCGGTCGGCGCTCCACAAGGGTGGCGACGAGTCCGGGTTCAAGCCCGGAGCCGGAGTACGCGACGCCGGCCAGGTGATCGACCTGACCGCGCACGACGAGACGGAGCAGATCGACCTGGAGCGGCTGCGCACCGCGGCGTCCTGATCCACGAACACCGCTCCCGGAGCCCGGTCCCCCCGCGAGGGCGGCCCGGGCTCCCGCGTTTTTCCGGGCCGGTCCGGCTCAGGTCATCCAGCGGTCCGGGCGGGCGTCCCGGCGGCCGGTGCGGGAGCGGTCCGCCTGGTCGTACAGCAGCCGCGCGGCCTCCCCGGCGTCCCGGACGCGGGCCGTGACGGTCCGGTCGGCTCCGGTGTCCACATGGACGGAGGCGAGCCGCCACAGGCGCTCCCAGGGCCCCTGGGTGAGCCGTACGCTCTGCACCTTCGCGTGCGGGACCAGGGACAGCCGGCGGCGCAGCAGGCCGCGCCGGGCCGCGAACACCGCCGGGGTCACCGCGAGTCCGTGGCCGCGCCACCACAACGGGACGCACCACCGGGCCCGCCGTGGCGGACGGGACAGCGACGCGGGCACGGTCACTCCGGGCAGCACGTGCGCGACGACCGACTCGGCGACCTCGCGCGGGGCGACCGGCACCAGCACCGAGCCGGCGGATCCGGCGACATGCAGCTCCACCCGTACCCAGCCGGGTCCGCGCCACAGCAGCGGTTCCACGATCCGCACGGTCTGCACCCGGCCCGGCGGCACCGTCTCGTGCGAGCGGTCGAGCAGCCCGTGGTCGATGCGCAGGCCGTCCGGGGACCCGGCCACCGTCCAGTCGTACTCGGTGACGAACCGTCCCACGCTGCGCGCGCCCGCCGCGCCGAGCAGCGGCACGCCGATCGCGAGGACCGTCCACACGCTGTGGGTGGCGAGCCACAGCACGGGCGGTACGACGAGGGCGACGGCCAGGGACGACCAGGTGGCGCCCGTCAGCACCAGGGAGAGCGCCAGCTTGCCCGGGGGCACGCGCAGCAGTTCGCGCGCGGGTGCCTCACCGACCTCGCCCGCGGTCTCGGGCGCGAAGCCCGCCGCACGGGCGAGGAGTTCGGCGCGCAGGGCGCGCGCCTCCTGTTCGCCCAGGAAGGCCAGTTCGTCCCGCCGTTCCGCCCCGACGACGTCTATCCGCAGCTTGGCGACGCCCGCCACGCGCGCGAGGAGCGGGCGGGTGACGTCGACGGCCTGGATGCGTTCCAGGCGGATGTGCGCGGTGCGCCGGAACAGCAGGCCGGTGCGGATGCGCAGTTCGGTGGCGGTGACCGCGAAGTGCGTGAACCACCAGGACAGGAAGCCGTACAGGGCCGCCGCCGGGACCAGCACGCTCAGTCCCGCCAGGAGCATCGTGCCGGTCAGCCGGGTCAGCTGTTCCTGCGCGGAGTTCGGGTCGTGCACGGCCCATCCCGCGAGCACGGCGACGGGCGCCCACGCCCGCCGGAACGGGGTGACGGGATGCAGCCGCCGCTCCCGCGGGCCCGCGCCGGCGTCCGCCACGGCCGTCCCGAAGGCGCCGGGGTCCACAGCGCCGGGGTCCAGGGTGCCGGGGTCCACAGCGCCGGGGTCCGCGTCCGCCGCGGCCGGTTTCCCGGGCCGCGCGCCCGCCTCCGCGGCGGCCGGCCGGCCGGGCCGCGTGCCCGCGCCCGTCTCCGCGTCGCCGCCGGTCCCCGGGGCCGGCACGGGCCCGTTCACAGCCCGGCCGATCGGGCCCCGCCCAGCTCGGTGAGCCGGTCGCGCAGCCGTTCCGCCTCGGCCGGGCGCAGGCCCGGGATGGTCGCGTCGGTCGCGGCGGCCGCGGTGTGCAGCTGTACGCCCGCCAGCCCGAAGTGCCGCTCGACCGGCCCGGAGGTGACCTCCACCAGCTGCATGCGCCCGTACGGCACCACGGTCTCCTCGTGCCACAGCACGCCCCTGCTGATCAGCAGGTCGTCGGCGCGTTCCGCGTACCGCCAGGAGCGCCAGTTGCGGCCGAGCAGCCACCAGCCCCACACCGCCAGGGCGACGGGCAGCAGCGCGAAGGCCGCCCAGCCGGGCCCGGCGAGCAGGCCGAGCGGCAGCCCGACCGCGAGGGCGACCAGTACCGTCCACACCGTCAGCAGCAGCCGGCGCATCCGCAGCAGACCGGGCGGCAGACCGCGCCACACCGGTTCGTCCGCCGCCGGGGCGGCCGGCTCGGGGCTCCCCGTATCCATGGGGCCAGCGTACGTAGGGGAGACTGGATCCATGACTGCGACGGAGACCACGGTCGGCATCGGCGGTGCCGCGGAGAGCACCGACATGGTGCTCAACATCGGCCCCCAGCATCCGTCCACGCACGGTGTGCTGCGCCTTCGGCTCGTGCTGGACGGCGAGCGCATCCTGAGCGCGGAGCCGGTGATCGGCTATATGCACCGGGGTGCCGAGAAGCTCTTCGAGGCGCGCGACTACCGGCAGATCATCGTGCTCGCCAACCGGCACGACTGGCTCTCGGCGTTCTCCAACGAGCTGGGCGTGGTCCTCGCCGTCGAGCGGATGCTCGGCATGGAGGTCCCCGAACGGGCGGTGTGGACGCGCACCCTGCTCGCCGAGCTGAACCGGGTGCTGAACCATCTGATGTTCCTCGGTTCCTACCCGCTGGAACTGGGCGGGATCACGCCCATCTTCTACGCGTTCAACGAGCGCGAGGGCCTCCAGAACGTCATGGAGGAGGTCTCCGGCGGACGCATGCACTACATGTTCAACCGGGTCGGCGGCCTCAAGGAGGACCTGCCGGACGGGTGGACCACGCGCGCGCGGGGCGCCGTCGACGCCGTGCGCTCCCGGATGGGCGTCTTCGACGACCTGGTGCTCGGCAACGAGATCTTCCGCGGGCGCACCCGGGGCGTGGGCGTGCTCGCGCCCTCGGCCGTGCACGCCTACGGCGTCAGCGGGCCCATCGCGCGCGCCTCGGGCGTCGACTTCGACCTGCGCCGCGACGAGCCGTACTTGGCGTACGGCGAGCTCCAGGACACGCTGAAGGTCGTCACCCGTGAGGAGGGCGACTGCCTCGCCCGCTTCGAGTGCCTGCTGGAGCAGACCCACAACGCGCTGGACCTCGCGAGCGCCTGCCTGGACCGGCTCGCCGAGCTGCCGCCCGGCCCGATCAACCAGCGGCTGCCCAAGGTGCTGAAGGCCCCTGAGGGCCACACCTACGCGTGGACCGAGAACCCGCTCGGCATCAACGGCTACTACCTGGTCAGCAAGGGCGAGAAGACGCCGTACCGGATGAAGCTGCGCTCGGCGTCGTACAACAACATCCAGGTGCTGAACGAGCTGCTGCCGGGGACGCTGGTGGCGGACATGGTGGCGATCCTGGGGTCGATGTTCTTCGTGGTCGGGGACATCGACAAGTAGGACGATCCGACGGGCGGGCTGACGGGCGGGGTCGGGGCCCGGGGGCCGGGGGCCGGTTCCGTCAGCGGAGCGGGTCCGCGATGCCCACCGGCTGGAGCAGCCAGCCGAAGTCGCCGAGACCGCCCGGCGCGGTGAGTTCGGCGGCCTCGCCGGCGCCCGCGAGGGCGCGCACATAGGCGGCGGGGTCGGTGGAGGCGAGCGCGAGCGGAGGGCGCGCGCCGGTGACGTCCAGGGCGCGCAGGGCGTCGCGCTGGGTGAGCAGACGGGGGGCGGGGAGCGTGCGCGCCGCCCCGGCGACCTCACCGGCGCGTGCCGGTCCCGTGTCCGCCGGTCCCGTCCCTGCCGGTTCCGTGTCCGCCGGTCCCGCGCCTGCCGGTCCCGTCTCTGCCGGTCCCGCGCCTGCCGTTCCTGTATCCGTCGGTCCCGCACTCGCCGTTCCCGGTCCCGGTCCCGTCGTACCTGCCGCCGCCGCGCACGCGTCCAGCGCGACATGCGCGGTGATGTCGCAGGTCCCGTCCGGTACCGGCGCCGTCTCGCGCCCTTCCCGGAAGCCGGTGAGCGTGCCGAACGGCGGGCGCGCGCCGGCGGAGTGCGCGTAGTCCACGGCCACCGCCAACCCCTGTGCCACCCGTTCCACGGCCCCGGCCCACGCCAGGTCCCTGGGGAGTCCGATCTCCGCGCGCAGCCCCTCCTCGGCCGGCAGCGGCCACCAGCGCGCCAGCCAGTCCGCCGCCGGGCCCGTCACGGGTTCGCCGGGCAGCTCGCCGCCGTCCGCGCCGACCAGGACCAGCCGGGCCACTCCGCGGGCGTCCACCTCGGCGACGTCCAGGGGGACGTTGTCCAGCCACTCGTTGGCGAAGAGCAGTCCGGTCACGGTCTCCGGAGGGGCGCTCAGCCAGGTGATCCGCCCGTCCAGTCCGGCGGGGCGCGCCGCGAGCTCCACGGCGTACCCGCGCGTCCGGGCGGCCACACCGGCCGGGAGCGCGGCGAGGACGCCGGTGACCAGCTCGCCCCGCCCGGCGCCCATGTCGACGAAGTCCAGCGTGTCCGGCCGGCCCAGCGCGTCGTCGACCCGGCACAGCAGCCGGGCCACGGCGGCGGCGAACAGCGGGGAGGCGTGCACGGACGTGCGGAAGTGGCCGGCCGGCCCCTCGGGGCGCCGGTAGAAGCCGCCGGGCCCGTAGAGCGCCGCCTCGGTCGCGGCACGCCAGCCGCGCGCCCCGCCCGCGGCGGCCCCGCTGCCCCGTGGCTCGCCCGCCGCGGCCCCGGTGTCCCGTGCCGCCCCGGTGTTCCCCGCCGATTCATCCGTCACCGGGACAGACTAGGCACACCGCCGATCACGGCATCCACCTTGCGGAGTACACGCGCGGTGTACGGATCGGCCCTCCGGTTGACCCCTGCACGCATTCGGTTTCCCTACTCTGGGTTACGTGCAGCGCGTCTATGACTTCTTCCGCCGCCACCCGGCGTGGGTCGACACCTTCTGGGCCGTCGTCCTGCTCGGGCTGTCCGGCGTGAGTGTCGTGAACGTCAACGGCACTCCCGGCCACCACGGGTCCGTCGCCGCCGGCTGGGCGGTGTCCGTCGTGCTGTGCGTCGTCGTCGCCCTGCGCCGCCGCTTCCCGGAGCCGATGCTGCTGCTGGCGTGCCTGACCGGGCTGGTCCAGCTGGTCCTGGACATCGAGACGACCGCCGCCGACTTCGCCATGCTGGTGATCACCTACACGGTGGCCGCCGTCGGCGCCCGCTGGGCCTCCCGGCTCGCCCTCGCCGTGAGCCTGTTCGCGGCGACGCTGGCGCAGGTGCGCTGGCCGGCCGAGCACACCGGCGCCCTCGGCCAGGTCGCGATCGCCGTGTTCCAGACCGTGCCGTTCGCGCTCGCCTGGGTCCTCGGCGACTCCATGCGCGTCCGGCGCGCCTACTTCGCGGAGCTGGAGGAGCGCGCCGCCCGCCTGGAGAAGGAGCGCGAGGCGCAGTCCAAGGTCGCCGTCGCCGCCGAGCGGGCCCGGATCGCGCGCGAACTGCACGACGTGGTCGCGCACAACGTGTCGGTCATGGTGGTCCAGGCCGACGGCGCCGCCTATGTGCTCGACGCCGCCCCCGACCAGGCGAAGAAGGCCCTGGAGACGATCTCCTCCACCGGCCGCCAGGCGCTCGCCGAGATGCGCCGCCTGCTGGGCGTGCTGCGCACCGGCGAGCACCAGGAGAGCGGCGAGTACGTCCCCCAGCCCGACGTCGAGCAGATCGACGACCTCGTCGAGCAGTGCCGCGCCTCCGGTCTGCCGGTCGACTTCAAGGTCGAGGGCACCGCGCGCCCGCTGCCCAGCGGGGTGGAGCTGACCGCGTACCGGATCGTGCAGGAGGCGCTCACCAACACGCGCAAGCACGGTGGGCCGAACGCGGGCGCCAGCGTGCGGCTGGTCTACTTCGACGACGGGCTCGGCCTGCTGGTCGAGGACGACGGCAAGGGCGCCCCGCACGAGCTGTACGAGGAGGGCGGCGCCGACGGCCGGGGCCACGGCCTGATCGGCATGCGGGAACGGGTCGGCATGGTCGGCGGCACCCTGGACGCGGGCCCGCGTCCGGGCGGAGGATTCCGCATCAGCGCGCTGCTGCCGCTCAAACCGGCGCACTGACACCGACGCGGGCCTTTCGTTGACACCTGTAACACCTCCGCCGCCTGCGGAGACACCCTGCCCGAGGCCTCCCGGGGGCGACCCGGGGACGCCGGGGGCGACGCATCAGGAAGACGCCTGAGGCGACCGAAGAGATGGAAGAGACGGAAGAGGACCCGATGACGATCCGTGTGATGCTCGTCGACGACCAGGTGCTGCTGCGCACCGGGTTCCGGATGGTGCTCGCGGCCCAGCCGGACATGGAGGTCGTCGCGGAGGCGGGCGACGGCGTCGAGGCCCTCCAGGTGCTGCGCTCCACCTCCGTCGACGTCGTCCTGATGGACGTCCGCATGCCGAAACTGGACGGCGTCGAGACCACCCGGCGCATCTGCGGGGAGCCCGACCCGCCGAAGGTCCTCATCCTGACCACCTTCGACCTGGACGAGTACGCCTTCTCCGGGCTGAAGGCGGGCGCCTCCGGGTTCATGCTCAAGGACGTGCCGCCCGGCGAGCTGCTGACCGCGATCCGCGCCGTGCACAGCGGTGACGCGGTCGTGGCGCCGTCCACCACCCGGCGCCTGCTGGACCGGTTCGCGCCGATGCTGCCGTCGGCGGGCAAGGAGCCCCAGCACAAGGAGCTGGAGCGGCTCACCGACCGCGAGCGCGAGGTCATGGTGCTGGTCGCGCAGGGTCTGTCGAACGGTGAGATCGCCGCCCGCCTGGTGCTGTCCGAGGCGACGGTGAAGACCCATGTCGGCCGCATCCTGACCAAGCTCGGCCTGCGGGACCGGGTCCAGGTGGTGGTCCTCGCCTACGAGACGGGCCTGGTGCGGGCCGGCGGCCACGCCTGACGGCAGGCCCGTCCCGCCGCGCGGCTCCCGCTCCCGCGCGGCTCCCGCAGCACCTTCCCGACGTCCACCGTGCCCGTGCCCGTGCCCGTGCCCGTGCCCGTGCGCACGGCACCGGGCGCCGCGTGCGTCATGCCCCGGGTTCCGGCGGCGCTACGGGTGGTCCCGCAGCCGGTCCGCGAGGCCGGCGACGGCGTCGCGCACGTCGTCCGCGGTCCACTCCAGGCCGGCCGCGCGCACGGTGACCTCGGTCCAGGCCAGCCCCGGGCCGCCCGCCTCCCAGCCGCCTGCGAACAGCAGCGTGCCGGTCTCCTCGCCCTGGCGCAGCGCCGCCTCGGCCACCACGTCCGGGTCGTACGGCAGCCAGACCTGGAACTCGTGGGTGTGCGGCACCTCGGGGTGCACGCGGGCCCACGGCAGCCCGGCGGCGGCGAACCCCTCGCGCAGCGCGGCGGCGACCACGCGCGCGTGGCGGACGTACTCGGGAAGGCGCGGCAGTTCGCGGTCGAGGCCGACGAGCGCGGACAGCGCGGTCGGGAACTGCTGGAAGATCATGCCGCCGTACCGGTGCCGCCAGGTCCTCGCGTCCTCGATCAGGGCCCGCGGACCGGCCAGGGCGGCGCCGCCGAAGCCGTCGAGGGACTTGTAGAACGACACGTAGACGCTGTCGGCCAGGCCCGCGATCTCGTCCAGGGGGCGCCCGAAGTGCGTGGTGCTCTCCCACAGGCGCGCGCCGTCGAAGTGCACCACCGCGTCGCGTTCCCGGGCCGCCTCGACGGTCGCGGTCAGCTCCTCCCAGGACGGCAGCACGAAACCGGCGTCCCTGAGGGGCAGTTCCAGCATGAGCGCCCCGAAGGGCTCGGGGAACGCGTGTATCTCGTCCGCCGTGGGCAGCCGGGGCCCGCTCGTCACCCGGACCGGCCGCAGACCGCTGACCTGGCTGAAGGCATGCCGTTCGTGCACCTCGGGATGGGACAGCGCGTGCAGCGCCACCGTGCGGTCGCCGGTGCGGGTGGCCCAGCAGCGCAGGGCCACCTGCTGGGCCATGGTGCCGGTCGGGAAGAACGCCGCGGCCTCCGTCCCGAGCAGCGCCGCGACCCGCTCCTCCAGGGCGGTCACGATCCGGTTGCCGTAGATGTCCGCGCGCTCGTCCAGGTCGTACACGCCGGCCCCGGCCTCCAGGAGGTCCGTGAGCCGCTCGCGGACCGTGCCCCGCGCCCCGGCGCGCGACAGCACACGCCGGGCGGCGCGGTGCGCGGCCGCACGCCGCTCGGCGAGCCGCTGCTCCTCGTCCTGGCCCCCGTCCCGCTCCTCGTCCTGGGTCGCGTCCCGCTCCTCGTCCGGGGGCCCGTCCTGGCCCCCGGAGCCGCCCGCGCCCTGCCCGGCGCCCGTGGCGCTGCCCCGTTCCGGGGCGTCCGTGTCCGTGTCCGTCTCCGTGCCGGTCGTCGCGGCCGGGACCGCGCCCGTCTCCCGTTCAGCCGTATCGCTCATGCGCGCGATCATGCCGTCCCGGCGTCCGCGCGGGCACCACGATTTCCGGTCCGGGGGCCGGGCGCCCGCCTGCGGCGACGCGCCGTGGCGTAACCCACAGCCTGTGGACGAACGGCCGCCTCCCCACCCGATAGCGTTAACATGACGAGAAATCGTCCGGTACCCAGAGCGGACTGGAACGGGAAGGCCTCCGTCGCGTGAGTACAGTCCACCAGTCAGACATCAAGGACCGCCCCGCGCGGCTCACCGTGGGCGTCGTCGGCGCCGGACGCGTGGGTCCCGCCCTGGCCGCGTCCCTCCAGCTCGCCGGACACCGTCCGGTGGCCGTCTCCGGCGTCTCCGACGCCTCCCGCAGGCGCGCCGAGACCATGCTCCCCGGCGTTCCGCTGGTCCCGCCCGCCGAGGTCCTCCGGCGCGCCGACCTGGTCCTGCTCACCGTGCCCGACGACACCCTGCCCGGACTGGTCGCGGGTCTCGCCGAGACCGGCGCCGTACGGCAGGGCCAGCTGCTGGTGCACACCTCCGGGCGGTACGGCACCGCGGTGCTCGACCCCGCCCTGCGCGCGGGCGCGCTGCCGCTCGCGCTGCACCCGGCGATGACCTTCACCGGCACCGCCGTGGACGTCCAGCGCCTGGCCGGCTGCTCCTTCGGCGTGACCGCGCCCGGCCGGCTGCGGCTGGCCGCCGAGGCCCTCGTGGTCGAGATGGGCGGTGAGCCGGAGTGGATCAGCGAGGAGAACCGCCCGCTGTACCACGCGGCCCTCGCCCTCGGCTCCAACCACCTGATCACCCTGGTCGCCCAGTCCATGGAGCTGCTGCACAAGGCGGGCGTGGAAGCGCCCGACCGGATGCTCGGCCCGCTCCTCGGCGCCGCCCTGGACAACGCCCTGCGCTCCGGCGACGCGGCGCTCACCGGGCCCGTCGCGCGCGGGGACGCGGGCACGGTCACCGCCCACCTCGCCGAGCTGCGCAAGCACGCGCCGGGGACCCTGGAGGGCTATCTGGCGATGGCCCGCGCGACCGCGGACCGCGCCCTGGCGGGCGGCCTGCTGAAGCCCGCACTCGCCGAGGACCTGCTGGGGGTACTCGCCACGGGCACGGACCCGACGGGCACGAACCCGACCGAGAACGAGGAAGACCGATGAGCCGCCGCCACTTCGAACTCGCCCCCACGGCCGAGGACCTGAAGGACGCGCACGACCAGCACGCGGTGCCGGGGCGCACCGCCGTCGTCATGACCATGGGCGCCCTGCACGAAGGCCACGCGACCCTCATCAGGGCGGCGCGCGAACACGTCGGCGACCAGGGCTTCGTCATCGTCACCGTCTTCGTCAACCCGCTGCAGTTCGGCGCCGGCGAGGACCTCGACCGCTACCCGCGCACCCTGGACGCCGACCTGGAGATCGCCGAGCGGGCGGGCGCGAACGTGGTGTTCGCGCCGTCCGCCGACGAGGTCTACCCCGGCGGCGAGCCCCAGGTGCGCGTCACGGCCGGCCCCATGGGCGAGCGCCTGGAGGGGGCTTCCCGCCCCGGGCACTTCGACGGCATGCTCACCGTCGTCGCCAAGCTGCTGCACCTCACCCGGCCCGACGTGGCCCTGTTCGGCCAGAAGGACGCCCAGCAGCTGGCGCTGATCCGGCGCATGGCGCGGGACCTGAACTTCGGGGTCGAGATCGTCGGCGTGCCGACGGTGCGCGAGGAGGACGGGCTGGCCCTGTCCAGCCGCAACCGCTACCTCTCGCCCGAGGAGCGCACCACCGCGCTCGCCCTGTCCCGCGCCCTGTTCGCCGGCCGCGACCGGCACGCCGCCCAGGAGGCGCTGCGCGCGCGGGCCCTCGAAGTGCCCTCCACGCACGCGCGTGCCGAGGCGCTCAGCGCCATAGGCGAGTCCCGCGCTGCGGCCGACGCGCACGCCGTGGCCACGGCCGTGCCCGGCGGCCCCGCGGCCGTCCGCGCGGCCGCCCGCCAGGTCCTGGACGAGGCCGCCCGGTGCGAGCCGCCGCTGCGCCTGGACTACCTCGCCCTGGTCGACCCGTCCGACTTCACCGAGATCGGCGACACCTTCGACGGCGAGGCCGTCCTCGCGATCGCCGCCCGCGTCGGGGCGACCCGGCTGATCGACAACATCCCCCTCACCTTCGGATCACTCGGAGTCGTCTCATGACCGGTACCGGCATACGGCTGCCCGCGCCCGCCCCCGGCTGGTCGCTCTCCGCCGACGTGGTCGTGGTCGGCTCGGGAGTGGCCGGCCTGACCGCCGCCCTGCGCTGCGAGGCCGCCGGCCTGTCGACGGTCGTCGTCACCAAGGCCCGCCTCGACGACGGCTCGACCCGCTGGGCCCAGGGCGGCATCGCCGCCGCCCTCGGCGAGGGCGACACCCCCGAGCAGCACCTGGACGACACCCTGGTGGCCGGTGCGGGCGTGTGCGACGAGGAGGCCGTGCGCATCCTCGTCACCGAGGGCCCGGACGCCGTACGCCGGCTGATCTCCACCGGCGCCCGCTTCGACACCGACGACGAGGGCGGCATCGAGCTCACCCGCGAGGGCGGCCACCACCGGCGCCGGATCGCCCACGCGGGCGGCGACGCGACCGGCGCGGAGATCTCCCGGGCGCTCGTGGAGGCCGTCCGCGCGCGCGGGCTGCGCACCGTCGAGAACGCGCTCGTACTCGACCTGCTCACCGACGCCGAAGGCCGCACGGCCGGGGTCACCCTGCACGTGATGGGCGAGGGCCAGCACGACGGCGTGGGCGCCGTGCACGCCCCCGCGGTCGTCCTCGCCACCGGCGGCATGGGCCAGGTGTACTCCGCGACCACCAACCCGTCCGTCTCCACGGGCGACGGCGTGGCGCTCGCGCTGCGCGCGGGCGCGGAGCTGAGCGACATGGAGTTCGTGCAGTTCCACCCGACCGTGCTGTTCCTCGGCGCGGACGCGGAGGGCCAGCAGCCCCTGGTGTCCGAGGCCGTGCGCGGCGAGGGCGCCCACCTGGTCGACGCCGACGGCGTGCGCTTCATGGTGGGCCAGCACGAGCTGGCCGAGCTGGCGCCCCGGGACATCGTCGCCAAGGGCATCACGCGGCGCATGCAGGAGACGGGCACCGAGCACATGTTCCTCGACGGCCGGCACTTCGGCGCCGAGATGTGGGAGAACCGCTTCCCGACCATCCTGGCCGCCTGCCGCGCCCACGGCATCGACCCCGTCACCGAGCCGATCCCGGTCGCCCCGGCCGCTCACTACGCCTCCGGCGGCGTCCGCACCGACGCACGCGGCCGTACGACCGTGCCCGGCCTGTACGCGTGCGGCGAGGTCGCCTGCACCGGCGTGCACGGGGCCAACCGGCTGGCCTCCAACTCCCTGCTGGAAGGCCTCGTCTACGCCGAGCGCATCGCCGCCGACATCACCGCGGAACGCGCGGCGGACGGCCTGCGCGCGCGGGTGCCCGAGCCGGTCCCGCACCCGGAGACCCCCGAGCACCCGCTGCTCGGCGCCGAGGCCCGCTTCACCATCCAGCGGATCATGACCGAGGGCGCGGGCGTGCTGCGCTCGGACCGGTCCCTGGCCGAGGCCGCCGAGCGGCTCCAGCGGCTGCACACCGGCGCCCGCGAGGCGCTGGAGGAGAACGGCAAGACCGCCGAGCCCGGCGTCGACACCTGGGAGGCCACCAACCTCCTGTGCGTGGCCCGGGTCCTGGTCGCCGCGGCCCGGCTGCGCGAGGAGACCCGCGGCTGCCACTGGCGCGAGGACCACGCCGGGCGCGACGACACCCACTGGCGGCGTCACCTCGTCGTACGGCTCGCGGCCGACCGGACGCTCGACGTGCGCACCACGGACACCGCGGACTTCCCCGCGACCCTGCCCCCGGCTCCGGCCGGGCAGGGAAGCACCCCCATCGGCCCCGTCCCCAGGAGCAGTGAACAGTGAGCACCGACGACCTTCCCCTCGTCCCCACCGGCGGCTGCGGTGACGGCTGCGGCTGCGGCGCCGAGGGCGACGCGGAGTACCTGGAGTGCGGCCTCGACCCCGCGCTCGCCGAGCTGCTGGCCGAGGCGGGCCTCGATCCCGTCGAGATCGAGGACATCGCCAATGTCGCCGTCCAGGAGGACCTGGCGGGCGGCGTGGACGTGACGACCGTCGCGACCATCCCCGAGGACGCCGTCGCCACCGGTGACTTCACCGCGCGCGAGGCCGGTGTGGTCGCGGGTCTGCGGGTCGCCGAGGCCGTGCTCTCCGTGGTCTGCACGGACGAGTTCGAGGTCGAGCGGCACGTCGAGGACGGCGACCGGGTGGAGGCCGGGCAGAAGCTGCTGTCGGTCACCACGCTCACCCGCGACCTGCTCACCGCCGAGCGCAGCGCCCTGAACATCCTGTGCCGCCTGTCCGGCATCGCGACCGCCACGCGCGCGTGGGCGGACGCCCTGGAGGGCAGCCGGAGCCGGGTGCGCGACACCCGCAAGACCACCCCGGGCCTCAGGTCGCTGGAGAAGTACGCCGTGCGCTGCGGCGGCGGCGTCAACCACCGCATGTCGCTGTCCGACGCCGCGCTGGTCAAGGACAACCACGTGGTCGCGGCCGGCGGTGTCGCCCAGGCCTTCAAGGCCGTCCGGGAGGCCTTCCCGGAGCTTCCGGTCGAGGTCGAGGTCGACACCCTGCACCAGCTGCGCGAGGTCGTCGACGCGGGCGCCGACCTGATCCTGCTCGACAACTTCACGCCCGGTGAGTGCGAGGAGGCCGTCGGCATCGTGGGCGGGCGGGCCCAGCTGGAGGCCTCCGGCCGGCTCACGCTCGACAACGCGCGCGCGTACGCCGAGACCGGAGTGGACTACCTGGCCGTCGGCGCCCTCACCCACTCCTCGCCGATCCTGGACATCGGCCTGGACCTGCGCGAGGCGGAGTAAGGGCCATGCTGCTCACGATCGACGTCGGCAACACGCACACGACCCTCGGCCTGTTCGACGGCGAGGACATCGTCGAGCACTGGCGCATCTCCACGGACGCGCGCCGCACGGCGGACGAGCTCGCGGTGCTCCTCCAGGGCCTGATGGGCATGCACCCGCTGCTCGGCGAGGAGCTGGGCGACGGCATCGACGGCATCGCCATCTGCGCGACGGTCCCGTCGGTGCTGCACGAGCTGCGCGACGTCACCCGGCGCTACTACGGCGACGTGCCCGCGATCCTGGTGGAGCCCGGCGTGAAGACCGGCGTGCCGATCCTGACGGACAACCCCAAGGAAGTCGGCGCGGACCGGATCATCAACGCGGTCGCGGCCGTGGAGCTGTACGGCGGCCCGGCGATCGTCGTCGACTTCGGCACCGCCACCACCTTCGACGCGGTCTCCGCGCGCGGGGAGTACGTCGGCGGGGTCATCGCGCCCGGCATCGAGATCTCGGTGGAGGCGCTCGGCGTCCGCGGCGCCCAGCTGCGCAAGATCGAGGTGGCCAGGCCGCGCAGCGTGATCGGCAAGAACACGGTGGAGGCCATGCAGGCCGGCATCGTGTACGGGTTCGCCGGGCAGGTCGACGGCGTGGTGAGCCGGATGGCCAGGGAACTGGCCGCCGACCCGGACGACGTCACGGTGATCGCCACGGGCGGCCTCGCGCCGATGGTGCTGGGCGAGGCCTCCGTGATCGACGAGCACCAGCCGTGGCTGACCCTGATCGGCCTGCGGCTCGTCTACGAGCGGAACGTGTCCCGCATGTAGGACGCGCCCCGCGCACCCTGGATCCGGCGCCCGCCTCCCGCGGGCGCCGGACCCGTTTCCGGACCCGTTTCCGGACCTGTTCGCGGACGGCCCGGAACCGGCTCCTTCCGCGCACGTCACACCGGGCGTACGCGCTTCACCCGTGCGGGGTGACCCCGGTCGGGGGAACCCCGGCGACGACACGCGACGACACAACGTGTCGATCTGTCGCTTTTGTCTGATTAGCGGTAGCGTCGCCGCATGCCCACGCCATACGGATCCCGCGGCGGCATGGCGTTCGGCGCGGAGGAGCTGCGTGTGCTCCGCCGCGCCCTCGCCCTCGCCCTCCACCCCGGCCAAGCCCGAGCCGAGGACGTCCAGGACTGCTTCCGCCTGGCCGCCTCGCTCGACGAGGCGCTGCGCGAGGCGGCCAGGCTGCGCGCCTTCCTGATCGACGACCTCGGCAGGTACCGCGCCGCCCTGCCGGGCACCGCCGCCGGGTATCTCGCCCTCCTGGAGGAGGC
This sequence comes from Streptomyces sp. NPDC090108, assembly GCF_044747185.1. Classification (NCBI taxonomy): domain Bacteria; kingdom Bacillati; phylum Actinomycetota; class Actinomycetes; order Kitasatosporales; family Streptomycetaceae; genus Streptomyces; species Streptomyces sp. NPDC090108. The sequence goes on from NZ_JBIVDQ010000010.1 coordinate 217,275, forward strand.
GCTGGGCGCCGGGCACCGCCCCACGCCGGACGACCTCGCCGCGCTCCGCGCGCTGCGCGGCAACCCCGTGGCCGCGGCCCTGCTGGACCGCTGCCGTGCGATGGCCGAGCGGGACGTACGGGCCCGCTTCGCCCACGGCGCGCGCACGGTCCCGGCCCCCACGGTCCCGGCCCCCGCCGTGCCGGCCTCCCGGACCCGCCTGCTGGCCCTCCCCGGGGGTGCGGGCGAGACCTGGGCCGCAGGGAGCGAGGGTGCGGAGAAACCCGCTCAGAAGCCCGCCCAGAAGCCCGGACGGGCCCCCTCGGAGACGCCCGGCGGACGGCCGGACGCCGATCCGGCGGCACCGAAGCGGCCCATTCCGACCCCCGGCGAGGTCTTCCCGCGCCGCAAGCCGCCGGCGTCCGAGGCCGGCGCGGCGGAACTCCGCCGGCTCGCCGCCGGATGAGCCGCGGGGTGAGCCGCCGGGCCGCCGCCGGATGAACGGCCGGCCGGACCGCCGGTTCGCCCACCCCGCCCCTTTCGCCCGTTCCCGCGTGGCTACTCTGGAGCCATGGACTACGTCTCCGCGCTCGTGCCCCCGGTCGTCATGGCCGTGTTCTTCATCGGTGTGGTCAGGGTGATCGTGAAGACCCAGGGCGGGGCGGCCAAGGCCAAGGAGGACGCGGCCGTCGACGCCGCCCTCGCCCGCGCGGACGCGGCGGGCGGCACCCCCGGCGACGCCTGACCCGCCCGCGGGGCCCCACGGCCCGCCTGACATACGGCGTACGGCCGCGCGCACCTCGGTGCCTCGCGAGCCGTGCGCCCTTTTTGTTCGCTTTCGACGCCAAAGGCCACGTCAGGTACGCCTTCGGCGGTATCTCCCAGTATTGTTCTGAGATGTGCCTCGCCCATTGGGAGAACTCGAAGACGCCGTCATGACCCGGGTGTGGAAGTGGAACCGGCCCGTGACGGTTCGGGAAGTCCTGGAAGACCTCCAGCGGGAACGCTCCATCGCGTACACCACCGTGATGACGGTTTTGGACAATCTCCATCAGAAGGGCTGGGTGCGGCGCGAGGCCGAAGGGCGTGCCTATCGATATGAGGCCGTCTCCACCCGGGCCGCCTACGCGGCCGCGCTGATGAACGAGGCCTGGTCGCAGAGTGACAACCCGGCCGCCGCTCTCGTCGCCTTCTTCGGGATGATGAGCGACGAACAGCGCCAGTCCCTGCGGGACGCGGTACGCATCGTCCAGGGACCGGAAACGCGGGAAGCGCAGGAACCCACGGAACGGGAAGCCGCGCGACCCCCGCGAGACGAGAACCCCGGCTCGGCGGGGGACCACGACGGGCGATAGCGTCCGCTCATGTCCGCAGAGCGCTCCGAAGCGACCGCAAAAGCCATCACCGTCCGGCGGGCCAGGACCAGCGATGTCCCCGCCGTGCGCCGGCTCCTCGACGACTACACGCGCGAACGCATCCTGCTCGACAAACCCACCGTCACGCTTTACGAGGACATCCAGGAGTTCTGGGTCGCGGAACGCGACGACAACGCCGAGGTGGTCGGCTGCGGCGCCCTGCACGTCATGTGGGAAGACCTCGCCGAAGTCCGCACTCTCGCGGTGAAGACCGGGCTCAGGGGCGCCGGCGTCGGACACCGGCTGCTGGAGAAGTTGCTGCACACCGCGCGCCGGCTCGGCGTTCGCCGGGTTTTCTGCCTGACCTTCGAAGTCGACTTCTTCGCGAAGCACGGCTTCGTCGAGATCGGTGAGACGCCGGTCGACACCGATGTGTACGCGGAGCTCTTGCGTTCCTATGACGAGGGCGTCGCGGAGTTCCTCGGTCTCGAACGAGTGAAACCGAACACCTTGGGCAACAGCCGGATGCTTCTGCATCTGTGATCGCCAATGCCCCGGTTCCCTATGTCCGAAACGCGCATGTTTCCGGGCAGGACGGTCTGACGAGTCTCTCCCAGGGGTTTGTGTTTTTCCGGCAAAAGCGGTTTGCTTTCCGACGTACTGCAGTACTGCATATAACAGGGGCGGCGAAACGGCGGGCGCCGCACACCCACTGACACTCACGTTATCGATGAAAGGAAATCCGGTGGCACAGAAGGTTCAGGTCCTTCTTGTCGATGACCTCGACGGCGGCGAGGCGGACGAGACCGTCACGTTCGCACTGGACGGCAAGTCGTACGAGATCGACCTCACGACTGCCAATGCGGACAAGCTGCGTGGTCTTCTCGACCCCTATCTGAAGGGCGGCCGTCGCACCGGTGGCCGTGCTTCCAGCGGTCGCGGAAAGACCCGTGCCGCTTCCGGCGGCAACCAGGACACCGCGGCGATCCGCGCCTGGGCCAAGGAGAACAAGCTCGAGGTCAACGACCGCGGCCGCGTTCCCGCGACCATCCGCGAGGCCTACGAGAAGGCCAACGGCTGATTCCGCCCGCGGGCGGACCGGACGGCGCTCAGGCGCCGCAGCCGGACCCGGTGGCAGTAAGTCGCCACCGTGTCCACCAGTCGCACGAGATCGGGGGCCTGCCCGACGCCGCCGATGCCCGGCAGCGCCGGCAGCGCAGCCTCCACCTCGCACCCCGGCCCGGGGGGCCGCAGCCACACGGCGGCCCCCTGCACGGGCTCCGCGGCACCGGCCGGACCGGCCGAGGTGCCGGAACCGGCGGCGGCACCGGCGAACCGGCCGGCACCGGCGCCGTACAGGCCCGGCGCCTCCATCAGGCCGCCGGCGCCGAGGACCCGCAGATCCAGCTCCAGTGACCCCCACTCCAGCCAGTCGAGCAGCCCAGGCAGCTCCTCCGCGCTGCCGGCGGCCACCAGCAGGAGCGTCCGGCCGCCCCGCAGGGCCACCGGAGAACCCGGTACGAGATGCCTGAGCGCCTGCGCGCCCGCCTCGGCCGGTACGTCCAGGACGTCGAACCGCACCCCCGTCACCAGCCGCAGCGGCCGGCCGGGCACGGTCTTCCATCCCAGTTCGTTCTCGTACCAGTGCCGGGCCCCGGAAGCGGGGTGCGGACCGGAACCGGGCGGACGACGAGGAGGGGGGACCGTGGAGGTCACGGGGACCGAGCCAGCCATGCCACCTGCAACCGCCGGAGCACGCCGGGAGTTACGCTGGGTTCACCGGCGATTGCGCAGGGTCCCCGAGAAGGGGGCGCGCGGGGGTGCCGGGAGGCGCAAGGTTGTTCGCCCGTAGCGGAGGGAACCGGTGCGCACGGCATGGAGTGTCAGTCCCTGCGGGTAAGACATGCCTAGTGGGAGGGGGCGACACGCAGATCGGGGCGTCCCACGTTCGCCATCGGCGTACTGGCGAGTGGGGTAACTGCCTGGCCTGCGGGAACATCGTCTCGCACCATCGGGTTGGAGCAGATGTCGGCGTTCGGGGTCAGGAGGCCATCGACGGTGTCGGCAGTTGGAATGAGCGGTCCCCGCTTGCGGGACTAAGCTGCGGAAGGACAGGGAGGGGAAGTTCCCCCCACTGCCTGACCGCTCTGAGGAGCGATTAACGATGTTCGAGAGGTTCACCGACCGCGCGCGGCGGGTTGTCGTCCTGGCTCAGGAAGAAGCCCGGATGCTCAACCACAACTACATCGGCACCGAGCACATCCTCCTGGGTCTCATCCACGAGGGTGAAGGTGTCGCCGCTAAGGCCCTGGAGAGCCTCGGCATTTCGCTTGAGGCGGTCCGCCAGCAGGTGGAGGAGATCATCGGTCAGGGCCAGCAGGCCCCGTCCGGCCACATCCCCTTCACCCCCCGTGCCAAGAAGGTCCTGGAGCTGTCGCTCCGCGAGGCCCTTCAGCTGGGCCACAACTACATCGGCACGGAGCACATCCTGCTCGGCCTGATCCGTGAGGGCGAGGGCGTCGCCGCCCAGGTCCTGGTCAAGCTGGGCGCAGACCTCAACCGGGTGCGGCAGCAGGTCATCCAGCTGCTCTCCGGTTACCAGGGCAAGGAGACGGCCACCGCGGGCGGGCCGGCCGAGGGCACCCCCTCGACCTCCCTCGTCCTCGACCAGTTCGGCCGGAACCTCACCCAGGCCGCTCGTGAGTCCAAGCTCGACCCGGTCATCGGGCGCGAGAAGGAGATCGAGCGGGTCATGCAGGTGCTGTCCCGCCGTACCAAGAACAACCCGGTGCTGATCGGTGAGCCCGGCGTCGGCAAGACCGCCGTCGTCGAGGGCCTCGCCCAGGCCATCGTCAAGGGCGAGGTGCCCGAGACCCTCAAGGACAAGCACCTCTACACCCTGGACCTCGGTGCCCTGGTCGCCGGCTCCCGCTACCGCGGTGACTTCGAGGAGCGCCTGAAGAAGGTCCTCAAGGAGATCCGCACCCGCGGCGACATCATCCTGTTCATCGACGAGCTGCACACGCTGGTCGGTGCGGGTGCCGCCGAGGGCGCCATCGACGCCGCCTCCATCCTCAAGCCGATGCTGGCCCGCGGTGAGCTCCAGACCATCGGTGCCACCACGCTGGACGAGTACCGCAAGCACCTGGAGAAGGACGCGGCCCTCGAGCGCCGCTTCCAGCCCATCCAGGTCGCGGAGCCGTCCCTGCCGCACACGATCGAGATCCTCAAGGGTCTGCGCGACCGGTACGAGGCGCACCACCGCGTCTCCATCACGGACGAGGCCCTGGTCCAGGCCGCCACCCTGGCCGACCGCTACATCTCGGACCGCTTCCTGCCGGACAAGGCGATCGACCTGATCGACGAGGCCGGCTCCCGGATGCGCATCCGCCGGATGACCGCGCCGCCGGACCTCCGCGAGTTCGACGAGAAGATCGCCGGTGTCCGCCGCGACAAGGAGTCCGCGATCGACTCGCAGGACTTCGAGAAGGCCGCCTCCCTGCGCGACAAGGAGAAGCAGCTCCTCGCCGCCAAGGCCAAGCGCGAGAAGGAGTGGAAGGCCGGCGACATGGACGTCGTCGCCGAGGTCGACGGCGAGCTGATCGCCGAGGTCCTCGCGACCGCCACCGGCATCCCGGTCTTCAAGCTGACCGAGGAGGAGTCCAGCCGCCTGCTCCGCATGGAGGACGAGCTCCACAAGCGGGTCATCGGCCAGGTCGACGCCGTCAAGGCGCTGTCGAAGGCGATCCGCCGTACGCGTGCCGGTCTGAAGGACCCGAAGCGTCCCGGTGGCTCGTTCATCTTCGCCGGCCCGTCCGGTGTCGGTAAGACCGAGCTGTCCAAGGCGCTCGCCGAGTTCCTCTTCGGTGACGAGGACGCGCTGATCTCCCTCGACATGTCGGAGTTCAGCGAGAAGCACACGGTCTCGCGCCTGTTCGGTTCGCCCCCCGGCTACGTGGGCTACGAAGAGGGCGGCCAGCTGACCGAGAAGGTCCGCCGCAAGCCGTTCTCCGTGGTCCTCTTCGACGAGGTCGAGAAGGCCCACCCGGACATCTTCAACTCGCTGCTGCAGATCCTGGAGGACGGTCGCCTGACCGACTCCCAGGGCCGGGTCGTGGACTTCAAGAACACGGTCATCATCATGACGACCAACCTCGGCACGCGGGACATCTCGAAGGGCTTCAACCTGGGCTTCGCGGCCTCGGGTGACACGAAGACCAACTACGAGCGCATGAAGAACAAGGTCCAGGACGAGCTCAAGCAGCACTTCCGGCCCGAGTTCCTCAACCGCGTGGACGACGTGGTCGTCTTCCCGCAGCTCACGCAGGCCGACATCCTGCGGATCGTCGACCTGATGGTCGGCAAGGTGGACGAGCGCCTGAAGGACCGGGACATGGGCATCGAGCTCTCCCAGTCCGCCAAGGAGCTGCTGTCCAAGAAGGGCTACGACCCGGTGCTGGGCGCGCGTCCGCTGCGTCGCACGATCCAGCGCGAGATCGAGGACACGCTCTCGGAGAAGATCCTCTTCGGCGAGCTGCGCCCCGGTCACATCGTGGTCGTGGACACCGAGGGCGAGGGCGACTCCGCCACCTTCACCTTCCGGGGTGAGGAGAAGTCGTCCCTGCCGGACGTCCCGCCGATCGAGCAGGCGGCCGGCGGTGCCGGACCGAACCTGAGCAAGGACGCCTGACCCCTCAGGCGCTTCAGCGGCAACCGGAGGGGGCCGGTGCTCTTCGGAGCACCGGCCCCCTCCGGCATGCCCGGGGTCCCGCCCCGGGCCGGACTACGACAGCTGACCGTCGTAGTCCGGCAGCTTGAACGTCCTCTCGGCGTGGCCGCCGGAGAGGTCGGTGGCGCTGTTGCCGATGTTGGCGACGATCGTGTAGCCCTGGCTCTCGATGTCGGCGCGCTGGGCCGTCTTGTAGGTGGCGACGTCCTTGAAGAGGTCGAAGAGACCGCGGACGTAGAGGCCGGAGACGTCGTAGCCGTCGTGTTCGAGGTTGTACTCGGTGGGCCAGTAGAGGATGCCCGGGCGGGCCGTGACGAAGAAGAGCCGGACGCCGTGCTCCTGGGCGTAGCGGGCGACGTCCAGGACGGGCTGGTTGGCGGGCTGCGGGTAGCTGAAGCCGAAGTCGGTCTCCAGCGTGGTGTTGTCGATGTCGAAGACGATCGCCTGCTTCTCGCCCGGCCGCGCGGCGGCGACACGGGCCTGGAGGTACGGCAGGGCCTGGTCCATGACCGCCCGGCAGTCCCGCTGCCAGGTCGCGTGGTCGACCGGGGTGGCGCCGGCCGCCTCCGCCGCGCCTGCGGAGCCCGTGACGGCCGTGGAGGCCGCGGAGGCGGCCGAGGCCGTGGTGTCCGCCCGGGCCGACGGGGAGGCCGCGGAGGCGGCCTGGGCCGGCGCGGCGAGAGCGGCGAGCGCGGCCACGCAGACCGCGGTCACGGATGTCCGGCGCACCCAGGAGCTTGGGGTCATCTGAGGGGTCCTCTCACGTCCGTACGCTGCACGGCCCGACCGAAGCGAAATGTCAGGGACATGGTGTGTGGTGAGGATGGCGCGAGAGGAACCGTAGGGTTACCGGACGGTAGGTGCCTAGAGGTGCGCATCACATTTCCACACCCGGAAACAAAGGCCCCCGGTGACAAGCCGCACAGGCGAAATGTCCGTTACTAACCCTGATAGTGGGATCTTGTTTCGGGACAAAAAGGACATTGCGCTTGGAAACTCTGAGTGAAACAGCGACGTTGTCGCCGCTGGTCCTCCGGGGGAGGCGGAACTGTCAAGAGGTGGGTGGATTTGGGGGGATCTACTGCCTGGAGTCGTAGATCGGTGAATTGTGGCCGGATGGGGCGGCGGGATACGAATGTCCGGCCACCCGGTGCGCCGAGACATTCGTGCGACGGGTGGCTTTCTGTCCCCGACTCCACGAGGTCTCGATGTTCCAGCGCTTCACGTCCCGCTCCTCCCGTGTGTCCTCGTTCCGCACCCGTGCGGCCGTCATGGCGGCCGGCGTGGGCGCCATGGCCGTGCTGGGCAGCGGAATCGCGAGCGCCGCCACCCCCGCCGCGGCCTCCTGGGTCGACCCGGTGAAGTCGTACACCCTCTCCGCGGGCTTCGACCAGGCCGGCAGCCACTGGGCGCACAAGCACAGCGGCCAGGACTTCGCCGTCCCGACCGGCACCGAGGTCGTCGCCGCGCACGGCGGCACCGTCGTCAAGGCCGGCCCCAACGGTGCCGGTGACGGCCCGGCGTACGGCAACGCCATCGTGATCAAGCACGCGAACGGCCTGTACTCCCAGTACGCGCACCTGTCGCGCATCGACGTCCGCGTCGGCCAGATCGTCCGGACCGGCCAGCACATCGCCCTCTCGGGCAGCACCGGCAACTCCACCGGCCCCCACCTGCACTTCGAGATCCGCAAGACGCCGAACTACGGCTCCGCGGTGAACCCGGTCGTCTTCCTGCGCGCCGAGGGCGTCACGGTCTGATCTGCTCGTCCTTCGCGTGGGCGCCCCGGTGCGCCTGCGTGACCAGGTCCACGGCGACCTCGAGAACGGCCTCGCGCTTCTTCTCGGGGTCGCCTTCCAGGTCCTGCATCACGAACATCCCGGCGTGCAGGGTGAAGAGCGCGCTGACCGAGCGGACCTGGTCGACCAGATCGGCCTCGGGGTCCATGAGGATGTCCCGCAGGCCGCGCATCCGGTCCTTGAAGGTGTCGCCGATGCGCAGTTCCCGCACGGTCGCCTGGTTCTCCTGCATGAACCGGAAGAGCGGCTCCGCGCCGGCCAGGGCCTCGCTGTAGCGCCGTACGATCTCCTGCTTGGTCTCCAGCGTGTGCGGCTGGCTCCGGCCCCACTCGATCAGGTCCTCGATCGGCTGCGTCAGATCCCGGAAGAGGCTGACGATGATCTCTTCCTTGGTCTTGAAGTGGTAGTACAGGGCCGCTTTCGTGACGTCGAGACGCTCGGCGATCTCGCGCAGAGAGGTCTTCTCGTAGCCCTGCTCCGCGAAGAGCTCGAGTGCCACGTCCTGGATGCGCTGGCGGGTGTTGCCGCGGCGCTGCTGCTTGGTGCCGTCCATGGTGACGCCCATCCTCGTACTCCTTGCGCTCCCGCGGAAACTTACTTGACGCCCGGCTAGTAGCGCGGGTACCTTTCCCAGTGTAGTGAACTAGCCGGGCGGCAAGTAAGTAGTTGTCGCCAGGGGGAGTGGGAGAGATGGCGGACACGCAGACTGTGACGGGCGACACCAAGCCCGCCGGCAAGCAGGAGAAACAGCCCAAGAGCGTGCGGGTGGTCCTGCTCGCGCTCATGATCGCGATGATGCTCGCGATGCTCGACAACATGATCGTGGGCACCGCGATGCCGACGATCGTGGGCGAGCTGGGCGGTCTGGAGCACCTGTCCTGGGTGGTGACCGGGTACACGCTCGCGACCGCGGCCTCGACCCCGGTCTGGGGCAAGGTCGGCGACATGTTCGGGCGCAAGGGCGCCTTCCTGAGCTCGATCGTGATCTTCCTGATCGGTTCGGCGCTCAGCGGCATGGCCCAGGACATGGGCCAGCTGATCGGGTTCCGCGCGATCCAGGGACTCGGCGCCGGCGGTCTGATGGTCGGCGTCATGGCGATCATCGGTGACCTCATCCCGCCGCGCGAGCGCGGCAAGTACCAGGGCATGATGGCCGGCGTCATGGCGCTGGCGATGATCGGCGGCCCGCTGGTCGGCGGCACCATCACCGACAACTGGGGCTGGCGCTGGGCCTTCTACATCAACCTGCCGCTCGGCGCCGTCGCGCTGGCGCTGGTCACCGCGGTGCTGCACCTGCCGAAGAAGCGGTCCAAGGCCGGCATCGACTACCTCGGCGTCGTCCTGCTCACCGTCGGCATCACCTCGATCGTGCTGGTCACCACCTGGGGCGGCAGCGAGTACCCCTGGACCTCCGCGCGGATCATGGAGCTGATCGCCCTCGGCGTGGTCGCGCTGATCGGGTTCGTGTTCTGGCAGACCAAGGCCTCCGAGCCGGTGCTGCCGCTGCACATCTTCAAGAGCCTCAACTTCACCCTGATGTCGCTGATCGGCTTCATCACCGGCTTCGTGATGTTCGGTGCCACGCTCTTCCTCCCGCTGTACCAGCAGGCCGTGCAGGGTGCCTCCGCGACCAACTCGGGTCTGCTGCTCCTGCCGATGCTCGGCGCGATGCTGGTGACCTCCCTGATCGCCGGCCGGGTCACCACCAGCAGCGGCCGCTACAAGATCTTCCCGATCGTGGGCGGCGCGCTGATGATCGTCGGCCTGTACCTGCTGTCGACGATGGACACGGGCACCAGCCGCTTCGTCTCCGGTGTCTTCATGGCCGTGGTCGGCGCGGGCATGGGCTGCCTGATGCAGATCACCATGCTGGTCGCGCAGAACAGCGTGGAGATGAAGGACATGGGCGTGGCCTCCTCGTCCACCACCCTGTTCCGCACCCTCGGTTCCTCCTTCGGCGTCGCCATCATGGGCGCCCTGTTCAACCACCGGGTGCAGGACGTCATGGCCGAGCGGGCCGGCGCCCTGGGCAAGGGCATCACCGAGAAGTCGGCGCAGCTGGACGCGGCGAGCCTCGCGAAGCTGCCCGCCCCGGTGCGGGAGGCCTACCAGCACGCCGTGTCGGCGGGTACGCACTCCGCCTTCCTGCTGGGCGCGGTGATCGCGGTGGTCGTGCTGATCGCGGCCCTCTTCGTCAAGGAGGTCCCGCTGCGCAGCGCGCCGCAGAAGCCGGCCTCCGATGAGGGCGGCGAGAGCGGCGAGGCCGCCGAGGACGCGGTGCCGGCCCCGGCACCCGTGATCGAAGCGGTCTGACCGACCCCCTGGTCCGAAGGCCCCCGGCGGTGTCCGCCCCGGGGGCCTTCGCCGTGCCCGGTCACTGTCAGTGGCCCGTGCCACCATCGGCCCATGGACAAAGTGCGCCGTCTGCGTCTGGCCAAGGACGCCATGGACCGGGACTGGGCCGACCCCGGTCTCGACCTCGACGCGCTGGCCGCGCACGCCGGGTACTCGCGCTACCACTTCCTGCGCGCCTTCAAGGACGTCTACGGCGAGACGCCCCGGCAGTACCTGACCCACCGGCGGATCGAGCGGGCCGAGGACCTGCTGCGCACCGCCGGTCTGTCGGTGACCGAGATCTGCCTGCTGGTCGGCTTCAGCAGCCTCGGCACCTTCTCCTCCCGGTTCAAGGCGTGGACCGGGCTGACGCCCAGCGAGTACCGGGCCCGGCACGTGGGCCGCGGGGCCGCCCTCATACCCGGGTGCTACGCCATGCTCTGGGCCGGCGGCTTCAGGAACGGCCCCGGCGGCGGCCGTACGGAGAGCGCAATTCCGGAGAAGCGGCCCGAGGGCCCGGGTGCCTACGGTGGCTGAGCAAGAGCCGATCACCGCGCACCGCAGGAGCACACCATGATCCAGGGACTCAAGATCGCGACCGTCTGGGTACTCGACCAGGACCGGGCCAAGGAGTTCTACACCGGGAAGCTGGGCCTGGAGGTCCGCACCGACCTCACGATGGGCGACGGCGGCATGCGCTGGCTGACCGTGGGCGCCGCGGGGCAGCCCGATGTCGAGCTCACCCTGATGGTGCCCGGCCCGCCCGCGATGGACCCCGAGTCCGCCGAGATGGTGAAGAAGCTCGTGGCCAAGGGGGTCCTCGGCGCCGGGGTGCTCACCACCGACGACATCCACGGCGACTACAAGAGGCTCAAGGACCTCGGGGTGGAGTTCCTCCAGGAGCCGCAGGAGCGCCCGTACGGCACGGAGGCCCTGTTCCGCGACGACTCCGGGAACTGGTTCTCCTTCACCCAGCCCCGCGAGGGCGACCTCGACACGTCGAAGGACTGGGCCTGACCGGGATCCGGGCGGCCGCTCAGGAGCCCTGGCGCGGCAGCACCGGATAGCTCCCGGTGGCGGTCGGGGCGTGCTCCGGGAGCCAGAGGACGGCCACGGCGCCCTCCGACGGGATGTGGCCGGGCGCGCCCACCGGGCGGACGTTCCGGAAGGTCAGACGGGCACCGAGGACCCGGGCCTGTCCCGCGGCGATGGTCAGACCGAGGCCGTGGCCCTGGCCGGCGCGGTCCGCGCTGCCGGTGCGGAAACGGCTCGGGCCCTCGGCGAGCAGTTCCTCGGGGAAGCCGGGGCCGTGGTCGCGGATGCGGATCACCCGGCCCTCCACGGTCACCTCGACGGGCGGCCTGCCGTGCCGGGCCGCGTTGGCGAGCAGGTTGAACAGCACCCGCTCCAGCCGGCGCGGGTCGGTGGTGGCCTCCGACTCGTGCACCACGCGGACGACGATGTCCGGGTCCTTGGCGGCCACGCGCCGGGCGACGAACTCGCCGAGCAGGATGTCCTGGAGCTCGGCGCGCTCGGAGGCGCCGTCCAGCCGGGCCACCTCCAGCACGTCCTCGACCAGGGTGCGCATGGCCTTGGCCCGGTCCAGGACCAGTTCCGTGGGCCGGCCGGGGGGCAGCAGCTCGGCGGCGGTGAGCAGGCCCGTCACCGGGGTGCGCAGCTCGTGCGCGATGTCGGCGGTGACCCGCCGCTCGGCCTCCAGGCGCTGGCGCAGCGCGTCCGCCATGGCGTCCACCGCGCGGGCGAGGTCGTCGGTCTCGTCCCGTACGACTCCGCCGATGGCCTCCCGCACCCGTACGTCGGTCTCGCCGTTGGCGACCTGGCCCGCCGCGGCCGCCGCCTTGCGCAGCCGCCGGGAGAGCTGCCCGCCGATGAGCACGCCGAGCGCGCTGCCGCCGAGCACCACCGCGATGGACCCGATGACCAGCGCCTGGTCGAGGTCCTTCATCACGTTCGTGGAGCGGTCGGGGAAGTGGCTGTGCAGGGACAGCACGTGCCCGTCCTTGACCGGGACGGCCGCCCAGATGTCGGGCACGTTGCCGGAGCGGTCGCCGACGAAACTGGCCCGGCGTCCTTCGCGGACCTTCTGCCGCAGCTCGGGCGGCAGCTCGGGATCGTCGATCCGGATGCTGGGGAAGTTGGGCCGCCCCGACAGCTCGTAGTTGCGCTGGGCGATCTGGACGCGCTGGTTGGCCAGGTCGCGCGCGTTGTCCAGCATCGAGACGCGGGCCGCGTTGTGCACGACCAGGCTGAGCGCGATCGCCACCAGACCGGCGACCATCGCGATCGCCGCGCTCAGCTTCCATCTGAGACCGGTCCGCAGACCCGCCCGCTCCACACGCCGCACCGGGCGTCCGATGATCCCCCGCATCCCGCCCCCGCTCAGGCCTTCAACTTGTAGCCGAAGCCGCGGACCGTATCGATCCGGTCCTGGCCGATCTTCTGCCGCAGCCGCTGCACATGGACGTCGACGACCCGGGTGTCACCGCCCCAGCCGTAGTCCCACACCCGCTCCAGCAGCTTGTCGCGGGACAGCACGGTCCCCGGCGCCGCGGAGAACTCCAGCAGCAGCCGCATCTCGGTCGGGGTGAGCGCCACCGGCTGCCCGGCCCGGCGCACCTCCATGCCCTCGGTGTCGATCTCCAGCTCACCGAAGGTCAGCACCCCGCCGGCCGTCCCGCCGGCCTCGGCCGCCTCCCGCGCGGCCTGACCCGCGTGCCCGAAGCGGCGCAGCACCGCGCGGATCCGGGCGACGAGGACCGCGCCGTCGAACGGCTTGGTCACGTAGTCGTCGGCGCCCGCCTCCAGGCCGAGGACGACGTCGATGGAGTCGGCACGCGCCGACAGCATGATCACCGGCACGGTCGACTCGTCGCGGATCCGCCGGCACAGGCTGACCCCGTCCAGGCCCGGGACCATGACGTCCAGCAGCGCGATGTCGGGGCGGTCCGCCCGGAACGCCTCCAGGCCGGACAGCCCGTCGGGCATCGCGGTGACCGCGAAACCGTCCCGCTCCAGGGCGAGCTGGGTGGCCTCGCGGATGACGTCGTCGTCCTCGACGAACAGGACATGGGTCTGCTCTGCCATCCCGCTGCTCTCCGTCCTCGTGGTCGGCTGTGGGGTCGTCAGTCGGCCGGTACGGGGGAGGGGCCCCCGCCGACGGCGCTGCTGTAGTCGGTGTGCACGGCCTTGCCGGCGCTGAACCGGCCCGCCTGCCACCGGTAGGGGATCACGTCCTCGCCCGACGGCGACGAGATCGGGTCGCCCCGCTTGTAGACCTGCCTGGTCACACTCAGGACGCCGTCCTCGATCTCGGCGTAGACCGGGGACTCCTCGCTCCGGAAGACATTCTTGTACGCACCGTTGTCGTCCCGGTACACGTACGAGCCGATACCGACCGCGTCGGCGCAGGTCAGCACGTTGATGACGACATCGTCCGCGGTACCGCCGGTCAGGTCGCCGTAGGAGACGTCCAGCGGGTCCTCGCCGCCGCACGGCTTCAGCTCCCGCTTGACGGCCGCCGAGACCGACGGGTCCCGCTTCAGGAGGGCGATCGCGTCCACCCGCCGGTAGCCGCCGGCCGGGCTGGGCGAGGGGGAGGCGACGGCGCCGGCCACCGCGGAGGCGTGCGCCGGGCCCTCGTCCCGGGCGCCGGTGCCCCCGGTGCCGCAGGCGGTGACGGAAAGGCCGACGGCGGCGAGCACGGCCGCAGCCGCGATCACCGCCTGTGAACGTTCACGGGCCCTGCTGGGCCCGGCGCCGGTCAGGCCGCGCAACGCTCCCGCTCCTCACGCTCCAGCGCCCGCGCGTCCAGATCGCGCGCCTCCAGCTCCTCGCGGAGCCGGGCGAGCGCCCGGTGCAGCGTGCTCTTGACCGTGCCCGCGGACATGCCGAGAGCCGCGGCCGTCTCCTCCGTGGACATCTGCTCCCAGTGTCGCAGGACGACGACACTGCGCTGCTTGGGGGCGAGCACCTTCAGGATGTCCATCAGCAGGGCCCGGTCGGCGTGCTGCTCGGTGGCGTCCGCGACGCTGGCGTCGGGCAGCTGCTCGGTCGGGACCTCCTCCAGCCGGCGCGCCCGCCACCACTCGGTCCGCGTGTTGATCATGACGCGACGCAGATAGGCGTCGGCGAGCCGCTTGTCGGAGATGCCCTCCCAGCGGCCGTAGGTGCGCACGAGCGCGGTCTGCAGCAGGTCCTGGGCGTCGACGGGGTCCGGGACCAGCCGGCGGGCGCTGCGCAGCAGCGCGTCCTGCCGGGTGCGGACGTACTCCTCGAATTCGAGCACCTCGCCCTGCGCCATGATCGACCGCCTCCGTCTCCCCGTTGCCCCGGCCGGTGCCGGAGTCCCGCGTCCCGCTGTCCCGGTGGTCTGCCGGGCACGGGAAAAACGCTACGGAGCGGTTGTCACGAGGCTGTGCGGAGCAGCCTGCGGCCGGCAATCGGCTGTCCGTCGGTTGTGTAACGGAAGTAGGCGCGGGGTAAGGAGGCGGGTCGTTATGCCCCGTTATGGGGAGTTGTGTCGGGCGGGAGCCGGTACAAGACGTGCTCCCGCCCTGTGACATGGCTGTGCGTCAGGTGAGCGGCAGCCGGTAGAGGCCGCCCGGAAGCGGTTCGACCAGACCGTCCGACACCAGCCCGTCGAGGGCGCGGGCGCGTTGCACCGGCTCGTGCCACACCCGGTCGAGCGCCTGCTGCGGCACCGGCACGTGCGCCTCCCGGAGCACCGCGAGCAGCTTGCCGCGGACCTGCCGGTCGGTACCGGCGTACGTCTGCCCGCGCCGCGGCGGCCCCTCGTGCTCCGGCTTTCCGGCCAGCTGCCAGGCGCACTGGTCGGCGATCGGGCAGCGCGCGCAGTCCTCGTTCTTCGCCGTGCACACCAGCGCGCCCAGCTCCATGGAGGCGGCGGCCCAGCGGGCGGCCGTCCGCTCGTCCTCCGGCAGCAGCTCGCGCGCCAGCCGGCGCTCGGCGGCGGTGGTGGCGTTCGGCGGGTACCGCACCCCGGTCACCGCGCGCGCGAAGACCCGGCGCACGTTGGTGTCCAGCACCGGGTGCCGCTGCCCGTACGCGAAGGAGGCCACCGCGGCCGCCGTGTACTCGCCGATGCCGGGCAGGGCCAGCAGCTGGGCGTGGTCGGTCGGCACGTCCCCGTCATGCCGCTCCGTTATGGCCACGGCCGCTCCGTGCAGCCGCAGGGCGCGGCGCGGATAGCCGAGCCGGCCCCAGGCGCGCACGGCCTCGCCCGGGGGCTCCTTCGCCAGGTCGGCGGGGCGCGGCCAGCGGGCCAGCCACTGTTCGTAGACGGGGAGCACCCGGTTCACCGGGGTCTGCTGGAGCATGAACTCGCTGACCATCACGCCCCACGGACCCGCCTCCGGGCGACGCCAGGGGAGATCGCGGGCGTTGATGTCGAACCAGGCGAGCACGGGGGAGTGGAGCTTCTCAGTCATGGTCCTTACGATCCTGCCACGCCTGGCCCGTGCAGGGCCGGTGACAGCGCGGTCACGGAGCGTCCGTCCCGGCGAAGCCGCCTGCCCGTGGCGGAAGTTGCCCGAGATGATGATCCGGAAAAGTTGGTGATAGGGCGGCGGGTGACGCAGGCAAGCGGCACGATCTCTCGTAGAGTTCGGGCCGTGGGATCTTTGCGCAATCCGGTCGGGCCGCTTCCCTCCTCCATCTACTGGCGACGGAGGGTCGTCATCGTGTCCGTGGTGTCCGTGCTGGCACTGCTGGGCACCTGGATCGTCGTGTCCGGCGGCGGGGGCGGCAAGAACGACGCCGGCGGGTCCAACGGCAAGAATCCCGCGTCCACGATCACACCCGGGCCCTCCTCCTCCGGTCCCGCGATCAGCCAACACCCGGGCGGCCGCGACGAGTCGGGCGGCGCGGGCGCCGGGGACGGGGGCTCCGGCGGCGACGCGGGTTCCGCGGGCGCGGGCGGCGCGGGGTCGTCCGGCGACGGTGACGACGGCGGTCGGGGCGGCGGCGCGGGTTCCGCCGGGTCCGGTGCCGGTGACGTCGGCGCGGGCGATGTGCTGCCCGCCTCCGTCTCGCTGCCCGACTGCCCCTCCGGCTCGCTCTCGCTGAGCCTGCACAGCGTGCACAACTCCTACTCGCCGGACCAGGCCCCCACCTTCGAACTCGGCGTCAAGAACTCCTCGTCCCGCGACTGCAAGGTCGATCTCGGGCCGAAGAAGGCCGTGTTGACGATCACCCCGGCCGACGGCGACGACGCGCTCTGGTCCTCGTCCGACTGCCCCGAGGACCCGGCCGGCCTCGTGTTCCGGGTGGCCGCGGGCCAGAGCATCACCTACACGGTGAAGTGGGACCGCAAGTCGAGCGCCCCGCACTGCGGCAGGCCGCCGGTGTCGGGCCTGGCGAAGCCGGGGACCTACCTCCTGGAGGCCAAGGCGCCCGGCGCGACCAAGACGCAGACATCGTTCGTGCTGTCGGCCGACTAGGGGGCGTCTCTTCGGTCGCCGCGGGCCCGCGAAGACCGGGGAGACGCTCCCTGGGGCCACCCTGCGCGGCGGACGCCCACCGGGGATGTCCGGCCCCTGTCACCCGGGGCGGCCCTCCTCGGGGAGACGCCCGCTAGACGCCTGCTAGACGTACCGCTCCAGGATGGACGACTCGGCCAGGCGGGACAGGCCCTCGCGCACGCTCCGGGCGCGGGCCTCGCCCACGCCGTCCACCGCCTGGAGGTCGTCGACACTCGCCGCGAGCAGCTTCTGCAGGCCGCCGAAGTGCTCCACGAGCCGGTCGATGATCGCGCCGGGAAGACGCGGCACCTTCGCCAGCAGCCGGAAACCCCGCGGGGACACCGCGGAGTCGAGGGTCTCGGGGGAACCGGTGTAGCCCAGCGCCCGTGCCACCGTGCCCATTTCGAGCAGCTCCGCGTGGCTCAGCGCGTCCAGCTCGGACAGCGCCTCCTCGACCGTGCGCGAGCGCTTCGCCGTCGGCTCGGGCACATAGTCCCGGACGACGAGTTCACGGTCGGGCTCGACGCCCGCGATCAGCTCCTCCAGCTGGAGGGCGAGCAGCCGGCCGTCCGTGCCCAGCTCGACCACGTACTCGGCGATCTCGGTGGCGATGCGCCGGACCATCTCCAGGCGCTGCGCGACCGCCGACACGTCCCGGACCGTGACCAGGTCCTCGATCTCCAGCGCCGACAGCGTGCCCGCGACCTCGTCCAGCCGGAGCTTGTACCGCTCCAGGGTGGCCAGCGCCTGGTTCGCGCGGGACAGGATCGCCGCCGAGTCCTCCAGCACGCGCCGCTGCCCGTCGACGTACAGGGCGATCAGCCGCATGGACTGGGAGACGGAGACGACCGGGAAACCGACCTGCTTGGAGACACGGTCGGCGGTGCGGTGGCGGGTGCCCGTCTCCTCGGTCGGGATCGTCGGGTCCGGCACCAGCTGCACGCCGGCCCGCAGGATCTTGGACAGGTCCGAGGAGATGACGATGCCGCCGTCCAGCTTGCACAGCTCCCGCAGCCGCGTCGCCGTGAACTCCACGTCCAGCACGAATCCGCCGGTCGACATCGTCTCGACCGTCTTGTCGCAGCCGAGGACGATCAGGCCGCCGGTGTTGCCGCGCAGCACCCGCTCCAGACCGTCGCGCAGGGCCGTGCCCGGAGCCACGGCGCTCAGCGAGGCGCGCATCAGGCCATCGGTACCGGCACTCCCACCGGACTTTCCGGGAGCTGCTGCCCGGTCGTTGGCTGCCACTGCACTCCTCCGGTCGCAGGTTCTGACGCGCTCCCGTCCCGCACCTGGTTCGTACGGACGGGCGAGACCTGCGCAAAGTCTACCGGCGGTCCTCCGCCTCCCGTGGGGCCTCTCGGCGACGGGAGCGCGGCAGAACGCTCAGCGCGTCCCCCATGTCGGCCACCTCCAGGACCTTCATGCCGGGCGGCACCTTGCCCGGATCGCCCGGAACGAGCGCGTGCGTGAAGCCCAGCCGGTGTGCCTCGGCGAGCCTGCGCTGCACGCCGGTGACCCGTCTCACCTCGCCCGCCAGACCCACCTCGCCGATGGCGACCAGGTTCTTCGGCAACGGGGTGTCGCTGGCGGCCGAGGCCAGCGCGAGCGCGATCGCGAGGTCGGCGGCCGGCTCGGACAGCCTCACCCCGCCGACGGTCGCGGAGTAGATGTCCCGCTTGCCCAGCGCGCTGATCCGGCCGCGCTGTTCCAGCACCGCGAGCATCATCGACACCCGGGAGGTCTCCAGGCCCGAGGTGGTGCGGCGCGGGGAGGGGATCTGGGAGTCGACGGTCAGCGCCTGCACCTCGGCCACCAGCGGACGGCGGCCCTCCAGGGTGACGGTCAGACAGGTGCCGGGAACCGGCTCGTCGCGGCGGGTCAGGAAGAGTCCGCTGGGGTCGGCGAGGCCCGTGATGCCCTCGTCGTGCAGTTCGAAGCAGCCGACCTCGTCGGTGGCGCCGTAGCGGTTCTTCACGCCGCGCACCAGGCGCAGCCGGGCGTGCCGGTCGCCCTCGAAGTGCAGGACGACGTCCACCAGGTGCTCCAGCAGCCGCGGGCCGGCGATCGCGCCGTCCTTGGTGACATGGCCCACCAGCAGCGTCGACATCCCGCGCTCCTTGGAGGCGCGGATCAGGGCGCCGGCCACCTCGCGGACCTGGGCCATGCCGCCGGGCGCGCCGTCGATCTCCGGGGAGGCGACCGTCTGCACCGAGTCCAGGATCAGCAGGGACGGCCTGACCGCGTCCAAGTGGCCGAGGACGGCGGCCAGATCGGTCTCGGCCGCCAGGTACAGATGGTCGTCGAGGGCGCCGATGCGGTCGGCGCGCAGCCGCACCTGGCTGGCCGACTCCTCACCGGTCACATAGAGGGTCTTGTGCTCCTCGCTCGCCGACTTGGCCGCCACGTCCAGCAGCAGGGTCGACTTGCCCACGCCGGGCTCACCCGCGATCAGCACCACCGCGCCGGGCACGAGACCGCCGCCGAGCACCCGGTCCAGCTCGGGCACGCCGGTCGCGCGGGCGGTGGCCTGGCGGCCGTCGACCTGGCCGATCGGCACCGCGGAGCTGGTGACGCGGCCCGGGGCCGTCGTACGCACCGCGGGCGTGCCGTACTCCTCGACCGTGCCCCAGGCCTGGCACTCCGGGCAGCGGCCGAGCCACTTGGCCGTCTGCCAGCCGCACTCGGTGCAGCGGTAGGACGGTCGGTCCTTGGTGGTCTTGGTGCGGGCAGCCATGCGGAAACCGTAGCCCGCCGCACTGACAACGCCCGCCCGTTCCCCGCGCACGGGCCCCGGAGGGCACCGGCCGTTCCCCGCGCACGGGCCCCGGACGGTCGCCGTCCGCTCCGGCGCACGAGGGGATCCCGGAGGCACAGCAGGGGGACGGGGGCGCACGGAGGGGGCTCTGAGGCACGTGTGAGTGACCCGGTATCGGCCATGGCCCGCCGCATTCGAGCCGCCTGGTGAGAGGCCCCTGTCCCCTTATGAGGGATCGTTTCACCCGTACGGATTAAAAGAGCTCAAGGCGTCGGAAGGGCCCCCGCGGCGCCGCCTACGGTCGCACAGGTGATGAGCAGCAGCCCGGAGACCACGACCCGCACCCCCGGCGCGCATCGGGCGCACCGGGAGGCGCGCGACCGCGCGGCCGCGCGCACCGTCGCCCAGCGGCCCCCCGCGCGCTACGAGCCGTACCTCGACGGCCTGTTCACCTACTGCCTGTCGGTGCTGTGCGACCACGACGCGGCCACCGCCGCCCTCGGTGACGTCCTCGCGCTCGCCGAGCGGCGCGGGCAGCGCGCCCCGGAGGCCTCCGCCGACCGCAGGGCCTGGCTGTACGCCCTGGCCCGCTGGGCATGCCTGCGCGGGCTGGCCCAGGCCAAGCAGAAACGTCAGGGCGGCCACGCGGCGGGCCGCCCCGCGCGCGGCGGGGCGGACGGGAAGCCGGCGGCTGCGGCGGCCGGCACGCAGGTGCCCGGGCCGGCCGTCGCCGCGGAGGTGAAGGAGCGGCGGCGCCGCGAACTCGCCCTGCTCGCCTGGCCGGAGGCGGCCGGCACCACGCCCGAGCAGCGCGAGGCCCTGGAACTGGCCGTCCGCCACCACCTCGCTGCGGACGAGGTCGCCGCCGTGCTCGGCCGGGAGCCCGCCGCCACCCGCGAACTGCTGTCCTCCGCCGCCTGCGAGGTCGAGCGCACCCGCGCCGCGCTCGCCGTGGTCGAGACCGGCGGCTGCCCGAGCGTGGCCCACCTCACCGGCGACAGCCGGCTGGTCCTCAGCGCCGCCCTGCGCCGCGAACTGGTCCGGCACGTCGACGACTGCCCCCGCTGCCGCCGTACCGCCGAGCGCGCGGATCCCGGGCGCTGGCCCGGCGACGCGGTCACGCCCGCCGAACTGCCCGTCGTGGAGGCGCCCCGCGCGGCCCTGCACATGGCCCTCGCGCACCACCCGCGCGCGCGGGGCGCCGCCGTGCCGCGCTTCGACCGGCGCGGATTTCCGATGGACCCCAAGGACCGCGCGGCGCGCCGCGACCGGCTCCGCGCGCGTGCCGTCACCACGACGGTCGTCGCCACGGTCGTCGCCGCCCCGGTCCTCGCCCTGTGGGCCGCCTACCGGGGCACGCCCACCACCGGCGCGGACGGCCCGTCCGCCGCCGCGCGCGAGGCGGGCGGACCCGGGGCGCTCGACGGCGACGGGGGCGGCGACTACGAGAACGCGGGCAACGCGCGCGTGAAGTCCGGCATCCGGCTCGGCCGGGACGGCAAGGCGGACGTCTCGGTGGCGGTCGTCAGCGTCTCCGGCGCCGGCAGGAAGGGCGCCGGACGACTCACGGTCGGCGCGGCGAACGACGGCGACACCACGCTGGTCACCCTGACCGCGTCCGGTTCCGCACCGGTGCGCTGGTCCATGTCCACCCCGGCGCACTGGCTCTATCCCAGCAGGTCCTCGGGCACGCTCGCCCCCGGCGACACGGTGACCGTGAAGGTGTATGTCGACCACCTGCGCGAGCCGGCCGGCCACTGGCACGCCAAGGTGGCGGTCGCCCCGGCGGGCGCCGTGGTCACCATCGACGGCTACGGCACGGCCCGCACCGGTCCCGCGCGTCCCACCGGAACCCCGGAACCGCCGAGCCCGCCGTCCTCGGCCCCCGGCACCCCGGACCCGACGCCCCCGACGACGCCGCCCTCGGATCCGCCCACCGACGGCTCCCCGTCCCCGACGGACCCCACGCCCACGCCGACCGACCCGGACCCCTCCCCGTCGGATCCGCCGGACAGCTCGTCCCCGCCCCCGACCGACGACGGCTCCACCCCTACGGGCGGCTAGCCGGGGACCGGAGAGCAGAGAGAGCGGGGGCGGCGGACGGGGGAGGGGCCGTGGAGGTCACCCGGAGGGCGACGGCCTCAGCCGGCCGGTGCCGGGTCGGCCGGATGCGGGGCCACCATGGGCAGCCGCGACGCCAGCCGCTGTTCGCACAGCTCGACCAGGCGGTCGTAGCCCGCCTTGCCCATCAGCTCGGTCAGCTCGGCCCGGTAGGAGACGTACACCGGGTCGCCCGCGCCGTGCGCCGAGGTGGCCGAGGTGCACCACCAGTGCAGGTCGTGGCCGCCGGGGCCCCAGCCGCGCCGGTCGTACTCGCCGATCGACACCTGCAGGATCCGCGTGTCGTCCGGGCGGTCGATCCAGTCGTACGTCCGCCGGATCGGGAGCTGCCAGCACACGTCCGGCTTGGTCTCCAGGGGCTCGCGGCCCTCCTTCAGGGCCAGGATGTGCAGCGAGCAGCCCGCGCCGCCGGCGAAGCCGGGACGGTTCTGGAAGATGCAGGAGCCCTGGAAGGGGCGGGTCTGCCGGTCGCCGTCCTCGTCCTCCGACACCCAGCCGTTGAGCGTGCCCTCGGCGTGGTGCTGCCAGATGTCCGGGGTGAGCCGGGCCACGTGCCCCGCGACCCGCTTCTCGTCGTCCTTGTCCGAGAAGTGCGCTCCCAGCGAGCAGCACCCGTCGTCCGCGCGGCCCGCCTGGATGCCCTGGCAGCCGCTGCCGAAGATGCAGTTCCAGCGAGAGGTCAGCCATGTCAGATCGCAGCGGAAGACCTGCTCGTCGTCCGCCGGATCAGGGAACTCCACCCATGCCCGGGCGAAGTCGAGTCCCTTCTCGTCACTCACCTTCGGGGCCTTCCTTGACGCGGACGCCTTCACCCGTGAGGAATCCTTCGAGCCCTTGGAGGATGTGGACGTCTTGTCAGCCTTCGCGGCCTTTCCGTCCTTCGCCTTTTTCGTCTTTGGCACCCGTCCAGGGTAAGTCGCCGGAAGCGGCTCCCGGGACCGGCGACGGGCGTCGTGGCAGTAGCGTTCCGTACATGAGACTCGGTGTCCTGGACGTGGGTTCGAACACGGTGCATCTGCTGGTGGTGGACGCCCACCCCGGCGCCCGCCCGCTGCCCGCGCATTCGCACAAGGCCGAGCTGCGGCTCGCCCAGCTCCTCGACCGTGACGGCGCCATCGGCGAGGAAGGCATCGAGAAACTCGTCGCCGTCGTACGGGACGCCCTCCAGGCCGCCGAGGACAAGGGAGTGGAGGACCTGCTGCCCTTCGCGACCTCCGCCGTCCGCGAGGCCCGCAACGCCGACGAGGTCCTCACGCGCGTGGCGGAGGAGACCGGCGTACGGCTCCAGGTGCTGTCCGGTGCCGAGGAGGCCCGGCTCACCTTCCTCGCGGTGCGCCGCTGGTTCGGCTGGTCCGCCGGGAAGCTGCTCGTCCTGGACATCGGCGGCGGCTCCCTGGAGATCGCCTACGGCATCGACGAGGAACCGGACGCGGCCGTCTCCCTGCCGCTCGGCGCCGGCCGCCTCACCGCCGGCTGGCTGCCCGGGGACCCGCCGGGACCCGAGGACGTCCGCATCCTGCGCCGGCACGTCCGTACGGAGATCGCCCGCACGGTCGGCGAATTCAGCCGCTTCGGCGCCCCCGACCACGTGGTCGCCACCTCCAAGACCTTCAAGCAGCTGGCCCGCATCGCCGGCGCCGCCCGCAGCGCCGACGGCCTCTACATCCAGCGCGAGCTCAAGCGCGAGTCCCTGGAGGCCTGGGTCCCGCGCCTGGCCGCCATGACCGAGCGGCAGCGCGCCGAACTCCCCGGTGTCTCCGACGGCCGCGCCGGCCAGATACTGGCCGGCGCTCTGGTGGCCGAGGGCACGATGGACCTGTTCGGCGTGGAGAGCCTGGAGATCTGCCCCTGGGCCCTGCGCGAGGGCGTGATCCTCAGGCGTCTGGACCACATGGGCTCGGCGTGATCCGGTGGGCGCCGTGGGGCGCCCGCCTCAGGGGAACGACCGCCCCACGAGGCGTCCGCCGCCGTGAAATGACCCATCTCACAACGGCCAGGAGGTACCCCGCGCCCGCCCCGCCGTACCCCGTAAGGTGACGCACGTGGCTGAACCAAGAGACGTGCGCGTGGCGCTGTCGACCGCCTCCGTCTACCCGGAGTCGACGGCGACGGCCTTCGAGATCGCCGCGCGCCTCGGCTACGACGGCGTCGAGGTCATGGTGTGGACCGACCCGGTCAGCCAGGACATCGACGCCCTGCGCCGGCTGTCCGACCACCACGGCGTCCCGATCCTCGCCGTGCACGCGCCCTGTCTGCTGATCACCCAGCGGGTGTGGTCCACCGATCCCTGGGTCAAGCTCCAGCGGGCCCGGTCGGCCGCCGAGAAGCTCGGCGCCTCGACCGTCGTCGTCCACCCGCCGTTCCGCTGGCAGCGCCAGTACGCCCGCGACTTCGTCGACGGGATCTGGCGGATGACGAACGAGACCGACGTGCGGTTCGCCGTCGAGAACATGTACCCCTGGCGCTACCGCGACCGCGAGATGCTCGCCTACGCGCCCGAGTGGGACGTCACCAAGGACGACTACCGGCACTTCACGATCGACCTCAGCCACACCGCGACCGCCCGCACCGACGCCCTGGCCATGATCGACCGCATGGGCGAGCGCCTTGGCCACGTCCACCTCGCCGACGGCCGGGGCTCGGCCAAGGACGAGCACCTCGTGCCCGGCCGCGGCACCCAGCCCTGCGCCGAGGTGCTGGAACGGCTCGCGCACACCGGGTTCGACGGCCATGTCGTCATCGAGGTCAACACCCGGCGGGCGATGTCCAACGCCGAGCGCGAGGCGGACCTCGCCGAGGCCCTGGCCTTCACCCGCGAGCACCTGGCCTCCCCGCTGAAGGTGCCGCGGCGATGAGCGAGGGCACGGCACGGCGGCGCGGACGGCCCTCGCGCGCGGAGGCCACCGACACCCGCGACCGCATCCTCGCCGCGGCCCGCGAGGAGTTCTCCGAGCGCGGGTACGAGAAGACGTCCGTGCGCGGCATCGCCAAGACCGCCGGTGTCGACCCGGCCCTCGTCCACCACTACTTCGGCACCAAGGAACAGGTCTTCGAGGCCGCGATCGAGGTCGCCTTCGCGCCCGCGCTCAGCGCGCCGGAAGCGGTCGCCGAGGGCCCGGTGGACGCCGTCGGCGAGCGCCTCACCCGCTTCGTCTTCGGCATCTGGGAGAACCCCACCACCCGGGCCCCGCTCCTCGCGATCCTGCGCTCGGCCGTGAACAACGACACCGCCGCCGCCGTCTTCCGCCGCCTCGTCTCCTCCCAGCTGCTGCGCCGCATCGCCGCCCAGGTGGACCTGCCGGACGCGGAACTGCGCGCCGAGCTGGCCGGCGCGCAGCTGGTCGGCACGGCGATGCTGCGTTACGTGATCAAGGTGGAGCCGCTGGCCTCGGCCGACCTGGAGCAGATCATCGCGCGGGTGGCGCCGGTGGTGCAGGGGCATCTGGCGGGGAGCTGAGGGGATCCGGCCGGGGGCTGATGGGATCCGGCCGGGAGCTGAGGGGATCCGGCCGGGGGCTGATGGGATCCGGCCGGGAGCTGAGGGGATCCGGCCGGGGGCTGATGGGATCCGGCCCGGGACCGAAGGCGGACCCGACCGGCGCCCGAGGCGGACCTGAGGGGATCCGGCCCGGGACCTGGGGCGGACCTGGCGGCCCGGGGCGGACCTCCCGCACGTGCCTCCGCGCGGCACGCCGGAAGCCCCCGGCCGAGACACGCGTCCCGCATTCCGGACAACCCGTCCCGCCCCCTGGATGACCGGCGTACGCTCGTCACGAGTCGGAAGTCCCTCTGATCAGCCACTTGATCACAGTTTCTGAAGGAGCGAGCGGCCATGCCCGAGCTGAGGTCCCGCACAGTCACCCACGGCCGCAACATGGCGGGCGCCCGCGCCCTTATGCGCGCCTCCGGTGTACCCGGTGCGGACATCGGCCGGAAGCCGGTCATCGCCGTGGCCAACTCCTTCACCGAGTTCGTGCCGGGCCACACCCACCTCCAGCCGGTCGGGCGGATCGTCAGCGAGGCGATCCGGGAGGCGGGCGGCATCCCGCGCGAGTTCAACACCATCGCGGTCGACGACGGCATCGCGATGGGCCACGGCGGCATGCTGTACTCCCTGCCGTCCCGCGACCTGATCGCCGACTCGGTGGAGTACATGGTCGAGGCCCACTGCGCCGACGCCATGGTCTGCATCTCCAACTGCGACAAGATCACCCCGGGCATGCTGCTGGCCGCCCTGCGCCTGAACATCCCGGTGGTCTTCGTCTCCGGCGGCCCCATGGAGTCCGGCCGCGCCACGCTGGTCGACGGCACGGTCCGCACCCTCGACCTGGTCGACGCGATCTCCGACGCGGTGAACGACAAGATCTCCGACGAGGACATCCTCCGCATCGAGGAGAACGCCTGCCCGACCTGCGGCAGCTGTTCCGGCATGTTCACCGCCAACTCGATGAACTGCCTGGCCGAGGCCATCGGCCTCGCCCTCCCCGGCAACGGCTCGGTCCTCGCCACCCACACCGCCCGCCGCGCCCTGTACGAGGACGCGGCCCGCACGGTCATGGACCTGACCCGCCGCTACTACGAGCAGGACGACGACTCGGTCCTGCCCCGCAGCATCGCCACCTTCCAGGCCTTCGAGAACGCCATGGCCCTGGACATCGCGATGGGCGGCTCCACCAACACGATCCTGCACCTGCTGGCCGCCGCCCAGGAGGCCGGTGTCCCCTTCGGCCTGGAGCAGATCGACGCCGTCTCCCGCCGGGTGCCCTGCCTGGCGAAGGTCGCCCCCAACGTGGGGAAGAACCGCACCTACTACATGGAGGACGTGCACCGCGCCGGCGGCATCCCGGCCCTGCTCGGCGAACTGCACCGCGCCGGCCTGCTGAACGAGGACGTCCACGCCGTCCACAGCCCCTCCCTGGCCGACTGGCTCAAGACCTGGGACGTGCGCGGCGGTTCGCCGTCCGCCGAGGCCGTCGAGCTGTGGCACGCGGCCCCTGGCTGCGTCCGCTCCGCCGAGGCCTTCTCCCAGTCCGAGCGCTGGGAGTCCCTGGACGACGACGCCGAGAACGGCTGCATCCGCTCCGCCGAGCACGCCTACTCCAAGGACGGCGGCCTCGCGGTCCTCAGGGGCAACCTGGCCGTCGACGGCTGCGTGGTGAAGACGGCCGGCGTCGACGAGTCGATCTGGACCTTCGAGGGCCCGGCCGTCGTCTGCGAGTCCCAGGAGGAGGCCGTCCAGCGGATCCTCACCCAGGAGGTCAAGGACGGCGATGTCGTCGTCATCCGCTACGAGGGCCCCAAGGGCGGCCCCGGCATGCAGGAGATGCTCTACCCGACCTCGTACCTGAAGGGCCGCGGCCTCGGCAAGAGCTGCGCCCTGATCACCGACGGCCGCTTCTCCGGCGGCACCTCCGGCCTCTCCATCGGCCACGCGTCCCCCGAGGCGGCCTCCGGCGGCACCATCGCGCTGGTCCAGGACGGGGACCGCATCCGCATCGACATCCCGAACCGCACGATCGAGCTCCTCGTCGACGACGCCGAACTGGCCCGCCGCGAGCAGGAGCTGGGCGGGGCGTACGTCCCCGGGAACCGCGACCGGAAGGTGTCGGCCGCGCTGCGGGCCTACGCGGCGATGGCGACCAGCGCGGACAAGGGCGCGGTGCGGGACGTGAGCAAGCTGGGCTGAGCGTCCCTGACGTGACCGGCCGGGGCCGGTTGTGACATGACCGGAGGGGCCGCCTGTGACGGGGCGGCCCCTTCGCGTGTCACCAGGCCGACGGGTCGCGCGCGTCCACGCCGGACACGGTGCCGTCGGGGGCGGTGGCGTAGACGTGGTCCTGGCCGAGGACGGGGGCGGGCACGTCGGTGGCCACCTGGCCGGCCCGGGCCCGGGGCCGCGGTGGCGTCTGGCCCGCGAAGCCTCCCCGCCGCAGGTCCACCGCGAGCAGCCGGCCGTCGGCCACGGAGAAGTACACGTGGCGGTCGTCGGCGACCGGCTCCGAGCCGCGGCTCGCGGAGGTCTCCAGATGCCACAGCGGCTTGTCCGCTCCGGTGTCGACGGCGTCCAGCGCACCGTCCGAGCCGAGGACGAAGACCAGATCGCCGCGCACGGTGGCCCGGGAGTCGTGGTTCGGGGCGGGCAGCGGGACGCGGCGCGTCGTCCCGGACCCGGCCGAGTAGCGGACCACGGCGCGCGTGTCGCCGTAGACGGGGTCCAGGTCGAGGAACGAGACCGCTCCGTTCCCCGCGCCGACCGGCACGAGCACGCCCTTCAGCCGGGTGCTCCACCGCACCGCGCCCGAGCCGGGGTCGATCGCCGAGACGTCCGTGCTCCGCCCGTCGTCCGCCGCGGAGGTGAGGTACGCCAGGGGATCCGTGGGAAAGGAGTCGACGCGCGGTCTGCCGTGACCGGGCGGACGCGCGCTCCATCTCGTCCGTCCCGAGGCGCTGTCCACCCCTGTCACCCGGCCGTCCTCACGGGTCAGCAGCAGCATGTTCGGGGTGTACCGCGCGGCGGTGTCCGTCCCCAGGTCCTGCTGCCGGCGTGTCACGCCCGAATCCGGATCGAGCGCCCGCACATGGCCGTTCTGGTCGCGCACCTGCACAAGTCCGCCCGACAGCACCGGCGTCCCGCTCCACCGGGCACCCGCGAAGGCCCGCCGCCACAGCACCGCGCCGTCGCGCGGATCGAGCGCGAACACCTGCCCGGGCCCGGTGCACAGCAACTTCCCCGTCCCGAAGGCGCATCGAGGCGCTCCGCCGTCCTCGCCCGCCGGTGCCTTCCGCCAAGCCGTGAACCCGGCCGCCACGGGCCGCGGGTGCGCCTCGGACCGTGCCACGCGATCGGTTCCGGTCCAGTGGACCGAGGCGACGAGACCGCCCACGGCCAGAACCGCGGCGGTGCCCGCGAGCACCGTGCGCCCGCGCGGCCGCCGCACGGCGCGCTTCCCGGGTTCCGGCGTGCGGGGCCGTTCCGGCGGCGGGGTGTCCCCGCTGCGCTGCGCCGGTATGAACGCCTGCGTGTCGTAGGAGGCCGCCACCGACCGCAGTTCCCGCATCAGCTCGTCCGGGGTCGGCCGGTCCTCCGGCTCCTTGGCGAGGCAGCGCAGCACGAGGGGCGCGAGACCGTCCGGCACACCGGACAGGTCGGGCTCGTCGTGCACGACCTGATAGGCCACGACATACGGACTGTCGGAGTCGAACGGCCCCCGCCCGGTGGCCGCGTGCACGATCACCGATCCGAGCGCGAAGATGTCGGCGGCGGGACCGACCTCGCGCGGCCGCCGGAACTGCTCGGGGGCCATGAACGGCGGCGTCCCGATCAGCTTCCCGGTCTCGGTGCGCAGTTCGCTGTCGGCCGGCCGGGAGATGCCGAAGTCGATGACCTTCGGCCCGTTCTCGGCGAGCAGCACGTTGCTCGGCTTGAGATCCCGGTGGACGACGCCGACCCGGTGGATGTCGCGCAGCGCCTCCGCCAGCCCGGCCATCAGCCGCCGCAGCTGCGCGGCGTTCATCGAGCCGTTCCGCTTGACCTCCTCCGCGAGCGTCGCGCCGGGAATGAACAGCGTGGCCATCCACGGGCGGTCGGCTTCCGGGTCGGCGTCCACGACGGGCGCGGTGAAGGCGCCGCTCACCCTCCGCGCGGCCGCCACCTCCTGCCGGAAACGGCCCCTGAACTCGGGGTCCCGGGCAAATTCGGCGTGTACGACCTTCACCGCGAGCTTCAGTCCGGAAGCGCTGCGGGCCAGATGCACCACACCCATGCCGCCGGAGCCCAGCTGCGACTCCAGGCGATAGAGGCCGGCGTATTCCGGAAGTTCCGCTTCCGTGTCGGGTCCAGTGTTGCGCTGCGGCGCCATGGACCACCCCCCGTGCTCATCGTCCGTGCGCGCGATTCACGGAGCCTAGTCGAAGCCCCGAGCGGGACAGAGGGGGCTTGTCGGAGCGTCCGTGCGAGTTGTAAACACGTGTTTCGCAGATCGTTCCGGGGGAATCAACGGGACCCCATGACCGCCATGGGGACGTACGGGGGAGTTTTCACATGTCAGTCGAGCGAGTCGAAGAGGCCGGGAGCGCCGGCGAGGGCGTGACGGCCCTCAGTGCGATCACCCGCTACTACTCCGTCGCCCCGGGTGTCCGTCTGAACGTCCGCAGCGGCCCCGGCACCGGATACAACATCACCCGGGTCCTGCTGGAGGGCGCCAAGGTGCCGGTCTACTGCCAGACCCCGGGCACGAACGTGGCGGGGCCGTACGGCACGTCGAACATCTGGGACAACATCAGCAACGACGAGTTCGTCTCGGACGCCTATGTGCAGACCGGCAGCGACGGCTACGTCGCCGGCCGCTGCGCCTGACCCCGCCCGGGGCCCGTGCCCGGCCGCAGCCATAATCGTCCCGTGAGCGACGAAACCGGCACCCCGGCCATCCCCGCGGGCCCCGCGTCCGGCGGCACGGCCCAGGGCGCGGGGCCCCGCCCCGAGGACCTGCGCTTCTTCGGCACGTCCTGGGTGAACCACGACCAGGGGTACGCGGCACGCCGCGCCGGTGTGGCCGTCGGTTCCCTCGCCGCGGCGGCCGCCTCCTGCTTCGTGCTGCGTCTCGCCTTCCAGGGCGTGCGGATCGCCGGCACCGGCTCCTTCGTGTCCGTCCTGGTCGTCGTCATGTTCGCGATCTGCGGCGTGCTCGCGTTCCGCAACACCTGGGAGGGCTTCGGCCGCCGCCAGGATCCGCAGCGCCAGGCCTCTCTGCGCGGACTGCTCGCCGTCGGTTTCATCGGCTCCCTCCTCGCCTACTTCGTCCGTTCCCTCACCGAGGCGCCGGGCGAGAAACTCCACCGCGCGGAATTCGAGAAGGCCCGCGAGGAGTTCGGGCGCCGCTCCTCCCGCCGTACCGGCAATCCCTCGAAGCGGAAGCAGCAGCGAAAGCGGTAGCGGAAAAGCGGCCACTCCGTCACCGCCTCGCGCACCATGACGGCATGACCGCCGCAGCCTCCTCCGCCTCCTCCGCAGCCTCCTCTTCCGCCGGACCGCCGCAGGCTCTCCGCGCCCACTCGTTCAACGCCGCGGCGGCCCAGTACGCCGCGAACCGCCCCTCCTATCCGCCCGCGCTCTTCGACACCCTCGCGGAGCTGGCCGGGCGCCCCCTGGCCGGAGCGCGGACCGTGGACGTCGGCGCCGGGACCGGCATCGCCACCGCGCTGCTGCACGAACGCGGCGCCGAGGTCCTCGCCGTCGAGCCCGGCGAGGGCATGGCCGCCGAGTTCCGCCGCGCGCTGCCCCACATCCCGCTCGTCCGGGGCAACGGCAACGCCCTGCCGGTGGCCGACGCCTACGCCGACCTCCTCACCTACGCCCAGGCCTGGCACTGGACCGACCCGGCCCGCGCGGTGCCGGAGGCCCTGCGCGTGCTGCGGCCGGGCGGCGCGCTGGCCCTGTGGTGGAACACCGACGCCCTCGACGTCGAGTGGATCGCCGAGGCCACCGACCGCGCGAGCCGCTTCTTCGGTGTCGATCTCACCGTCGAGAAGGACAAGGCCACCCGCCGCTTCCGGCAGGCCGACCCCAGCGGCCGGCTGCGCTTCGACCGGCGCACGGTCCGCTGGAGCCGCCGCGTCCCGGTCGACACCCACCTCGCCAACGTCGGCAGCCACTCCCTGCTGCTCGTCTCGCCCGAGGAACGCACGGCCGCCTTCCTGGAGGAGGAGCGCCGCCACCTGCTGAAGGTTTTCCCGGACGGCCTCGTCGAGGAGACGTACGACGTCCTCCTCCTCGTCGCCACCAGGCCCTGATCCCCTCCTCCCTTCCTCCCCTCCCTCCTGCATCCCCTGCATCCCCCGCATCGCCTCCAGCGGCGGCCGGCTCCCGGAACCGGCCGCCGCTCTCGTGTCCCGCGCACCCGCGCACCCGCGCACCGGCGCGCCGCGTACCGATCCACAGGCATACCGGTGTCCAGGCGCACGAGCCCGCCCCCCTTGACGGCGTCCGCCCGCCGGAACATTATTCATCGCATGATGAATAACGTGCCCGGCCCATCCCAGCCCCCGGCACCCGACGCCGTCCACGCCGACGGACTCACCGTCGCCCGCGGCCCCCGAACCGTCCTGCACGACCTCCACTTCACCGTTCCCCGCGGCCGGATCACCGGCCTGCTCGGCCCCTCGGGCTGCGGCAAGTCGACCCTGATGCGCTCCATCGTCGGCACCCAGGCCAGGATCACCGGCACCCTCGACGTCCTCGGCACCCCGGCCGGCCACCCCACCCTGCGCAGCCGCATCGGCTACGTCACCCAGGCCCCGTCCGTCTACGACGACCTGACCGTCCGCCAGAACCTCGACTACTTCGCCGCGATCCTCGACCCCGGCCCGAGCGCCGCCGAACGCCGCCAGGACGTCGAGCGGGTCCTCGCCGACGTGGACCTCGCCGGCCACGCCGACGCCCTCGCCGGCAACCTCTCCGGCGGTCAGCGCAACCGCGTCTCCCTCGCCGTCGCACTCCTCGGCAGCCCCGAACTCCTCGTCCTCGACGAGCCGACCGTCGGCCTCGACCCCGTCCTGCGCCGCGATCTGTGGGCCCTCTTCCGCGACATCGCCACCACCCGCGGCGCCACCCTCCTCGTCTCCTCGCACGTCATGGACGAGGCCGAGCGCTGCGACCGCCTCCTCCTCATGCGCGACGGCCGGATCCTCGCCGACGACACCCCCGAGGCCCTGCGCACCCGCACCGGCACCGACACCGTCGAGGCCGCCTTCCTGCGCCTGGTCGACGAAGCGGCGGCCCGGGAGACCGGCGGCACCGACCGCACCAAGGAGACGACGAACCGATGACCACGACGACCCCCGCCGCGCGCAAGGTGCCGACCGGCGCGTTCAACGCCTCCCGCACCGGCGCCACCGCGGCCCGTGTCCTGCGCCAGCTCCGGCACGACCCGCGGACCATCGCGCTGATGATCCTCATCCCCTGCGTGATGCTGATCCTGCTCCGCTACGTCTTCGACTCCAGCCCGCGCACCTTCGACAACATCGGCGCCTCGCTGCTCGGCGTCTTCCCGCTGATCACGATGTTCCTGGTCACCTCCATCGCCACCCTGCGCGAACGCACCTCCGGCACGCTCGAACGGCTCCTCGCCATGCCGCTGGGCAAGGCCGACCTGATCGCCGGTTACGCCCTCGCCTTCGGCACGGTCGCCGTCGTCCAGTCCGCCCTGGCCACCGGGCTCGCCGTCTGGGGGCTCGGCCTGGACGTCACCGGTTCCTTCTGGCTGCTGCTGCTCGTCGCCCTCCTGGACGCCCTGCTCGGCACGGCCCTCGGGCTCTTCGTCTCGGCCTTCGCGTCCTCCGAGTTCCAGGCGGTCCAGTTCATGCCGGCGGTGATCTTCCCCCAGCTCCTCCTCTGCGGACTCTTCACGCCCCGTTCCGCCATGCACCCCGTGCTGGAGGCGGTCTCCGACGTCCTGCCGATGTCGTACGCCGTCGACGGCATGAACCAGGTCCTCCACCACACCGACGTGACCACGACCTTCGTCCGCGACGTCCTGATCGTGGCCGGCTGCGCGGTGCTGGTCCTGGTCCTGGGCGCGGCCACCCTGCGCCGGCGTACGGACTGACCCCCGGGACGGCGGACCCGGGCGCCGACCGCCGGCCCGTGCGCCCGCACGTCCGTCCACCGGACAATCCCTCCTCGCACCGCACGCCCGGTGCGAGGATGAGCCGCATGAGCCAGAAAGTCGCAGTCCTCGGCACCGGCAAGATCGGCGAAGCCCTGCTCAGCGGGATGATCCGGGGCGGCTGGACCCCCGCGGACCTCCTGGTCACCACCCGCCGTCCGGAGCGCGCCGAAGAACTCCGCACCCGGCACGGGGTCACCCCGGTCACCAACACCGAGGCCGCCAAGACCGCCGACGTCCTGATCCTCACGGTGAAGCCCCAGGACATGGGCACCCTCCTGGACGAGCTCGCCCCCCACGTCCCCGCCGACCGGCTGGTCATCAGCGGCGCCGCCGGCATCCCCACCTCCTTCGTCGAGGAGCGCCTCACCGCCGGGACTCCGGTGGTCCGGGTCATGACGAACACGCCCGCCCTCGTGGACGAGGCCATGTCCGTCATCTCGCCCGGCAGCCACGCCACCGCCGGCCATGTCGCCACCGCCGAGGAGATCTTCGGCGCCGTCGGCAAAACCCTCCTCGTCCCCGAGAACCAGCAGGACGCCTGCACCGCGCTGTCCGGCTCCGGCCCGGCGTACTTCTTCTACCTGGTCGAGGCCATGACCGACGCCGGCATCCTGCTCGGCCTGCCCCGCGACAAGGCCCACGACCTCATCGTCCAGTCGGCCATCGGCGCCGCGGTGATGCTCCGCGACAGCGGCGAGCACCCCGTCAAGCTCCGCGAGAACGTCACCTCCCCGGCCGGCACGACCATCAACGCCATCCGCGAACTCGAGAACCACGGCGTACGGGCCGCCCTCATCGCCGCCCTGGAGGCCGCCCGCGACCGCAGCCGCGAGCTGGCCTCCGGCAAGAAGGACTGACGTCCCGTCC
Source organism: Streptomyces sp. NPDC090108 (assembly GCF_044747185.1). Taxonomy (NCBI): domain Bacteria; kingdom Bacillati; phylum Actinomycetota; class Actinomycetes; order Kitasatosporales; family Streptomycetaceae; genus Streptomyces; species Streptomyces sp. NPDC090108. Next base: position 251,383 of record NZ_JBIVDQ010000010.1, read on the forward strand.
CGGTCCCGCCCGTTCCTGCGAGCGGGACCGACAGGCAGGACGGGCGGGCAGGACGGGCGGGCGGGCTACGGCGAGGCAGCCCGCCCTCAGCCGGCTCTCCGGGTCCGGGCGGGAACGCCTATACGACCGCGTTCAGCGCGGGCTCCGGTACGGGCGGCAGCAGCCCGATGGCCCGGTAGGCCGTATCGACGGTCGGCCGGGCCAGGGCCCGCGCCTTCTCCGCTCCATCCCGGAGCACCCCCTCCACATAGCCGGGATCCGCGCACAGTTCCCGGTGTCTGGCCTGCAACGGCCGCAGCACCTCCACCACGGCGTCCGCGGTGTCCTTCTTCAGAGCGCCGTACGACCCGTAAACGGATGCCAGTGACTCAGGGTTCCCATCCGTGCACGCTGCGAGAATCTCCAGCAGGTTCGCGACGCCCGGCCGCCCCTCACGGTCGTACTCCACGCCCTCGCCGCTGTCGGTCACGGCCCGCATGACCTTCTTGCGCACCACGTCCGGCTCGTCGAGCAGGTAGACGATCCCCGGCCCCGAGTCCTCCGACTTCCCCATCTTCGAGGCCGGTGACTGGAGGTTCATCACGCGTGCGGCCACCTGCGGAGGTGTCGCTCTCGGCACCACGAACGTGAGCCCGTACCGCTGGTTGAACCGCACCGCCAGGTCCCGTGCCAGTTCCACGTGCTGGGCCTGGTCGTCGCCGACCGGGACCTCGTCCGCGCCGTAGGCGAGGATGTCCGCCGCCATCAGCACGGGGTAGGTCAGCAGCGACAGACGCACGCTGCCGCCGCGGTCGCGCTCGCGCGCGGCCTTCTCCTTGTACTGGATCATCCGGCGCATCTCGCCGTCGGTCGCCACGCACTCCAGCAGATACGACAGCCGCGCGTGCTCGTCGACATGGCTCTGCACGAAGACGGTGCACCGGACGGGATCGAGGCCGGACGCCAGCAGCAGCGTCGCCGCCTGCCGGCTGAGCCTGCGCACCCGCGCCGGATCGTGGGCCACGGTCAGCGCGTGCAGATCCACGACGCAGAACAAGGCCTCGGTCCGGTGCTGGTCCACCTCGGCCCAGCGCCGCACGGCCCCCAGGTAGTTCCCCAGCGTCAGGTGCCCGGTCGGCTTGACCCCGCTGAAGACCCTTGTCATCTCCACTCCACCTCCTGGTCGAGGCAGCCGCCCCGGCGGCCGGCTCCCGAGTGCTGGAGGGAGAAACAAGAACGGCCGCCGAAGCGGCGGCCGTAGAAGTGCATACGTGAGCACGGCCGCCGTCAGGCGGCCCACCACTGCTGGGTGCACGTACGCGTAGTCACGGGGCCACAGTACGCCGCCGAGGTGCCCCGAGGAGGGGGGTTGACACACCTCGTCCTCGTGCGTAGTGTTCTCCGAGTTGTCCGACGTGAGCACCGACTCCGGTCGGCCCCGGACAGCCAATCCGCAAGAACCACCTACTGAACGACACTCCGGTGTCCAGTTCTGTCGTGTGCGAATTTGCGAATTGAGGAATCCGCGTTCGAAAGAACACGGCAGCCCGATTGGCTTCGGGAGCCGGGAGTCCGCTAAAGTCTCACTCGTCGGAACGGCCGCAGGGCCGGGAAGACAAACCCGCTGACTGGGAATCAGACGCCGAAAGGATCTGATAGAGTCGGAACCGCCGGAAAGGGAAAC
>NZ_JBIVDQ010000011.1:0-117469 GCF_044747185.1 Streptomyces sp. NPDC090108
GACCTCCCACGGCTTCGACCGCGCCACCCCACACCCCCAGATCGTCAAGCTGAGAGCGATCCAACCACGCCGAAGATCATTTCGTTAGGAGTTCTAAGTGGCCGCTACTGTGGCCGCCGTGATGGTGGGTACCGAGGACACCCGGTTGATCCTGCTGCGCGGCAACAGCGCCTCGGGGAAGTCGTCCGTCGCGGCCGGGCTGCGCGACAGGTTCGGCCGAGGTCTGGCCCTGGTGAGCCAGGACAACCTCCGGCGCGTCGTGCTCCGGGAACGGGACCGCCCTGGCGCCGCGAACATCGGCCTGATCGGACTGACCGCCCGCTACGCCCTGGACGCCGGGTTCCACGTCGTGGTCGAAGGCATCCTCTACGCCGACCACTACGGCAGCATGCTCGCGGATCTGCGTGCCGATCACCGGGGGCCGACCCACGCCTACTACCTGGACGTGCCGTTCGAGGAGGCCCTCGTCCGGCACGCCACCAAGCCGATCGCCGATGACGTCGACGAGACGCAGCTGCGCGACTGGTACCGGACACGCGATCTGCTGCCCGGTGGCGTCGAGACCGTCATCGGCGCCGGCAGCACTCTGCACGAGACCGTCGACCGCATCATGCTCGACACCGGCCTGAACGGCCTGCCCTCGCTCGACCGCTGACCTCGGTCGGGATTCCGTTCGATCGAGTTAAATGGAAGGTTAAATAACAGGGTTAACGACTGCTAGGGTTCGCGGTGGAGGTACGGCACATGGCAACCAGTGAGGAAGAGCTGTTCGCGTCCGTGGACGCCCTGCTGGAGGAGGAGCCGCAGCTGCCTCCCCCCGCCGAGCGGGCCCGGTTGCGCGAGGCCGCCGGTATCACCCAGGCCCGACTGGCCCAGGCGCTCAAGTCGACCACGCAGACGGTGAAGAACTGGGAGAACGGCCGGTCCGAGCCCAAGCCCCCACGCCTGGAGGCCTATCAGCGGCTGCTGAAGGGCTGGGCGGAGAAGTACCCCGCCCACACCCCCCTCCGCACCACCACCCCCACCGCCGCGCCGGTTCCGCACCCCGCTGCCCCGGCGGAGCCGGCCCCCGCCCTGGTGGAAGGGGCGGAGACGGCCGCCGGCCCGATGGAACACACCGATTCGGCCACGGAACCGGCGGAGCGTGCGGAGTCGGCCACCACCCTTCAGCAACCTGCGGAGTCGGCCGCCGGCCCCGCGGCACGGACGGAGCCCACCGCCGGCCCCGCGGCACAGACGGAGCCCACCGCCGACCCCGAGGCACGGACGGAGCCCGCCGCCGCGCCGCAGGCACGCCCCGTGCGGACCGCCCCGGAACCCCTCTCCGCCCTCCGCGCACCGTCGTCGCGCCGTCCGGTCGCTCAGAAGACCGACCGCCCCGCCCCCGCCCCCGACGTCGATCCCCGCTTCCCGCACGGTCCGCTCGCCGTGCTCGACGGTGAGGGTCGCGCCTTCGGGGCCGGCGGGATCGTGCTCGACTGCCCCGCCGCCACCGTCCCCGAGCTGGTGGAGTGGACGCTCGCCGAGTCCGGACTCGGAGCGGCGCGACTGCATCGCAACGGCAAGGACGCCGATCCGCTGGTCGTGCTCACCCCGGCCGCCGCCGTGAAGCTCGGGCTGCCGGAGCGGCTGGACGGTCACGAGCAGCGCCGCTCCCTGCGACTGTCCGACGACCACCCGGTCGTGAAGGAGCTCGCCAGGAAGCAGTGGAAGCTGACCCGGCGCGGGTTCGGGCCGTGGGCACGGATCTACCGCCCCGCGCAGTCCGGCCAACGCCAGTGCGTACAGCTCGCGATCCTGTCGTGGGACGCGCTCGACGCCCGCTCCTGGCCCGGTGTCGCCGAGCTCGGTCCACCGGAGATCGCCCGCGTCCTCGGCGTCTACGCCCAGCGGGTCATCACCCCGCGCGGTTCGACGGCCGTGTCCGGGCTGGAGCTGATGACCGCCCTGCGGCCGCCCACACGGGCCGTGCAGGACCGGGCGACCGGGAACTGGGTGCCCGGACACAACCCCGGAAGCCTCGGCACCGAGCCGGTGGACCCGGCGCCGCCGGAGGCCACCACCGAGCATCCGGTCGTCGTGCGCACGGGCTGGAAGGGCGGTTTCCTCGACGAGGAGGCCTACCAGTGGGTCCGCGACGTCGACCACCTCACCGGTGAGGAGGTCACCCTGCCGTACGCGGTCGGGCTCGACCTGAACACCGCGTTCCTCGCGGCCGCCTCCCGCCTGACCGTCGGGCTGTCCGCCCCCGAGCACCTGGTGAACCCGGCGTTCAGCCCGAAGGTCCCGGGCTCCTGGTTCGTGGACCTGTCCCACGTCCGGCTCGACCCGCGCCTGCCCAGCCCCTTCACCCCGGACGGCGTCCCTCCGCAGGGACCCGCCTGGTACGAGACCCGCACGGTCGCCTACGCCCAGGAACTCGGCCACAACGTCGCCCCCTTGGAGGCGTACCTCCGGCGGGAGACCGGGGCCTACCTGGACCCGTGGCACGACCGGCTGCGCACCGCCTACCTCGACACCCTCGCCGACCTCGGCGTCACCACAGGACTGTCGGACGACGAGTTCCTCGCGGCGATGGAGCGGCACAAGGAGGCCGACCCCGCCATGGCGGCCGTCCTCGCCGCGATCAAGGCGACCGTCAAGGGCGGTATCGGCAAACTCCGTGAACGCCCGCAGGGCCGCAAGTACCGGCAGGGCGACCGGTGGCCGGCGCTGGAACGGCCGACCTGGCGTCCGGACATCCGCGCGGCGGTCATCTCCAGGGCCCGCGTCAACATGCACCGCAAGCTGTTCAAGATGGCGGAGATGACCGGCCTGTACCCCCTCGCCGTCCTGTCCGACTGCGTCGTCTACCCCAGCCCCGGCCGCTCCCCGCTGGACTTCCTGCCCTACAGCACCTCCGGCAAGCCGATCCCCGGCGTCTTCCGCCTCGGACCCGCGCCGGGCCTGGCCAAGCCGGAAGGCGTCCAGGAGATGGCCTGGGCGGTCGATCTGATGGAGCAGGGCCTCAACCCGGCCCGGCACATCAAGGGCGGCGGCCACGACGCCGTGCTCGACGAGGGCGAGTAGGAGATGGCCGCAGACATCACCGACAGCGCCTGCCTCACCGGCGGCCCCATCGGCATCCGGACATGTGACACCCGGTTCCGCCTCGTCGCCCCCGGCGAGCGCGGCGACGTCCCCGAAGGGAGCTGACGCGTGGCAGGAGAGATCGGCGACGCCATCGAGCGCGCGGACCGGGAGGGCTTCACGAGGGAGCCGCCCAAGACCCTCAAGGGCCGCATCGGCTTCCTGACGAGGCAGCTGAAGACGACCAGGGCCGTCGCGGCCGAACTCGGCGTGAGTCAGCGGACGGTGGAGCGGTACCGCAAGGGCGATCGCAGACACCCGCCCAAGGACATCGCCGACAAGATCGACGCCGCCGTACGGTCGCGCTGGCAGCCGCAGGTGCGCAGGCGCCGGCAGAAGCAGGCGGCCACCACAGGCGGGATCACCGTGGAGACCCGCGCCCGCTTCGGCTACACCGCGCCCGTCGGCACGACCGACGACGGCCGGTTCCGCCGCCTCACCGTGCACCTCCCCCCGCCGTACGCCCGGCGGCTGTTCGAAGCCCAGGAGTCCGGGGCCGGTGACCAGGCGATGCGCGGGATCATCGCCGAGGGATTCAAGGACGTCTACTTCCAGGACGGCGGCATCCGCGCCACGGGACTCTCGGACGTCGCGATCAACGACATCGACTACCTGGATCTCGAGTTCTGACCCCGGCCGCGGAGACCCAGGACTCCGCGGCCGGCACGGCGGACCCGGCCTGCGGATGCGGAATTCCCTCGTTCGGCTCATCCTGAAAGTCCGCCACTGCGCAGCGGCGACGTTCCTCACTGCTCGGTCAGGAGGCATCGTGATCGCTCTGGCTCTGCTAGTACCGGTACTCCTCGCACTGATGATGTTCGGCCTGGACGGGTTCGAGAACCGTCTGTTCCCGCCATCGTCCCAGGAGGGCGTGGACGAGGAGGATTCCGCTCCGACGGAGGACCAGAGCTCCGCCTGACGCCCGCCCGACGCACGTCACCGCAGGTACGGACGCGGTTGCGGTTCCGCCCCCGCCGTGCTGGGCGCGGCACGGACACAAGGCCCCGGTACGGCCGGGATCCGGCCGCCGGCCGTGCGCCCCCGGGGGACCGAGGGGCGGGTGACGCGCGGTCGCAGGTGTAGACCTCCTGTCGCGGGGCACCTGTGGGAAGCCCGGGACGCCCGGGCGATCACGTGTGGCCGCGGCCTCGGACCGAGGCGCGCGAAGCAGGAGGGGACGACCATGATGGTGCCGGCCGAACAGGCTCTGCGAGAGGCGCTCGCCCGGTTCGCGGAGGCCCGCATCGAGCACGATGTGCTGCCGACGGGCTTCACCAGCCGCGCTGTGGAGGACACGTCGTACACGCTGTGCGTGATGACCGGGACCCAGACCATCGCGGACGCCCTGCACGCGGCGGACACCCTGGTCGAGCGCTACCGTAAAGGGCGCACGGTCACCCAGGACGACGAGACGCTGGCCGCGTAGCGCCTTGTACCGACACGCGGAGACCCGCCGACGCCCGGATGCCCGGCGGCCGAAGCCCGGACGCCCGGCGGGCCCCCAGATGCGCGGCCACCGAGCGAACGCCGCGATGCGCGGCCATGACGAGGACGCCCCGATGCACGGCCCGCGGGAGTACGCCGCGACGCCCCGCCCGCGGGAGGGCGCCGCGGCGGACCAGGTCGCTGGAGTGAGGCGGTGCGGACCGGGCATCCGCATGGTCGGGCCGCCGCAGCGGCCCGTGACCTCATGTCCTCATGGCTCGGTGGGAGAAGCGGCGTGATACTCGACGATGCACCGGAGACCCCCGCTCGCGGACCCGTGCCCGACACGGCGGCACGCAAGCAGCGGCTGCGCCGCCGGCTGGAGCGGCTCATCGGCGTCGCCGCGACCGAAGGCAACGAACTGCTGCCCCTGCGCAACGGCGACGAGATCTTCCCCGCCATGCTCGGGGCGATCCGGTCCGCCCGGCACACCATCGACATGATGACGTTCGTGTACTGGCGCGGCCGGATCGCCCGCGACTTCGCCGTCGCCCTGGCCGACCGCGCCCGCTCGGGCGTACGCGTACGACTGCTGCTCGACGGCTTCGGCGCCAAGGAGATCGAGCCGGAACTGCTGGACCTCATGACCGGGGCGGGCGTCCAGGTGGCCTGGTTCCGCAAACCCGCGTGGCTGTCGCCGTTCCGGCAGAACCACCGCTGTCACCGCAAGGCCCTCATCGTCGACGAGCACACCGCCTTCACCGGAGGCGTCGGCATCGCCGAGGAATGGTGCGGCGACGCCCGCGACGCCGGCGAATGGCGCGACACCCACGTACAGGTGCGCGGTCCGGCGGTGGACGGCGTGGCGGCCGCGTTCGCGCAGAACTGGGCGGAGTCGCACGACGAACTCTTCGACGACCGCGACCGCTTCACGGAACACCCCCAGGCCGGCTCGGCGGTGGTGCAGGTCGTGCGCGGCTCCGCGAGCATCGGCTGGCAGGACATGCAGACCCTGATCCGGGTCATGCTCAACTCCGCCGAGGAACGCTTCCGCCTGGCCACCGCCTACTTCGCGCCCGACGACTACTTCATCGACCTGCTGTGCGCGACCGCGCGTCGCGGTGTGCAGGTGGAGATCCTGCTTCCCGGCCCCCACACCGACCAGCGTGCCTGTCAGCTCGCCGGCCAGCGTCATTACGCGCGTCTGCTGGAGGCCGGAGTGCGCATCCGGCAGTTCCAGCCGACGATGATGCACGCGAAGATCATCACCGTGGACTCGGTCGCCTCCCTCATCGGATCGACGAACTTCAACCGCCGCTCGATGGACCACGACGAGGAGGTCATGCTCGCCGTGCTGGACGAGGACTTCACCGCGTCGCTCGACCGTGACTACGACGCGGACCTGGAGCGCAGCACGGACATCGACCTCACGCGCTGGAGACGGCGGGCGGTACTCCAGCGAGCCAAGGAAGCCGCGGTCACCCCGATCCGCCGCTTCCTGTGAGACCGCCCCGGTCCGGGCACCGCAGCGCACCCCGGGTGCCACGTGCCCGTGCACCGGGCTGCCGGGCCGGCACGGAGGACGGTACGCACACCGCTTGCGCGCCGGCTCGCCGGGTACAGCGATGCAGTACAGGCTGTACCCGCGGCAGCCGAACCCGACGAAAGTGATGTGCACGTGATTCTTCCCGGCGACGGCCGCGCCGAGGGCCCGGCCGACGATGCGGGTGCGGGCGCGCTCGAGATCGCCGACGCGGTGGAGCGCCTCGTGGGCCTGTGGTCCCTGCCCGCCCAGGAGGCGGCCGCGCGGCTGTCGGTCCATCAGCTGCGGGCGCTCCGGGCCCTGGAGACGGCGCCGGAGACGAACCTCACCGGCCTCGCCGACCGCCTGGACATCCAGCCCCCCGCCGCCAGCCGCCTCTGCGACCGCCTGGAGGCGGCGGGGATGCTGGAGCGCACGCTGCACCCCCGCACGCGTCGTGAGGTGCGGCTGAGGCTGACCAGCCGTGGCCGCCGTGTCCTGGACGACGTGGCCCGCCTCAGGATCCAGGCCCTGGCCGGGGTGCTCGCGTCCATGGAACCCGCGGACCGGTCGGCGCTCGTCCGGGGCATGAAGGCCTTCGCCTCCGCCCAGGACGAACCGCGCCCCCGGCCGCCGCAGGTGCCTTAGGGAGCGTCTCCCCGGTCTCCCCGGTCTCCCCGGTCTCCCCGGTCTTTCCGGGGCCGCGGCGTCCGGCACGGCACCTCGCCGCGCGGCCGGACCGCCCGCGTACGCCTGGTACGCGGACGATCCGGCTGGTGCGTGGCCCGCCCCCGCGGCCGGGCCCGTCACGAGCGGCGCAGGATCCGGGCGGTCCGTGACAGCGACACGCAGATGGCGGAGGCGGCGGTCCACACCAGGGGGACTGTCCACGGGCTCCACCACATAAGCGCCGGCGAAACGGCCGCGGCCGCCGGCAGCACGACGCCGACCGGCAGCACGACGTCGCGCCGGTACCGCCTCAGCTGCTCGCCGAGGATCTCCTCGACCATCTCGGCGACCCGGTCGTCGATGGTGTCCCCGTAGCGCACGAGGAACTGCTCGATGTCGTCGGTCCTGCCGGCCGGGCAGGGGCGGCAGGCGGCGTTCGCGTGTCGATCGGTCATGTCCTCACGATGTCGCACCGGGCGGCGCCGGGTCGGCAGCGTGAACCCATCGGCCGGACGGGGGGTAAACCCTACCCTCCACCGGTGGGCTCGCCCTGCTGCCGACGGGTGGCCGGGCTGGGTACCGTCCCCTTGTCGAATCGAGGCGCGGACGGTGACCTGGTCGCCGCCCGCTCTGCCCACGAGAGCGGGTCCGAAGCAGTTGACCGAGACCATCGCCGGCCGTGCCACCGGCAGAGCCCGGACGGACGCCCGGCCACCCCGAGAGGTGGTGCCGGGCAATCCCCTGCGCGCGCTGACCTCCCCCGCGCTCTGGCGGGCGTCGATCCACCTGGCGCTCGACGGTCTGGTGGCGCTGGCGGGACTGGCCGTGCTGGTCGTGCTGGTCGTCGCCGTCTGCCTGGCGCCGGCCGGCCTGGTGGGCCTGCCGCTCACGGTGGCGGCGGGGTGGGCGATGTTCCGGCTGGCCGCCGCCGAGCGCGCCCGGTTCGCCGTGACCTGCGGACTGGAGCTCGACGGGCTGCCGGCGCCGGTCGCTTCGTGGCGGTTGGCCAAGTCGCTGCAGTCGCTCGTCCACAACTCCTGCACCTGGCGGCTCATCGGCTACTTCGTACTGCTGATGCCGCTGGCGGTGGTGACCGTGGCCTGGGTGGCGCGCCGCGCGGCCGGTGACCGACCCGCCGGAACGCGATGCCGGACGGGCCGTCGAGCGCCTCGGCGGTGACCTCCTCGCCGTACCGCTCCGCCGTCCAGGTGGACTACGGCGCCCCGCCCTCGGCCGGGAGGACGTGGCACAGGAGGAAGCAGACGTCGTCCTCCCGTTCGGAGTCGTGGACCAGCGGCTTGAGCAGGGACTCCGCGCAGTCGTCCAGGTTCTCCAGCTCGGAGTCGCCGAACGCGGCCAGGGTCTCGCCGAGCAGCTCGATCCCCGGATCCATGCCGAGGGACCGGCGCTCCACGAGACCGTCGGTGTACATGACGAGGGTCGAGCCGGCCGGCAGCTCGGCCGTGTGGTCGGTGTACTCGAAGGGGAGGGGTACGCCCAGCATGACGCCCGGCCGGGTGTTCAGGACGCGCACGTCGCCCCCGGGCGCGCGCACCACGGCGGGCGGGTGTCCGGCGGCGGCCCAGACGACGTGGGGGTCGCCGGGCCGGAACCGGGCGATGATCGCGGTCGCGTACAGGTCCGGCTGCTGATGGCGCAGCATACGGTGCAGGCGGGTGAGGATCCGGGCCGGACTGTCGTCCTCGACGGCATAGGCCCGCAGCGCGGTGCGCAGCTGACCCATGATGACGGCGGCGCGCAGCCCGTGTCCGGTGACGTCCCCTATGACGGTCAGCAGGCTGCCGTCGGGCTGGGGGAAGGCGTCGTACCAGTCGCCGCCGATGTTGAGCCCCCGGGTGGCGGGCAGATAACGCGCGGCCAGCCGCACCTCCTCGGTCGGGGGCAGCTCGGTGAGCTGGGCCCGTTGCAGGGCTACGGCGGTGTCCCGGTGCTGTTCGTACTGACGGGCGTTGTCCAGCGCGATGGCCGTACGGCGGGCCAGCTCGACCAGCATCACGCTCGTGCCCTCGTCGAAGCCGCTCTCCGGCGCGGTCAGCGTCACCACACCCGAGGTGCCGCGCCCGGTGAGCGGGATGCACAGCAGCGGCCGGTCGGGTGACAGCGCCGAGGGCGGGAGATCGTCGATGCCCGGGAGGGCGGCGGGGTGCGGTCCCGCGTGCTGCGGACGGCCGAGGCGGGCGGCGGTGACCGCGGCGGCGGAGCGGGCGCCGTTCCCCTCGGCGGGTTCGTCGAAGAGCCACACGTCGATGTCGCTCGCGTACTCGGGCACGAGCAGGCCGGGAAGGCGCCGGAGGATGTCCTCCTGGTCGAGGGACGCGGTCACGGCGGCGCTGGCGTCGGCGAGGAAGGTCAGCAGACCCCGCGCCTTCTCCGCCTCGCCCCGCGCGGCCCGTTCGGCGACGAGGAGATCGCGCTGGGCCTGCGCGGCGGCCTCCAGCTCGGCGTGCAGGGCCAGGACGCCCTGGTTGGTCTGGTGCAGCTCCTCCAGGTGCAGACGCAGCTGGCTCTCCGTGTCGTCGAGCCGGCCGACGAGCACCGCGGCCTCCTCGTCGGCGGCCAGGACCGCTTCCGCGAGGCGGACGTCGTCCGGTGCCTCGTAGGCGCCGTCCGGGTTCGCGCAGTCGTCCAGAGTGCCTTGTGCGCCGTCCGCGGGCCCGTACGAGGGCAGCGCGCGGGGTGCTGGGCCCGGGCAGGTGAGAGCGAGCCGCCAGGGCGCTGTCCGGTCCCGCCCTTGGCCGGCGGACTCGCCGACGACGACTTGGCCGGCTGGCTCGCCGACGACGCCCCGGTCGGCGGGCTCGCCCACGGCCCGCAGGAGCACGGTCCCGTCGGCCGCGGACGGCAGGACCGTGAGCGTGAGGTGCGTACCGCCCCGGCCGAGAGACTCGCGCAGCCGTGCCGTGAGCGCGGTGAGGAAACGGATGCGATCGACCTCGGGCACGCCGAGCGCGCCGACGACGCGCGCGGCGAAACTCCTGGCGCGGACGGCCTCGGCGGCCGAGGTGATGGTGACGGTGTGCGGCCGGATCACGGGCGTCCGAGCGGTGGGCCGGACGCCAGAACGGCCACGCAGGTGTCGTCGCGTACGGGGCTGGCGGCGCTGCTGGCGTCGCGGAGCACGGTCGCCGCGATCACCGCCGGGTCTCGCGTGAGCAGTCCGGGATCCTCGGGCGGCACCCACCGGCTGGGCAGTCCGTCGCTGTGCAGGACGAGCAGGCTGTCCGGCCTCCAGGGCAGGCGGCGCACGGGGACGGTCGCCGGGAACTGGGCGCCGACGATGCCGGGGTGGGAGACCAGGTGGTCCCAGGCGCCGTCGCTGTGCAGGCGTGCGCCGATGTTGCCGACCCCGGCGAACTCGAGTTCCCCGGCTTCCGTGTCCAGCTGGGCCACGGCCACGGCCGCCCCGCGGGTGGGCCGGAGCGCCGGGTGCAGGTGACGCAGGATCTCCGCGGGTGCCAGGTGTCCGACACGGCGCAGCTCCTCGACCGCGGCACCGGAGGCCTCGGCGGCCTTGTGGCCGTGTCCGAGGCCGTCGGCGAGCAGCAGGGTCAGCCGGGAGCCCGCGCGGACGCGGCTCCAGTCGTCCCCGGAGTGCTCGCCCCGGGCGAGGGGGACGTTGACCCCTCCGGTCAGGAAGGCCGGCCGGGTGCTCGGCCGGTCCGGGTCCTGGCCGATCCGCGCCACCGAGACGGTGCCGCGGGGGCCGCTGTACAGGTCGAAGGTGCTGGAGACGCGCCGGCAGGTGCCCAGACCGGCGCCGAGCGACGCGTCGCTGGTGGTGAAGCCGTCGCGCAGGGCGGCGGCGACATCGGGGATGCCGGGACCGTGGTCGAGGGCGACGAGCTGCACCGCGTGCCCCGGGGCGCCCGGGTCCGGATGGCCGACGAGCTGGATCACCAGACGGCCGCCACCGGCGTGCTTGAGCAGATTCGTCGCCAGCTCCGTGGCCACCAGGGCGGCGACCGCGGTGCGGTGGCCGTCGAGACGGGCATGGGCGCCGGCCGCCTCGGTGGCCACCCGGACGTCGCGCACGCGGGTGGAGTCGTGCACCGGGATGTCCCAGACGCGTGTCATCCGAGCCCCGGACGGGCCGCGGGTACGCCGGTGACCCAGGCGACGACGGTGACGACGGTGCCCCGGCCCGGCTCGGTGTCGATGGCGAACTCGTCCACCAGCCGCCTGGCTCCGCTCAGGCCCAGCCCGAGACCGCCCCCGGTGGTGTAGCCGTCGGTCGTCGCCAGCTCGATGTCGCGGATGCCGGGGCCGGAGTCGCTGAACGCCAGCCGAAGCCCTTGCGTACGGCCGTTGCGCAGCGGAGTGATGCCCACCTGCCCTCCACCGCCGTGGACGAGCGTGTTGCGGGCCAGCTCGCTGGCCGCGGTGACCAGTTTCGTCTGCTGCACGAGCCCGAAACCGAGCTCGGCCGCGAACTGCCGCACCTGGTGCCGGACCCACGCGAGGTCCGCGTCCGAGCCGATCCGCAGGCTCGTCCCGACGCCAGGGTCGGAGGAGGCCGGAGTCACCTGCACCCCTCACGTGCGGCCGGGGCGGCCGCGGCGGTGTGCCGCTGAAGGAGTTCGAGGGCCCGCTCGGCGTCGAGCGCGGTCTCCAGACCGGGCAGGGTGAGACCCAGCTCGACCAGAGTGATCGCCACGGCGGGCCGCATCCCGCACAGCACCGTACGGGCGGCCATCAGACGGGCGCTGGCGGCGATCTCCGCGATGACCCGGCCCAGGAACGAGTCCACGATCTCGACGCCGGAGACGTCGATGACCACACCGCTCGCCCGGCTGTGGGAGACGCGCTCGGTGATGTTCTGCTGGAGGCGCTCGGCCATGCTGTCGTGCAGATCTCCCTGGAGGGTGATCAGCAGCACGTTCCCCAGGGTCAGGACCGGCAGCGCCGCCGGGTCACCCGGAACGGGCATCGTCATCGCAGGCTCGCGCCGGCCGCGTTGCGGGAGACCTCGATGCCCTGCTCGGCGAGCGCGTAGGCCAGGGCGTCGGCCAGAGAGCTGCGGGTGAGCACGGAGCTCAGGTCGATGCCGAGGTGCACGATGGTCTGCGCGATGGCGGGGCGGATACCGGAGACGACGCACTCGGCGCCCATCAGCCGCGCCGCGGCGACCGTCTTCATCAGGTGCTGCGCGACGAGCGAGTCGACCGTGGGGACGCCCGTGATGTCGAGGATCGCGTAGCGGGCCCGCTGCTCCACGATGGCCTGGAGCAGCGACTCCATGACCACCTGGCTGCGGGCGCTGTCCAGCGTGCCGATCAGCGGCACCGCGATGATGCCCTCCCACAGGCTGATCACGGGGGTGGCCACTTCGAGCAGCTGGAGCTGCTGCCGCGCGATCAGTTCCTCGCCGGCGTTGACGGTCGTCTCCATGATGACCAGACGCAGCGTCCCCATCAGGACGGTCAGCGCCACCAGCATGTCGTGCGCCTCGGGAGCGGACAGGCCCTGGGCCTCGCCCTCCAGCAGCTCGGCGGCGGTCCGCCGCAGTTCCGCGGCCTCGTCCGCTATCTGCGCCGGAGTGAATCCCCTGCGGGCCCGGGACGAGGCCATGCGCCCCAGCTGCTCGCGCACCGAGTCGAAGCCGGGGTCCGTGACACTTTCCAGCCGGCCGTTCGCAGCCACCCCGGACAGGGCGTCCACGACGGTCTTGCAGGCCTCGACGGCCTCGTCCCGGGAGACGGTGAAGACGGTGCTGAAGAGCGGGGCGTCCGCCCATCGCTGGGCGATCTGTTCGCGGCGGCGCTCCAGGAATGCTCCCAGCTCCCGCGCCGCCGGATCGGCCGCTGCCTGCTCCAGCACCTGCATCGTCTCCCTCAAGAACTCGCGGCTGTGCCAAGGCCGGCACAACCGCAACAATCATTGTCACATGACAAGCATTCACACTGCGTCCGCCCGGGAATCGACACAGCATCGACACATCCCCGGGCCGTCGCCGACGGCTCAGCGTCCGTGCCAGTCCAGGCAGACCACCAACGCGTCGTCCTTGGGGGCTGACCTGCCACGATGCCCGGTCAGCTCGCGCAGGATGGCACGCGGCACCTCGGCGGCGGGCAGCAGGCGGGTGGACAGGATCGCCCGGGCCAGGGCGTTGTCCCCGTACGCCTCGCCCCCTGGAGAGGCTACGGCGTACACCCCGTCGCTGACGAAGACCAGGCGGTCGCCCGGCTCGGCGACGAAGTCCTGGGTGACGTAGTCGGTCTCCTCGAACATGCCCAGCGGGAGCTGCGCGTCGAAGACGACGCGCTCGACCACCCCGTCCCGCAGCCGCAGCAGCTGCGGGGACCCGGCGTCCACCACCTTGACCCGGCCCGTCCCGAGCTCGAAGTCGAGCATCAGCACCGACAGGTAGCACCGCCCCTGGTAGTGGGCGTACACCGCCTGGTCGGCCAGGGCCGCCTGGTCGTCGATGGCGATCCCGGCCCGCCGGGCGTTCCGCAGCGCGTTGATGGCGAGGTTCGTCAGCAGGGAGGCCTCTATGCCCTCGCCCATGCCGTTGGTGACGTAGAGCATGAGGCGGTCCGTCGAGACGGACCAGTCGAAGTTGTCACCGAAGATCGCGTACGCCGGTTCGAGCTGCGCGCCGAGTTCGTACTCGGGCTGCGAGCAGGAGCGGCCGGGAAGCAGTTGCCACTGCATCTCGGCGGCCAGGGTCAGCCGGTCCTTGCGCCTCGCCTGGAGGTACACGTCCGTGTCGCGCTCGGCCACCACCACCTCGTGGCCGAGCACCTCGGCGATGTCCGTGAGCTCGCCCAGCAGGTCGGGCACGCGCTCCTCGCCGGGAAGGGTGACCGTGAGGACGCCCAGCCGGTCGCCGCGCACGGTGACCGGCAGATGGACGCGGACAGGTCCGCCCCGGGCCACCTCCACGAACGGTTCCTGGGCGCCGAAGGCGCGGCCTGCGGGGCTGTTGTGCACCGAGACCGGGTCCGCTGTGTGCGGCAGCACCGACACCGGCTGCAGGACGGTGAGGCCGTAGTCGGCCATGAACAATTCGACGGCCCGGGCCGCGTACTCCTGTGTGAGCACGTGGCGCACGGCGTCGAGCAACTCGTGCGGGGCCGCCGTGCGCAGGGCGCGCTCGGCGGACACAAATCTGTTCACGATGCTAAAGAGACCAATCCCTCGACGGACGCACACGGACCTCGCCCAGGCGAGGTGACCACCCGGGTCTTGCCGCGCCGGGCCGTCCGGTCCATCCTTTGCCACTACCGGCACCTAGTACGCTGGCAGGCGTCCCAAGTGCCTGCGAGAGTGTGACGGTGACTGTCTTCCGCCCCCGCCCCGAGCCCGTCGAGGTCGCGAGAGTGACCTTGACGGCTGTGGAGCTGCTGGAAGTCCTGTGGGGCCGTGCCTCGACCGCACCGGCTTCTCCGTCCCAGATGCGTGTGCTCCTGATGCTCGAACACCAGGACGGCATCAATCTGCGCACACTCGCAGACTCTCTCGCTTCCACGCCCCCGTCCACCAGTCGGCTCTGCGACAGGCTGGTGGCGGCCGGCTTCGTGGAACGTGTCATCAGTCCCGCCGACCGCCGCGAGGTGCGGCTGCACCTCAGCGACCGCGGCCGTGCCTTCCTCGATGACCTGCGGGAACGCCGTGAGCGGGAGCTGCAGGCGGTGCTGGAGCTGATGCCCGCCGCCAAGCGGACCGCGCTCCTGGAGGGGCTGGAGTCGTTCTGCGACACGGCGGCGTCACAGATACACGACACCGCCGCGGACGCGGGGGACCAGACCGCCTGAACGCAGGGCCGGGCCGCCGATCGCCTCGGCATGCCGAGGCTCGGACGACTGGCGCACGGAGCTGTCTCCGCCCACCGGAACATTGTGGATCCTTCCCCGTACGGTGCGACCCCGTTACTTTGTTGCCTGACGGCCATAGTTGTCAAACGACAACAGTTCTTTCCGGTGCTCACCGCGAGGCTGTGACCTCGCCGGTCCGTGCCGTGCCGTGCACCCCTCCCGCTCGCCCCCGGTGCGACGGCCGAACGTCCCCGCCCCGCGTCCGTCCTCCACTCGGGACGGAGCCTTCGCATCAACTCCTTTCCCCTCAAGAGGACTTCATCGCTCTTGGTAGCCACCGTCACATTGCGGCCGTGGATCCACCTCGTGGATGATCGGAACACGGGCGACACAGGGGGACGTATGCGATTCACCGACGGGCCGGGCGTGCACTGCGATGTCCGGATCGAGGCGGCCGCGCCGCGGGTCTGGGCGCTGGTGACGGACATCGGCCTTGCCGCCCGGCTCAGTCCGGAACTCCAGCGCGTCTCCTGGCTCGACGGTGCGGACCGGCCGGCGCCGGGGGCCCGCTTCGAGGGCCACAACCGCCACGAGGCGCTCGGTGAGTGGCGTACCGTGTCCCACGTCGTCGAGCTGGACGAGCCGAGGGTGTTCGCCTGGGCCGTCACCGACGCGGACGGCCGGTACGGCGAGCCGACGCTGGACCCGGCGAAGGCCATGGCCACCTGGCGCTACGAGCTGGAGGCCGACGGCGACGCCACCCTGCTGCGCCAGTCGGTGCTCATCGGACCGGGCCGCAGCGGGGTCACCCTGGCCTTGGAGCGCCGGCCCGACCGCGAGGAGGAGATCATCGCCTTCCGGCAGCGGGAACTGCGCGCGGGCATGGAAGCCACTCTGCTCGGCATGAAGAAGCTGGCGGAAGAACCCCGGTGACGTCCACCGGGCCGTGAGCGTACGGCGGCTCGGTCCGAGGCGTCCTCGGTGACCGGCACCTGCTGCCCGCGTATGCGGGGGCGGACTACTTCCCGCGTATGCGGGGGCGGACGCGGTTCGCAGCCCGCCGACGAGGCACCGGCGGCCGTGCTGCTCTCGCGCGTGTGGCGGCGCCTTCGAGCACGCACCCGATCCCGTGACGGGGTAGCGCGCGCCCTGGGGGGCGCCTCGCGCCTCTACGGCACCGGCGTTCCCGGCGGCACCCGGAGATGCTGGCGCATCCTGACGCGCCCGTCCTGCCCGGGGCACTGAGCGGAACGGCCATTGCCGGCCAACCACAGCCGCCCCGCCGCTGTGCCCGCCCGCTGGTACCGGGTGCGCGGAACGGCGCCGGGAGCCGCCCGGGCGGACCCGCCACCGACGGCGATCGCCGCCCGCCCGTAGTCCTCGCCGCACCCGTGCGCGCCGGTGACGCGACCGAGTCCGCCCAGTTCATCGCGCGGGTGCGCACTCCGCGGGCGGCCGGCGGGCCCGGGGCGCACCGGCCGCTGCCCCCGTACGCGAGGCCCTTCCGTCCCGGACGGTCGCGCCCGCTCATGTCCGCCGGACGGATCATGGCCGAGATGTGCGGCCTTCGTTGACAGGCCTCCGGCCGATTCGTATCTTCTCGGATCGTTGGAAATTCGATGATTTAGGTTCTTGATCATCCAGATTTCGGGGGAACGATGTCCGGACGAACGACACCGGCCGGCGGACGGGGCTGGACCCTGGCCGTGGTGTGCGTGGCCACCTTCATGCTCCTGCTCGACCTCACCGTGGTGAACGTGGCCCTGCCCGACATCAGGGACGCGTTCGATGCGAGCTTCACCTCACTGCAATGGGTGCTCGACGCCTACGCCCTCGGGCTCGCCGCGGTGCTCCTGACGGCCGGTTCGCTGGCGGACCGGCTGGGCCGCAAGCGCGTGTTCAACGTGGGCTTCGTCGTCTTCGTGCTCGCGTCGCTGGCCTGCGGGCTCGCGAACGACGTCGTCACGCTGTCCCTGTCCCGCGGCGTCCAGGGCCTCGGCGGGGCCGTGCTGTTCGCCGTCGGCCCCGCGCTGATCGGGCAGGAGTTCCAGGGGGACGACCGGGGCAAGGCCTTCGGGATCTTCGGGGGAGTCGTCGGGCTCTCCATCGCCTTCGGACCGCTCATCGGGGGCGCGCTGACCGACGGGCTCAGCTGGCGCTGGATCTTCCTGGTGAACGTCCCCGTCGGCCTGGTCGCCCTGGCCGTCAGCGGGCTGCGGATGCGTGAGTCCCGCGCCGGGTCGGCCGTCGCCGTCGACTGGTGGGGCATGGTGATCTTCACCGGCGCGCTCACGCTGCTCGTCCTCGCCCTGCTGCGCGGCGAGGCCGAGGGGTGGGGCAGCGCCCCCATCGTCGGCATGTTCGCCGCCTCCGCCGTCCTGCTCGTCGTCTTCGCCCTCGTCGAGCGGAGCCGCGGCGAACGGGCCATGTTCCAGCTCGCGTTGTTCCGCAACACGACCTTCAACGGTGTGTCGGTCGTGACCCTGGTGTGCGCCGCCGCGACGATGTCGGCGATCTTCCTTCTCGTGTCGTACGTGCAGAACGTGCTGGCGTTCTCGCCGTGGCAGACCGGACTGCGGTTCCTCCCGCTGACCGGGACGCTGTTCGTCGCCGCCGCGGTCGCGGGGTCGCTGACCACGCGCGTGCCGCAGCGCCTGCTGATGGGGACCTCCCTCGCGCTCATCGCGCTCGGCCTCGGACTCGTCGCGCTCACCGGACCCGACACGGCCTGGACCGCGCTGCTGCCCAGCATGTTCGGCATCGGCCTCGGCATGGGGCTGTTCAACCCGCCGCGCGCGTCCCTGTCCATCGCCGTCGTCGAGCCGGCCAAGGCGGGCATGGCCTCCGGGATCAACGAGACGTTCCAGCAGGTGGGCGTCGCGATCGGCATCGCCGGTTTCGGCGCGGCGTTCCAGAGCCGGGTGAGCGAGCTGTTCGCCACGTCCGCGGCGGGGCGCCGACTCGGCGCTTCGGCGCATGAGTTCGGTGAGGCCGTCGCGGCCGGCGGCGGGACCGAGGCCATCGGCCGGGCGCCGAGGGCGATGGCCCCCGCGCTCGAGGCGGCGGCCCGCACCGCCTTCGTGGACGGACTGACCGACGTGATGTTCGTGTGCGCGGCCGTCGCTCTGGCCGGCTCGCTCGTGGGCTTCCTCTTCATCCGTACGCGCGATCTGCACGAGAGCGCGCGGGGCGAAGCCGGGAACACGCCCGGCGGGCACGGCGTTCCGCTCGGCGAGGCCGGTACCGAGGGGCTGTCCGCGGCGGAGTCCGTGCGCTCCGGCGGGGAGCGGTAGCGCCGGTCCGGCGGGGTCGGGGTGCGGGTGAGCGGCCGCACCGGACGACCGGCGGTGGTACCGGCCTTGGAGCCGGGTACCACCGCCAGTACGCTTTGTACGGCCGACGATCGGCACCGGGATGTTCGGCGCGACCGAGGGACTCGGCGACCGGCGGCTGTCAGCAGGCAGCCGGCGCCGGACGCTTCGGCGGCCGCGGAGCGCGGTGGTGCCGCGGAGAGCGGCGACCGGGCGAGAAGGGGACAGGATCCGCATGACACAGGCGACACCCACCCCGGCGCAGTCCGCGGGGTTCGACTTCCCGCTCGTCCGCAGGACCGGGTACCTGCTCAACAAGGCGGGCGCGATCCTCATGGAGGACGCCGAGCGCGCGCTCGCGGAGCAGGGCATGCGCCTGCGCTACTTCTACGTGCTCGCCGCGCTGGAGAGCGATCTGAGCCTGTCCCAGCAGGACCTGAGCCGGCTGCTCCACCTCGACCCCACGACCATGGTGGCCCTCGTCGACGAGATGGAACGGGCCGGCCAGGTGGAGCGGCGGCGCAACCCGGCGGACCGCAGGCGCTACATCCTGCGCCTGACGGACGAGGGCCGGGCGGCCCTGGAGCGTGCGGGGCGGGCCGTGGACGCCGTGGAGCGGGAGTTCCTGGAGGCCGTACCCGCGGAGGACCGCGAGCGGCTGCGCGCCCTCCTCGGTGACCTGCTCGCCGACCGCTGGCCGCGCGTGATCGCCTGCGAGTGAAAAGATCGCGTGCGGGTGATCGGAAAAGATCGCGTGCGGGGCGATCGAATTCGAACTGGAATTACTGAATCCCCTTCCGATAAATCCTTTGATCGATCTATGGAGCGTGTCGCGCCCCGTCGTGTCGCGCTTTCTCCCCGACCTGACCCATGTTAGTCTTTTTTTGTCCGGGTCGTGCGATCCGGGCACGGGGGGTTCAACGGGGAATGAATTTCATAGAGAACGGCAAGAGTGACAAGGAGTTACTCTACGCATCTCTGGAAAGCTGCCTCGGGTCGGGCAGCTCGCGCTTTTTCGGCAACGGATACAAGCGTGTCACGCAGACCCTCACCGACATCACCACCGACGGGAGCCCCCTGCCGGGCGCGCTCGTCTCCGCGCGCGGCACGCTCGGCTACCCGCGCGACTGGTCGCGCAAGTCGGGTGCCGGCGATCTGCGGCCGCACCTCAGCAGCATCGACGCGCTGGTCCTCGCCGCCAATCTGGCGGAGGTCCATCTCGCCAGGGCCTTCGGCCTGAGTCCGGCCGAGCGGCGCACGATCTGGCTGCGCCACGCCGACGTACGGGCCGGCAGCAGCCCCCACGAGGAGCTCTCCGGCTTTCCCGTGCGGGGCAGGCTCCTCACCGTCGAGGGGTCGTCCGCCCAGGACCCGGAACTGGCCAGCACCTTCGCGTTCCAGGTCGGACGGCTCAAGGTCCGCTGCACACTCGCGCACGGCCGGGGCGACGGCGCCCCGGGCGGTCCGGCCGGCTACGACGACGAGAAGCAGGCTCTCGGGCCCGCGCACACGCGTCACTACGGCAAGGGCTACAAGCGGCGCGAGCAGCACGCCGAACAGGTCCGCGTCGACCTGGACCGCCAAGAGGTCCGCGTGCTGCGGCACGTCGTCGCCGGGGACGCGGAAGCGGCCCCGGACACCTGCGGAGCCGAAGCGGCGTACGGCCCCTCGGTCTCCCTGGTCGACGCGATCGTGGGCGTGGCCCAGCTCGCCCAGATCCTGCTCTACGCACAGGACGGCCTGGCGAGAGGCGACAGCGACACCCTCTGGATGCGGCGCTTCGTCGTGAACGCGCGGACGCCGGTGCGCCCCCTGGGGCGCAGCTTCGTGCCGACCGTGCGCACCGCGAGCAGCCGGCTCCTGCCCATGGGCGACGCGCTCTGGCGCACCGCGGAACTGGCGGTCGACGACTTCGCCGGTATCGGCGGACGCTGTTGGCTGGCCCACCGCCTGCCCGCCGCCGTGTAAATGGCACGTAACTTTTCCACGAAATTCCTGTGACCGAATATCCGGAACACCCGGCCAGGCCGGCCGGTGAATTCGGCATGCGCGGAACCGGATTCTTTTCGCGCATATTTCGTGGTGGATCAAACGGGGGAAACACATCATGCGCTTCACGCCCATGCTCCGATCGGGAGACGTGCTCGTCATACTCGAAGGACCCGCCCGCGTGCTCTGGAACGAGCCCGCCGTCGGGCCGGGAAGGAGGAAATGGATCCCGACGGGACTGTGGCCGGACGAGGCACAGCGCGCCCTTGTGCGCGAGCACCTCGACGACGGACGACCCCTGCTCGTCCTGCTGGACGAGGCCCGCAGCCGCCTGCCGCTGCTGCGTGAGGAGTGGCAGTCCGCCCCTCGCCGGCTGGTGCGCGATCTCGTGGGTGCCGGCGGCGACAACCTCCCCGACGACGGGGACGAGGTCGTCGAGGTCCGGTTGCCGTTCCTGGACTGGCTGCCGCAGGCGCACCGTGAACGCGCCGCCCGCTTCCTCGCGGAGAGCGACGCGGCCCTGTCCCGTACGCCGATGGCGCTCCTGCCGCCCCTGCTGATCGAGGAGGCACGGCGGGGAGTGCCCCGGAGCCCGCGCTTCGCCCGACGGCTGCTGCCGAGCGCGCTGACGGCGGACCGCCTGGCCGCGGCCGTGCAGTACCTGTTTGCCGACGGCGGCCGCCCGTGCGGGGCGTCGGCGGGCTGCGAGGCACTCCGGTGAAGCAGCCGCCTCCGCAGAACGCCGAGCACCCCGGGCCGGTCCTCAGCCGGTGGGACATCGGCCGCCTGCTGGCCGAGACCGCCACCGGCAATCTCGCCCGCGCCGGCCGGCGGATGTCCCGGCCCGGCACCACCACCCGGAGGAGTCGTTGATGGGACGCTCGGTCATGGTCACCGGCGGCAACCGCGGCATCGGACTCGCCGTGGCCACCGCCCTCGCGGCGGACGGCGACCGCGTCGCCGTCACCCACCGCGACACCGCACCGCCCGCCGGACTGCTCGGCGTCCACGCGGAGATGACGGACCCGCAGAGCATCGACGCGGCCTTCGCGAAGGCCGAGGCGGCGCACGGGCCCGTCGAGGTCCTCGTCGTCAACGCGGGCATCACCCGGGACACCCTGTTCCTGCGCATGGACGAGCAGGACTTCACCGATGTCGTCGACATCAATCTGCACGGCGCCTTCCGTACCGTCCGCCGCGCGGTGCGCGGCATGGTGCGCGCACGCTGGGGGCGGATCGTCCTGATCTCCTCCATGACGTACGCCTACGGCGCGCCAGGCCAGGTCAACTACGCGGCGGCCAAAGCCGGGATGCTCGGCATGGCCCGCTCGCTCGCCTGGGAGCTCGGCCCCCGGAACATCACGGTCAACGTCGTCGCGCCCGGCCTGATCGACACGGCCATGAGCCGCGCCATCACCGACCGCCGACGCGAGCACCTGCTGGCCATCACGCCGCTCGGCCGCGCGGGGGAGGCGTCCGACGTCGCCGCCGCCGTGCGCTACCTCGCCGGCGAGTCGGGCCGCTTCGTCACCGGAGCGGTCCTGCCGGTCAGCGGCGGCCTGGGCCTCGGCGGCTGACCCGCCCACCCCACACCCCGGCCCCGGCCGGGCACATCCACGACGGGAAGAGAACACACCATGGGGAACACGAGCACCCCGGCCCCGACGAGCGCACCCGCCCCCGAGGTCCCGCAGCGCGGTCTGCACCTGGCGATCTCGGGCACGTACTCCAGCGGCAAGAGCACCACGACCGAGACCCTCTCGATGGCGACGGGCATCCCCCGGACGCACGCGCTGACCTCGCGCGAGATCCTCGTCGACCTCGTCCCGGGCAAGCAGGTCCAGGAACTGAGCGCGATGGAACTGACGATGCTCGGTCTGCGCCGCCTGGAGGAACGGATCCACAACGAGGCGGGCGAAGGGCCCTTCATCTCCGACGGCTCCGTGATCCACGAATGGATCTACGGCGAGGCCCGCATGCGGGTCGGCATCAACCCCGGCGCCAACCTGTTCGTGCGCACGGCCAAGAACGTCGCCGGACTGCCGGTGAAGCGGTTCTACCGCCAGTACATGGACGCGTACGGCGCGGTGGCCAAGGCCCGCGCCAAGCGGATCTACGACGCCTACGTCCATCTGCCGGTCGAGTTCGCGATGAAGGCCGACGGCCACCGGCCGGTCTCCGAACCGTTCCGCAGGATGTCCGACGAACTGCTGATCGAGACCCTGGAGGAACTGGAGATCCCGTACCACGTGGTGGGCGGCAGCGTCCGGGAGCGCGTGGAACGGATCGTCGAGATATTCGGGCTGCCCCTGGTCATGCCGCTCGACGAGGCGATCGAGCGGGCCGGTGCCAAGGTGCGCGAGGCCACCCGCGTCCTGGAACAGGACGCCCGCTTCCACGAGGCCCAGCGGGTCAAGTCCCTGCGGCGGCGCATCTCGTACGCGATGCGCTTCTGACACCCGCGCAGCCGTTCCGGCGGCGGGAAGGGGACGGGCCGGTGCGCGACCCGCGTCGCGTTCCGGCCCGTCCTCCTTACGCCGGTCGCCCGGCGTCCCGCCTACCGCGCTTCGGCTCGGCGCTCCCCGCGGGACCGTACCCACGTGACCAGGTACCAGCAGCCCACCACCGAGGCGGACGTCACCGCGGTGACCAGCCAGCCCCGGTAGACGTCCGCGAGGCCGGTGGCCAAGCGCATGAAGACGGTGAACGCGGCCCAAATCGCCAGCCAGCGGGCCGCCTTGACCCAACTCCCCTGTCGTCGCATGGCGCGAGCATATCCGCGGGTCGGAAGCGCAGCGGCGGCGGGCCGTCGCCCGCGACCAGCACAGGCGCCGGCACGCCGGTCCCCGCGAGCACGCCCAGGGCGCGAGCCTCCCTGGTCAGCCAGTCCTCGGCACGCTCACCGTGGCCCGGGTCGGCGAAGATGCGCAGCACCAGATCGCGCGTGCCTCCGTCCCGCGTGGCGATCCTCAGTCTCCGCACCTCGGCCGTGATGCCACCGTGCAACGTCCGCACCTCGACGATCCGTTCACCGGCCTCCAGCCGGCGCTTCACCCAGGCCAGCGTCAACGGGCCGACGCCCGCCGCCTCATCGCCATCGCTCACCGTGTCACCCTCTCGCCCGGACACCGACAGGCCGGAATGCTTGCGTCGGCATGGCGGCCAGAGAGCTCCTCACGTGTCGGGCGTCCAGGTCTCTCAGAGGTACGGCTGGGCCTGGGGGAGCGACGCGGAGTCGTGGACCAGTTCGCCCAGTTGGACGAGGAACTCCTGAGTCACCGTACGGAAGTGGAGACGGACGAAGTACGACCGGTCGGAGCACCGGAAGATCTCCCGCCGACGCGCCCTGCGCACACGGCCGTCCAGGGTGTTCACCGCGTGCGTCAGAGCGGCCTGAGCCTCCTCGGCGGTGCCCTGGATCTCCACGAGCGTACGCGCGTCGTCGTCGCCCTCCGAGACGCCCCCGACGGGTAGGGCCAGCACGATCCACCGGTTCATACGCGATCATCCCCCTCCACGTGACGCCGTCCCGTGCGACGCCCGCTCAGTGTGCCAGGGAACGTTCCGCGACGGCGTGGTGGTGACGGTCGAATGGGCACCGGCGCGTCCGGCACCGGTGCGGGGGAGGTCAGACCGGTCCGTATACGGCGCAGGAGGCTCCGCTGACCAGTGCCCAGTACCGGTCGCCGTAGGACCAGTGCCACCACTCGGTGGGGTAGTTGACGAACCCGGCGCCGCTCATGGCGCGGGCCAGCAGGCCGCGATGGTGACGCGCTCGCTCGGACAGCCCAGGCGCATCCAGCGGGCAGAACCTCTCGTCCCCGGTGCGGTGGCCGTTCACCGCGCCCCCCATGTCCAGCTCGACCCCATCGGCACCGACGAGCGTCAGGTCGAGGGCGGCACCGGCGCAGTGGGGCGCCACCTCGACCGGCGAGACGAAGGCGGCGGCCCGGCGGCGCAGTTCGACCGGGTCGGTGACGCCCGAGCGGCGCAGACCGTCCTCGTAGCGGGCGAACCGGCGCGCCTGCTCGTCACTGCTGCGATGTCCTTCGACGACGAGGAATCCGATGCCGTCGGGAAGCGTGCCGGCCGCGGAGCGGAGACGATCGAGCACGCCGGTCCGAGCCCGGCCGTACGCCCCTGCCTCGTCCCGTTCCCGGGGGTCCAGCGCGATCCCCGGGAACGAGGCGACCTCCGCGAGCGGTTCGCCGCAGTCCCGGACCGGGACATCCATCACCTGGGGGTCGCTCAGCAAGATCATGTAAGCTGAGCGTAGACGCCGAGGACCCGCGGCGGAATCCGGCCGCCCACGCCCTGCCCGGACGACGAGTCCCCGACCGTCGGACTCTCGCCGGAGGTTCTCACCTCGTGGGTGACGCCGTGGCAGCGCCGGAGCGTGTCGGGGCCGTGGACGGCGCGGCCGTACGCGAGCGGGGGGTGGGAGGGGAGGTCCGGCGTTGTCCCTGCCCGGGAACCGCCGAGGGGACGGCCGAGGGCGCGGCGGTGCCGGCCGGGGCGCGGGCCGGCGTGGTCGTCGGGCCTGCCGAGGGGCGGGCACCGGGGCGAGGGGTGGCACGCGGCGGAGCCGACGCGGCCGGGGACGGCGGTGCCGAGGGGCTGCTCGCGGGAGGGGGCGCCAGCGGGACCACCGGCGAGACGTGCTCCTGCTGGGCAGTCCGCAGGAAGGGTACGGCGAAGAGGGCGGCGACCGCGCAGGCCGCACCCGCTCCGACGGCGGCGCGCAGCATGCGGCGGCGGGCCGCGCCACGGCGGATCTCCTCGTACCGGCCGAGGGGCGGCGCGAGGTGTTCGGAAGGCGGCCGCATGATGACGGCGAGGGGATCGTCGGGTTCGAAGTCCGGACCTTCGTCACTGTATGTGATCAAGGCTTCTCCTCAGGTGGGCGCGGAGCAGTTCGCGGGCCGCGTGCAGGTCGGCCTTGACGGTTCCCTCCTTGCGTCCGGTGAGCACAGCCACCTCCCGGATCGGCAAGTCAGCGTAGTAGTGCAGGAGGGTCGGTATGCGCAGCCGTTCGGGCAGCGCCTGGACCAGCAGCCGGACCGAGGGGTCGGTCTGCTCGGCGGGCGGCAGGACGGAAGCCTCCACGGTGACGCGGCGCATGGCCTTCCGCTCGCGCTCCAGCCGGCGCCAGTGGTCCCGGACGATGTTGGCCGCCGTGACGTGGAGGAAGCCCCGGGGCTCCGACACCGTCGTCCAGCGGGCCCAGAGACGGGTGAACGCCTCCGACGCGATCTCGTGGGCGGTCTCGTCGTCGTCGACCAGACGGCGGCACCAGCCGGCCAGGCGCGGATAGAGAACGGCGAACAGCTCTGCTGCCGCCTTCTCACGGGACCGTTTCAACACTCTCCATGGGGGGACAAGGGCACTCTTCGCGCCCTGCGGGCGCGGGGCACCCGGAGGAAAGACCCCGGGCCGACGGTGTTCGTTCCGTCGGCCCGGGACCCGGGCGTGCGGATGCCGGTCAGTGGCTCGCGGGGTGCGACGGGCTCGTGGGCTTCGCGGAGTGCGCGGGGTTCGCGGGCTCCGCGGAACTCGTCGGGCTCGACGCGGCGAAGACGATCACGTTGTCGCGATAGCCGTCGCCGGTTCGCGGGCCCCCGCACGTGATGAGCCGCAACTCCGGCCGGCCGACGTCCCCGTAGACCGCCTCCGTCGGGAAGTCGGCCTTGGCGACGGTCCGAACGGAGGTGACGGTGAAGCCGGCCGTTGTGCCGTTCTCCAGGCGCACGCTGATCCGGTCGCCCCGGCGCAGCCGGTCGAGCCGGCGGAAGACGCCGTCCCCGTACGCGCCGACCGTGACATGACCGAGGATCACCGACGGACCCGTCCGGCCCGGCACCGGGGAGTACCGGTACCAGCCCGCCTGGTCGTGCGCGCTGATCGGGGGCACCTGCACGCTTCCGTCCCCGGCCAGCCCGAGCCGCATGACCGGGGTGTCCACGCCGATCGCGGGGATCCGCAGCCGCACCGGAGCCGAACTGCCGGACACCTGCGGGGCTTTCACCGGATCCCGGGAGGGGCGGTCGGACACGTGGGTGCCACCGGGGCGGGCGGCGGACGTCGCGCCGCCGCCGTGTCCGGCGCAGCTCACGAGCAGCGACGCCGTCGCCGCGGTGACGAACGCGCGCCTGGAGAGACGGGTCATGCCCCGGTCGCCCGTCGGCGACGCACGAGGAAGACCGCCGCGCCGCCCGCGACGAGGACGCCGGCGGCACCGCCGCCCACCAGCATGCCGTTGTCGCCGGAGCTGTCGGCCCCGTCGGTCACACCGGTGTCGGGAGCACCGCTGGGGACGACACCGACCTGGCCGCGTCCGTGTCCGCGTCCCTGACCCGGCGCGGCGGACGGCACGGGCGAGGGCGCCTGGCCGGACGCCCGCGTCGGGACCGCGCTGGGCGCCCGGGTCGGGACCGCGCTCGGTGCCGCGCTCGGCCGGGTCGACGGTGCGGAGGTGGCGGCGGGACGGGCGCTCGGGGTGGCACTCGCCCCGTCGGCGAAGGCGGGCACCGTGCTCGCGAGCACGGCGACACACGCGACTGCCGTGCCGCTGAGGACTGTTCGGCGCATGAATCGCTCTCTTTCGTCGGCCTGCCCGGCGGACGGCCGGACGGGCTGCGTGATGGACGAGCGGAGAGACGAGACAGGGGCGGACCAGGTTGTAAAGGATCGGCAAAGTCGCGCGCGGGGGTGTGGGGACGCGGGGTGCCCGGAGCGTTCACGGGTGCTTGGGTCGGCCGTGGTGCACAGCGCCGGTCGGTGAACCCGGCTCACGACCACGTGCGCGGAAACGCGGATGGCCTCCTCCGCGAGCGGAGGAGGCCATCCGGATCAAGCGGCCTACTTGAACCAGTACTTGACGCCGTGGTGGTGAGAGCAGGTGCCCTGCGAGTGCCGCGAGTACGACAGGCTCGCGTCCTTGCACTTGGCGGTCTCGGTCTTGTTCGCCGGCTTCTGGTGGTGCGTCCAGCCGCAGAGCCCCGTGGTGTGGTGGACGCAGTGGTGCGCCGTGTTCGTGGCCGGGAGTGACGTCGCGGCGGAAGCGGTCGGCGCGGTGAAGAAGACACCGGCGACGGCGACAGCTATCGCCCCGGCGGTCAGTCGTGCACGCAAGGTGAGGTCCCCCCTCAGAGATTGAGCTATTTCGAGAGGATCCTATAGCGAGGTGAGATGCCTTTCAGCCACTACCGACAGGTAGGTTCCCACCGCACCGACAGCCCCTCGACACCCCTGCGCCCTGGCCCGACCGACACTCGGTCTCACCGGACCTCGGTCAAAGGCGACGGCCGACAGCGGGGTTGAGGCTACTGTGAAGACAAGGTCCGCGAGCTGGAGGTGTCCGGTCGAACCCCTGTCGTTGAGCCGCGAGGAGCGGGCACAGCTCTACAGCTTGCTGCTGGACGCCTTCATCTCCAGAAATGATCTCGAACAACTCTTCTTCTTCAAGCTGAGCCGCCGGCTGGGTTCCATCGCGGGAGACTCCGACAACCACAACGACCTCGTCTTCAAAGTCATCCAGAACGCCGAACAGCACGGATGGTTGAGCGAGTTGGTATGGGCCGCCGTCGATCAGCGGCAGCAGAACAAGAGGCTCGCGCAGTGGGCCGGACTGCATGTGCCGCAGCCGACCTCTGGCATCAGCCGGCTTCCGCACCCGGCTTTCGACCTGAGAGAGATCTACGGAATCGTCGAGCGGACGGTCGGTCCTGCCAACCTGACATACGAGTCCGTGGTGATCCATGACGGCGCCGTGCACCTCGGCCTCCACGACGAGGACACCTCACGGCACTGCCTCGTCCGCCTTCACACACAGGTGCTCGACACCGATGTCTCGGAGCGACAGTTCCTCGAGGAGGTGAGCCTGGCACGAGAAGCGTCGTTCCACCACCGGGTCGCGGACCTCCTTGGTTCGGGCCTCACCATGGACAGGCATCCGTACCTGATCCAGGACATCGGACGCGCCGGCATCCTCCGGCCCGCGCCGCTCGGAGCGGCCCAGGTGATCGACATCGGAGCCAAGCTCGCCGACGCCCTCACCGTCGCACACAATCGCGGCGCCGCCTACGGTCCCATCGGACCCCCGCACATCCTCCTCACCTCCGACGGCGAGCCACTGCTCACCTTTCCCGCTGTGCCCATGCTCTCGTCTGCCCAGGACCCGCCCGCGACCCCGGAGAAGGACGTCAGCGGCTTCTGCGCCACATTGCTGGCCCTGCTCGGGAGCGGACCGGCACACCAGTCCGGTGACACGGGGGAGACGCAACAGGCCACCCTCGCCGCCCCGCTCACCTCGGAGACGGTCATGGCGGCCAGACTCCGCGAGATCTGCGCTGTCGCGACGGACCGCAAACAGATCGCCGCTGCGGTGCGGGACCGGTTGGAGACACTCAAGCGTGAGTCCGCGGCCACGCGCCGCACCTCGCGCGTACTGGCACGTGTGCCCACGAGCACGACCGGTTGGCGAGACGACGGCGAGGTGGTCTTCGTGCAGGGCGACCTGTTCGAGCAGGATGCCAACCTGGTCGTGGGCTTCAGCGACACGTTCGACACCGCCACTGACGGCAGCCGTGTGATCAGCCCGTCGAGCCTCCAAGGACAGCTCGTCGAGCGGATCTACCACGGCGATGTGGAGGCTCTGGACGCCGACCTCGAACGAGCTCTCGCCACCGTGGACGCCGAAAGCCTGGAGACCCGCTCGGCGAAGCGGTACGGCAAGCTGACGCGCTACCCGGTGGGCACCGTCGCTGTCCTCGAACGCGATCGGCGGCGCGTCTTCGCTGTGGCCTTCAGCAGGATGGACAACACTCTGACGACCCGGTCGACGGCAGCCTTCCTCCGTCTCAGCCTCGGCAACCTCTGGGAGACGGTGCGGCGCCATGAGCCGGATCGCGCACTCGCCATGCCCGTGCTCGGGGCAGGCCTGTCACGGCTGGAGCTGGAGCGCGAGACCCTCATCAACATGACCCTGACCTCGTTCAGGGAGCACACGCGACGCGCCTCGGTGTGCCGGGAACTGCGCATCGTGCTGCACCCGTCGGACACCACGGGCTTCGCACTGCCCGTGGGGCAATGACCACGTCCGCTCCTCGTCGACGCCGAGCCGGACGACGGGCTTGCCGAGCGACCGTGCGTACGCGATCTCCTGGCGCACCCCGTCGGAGGCTTCCGCGTGGGCGCTGGACAGGACTACCAGCATGTCGCAGCGCTCGATCTGCGGGAACACCCTGTCCTGCCAGGCCGGAGCGTGCAGCTCAGGTCCATGGATCCAGGTGTCCAGAGCCGCGTCCTGCAGCCAGCGCACCAACCGGAGAGCGGACGAACGGTCTCGACGGCTGTAGCTGACGAAGACGAGCTGAGGATCGGCGGCATGGTGGGGAACCATGGTGCCGGGAACATCTCGGACTTCGGTCACCTCTCGATCGTATCGCGTCTGCTTGCTCCGGCGGGGGACCACATGTCCCGATAGCTCCGGACGCTCTCGCAGGCGCACGCGAGGTGGAACGGGGGAAGGATCGCAACATGCCATTGGACGGACAGGTTGCCGAGCGGTTCAGCGAAGCACTGATGGAGGCCTTTCAGCCGGAGCAGCTGAGGCAGTTCCTCTACTACCGCCTGAACAAGGACTTGCACCGCATCTCGATGCGCACCAGCTACGACGCCATCGTGTTCGACGTGATCCGGGCGGCCGACTCCGAGGGCTGGCTCGACCTTCTCGCCACAGCGGCGCGCAAGTCACGACCAGGGCATCCTGGCCTGTTCCTGACCGCCCAGAACCTGGGGCTCGCCGTGGAGACCGGAGGCCTGGAGAGCATCCTCAACCTCCGTGCTCCGGAGATCCATCCGGCGATCTTCCGTGCGGGGATCGGGTTGATCGAAGGGCGGGTGTGCAGGCTGGAAACTGTCTCGTCCGGCATGCCCCGCGCGCTGGGCACCGGTTTTCTCGTGGGTCCCGATCTCTGCCTTACCAGTTTCCATGTGGTGGAGGGGCTCTTCGACGGGCGGCTGAGCCCGGACGAGGTCCGGGTGCGGTTCGACCACAGACTCGGCGACGGTCTCGGGGCGCAAGGCGGGCCACGGCCGGCGGAGGAAACCGTATCCGCGCTCGCACCGCAGTGGTGCGTGGTGTCCGCGCCGTACGGCGACGCCGACCTGGACCCCGCCGGAGAGCGGATACCGGCCCTCGACGAGTTGGACTTCGCCCTCCTCCGCCTCGCCGACTCGCCCGGCAGCCGCCCTATCGGCGAGCACCCGGAACCGGGCTCGGCGGACAGGGGCTGGATCGACACCCGAGCGTTCGCCACCCTCCAGGAGGGCGACGACATCGTCGTCTTCCAACACCTGCTGGGCGGCCCCATGCGACTGGCTTTCGGGAAAGTCACGGCGGTCAACGCCGATGGCACCCGGATCAGGCACACCGCGGACACCGATCACGGATCGTCCGGTTCCCCCTGCTTCACCCTTGCGCTGGACGTGGCCGCGATTCATCAGGCGGGCGATCCGCGTCAGGACTCCTGGCACGTTCCGGCCTACAACCGGGCCGTGCCGATCGCCCCGGTGGTCAGCACTTTTCCACCGCCGACAGGCGCACCACAGCGCTGACCGGGATGGCCCGCACAGCACCGCTGTCGGCCCTGCGCACGAAGATCCGGCCGGCAGCCGTCGACGACAGGACCGTTCCGCACACCACGGAACGGTCCGTCAGCGCCACCCTCACCACTGGTCCGGACGGTTCCGCGGGAGCCAGCAGCCAGGGAAGAACGGTCGCCGCAGTGATCGCGGTCAACGCTGCTCCGGCGGCGATCACCGCGCCGCGCAGGCGCGCCGCCGTCGCCGACGGCAGCGCCCGCAGCGATGAGTACCAGCCGGCCAGTTCGTCGTCGGACACGACCGCACGAGTGCGAGGCCAGCCGTAGGCGGCGCGGTAGCCCTGGACGACGGCGAAGCCTCCGAGGAGCACGACGCCGGCCATCGACGCGGCGACAGCGGTTTTTCCGGCGTTCGTCAGCCCCGCGGCCCGATCGGCCTCCAACCCGACGCCCAGCACACCGAGAAGTCCCAGAAGGGACGCGATGCCGGCTGTCCACTTCTCCGCTGCCGCACGAAGCCGCGTCAACTGGTCCAGCTGCGCGGTCCGCCAGGCTTCTGCCGCCTCGGCCAGGTACGGGTCGTTCGCCGGATGCAGATGGACGACCCCGGCGGCGTCGGTCATCGAGGTCGCGGTCCACGTCCGGCCGCACCCGCGCGGCGGTCCGCCGGGCTGTCCCGCGTGCTCCCGCCCACAGGCACATTCCAGAGTGACGGTCAGCGCGGACGGTCCCGCAGTCGCGGTCCCCCCGCCCTCGAACGCTGTTGCGGTGAGCCGCACCACCGCGACGACCGGATGCCCGCAGGCCGGACAATCGCCTTCCAACCGCAGGGTCGATCCGACCCGTCCGCCGTGCCAGCCCGCCAACCGCGCAGGTGATACCTGGATCCGTTCCACCGCGTGCGCCAGCTCGCCCACCACCCCGCCCCTCCCACGCACGACACCCATCGACTGCCTGGAACGGCAGGCATCGTGCGTGCGTCGAAGGCACCATGCCCGTCCGTCGCCACGGTCACCCCCGAGACGGTCGACGGAGATCACGCAGAGGCAGGACCGGGTCGGCGCCCTGAGCGCGGCACGTCGTCGGTCCGGGCGCAGCCCTCGGCGACCGTGACCAGGTCAGAGATCGCGCCAGCGCGCGTTGCACCAGGAGAACAGGCCGAATGCCGCGAGACCGAGGGCGATCAGCGTCAGCAGCCAGGGCCCGGCGGGCAGGTCCCGGAACGAACGCAGGGTGTCGTCCATGCCCTTCGCCTGGTCGGGCTGGTGCCGGGCGGCCGCGACGATGGCGAAGACCCCGGCCACAGCGAAGATCGTGCCGCGGGCCACACCGCCCGCCGTGCCGACGATGTCGGTACCGCGCAGCGCCCGGGCGGACATCGCCCCGGTCCGCAGGTGCTTGCGGAACTTCTTCCGCGCGGCCCGGTACGCGATCCACACACCGGCGCCGACCACAACCGCTCCCGCGACACCGACGATCCACTGACCGCCGGGCCATCCCAGGACGGTCGCCGTGACGTCGTCGGTCTGCCGGTCGGAGGAGCCGCTCCCGCTGCCCTTCTCGCCGGCCGCGTACGACAGCACCGAGTACGACACGAAGCCGTAGAAGACGGCCCGCGCCGCGGACATCGCCCGCTTCGACGGTTTGGCGCCGTCAGGTCCGGACGCTCCGAACGCGGCTTCCGACAGCCGCCACAACGCCATGCCCACCAGGGCGAGTCCGACGATCCACAGCATCACCGACCCCAGCGGCTTGTCGGCCAGTTGGCCGAGCGCACCGCCGCGGTCGGCCTGCTGCCCGCTGCCCTCGCTCCCGAAAGCGATCTGCACCGCGATGGCGGCCACGAGCAGATAGATCAGTCCGCGGGCCGCGAATCCCGCGCGCCCCGCCACTCTCACCGCCGTGCTGCCGTTCGCGCGGCCGGCCCCGTCCCGCACATTCGAAGAAGCGCTCATGACATCGCCACTTCCCCCTGACGCCCCGCACATACCAGACGGGACGCCAAGGGCGGGACACCCATGCTTGAGTCACTGCTCGCCGAGGCGGAAGGCCGGCCGCTCAGGCGTCGGCCCTCTCGTACTGGGCCAGAGCCTGCCCCAGGCCGAACCACGTGGCCGGCCAGGTGGCGATGAAGATGCCCCAGCGGTCCGCCCGGTCCACCCCGTTGGACTCGACCTCCACGGAGGTCAGCCACGAAGCGACGGACAGGCCGATGCTCAGACAGGCGACGGAGTATGCGTGCCGGCTGCGCAGGCCCTTGTCGTACAGGAATTTGACGATCATGACGGCTCCGATCTCTGGACCAGATGGGGGGCGGAACGCGAAGCAGGCAGTTCCGGAGGGCCAGGTCTGTGGGCGCGCGGGACGCGCGTGTGTCTGTCGCCGCGCTGACCGGGCCCTAGGGGGCGTCTCTTCGATCTTCGCGGACCCACGAAGATCGGGGAGACACCCCCTAGTTCCGGTCCGGCCGTGTGTGCTCGCGGGCGTGATCCGTGTTCCCGAGCGTCTGTGTCTTGAGGGCCAGGTTCTTCCCGGCCGCGCTGCCCCAGGCGTAGACGACCGTGTCGGTGCCCTTGGCCAGACGCAGTTCGGCGGGACCGATCACGGCCTTGCCGCTGCCGGCCAGGACGACGTCCGCGGTGACCTCGCCGGCCGGCACCTCCCGTGTCGCCTGCTTGCCGTCGGTGAGGTTCCTGAAGAGCGTGGAACCGTCGGCCCGGACATCCACGGCCGGTGCGGCGGCGACATGACGTACGGTCAGTCGTGCCTTGCCGTCCGGGACCCTCGACGTGTCGTTGACGAAGGTGTCGAGCGCGGGTCTGCCGTCCGCGGTCAGGTGGGCAACCAGGGTCGCGTCGACACCGGCGGGAACGTCGACCTTCTTCGCGATGGCCGGCCTGCCCTTGGTGCCGTCGCCGTCCTTGAAGATCCTGATGTCGTACGACCCCGCGTCCAGCTTCATCGGGCGCGTCAGGGTGCCGGGCTTGAAGTCGGGGATCACTTCCTTGTTTCCCGCGTAGACGTCGACCGTCAGGCCCGGTATGGCGTGCAGTACCGACACGGTCGCCTGCTCACCGGCCTCCTTCGGCTGGGCCAACGCCGGGGCGCCCGCGGTGGCGGACAAGGCGACGGCGATTCCCCAGGTCAGGGCTGTGCCCACCACACGAACAGTCATGGCTGCGTCCTCTTCGATCGACGACCCTGTCACGCACGATTTCGGTCGACGGACTGCCCGCGGTTGCACTTTTCGGGTATCTATCTTCTGTTTGTGATGGAAAGTCGCATGGGGTGATCAGGGTGCCGCTTGATCGCGGCCTCGCGCAGACGCCGGGTCCGCGTTCCCGTTCAGTGGCGTACGGCCGAGCGGCACATCCCTCAATTCTTACGAAGCTACGACGTGGCTGAACGCGAAGCCGCCTCGACCGCACCGGTGATCTAGCCTGAGGCGGTCATCCCATGATGACGTTGCCCGTCACGCGGACCACATCGCGTCGGCGGCGGGCATCACCGTGGTGCAACGAAGCGGCTGCCGCGGTGCGGCACCCCGGGTGACACCGGGGTGCCGCGCGCTTCCGGGCGGCTGAGCCGCTGGGCGCCGGACTGCCGGGTTCACCTCCCTCTCCCTTCTCTCCGTCGTGTCCGCCACGTCCGCCCTTCCGCCGCCTCGGCGATCCGGCTCCGCGACGCCGTTGAACGCGCGGGAGACGTGTCACGTACTGACGGCAGACGCATACGGGCGGGACTCACCGAACACCATGTATTCGCAGTGACCGGGTGCGGGACCGGTCGCTCCATTCGGAGGAAGCCGAAGCGATGGCAGGACAGCGAGTCAGAGGCAAGTACCGCAAGTACCGGATCATGGGTGCGGGCATCGTCGGAGCCGGACTCATCGCGGGTTCCCTGGCAGTGGCCGGGGCGTTCGCGGACGAGAGCGGCGACGCGGCGGCCGACGGGACCGATGCCGCCCAGAGCATCTCCTGTCCCACCGTCCAGGGAGCACTGCCGGAGATCCCGGCACGGGCGCAGGCCGAGGTCGACAGGAACCTGGCGCTTCTCGACAAGCAACTGGCCGAGGCCGAAAAGCGGTTGGCGCGCTCCCAGGGTGAAGGCGGCCCCGACTTCGTGCGCAACGCGATCCTCGGACCGCTGGAGAGCAAACGCACCGCCACGCTGAACCGGATCGAGACCGCCATCGGGCGGGCGGCCGAGAAGCCCGAGGGCCTGGAGAAGCTCGCCCCGTGCACCCTCGCTGGTGCTGGTGCTGGTGCTGGTGCCAGTGCAGGTGTAGGCGACACGGCCTCCGGCAGCCCGGCTCCCGCCGGCCAGAGCGCCTCGGCTCAAGCGGGCGCACCCACCGTGGACTGTCCGGATGTGGCCGGCGCCCTTCCCGCCGACGGCACGCCGGCCGCCGCACAGGCCCAGGTGAGCCGTGAACTTGCCACTCTGGCCCAGCAGATCACCGAGGCCGACGGCCGACTGGCCCGGTCGCAGGGCGAAGGGGGACCCGCCTTCGTCGACAACGCCATCCTCAACCCGCTGGAGAGCAAGAGGAAAGCGGTGATCGACCGCATCGGCATCGACATCCGGCGCGCGGGAGGCGCGGAGCCCGCCGGGCTGGAGGCACTCGCCGCCTGCCGGCTGAACAGCTGAGGAGCTCAGCAGCCGAGGAGTTGCTCGGCTGACCGGTCGAGACCGAGCAGGTGCTCGGCCGATCACACCGGACCGTCGGCCCAGGAGCGGACCACTCCTGGGCCGACGCCTGCGAAGGGCCCGGTCGAACGGGTGTGAAGACGCCCTGCCGCACGGTGCGAAGACGTCCAGCCGAACGGGGTGAAGAGGCCCCGCGAGACGGCGCGAAGACGCCCGGTCGAAGGTGAGGGGAACACGCCCGGCCGAAAAGGCGAAGCGGCCGAGCCGGAGGACCGTGCGACCACGCCCGCCCTGCGGCCACGCCCGCCCTGCGACCCGGGCCCCCCGCTACCCCACCCTCCGCAGACGGACCAGCGCACTCGCGCCGTCGCCGTCGGCCAGATCGGGAACGGGAAGACCGAAGGCCGCCAGGGTCCGCCCCGACCACTCCGCCCCGGTGTCCTCGTTTCGGTACCGGGCCGACGGGTCGAGCCCGCGCAGCCGGAGGGGAGGTTCGGCCGGTCCGAAGCCGGCGTGCGGACGCCAGACCAGCACCACCGCGCGTCCGGCGCCCGGCTCGACGTACTGCACAGCCGTCAGCGCACCCTCGCCCGGAGCGCGCAGCCGGTACTGGTGGCCGTGCTGCACCACCGGGCGGATGTCCTTGTAGACGCTGATCAGCCGGGCCGCCTCGGCCAGGTCCGCCGGCGCCCACCGGGCCAGGTCCCCGCCCACCCCGAGCACACCGGCCATGGCCGTGTGGAAGCGGAAGGCGAGCGGCACACGCCGGCCCGTCAGCGGATTCGGACTGTCCGTCACCCAGGACGACATCACGCAGGCCGGGTACACCTGGCTGAAGCCGTGCTGGATGCCGAGTCGGTCGACGGCGTCGGTGTTGTCGGACGGCCACACCTGGTCGGTCCGGGCGAGCATCCCCAGATCGGTGCGCCCGCCACCGCCCGCGCAGGACTCGATGCGCAGATGCGGGAACTCGGCCCTGAGGCCGTCGATCACCCGGTGCACGCCACGCGCGTGCTCGACGTGGACCCGACGTGCGTCGGGACCGCCACGGGCACCCGCTTCGGTGAACGAGCGGTTGAAGTCCCACTTGAGGAAGTCCACTTCGTTCTCCCCGACCAGGCGGCGCAGCCATTCCCGCGCCCACTCCGTCACCTCTGGGCGTGAGAAGTCCAGCACGAGTTGGTGGCGCAGTTCGGTGGCGGTGTGGTCGGGCAGGTGGAGCACATGGCCGGGGTGACTGCGGTACAGGTCGCTGTCGGGGTTGACCATCTCCGGTTCCACCCACAGACCGAAGGCCATGCCGAGCCGGTGCACCTCGTCGGCCAGAGGGCGCAGTCCGCGGGGGAAGCGCCGGTGGTGCGGGGTCCAGTCGCCGAGCCCGGCCCGGTCGTCGTCGCGGGCGCCGAACCAGCCGTCGTCGACCACGAAGAGTTCCACGCCCAACTCGGCCGCCAGACCGGCCAGCTCCAGCTGCCCCGCCTCGTCGACCTCGAACCCGGTCGCCTCCCACGAGTTGTACAGCACGGGCCGCGGTTCGCCGGGGTGCGGCAGGACGTGCCGGCGGACGTAGGCGTGGAAGGCGCGGCTGACCGATCCGAAGCCACCGGTGCCGTACAGGGCCGCGCTGACCGCGGTGACGTGCCGTCCGCCGGGAGCCAGCGCGATCTCGGCGCCCTCATGCCCTTCCCCCGCGACGACACCCGCGCGTCCCGCCGCCGTCCGCTGCACGGTGACGCGCCAACTGCCGCTGGCGGCCAGCACGGTGGCCCAGACCTCGCCGTGCTCCTCGTCGGCGTCGCCCGCGTCCAGCGCGGCCCACGGGTTGGACTGGTGACCCGAGTGCCCGCGCCGGCTCGACAGGACCGTCTCCCCGACGGCCACCTCGGTACGGGCCAGACGGTTCTCGGACGCCCACCCCCCATGCACGGCGGACAGACGCCAGCCGTGCCGCTGGGGCAGCGGCCAGTGGGCGGAGGCGTGACGCGGCAGCAGGATCGCGTCCGCGCCGGTGCCACCGGTGTGCTCGATCTCCGTCCAGCGCTCGATCACGTCGCCGCCGGGCCGTACCCGGTAGTGCAGGTGCCAGGCCAGCGGGCGGGCGCGGTCGCGCAGCGAGACCACCACGTGTCCCGCTCCGGCGACGCCGAACCCGTCCACGACGGGTTCGAGGACGCTGCCGCCGTCGGCGAACCGGACCTCCAGCGCCGGGACCCCGAACCGGGCCCCGCCCTCCACGGGATACTCCTCCACCCCGTCGGAGCGCCCGGCGAAACTGTTGTCGTGGTCGGCCCACACGGGCAGGGCCACCGCGTCCTCCAGGGGCACCGGAGCCCCCCAGTGCACATGCCGCACGGCACCGCACGAGCGGTCCACCCGCAGCACGTAGCAGGAGGCGGCCGTGCGCAGGACGACGGTGCCACTGGCCTCGTCGACCTCCACGGCGGCGGAACCGGCCGGGCCGGCCGCCGGGTCCGGGACGGTCTGCATCGCGAAGTCTCCTCGGGAGTCGTACGGCGTCACGGACGTGCCGGTGCCTGCTCGCGGACGACGGCGACACCACCGCCAGGGACCAGCACCCCCGAGTCGCTCACCTCGGTGCCCAGCAGTCCCGTACCCCGCACCCCCGGGACCTTCGCGTGGTGCGGGGTGTGGTTCACCAGGAAGAGGAAACTGCCCTGCGGCCCGGTACGGCGTACCGCCTCGACACCCCGCACCGGCGGGACGACGGGGCGCACTCCGGCCCGGTGCGCCAGGGCCTCGATCAGGTCGTGCAGGGTCTGCGGCGAGGGGAGCGTGGCGACGTAACTCGCGCTGCCGCGGCCGAAGTCGTGGCGGGTGACGGCGGGTCCGCCGGAGGCCGGGCCGCCCGCGGCCCCCTTCGCGAAGCGCACCACCGCAGCGCAGCCGCGCGGTTCGACACGCTCCGCCCAGTCCGCGACGGCGGACCCGTCGTCGAGCCGGGCCCTCTCGCCGGGCCGCAGCGGCAGATACTCGTCGACGCGCAGTCCGAGCACCTCGCCGAGCGGGCCGGGGGACCCGCCGGGCCGTACCCGGTCCTGACTGTCGACGGCCCCGCTGAAGCAGCCCACCGCGAGGTGCCCTCCCCGCCGTACGTAGTCGGTGAGGTTCGCGGCGTCCTTGTCCCCGACGAGGTAGAGGTTCGGGGCGACGACGGCACGGTAGGACGTCAGATCGGCGCCGGGCGCGACCACGTCGCAGGTGATGTTGAGCGACCACAGGGCCGCGTACCAGGAGCGGACCATGTCCAGGTAGCGCATCCGGGAGGAGGGGCGGGCCTGCAGCTCCAGCGCCCACCAGGCGGGCCAGTCGAACAGCAGCGCGACATCCGCCCGGACCCGGCTGCCGGCCACCTCGGTGAGCGTGGCCAGTTCGGCGCCGAGGGCGCTGACCTCGCGCCACACCCTGCTGTCGGTGCCGGCGTGCGGGAGCATCGCGGAGTGCCACTTCTCGGCGCCGGCGGCGGACTGCCGCCACTGGAAGAACATGATGCCGTCCGCGCCCCTGGCCAGGTGGGTGAGGCTGTTGCGGCGCATCTCGCCGGGTGTCTTGGCCACGTTGACGGGCTGCCAGTTGACGGCGGAGGTGGAGTGCTCCATGAGCAGCCACGGCCGGCCGCCCGCCATGCCGCGGGCCAGATCGGCGTTGAGGGCGAGATCGATGTGCCCGTCCGGATCGGCCGCGGTGAGGTAGTGGTCGACCGACACCAGGTCGCACGCGGGGGCGAAGGCGTGGCCGTCGGTCTTCTTCTCCAGCGTGCCCATGAGGTTGGTGGTGACGGGGATGCCGGGTGCGAGGCGGCGCAGCAGGGCCGTCTCGGTGCGGTGCCGGCCGAGGAGCGCGTCGGAGGAGAACCGGCGGAAGTCGAGCTCCTGCCCCGGATTGCGGAAGGCGGTCGTGTCGCGCGGCGGGTCGATCTCGTCCCAGTCCCCGTAGCGCTGGCTCCAGAAGTCGGTGCCCCAGGCCGAGTTGAGGGCGTCGAGGGTGGTGTGACGCGCGCGGAGCCAGCTCCGGAACGCCTTCGCGCTCGTGTCGCAGTAGCACAGGGCGTTGTGGTTGCCCCATTCGTTGTGGACGTGCCACAGGGCCACGGCGGGATGCTCGGCGTAGCGGCCGGCGAGTGCGGTGACCACGGCGTCGGCCGCCTCGGCGTAGGCGGGATGGCTCGGGCAGAAGGCCTGCCGGCTGCCGTGCGCCAGACGCGTGCCCGCGGAGGTCACCGGCAGGGCGTCCGGGTGCAGCCTGGTGAACCAGGGCGGCGGTGCCGCGGTCGGTGTGGAGAGGTCCACGGCGATCCCGTGCCCGTGCAGCAGGTCGAGGACCTCGTCGAGCATGTCCCAGTCGTACGTGTCCGGGCGCGGCTGGATGCGGGACCAGGAGAACACCCCGACGGTCAC
Source organism: Streptomyces sp. NPDC090108 (assembly GCF_044747185.1). Taxonomy (NCBI): domain Bacteria; kingdom Bacillati; phylum Actinomycetota; class Actinomycetes; order Kitasatosporales; family Streptomycetaceae; genus Streptomyces; species Streptomyces sp. NPDC090108. The sequence goes on from NZ_JBIVDQ010000011.1 coordinate 39,493, forward strand.
GAGGTTCACGCCCGCCTCCCGCATCAGGCGGACGTCCTCCTGCCACACCTCCCTGGGCCACTGCTCGGGGTTGTAGTCGCCGCCGTAGGCGATGCCGCCCAGGCGCTGGTTCAGCGCGGTCAGGGGGTGGGTCACGACTTCACCGCCCCGGCGGCGAGCCCGGCACGCCAGTAGCGCTGCAGGAGCAGGAAGGTGAGCACGATGGGGACGACGGACACGAGGGCTCCGACGATGGTCAGGGTCTGCAGCACGGGCAGCCGGCTGGTCTGCGACTGCCAGGTGAACAGCCCGAGGGTGACGGGGTAGAGGGAGTCGTCCTGGAGCATGACCAGGGGCAGCAGGAAGTTGTTCCAGATGACGACGAACTGGAACAGGAACACGGTCACCAGGGCCGGGGCCATCATGCGTACGGCGATGCCGGTGAAGATGCGCAGCTCTCCGGCGCCGTCCATGCGGGCGGCCTCGATCACCTCGTCCGGTACGGACGCGTCGGCGAAGATCCGGGACAGGTAGACGCCGAACGGGCTGACGATGCTCGGCAGGAACACCGACCAGAACGTGTTCGTGGCGTCGGCCTGGGCGAACAGCAGGAACAGGGGCAGGGCGAGGGCCGTGGCCGGTACGAGGACGCCGCCGAGGATGACGGAGAACAGGGCCTCGCGTCCCCTGAAGCTGTACTTGGCCAGGGCGTATCCGGCCGCGGCGGCCAGGCAGGTGGCGACGGCCGCGCCGGCACCCGCGTACAGCAGGCTGTTGAGGAGCCAGCGCCCGAAGACGCCGTCCTGCTGGCGGAAGAGGGCGGAGAGGTTGTCCCCGAGGTGCCAGTGGGCCGGCAGCAGTCCGGGCGTGCCGATCAGGTCGCTCTGGCTCTTGGTCGCGGAGACCAGCAGCCAGTAGACCGGCAGCAGCATGTAGCAGGCGGCCAGCGTCATGAAGGCGACGGCGGCGGCCGTGGAGAGCCGGCGCGGCGCGGTCGCGCGGCCGCCCGCGACGGCATGGGCGCCCTCGGTACGGGTGAGCAGGCTCATCCCTGCCTCCTGGTGGTGAAGCGCAGAAACGCGAACGACAGCACGAACGTCACCACGGCGAGCAGCACGGACAGGGCCGCGGCCTCGTTGTAGGAGTCGCCGGCGGTGAGCGAGTAGGCCGCGATGGTGGGGGTGTAGGTACTGGTGACGCTGGTGGAGATGCTCCGGAAGACCTGCGGCTCGGTGAACAGCTGGAGGGTGCCGATGATGGAGAACACCCCGGTGAGGACGAGGGCCGGGCGGATCAGCGGGAGCTTGATGCGCAGGGCGACGGTCCAGCCGCCCGCGCCGTCGACGCGGGCCGCCTCCTCGATGTCGGCGGGGAGCGCCTGCAGCGCGGAGTACAGGATGAGCATGTTGTATCCGGTGTAGGTCCAGGTGACGACGTTGCCGATGGACCAGAGCACGAGGCCGGGGCTCAGCAGGTCGGCGCTGACACCGGCCGTCTTCAGCAGGCCGGTGATCGGGGACAGCCGCGGGTCGTACAGGAAGGCCCACATCAGTGCCGCGACGACGCCCGGTATGCCGTAGGGCACGAAGTAGACGAGCCGGAAGAACCGCTTCAGACGGGCCACGGCGGAGTCCAGCAGCAGCGCGAGGACCAGGGCGAACGCGAGCATCACCGGTATCTGCACGAGGGCGAACAGGCCCACCCGCAGGATGCTGTCGGCGAAGAACGGCTCCCGTACGACGTCGGTGTACTGCTCGAAGCCGGCGAACACGGAGCGGGTGTGCCCGAAGGTGCCTCCGGTGCGCGCCGTCTTGTGCAGGCTCTGCCAGAAGGCGTAGCCGATCGGTACGAGGGTGAAGAGCACGAAGGGGATCAGGAACGGGGCGAGGAACGCGAAGGGGGCGAGGGTGCGCCGGGCGCGGCGGCGTGCCGGCGGCGGGGGAGCGGGGGGACCGAGAGATGTCACGGGGCGGCCTTCGTCGAGGGGACCGCCCCCGCGGCCGTGGCGGCGGGGGCGGGGGCGGCGCTGCGGGATCGGACGGCCGGTCAGCCGGTGACGTCGAGCGACTGCTTGCGCAGGGAGGCGGTGCTGTCGGCGGCGGTGCCCTTGAGGACGTCGGGCAGCGTCTCCTGGCCGCCGAGCACGCGCGCGGTGCCGTCGCTGAGGGAACGGTAGGTGTCGGTCATCGTGGGACCCCAGGTGAAACCGGTGTCCACGTTCGCGGACGCCTGGGCGAAGACGTCGAAGATCTTCTGCTTGCCGTAGAAGTCGACTGGCTTGCTCAGCGCGGGCAGCGTGAGTCCCGCCTTCGCGGCCGGGTACAGGCCGCCCTGCTGGTTGAGGATGGCGAGCGCCTCGGGGTCGGTGTTGAGCCAGAGGGCGAACTCGGCCGCCTCGGCGGGGTGCCGGCTGCCGGACAGCACGGCGGTGGTGGAACCGCCCCAGTTGCCGGCGCGCTGCTCACCGGCGTGCCACTGCGGCATGGGGGCCACCGCCCACTTCCCGGCGGTCGACGGCGCGTTGTCCCGGATGGTGCTGTATCCCCAGGCCGCGCTGATCCAGGTGACCACCTCTCCGGTGTTCCACGACTTGTACAGCGCGGGGGAGAAGCCCTGGAGGTCGGTGGCGACGAGCTTGTCGTCGATGAGCTTCTGCCAGTAGGCGGCCACCTGACGGCTCTCCGGCCGGTCGACGCTGACCTTCCAGGCGTCCCCCTTGCGCTCGAACATGGTGGCCTTGTTCTGCCACAACAGGCCGGTGAACCAGTTCGGGTCGGTCTGCGAGAAGTGCGTGATGTACTTGCCCGCCTTCTTGATCCTGCGGGCGTCGCTCTCGTACTCCGCCCAGGTCTGCGGGGCCTTGAGCCCGAGCTTGTCGAAGACGTCCTTGCGGTAGAACAGCGCCATCGGGCCGGTGTCCTGGGGTATCGCCCACACGCCGTCCTTGCCGCCGGCGCCGAAGTCGACCTGGGACCAGGTCCAGTCGACGAACTTCGGTTCGGCCGCGGTGACTCCGGGGCAGGACGCGATGTTCCGCAGGCCGTCCTTGAGGCGGAAGCTGGCCAGGGAGTCGTACTCGATCTGGCCCAGGTCCGGGGCGTCGCCGGCCTTCAGCGCGTTGGAGAGGTTCTGGTAGGTACCGGCGTTGCCCGCCGGGGTCGTCTTGAGCTTCACCCGGACGTCGGGGTGCTTGCTGTTCCACAGCCGCACCGCCTTGTCCATGCCCGGCACCCACGACCAGTAGTCCAGGGTGACCTTGCCCGAGGCGGGCTTGCAGGCGGTGTCCGCCGCACCGTCGTCCGAACCGCCGCCTGTGCCGCAGCCGGTGACCACCGTGAGTGCCAGTGCGGCCGCTGCGACGAGACAGCGTCTGGCAGAGGAAGTGCGGGCGGGTGTCGCCATGAGGGTGCTCCTAACGCCGGGGCCGTGCGAACGTGGTGGGCGCAACCTTCACAACAAGAATCCACAAAAGTCAACGGACTTGCGGGAATTGATCAGTCGAAGAAGCGGCCGGTGCGATGCGTTCGCGCGTGGAGAGTGGCGCCGGCTGTGGCTCTGACCTGCTGGATCACTTGAACTCGCGCTCGGTAGGCCGTTCGGAATCGGAGTGCGGAATCGTTTACGTACCGAGTTAGGTCAAGGCGTGAGGGAAGCGGATGCGGGGTGGAACACAGGAGAGTTGACGGACTCTCAGACCGAAGCGCGTGCGACGAACTCGGCCTTGACCCGGACGGTGCGGTGCACGGTCCGGCCGTCGAGCCGTTCCTTGAGCAGGCGGGCCGCCGCCCTGCCGACCTCCTCCGCCGGATAGCGGATCGTGGTCAGCTGAGGACGGACCAGCGACGCGAAAGAGGCGTCGTCGTGGCCCACGAGCCCCACGTCTCCGGGTATGTCGATGCCCAGTTCACGCGCCTTGTCCAGGGCACCGACCGCGATCACGTCGTTGCCGCAGAACACCGCGTCCGGCCGGTAGCGGCGGCTCATCAGCTCGGCGAAGCCGGCCGCTCCCGCGTCGCGCGTGTGCTCCCCGCGCACCACCAGCTCGTGGGGGAGCGCGGTGCCGAACTGAAGCGCCAGTGCCCTCAGTTGCTCCAGCCGGGGGTCCCCGCCGGTCGCGTCCCTCGGACCCGCGATCATCGCGATACGGCGACGCCCCGCGGCGGTCACCAGCTCCAGCGCCTGACGGGTGGCCGCGCGCGCGTCCGGAGTCACCAGGTCGACCGGGCCGAAGGACACGTCCGCGCTGACCACCGCCGGGATCCCCGCGTCCGTCACGATCCGCAGGTCGTCGGCGAGCAGCCGGAACGGCGTGATCACGACCCCGGCGAACCGCTGCTGCACCGCCTCGGCCAGCAGCGCCCGCTCCTCCTCACGACGCGCGCGTGTGCCGCAGACGACGACGTGGATGCCGAGGACACGGAGCTCCGCCTGGAGAGCGGCCGCGAGCTGGGCGAAGAAGGGATTGGCGAGGTCGGGAACGATCAGCGCCACGAGACTGGACCGCCCCGTCCGCAGGCTGCGGGCCGTCGTGTTGACGACGAAGCCGAGCTCCGCGATGGCCGCTTCGACGACGCTCCGCGTCGCGGGTGCGACAGGACGCTTCCCCGACAGGACGTAGGAGACCGTGGCGACGGAGACCTCTGCCGCTCGGGCGACATCCGCCATGGTGACCCGCTCGCGCACAGCTCGCCCTCCCTTCGCATGATCACCCTACTTCACCTCCGCACACGCCCCGCCCGGGCGGAACCGGCGCCCTCGGCCGCACTGCGGCGCCACCGTGCCGGGGCTCGTCGGGCGGCGAGGCCGGCGCACGGGCCGTAACCACACACCGTCCTGCAGCACTTCACCGCGCGGGACCGGATGCGTAGGGTACGAGCGGCCCGGAAGCCGTGCGCGCCCGGCCGCCCCGGCGCCGCGCGGACGACGCGCCCCAGGGGCCGAGCAGCGGGGGTGACGGGGATGGCGGACGCGGCAGAGACGGCAGGTTCGGCAGGCGCGGCAGGCGCGGCGGACGGGACGGGCGCGGCGGACGGGACCAGCGCGGCGGAGGCGGAGCGGGGCACGGTGGGAGCCGGAGAGGCGGGCGAGCCGATCGCACCCCTGGATCGGCGCGTGTTCGCCGTCGCAGGGGCGGTCCTGGCCTTGCTGATGGCGCTTTCACCGCGCTACGGCTTCCACATCGATGAGCTGTACTTCCTGGATTGCGCCCGGCACCTCCAGGCCGGCTACGTGGACCAGCCCGCGCTGGGACCGCTGCTGGCACGCGTCTCGCTGTCACTGTTCGGTGTCTCGGAGGCGGGCCTGCGGCTGTGGCCCGCGCTGGCCGCCGCGGGCACCGTGGTCGTGGGCGGCTTGACCGCGCGGGAGTTCGGCGGCGCGCGGCGGACCCACCTGCTCGCCGCGGTGGCGACCGGCACCATGCCGGTGCTGCTGGGCGCCGCCCACGTCGCCAACACCACGTCGTACGAACTGCTGGCCTGGTCGGCGATCGCGCTCGTGGTCGTACGGATCGGCCGCACCGGCGAAACACGATGGTGGCTCGCCGCGGGAGCGCTGGTCGGCATCGGCGCGGAGTTCAACCATCTCGCGGCCGCCTTCGGGGCTGTCCTGCTGGCCTCCGTACTTCTCGGGCCCGCCCGCTGGACCGCCGCCGACCGCCGGCTGCTCGCGGGCGCGCTGATCGCCGTACTGCTCGTGCTACCCGACCTGTGGTGGCAGGCGCGGCACGGCTGGGCCATGTTCGCGATGACGCGGGCGCTGAACGGGGAGAACGGGGGCCCGGCCAACATCCCCACCTGGATCGTCGGCCAGTTCGGCATGGCCTGCTTCGCGATGGCTGTGGTGTGGGTGGCGGGGCTGAAGTTCCTGTGGCGCTCCGGCCGGCCGCTGTGGCGGTGCCTGGTGATCGCGTACGCCGTGCTGTTCGTGCTGTTCGCGGTGACGACCGGCGCGCAGGTGTACTACCTGGCCGGTCTGTACGTGACTCTGCTGGCAGCCGGAGCCGTCGCGCTCGACGGACGGCTGCGCTCCCGGCCCGACCGGCTGCGCGCCTTGATGGCGGCAACGGCCGCCTCGGCCACGCTGCTCGCCGTGATCGTGCTGCCGGTGCTGCCGGCCTCCGACATCGGCTGGACGTACGGCGTCAGCGCGAACTCCGGGAACTCGCTGGGCTGGCCCCAACTGGTGGGCACCGTGCGGCAGGTGTGGACGAAGCTCCCGGCCGGGCAGCGCGCGCACGCGGTGATCTTCGCGGCGGACTACGGCGAGGCCGGTGCCGTCAACGAACTCGGCCGCGGCACCGGACTGCCCACCGCCGTGAGCGCCCACAACAGCGACTGGTGGTGGGGGCCCGGCGACCCGGACGCCACCACCGTCGTGGCCGTCGTCCCCGGTCCCGGCCACGCCCCCGCCTACGCCGCCCACCTGGGCCGGTACTTCCGGCATGTCCGCGTGGCCGCCACCCTCTCGAACCCCGACGGCGTGCACAACCTCGAATGGGGCGGCCACGTCTACGTCTGCACAGGGCCCCGCCGCCAGTGGGGCGAGATGTGGCCGGGCCTGCGCACCTACGCGTGACGGACCCGGCTCGACCAAGCCGGTCCGGTGAGGAGATCCTTGGGCATGGAGTTCCTCTGCTACCACCGCGACCGGCCCGGCTCCCTTCCGCTGCGCCACGAACTGCTGGAACAGCACTGGTCGTACATGGACGCGTACGCGAAAGAGATGATCGCCCGGGGCCCGACCTTCGCCGACGACGGCGAAACGCTCACGGGCAGTGTGCACATCGTCGACCTGCCCGACCCCGCAGCCGCCCGCTCGTTCGCCTTCGACGAGCCGAACTACCAGGCCGGCGTGTACCGCGACGTGCTGCTGCGACGCTGGCACAACACACTGGGCCGCACCATGGGGGACTTCCCCGGCGGCCCGACCGAAGGCAACCGGTATCTGGTCCTCGGCTTCGGCGCGGAGCCGTGCCGTTCCACGGACACCGCGGGAACCGCGGACACCGCGGTGCCGGCCGGCCAGGACGAACTGATCGCCTACGGGCCGCTGCTGTCCGACGACGCTGCCACCTGGGTGGGTACGGCAGCGCTGGTCCGAGCGCCCGACCGGGCCACGGCACGCGCCGTCCTGGCCCCGGACCGGTACGCCGACATCGAGGTGCACGACTGGGAGTTCGGCGGGCGCCGGTGACGACCGGGGACGCGGAGCGCGACGAGTGGTCCTATACGTCGTCCATCGGTGTGGGACCACTCCGGTTCGGCATGACCGTCGACGAAGTCATCCAGGCGCCCGGGCCGTTCGGTCCGGCCGAGGTCGGTGACGCCGGACGGGACCACGCCGTCTTCTCTCCGGCCCGGAAGGTCGAGATCCGCCGTCGTGCGGCAGCCTCTCCTCCGCCTGCCGTCACCGCCTAACCGAATGGGACTCGATGCCCGCCGAGGAGTACCGCGTCGACGGCGGGATCACGACCTGACGCAAGGTCACTTGCGCTGAAAGGGCGCATGTTCCAACGGAGTTGTGCGGCGCGGCCGGTGATCCGTGAAGGTCGTCGGCCGCGCTCGTCACGGGCGTATCGGCTCCGGCTGCCGCGAGAGGCGCCGGCCGTGCTGCCCGATGGCCGTCAGTCGGGACGCCGGGCCATCACGACCAGACCGGGCCCGCTGTACTCCTCCGGGGGGAGCCGCAGTTCGGCGACCGTGGTCAGGCCGGTCTGCTCGATCAGTTCGACGAGTTGCTCCGGCCGCCACTTGTGCGTCGTCCAACTGACGGGCACGCCTCCGTAGGCCTCGGTACGCACCGCGTCCTCGTCGCCGACATGCGTGGCGGTGATGAAGTGACCACCCGGCTTCAACGCACGTGCGAACACGGCGAGGACCTGGGGAAGGACCTCCCGGGGGAGGTTGAACAGCGACCACCACCCGAGCACGCCTCCCAGCGTCGCCTCGCCGAGGTCGAGTTCGGTGGCGGAGGCGACGGAGAAGCGGCACTCCGGGTGGAGCCGGCGCGCGTTCTCGATCATGCGGGGGGACAGATCCACCCCGGACACGTCGAGTCCGCGTTCGGCGAGGTACGCGGTCACCGTTCCGGGCCCGCAGCCCACGTCGAGAACCGGCCCGAGCCCGCGCACGGAGTCGGCGAAGGCGTCGATCGACGCCTTGAGCCACGGATGCCGGCGGATGTCGCCGATCCCCGTCGTCACCACCATGTGGGCGTAGTTGTCGGCCACCCGATCGTAGGACTCACGTACGAGGTCGAGATCGGCCGGGCGGTCAACAGAGTGTGAGTGCATCCGGCAACGATAGGACAGCGCAAGGGACTTGGGGCTGCGAAAACGATGTACGGACGCGGGATCAGTGGAACGTGGATCGGTCGTGCCAGGAGAGAACGACGGCGAGGATCTCCCGTACGCGGTCGGTCAGGTCCGCACGGTCGTGCTCGATCCAGGAGATGTGCTGGCCGCCGAAGAACGCGGCGACCACGACACGGGCGACGACCGCGGGCTCGGCCGCCGGCTGCCAGCCGCCCTCGTCCCGGGCCTGGACCAGAAGCTCGGTGATGAGCTGCGTGAAACTGCTGAAGGGCGTCGGCAGGTCGGCCTCGACGAGGTTCCGCTCGATCTGCAGCCGGGCGCCGGCCTGCGCCACCGGATTCTCCCGCAGGAACACCGCCGTCTCCAGGAGGAACGCGGCGACCGCGTCGCGCGGCGGCAGCTGCCGGGCGGTGACGGAATCGGCGACGGCGGGCAACCGCGCGTAGAACTCCTCGGTGACGGCGACCGCCACCGCCTCCTTGTTCGCGAAATGGAAGTAGACAGCGCCCTTGGTCAGCCCCGCCCGGTCGGCGATGTCCTGCAAGGTGACGGCGGGGAAACCCTTTTCGGCGAAGGCGCCCGCAGCGGCCTGCAGGAGCTGCCGCCGGGTGTGGTTCGCCCGTTCCTGCTTGAGTTCCCGCGGGGAGGCCTTGGTGCCGGCGGCTGCCTGTGCGGCGCTGTTGCGGTTCATGGTCCTTCTTCCGGGTGGGTCCGCGGCGCGGGCCGCGAGATTCGCCGGATACCTCCGTGAAGGTATATTTTCACCCCGCGCCGCCACGGCGTTCCCGATCTTAGGGCGTGGGGGAGTCCGTGGACCAGGTGCAGAAACAGCCGGTCGAGGCCGAGCGCAGCGGAATGCCTGGGATCGAAGCCTCGCCGCATCGCGTCGTACGAACGCCACGGTGCCTCTGATCCGGGCTCTCGCACCTGTCGCGGCGGCGGGGTCCCGCTTTTTCGGAGAGACCGTCAACTGGCGGGCGATGCTGTCTCGGTGACCTCTGTCGCCGTTGTCGGGGTGACGGCGGGCGCGGTCTCCAGCCGGGGTCGCTTCTTCAGGCCGAGTCCGATGAAGGCACCGGCGACCGTGGCCGCGGTGGCCACCCAGCCTGCCGTTCGTAACCCGCCGACCAGCGCACGGGGGTCGGGGTGGTGTCCGGCGCGCGAGTTCGCCACCGCGACCAGCGCCGCGAGACCGAGAGCGCCGCCGATCTGACGGCACGTGGAAGCGAGCGCCGAGGCCACCCCCTGCTGGGCCGGTTCGGCGCCCGAGGACGCCACCGCGACGAAGAGCGACGGGAAGGCGAAACCGCCGCCCGCACCCCAGAGCGCGACCCCGGGCAGCAGTGTCCAGTAGGAACCGTGCGCCGACATGCCGGCGACGATCGCGGCCAGCCCGACCGCGGTACCGGCCGTGCCGAGGAAGAGCGTCGTGCGGACCCCGAGCCACCCCAGAACATGGGCGTTCAGCTTCATCGACACCGCCATGCAGACCACGGTCGCCGGCAGGAACGCGATGCCGGCGGCGAGCGGACCGTAGCCGAGCGCCGTCTGCAGGTAGGTGGTGAGCAGGTAGTACGTGCCACCCACGGAGGCCTGGAAGACGATCATCGCCAGCATGGCGACGGTCAGGCCTCGTAGGCGGAACAGCCGCAGGGGCACCAGCGGGTCGGTGGCGCGCTTCTCGATCAGCACGAAGACCGCCAGCAGCAGTGCGCCGGCGGCCAGGGCGCCCACGCCCTCGACCGAGCCCCAGCCCTTCGCCGGACCGCAGACCAGACCGAACACCAGCAGCGTCGAGCCGATGGTGGCGACCACCACCCCCATGGCGTCGAAACTGCGGCCAGTGCCCATAGGGCGGTCGGGGGGCAGGATCCGGGTGGCGGCGACGGCCGCGATCAGCGCGAGCGGAACGTTGACGAAGAAGACCCAGCTCCATCCGAAGGCACTCGTCAGTACGCCGCCGAGCAGCGAGCCCGCGGCGAGGCCGGCGCTGCCCACGGCACCCCAGACGGACGTGGCCCGGTTGCGCGCGGAGCCCGGAGCGAACGTGGTGAAGACGAGCATCAGCGTCGCCGGCGTCAGCAGCGCACCGCCGGCGCCCTGGACCGCGCGGGCGGCCACCAGAAGCCCGGCGTCCGTCGCGAGCCCGCCGGCGAGGGAGGAGAGGGCGTAGACGATCAGACCGGAGACCAGCATCCGCCGCGGTCCGATCCGGTCGACCGCGCGGCCTCCTGACAACAGCAGTCCGCCGAGCGCGACCGCGTAGGCGCTGACGACCCACTGCAACGACTGGGCGGAGAAGCCGAGCTGCCTGCCGATGTCCGGCAGCGCCACATAGACGATGTTGTAGTCGATGGTGACGATGAACTGGGTGAACGCCAGCAGGGCGAGCGTGTACCCGCCCCGCTGCGGTGATGGGGAGTCCGGGATGGCCATGGTGTGGCTTCTTTCTCCGGGATGAGAGGGGAGGCGGCCGCCCGAGGCGGGCGCCGCGAGGCGAGAATAATACCTTCGCGCAGGTATGTATATGGGGGCGGGAACCGCCAACTGTGCACGCTCGGAGTCGAGTTGTGGCTGCGCCATGGAGCCTGCCGATCCCGGCAGTTGCCGCACCTTGCGACGACACGTGTGGCGACTTGACGTGCGGGTGGCGTTTGGCGGTCCCCGGTCGGTGGGCGAGGCACTGTGCGGCGTACCCCGTCGAAGCGGCGCCTTCGTGCCCGTCCGGGCAGCCGGCCTCGTAATCCGCTTGGCTGACCGCGGCGACCACTGCTACTTTCTGGGAAGCCGTGCGAGAGAACAAGGAGGTGGTACCCGTGAACGCAGTATCGGCATGGGTGCTCCCCTCCGAGGTCACGGCCGGGCGATAGGTCGTCCGGGAGCGCCGATCACGAGCACTCCCGAAAGGCACGACCATGCATTTCACCTCTGAGCGACGTGACGACGATGTCGTCGAGCGCGCCTTCACCCTCGGGGACGTCCCCGGCATCCTGTGGACACCCGCCTCGCCGTCCGCCCCGACACCGCTGATCCTGCTCGGCCACCCCGGCGGACTCGACAGGATGTACCCCCGACTGGCCGGGCGGGCCAGGCACTCCGTCGCTGACGGCTTCGCCGCGGCCACCATCGAGCTCCCCGGGAGCGGTGAACGGCCCCGCTCCGCCGACGTGGAGCGGGCCCGCGTCGACCTGCGCCGGGCGCTGGAGGCCGGTGAACCGGTCGACGACGAGATCGTGGACCGGCTCGTCCTCCCTCTGGTCGAAAGGGCGGTCCCGGAATGGCAGGCCGCCCTGGACGCCCTTCTATCGCTGCCCGAGATCGGCGGCCCGGTCGGATACTCGGGGGGAGTGATCTCCATCGGGACCCGCCTGGCCCTGGTCGAGCCGCGGATCTCGGCGGCCGTCCTGTTCGCCGGGAGTTTCGTGCCGCGGGTCATCTTCGAGGAGGCCCGCCAGGTCACCGTCCCGTTGCACGTCCTGCTGCAGTGGGACGACGAAGGGAACGACCGCCAGGCGGCGTTGAACCTGTTCGACGCCTTCGGTTCCAAGGAGAAGACCCTGCACGCCAACATGGGCGGCCACACCGGCGTCCCGCAGTTCGCGGGAGACGCCGCGGCGCAGTTCTTCACCCGGCACCTGAAGTGACGCCAGGCCGTCGGGCCTCAGGAGGCGGTTGCCGCGTGCGCTGGGATGCCGCGCACTGAAGCCGGGTCCGGCGTCTGACGTCCGGCGTCCGGCTTCCGTCCGCCGGCCGTCCGGGCCTCTGCTGATGCGGCAGAGGCCCGGACGGCCCGAAGCGTGAGCTGCTTTGGCGCTGCGGCTCCTCGGCACGGTGTGAGGAGAGGCGGGCCGGCGCAGGCGAGTGGGACTGCCCGTGCGTGACCTGAAGTCCGCCGCGGCTACTGCCTCTTGCCTGTCCCGGGAGCGGAGACCTCGCTGCCTCCGGCTCTCCGGTCTCTTCTGATCACGCGGGCGCGGGAAGCTGGTCGCGTACCCACTCGGGATCGGGGTTGGTGTGCGCGCGGCCGGCCACGATGACGGTGGGTACGGTCTCGTTGCCGTGGTTGGCCGCCCGCGCTGCCGCGGCTCCTTCCGGGTCCTTCCAGATATTGACCCAGTGCATCTGGGCTGCGTTCCGGCCCAGATGGAGGCGCAGTCGGACGCAGTACTTGCAGCCCGGGCGCCACAACACGACGGGCCGGCCGTCGGCAGCGCTACGGCGTTGTGCCTCCAGGGCGCTGATCGGCCTCGGAAAGATCAGGGGCGAGTTCACGCCCGCGAGCACCAGAAACATCAGCAGGAGTACGACGGCCGTGCCAGGTCTTCCCGTCGAGACCAGCTCCGCCGTGACGGCTGACCCGCAGAGCACAAGCAGCATGGGCAGGAACCAGGCACGCATCATGGTGACGCAGATTATCGCCGAGATGGACCGCTCCTCGAACCACACCCCTCGACGGGGAATCCATCGGACGGGGGAGAGGGCGTTGCCCCTGGAGGCCGAACGGCTCGTACATCACCGGAGCCTCGATCCATGTCGACGGCGGCTTCACCGCCTGATCGTTGCTGCGAAACCGCACGGGAGTACTAGGTTGGCGATCAGCGGCAGAGCTGATCGGAGAACCGTGTGAGTGTCCAACTGTCCGTGGGGCCGACGGCGTCCCTGCCCGCCCTGAGACTGCGCCCCTGGCAGAGCGACGACGTCCATGCGGTGGTGACCGCGTATCGCGATGCTGCCCTGCGCCGCTGGCTGACGAGTACGGTCAGGGACGATGTCGAGGCACGTCGCTGGGTCGACACCCAGCGTCAGGGCTGGGCCGACGGCACCCGGTTCAGCTTCGCTGTTGTGGAGGAGTGCGGTGAGACCTCCGGTGCTGCGGTCGGCCATGTGACGGTGAAGCTCGGGGACGACGAGGGCTCCGCGGAAGTGGGCTACTGGACAGCGGCCGAGGCCCGAGGGCGAGGGCTGATCTCCCGGAGCCTGGAGACGGTCGTGCAGTGGGCCTTCAGCGACGAGGCTCCAGTGCCGCTGACGCGGCTGGATCTGGTTCACGCGGTGGACAACCACGCCTCATGCCGTGTGGCCGAGAGATGCGGCTTCGAGTTCGAAGCGGTCATGCCTGCCCAGCCGCCCGTGTTCCGGACCGATGCCCATCTGCACGTCCGCCACAAGTCCCGTTCTTTGAGCGGTGCCTGAAGCTCGTGCGGCGTGCACGGTGGCCCGCCGACGCCCAGGGGAGCGGTGCCGGTGTGCCACCGGTGCGATGCCGCCGTGCGATGCCGCCCGCGCGCTCAGACGAGGGCGGTGACCAGCAGGGTGAAGGCGGCGATGATGACGGCGACGCGGACGTAGTGGAAGGTCGCCGTGCGATGTCGACCGCGGGCTCAGACGAGGGCGGTGACCAGCAGGGTGAAGGCGGCGATGATGACGGCGACGCGGACGTAGTGGAAGGTGTTCCAGCGGTCTACCTGCTCCTTCCAGTCCTCCGGCCGGTTCTCGGGGGTCCACGTCTTGTTCCGGTTGTTGATCGGGACGAGCAGCAGGACCGACATGATCACGCTGACGATCAGCAGCGCGCCGGCGGTGACGACGAGGCCGGTGCCGTGGTGGTGCCATCCGGCGAAGGCCCAGATCGCGACGAGGACGAGCGATCCGATGTACCAGAACGGCATCACGGCGCCGAGCATCCGGCCCCCGTGGGCGTGGCCGAGCTGGCGACTGTCCTCGGGAAGGGCGTTGAGGATCGGGTTCATGACGAAGGCGACGGCGAACTCCACCCCCACCATCAGGCCGAGAATCACGGTGGTGCAGACCTCGAGTGCGTTCAGCATGACGACCCCTCCTGATGTCTAGCATCGCTAGGTGATGAGGCAACGCTAGTACTGCTGCCGCTCGGTTGTCTAGCGTTGCTAGGGTCGCATCATCTCGATCCAGGAACGCAAGGAGCGCGAACCGGCGGCCCGCGAGCGCCTCGTCGCGGCGACGGCCCGTGAACTCGCCGAGCAGCAGGGCCGGGACGAGGTGTCCACCCCGGGTCTGTTCACCGAGCTGTTCTGGGCTGCCGTCCACGGGCTGGCGAAGCTGACCCGCGCGGGACGGCTGCCGCCCGCGGAAGCTGGGCGGAGAGTGGAACTGCTGGTGGACCGGGTCGCCATGGTCTGAGCCATCGTCCGGGCCGGCGCGTGCCCCCGGGGTTCTCGACCCCCGCCGCCTGCCCGCGGCACCGCTTCCGGCTACTCGCGCCTGCTTGCCCCTTTGTTCCGCTGCAGCGGTTTCATTCTGGCGGCGAGTGCGGGCCGGGAGCCGGTGAGCCCAGGATCAGCGGCTGCCGCGGAGTGTGGCGAAGAGCCCCTGTCGTCCACCGACCGATGTCAGAGGCGCGCTGTAGGTTCCCCCACGTGGGTGTGTACGTGGTGAGTGTCGGCGCGGAGGAATGGTTCGGTGAAGAGGAGGACGGCTGGGGTGAGGCCGCGGCAGCGGTCAACGCGGAACTCGGGCGACGAGGTCTGCCGCCGTACACGGACGTGCCCCCGGAGACGGACTTCGCAGCCGGATCGGGGCAGACGTTCGAGGAGAAGCTGAACCGTCCCATGACCGGCTTCCTCGCCCTGTGCGAGACGCAGCTGTCACCGGAGGAGATGGAGACGCTCTGCTGCTGGACCGTGCTCGTGCCTTTCTCGCTCGACGAGGAGATCTGGCTTTCGCCCGGCGCCGGTCACGACGAGTCGACCGTGGTCGCAGGCGCCCCGCAGGTGCTGCTGCTCGCGGAGAGACTGGCGGCAGTGATCGGATTGCCGCCCGAGACCCCGCCCACGTGCGACAACCTCGACCTGAACATGTGGTTCCGTGGCCCGGCGAAGGAGCTGGCCGCCACTCGTCCAGGAGCGTGGGGCACCGACCTGGACACGGCGTTCCATGTCGCGCTGTTCCTGCGCGCCGCCCAGCACTCGATTCGGCGCGGCTGCCCCATGATCTGGACCTGAGACACCAAGTCTGCGGACCTGACCGGCCGGCACCGCGAGCTTCGCGCCCGCGCCCAGCGAGCGCGGCAGACGGAAGTCGGAGTCATCCAGAAGCGTGCCCCGACGACAATGGCGGCCAGAACCGTTGATCAAGGGGGCGAGCCCATGCGGCAGGTGTTGGATCTATGGCGTCAAGAGCTCGGCCAGGTGCCGGAGTCGGTCTGGCAGCGGACCGAGCTGAACGTGCTGATCCTCGCGGACAACGGGCTCGTGACCCTCTCACCGAGAATCGGGGAGCTCCACCGCCTCGGCACCTTGGATCTGGGCCACAACACGCTGACGGCGGTGCCTGACGAACTGGGAGACCTGCCGAGGCTCGGCGACTGCCTCTACCTGCACGACAACGAGTTGACCGAACTGCCGCGGACGCTCGGATGTCTGACCCGGCTGCGCTACCTCAACGTCGGGGAGAACCTCCTCGGCGACCTGCCCGAAACCCTCGGCGCGATGGCCGGCCTCGTCGAGCTGAGAGCCCAGCACAACCGGTTGACCTCGTTGCCGGACTCGCTCGGCCGGCTCCGCAATCTGCGCGAGCTGTGGCTGCGCGGAAACCTCATCGACCACCTGCCGCCGTCGACCGCCGGACTCCACGAACTGCGGCATCTCGACCTCAGGGAGAACGCGGTCGCAGATCTCCCCGAGCCCCTCGCCGGCCTCCCGCTCCTGCGGCAGATCGACCTGCGCGGCAACCGTCTGAGCCGCCTGCCGGACTGGCTCGCTTCTATGCCCTCGCTGGAGAAGCTGGATCTGCGGTGGAACCGGATCGATCCCTCTCTGCCGGTGCTGAGGGAACTGGAGCGACGGGGATGCGTGGTTCTGGCCTGAACCCGCCTTTGTCAGTGGTCGTCCTTAGAGTGCGATCATGACCTTCGACCATCCTGAGCAGCCGGACTCCGTACTTCCTGACGTAAGCCCGCGCACGGTGTCCGTGCTCCTCGAACACGGCCACCTGGACCTTCTCGTCGAGGCCGCCGGGACGATCCGTGCCGGAGGTCCTGGGGCGTGGCAGTGCGCGCAAGGCGCGGCCAGGGAACTCAGCCGCAGAGGGGACCGGGAAGCCGCCTGGCAGGTCGTCGCCCCGTATGCCCGGACCCGCACATGGGTGGCGGTGAAGACCGCGGCGGAACTGCTGGAGAGCTGGGGCCGCGCCGAGGAGGCACTCGCACTCGTGCGCACCCGGGAAGGCGAAGACCGGCTGGCGGCACCTGTCGAGGCCCGGCTTCTGGTCGTCCTCGGCAGGGTCCAGGAGGCGATCGACCTCCTGCGCCCGCATCTGGACGACTGGTACTACCTCCAGGGCCTCGTGGACGCCACCGAGGGTGCGGGCCGTGACGAGCAGGTGCTGGAGCTGCTGGCTCATCATGTGGAGCAGGAGCTGCGAACCGGCCGTCCGCTCCAGGCCACGGCCATGCTGGCACGGGTTCTGGAGCGCCAGGGCCGCCTGGACGAGGCCGTCGAGGCGCTGCAGCGAAACCTCGACACCGGCAACTCCATCAGCGTGAACGTCGTCGAGGAGCTCGCCCGGCTGCTGGCCCGCCACGGACGTCTGCGGGACCTGGAGGAGCTCACCACGCGCTCCTACGGCCAGTACGCCGTCGGGGAACTGATCGGGAAGCTGGAGGAGGCGGGCCGCACGGACGCGGCGTTCGCCGCAGCCCGACGCGCCGCGTCGGACCGCCCCACGCGTGGGTCCGCTCTTCTCGCGGACCTGCTGGTCCGCCACGGACGACCCGCCGAAGCCCTGGAAGCGGCCCGCCCGCTGCTGGCCGACCGGGACTGCGGCTGCCACGAACAGGACCTGCTGGCGAAACTGCTCGAGCACGGCCACATCGACACCGCCCACGACCTCCTCGCCGAACTCGTCTCCCGGCCGCCCCAGGTCTCCGACGACGAGGACGGCCGCGTGTATCTGGCCGAATGGGAGGAGAAGCTGACCGGCCTCCGGATATGGCTGCTCGCCGAGAGCGGACGGGCCGACGAGGCCATCGGCATACTCGAAGGTTTCTCCGACGACGAGTTCTGGCTCCGGCGGGAGACGCTGGCAGGGATCCTGGACAGGCAAGGTCGCCCCGACGAGGCCATAGCCGTCCTCGCGGCCTCGACCGACAGCCTGGAGGCCTACGAGCTGAGCGACCTCCTCATCCGTCAGGGCCGCGCACGTGAGGGCTTCGCCGTGTTCACGAAGGCCCCGGACGCGCCCTTCAGTTCGGTTCTGACCCGGTGACGACGGGCATCGAGCGGATGCACCCGGCGGGCTGTGGTGAAAAACCCCGAGGCGGGGAACCCCGCCGTGCCGGGATACTGAGCCGGTGGACGCCACCATGGCCGAGTACGAAGCCGCCGCCGAACAGCTGACGCGACGGGTGTACCTCGGCCTGCGCGAGGGCCGGCTCGACCCCCAGGACGCCGTCGCTCTCGCCTGCGCGCTGCTCGATCAGTTCCACTGCACCGACGCCGTCCTGGAGGTCGTCGAACGGAACCCGGCCGAGGTGCCGCCCGCGGAGATGGCGGCCTTGGCCCGGCGGCTGCTGGACGACGCGGGCTTCGATCCCGGCTTCGACCTCGCCCCCGAGCGTCTGGAGACGCTGCGGGCCGCGCTGCGGATCGTGGCCCGCGACCTGCCGACGCGCGGGATCGAGGGCGAACCGGAGATCGAGCTTCTGGAGGACTGGTTCCCGGTGGGAGCCGGTGTCCGCCTCGCCGACGGTGAAAGGCTGAACTGGGGCGGGCCCATCGCGCCGGGCATGTGCGACGACCCGGTCACGGCGCTGACCGGCCTGGCGGTCCTCATCCAGGAGAGCCTGCTCGAACGGACCTGGCAGGTCTGGCCGGTGTGCCCCCGGCACGACCTCGGCGTCCACGGCGCGGAGCGGGAACGCGAGGCCGTGTGGTGGTGCGCGGGCGACGGCGGCCACACGCTCGCACCGGTCGGTGGACTGGCGCGCGTTCTCGGCCGCCGCCGTTCCCGGTAGGCGGCTTCGGCCGGTCCTGCTCTGTCACTTCGGGCCGTAGAACAGGCGCAGGAAGTCCTCCATCGCCGCGTCGACGCCCTCACGGTCACCGGTGGCGAGCAGGTCGAGCAGCAGACCGCGGACGGTGGCGAGACCGAGCCTGGCGCGGTTCCGGGCCACGGCCGGGTCCGCCCCGGCGGCGACCTCCGCGGCCACAAGAGGCTCCAGCCAGTCGTTCACGAACCCTTCGAGGAGCGGGGCCGCCTCGGGACGGCCTCGCAGCGCCTGTCCGTAGATCTCGAAGAAGAGCCGTTCCTGAGCGGCCAGCCGAGGGTCCGTCAGCTGCCGCCAGAGGAGACGCGCGGCATCGATGGAGGAGAGACCGGGCTCCAGCCGCAGCCGGGACAGCAGATCACGCCGGCGCTGCTCCGACGTCCGGACGATCTCGACGAGCAGCTGTTCCTTGGAGCCGAAGTAGTGGATCAGCATGCGGTGACTGACGCCGATGGCGGCGCCCAGGCCACGCAGACTCAGATCCGCGATGCCGTGCGCCGCGACGTGGTCCACGGCCGCGTTCACCAACTGGGCCCGCCGGTCACCGTCCTTGCCGTGCGCCGCCGCCCTGTCCGCAGAACCTGAGCCGGTCGTATCCACCACCTCGCGACTGTACCGATCGGTACATGCTCTGTGTACCGTGTGGTACATGAAGTCTGTCACCGTGTCGATCGACGTACCGCAGACTCCCGAGCAGGTCTACGGCTTCCTCAATGTCATCGCCCACCACCAGCGCTTCACCGACCACTACCTCACCGACTGGCGCTACAGCGGCCCCGGCCACGGCGTCGGAGCCTGCGCGACGGTCACAGCCGCGCTGGGCGGCGCGAAGACCGATGTCGCCATCGAGGTCGTCGAGGCCGACCCGCCGCGGCGCATCGTCGAACGGAACGTCAGCGCGGCCGGCCGGCGCCTGGCCCACGGCACCTACACCATCGAGCCGCTGGGCACCGGCGGGAGTCATGTGTCGTTCACGTACGCCTGGGTCCGCACCCCGCTCGCCGACCGCCTGCTGGCCGCCGTCGTCCGGGCCACGATACGACGTGCCAACCGGACGGTGATGCGACGCCTGGCGGACGAGTTGGCTCACCACGTGTCCGCTGCCGGAACCTGACATCCGGGCACGCCGGCTCGCCTTCCCGGCCCCCGACGGCGCCGCGCACGGATCTCTGAAGAGACGCGCGAGAGACGTGCGCCGCACCTACGTGCGCCGGATGTACGGGGGCGAACTGTCCGAGGCGCATCCCGAAGGCACCTCGCCCGGCTCCTCAGACCACCGGCGGCCCTGCCTCGACACGACGCAGCACCGGGGACAGGCGGTCGAGATCGGGGCCGGACTGGAGCTGCCGTTCGTCCCACCAGGTGGCGCCGGCGTCGTGCAGCGGACCGATCACGTCCCGGGCCTTGGCCGGGTCCGGGGGAGTGGCGCCGCCGAGCACGATCTCGAAGGGGTGCTCCGACTCGCCTGCACGATGTTTGCCCAGGTAGCCGATCAGCTCCCGTACCTCGGCCACATCCGGCACCACCCCGTGCCGGGCCGTCTCGAAGAGCGGTACGGCACCGTCCCATCGTGCCGCGCGTCGCATGGGCGCACGGCGTGGCCAGAACCCGCCGATCCACACCGGCGGACGCGGCTGCCGGACGGTGGCGGGGAGCAGCGCGACGTCGCGAACCTCGTAATGCCGGCCGTGGTGCTCGACGGCCTCGCCGGACCAGAAGCGCGTCAGGACTTCCAGTCCCTCGTCCAGGCGCTCGGCGAGTACCGGCGGTTCGGCTGTGTCGCCGAAGCTGAGGTACTCGTCCTCGACCGGACCGCCCAGACCTGCCGCGAAGACCACGCGGCCGCCGCTGAGCTGGTCCAGGGTGGCTACCTGCCGCGCGAGTTGCTGTGGGCGGTAACGGGGGACCGGCGTCAGCAGGGTGCCCAGCCGGATCCGGGACGTCGCGAGCGCGGCCGCGGTCAGAAGCATCCAGGGATCACCGAAGGGACGCCCCTGGTGTCTGCGGTGCAGCACGTGGTCCCAGACGAACAGCCCGTCCCAGCCCGCCTGTTCCGCGGCGACGGCCACCTTCGCGACGTTGCGTGGATCGGCGAAGTCGCCGAAGTTGGGAATGTTGACGGAGAAGCGCATCACAGCAGGATGCGCGGCCGGTCATGAGGAGGCAATCGGATTCCCGGCCGGACGGCACGCGCGCCGCCCCCGGCACGAGGCACCGCTGCGGGCCGGCCACCGCCGCCCAAGTCCCCTTCCGCGCAACCGCGGTGAACCGCCCGACCCACCTGGCGCGCGTACCCACCCCGACCCGCATACCCGCCCCGACCCGCGTACCCGCCCTGGCCCGCGTGCTCGCCCCGACCCGCGTACCCGACCCGGATGCGATGCCGCAGCCGAAGTCCGTGGCGGGCGCGGCCGTGCGCCGGGCATCATCCCCGTGTGATGGTGATGCAACCCGTGCTGGAGATATTCGCGGCCGACGGCTTCACGCTCTGGCCCGTCGGCGAGCAGGAGTCGTACGGCCACCTCGTCCTGGACGGGACGCTGACTCCGGCGGAGGTCGGCACGGCGGTCAGGCGGATCGCCGACTGCAACGACTTCGAGCCGGAGGTCGAGCACGGGCCCTGCCCGACCGACCCCCTCGGCGCGTTCCTGCACGGGCTCCTCACCATGCCCGACCTGTTCGCCGCGGGCGGCTTCCGGGTCACCGACAGCTCCACGGGCACCGTCTTCGTCGAACCGGGCTGCTGCAACGGCCTGGAGACCTGGCGGGACTGGCTGGAGGTGCTCGACGGCACCGGCTGCGCCTCCTTCGGCCACGACCCGTCCTCGAAGGCCGAACGCGTCGGCGAGACCGTCCGGCTGACTCTCGACGTCTACGGGAGCGCCGGTGGTCCGGTGACCGAACTTCCGGTGGACCAGGTCCGCACGCTCGTCAACGGCGCTCAGCAGGACTTGCGCGACTTCCTCGGACTGGCCGGGACCTGGGCCGTACGACACCTGCCGGCACACGCCTCCGCCGTCACCGCCGCCCTCGCACGGGCCCTGGACCTGAGGACCACGCCATGCCCAGCTTCCTGACCCACCGGGCACGCGTGCACGACACCTCCCTCCCTCCGCGCCACCGGCACAGCGCGCTGCGGACCTGCCTCACCCTCTTCGCGCCGTACGGGCTCCGGGCGACCTATCACCACCTCACACTCAGCGCCGCGATCCCCCGGAACCTGGAGGCGGATCCGGACGCGCTGGTACGGGCGGTGGAGGAGCTGCACGAAGCGCGAGTGCTGTGGCAGGCGCGGGCGGAGGAGTACGTGGCGCGGCGCAGGGCGGAGAAGCGGGCCGGGCGCCGGGCGGTGACCGATCCCCGGCCGTGGTGGCTGCGCGGCAGGTGGGAGGGCGCGGACCGCACCTGGGACGAGGACCCGTTCCGCCACCCGCCGCTGCGGCTGCCCGAGTACGTCAGGCGGCAGAACGCCCTTCTGGACGGCGCCGACCTCCCCGGCTGCCCGGCCTGCGGCGACGAGGGACCACCGGAGCCGAGGCCGACCGGACACGGCCGGGAAGAGCGGTGCCGTGGGTGCGCGTGGGTGGCGGTGCCCTGTCCGTGCGGGCAGCGGCACCGGTTCGTACCGGAGATCCCTTACGGCTGGAAGCAGATCTGGCGGCGTGCGCACATGGGCGACGACGGCCTGCCGAACCCGTACTGGCCTGTGAGCGAGGCGGCGGCCAGGACCACGTCGGCCTGAGTACGCCCGTGGGCGCCCGTTCCAGCCAGGGCTGAACCGGCTACGCGGTCCCCGCGCTGCCGGGAAGCAGCAGTACCGAGTCCGTGTGGACCGTGATCCGCACCGGCGTGAAGACGGTGGCATCCACCGGCGACTGGCCGGTACCCGGATTGCGGGCGAAACGCGGGTGGGCGCCGCCGCTGATCTGCCAGCGTATGCGGTGTCCGGCGGCGAAGCGGTGGGCGGTTGAGCTCATCGGCACGGTGATCCGCGAGGGCGCGTCGCCGGTCGTACGGACCCGGCCCAGCCCGTCGCACACGTTGACGGAGCGGCCTTCCGCGTCCACATCGCACAAGCGGCTGAAGACGTCGGCGTGTCCGGTGTCCGTGGAGATGCCCAGGCATGCGGAGACGGGGCCCAGGACGTCCAGGGACTCGGTCAGGGGCGGCCCGGTGAACGTCAGGACGTCGTCCCGGGCCTCCAGCGTGCCGTTGTCGCGCGGGCCGGCGGTGCGGGAGAGCAGCGGGCCGCCGAGCGACGGGGTGGGGTCGGCCGGGTCGTAGCGGAACGTCGTCAGCGGTGCGTTGCCCGTCGGGCTCTGCTGGACCAGATGCCCGCCAGGGGCCGGGTACCACGAGGAGACAGCGGGGCCCGGCGGCCAGTCGTCGAGGTCCCGCCAGACGTCCGCGCCGCCGACGTGCACGCGTACCGCGGTGGGACGCAGGCCGGAGGAGTCGGCGTGCAGGTGGGCGCGCAGCCAGGCGAGACTCTCGGCGAACACCTCGGGCCATCCCCGCTGCAGGGCGGAGGTGTGGGTCCAGGGACCGACGAGCAGCGCGGTCTCGCAGCCTGCCCGACGCAGCCGGTCGTACTGCTCGAAGGTCTGGTCGGCCAGGGCGTCGTGCCATCCGGTGATCAGCGCCGTGGGCACGCGGAGGCCCTCCGCCGCTTCCGCCGCCGATGCGCCGCTCCAGTAGGCGTCCCCGGCCTCCGGATGTGTCATCACGTCGTCCAGCCACGGCACTTCGGCTCCGAGGGCGGGCACGTGGGCCCCGCGCAGGGGTTGTGCCATGGTGGCGTCGCGCAGGCGGCGCTGCAGGCGCACCGTCGCCTTCAGGAACGGTGCCATGCCCTGGTGCTGGTAGGTCATGCCCGCGCCGACGGCGAGGAGATTCTCCAGGCGCAGCGCGCCGTTCGCGTGGAACAGGGCGTGGGGGTCGTGCAACCCCACCTGGACCACCATGGCCCTGAGCTCCGGCGGCGGGTCCAGGGCGAGGGCCCACTGCGCGTAACCCAGATAGCTGGGGCCCACGGTCCCCAGGCGCCCGTCGAACCAGGGCTGTTCGCGCAGCCACGACACCGTGGCCCGGGCGTCGGCTGTCTCGTTGCGCCACAGGTCGAACGAGCCGCCCGAACCGCCGGTGCCGCGACAGCTCTGCAGGACCACATGGAAGCCCTGTTCGGCGAAGAGCAGCCCGTACTGGGGAGACCACGGCAGGCCGCGGCCATAGGGGGAGCGGACCAGGAGGGTGGGGAAGTCGCCCGCCGCGCGCGGGAAGTAGTGGTCCGTGACGAGCGGGCTTCCGTCGGCGGCCGGCACCACCAGACCCGGTTCCCACCCGACCTCGTACAGCTTCCCCGGGAGGCCCTTCCAGAGCGCCCGCATCATCCGTGAGGACAACGGCGGCTTTCCGGCGGGTGGGGCCCAGGCCCGCTCGGCCGCGGCGTCGGGCATGCGTGATGGCATCGTTCCGCTCCTCTATTCGCGTACGGTGTACGAGAATAGAGGGTGCTTGGATGGGCTTGGCAAGTGCCGCCTCGACGAACAGGGAAGAAACGCGAGACCGTGTCCAGCGACGGAAAGCCCGGTGCCGACGGCTCCGGTCCCGGCCCCGAACAACTCTGGCTGCCCCCCACCGAGCCCCGCAGGGGCCGCAGGCCCTCCTTCAGCCGGGAGACGATCACCGCGGCAGCCGTCGGCCTCGCGGACGCGGAAGGGCTCGAAGCGGTCACCATGCGACGGGTGGCCGCCGAGGTCGGAGCCGGCGTCATGTCCCTCTACAGCTACGCCCCCGACAAGGACACCCTGCTGGAACTGATGGTCGACCACGTCAGCGGTGAACTGGCATCCCCCGCATCGCCCAGTGGCGACTGGCGCACCGATCTCAAGAACATCGCCCACCTCCAGCGGGCCCACATGCTGCGCCACCCGTGGCTGCCCGCCGCCTTGTCCACGCACCGCGTCCCGGGCCCCAACACGCTGGCCTTCCTGGAACACGCGCTCGCCGTCCTCAGGCCCACCGGGCTCGACGGCGCCGCGAAGCTGGAGGTGTTCGCCCAGCTCACCGCGTTCGTGGCCGGACAGGTCGCCTACGAGATCACGCAGACCGCGGCCTCACGATCCCCGGACCGGGCCGCGGCCGAGGCCCGCTACCTCGCCGCTGTCGCCGCCGACGGCCGGCACCCGGAACTCGCCGAAGCCCTCGCCGCCGCCGGACGCCCCGTCGACCCCGAGGCCACCTTCACCCGGTTCCTCAACCGTCTTGTCGACGGCCTCGACACCGACTGATCCTCGAAACGGTGCCCCTGCGCCGGAGCAGGGCGTGCGTGAGCCGCCGGCCTCACCGGACTGCCGGCTGTCGACCCCATGATCGGCGGGTAGCGGTCCCCGGCCGGTGCGCGTCGGGGGCGTGGGCGCTCGCCGGTAGGCTGCGGTGGTGCGTACGGTCGAGGTGCTGTTGGACGAGACGTCGGAGCTGGCGGTCCGGGAGGCCTGGCGGCGGCTCGCGGAGGCGGGGCTCCCCAGTCAGGCACGGCACCGCTCACCGACGAACAGCCCCCACCTCACCCTGGCCGCCTGCCCGGAGCTCACCGCCCCGATCCGCTGGGAGCTCGCCGGAGTGGCGGCCGCCCTGCCGCTGCCGGTGCGGTTCACCGGCGTGGTCCGCTTCGAGCGGCCGACCTCGGTCCTGGCCTGGGCACTGGAACTCGACTCCGCGCTGGCGGACCTGCACCGCCGGGCGTGGGAGGCGGTCTCCTCAGACAGCCCGCCAGGCACCCTGAACCCCCTCCACGAGCCCGGCCGCTGGAGCCCGCACGTCACCCTCGGCCGCACCCGCCGCCCAGGCACCTTCACCGGCCGACGAATCCCCGAACTCCTCCCGGCGCCGCCACTGTCGGTCCACCTCACCACCCTGCGCAGCTACGACACGGACACCGGCACCCTGGAGATCCTGGGCCCCCGGCCCTGAGGCACTCTGGTTGCCGTTGCCGTTGCCGTTGCCGACGCTGTCGGCGCCCGATCGACGCACCTCGAAATGGCCGGCTCAGCGGCCCGGCGGCTCACGTCCTCGGCCGGTGGTGGACCGGGCACACGGCCCCCCTCGCGCCCGTCGTGGCGGACGGCGCGTTCGCCGCCGGCCCGACGACGTCCTGCGGCTGCGGCCATTCCCCGGCCGCGCTGCGGGAGTTCCGCGCGTTGATGGTGGAGCTGTCCTCCCACTTCGACGAGAAGCGGCCCGGGTTCTTCGCCGTCAACGTGCCCGCAGAGCGACTGGGCGTCGAGGACAGGCGAGAGGAGGACTGGTGAGAGCCGTTCCCGCTTTCACTCCTCGGCAACGCCACCACGGACAAGGAGCTTGCGGCCCTGGCGGGATTCGATCCGCAGTGCGAGGACTGGCGTCGGCCCTTCCTGGTCTACCTGATGGGGCCGGGTGTCGGCGATGAGAGCACCTTCGAGGCTGAGCACGCGGACGAACCCGAGGTGGCGGCCATCCTCGGTTTCAGGCCGACCCATGCCGTCAATGTCAGCGCCGGCTGCAACCGGGATATCGACCATGTGACCATGGCCCTGCTGACCGCCGCTGTCATGGACGTCATCGGATGCGTGGCCCAAGCCGAACTGCTGGACGGACAGGCGCCGGTCGTTGCCGGCCTTCCGGGGGTGTCGGGGATCGCGGACGACGACTGGATGGCACTGGGAACGGCGGAGTTCCTGCGGGCCTGGGTCGGCCACCCCGCCTTCCGGCTGGTCAAGTAGTCCAGACAGATCCTCGGCTGCGGTGGTGCTGCGACTGGAACGTTCGCCAGGTTGCCTGATCGTGCGACGAGGGAGGGTCGGCCGCCCCAGCGGATGCCTTCCTCGCTCCGGATGCGGGCGTGTCCCTTGTCCGGGAAGCGGTCCATGACCTGCTCGATTCGGTCCAGCTTCGCCTCTCGGTCGGGGTCCGGGGACTCCTTCCAGGTCGTGGCGCGCTGGAAGGTGACGCCGCGGCGGACGAGCAGAGACCGTATGCCTCGCGGCCGCCGTGTACGCCAACTGTCTGTCGGCGGCCGTAAGTGACGACGCACTGGGCGCAGGCTCGCAACAGGTGCCGAGCTCTCGGCCCGACAGCACCTCCCTGCTGTCAACCAGGCCGTCCACACCGGGCTGAGTTACCCGTCCCGGCCCGGGGAGTCGCGTGCGAGGTTCAGGGCATCGGGGCTTTCGACCTGCGAGCGATCCACCTGCACCCGGCGAGTACCGCTCGAACCAGCCTGCTCTGTCGACCGCCGGCCAGGCCTCCGAAGGCTCTGCTGCCCGACACTACAATTCCAGCACATGACGTCCCCCGAGCGCGGCGCTTCCGAGTCGTCCCGTCAGGAGCACCCCGCCGGACCCGGTGCTCCCGAGGGTGACGACGAGCTGATCGACAGGCTGCGTACCCGCGCATGGAATCCGGGCCTGCGCTTCGACACCGCGCGGGTCCCGCGGGCGTGGATCGAGGAGCGCTTCGGTACGGCGCATCTGCAAGGTATGCGCAGCCGGACAGTCGCTCACGGCAGCGACGGGCGGATCTCGCTCGAGTCGCAGACGGAGGAAGTGGCGGCCTACTTCGCCGACGCTCCCCGCGGCCCGCTGTTCTCGCCGATCACGCCCTCCGAAGTCGAGGCCGCGGAGTACATCGTGGGCCGACCGCTGCCGACGCTCCTCCGACGTGTCTACACCGAGGTCGGCGACGGCGGCTTCGGGCCCGACGGCGGGCTGGCCTCCGTCACCGAGGGGCGGCGTGCGCCCGGGAGCCTGATCGACTGGCCCTGTTCCGTCCGAATGCACGCACGCAACCGGGCAGAAGGACTGCCTCCGTCGTGGCTGTACCTGACCTCCGGTGGCTGCACCATGCAGTGGCATCTTTCGTTGCTCGCAGCCGACAACCCCGTGCTGCTCTACGACACGGACGGCTGGGAACCGAGCTGGGGTGAAAACCCCCACGACGGCCTGCGCCATGCGACCCCGTCTTTGCGACAGTGGCTGCGGACCTGGGCCGACGGCGGCAACGTCTGGGCCCAGGCCCTCAGCACACCGTAACGGGGCTGCACGTCACCCCTGCCGCCGCTCATCTCGGCAGCGCGCCCAGGCCGGAACGGGAACTGTGGGCGCGGGCTGATGCCGCCCATGTCACCCCGGACCACGGTCGAGGCGGCGCCCTTCAGGAGTCGACGAACAATGCGCACGTCCACACGCTTGCGACCATCCGCTCACAGGGTGCCCCGCGATTGAGGTCTGTGTGCGCTGCCTGGGGTTTGGCTGGTGGGTGATTCAGCGAGCTGTCAGAACAGATCGACGAGAAGATTGCAGGCGTCGCAACTCGCGCCATCCGTATCGTTGAGTAAGGGGCGCGCTGTCGATGTCCTTCGGCTTCCTCAGGGGTGCGCTGACCTGGTCGGGACTCGTTGGCCAGACCGCGGCACCCGTCGTCGACCTCGGCCTTCACCGCCGGGTGCATCCGGAACCGCTCGGCAATGCCCTCGGTGCGGACCGCCGTCTGGTCGTGCATCCGGCCAGGCCGTACGGCACCGGACCACAGAGTGCGCCCCTGATGGTCGCTGATCGTGGTGGTCTTGATCGTGTTCTGCTTGTGCTTGCCGGAGACGAACGCCCGCCGTCCCGGAGAGTGGGCCTTCGGGCGGCGGACCTGGGTCTCGGTCCCGTCGATGCGCAACGTGATGGTCTCGGCCTCGGCGTAGGCGAACACGTCGTCCAGCGTGCGCAGCCAGATGCCGGGTCGGTCGGGCACGGCGAACCCACGCGCCGCCGGCAGCGGACGGATCTCCCAGATCGCCCGCCCGATGGTGGAAGAGCCCACCTCGTAGATCACACCGAGCGCCTCATGAGTCAGCCCAGTCCGCAGGTGAACAAGCGTCACCAGGACCCGGCCGGTGAAGACCAGCTCGTACTTCGGCCCGGCACCGGCCTGCCGCCTCCGGACCCCGTGCCGACGCTGCTGCCGCCCTGACTCGCACCGTGCGTCCCAGCGCGGCGCGAGCTCAGCGATCAACTCGCCGAGATGCTGGGCCGAAAGCCCGCAGAACGCACGGTGGGACATGACGGCACGAGCCTTCTTGATCTGCACACCCCAAGAACCCACACGGGCGTCGTCATGTCACGGCAGCGTCCAGTGGATCGCTCCTGTCTACCCTTACCCGTATGACGATCGACTGGATAGTGGAAGCCCAACGCGTGGCCCATGGGCGACGCGTTGACGAGTTCAGCTGTCCGTCCTCGGGACAGGACTCCTCCCCGGCGCCGCTGTCCGAAGCACAGGTCTGCGAGGCGGAGGCGGAACTGGGCATTGTCTTTCCCGTCGAGTACCGGGAGTACTTGCTCCGACAGAGCGCTGGCGGCGCGATGAACCGCCTACGCCGAACCGCGGCAGGCTGGGGCTGGCAGGGAGACTCAAGCACCAACTACGACCTGCTCACCATTGCCTTCCCACACCCTGACTCCTACCGCGCTTACGAAGATGAGCTTGACGCACGCGAGCCGCTGGAAGAGAACTTCCCGGACTACGACGCCTACCAGCAGGCATGGAAGCAGTGGGACGCGGAGTACGAGGTGTTCCAGGAGCGCAAGACGTCCGGCGCCGTGTTCATCCGGGACAACGGCTGTGGCTTCTCGGATCAGGTACACATTCCGTGAGGACGATCACCGAGTTAGGAAGCCGTCACCAGACGTGGGCGACAGCGTTCAACCAGTCCAGCCCTCGCTGTTCGAGTACGACTCATAGGAGTAGCGGGTGTCGCGGCCCCACTCCTCGCCGGTGATGCGCTCGTATGCACGATCCGGTGTGTAGAGCAGGCTCTCGGCCCAGATGTGGTTGGTGGCGTAAGGGGCGAAGGATGCAGGGTCCTGGATGACGCTGTCGAATACGGTTCGGCCGGCGGCGACGACCGCAGCGCGCGTATAGAGGAAGGCGTCTCCGGACAGGCCTTGTCCGTACTCCTTGCGGTCCAACTGGTAGAGCACCCATGACAGTTGCTCGGCGAAGCCGATGACCAGCGACAACGGGGACTGGGCAAGTCGCTCGGCCACTGTGGCTGCAAGGAATTCGGCGTCAGGGTCAGGTCCCGGGGGCCTGCACTCTTCGATGAGCTGCCAGAAAGTGTCTTCGTTCATGCTGGTGAGCATGACGTAGAGGTCTGACACTTGTGGCTTCCGGTCACCTGTTTGCAGCTGCTGTGAGAAGGACGCGTTTGCGGAGGAGGGGGAGCTTGGCCCGGTCGAACATCTGGCGTTTGATCATCTTGATGTTTATGTGGAATCTGATTTGTCAAGATCATTGGCAGTGCCGGCGACTGCTGGCCCGCAGTTGGAGGGAAGGTGAAGGAGGACCAGGGCAACAGCGTCACGCGGGTTGTCAGTCTCTCCGATGTCCGCTGGTCCGTGCGGTGAGCGGGTCTTCCACCAGGTGACGCGGTATTTCCCGTCTACGGGAGTAATCACTGGAACGTCGTGGGTGTAGGGGAATCCGGTGCAGCGGCTGAAGTTCAGCGTCCGGTGGCTGTGGAAGGGGAACAGGGCTCGCAGCTGTGGCTGGGCGTATGCAGCCTCGATGAGTCCATGGTCCACGTGCCGTGCTGTGGTGTGCCGGTAGCTCGTCCATTGGGCTTCGACTGCGTCACCGCGCTCGTGGGCTTCGGCGAGCGGACTGTAGTCGACGAACGGGCAGGCGGACTTTAGACGTGCCAAGGTGGTGCCGGACTGCCAAGCACCGATGGCCGATACGACAGCGTCCAAGCTGGTCGTCGTGCCCTTGGCCATCATGACGCCGCGTTCCCAGAAGTTCACGATGAAGGCGCGCTCTGCGATGCCGAGGAGAACGTTGGTCGTCCGGCTGTCACCGTCTACGCGGGCTCCGGACCGCCACCAGCCTGGCGCGCGTTCGGGGAGTACGTCCAGCCCGTGTCCGGCTTGGTGAACGGCCGTCTGCAGGACGCTCTGGAGCGTTTCGTTCCGACCGAGTTCGGGATAGATGCTGGCCAAGTCATCCGTGTCGGGGCTAGGTGTCACGATTCCTCCTTTCGCCGATGCACTCCGGGTGCGGTCGGCCCTTTGGCACTTCCCGACGGCGTGCTGCGTCGGACTTCGACGAGAGGAAGCAACGCGGCGTTTGGGGGTATTCCGATCTGGCGGGGCGTCGGGCCAGCCGGGGTGGGGACATCGGCCAGACGCGCGAGGAGCTTGTCCAAGGCGGTCTGGCCGTCATCAACGGCCTGGCGTTCGTCGTCGGTCAGCGGGATGGTGACGAGCATGCGCTGAAGATTGCCTTTGGCCTCCAGGATCTGACTCTTGGTGGAGTCCTTCGGGGTGTAGAAGTCGCACTTGGCGCACGCCATGCGGTGCTGGCACTGTTCGAAGAAGGTGTAGGTGCAGTAGCCGTGGCCGAGGTCGTAGTGCTGCCAGGGCTCACCGGCTGCGGCGGTGCCGGAAGCGACCGCGTCGCGGTCGACCAGGACCTCGATCGTGCGGACGTTCCGCTCGAAGTAGCCGGCCTCGGAATACGCTTTGGATAGGGTGTTCGGGGTGATCTTCGCGTAGTACTGGGTGGATTGCGGTGATCGGTGTCCGAGCCAGGCTTGCAGTTCAAACAACGTCATCGGTTCCTTGGCGTTGTAGAGCTGGCTGGCGATGGTGGACCGGGCCCGGTGGCTGGTGATGTTCCCGCGGATGTCGGCGTCCGGGACTCCGGCCTTGCGGCAGAGCATCGGGATGATCGTGTTGTTGATGTAGTGCGTGGAGACGCGGCGCGCCCGGATGGCGAACAGCAGGTCGACGCGCTCGCCGGTGCGGCGGTCGGTGAACTTCGGCTGATCCGGGCGGACGGCCTGCCAGGCGTCGACGGCTTGGCCGAGGATCGGGTCGACCGGCTTGGTGAAGGCGGTACCGGTCTTGTGGGGCGGGACGTCGAGGAGACAGACGGTGTCGCGGGCCAGGACCTGCTGGGAGTCACCAGTGATGGGGGTGCCGTCGTGCTGCCAACGGATGCAGCCCACCCTCAATCGGGCGATCTCGTTGCTGCGTTGTCCGGAGAACAACCAGGTCAGTGTGACCGCGCGGACCAGTTCGAAGGGATAGAACTGCCCGGCCTGAGACTGTGGGAGATCTGCGGCTTCCAGGTTCAATCCCGCCCACAGAAGCTTCGCCCAGACCTCATCGGCGATCACCCGCGGGTCGGGGCCGAGGAGGGCTGTGATGCTGCGAGGGATGGCCAGCGCGCGCAGTGGGTCGAAGCTGCGGGGCAGCCACTCCCATTCCTGGCAGTCCCTGAAAAATGTCCGCAGCGCGGTGATCTGCCCGGCCTTGGTCGCCGCTTCGAGCGGCTTGCCGAGGCGGTCTCCCAGGCCGGCCGTCCGCTGAACGCAGTCGCCGACCCTCATCCGGTCCACGGCGGCGATCCAGGTCGCGCAGGTCTGCCTCGTCCAGTACGTCGGGTCAGCGGTGTCGGGCTTTTCCGCGGCTATCCATCGGCCCACCCTGAGGAGCGCGGAGCGCATGCCGCCGCGGACGCCCGGGGTGAGCGTGGAAGTGGTGTGCCAGCGATCGACCCATTGTTCCCACGTCTTCGCGCCGCCTGTCGCCCGTGCCGAGTGGCGGCCGGTGATGGGCTGCGGAGGATCACAGAATCCGAGTTCGGCAACCGCCCGCTGTGTGGCGTGCAGGGTGTAGTGCTGCGAGCCGGCCAGCATCTTCTCGCTCCGGACCCGGTCGAACAGCAAGGTGTCGAGATCTGTCGTAGAACAGGCGAACCGGCACCAGGCGCTGCTGGATCGTGGCGTTCGCCAGCCCCGATCCCGAGTCGATCGCCACCACGTTCGCACCCCGACGGTGCGGTCGTGACGTCAACTCCTTTACATAGACGGCGATGTGGGCGCGGTTCGCGGTGACCGGGTCGACGTCCTCCCGCTCGCACATCACCAGGTACTCGGCCAGTCCGCGGGCGTAGGCGTCGATCGTCCTCGGCGCCCGGCCGAGATCAGTCCAGATCTGCAGCGCCGCCTGCTCATGCCGGCCCAGCACCGGCCACTTCTCCGTCAGCACCGTCGTGCCGTTCAAGCCATCTCCCAAGTCCGTGGTTGCACCGGGGAGACATGATCACCCCAGACAGATTCCACGTAACTTTTAGGTTGACGCGGCCTTCCACGGGCCCGGAGTTCCAGTGGGTGGTCAGGCCCTGGATGACGGCGTCCCAGTCCTTCTCCAGGCCGGTGGCGAAGGTGTGCAGGCCAGGCAAGTCTTCGGCGCGGACGGCGGTGATCCAGTCTTTAAGGTGCTGGCCGGAGCGGTTGGTGAGGATCTCTGCGAAGGTGCGGACGAGTCGGCTTGCGGCATCGAGTTCGGGGCAGCGGGCGAGGACTCCAGCGAGCTGTTGACGATCTTCATCCCGGAGCCGGTCGGGGTGGCGCATCATCCAGCCTGTGATTTGACGGACGCCTGGCAGTGCCGGCCCGACGACGCGGATGCGCTGCCTGCGGCGGGGCCGCAGGTAGTCGCTGATGGTCTGGTAATGGCCCCGGTAGCCAAGCTCTTGGAGTTCGGCGTGCAGGCGGATGGCGTTCGTGCAGCCTTCGGACCAGCGCTTATCGAGGTGGGGTTTGTAGGGGTCGAGCTGACTGGGCCGCGGTTGACGCCGTCCGGTCAGCAGATGTTCGGGCGTCTCGGCGCGGGCGGTGCGGCGGACGGTATTGGCGCCCATGTGCAGTTCCCGGGCGATCTCCCGGATGCCGTGCCCCTGGTCCAGGAGGGCATGGACGATGGTGTGCCGTTCACGGATTCGGGCTTCGATTGGGGACATCACCTTGGGTCTGCTGGCCAGGCCGGCGGTGGAGATGTTCGCGGCGCTGTCCAATTCCGTGGTGGACGGTTTGAGGCAGGTGTTGTGCCGGCGAACGCTGGTTTCAACCGCGGTGCCGAGGTTCTGCCACAGGTGGAAGCGGTCTGCGACCTGCACTGCTTGTGGTGCACCCATGCGGGCGCCATAGGCGTAGGAGCCACCGCGGTCACGGCAGATGACCTCCACGCCGGGGTGCTTGCGCAGCCAGTTCGCCAGCGCCTTCGCATCCCGGCCCGGCAGCAGATCAAGAGGCTGGCCGGTAGCGCAGTCGATGATCACGGTGCCGTAGTGCTGTCCGCGACGGGTCGCGAAGTCATCGACGCCCAGCACTCTCGGCTCCGGCCAATGCGGGTCGGGCAGGTCCATCACCAGCCGTAACAGCGTCGTCCGGCTGACGACACTGCCCAGCACCACAGCCAACCGACTCCCCGCCCGGCCCGCGAGAGCCACGGCCACCGCTTCCTGAACCCGACGTGACGCCGGGGTCCGTCTCCCGTATCGAACGGTCAGCCCCTCGACCTGTTCGACGAACGTGCGCCGCGGGCAGGCAGTGTTCTCGCAGTACAGCCGGCGCACGGCCAGCTCGACCAGTACCGGATGGCCGCCGACCGGGGTATCCACCAGCCGCCGCCCGTACGTGCTGTGCATCCGGCCCGACCGAACCGAGCAATCCGGGCACGGCACACTACGGCCCCGCGTCCTGGCCGAAACTCGAACCGTCCCACACTCAAGGAACACCCGCTCCACCAGCACCGCGCTGAAGTGCGGAAACAGCACAGCTATGAGGTCATCACACCGCACCACGCTCCCACATGACGCGACGTCACAAGACTCAAACCCCGGTGATCATCCTCACGGAAAGTGTGCCTGATCCGGCTTCTCGACCCTGCTCGTCGTCACTGGTCCGCACCGAGGCACGATGTGGTTCGACGGCCGCGCGACCTGTGACCAGATCCTTGCGTTCAACCTTGACGGTCGGCCCGTGTCGTTCACGGACTGGCTCGGTCGGAGTTCCACGGATCTGCTCGACTGGTGAACGCGCCGAGCCGACACCTGGCCAGTTCAGGAGCGGTCAGATCAATCGCGGGTCAGGTCGTCAGACATCGAGTGCCGAAGCGTGGCCTGGCACACGGCCCATCCGTTCGCCGACGCCCCGACGGCGGAGAAGCTGTGCACCAGCCAGTGGCAGAACCGGCTCCCGGTCCTCGACGACCACACGGAACAGAACCGACGGGGTCAGATGGCGGCGGATTCGTCGACGACGGCGCGGGCGAGGCGGATGCCGCCCAGGTAGCCGGAGATGTCGCCATCGCCGTGCATGTGGGGCGCGTCCCGGATCCACTCCCGCCACAGGCCACCCTCCCGGAGGAAGCGTGTGGCCCGGTCGCCCTGCAGGACGGAGTCGGTGTACGCCAGGGCGCCCATGGCCGTCGGCTGGTCGTAGGCGAGGTCGGGCCGGCGCAGGTAGCGGTCCAGGTAAGCGGCGAGCAGGTCGGCGTCCCGGGCCGTGCCGAAACTCGCCAGCGCCACGCAGTAGGCCCCACCCGCGCAGCACACCTCGCTCTCAAGGAGCAGCGCTCCCAGACGCTCGCGGAAGTGGTCACGGCGCGAAACGGCGGCGAGCCATGCCGCAGTGCGCCGCTCTCGCCAGCTGCCTTCCAAGAGGGCGGTGAGCTCGGCATCGGAAACAGCTCGGGCATCAGCGGCCAGAGCTTGAACGAACGGCTCGTACTCCTCCCGCGGCATACGAAGCACCCTTCCGCCGAGCTTCAGATAGCGGCGCTCGGGAAGGCAGTAGCGGCGGTACAGGGCCTGTACCTCAGGGTCGCAGCGAATCACCGACTACTTCCTCCTTTTGCAACGAGAACTCACTGAGGGCGTGCGTCCCGGCTGGGTGTCATACGGGTAGGGCCGTACCGGCCCGGTTCAGTCCTCGGCCGGTTTCACGGCCCACGCGTCGATCTCGATCCGGAAAGCGGGGTTGACCAGCCCGACCACCTGGACGAGCGAGCAGGCAGGCGGGCACGTCGGATCCTGATGCTCGTCACGCACCCGCCGGAAGGCCGCCAGGTCCTGAAGATCGGTCAGGTAGACGGTCAGCTTGACGACCTGCTGAAGACCGGAACCAGCCGCCTG
Organism: Streptomyces sp. NPDC090108; assembly: GCF_044747185.1. NCBI lineage: Bacteria > Bacillati > Actinomycetota > Actinomycetes > Kitasatosporales > Streptomycetaceae > Streptomyces > Streptomyces sp. NPDC090108. The sequence goes on from NZ_JBIVDQ010000011.1 coordinate 74,817, forward strand.
CAGAGCAGTGGCCAGGTTCGCGTACACCTGACGCGTCTGCGCCTCCGCATCCCCCTCACCCACCAGCCGTCCGTCGCCGTCCACCGGGACCTGGCCGGACACGGCGACGAGTTCTCCCGTGCATGACACCGCGTGGCTGTAGCCGTTCACCGGAGGGCTTCCCTCAGGTCGCACGAAATGCTGCATCGCCCCTCCACTTCCCTACGTGAAGGACTCACGATCAAGGAACGATCCGCCATGGTCAACCGTCTTCTTGCTCTTTCACAGGGCCGGACGGGCCCTGCGCATGGTGGTCCCACAGCGACAGACTGTGTCTGAGCCTCACATGACAGAACGACTGATGCGTTGGAGCAGGTCATGGCCGACGCGCAGAGTTGCTCACGCACATCAACGCCGCAGCGTTCAGAAGGTCCAGAGACGTTCAGCGTCCCGGACCCGGTCCTGGTACAGCGGTGGAGTTCGCGCCGGACGCTGTCGATGGGACGGACGCGGCGATCTGAGCGCTGTGACGAAGGAAGGACGCCCACTTGGTGACGGCCTGGAGTAGGTTCGCACATGCCAGGGCGGTCCACAGGCCGGGCAACCCGGCCGTGTCGGCGACCGGGACCGAGAGCACGGCCAGGATCCCGAACCAGATCGCGGTGGACACCAGACTCGGTCCGGTGCGTTTGAGCCCGACAAGGCCGAAGCCCGTCACTGCTTGCAAGGCGTCGGTGACCACCACTGCCAGGATCAGCGGCAACAGCCGGATCACCTGGTTCTCCAGTGTCGGGGTCCTGGTGAACAACCCCACCATCGGGTCTCGCAGCATGAACAGGACGGTCCCCAATACGGTGACTGCGCACAGAGCCACTCGGATCCCGGCCCATACGCTGCGCCGGATGCGCGCGGCGTCCCTGGCGTCGGCGTATTCGGCGATCAGCGGGACCGTGGCCTGGCCGACCGCGACCGCCGTGGTGAAGATGATGTTCACCAGCGATTCGGACAGGCTGTGCACGGCGGCGCTGTCGGTGCTGATCCGGGCGGCCGCGAAGGTCAGTACTCCGAGCACCGAGAACTTGACCAGTACGGTTCCGCCGAGTGGAAGTCCTACTCGGGCCAGGCGCACTATCTGGCGCAGATCCGGCTGGCCGGGTCGTATCCGCCGGCCGGCCAGCACCGTGCGGTGGCGCAGCGTGTACTGGTTCAGGATGGTGCTGACCAGGCTGGAGGCGAGCATGGCCAGGCCCGCACCGGTCAGCCCATAACTCGGCAGCGGTCCCGGGCCTCCGACGAGCAGCGCCGAGAGTGTCACTGAAGCCGCGGTGCCCACCAAGCCGGACCGCATCACCTGAGCGGAGTGGCCCAGGGCGACCAGCACGGATGTCGCCGACTGACCGACCGCGATCACCAGGACGCTGCTCGCCAGCATCCACGGGAATGTCCCCAGCTGGGCGAGGACAGCGGGTCGAACTCCGAACATTCCGCCGAGCAGCGGCACCGCTGCCACCGCCGCCGCACACACCCCACCCACGGCGAACGACAGCCACATGCCGCTGCGCACCAGCGGCAGCAGCTCACCGGGGGTGCTTCGATGCGGCGCGATGAACGGCATCACCCCGCGGAGCGCACCCGCCACGGTGGCAGTAGCCGGGCTGAAGACGGCCATCGTCACGGCGAAGGCGGCCAGTGAGAGGGTGGCGTGGCGGCCCAGAAGCGCGGTGTCGACGAGAGAGCCCGCCGAAGCCACGAGGGTGGTCACGTAAAGCGGCGCAGCCGCCTTGGTGATGGTCACAAATGCGCTGCGATCGCTCACACACATACATCCTGCCACCCAACTTCGCCTGGCCGCACATCAGTTGTCCAGACAGCCTCGAATTTGCCGACGCGGCGGAAGGAGGACGCATGTCAGCGCTCAGCAACCCCTGAACCGTGGACGGCGGGTCGGTACACCCTTCTCTGTCGGGCGAGGCGGTCTGATGGTGCGAAGTTACGGGGTTCCAAACCGAGTTGACGGCACGCAAGGGTTTGTCCTTGGGGCCCGTGGGGGTGGCGTCCGGATGACCGGGAAGGTCGGCAGTGTGACCTGGCAGCGCTACGACGAGCTGGTCAAGCTGGGGCGGGACTGGGTCGAGAAAGCGGTCACCCGCGGCGAGGATTACGTGGACGAGCAGCTTCAGGAGTTGCTGAAGGGTGCGGGCGAGTAGCGATGGGGTGGGGCCCGCTCACGTCCACGTCGAAGCTGTCCTGTTCGCCCTGCTGGAGGACCGTCGTACCGGCTCGACGATCGTCCAGTTGACGGCGGCCACCGAGCGCACCCACGCGCAGGTCCGCACCGCTGGCTCGCTCACCTGCGCAAGGTCGCCGCCGAGAAAGGGCTTCTGCCGGTGACCCGGGACAAGACGTGGCCCGCACAGGCGGGCCCGCCGGTGATTCCACCGCCCAGGTACGCGCGAAGGTGGGTCCTCCGCGACGTCTCAGGCGGCCTGCGCGTCGTCCAGTGCGCCGTTCGGGTTGAGGACGTACTTGCGTGCAGCGCCCTGGTCGAACTCCGCGTAGCCGCGGGGCGCGTCGTCCAGGCTGATCACGGTGGCGTTGACCGCCTTCGCGATCTGCACCCGGTCGTTCAGGATCGCCATCATGAGTCTGCGGTGGTAGCGCATCACCGGGCACTGGCCCGTGGTGAAGGCGAGGCTCTTGGCCCAGCCGAGACCCAGTCGCATCTTCAGCGTTCCGCTGCGGGCGTCGTCGTCGACGCCACCGGGGTCGTCGGTGACGTACAGCCCGGGGATGCCGACGGCGCCGCCGGCACGGGTGACGCCCATGACGGAGTTCAGCACGGTCGCGGGCGCCTCGCCGGCGTCGGGACCGTGCCCGCGCGCCTCGAAGCCGACCGCGTCGACCGCGGCGTCGACCTCCGGCACGCCGAGGATGTCGGCGATCTGGTCCTCGACGGAGCCCTGGGAGACGTCCACCGTCTCACAGCCGAAGGCGCGCGCCTGTGCCAGTCGCTCGGGGTTGAGATCGCCGACGATGACCACCGCGGCGCCCAGCAGCAGCGCCGATGCCGCCGCGGCCAGACCGACGGGTCCGGCGCCCGCGACGTAGACGGTCGAACCGACCCCCGTGCCGGCCGTGACCGCGCCGTGGAAGCCGGTCGGGAAGATGTCCGACAGCATGGTCAGGTCGAGCAGTTTCTCGCGTGCCTGGTCGGGGTCGGGGAACTTCAGGAGGTTGAAGTCCGCATAGGGGACCATGACGTACTCGGCCTGGCCACCGACCCAGCCGCCCATGTCGACGTATCCGTAGGCCGCGCCCGGGCGGGCCGGGTTCACGTGCAGGCAGATGCCGGTCTTGCCGTCCTTGCAGTTGCGGCATCGTCCGCACGCGATGTTGAACGGTACGGAGACGACGTCGCCGACGTCGATGTACTCGACGTCCGGTCCCTTCTCGATGACCTCGCCGGTGATCTCGTGCCCGAGGACCAGCCCCTCGGGAGCCGTGGTGCGTCCCCGCACCATGTGCTGGTCGCTGCCGCAGATGTTGGTGGCGAGGATCTTGAGGATGACCCCGTGAGGGCACTTGCGGCCGATGTTCGCGGGCGCCACCCCCGGTCCGTCCTGGAGTTCGAGTTTCGGGAAGTCGGTGGCCCTGACCTCGACCGTTCCTGGCCTGATGTACGCGACTGCCCTGTTCGCGCTCATGCGTGTTCGCCGTCCCTTCGGCTCCACGGGTGTGCCAGAGGGCTGAGCACAGGGCGGAGTCTGCTCCCCACGCCACCACCCACCTACTAGCTTCTCGCGACGAAGCGCCGTCGCAACCCAGCACTCTCCGGAACGACTCGGTCACCCGGCCGCCCCTCGCGCGGACCGCCCGCCGACCCGGGGCCCAAGGGCGGAACAGGCCCGCGCCGGCACGCCCCGCTCCACCGGTGAGCGGGGCCTCGCGGACCCCTGCGGGCCCTGCGGACCTCAGTGGGCGCTGCCCGCCCGACCGCCCCGCTCTCCGCTCCTCGATTTCAGAGCATGATGAGCAGACGCGTATTCGGCTTGAGCTTTCTGTTCACGGAACGGCTCTGCACGTACACCTCCAGTTTCGGGTTGTTCCCCGCCTTCACGGAGACGGTTCCCTGGATTCCGGTACCGAACAGAAGACTGCGTGCCGCATCACCGGTATAGGCGCGGTCGGTGTCCTTCTCGACCACGATGACTTCCTTGTTCTGCTGCACCTGGGCGCGGGCGCCCAGTTGGTAGTAACAAGCGCCGCGTTCGTACGACACGCCAGGATGCGAGTTGACGAAGGGGCGGATCTCGATCTCCTTGTCGACCTTCAGGAGCCGGTATTTGTCGGCCGGTATCGGTTCGAGATTCGCCCGGACCTGGTCGACCGATATGTCCTGGCCGACGGCGAACAGGTTCTTCGTGCCGCGCACGCCCTGCTCCCGCCCGCGCAGGAAGCTGGTGGCGGCCGCGCGCACGGTGCCGATCGCCTCCTCGACGCCCTTCTGGGAATCCGCGTCCCAGATGGCGATGTTGCCGGCCGGGAAGCCGTAGTTCTGGGCGGTGCGCTTGGCCAGGGAGTTCGGAACGAGGATCGCGGAGGTCCAGTGGCCCGGAAGGCCGCCCATCTTCGCCGTGATCCTGTCCAGCCAGGGGCCGAGGATGGTCATGTCGCCGTCGTGCCGCCTGTCGCCGCCGGAGGCGTTCTCCTCACCGTCCGTCACGACGATCTGGAGGAAGCTGTGCTCGCCGTACTCCTCCCAGATGTGCCCCAGGTCGTCCAGGGATTTCAGCGAGGCCTCGATGAGGGCCGTGGCGCCATTGTTCACCTGGTACAGACCCCGCATGGACGGCAGATGCTTCACGTCCATGTCCCACACCAGGTTCTCGACCCGGTGGTCGAAGGAATAAAGACTGATCCGCGTCTCATGGCCGAGGCTGTCCGACTCGGCCTTCAGCCCCGCCACGAATTCGTCGACGACCCGGACGAGTTGGTTCTGGTGCGGGCGCATGGAACCCGAACAGTCCACCACCAGCGCGACGTGATTCACCTTGTGCTGAATCCTGTTTGCGGACACGTCTGTGCTCCCCCTCCGAAGTTCCCCGAGTGATGTCTTCACTGTATGGGGAGGCACTGACAATGCCCTTCGGCGCTCGATCACCCGCCTGTGGACAGGAGGGTGTCTTGCCATCACGTGTTGAGCCATCACATGTCTGTCCGTCACATCCCCGCCGTCACATGTCCCGCCGACACATCCTCGGCAGCCGCGTGCCCGGAGTCAGAAGTCACCCCCGGGACGGTCACCCGCAAGACGGCTGCCCGCGCCCCTCCATAGGGCGACCCGAGCGCCTGTCCCGGCCGCCGGTCTCAGGCGGAGCTCTTGCGCCGGTAGGCACGCGCGGCGCGTATGCGGTCGCCGCACCGCACCGAGCACCACTGGCGAGCGCCGTGGGTGCGCAGGTAGAACCGGCTGCACGGGGCGGCGGCGCAGGCGGCGATCCGGGACGCGTCGGGTCCGCACAGCAACTCGGCGGTGTCGGCCGCCAGCGCGGCCAGCAGGGAGTCGGTCAGCTCGTCCACCGGATGCGTGACGACGCGATGCAGACCTCGCTCGCGGTCCCACGCGATCAAGGTCGCGCTGGGTGCGGCCTTGATCGCCGCGTTCACCGCGGTGATGGAGTCCTCGGGCGGTTCCGAAGCCCCCGCTGTCGCGGAGAGGAGCCGGCGCACGTGGTGCCGCAGGGTCCTGAGCCGCGCGGTGCACGGGTCTCCGAGTGCGGCCCCCTGTCCGATGAGACCGTTGTCCGCCAGCCATGACGAGGCTCTCTCGCGATCGGCGAGGAGATCGCGTGTCCCCCCGCTGAACACCTGCCACGTGTTGGCCAGGGCGATCCCCGCGTGTTCCGCACTGCCCGGTGCGGGCGGCAGCGGCCGCCCCTTCTCCTTCTCCTCCGACATCACCCTCTCATGCTATCGGCTTGCCTTTGCCGTGAGGAGAGGCCTACGGTTGCATCACGGACGATTCTTGATTTCTCCGTGAGGGAAGGGTTGTGCATGTCTCCCGACGATCAGTTCGAGGCCCGTGTCCTCGGTGGCCCCACCGTGCTCATCGAGTACGGCGGACTCCGGCTGCTGACCGATCCGACCTTCGACGACCCCCAGGACTACGAGGTCGGCCCCGACCGCTACCTGACGAAGACCGCGGCGTCGGCCATGGCACCCTCGGCGCTCGGGAGCCTCGACGCGGTCCTGCTCTCCCACGACCAGCACCCCGACAACCTCGACCGGGCAGGCCGGGCCCTGCTGCCCACGGTGCCGGCGGTCTTCACCACCGAGAGCGGCGCCCGTCGTCTCGGAGGCAACGCCGTGGGCATGGCCCCATGGCAGGAGCAGCGCCTCGAGCGCCCCGGCGGGGGCACCGTGACCCTCACCGCGGTCCCCGCACGACACGGCCCCGCGGGCTGCGAGCCCGTCACCGGGGACGTCATCGGATTCGTCCTCAGCGCCCCCGATCTGCCGACGGTCTACATCAGCGGCGACAACGCGTCCCTCGACCTCGTGCAGGAGATCGCGACGCGCTTCCCCTCCATCGACTTCGCCGTCCTCTTCGCCGGTGCCGTCCGTACGCCCCTGCTCGACGGGGCCCTGCTCACCCTCGACGGCGAACAGGCCGCACAGGCCGCCGGGATCCTCGGCGCACGCCGCGTCATCCCTGCCCACGTGGACAGTTGGGCCCACTTCACCGAAGGCCGCGAGCAGTTCGACTCGGCCTTCGCCAAGGCCGGCCTGGCCTCGCTGCTGCGCCCCTGAGCCCGCTCGCGGACTTCGTGGCCGGACACGCCCTCCGACGGTCCCGAACCGCCCGCCTCCGGACCGTCTACCGCCGCACCCGTCCGGCCGACACGGTCCGGCCGGCGGCGTCCAACGGCGGCGGCCAACGACGCTTCTGTCCACGGCCCGGTGAAGAGGAGCACTCGGCGCTCACGCAGTGTCCACCGACGTTAATTCGCTTGACCCGGTCCGTACGGTGTTCGGGTGAAGGACAGTCAGATCAACGAACTCCGTGACGTGTACGACGCCCAACTCCGTGGTGTCAACGCGCCTGGCGGCAGCGCCCGCGTCGAGAAGGACGGCCCGTTGACCCGCGTCGTCGGCTGGCACCGCGGCTTCGTCACCGGTCCCCGTGACCTCGGTGTGTACGGGGCGGAACTCGACGCGCTCATCACGCGCCAGCGTGACTTCTACGCCGCCCGAGGCGAGGCGGTCGAATGGAAGACCCGTGCCCATGACCTGCCCGCCGACCTCACCGACCGGCTCGCGGCGGCCGGTTTCGTCGCCGAGGACAGCGAAACGGTGCTCATCGGGAGGTCTGCCGACCTTGCTGCCGCCCCTGCACTGCCCGACGGCGTGACCCTCCGCCGGGTCACCGCGGGAGCAGACCTTCAGCGCATCGCCGCCATGGAGAGCAAGGTCTGGGGTGAGGACTGGAGTTGGCTCGCCGACGACCTGACCGCCCGGATCGAGAACTCGCCCGAGGGCACCGTCGTCCTCGTCGCCGAGGCAGGCGGCCAAGTCGTCAGCGCCGCCTGGCTGGTGTTCAAGGACGGCGTCGACTTCGCCGGCCTCTGGGGCGGTTCGACGCTCGAGGAATGGCGCGGGAAGGGCATCTACCGAGCCATGGTTGCTTGCCGGGCCCAAATCGCCGCCGCGCGCGCGGTCCCCTACGTCTACGTCGACGCCTCGGCCGACAGCGCTCCGATCCTCACCCGCCTCGGCCTGGAAGCGGTCACCACGACGACGCCGTACGTCTGGTCGCCCTGAGCCCGGCCGGCCTTCGCTCCGACTGCTCGGCCCGGGCCCCGCTGCCGCCCGGGCAGCACTCCACGCCTCCCGTAGCCGCCCGACGCCACCCGCGGCGTTCGGCCGGGCTGTCGCGGCCGGACCGGCTCGACCGGCTCGCTTCGCGCCCTCTCCTGGACAGAGCAAGCGCCACCCCGTCGCGCGCGTCCCCGGCACACCGCCCGCGTGGGGCATGAAACCGGGGCTCACGGGTGTTTCTCCCACAGTCGTCGGACGCACGGGTGCGGTGACCGGACGGCACGACAACGGAGCGCTCACGACGGGGGGATCCGCCATGGCGGAACAGGCGCTGTGGACCAGGGCGAGACTCGGCCGCTGCGGGCCGCCTCTCGACCTGCTGACCGCGAACTTCCGGCAGCACGTCTACGCCCCGCACGCGCACGAGGAGTACACCGTCGGCGTCTGCGTCGGCGGCTCCGAGGTCATCGCCTACCGAGGCGGCCACATACGCACCGGTCCCGGCACGATCGTCGTCCTCGAACCGGGTGAGCCGCACACCGGCGGCCCCGGCAACCCCACCGACGGCTACGCCTACCGCGCCCTCTACGCCGAACCGTCGCTCCTCGCCGACGGCCTCCGCCCCGCAGGCAACCTGGCCGGCGGCCTGCCGCACTTCCGCGAGCCGCTCATCCACGACCCCGCACTCGCCGCCGCGTTCAGCCACGCCCACACCGACCTCAGCGGCTGCCCCGACCCGCTGGAGGCCGAGTCCCGGCTGCCCTGGCTGCTGACCGCTCTGGCCCAGCGCCACGCCACGGCCCGGCCGGCCGACGCACTGGTCCCCGGCGCCGCAGTGATCGCCCGCACGGTCCGCGACCGCCTCGCCGACGAACTCACCGCCCCACCGGCCCTCGCCACCCTGGCCGCCGAACTCGGTCTGTCCCGCTACCAGTTGCTGCGAGCCTTCCGCACGACGATGGGCCTACCCCCCTACGCCTGGCTCGCCCAGCACCGGGTGGCCCGTGCCCGCGTCCTGCTCGCCTCCGGACTGCGCCCCGCCGAGGTCGCGTCCCTCGTCGGCTTCGCCGACCAGGCGCATCTGACCCGGTGGTTCCGCCGTGTGCTCGGGGTGACCCCCGCGGTCTACCGCAACAGCGTTCAAGACTCGGGCCGCTGAGCGCGACGACACTCGTCCCATGACTGCACGCGGCTGGTTTCTGTTCTCCCTCATGGGAGTGGTCTGGGGCATCCCCTATCTGATGATCAAGGTGGCGGTGGACGCGGTGTCCCCGCCCGTGGTGGTGTTCACCCGCTGTGCCCTGGGCGCCGTCCTGCTTCTGCCGTTCGCCCTCCGCCAGGGCGGACTGCCCGGGACGGTACGGGTCCACTGGCGCCCCATGCTGGCCTTCGCCGTGCTGGAGATCATGGGCCCCTGGTTCACCCTGACCGATGCCGAACAGCATCTGTCCAGTTCCACGGCCGGCCTGCTGATCGCGGGGGTGCCGATCGTCGGCCTCCTCGCCTCCCGCCTCTTCGTACGAGGGGACGCGGAACGCCTGGGCGCACGGCGCCTCGCGGGCCTCGCGCTCGGTCTCGGGGGAGTGGCGGTCCTCACCGTGCCGCACCTCACCGGCGGCGACGCCCGTTCGCTGGCCGAGGTCCTGCTGACGGTCGTCGGCTACGCCACCGCCCCCCTGATAGTCGTCCGCCGCCTGAAGGACGTACCGTCCCTGCACCTGACGGCCGCCTGTCTCACGCTCGCGGCACTGGTCTACGCCCCGGCGGCGTTCCTCACCCGCCCCGCCGCCATGCCCTCCGCGTCCGTGCTCGCCTCACTGGCGGGGCTGGGAGTGATCTGCACGGCTGTCGCCTTCGTGGCCTTCCTGGAACTGATCAAGGAGGCCGGCCCGACCCGCGCCACGGTCATCACCTACGTCAACCCGGCTGTGGCGGTCGCGGCGGGCGCGCTCTTCCTGCACGAAGACCTGACCCCCGGCGTCCTGGCCGCCTTCGCCCTGATCCTCACCGGCTCGGTCCTCGCCACCGCCGCCGGTCCGCGCCGGATCCCACGCCCGGTGCGGTGGCCGGTACGACGAGCGGGCGCGGCCGCCGGCCGTGTCGAGTCCCCCTGAACGAGGCTCCCGCCCCTCCACCGAAGACCCGGTCCCTCGTCACCACCCGGCCGAACCAGCCGGATCCACCGGATGCGACCTCGTACGACGCGCTGCCCGAAGCCTGCTCCGGACAGCGCGTCGGAGCCGCCCACGACGCCCCGTAAGGGACGGACCCCTAGCGCTTTATGCCCACGCCCGCCAGCAGGCTGATCTCGGCGTCCGTGGGCTCGTTGCCGTCGGCCGGGCCGGCGGGACGCCAGCGGTGGCAGCACACGATGCCGGGCTCGATCAGGTCGAGTCCGTCGAAGAACTGCCGGACGTCGCCGTGCGAACGGAACCGCACCGGGGAGCCGGACTTGGTGTAGACCTCCGCGACCTTGTTCCAGGTGGCGGGGTCGAAGTCGGGCGTGCAGTGGTTCATGGCGAGGGCGCTGCCCACCGGGAGCGGTTCGAGCAGCCGGCGGACGATGGCGTACGGGTCGTGCGGGTCGGTGATGAAGTGCATCAGCGCGTTGAGGGACAGGGCGATGGGCTGGTCGAAGTCCAGCACCTCCGCGGCCTCGACGGCGCTCATCAGCGCGTCGGGGTCCCTGACATCGGCTTCCACATAAGCGGTGCGGCCCTGGACCGTGCTGCGCATGAGGCGTTCGGCGTACTTCAGGACGAGGGGGTCGTTGTCGGCGTATACGACGCGGGCGTCGACCGCGACGGACTGGGCGATCTGATGCAGGTTGGGCTCGGTCGGGATGCCCGTGCCGATGTCGAGCCACTGGCGGATGCCGTGCTCCTGCGCCAGCACCCGGGTCGCCCGCTGCATGAACGCCCGGTTCTCGCGAGCGGTGACATAGATGCCGGGATGGGCCTCGGCGGCCACCAGGGCCGCCTTCTTGTCTATCTCGAAGTGGTCCTTGCCACCGAGAAAGTAGTCGTACATCCGGGCCGAGTGCGCCTTGCTGGTGTCCAGATCTCGGCCGACCTGCCTGGTGGTCATGCTCTCCCCTTCATCCGTGTGTCTGTCGGCCCGCAGGCCAGGAACGGGAACGGCGTCTCCGGTCCATCCGTCCACCGCAGGTCTTTCCGCGACCAACTGATCGGCCATGCTGCCCTCGGCCCCGCGGACCGGCGCGTCGATCGCTTCCGGCGCTTCTGCCGGTCCCTCGGCGAGGCTCCGCCACCGAGCGGCGCGCCAGGTGCCCGATGGCCGAGGACGGTGCGCAGGGCTGTCGGCGTGCTGATCCTGATCCTGGTGCTGGGACGGGCTCCACTCACGTCCGACCTCCTGAGGAACAGTCAACAGCGCCATTCTGGCAGCGACTTGATGTTGACGCCAGGGTGATATCGCGTTGCTGAAATTATCAAGGAGCCGGTTGCGGCACGAACGGGCTCGGGTGCACAGCCGATCTGTGAGGTCCCGTTCCGGACAGACCGTGCGCGCCCGCGGGTCGGTGGCGAGTGCGAGCGACCCCGGCGCACGACGGGGGAACGACCGCACGGGTGATCACTGGTCACGCCGCGCAGGGAGACGAACTGTCCGCCTGCGACGACCACGAGCTGTCCGCCCACGCGGACGGACCACTGTCCGTGGACATCACCGGGAACCGCCCCTGGAGCCGGTTCGGTACGACTGTCCTGCCGGCGCCATGACACATGTCATCTCCAGCTGGTGCCCCGAGGCACTGACGGCGCGGAACCCGGCGCTCGTAGGCTTCTGCCATGTTCAAATCCCGCAAAGCCGGACAAGAAGAGTCGTGGGAAGGCGTCGTCGTGGGCAAGTCCCGCGGCATGCTCGACGGCTCGAACCTCTATCACCACGTCGAAGTACGCCTCCCCGAAGGCGTCAGGAAACTCCGGATCAGCCGCGACCTCTGGAAGTCGGTCGCGGAAGGCGACCGGCTCGTCAAGCGCCCCGGAGCCGACCCGGTCAAGGAGTAGTCCCCGGCCGGGCCCAGGAGAGCTTCCGCCCTCGCGGCGCGCGGTGGCCGCGCAAGGGCGGGGGCGGTGAAGCAACCTACGCGCGCACCGATGCGCCGACACGGTCCCCCGCCCCGACACGGTCCCCCGCCCCGGCGCCGCTCTCCGCGCCGGTGTCCATCCTCGGGCCGACGCCCGCCTCCACGTCGGCCCGGCCCCTGCGATCAGCCGCCGCGGACTCCGCCCCGGCGGCTTCCGGCCTGTTGCCTGCCCCCGCGGCGCCCCCGGACTGCGCTCCCTCGTCCGCGCCGTGCGCACGGCCACGGCGTCCGGCGAGGCGGCAGCCCAGGCAGTCGGGGTGTCCCGCCCGGGCGCCGGTGTCCCTGGCCCTCCAGTCCCACTGCTGCTCCGGCCGGGGGCCGCTCGGCTTGCCCCAGCCCGCGAGATGCAGCGCCCAGGTGATCAGGAGAGCCAGGAGGAGCACGCCGGCGCCGGCGAGTGCGAGTGTCCCGGACGCGGTGATGATGCCCAGACCGCACAGGGCGGAGCCCAGTGTCCCCACGGCCATTCCGGTCCACCCGGCCACCGTGTGCCCCAGGTCGTACGCGTCGTCTCCGTGGATGAACATGATCGTGCTCCTTGCGAGCTGTGAGGATGGGGGAGGACATCGGTGGTGGCGTGCCACCGGAGCCCGGAGATCAATTATCTCGCGAGCTAAGTAACTTAGATGCTAAGGGGAATTTGTGGGGCACCGCAAGGTCCGCCCGGCCGCGACGAGCGACCAGGCGCTCTACGCCATGGACCGGATGATCGCCACGGCGCAGTTCGGGCAGCAGGACATCGCGCGCAGGCTCGGCCTCAACGTCACGGACCTCACCTGCCTGGGCTTCCTCATCGAGGCGTCCATGGCGGGTGAGTCCCTCGTCGCCGGGGACCTGGCGGAGCGGGCCAGACTGACGACGGGCGCGGTCACGGGCGTACTGAATCGCCTGGAGAAAGCCGGCTACATCCGCCGCGCCCCGGATCCCGGGGACCGCCGGCGGGTGGTCGTCGTGATGGAGGAGACCGCTCAGGAGCGCATCCTCGCGGTGTACGGCCCCGTGTACCAGCGCCTGGCCGCCCTCTTCGCCGACTACGGACCCGAGGAGATCGCCGTACTCACGGACTGGTTCACGCGGGCGCGCGGCCTGTTCGAGGAGGCGCTGCGGGAGATCCGCGAGGAGCCGCCCGCGGCCCCGTGAGCCGGTGACGGACGACCGTGAGCGCCGTGACCCCGCTCGCGGCTGCCCTCGCATGCGGGCGGCACGATTCTTCGGCCGTGGGTGCGCCCGGTCACCGCTGGACCTGGGTACGGCGCACTGCTGAGGGAGACCTGGCCGAGCGGCCGGGGTTCTTCACTTCACCCGGCCGGGGCGGCCTCTGCCGGTTCACCGCGGAAGCCTCTCCGCCCGTACGGGGCAGGGTTTCGGTGCTGGGCGGAGAGGGATCGCGTCGCGGGATCGGCGACCGCTCCGGAGGCGGTCGCGCGTGGGGTCGGCGTTACGCCGAGACGGGCTGCCGCGGGGAGCGGAGCACGAGCAGGGTGATCTCGCTGGGGGCGAAGACGCGGAACGGGGGACCCCAGAAGCCGGTGCCGCGGCTGGTGTAGAGGAGCGTGCGGGCGCCGTGCCGGCTGAGGCCGGCGAGTGCGGGCTGGTCGATGCCGACCAGGTGGTGGAAGGGCCAGATCTGGCCGCCGTGGGTGTGGCCGGAGAGCTGGAGGTCGATGCCCGCGGCCGCCGCCCGGTCGACGAACTTGGGCTGATGGGCCAGGAGCAGGACGGGCAGGTCGGGGTCGGCGCCCGCCAGAGCACCGGCGAGGTGGGCGCCGTGGCCGGCCAGGCCGGAGGATTCGGCGGTGACGTCGTCGACGCCGGCGACCACCAGGGTGTCGCCTCCGCGTTCGAGCAGCAGATGGCGGTTGCGCAGCGGCTCCCAGCCCAGTTCGTCCATCAGGTCGACCCAGCCCTGGGCCTCGCTGTAGTACTCGTGGTTGCCGGTGACGTAGACCCGGGCCCGGGTGGCCCGCACGGTGCCGAGCGGGGCGGCCTGGGCGCGGCGGCGTTCGGCCGTGCCGTCCGCGATGTCGCCGGTGTGGCAGACCAGGTCGGCGTCCAGAGTGTTCACCGTCTCGCAGACCCGCGCCGACCAGCGGGCGCGGTCGAGCGGGCCGTAGTGCGTGTCGGTGACGAGGACGACGCGCGTGCCGTCCAGCCCGGCTCCGAGCCGCGGGAGCGGTACGTCGAGGCGGCGCACACGCGGCACCCGGCGGGCCTCGGCGTACCCCCAGGCGAGCAGTACGGCGGCGACACCGAGGACGGCCCAGGTGACGATGCGGGCGCGGTCCTGACCCGCTCCGACGCCTGCCGCGAACAGGGCGAGCCGCAGCAGGACGCCGAGCAGCACGGACCAGGTGAACAGGACCCAGCTCACGCCCAGCAGGGTGTCACCGACGATCGCCGCCCCGTCCTGCTGGCGCCGGCCGTGCCCGCGCGCCATGGCGAGCGGCATCCCTATCAGGCCGAGGACGAACAGCGCGGTGCCGCCCAGCGTGACGGGGAGCGGCCAGTGCTGGCCCGAGTGCAACAGCACCCAGCAGGGCACCGCCCACAGCAGGACGGGGGCGATCAGCGGGATGTAGCGCATCAGGCGCTGCAGCCGGCTCTTCCGTGGCGCCTGCGCTTCACTGTCGGCGGGTCGGGTGTTACTGGTGTCGGTCACGCTTCCCCTTCTCAACCAGGCTGCCGTCGCGCGCACTGTATCCGGTCGTCCCCGGACCTTCCGGACGCACGTGACGTACATGAGGGCGGCCCCTTCCCGTGCGGCGCAGGGGCCTCCACAGGGTGGCAGGACTCTGTTACGGACACCTCCACCGGTACGAGACGTCCGAGGGCGGGTGAACTGCCGGGGCGCCGCCTGCGAGAGGCGCCGGAGGCGCCGCGGTCTCGGGAGGAGCGCCGCCCCTGGAAGCCCGTTCCGCCGGACAGCGACCGCAAGCCGCATCCGCCGAACAGCGACACCCGGAGCGATCGGCGGTGCGGGTGCCGCGCCCCGAAGATCGTTTGCGCGTACGCTCGTGCACATGGTCGACCATCGGATGATCGAGGCGAACGGGATCCGGTTGCACATCGCCGAGGAGGGCGAAGGCCCCCTGGTGATCCTCCTGCACGGCTTTCCCGAGTCGTGGCACTCCTGGCAGCACCAGTTCGGCCCGCTGGCCGAGGCGGGCTACCGGGTGGTCGCTCCGGACCAGCGCGGATACGGACGCAGCGACCACCCCGAAGCCGTCGACGCGTACAGCATCTTCCACCTGGTGGGCGACGTCGTCGGGCTGATCCGGGCACTGGGCGAGGAGAAGGCGTACGTCGTCGGGCACGACTGGGGCGCACCGGTCGCCTGGCACACCGCGCTGCTGCGGCCCGACATGGTCACCGCGGTCGCCGGCCTGAGTGTGCCGCCGCCCTTCCGCGGCCCGGAACCTCCGCTGGCCGCGATGGAGCGGAGATTCGGCGGCCGCTTCTACTGGAACTACTTCGACCGCCCCGGCGTGGCCGACGCCGAATTCGCGGAAGACACGCGCACCGCGTTGCGCAAATTCTTCTACATGGCGTCGGGGGACGCCCCCGGCACCGAGATCGAGCAGCCGCTGGTCGACCCCGAGCGGGGCTGGCTCGCGACGATGCCGGATCCCGAGGTGCTGCCGGAGTGGTTCACCGAGGACGATCTCGACGCACTGACCGAGAGCTTCTCCGGCGGATTCACCGGGGCGCTGAACTGGTACCGCAACCTCGACCGGAACTGGGAACTCACCGCGCCCTGGCAGGGTGCCGCCGTCACCCGTCCCGCCCTGTACATCTACGGTGACCGCGATCCCGTGCCCGCCTTCCCGGGCACGCCCGAACTCATCGCGCGCCTGCCCGAGCTGATGCCCGACCTGCGGCGCGAACCGATCGAGCTGGCGGGCTGCGGACACTGGACGCAGCAGGAGCGTCCGGCCGAGGTGAACGCGGCGCTCATCGACTTCTTCCGGTCCTGCCCCTGAGCCCGGCCGGGCTGTGCGCGCGGAGGTCAGGCCCGTGCGCGGGCGGGAACCTCGCGGGCGAGGGCGATCGCGACGGCGCCGAGAAGGCTCCCCGTGATCCAGCGCTGCCACTTGGCCCATGACGGGCGGCTCTTGAGGAGACCGGCGATCGATCCGGCCGCGAGCACCATCAGCGCGTTCACGGTGAGGCCCACCGTGATCTGCACGGCGCCGAGAGCGAACCCCTGGGCCGTGGTGCGGCCGCGCGCCGGATCGATGAACTGCGGGATGAGCGCGAGGTACAGGATGGCGACCTTCGGGTTGAGCAGGTTGGTGATCAGCCCCATCCGCAGCAGTTTCGCGTGCGAGTCCCGCTGGAGCGTCCGTGGCTCGAACAATCCGCGGCCCCCCTGCCTGAGCGCCTGCCAGGCGAGGAACGCCAGGTAGGCGGCGCCGACGGCCTTGAACCCGATGTACAGCCACGGGACGGCGACGAAGACGACCGCCAGCCCCACGTTGGCCAAGGTCATGTACACGAGAAAGCCCACCGCGGTCCCGACCAGCGAGACGAGTCCGGCCATGCGGCCCTGGCTGACGCTCCGTGACACCAGATACATCATGTTCGGGCCCGGCGTGAGCGCCAGCCCCAGTTCGACCAAGGCCATTCCGCCGGCTGCTCCCGATGAGATCATCACAGCCGCCACCATGCCAGACGCGGCCCGACCCCTGTCGCCCGGCACCCGCGTGAACGGTGCTTCAGGAACTACCGGATCGGACTACCGGTTTCCGGAGCCGCGGGCCGCGGACACGATGAGATCGGTGACCGCCTGGGGATGGGAGACGAGCGAGACGTGCGAGGAGTTGATCTCCACCGTCCTGCGCGCGTGGGCGCGCTGCGCCTCGTAACGCTCCAGGCTCGGATCGATACCCCGGTCCTGCTTGCCGACGAGGACGTAGACGGGCTTGTCGTGCCATGCCGCCTGGGTGAGTTTGTCGGTGAACGCCGACTGCGCGATGGGGCGTTGCGTCGCGGCCATGACCGACGCCTGCTGCCGGGAGAGGTCCTGCGCGAAGGTGGCGTGGAGCTTGCCGGGCTGGATGTAGACGTCCGTGCCGGTGGTGCCGTCCCCGTTACGGAACGGCACGGTCAGGAAGGCCTTGGCGAGCGGGGCCGGCGGGAACCTGCCCGACAGACTGGCGAAGGATTCACCCTTGTCCGGCATGATCGCGTCGATGTAGACGAGGGACTTGACGTTGTCGAGGCCGGCCGCCGCCTGGGAGATTACTTCGCCGCCGTAGGAGTGCCCGACGAGGACGATCGGTCCTTTGACCGACTTGAGGAAGCTGTTCAGGTAGGTCGAGTCCTGGGGGATTCCGCGCAGCGTGTTGGGCGGGGCGTAGACCTTGTAGCCGTCCTGCTGCAGGCGTTGGACGACCCCGTTCCAGCTCGAAGCATCGGCGAACGCCCCGTGTACGAGCACGATGCTCGGTCTCTGGTCCTGCTGGGCTCTTCCGACGCCGTCCGCGGCGTGGGCCGGGATCATCCCCGCGGCGGAGAGCACCGCCGCCCCGATGATCATCGTGCCCTTGCCCGACTTCAGGATTCCGCGAGCGATCATGTGCTCCACCTTCTCGGCGTGCAGGTGAACCCGGCCTTCCTACCTTCCGGCGACGGAGAACGATCACGGTCGAACGCGTGGGGAAGGGCCGGTGAGCGCCGGCGCGATCGCCGTATCGGCCGGGCGGGCGAATCAAGACCCGCGTCCGCCGCACGGCCGGCGTGCGGCGACGTGCGGCGCGCTAGATCAGCGTAGCCCCGTCCGGGTGAGGGGCAAACGGATCACGCGGTGGGCACCGGGACACGCCGCAGGCACCGGGTCACCCGGTTCCGGAGGACTGGAAGACCCCCGCTCGGCGGGGCGAACCGGCCCGGCTACGGGGAACGATCAGGCTCCACTGCTCGTCGGGTGAGGCCGACGGCAGTCACTCACGGGAACGCCCGCCCGGTCCAGCCCCTGCCGGCCTGCTCCGGGTGAGCGGTGCTGACGGTGGTCGTACGCCGGTGGGCCCGTCCGGCGCCGAAGTCCGGCCATGTGGCCGTGCTGCCCTCAGCGGCCGAACTTCTCGATGGCGGCCGGCGTGACCGGAGTGAAGAAGTTGACGAGGTTGCCGTCGGGGTCGCGGAAGAGGAGTGCGCGGTTCCCCCAGGGCATCGTGGTGGGCTCGTTGACGAAGTCCTCGACGAAGCCGCTCAGGTTCTTGTACACGCTGTCCACGTCGTCGACGAGGAACTCCAGGATGACGCTGCGATTGTCGGCCGGACGGGCGGAGCCCGGCGCGAACAGCGGGACCGTGCGTGTGCTGCCGATCGCGAGGGTGGCCGAGTCGGTCCTGAGCTCGGCGAAGTCCTCGTTGGCCCAGGTGGCGGTCACCTGCGTGGCGCGCTCGTAGAAGTCGACGAGGCGGGCGACATCCTCGGTGATGACGCGGATGGAAACGAAGTTCATGGGGTTCTCCTCTGGTCGTGCGGAGCTGATGAGCGCACGCTACGACCAATACCGGGCGGAACCCGCCCGGTATGTGCGGGAGACTTCAGAACATGCCCCGTCCTCTCGCGCGCGTCCTGACCCTGCTGGAACTTCTGCAGTCGGGTGGCCTGCGGACCGTGTCCGAACTGGCCGACCGCCTGAACGTCGACGAACGCACCGTGCGCCGCTACGCACAGCAGCTCGTCGACCTCGACGTGCCCGTCGAGTCGGTGCGCGGCAGACACGGCGGCTACCGGCTCGCCCCCGGCTACCGCATGCCCCCGCTCATGCTGAGCGACGACGAAGCGCTCGCCGTGCTTCTCGGCCTGGTGGCCGCGCGCCGATCGGGCCTGACGGCGACCACGGTCACGGCGAGCGAGACGGCGACGGCCAAGATCCGGCGCGTGCTGCCCGAGCGGCTGCGCCGCAGGCTCGACGCCGTGATCGGTTCACTCGCCTTCACGGACCCGCCGGGGAACACGGGGGCCGCCCCGGACCCCGCGGTCCTCCTCCCGGTGGCGGACGCGGTGCACCACCACCGGCCGATCTCGATCCGGTACACCGCCGGCGACGGCCGGAGCAGCGAGCGGACCCTGCACCCGTACGGTCTCGTCGCCCACTCGGGGAAGTGGTACGTGACGGCCGCTGATCTCCCGGCAGGCGACGACCGGACGTTCAGACTGGATCGCATCACCGGGGTGAGGACCCTGCCCGGATCGTTCCGGCCGCCCGCCGGAATCGACCCGGCGGAGCGTGTCCTGACCAAACTCGCCACCGTCCCGTACCGGCACGAGGTGATCCTGCGGGTCCAGGGGACGGCCGAGCAGATCCGTGCCGGGCTGCCCGCCGGCGTCGCGGTCGTGACGGATCTGCCTGCGGCGGCTGCCACGGACGGCGAGCCTTTGGGCGGTGAGACCTTGAAGGGTGAGGCTCCGGGCGGCGAAGCCTCGGCCCGCGAAGCTCCGGCGGGCGAAGGTCCAGGGGACGAAGGTCCAGGGGGTGACGCCTCGGCGGCGGAGCGCTGGTGCCGGGTCGACATGCGTGTGGAGCGCCTCGCATGGCTGCCTGCCGTACTCGCCTCGCTGGACCGGCCCTTCGTGATCGAACAGCCGGACGAACTCCGCGATCTGGTCACGGCCTTCGCCGAACGGCTCGCGAACTCCGCGCGATCGAGACCGGGTTCATGAGGGGTCGGCCGGTCCGATCCGAGAACCGCCCCTCGATCCGGCGTTCCCTACGGGCGGCGGAGCGTAGTGGGACGGGCTCCGGAACCTGATCCGACACGGACCTCGATCCCGGCGGCGTACCGGAACACCTGTAGGAGCACGGGGGAGTTCCGCCGCGTACCGCCCGATCCGCGGCGCGCCGGGCGCGGACTGCGCTCGATGCCGCTAGGAGCCCTGCGTGAACTCGGAAGCGTGGTCGGTGGCCCACTGGTGAAACGTTCGCGGCGCCGTTCCGAGGACGTCGGCCACCGTGGTGGAGATGTACGCGGGCTGTCCGACCGCCGCGCTCCAGGCGGCGAGCAGCATGTCGATGACGGGTCCGGGCGCCGTGCCCTCCGACAGGCTCCGGAACTCGTCCGGCGTCATCTCCTCGAACGCGATCCGGCGCCCCAGAGCGTCACCGATGACGTCCACCTGCGCGGCGTGCGTCAGGGATTCGGGGCCGGTGAGGACGTAGTCGCCGCCGACGTGCTCGTCACGGTGGAGCGCCAGCGCGGCTACGGCTGCGACGTCGCGGTCGTCGACGGGTGCCGTCTCGGCCGCGCCGTACGGCCACCGGACGGTCTCGCCCGCCCGGATCGTGGGCGCCCACCAGGGCGACGAGTTCGACGCGAGCATCCCCGGGCGGATGATCGTCGACTCGAGCCCGGCGGCAGCTATGAGGCGCTCGATGCCGGCGTGCAGCGTCGCCATGGGGTTGGGCTGCTGGAAGAAGGGGTGCGGTGTCCGGTGCGGGGAGGAGAGGAAGACGACCCGCCGCACGTGAGCCGCCAGGCGCTCGACGACCGAGGCGGCCGTCTGCGGCGGGGCGGTCCAGACGAGGAAGGCCGCGCCGGCGTCCTTCAGCGCCGGGTCGAGCGACTCGGGCACGGTGAGGTCGCCGGTGAAGACCTCGACCTGCGGCGGCAGCGCCGATGCCGCCTCCGGGCGATGGACGAGTGCGCGGACCGGCACGCCCGCGTCGAGAAGCCGGTCGATGACGAGGCGGCCGATCCGGCCCGTCGCCCCGGTGACGAGTACAGGAGGAATGTTCAGCTGATTCATGCCGACCATAAAAACGTTACTCGGTTAAAAAAGCAACCGAGTAACAAATGTTACAGTGGTCAGGTGAGCGAGCAGACGGGACTGCGGGCCCGCAAGAGGGAGCGGACGCGGGACGCCATCGGTGATGCGGCCGTCTCGCTGTTCCTGGAGCGTGGCTTCGACAACGTCTCGGTCAACGAGATCGCCGCGGCGGCCGAGATCTCCAAGCCGACCCTCTTCCGCTACTTCCCCACCAAGGAAGACCTGGTGCTGCACCGGTTCGCGGACCATCAGGGCGAGGCGGCACGCGTCGTGAGGGACCGCGGGTCCGACGTCGGGCCGGTGACGGCGCTGCACCGGCACTTCCGGGCCGGCCTCGACCGGTACGACCCGGTCACCGGCCTCAACGATCACCCCGCGGTGGTGGCGTTCCACCGGATGGTGTTCTCCACACCGAGCCTGGCGGGACGGCTCACGCAGTACCAGCTCGAGGACGAGGCGGCGCTGGCGGACGCCCTCGGCGAAGGTGTCCAGGCGCGCCTGCGCGCCGCCCAGGTGCTCGCGATCCAGCGGGTTCTGGCCCGCACCAACCGGCAGAGGATCGCCGACGGCCGTACCGCTCTCGATGTCCACCCCGAGGCTGTGGCCGATGCCGAGGAGGCGTTCGGCCGGCTGCGGTGAGGGGGCACGGGGGTCGCCGGCGGTACAGCCGCTGCTCGGAAGCCCGAGTGCGCCCACCGGCGGGTGAAATGGGGGCTGCGGGGTGACGGTGACCATAGGGGGTGGGTCACGTCCTATCGCGGGTCGTAGTACGGGTCACGCCCCGAACAGTGCCTTAAGACCCAAAGCTGCGCATATCGGACATTTCTACGTGTTTGGGTAGTAGGTCACATGCTTGCGTGGGGGTTTGTCGGCCGTTAATCATGTTTGTCGTCGCCGGGTGCGGCGGGCCGGTCCGGGTGTTGATCACCTGGTGTGCCGGTTGTTTTCTGCCCCCGGTGTCGCGGGGCCTCGCCCCGACGCCTAACGGGCCGCGACCGATTCCGGCCGGTGCCTCAACGACGTCCTTTGGAGAGACCTCTTGTTCGCGTTTTCTGCTTCTCGCCGTGCTGTCCGTCTGCGTAATGTCGCCCTGACCGGTCTGACGGTCGTGGGTGCGGGTGTGGGTGCTGTGACGATGATGCCGTCGTCGGCGTTCGCCGCCGAGGCGCCTCAGTCCGCTCATTCCGTGCAGGCTGTCTCGCATGGTGTTCATTCCGCTTCCGCGGGTTCTGCGGGTGCTTCGGGGAACCTGGACGGCTGGATCCGTCAGTCGCTGGCCATCATGAAGGCCAAGGGCATCCCGGGCAGCTACGAGGGTCTGCACCGCAACATCATGCGTGAGTCCAGTGGTAACCCCAATGCCGAGAACAACTGGGACGTGAACGCGCAGAAGGGCATTCCCTCGAAGGGTCTGCTGCAGGTGATCGACCCGACGTTCAACGCCTACCACGTCGCCGGGACCTCGCACAGCGTGACCGACCCGGTCGCGAACATCACCGCGGCCGCCAACTACGCCGCCCACCGCTACGGCTCCATCGACAACGTCAACTCCGCGTACTGACGCGACGGAACCGCTGCATAGGTTCCGCAGCCCCCGCGAGCTGTGGTGAACCGCGCCTGATCCCGGGCGACTTCGCAGACCTCCTGCCCGCAGCATGCAGGCCTCCACCGTAGTCACCGCTTGATCAGGCGGCGCCTGTACCGATCCGACAAGTCCGTCCCGCCGTCCACCCGCCGGCCGCGAATAGCGGCAATTGACGCGGGGGGGGGCCATGGGACCAGGCGGTCGATGTCACCGTGCGTCCGCTAGAGGATCCCGCCACCAGCAGCCGCCCAACCGAACACCCTGGTATGCGGCGCCTGCCTGCCTGCCCGAGCGGGAGGTGCTCGCCCGCGCTACCAGCGAGTACGGTGTGCCCAGTCTCCAGTGATCATCGCTGGATACAGGCACAGGAGGACGACATGCACGGGCGCGCGCTCACGAACACCGCGGCAGGACTCGCCGCGGCGGCCCTGCTCCTGGGTGCCGTCGCGTGTGCCGGCGGCAGCGGGGGCCAGGAGGACAATGGCCGCAATGCGGCCGCCTGCGCCAAGGGGACGTACGCCTGGTCCGGCGTCGTGCGGGAGCAGAGGCTGACCGGACTCGCCGACCCCATCACGCTCAAGAAGGGGACGGACTCCGTCTCGGGTCTGATCCGGCCGCTGAAGGGTGTCGCCTACAAGCCCCACGTGACGTCCACCGGCCCCGAAGTGCGCGCGGCGGACGCCATCAAGGCGCTCGGCAGGCATCTCGGGACGGAGGAACCGCTCGGCGCCCCCTCCGAGTCGGCCGAGCCGGAGAAGACTCCCACGCACTTCGACTACGACATCGGGGACCTCGCGGGGTCGTACTACGCGTGGAACTCCGTCGGTCTCGTCCAGGCCGACTTCACGTACACCTGCCCGGGCGGAGCCGACAAGCCGGCCGGCGGACACGTGGTGTCGTGGGAGACGGTCGGCGGCGGCTTCCAGTCCTGCGCTGACGACGTGCCGACCGACCCCTCGGGAAAGACGGACGCTGCCGCGCGCGCCGCCGCCCGCAAGCTGTGCCCGGCCGGTTCGCGGGCGGCTCGGAGCGTCTGAACACCGGAAGAGAAGAGAGCCGTACCGCAGGTTCTCCCGCACGCATCCGGGAACCGTGACGCTGCTGCACCGGTGTCGTCGAGTACCGTTCTGGCTCCTCGATCCGATGCACACCGAAAGGCCGCCGCCATGCCCACCGCCAGGTTCTTCTTCGACGCAAGATCAGGCGTGGTTCTCTGGGCTGCCACGCCCGAGGACAGGAAGGTGTGGGGGTACCCGATCGAGCTCGACCGCCTGCCGATCAGCCGTGACCTCCGCGACTGCCTGCACCGGCTGATGGAGCGCTACGACACGTCGTTGAACTGGAATTATCCCCCAGACCCGGGACCGTGGCGCGAAGCGGAGTGCCGCGACTTCAACGAGGCGGTGCACCGAGCGCTCGACACCTTGCGCACCGAACTCGGTCCGGCCTGGCACATCCACGACGAGTTCCACGCACTCCACGAAGACCCGGACCTCGACCGCTACCTGGCCGACCCGGCCGGATTCGTTCGCTCCTGACGTCCTCCCACGCGCTGCGTCCTGCCTGGCGTATGCCGCCCGGCGGACCCGGCTGCGACGGCCGTCGGCAGTGGACCGCAGGACCGGCGGCCGAGAAGAGCCGAGAAGAGTCGCGCGCCCGGGGCGATGGCGACCAGGACATGCAACCTCCACCAGGCTCATGATCGTCCCCCACTCTGAGCGCACAGCGAGCCAGGGGGACGTGCGATGGCGGGTGGGGCGGACGGTACGGCTGACACGGAGGCCGTTCGGCGGCGGGTGCGGCGGCAGATGAGGTCCTACGCGATCGCCGCCGTGGTCACCGGACTGCCCCCGGCGCTGGAGGTCTACGAAGACACCTCGGAGGTGCTCGGCGTCGCGTGGGCGCTGGGAGCGCTCACGGTCTTCGCTGCCATGTTCAGCGTCACGCACGGGCGGAAGGGTGCCGAGACGGGCCGGGTGGCCGCCCTCCGCGACGAAGGACTTGCCGCCGGCGAATACACCCTCACCGACTACAAGGTGTTCCTTCCCGAGGACCGCCCCAAGAGCTCCCCGGAGCGCGAGGAGTCGCCCCTCCTGCTCCGGACGACCAACCTCGGCCTCCAACACTGGCATGAGGACACCCTGCGCTGGAGCCACTCCTGGGCCACCGTGCACCTCACCGTCGAGGACGAACTGCTGCTCATACACCAAGAAGGGCAGCTCATCGGCCGGTTCTGGGTGTTCGTTCCGTTCAGCACCACCGATGAGATCCTCCTCGCCGCCGACAGGCTGAAGCGGCACCGCCCCCGCCGCTGAACCCCGCCGCCGTCTTGACTGCGGAGCGATGAGCTTGCCTGCTCCGCTACGAAGGCGAGCCGCGAAGGCCGTTGCGGGCGGACGCCTGCGACGCGATCTACCTCGGCTCGTTCTCCAAGACCCTGGCTCCTGGACTGCGCGTGGGCTGGGCTCTCGCCCCAACCGCCGTACGCGAGAAGCTCGTTCTCGACGCGGAGAGCGCCATGCTCTCCCGGGGCGGCCGTGAGCCGGACCTCTACGACGTGGGCCGCCGTTCCCTGCCGTACAGCATGCTGTGACACGCGGAGCCGACGGACTCCGGCCGTACCCGCGCTCCTGCCGGTGGCGCTAATTTCGTTGAGCTCGCACCCTGCCGTCGTGTTGGCTACCGGCACCGAACCGCCGGTACCGCAGGCGTCCGCCATGCCGTAGCAGGGAGTTGAACGTGCAGGACATTGTCGTCGATCCGGTCGCTCACAATCGGGCGGCCTGGGACAAGTACGTCCAAGAGGGCAACGAGTGGTCGAGACCGGTGAGTTCCGAGGATGTCGAGCGCGCCCGCGGGGGCGACTGGTCGATCGTTCTCATCGGGTACGAGCCGGTCGACCGCTCCTGGCTGCCGAACGACCTGACCGGCAAGGACGTGTTGTGCCTGGGCTCCGGTGGCGGCCAGCAGGGTCCGGTCCTCGCCGCCGCCGGTGCACGCGTCACCGTGTTCGACAACTCACCCCGCCAACTCGGCCAGGACCGGATGGTGGCGGCGCGCGACGGACTCGAACTGCGCACCGTCCTGGGCGACATGCGCGACCTCGGTGCCTTCGACGACGCCACGTTCGATGTCGTGTTCCATCCGGTCTCCAACCTGTTCGTACCGGACCTGGCGGCGGTGTGGCGGGAGTGCTTCCGTGTCCTGCGGCCGGGCGGAACTCTGCTCGCGGGCTTCCTCAACCCCGATGTGTACTTGTTCGACCACGAGGCGCTCGACGAGCGCGGCGAACTGATCGTCGTGCACAGACTGCCCTACAGCGATGTCACGCAGTACTCCGCCGAGGAACGCGCCACGAAGTTCGGCGCGGACGCCCCTCTCGAATACAGCCACACCCTCACCGACCAGATCGGCGGGCAACTCGCCGCGGGGTTCGTCCTCACCGCCTTCACGGAGGCGCCGCACCAGTCCAACGCATCCGCTCCGTACTTGTCGCACTACTTCGCGACGCTGGCGGTCAAGCCGGGCTGACCCGGCCTGGGGGGCCGGCCGAGACATCCCTCCTCGGCGCTAGCCACCGCCGCGGCCCGGCGCCGACCGTGCTGTGGGTGCCCGGCTGCGCCGACCCGCCACACCGCTACCGGATGCCCATGGTGTCCGCCTCGGGGATCCGGCCGTTCACCGGCCGGTCGGGCTCGGGCCGGTCGACGAGTCCGGAGAGGAGCCCGGTGAGGACCGGCAGCGCCTGCACGGCGTCCGGCGCGTGGGCGGCGGGCAGGTGAGCGACGTCCGCGGGCAGGGTCATGCGGCGGCGGGGGACGGCCAGCACGGGCATACCGGCTGTTGCCGCGGAGCGGATGCCGGTCGGCGAGTCCTCGACGGCCAGACAGCGGGCCGGTGCAAGGCCGATCGAGGCCGCCGCGCGTAGGTAGGGGTCGGGAGCGGGCTTGGCCCGGGTGACGTCCTCACCGCACACCACCGCGGCCATCAGCCCGTCGAGACCGAGGTGCTGGAGCACGGTGTGGACGAAGCGGCGGGGGCTGGCCGTGGCCACGGCGACGGGCCCGTGACGGCGCGCCGCGCGGACCAGTGCGACGGCTCCGGGCAGGGCCCGGACCTGTCCGGCCGCGCAGGCGACGATCATCGCGTCGGTGCACGCCTCGACGACGTCGGTCGTGTCCACCCGGCCGTCGCACAGTCCCGCGACGTAGGACGCCCATTGGCCGTTGCCGTGCAGTGCGCGCCCGTCCTGCGGCCGCCAGCGATGGCCGTGGGCGGCGGTGAAGTCGGCACACACCCGCCCCCACGCGTCCGCGGTGTCGATCAGGGTGTCGTCGAGGTCGAACACCGTCGCCCGGAGCACCGCGCTCACACCGCCGCCGCGGCCGCGTCCCGCAGACTCTCGGAGAGCCGTTCGATCGAGATGAGCGCCAGGCCGTGCTCGTCGGCGAACGCGCGCAGCCTCTCGAAACGGGCGAGGGAGCCGTCGTCCTCGCAGATCTCACTGATCACGCCGACAGGTGCGAGCCCGGCCAGCCGCAGCAGGTCGACGGTGGCTTCGGTGTGACCGCGCCGCTCGGCGACCCCGCCGGGACGGGCCCGTAGGGGGAACAGGTGGCCGGGGCGGACGAGCTGCTCCGGCAGCGTCGAGACGTCGGCCAGGGCCCGCGCGGTCGCCGCCCGGTCCGCGGCCGAGATCCCCGAACCGGTGCCCACGACGTCCACGGAGACGGTGTATGCCGTCATGGCGGCGGGGTCCGTGCCCTCGGCGGGCTCCACCATGAGCGGCAACCGCAGCCGGTCGGCGATCTCCCCGCTCAGCGGGGCGCAGATCAGACCGCTGGTGTGCCGGACGAAGAAGCCCATCGCCTCGGCGGTCGCGAACTGGGCGGCCATCACCAGATCACCCTCGTTCTCCCGGTCCTCGTCGTCGACCACGACGACCGGCCGCCCGGCCCGCAGCTCGTCGACCGCGTGATCGACCGTGTCCGTCTTCCGCCCCGCCGTATCAGATGCCACCCTGCTCTGCCTTCCTCGTACGTGTCTCTCCGGCGCGTATATCGGCCGTCGGACCGGTCGGCCTGAGGAGCGGCACACCAACAGCCGAATCGCCCGATGAAACGGCAACTTCGGCAACTTCGGCAGCGGCGGGCGGCATGAGGACGCCGGCTGGGCCGCACGCACCGGCGCCTGAGCGCCCGCCCACCACGCGCTGCTTCCGCCGAGATACCGCGTGGCGGGCAGCCCGTGTGCAATGCGGCCGGTTCAGCAGCTGTCTAGGAGGCCCTGGGGCGTGGCATGCCGTGATCGATGCGCCTGCCGCACAAGTGGTCGACGTTCGCGGCGACCCGCGTGAGAACATCCCTCCATGAGCAGTGACCCGGAAGTGAGCGCTCTGGCGATCAATGTCACGATCCCGCAGGCCCTGCGCTGGACGGACACGCGGCGCGGAGAGGCGTTCGAGCTGACCACGCTCAACATCCGCCTGCTCCCGGACGGTCACCTGGCAGTGAAGGCCTACGGCCGACCGGTCGCGGGGGGCCGGGGCGCCTACGTTTCCTTCCCGGTCCCCGACCGACCCGAACTGGCCACCCTGATCGCGGAAGCGGGCGGCCGTGCCGGGGAGTTGTGGGCCGGGCATCGCGGCCTCGGCTGAGCCGGCCCGACTCGCTGGGGGAGTGGAGTGCTGCTGCCGCAGTGTCAGTGCTGCCTGCTGATCTCCTTGTAGCGTCGTTCGACGTCCGCCATGAAGCACACTCGCCTGACAGAAGGCAGCCCGGCCCGTGCTGCCGGCGCAGCCGGCCCCGAACCCGAGGGGGACCGGCCCTGCGGCGACGGCCGCTGAGGAGTTTCCGTCGGCACCACTTCACCCGCTCAGAAGCCGCTGGTGAGGCTGCAGACACGTGAGGAGACCCCATGCCCGCGGCAAGCGCCCGTGCGCCCCACCATGCCCTCTCTACGGAACCGCCCTGGTCGGCGCACGGTCGAACGTATGGAGGACACGAGGGAAGCGTGTGCGGGACGCGGCGACGGTACGGACTGCCCGAACGGAGAACTCCTCACCGACGCCGACGAACCCCGTTGCGAGGAGTGCCGGCATTACTGGGAACTGGATGAGACCGAGCGCGGCCGACGGGCACACCTGGACGAGGGGCTGACCCGGCCGACGGGGGACCCATGGGAGATCGGGCCCGGTACGGCGGCGTGAACCTTACAGCGTGAACCCGCCACGACCACGGGCTCAGTGCCCTGGAACGCGTGCGTGGACAGCCCCGGCGACCGCAGCGCCGACATCCGGCAGGGAAAACGTCAATGGGGCCGGGTAAGACCACATCGCGAAGCTCAGTAAAAGTTAGCTTGCTAGACATAGCGCTCTGCTGGAACTCTTCGCCCCTTGATGCCCCCTGGTGAGGGGCGTCGGCCGGCTCGCTGCCGTGCGGGCGGGAGTCTGGGCATGCCAGGCCAAGGCGCTCCCGGCTCCCCTCGGGGGGCGTCACGAGCCCGCTGGACGGCTCCAGTGCCTCGCCGGTGCCATCGGGGGCGCCACTCTTCCGTCCACCCAGGAGGAGGCCGGGCGGCGCCGACCTAGGGCCGCTTCCGGACGCCGTACGGCTCGAAGGGGCCCATTCGGGCCCGTCCCGGGTGACGGTGGCCATAGGGGGTGGGTCACGTCCTATCGCGGATCGTAGGTGAGCCACGCCCCGAACAGCGTCATAAGTGTCGATTAACGACATTTTGGACATTTCTACGTGTTCGGGTAGTAGGTCACATGCTTGCGTGGGGGTTTGTCGGCCGTTAATCATGTTTGTCGTCGCCGGGTGCGGCGGGCCGGTCCGGGTGTTGATCACCTGGTGTGCCGGTTGTTTTCTGCCCCCGGTGTCGCGGGGCCTCGCCCCGACGCCTAACGGGCCGCGACCGATTCCGGCCGGTGCCTCAACGACGTCCTTTGGAGAGACCTCTTGTTCGCGTTTTCTGCTTCTCGCCGTGCTGTCCGTCTGCGTAATGTCGCCCTGACCGGTCTGACGGTCGTGGGTGCGGGTGTGGGTGCTGTGACGATGATGCCGTCGTCGGCGTTCGCCGCCGAGGCGCCTCAGTCCGCTCATTCCGTGCAGGCTGTCTCGCATGGTGTTCATTCCGCTTCCGCGGGTTCCACGGGTGCTTCGGGGAACCTGGACGGCTGGATCCGTCAGTCGCTGGCCATCATGAAGGCCAAGGGCATCCCGGGCAGCTACGAGGGTCTGCACCGCAACATCATGCGTGAGTCCAGCGGCAACCCCAACGCCGAGAACAACTGGGACGTGAACGCGCAGAAGGGCATTCCCTCGAAGGGTCTGCTGCAGGTGATCGACCCGACGTTCAACGCCTACCACGTCGCCGGGACCTCGCACAGCGTGACCGACCCGGTCGCGAACATCACCGCGGCCGCCAACTACGCCGCCCACCGCTACGGCTCCATCGACAACGTCAACTCCGCGTACTGATCCAGCCGTACACACGCGCAGCCGCAGTGACCCCCCGACCGCTTCAGGTCGGGGGGCCGCTGCTGTTCGGCACGGTGCCGTTGCGCAGTCGTCACTGACGAGGTCGTACTGCGCGAGCTCCTCGCGCCATCCTGAAGTGGACGCGTCAGGAGGAGAGAATGACTCCATGGCGAAGTGCAAGAAGTGTGGTCACCAGAAGTCTCCTTGGCCTCGATCCTGTTCTCGGTGCGGTCCCGTGCCGAGCAAGGAGGACAGGGCGGACACGGTCGTGGACGCGGCCGAGTTGGCCGTGGAGACAGGCGCGCTCGGGTGGATCGGACGATCCGCGGTGAGACTGGTGCGGGTGGCGCTGCGCCTGCTCGACTGACCGCCCGTACACCTGCCCGGCCGCGGCAACGGCTCGCGAGGTCTACCCGATCACACCGCGGAGCGACAGGGCGGGGGAGCCCGTCTCCGCCGTCCGTGTCTGCCGCAGGAGGGACACCCGGCGGCCGGAGCGTGTTCCGGCCGCCGGACGTGCCCGTCGCGCCGCCCGTCGCTTCACGCGGTGCGCTTCTCCTGGGCGAAGTGGTTCACCAGGTCTTCGAGGGATACGGGTTCCTCGGCCTGCTCGCTGCGCGGGAACATGGCCTGCTCGTAGACCGAGAGCGCGGTTTCGACGTCGTCGGGGTGAGCGGCGAGGGCCTGGGCGAGCTCGGCGCCGTCCAGCATCGCCAGGTTGGCGCCCTCGCCGTTGGGAGGGGAGAGGTGGGCCGCGTCGCCGACCAGCGTCACGCCGGGCACCCGGTCCCAGCGGAGCCCGGTCGGAAGCGCGTAGTGGGGGCGTACGAGCAGGTCGGTGTCGCTGTCCGCGATCAGTGCCGTGAACTCCGGTGCCCAGCCGTCGAACTCCCGGGCTATCCGTGCCGTGGATCCGGCGCGGTCGGTGAAGTCGATCCCGTCGAACCACTCCAGCGGCTTGGACAACGTCGCGTAGGTGTGCAGTGTCCCGGCGACCTCCCGGTGCGCCCCGATCCACTGCGCCGTTCCGGCAGGGCCGAGCGCGCCGAACATGCCGGCGCCCACCGCCTTCGCTGCGGCCGGGTGGCGGTTGTCCGCGTCGTACAGGTACGCCTCCACGAACGACTGGCCCACGTATGCCGGGGCGGCGTCGCAGAGCAGCGGGCGTACGCGTGACCAGGCGCCGTCCGCGCCGATCAGCAGGTCCGTGGCCACGATGGTGCCGTCGGTGAAGGACACCTCGTGACGGCCCCCGCCGAGGGCCCGCACCCGCTCGGCCTTCCGGCCCCACTGGACGGTCCCTTCAGGCAGCGATTCGAGCAGGATCCGGCGCAGCTCGCCGCGCGGCACCTCGGGCCGGCCGCCGGTGCCGTCGTCGGCGTGGTCGATCAGGATGTTCCCTTCCCGGTCGAGGATCCGCAGTGCCTGGTGGCCCTCCAGCACGATGCCGCGGAACGCGTCCATCAAGTCTGCTGCGCGGAGTGCCAGTTGGCCGTTGTAGTCGTGGATGTCGAGCAAGCCGCCCTGCGCACGCGCCGTCGGCGAGGCCTCGGCCTCGTGGACCGTCGCCCCGATGCCGTGGACGTGGAGGACGCGGGCCAGTGTCAGGCCGCCGAGACCGGCGCCGATGATCGTGACATGCGTGGTCATGGTGTGGTTCCCCTGCGCGTCGGAGGACCCGCCGGGCGGTCGGCCGGCGGGGGTGACCCTCGGAACGCTTCCAGGGGACGCCGACACCCGGCCGACACCGACCCGACCCTTCCGACACCCGCCCGACATCTGCCTGCCACTGCCGACACCCGGCCGACAGCCTGCGCGCAGGCCGAGGCGTGGTCCGGGACGGGCCCGGGCCCGGGCCCGGGCATCACGCGGATCCACCTCACCGACCACCTCACCGACCACCCCGTCGGCCGGTACGGACCAGCTGGCCGAGGCGACCGTCTCAGCGGCAGTGCGACTGGCCGCCTCGACGGCCGACAAGGGCAATTCCCACCCGCTGATCGCCCCGGTCGCCGCAGCAGCCATGCATAGCGTGCTGGTCGGTCGGTGATCCGTGCCGGGTGGCGGGAGGTCAGCCACCGGCCTCCCGTGCCACACGTTCCAGTCGGCTCCGGTGGCCTTCCCACCACGCCTGATCCCCCGGCGGCAGGTTCTCCTTGCCTTGCAGGTATCCGACTGATCCGTCGCTGAGTTCTCGCAGGATGTCGGCGTGGCCGGCATGCCGCTGGGTGTCGGATATGACGCGCACCAGGATGTGGTGCAGCGTCACCTCTCGGCGCTCCGCAGGCCACCACGGAACGTGACCGATAGCGTCGAGCGGCAGCGCCGCGATCGTGCTGTCGGAGTGCTCCCATGCCTGGCGGTACAGCGCGACGATCTGTTCACGCGATTCGTCGGCCCTGGCCCACATGTCGGAGTTGGGCTCCGATTCCTCTGCAGACCACCAGGACGGCGCCTCCGCCTCGGACAACGGCCGTCCGAACGTGTCGCCGAAGTACGCCAGCTCCACGCCGGCGACATGCTTGACCAGCCCCAGCAGGTTCGTGCCCGTGGGAGTCAGCGGGCGGCGGATTTCGTACTCCGAGAGTCCGTCGAGCTTCCACACCAGGGCATCCCGCCCGTCCTGCAGATATCGAAGAAGGTCCGCTTTCGGGTTCGGTGCGATCATGCCGAGCAGTGTTCCACCCGGCACTGACAACCAGAGGGTTGGGACAAAGACCCCTTCCAGCAGTGACGTTGGTGAGCGGTCGCGGAGTGCCCCAGTCAACAGCATGCGCGGGGCCTGGCCTCGGGTCGGTCTGCCGGGACAGCCCAAACCGCCACGCACCCTCGCGAGCCGTGCTGGTCCTCATCAAGTCCCAGCAGCACCAGGTCCCAGCAGCGGCTCAAGGCCGTCTGAGCCGGATCGGTAGACGTCAACCGTTCGGCGCCGATCCGAACCGTCGAAGCCACCGGTTGTCGACGGCGCAGCGGCGGATCACGTTCGGGCAGGACTCGGTAGGTTGCCTGCATGTCCTCTGTACTTGTGGTCGGTTACGACCCGCACGCGATACCCGGCGTAGATGGAGAGGCTCTTCGTGTCTCGCTGGAAGCCGAGTTGGACCGGTTCGGTGAGCACGGCATCGACGCGGCCATGACGCTGATCCTGTTCGGCGAATCAGCCGAGCCCACGTTGGTGTCGTCGTTGAGCAGTCAGCCTTGGGATGTCGTGGTGGTCGGTGGCGGGATCCGCAAAGCCGAGCAGCTGCTTCCACTCTTCGAGCAGATCGTCAACCTGATCCGGCGCCACGCGCCCCAGGCCGCGATCGCGTTCAACACCAACGGCGGGGACAGCGTCGAGGCGGCGCGGCGCTGGCTCTGAAGCCCATCTGCTCGCGCACATCCTGTAGCGCGTTCGGATCCCACTGATACGGCAAGGCGTCCTTGCCAGGCTCTCGTTGCCTGAGACCTGGAAGCAATCGTCGCCTCACCGATCACGACGGTCGTCGCCGAACCGTCATCGATCAACCAGGTCATCGGGCCCGACCACGTGGAAGCGTTGCGCAACGACAAGTGTGCTGGCATCCACGATCGGGGTGTGTCCCAGGAACTCGCTCACGCCATCGCTCCGGAAGAACTCCTCATGGGCTGCCCGCCACACGGACACATCGGAGTATCCGCGCCCCTCGGCCCGCGCGAAGTCGTCGTCGATCTCTTTCATGGGAATGACACGCACGGCGACGAGTTCGATCGTCACGGCCGGCCGACCTTCGGAATCGAGCACCGAGAACCGCTGACCGGCCGCAGGTACTTCTTCTCCGGCGTGTTCGTAGATCTCCAGGAGACCGGTGAGCGCGGTTTTCCGGCCGGCAAGGATCGCCGCTACGCCGCGGTCACGTTCCGGTCCCGGAAAGGCGAGTTCGAGGGTCGGAAGGTCCTCATGTCCCATCGAGCGAGCGTATGGAGCATGCTCGCGTCGATCAAGTGTCGGCGCTCAACGCACAGCGGACCAGGCGCTGTTCGGCGCAGGGCTTGCAGCTGAAGCCGTCCTCGCCGGGCTGGCGGGCGCGCCGGGAGGCGCGCTCCGCCGACATCGCCGTGACTCCCAAGGGTGTCAGTGGCCCGGGCCGCCGTCGCCGTAATGTCCGCTGATCTGGTCGCGGTAGGCGGGGTCGCCGAGGTGCTTGTCGCGGTCGAACTCGGGCGCGTCCTTGATCTGTTCCTTGGTGCGGGCGACAGTGACGGTCCGTGTCCCGTGGTCGATGCCCGTGAGGGTGCCCGCGGGCAGCAGGACCTCCTTACCGAAGATCCACACCCCCGTGTCGACCACGAGGTACTGCGAGCCGACGTCGTTGGAGTGCTTGTCCACCTTGCCGATGTGGCCGTCGCTCGCCTCGACGCGGTAGCCGGTCAGGTCGGCGTCGGGGGTGTGCCCAGCGGTGGGGGCGTAGCTCCAGAGGTTCTCGTGGGTCATGCCGGTCCTCCCGGTGTGGCCCGGCGGCCGGACGCCGTACACGTCCCGGGAACCGCCGCGGGTCTCTCGCTCCGGTGTCCCGAGACGGCCCGGCTAAACCGCAGCGCTACGACTGCACCAACCGAGGCGTGAAGGGCATCCGCCCGGGAAGAAGGATCCTGCCGCTGGTGTCCTTGCCTGCCCTTGCCCCTGCCCCTGCCCCTGGCCGGGGACGAGGGCAAGCTCAGCGCGCGCCAGCAGGGTTGGGGTTCCCGTCCAGGTAGGTGCCGTAGCCTTCCGTGATCAGGTGGCCGTCGAAGATCAGTACCTCGTTGACCAGGCCTGCCTTCTGATTCCGGTAGTTGATGACCAGGCAGTCCACCCCGACGTAGCTGCCCAGTACCTCGAACCTCAGGTCGGGAATGCGTCGCAGACCTTCGGCCCAGTACGCGCGCAGCGCCTCTTTCCCCCGGATGACCCCGTCACCACCGAGGAGTTGCGCGGCAACCGGAGAACGGAAGACGACGTTGTCGTCGAAGTGCTTCAGCAGAGCATCCAAGTCGTGCGCATTCCAGTCCGCCACCCAGGAGTTGACGAAGTCACGTGCCGTCGCATGATCCATGCTCGCAGTATGACTTTGGAACGAGGGGTGCAAGAACTGCCTGGCCAGTGAAGCACCTGCCCCGGTGAGGCTGGAGCGACGCGGGTGACGCGGTCACGGCCCCAGATTCTCCGTGGCGCAGCGACGATCGGCTTCGGCCCGAACCCAGCCGCAGGCTTTACAGAACGGTCGACCACTCGTTCTCGCTGCGCAGGTAGCTTTCACGACATCCATTGATGTTCATGCGCGGGTCGGTCCGGATGATCGAACGGCCC
The DNA here is from genome assembly GCF_044747185.1 of Streptomyces sp. NPDC090108. Taxonomy (NCBI): domain Bacteria; kingdom Bacillati; phylum Actinomycetota; class Actinomycetes; order Kitasatosporales; family Streptomycetaceae; genus Streptomyces; species Streptomyces sp. NPDC090108. Next base: position 109,874 of record NZ_JBIVDQ010000011.1, read on the forward strand.
GCGAGGAGAGGTATGCCATGAGTGCGATCAATCTTGCCGAAGCAGCGGCAGATCTACCCGACGCGTGGAGTTCTCGCGAGTTGGGCACTGTGGGGGAGGCCTGCGTGAAGGTTCTCCGGATGGACGGCACACAGGTCGGCGAAGAGAGCCATCGCGCCGCCGAGGCCCTGCTGGTACTGGACGGCCGACTGGAGTTGGAGGTCGACGGCATGCCCGTGTCGGTACGGGCGGGCGAGCTGTTCATGGTCCCGGCAGGGGTCGTGCACGCGGTTCGCGCGGGGAGCAGGGGCACGCTGGTGATCATGGAATCGCCGGAGCAGTAAAACGGCTCCCCACCTCGTACGCCATGACGTCCCCTCGCCGACTGCCCGGCCCGCCCCGCGCTCGTGAGCGGACGACCTCATCCGGACAGGCCACGATGCGGTGACCGCTGCGGTCCGGCATCGGCCTCAGCGAACAGCGGCGACGACGGGGGTCTCCGACTCGTCGAACTCCTGCCTGGCCCGTTCGACCTTCGCGAGGTTCTCCGCGGACCAGTCGGCGAGATGGGCGAAGACAGGTGCCAGGCTGCGGCCGAGCTCGCTGATCTCGTACTCGACGCGGGGCGGGACCTCCGGGTAGTACGTGCGCACCACCAGGCCGTCACGTTCCATCTGCCGCAGCCGCTGGGTGAGCACCTTCGGCGTGATGGTGGCGATGTTGCGCTGGAGCTCGACGAATCGCTGGCGACCGAACTGGTTCAGCGTCCACAGGATCGGTGTCGTCCAGCGACTGAAGACGATGTCGAGCACCGGGGACACCGGGCACGCCAGTACCGGGGCGGCCTGTGCGTCCGGCTTGCCGCGACCGGTCACCCGGGTGCTTGGCCCAGCGGTGGTCTCGCTCATGGGTCCCTCCCGGGGAAGTCGCTTTCCTCTAGGTACCTACTTTATTCAGGATGCCGGCTTCTTGGGGCGGGGACGACGGTCGCCGCTCTCGCCCGCACCATGTCTTCCCTGCGCGCCCGGAATGCGCCTCGCTGGGCGCGCGGGCCTCGGCCAGGCGCCGCTACGCAGATCGCTCGCGCGTGAAGGGCAGTACAACTGGAGCGCTGCCACTGAAGCGCTGCCTTGGAGGACTTCACCCACGACTTCTACACCGTGTCCTGCAGCAGCTAGTGCTCTGACCGGGAAGGTTCACCGGATCCCTTGGTCCACGTGTGGTTCGCCTACCATCGCGTCCATGTCGGGATCCGAGCGCGTCCTTGAATGGTTGCAGAGCTGGTATTCCTCACAGTGCGATGGCGACTGGGAACACGAATGGGGCGTGACGATCGAGACGATCGACAACCCGGGGTGGCTCGTCAAGATCAATCTCGAAGAGACGGAGCTGGCTGACCGGGAGCATCCCCGTCAGCGGGTTACTCGAGACGAGCGTGACTGGGTCATGGCGTGGACGTCTGAGCAGACGTTTCACGTCACCTGTGGGCCCGGCAATCTGACCGAGGCACTCTCGCTGTTCCGGACCTGGGCATCCGAGGACGTCGTGGAAGAGCTCTGATGGGAGCTGCTCACGCCGCGAGCGCGGGCCTGCCGCCCCAGCGGATGGCCTTCTCGCTACGGATACGGGCGCGCTCCTTCCGCTGGGCGGCGAGGACGTCCGGGTGACGCGCATTCTTGTTACGCCAGCGCAGGTAGGCGTGCAGAGCCCTGGTCTGGACGGTGTGGTTGCGGTGGTTGGAGTTGGCGACGGTGAACTGCCGCAATGGCCCGAAGCGGGCCTCGATCGGGTTGGCCCAGGACGCGTAGGTCGGCGTGAAGCACAGCTCGGCCCGGTGCTTCCTGGCCCAGCGCCGGATGGTCTCGCCCTTGTGGGCGGACAGGTTGTCCAGGATGACGTAGATCGGGGCGCCGTCCGGACGGGCCGCGCGGATCGACCTGAGCGCGGCCAGGGTATTCGCGGCGCCCTTCTTGCGGCCATTGACGCCCCACAGGGTGTCGTCGCCGATCGAGTAGCAGCCGTGGAAGTACCGGACGCCGTGAGTGCGGGGGTAGGTCGCGGGGTGCCGCTCAAGGTGACCGGCAGGGGCCCAGCACGAGCCGACGGTGGGGCGGATGCCGAGCGGGCCGAATTCGTCGAACGCGAAGACGCGGTTGGGGAAGCGGTCCAGGACGTGCTCGATGCGGTCGAGCTCGGTGTCACGGTCGGGGTCCGGGGACTCCTTCCAGGTGTTGGTGCGCTGGAAGGTGACCCCGCGGCGAGCGAGCAGGGATCGTAACGCCTCGCGGCCGGTCCGGATGACGCGACCGTGCACTTTGCGCAGGTAGGCGGCGAGTTTGCGGATGGACCAGCGGGTGAAGGGCTGGCCGAGCTGGGTCGGGCGGGTGGTGGCCGTCTGGACGACGAAGTCCTCGTCGTCAGGACTGAGAAGGCGGGGACGGCCTCCCACCCATCGAGGGTCCAGGCATGCCAGGCCGATCTCGTTGAACCGGTGGATCACGTCCCGGACGGTGTCCTCGTCGGCCTGGACCAGTTGCGCGATCACCGGGACCCGGTTCCCGCCGGCCGAGGCCAGCAGCATCATTGCGCGCCGGTAGCGCACCGAACTGGTGCTGCCCCGGCGCACGATCTGCTGCAGCTTCTGCCCCTCCTGGTCGGTCAACCTGCGCACACGGACAGGCTCAGCCACCACACCCCCAACGATCGGACGGACGGACGTCACCGCACATCCAACCGCCACGACCACCAACCCGGCGAACCTTCCCGGTCAGAGCACTAGCCCCACTGTTCGGCATCGCGAAGTCCGCGGCCGAGCGGATCGTCGACCACGGTATCCTGCCTATCCGCTCCCACCGTGGCCCACGCCGTCGTCGCCCGGCCAAGCTGCCCGCGGACAAGGGCTATGTCTTCGACCACCAGCGGGGCCGGTTGCGGCGACGGCAAATCGTGCCCCGCATCACCCGCCGTGGCATTGAACCTTCCGGCTGCCTGGGCCGGCATCGGTGCGTGGTCGAACGGACCATGTCCTGACTGAGCGGGCGCCGCTGCCTGCATCGCCGCTACCAGCGCAAGGCCGAGCGCTTGCTGGCCGTCGCTGGTATCGCCAGCGCCTTGAGCTGCTACTGCCGCTGTACCGCCGGTGCCTTGGAGGCGGCTGATTAAGCTCTGGATCATGTCGGTGGAGGCACCCGACCTCGCCGCAGTGGAGACGCGGCTCGGGCGAAGCTTGCCAGCAGAGTTGCGCTCGTGCAGTCTCCCGCGCTGATGCGACGAACGATCTTGCTGCGACGGCGAGTTTGGCTGCGAAGGCCGACGTCCATGGAGCGTGGCAGAGGTTCGACTATCTGCCGGATGCGGCCGAGGTGTCTTACCGCCTCGGACCGACGTCATCGGGCCGATTCTCCTCATCGAGGGTCGTTCTGCCAGGAGTTCTCAGCGGGTGGTTCCGTCGGGGTTGATGGTGTGGAATCCGGTGTAGGGGGTGAGAGCCGGGGGGAGGGTGACGGAGCCGTCGCTGTGCTGGTTCTGCTCGATCAGGGCGACCACGGTTCTGCCGATGGGGAGTCCTGAGCCGTTCAGCGTGGCTGTGTATTCCTTCGAGCTGTCGCGTTTGACGCGGATACCGGCTCTGCGTCCCTGGAAGTCTCCGCAGTCGGACACGGAGGAGATCTCGCGGAATGCCTGTTGGCTTGGCAGCCACACTTCGAGGTCGTAGGTGCGACGTGCGGAAAAGCCGAGGTCGCCTGCGCGCAGGTCGGTGACTCGGTAGTGGAGGCCGAGGCGCTGGAGGCATTCTTCGGCGTGGCTGAGCAGGAGCTGCAGTTGCTCTTCCGCGTCCTGCAGGCGGCATATCCGTACGAGTTCCACCTTGGCGAACTGGTGGAGGCGGATCACTCCGCGCGTGTCCCGGCCGTAGGATCCGGCCTCGGAGCGGAAGCATGCTGTGTGGGCGGTGAGACTCAGGGGGAGCTCGTCCTCTGACAGGGTTTCCTTGCTGTAGAGGTTGACGAGCGGTACCTCTGCTGTGGGAATCAGGTACAGGCGGTGGTCGGCGACCTGGGTCGCGAACAAGTCGTCGGCGAATTTGGGCAGCTGGCCCGTTCCGGTCATCGTCTCGGGTGTGACCAGGTACGGGACGCTGTGCTCGACGTAGTGATGTTCCTTGGTGTGCAGGTCCAGCAGGAACGAGGCCAGCGCGCGCTCGAGCATCGCGCCTGCGCCGCGGAACACGGCGAAGCGTGATCCGGACAGTTTGCTGGCCCGGCGCAGGTCGAGGATGCCTGCGGAGGTGCCCAGGTCGACGTGGTCGCGGGGTTCGAAGTCGAAGGTCGGTGGGCGTCCCCACCGCCGGATCTCGACCGGCTGGTCTTCGGGGCCGCCGTCGGGAGCCTCGTCCGCGGGAATGTTGGGCACTGCGAGCAGGAAGCTGTGCAGATCGCTGTCGGCGATGCGTTGCGCCTCGTCCGCCGGCTGGACCTGGCTCTTGAGCTCCTTCGCTGTGTCGAGGTCGTGCTGATCCCTGGCATCACGCTGCTGCGCGAGCTTGCGGGAGACGGAGTTGAGCTTCGCGCGCAGGGAGTCCTTGTTCTTGATGGCTTCGGTGCGTCGCTGGACGAGCTTTTCGAGGGTGTTCGTGTCCAGGGCGTAACGGCGTGTGCTGAGCCGTTGTGTGGCCTGGGCGTCGGGACGCAGCAACTCCTGTGGGTCGTGCACGGCGTCTCCTTGGGCGGCGAGGGCGCGTTCGGGTAATCGGGCCATGCGGCCGGGGCGGGTGGCAGTGGCAGTGGCGTATGTAGGCGTGCGACCGGATTGCCCGCGCAGGCCCGATACGGCGAAGTTCCGGCGCAGCCCGGGGGCGTTGCGCCGGACGCCCCGGTCTTGGCCGCGGTGTCGCTGCCGCGGGTGGGGGGTGTTTCGCCGATGGGGAGTTCTCCTGGGCAGCGGAGTGCTGTTCTGTGGTCTGTAGCGGCCCGCGCGGGTGGATCGGTGTTGTGCGGAGAGGGCAGGATTCGAACCTGCGTGGGCCGTGGCCCGGCCGGGTTGGATACCCGGCCCCCGTTAGGCCGCTACGGGGACCTCTCCTTGCAGCGTGTCCGCGGGTTGTTGGCTGTCGCGCTGTTGGTGAATATTCTGCGCTCCGGGTTCTGACGGGGGCCTGATGCGAGGCTGATGTCGATGTTTTCTGGCCCGTGACTTGCGAGTTCAGGATTTCCGCGACGTGCTTGGGAGGCCGGCTGCTGGTGGTGATGCCGCCGGAGGCGGGTGTGTGCCGGGTTTTGTCAGGGTTCGGAGTGCGTGGAGCGCCATGGCCCCGTGACCGAGTCACCTCATTGTCCTCTTCGGGGGCTGCGGTTGGCGGTAAGTGAGTTGGGTGGTAGGCGAATTTGAGGAGAGTCTTGTGCTTATCGGTTCTCCGTGGACGCCGTGCACGTGGGCTTTGATGTTGTGCATTGAGGATTCGACCAACCTCAGCTGGAAACTCGCTGCTGTCCTCCGTAGCCGTGTCCCGGAAGCTCTGCGGGATTCGTACTAGGCCGATAGAGACCTGAGACCGTGTTTGAGATCTACCGTCTCCCGTTGCCAAGGCGGTCGTTGAACCCTCTGTGAGCGGTGCTGGGGGTGGATATCCGTCGGACCTGACGGATGGGCAGTGGGCGCTGGTGGAGCCGTTGCTGCCGCCAGCGCGGGTGGGTCCGAAGGGTGGTCGGCGGGAGAAGCACCCGCGGCGGCGGATCGTGGATGCGATCTTCTACGTGGTGCGGACGGGGTGTGCCTGGCGGCAGTTGCCGAAGGACTTCGTTCCGTGGCCAACGGTGTACTGGTACTTCACGTGGTGGCACGACGACGGCACCGTGGAGCGTATCCATGACGCCCTGTGCGGCCAGGTCCGCGAGGCCGACGGCCGCGACGCGGAGCCGAGCGCGGGCCTGATCGACTCGCAGTCCATCCGCACCGCTGACACCGTCCCCGCTGCGACCAGGGGATTCGATGCGGGCAAGAAGGTGAAGGGCCGCAAGCGGTTCATCGTCACCGACACTCTCGGACTGCTGCTGGCCGTCCATGTCGTCGCGGCGAGCGTCCAGGACCGCGACGGCGCGAAGAGGTCGTTGCTGTGGACCAGGCTTGACCATCCCGGTGTCCGGAAGGTCTGGGCCGACCAGGGCTTGGCCGGCCGCTTGGTCGAGTGGGTCGTACAGATCCTCGGCCGCGATCTGGAGATCGTCCGCAAGACCCCTGGCCAGCGCGGTTTCCAGGTCCAGCCCAAGCGGTGGGCGGTAGAGCGCACCTTCGCGTGGCTTACCGCCCACCGGCGGCTCGCCCGGGACTACGAGACCAGCCCAGCCCACTCCGAGACGATGATTCGATGGGCCATGATCGGCGTCATGGTCCGCCGCCTTACCCGAGGCCGACCGGCAACCCGACCAGGCCCAAGATCGCTCTCCCGCACTGAGGCCCACAGGCTCGACCGCGTTGCGGCCGAGGGCTCGTGGCTCACTGCATGAAGGCGATCACCAGCGGGTCCGACTCTGGAGCGATGTAGTCGTATGTCGGGGAGTCGACGTGGCTATGATCGCCTGCACCCGCCTCGGATGCGAAGCCCTCAATGTTGTCGGCGAGGAGGTCGAGAGCTTCCCGCCCTCCCTTGATACTCAGGACCTGGGCTTCCGTGACGATCGAAACGGTGGCCCGCTCCGGATCCTCCCGAAACGCGATCTCCGACAGCGCCCTCTCGTAGGGAGAGGGGCACGGGTTCTCCGAGAGATCAAAGCTTCCGGCCTTCCCCCGCAGCAACTGTCCGAACGCCAGCAGTCCTTGACGCGTTCCGGAAAGCGCGAGCTCTTTCGTTTCCCCGCTGTACAGAACCTGCAACATCACATCCCCTCCAACCCGCCGATCGTACCGATCACCAAGGGAGATCGCCCCGCTGGCACTTCCGCCGCGGTCGGGTCCGCGGCTCTGTGGCAGATCTCAAACGCGGTTTGAGGAGTGGATGGAGGGGGGCTGCTGGCCTGGCGGATAGGACGGTTTTGGGCAGGCCTGATATTGCGTGGGCGACGTCCGACCGGTCCGCGGAGAGTTGTGACGTCAGGATCCGTGAGGTGCTGGCTGCGAGTTGTGGTGGGGTGGTGGCGGGGGAGTAGCGCCGTGACGGGCTGGGCCGGCTTTTCGTGCGGGCCGGCCTGGGGGGGCGTGTTCTGGCAGTGCAGGGTCGGTGTTGTCTCTGGTGGGGTTTGTGCTGGGTGTGGTTGTTGGTCAAGTGGGTTGGGTGGGGTGTGTTGGAAGCTCGCTGCAGTTCCAGCCCGGTTCTCCGGCCGCCGGAACGTGTGTGCTCCCCGCCCTCGAACAGCAGAGGGCTTCCTCCGATCGCTCCTGGCGCATCGGCATCCCCGGTCGGGCAGTGGGCTTTCCCTGGACCCCGCGCCGACTCTGTAGGTGGTGCTTTCCCTGGTGGGGTGTTGGGGGTGTGGGTGTCAGTGTGGTGTCAGGCTTCTGTCAGGTGTGTTGGGGCAGGATTGTCATCAACGGCGGGACGGCGGGAATATCCGCGGACTCGCTGCTGGGAGAGGTCCCCGTAGTGGCCTAGCGGGGGCCGGGTGTTTCACCCGTCCGGGCTTC
>NZ_JBIVDQ010000012.1:0-102079 GCF_044747185.1 Streptomyces sp. NPDC090108
CGACTCTATCAGATCGTTTTCCGATCCGATTTCCTCGGTGCTTTCCAGGTCTTCGCTCTCGCGTTTCCCTTTCCGGCGGTTCCGACTCTATCAGACCCTTTCGGCGTCCGATTCCCAGTCAGCGGGATTTGTCTGGGGCTTTCAGCTTTCGCCTGTCGGCCTTTCGACATTCACTACGCTAGCCGATTCCCCCGGCGGATTCATAATCGAGTCCCGCGGGTTCGGAATTCGGGCATGCGAGCACGCCGAATGGACCCCCGCTGAGGGATGTCGTAGGTAGTGGGTTGACCGCTTCCGGCTGCAGACGACTGTCGTACCCGGTTCAAGCGGCTCGGAGAACATTACGCAGGTCTGAGGGCCGAGTCAACGTGACCTGCGTCTCGGCACATGCGCCCGGTACGGGCTCACCGTCGGGTCGTCGGCGATCCAGAAGCGCCAGGGGTGGATCCCGCCGTCACCGGACACTCCGGTCCGGGGACCGTTGCACACCTGGTCGGCGGTGACGGGAGCGCCGGCGAGGATCCGCAGCGGCGACCCGGTGACAGCACAGGCGTCCACGCCGTCGAGGGAGCGGTCGACGTCCAGGGCCGTGGCCAGCCGGGCCGGCCCTTTGGCCAGTTCCTTGTCGCTCCGGGCCGAAAGCCGACGTTTACGGGCGGGCCCGGCGCCTTCGACGATCTCGCCCGCCCGCAGCAGCACGGCGCTCGCGTCGCCCACGGGCCCGCAGACGAGGTTCATGCAGTGCCACATGCCGTAGGTGAAGTAGACGTAGACGTGTCCGGGGGGTCCGAACATCACGTCGTTGCGGGGAGTGCGTCCGCGGAAGGCGTGCGAGCCGGGGTCGTTCGCGCCGTCGTACGCCTCCACCTCCGTGAGGCGTAGCGCGATCGGCCCGTCGGGGGTCTCGCGGACCAGCACACGGCCGAGGAGATCGGGGGCGACGTCCAGGACAGGCCTGTCGAAGAAGTCTCGGGGCAGTGGCATACGGTCCGGGGGCGCGATCATGCCCTCCGAGCGTAGTCCAGACGCGTCTCGGTCACGGCGGAACCGGTTGCGCCCGGTTCGCGTTTGTACGGACCGAGGATCCAATCGTCAAGGGAGAGTCATGGCGTTCAAGAAGCTGCTCGCGAGCCTCGGAGCCGGCGGGGCTTCGGTCGAGACGGTGCTGACCGAGGTCAACGTCGTGCCCGGCGGGGTCGTCCAGGGTGAGGTGCGGATCCAGGGCGGGTCCGTGAACCAGAACATCGAGGGCCTGTCGGTGGGCCTCCAGGCCAAGGTCGAGGTGGAGAGCGGCGACCAGGAGTACAAGCAGGACATCGAGTTCACGAGGGTGCGGCTCGGCGGCGCCTTCGAGCTCCAGGCGGGGGCGGTGCACGCGGTGCCGTTCGGCCTGGACATCCCGTGGGAGACGCCGGTCACGATGATCGACGGTCAGGCGCTGCGCGGCATGCACATCGGTGTCACCACCGAGCTGCAGATCGCCCGCGCGGTGGACTCCGGCGACCTCGACCCGATCAACGTGCACCCGCTGCCGGCCCAGAAGGCCATTCTCGACGCGTTCATCCAGCTGGGCTTCCGCTTCAAGAACGCGGACATGGAGCGCGGCCACATCCGGGGCACCCGGCAGCGGCTGCCGTTCTACCAGGAGCTCGAGTTCCACCCGCCCACGCAGTACCGGGGGCTGAACCAGGTCGAGCTGAGCTTCGTCGCGGACGAGCACGCGATGGACGTCATCCTGGAGATGGACAAGAAGCCGGGTCTGTTCAGCGAGGGCTCGGACACCTTCCGCTCCTTCCAGGTCGGCCTGCACGACTTCCACGCGACCGACTGGGCCGCGTACCTCAACCAGTGGCTCTCCGAGGTCGGCAGCCGCCGCAACTGGTTCTGAGGCCCGGTCCGTGAAGAGCGGGGAGCCGCCCCTTAGGCTCGGACCATCCAAGGGAATCGATCAGGAGGTACCCAGGTGACCGAGCTCGAGCGGCGGCCGCTCCCCCATGACTTCCATCCGCCCGTCCCGTCGTTCACGGTGACGAGCGAGGACATCGAGGAGGGCGGCATCCTGCAGGACGCCCAGGTCTACGCGGAGGGGAACATCTCGCCGCAGCTGAGCTGGGAGGGCTTCCCCGCCGGGACCAAGAGCTTCGCCGTGACCTGCTACGACCCCGACGCGCCGACCGGCAGCGGGTTCTGGCACTGGGTGGTGTTCGACATCCCGGCCTCCGTGACGGAGCTGCCGGCGGGCGCGGGCAGCGGCTCGTTCGCGGGGCTGCCCGCGGGTGCCGTGCAGGTGCGCAACGACTACGGCACGAAGGACTTCGGCGGTGCCGCCCCGCCGCCCGGTGACGGTCCGCACCGGTACGTGTTCACGGTGTACGCGGTCGACGAGGAGAAGCTGGGGCCGGACGCGGACGTGTCGCCCGCCGTCGTCGGTTTCAACCTCCGCTTCCACGCGATCGCGCGCGGACAGCTGATCGGGGAGTACGAGAACCCGCAGAAGGGCTGACGGCCCGCGGTCACCCCCGGCCGAGCGTTCACGGAACGTTTGCCCGCCTCTGGTCCTGGAAGAGATCGGAGGCGGGCACTTTTTATTGCGTTGTCCATCCCGGCGCGCCCGTACAGAGTTGATCCGTGCCCGCCGGGGGCGGGCGGTCGCACACGGGAGGTGGGCTGGATGCGTGACACGCTGGTGCTGAACGCGAGTTTCGAGCCGCTGTCGACAGTGACTCTGAACCGGGCGGTCGTCCTGGTGCTCCAGGACAAGGCCGTGGTCGAACAGGCCCATCCCGATCTGCGTCTGCGGGGCGCCGAGGTGGACATACCCGCGCCCCGGGTGATCAGGCTCTGCCGTTACGTACGGGTGCCCTTCCGAAGACAAGCACCATGGTCGAGGCGAGGGGTGCTGGTCAGGGACCGGCACCGGTGCGCGTACTGCGGGAACAGGGCGACGACCGTGGACCATGTGGTGCCGCGGTCGCGGGGCGGGCGGGACACGTGGCTGAACACGGTCGCCGCGTGCGCGCAGGACAATCACCGCAAGGCCGACCGGACGCCGGAGGAGGCGGGCATGACGCTGCTGCGCGGCCCGTTCGAACCGACGCCCCAGGACGCGATGCTGCTCGCGCTGGGGCGCGACGGCTACGACGCGCTGCCGGAGTGGCTCTCCCGGAGTGCCGCGTAGCGGATACGTGAGAGGGGCCCGCCTTCCGTGGAAGGCGGGCCCCTCTGCGTGCGGGTGCGCGGTGTCGTACGCGCGGGCCGTCAGTCGATCGAGGGCTTCTCGCGGCGCTCCGTGCCCGGGGCGTTGCCCTGGGTCGGGACGGAGCCGCCGCGGCCTCCGGAGCCGCCGGCGAAGGGGCCGAAGTTGCCCATCGCGCCGGACAGTCCCTTGAGGGCGTCGCCGATCTCGCTGGGGACGATCCAGAGCTTGTTGGCGTCGCCTTCGGCGATCTTCGGGAGCATCTGGAGGTACTGGTAGGAGAGGAGCTTCTGGTCCGGGTCGCCGGCGTGGATCGCCTCGAAGACCGTACGGACCGCCTGGGCCTCGCCCTCGGCGCGGAGCGCGGCGGCCTTGGCCTCACCCTCGGCGCGCAGGATCTGGGACTGCTTCTCGCCCTCGGCGGTGAGGATCGCGGCCTGGCGCGTGCCTTCCGCGGTGAGGATCGCGGCGCGCTTGTCACGGTCGGCGCGCATCTGCTTCTCCATCGAGTCCTGGATGGAGGTGGGCGGCTCGATGGCCTTCAGCTCGACGCGGTTGACGCGGATGCCCCACTTGCCGGTGGCCTCGTCGAGGACGCCGCGCAGGGCCGCGTTGATCTCCTCACGGGAGGTGAGGGTCCGCTCCAGGTCCATGCCGCCGATGATGTTGCGCAGGGTGGTGACGGTGAGCTGCTCGATCGCCTGGATGTAGCTGGCGACCTCGTAGGTGGCGGCCCGCGCGTCGGTCACCTGGTAGTAGATGACGGTGTCGATGTTCACGACCAGGTTGTCCTGGGTGATCACCGGCTGGGGCGGGAACGGCACGACCTGTTCACGCAGGTCGATGCGGTTGCGGATGGTGTCTATGAACGGGACGACGATGTTGAGGCCCGCGTTCAGCGTGCGTGTGTAGCGGCCGAAGCGCTCGACGATCGCGGCGCTGGCCTGTGGGATGACCTGGATGGTCTTGATCAGGGCGATGAAGACCAACACCACCAGAATGATCAGGACGATGATGACCGGTTCCATCGTGGTCCCCGTACCCCTCTCCGCCTCGGCGCATCGGCAGATCTCTCGGTTGTCGAAGATCTTGCTGGTCGAGTCTGACAGACCGTCGTGCAACTCGGGGGGCAGATGCCTCAGATGACGATCGCGGTGGCCCCCTCGATCTCCACGACGTCCACCTCCTGGCCGGCTTCGTAGGCGCGCCGGGTGTCGAGCGCGCGGGCCGACCAGACCTCTCCGGCGAGCTTGATCCGGCCTCCCGATCCGTCGACGCGTTCCAGGACGACGGCCTGCCTGCCCTTCAACGCGTCCACCCCGGTGGCCAGTCCGGGGCCGCGACGGGCGTGCCGGTTGGCGAGGGGACGGACGACGGCGATGAGGGCGACCGAGACGACGATGAAGGTGAGGACCTGGACGACGGCACCGAAGCCGAGGCCGGCGGCGACGGCGGCCGCGACGGCTCCCACCGCCAGCATGCCGAACTCCGGCATCGCCGTGACCACGAGCGGGATGCCGAGCGATGCCGCACCGACGAGCCACCACACCCATGCGCCGATGTCGTCCACGAAGGTCATGGTAGGGCGGGGCCGGGGCGGCCGACAGGGGGCGAACCGGGACGGAGCGGTACCGGGGCCGGGCCGGGGGGCGTCAGGAGAGGGGCAGCCCGTGCGCGGTCCAGCGGTCGCCGACCTGCTCGACGACGAGGGGGAGGCCGAAGCAGAGGGAGAGGTTGCGGGAGCTGAGCTCCAGCTCGATCGGACCGGCGGCCATGACCTTGCCCTGGCGGATCATGAGGACGTGGGTGAAGCCGGGGGCGATCTCCTCGACATGGTGGGTGACCATGATCATCGAGGGGGCGATGGGGTCGCGGGCCAGCCGGCCGAGGCGGCGGACCAGGTCCTCGCGGCCGCCGAGGTCGAGGCCCGCGGCGGGCTCGTCGAGCAGGAGCAGCTCGGGGTCGGTCATCAGGGCCCGGGCGATGAGGGTGCGCTTGCGCTCGCCCTCGGAGAGCGTGCCGAACTTGCGGTCCAGGTAGTCGCTCATGCCGAGCCGGTCGAGGAAGGCGCGGGCGCGCAGCTCGTCGACCGCCTCGTACTCCTCCTGCCAGTGGGCCGTCATGCCGTAGGCGGCGGTCAGGACGGTCTCCAGGACGGTCTGGCTCTTGGGGAGCTTCTCCGCCATGGCGATGCCGGCCACGCCGATGCGCGGGCGCAGCTCGAAGACGTCGACCTTGCCGAGGGTCTCGCCGAGGATGCTGGCGGTGCCCTTGCTGGGGAAGAGGTAGCTGGAGGCGACGTTGAGGAGGGTGGTCTTGCCGGCGCCGTTGGGGCCGAGGATGGCCCAGCGCTCGCCCTCCTTCACCGACCAGGAGACCTGGTCCACGAGAGCCCGGCCCTCACGGACCACGGATACGTCCTGAAGCTCCAGAACATCGCTCATGAGCGCGTTGTCTCCCCTTGCAGTGTGCCGGTCTCGGCTGTCGCGTACGCCTGTGGGCTCGGTCCGCCGCGCCGTGGGCGCAGCCCCCTATGAAATCTACGCCACGCGTACACCGCTCCATCCCATCGGTCCGGTCCTTAGGGTGGGGGCATGCTCTCGGAACCACGTTCAGGACGCCTCGCCGCTTGGGGAAATGCCCTATTGGCCGGATTTGCCTCCCCCGACGACGCCGCGCTCGCCATCGTCGGCGAGGACGCGGTGCACCGGGTGGAGGGGCTGCCGGGCGAGTCCGCCCCGGTCGGGCTGACGCTCGCCCTGGGGCGGTTGCGGGCCCTGGGGGCGACGGGGCTCAGGGTGGCGCTGCCCGTGCCGGGGCATCCGCTGGGGCTGAGCGGTCCGCCGGAGTTCAACGCGCGGGCGCTGGAGGCCGAGGAGGCGGTGATCTGCTTCGGTGCCGCGTTCGGGCTGGTGCCGGAGGTGTCCGAGGCGGGGCCCGCGGGCGATGTGCACGTCGAGGTGGTCTGGCACGTGCTGCCGGTGCGGGAGGCGCCGCCCGCCGACGTGCCCTCGCTGGGCGAGGCCGAGCGGGAGCTGGCGGAGGCCCTGCGGGAGGCGACCGTGGTGCTGTCGCGGCTGGACGTGGCCGGGTCGGGTCCGGTGGCCGAGGCCGCGATCGACGCGTACCGGGCGCGGGCCGCGCACGGCCGGGAGGTGCTGGCGCCGGGATATCCGCCGCGGGCGGTACGGGTGCTGGAGCTGGCGCAGCGGGTCGGGCTGCTGGTGTCCTTGGCCTACGACAACGGGCACGGGGGCGCGGTCAGTTCGGGCGAGATGGCGGCGCGGGCCGAGGCTCTGCGGCCGGTGGAGCGCACGGCGCGGCGGGCGTTGGTGGCGGCGTACAACTCCGCCGTGGAACAGCGGGAACGCGGCGCTCGCTGAGCACCGCGCTTCCGGAAGTGGTGAGGGCGAAGCGGGTCTTCGCCGGGTCGCGTCGCGTTCCCGGGCGCCGGGCGGGCTGGGGGTGGCCGCCCGGCGCCGGAAGGTGTTCCCCGGTCCGGCCTCAGTGGCCGGGGCCGGAGGCGACGCGGTCCGGGCTCAGCCGTTGAGGCCGATGTTGCCGAAGGCCGGGTTCAGCAGGCCGATGACGTTCACGCTGTTGCCGACGGCGTTGACCGGGACGTGCACCGGGACCTGGACGACGTTGCCCGAGACGACGCCCGGGGAGTGCTTGGCCTCGCCGCCGGACCAGGAGTCGGCGGAGGCCATCCCCGCGCCCGCGGCCATCAGGCCCGTGGCCACCATCGTCACGGCCGCGGCCTTCTTCAGGTTCTTCACTGTCCAACCCCTCCTAGGCGTTCACCGCGGCGGTTCGCCGCGGCACGCACTGGAGAACGGCCGTGACCGCCGGAGGATGCGCCGTACGGGTGACATTCCCACGACGGTATGAATCTCAGACCGGAATAAAAACCTCCGAATTGCCGTGCGGGTGACGGCGGTTCCGGTGTTTCAGCCGGTCACCCCGTGCCGTACGGCCCACAGCGCGGCCTGGGTGCGGTCGGCGAGGTCGAGCTTCATCAGGATGTTCGAGACATGCGTCTTGACGGTCTTCTCCGACAGCACCAGGGCGCGGGCGATCTCCCGGTTGGAGCGCCCGTCGGCTATCAGGCCGAGCACCTCGCGCTCCCGTTCGGTGAGCGAACTCCCCCTGCCGTGGCCGGAACCGGTCTCCTCCTGGGAGAGCAGTGCGCCGGCCACCTCGGGCTGGAGCAGGATGTGCCCGGCGTGCACCGAACGGATGGCGCCGGCCAGCGCGTCGGGGTCCACGTCCTTGTAGACGTATCCGGCGGCGCCCGCGCGCAGGGCCGGGACGACCGTGCGCTGTTCGGTGAAGCTGGTGACGATCAGCACCCGTGCGGGGTTGTCGAGCGCGCGGAGCCTGCGCAGGGCCTCGATGCCGTCCATGCCCGGCATCTTGACGTCCATGAGGACGATGTCGGGGCGCAACTCCTCGGCGCGGGCGACTCCTTCGGCGCCGTCGGCGGCCTCGCCGACGACCTCGATGTCGTCCTGGACCTCCAGGAAGGTGCGCAGCCCCCGGCGGACGACCTGGTGGTCGTCGACGATGAGCACCTTGATCGGGTCAGCCACCGGGCACCTCCATCTCGATCGTGGTGCCCTTGCCGGGCGCCGATTCCACGGTCAGTGTGCCGCCCACCCCGCTCGCCCGGTCCCGCATGGAGACGAGGCCCAGGTGGCGTCCGGCGCGGCGGACCGTCGTGGGGTCGAAGCCGCCGCCGTCGTCCGCGACGCGCAGGACGGCGCCGGCGCCGCGCCGGCCGACGGTGACCTCGACGTGCTCCGCGCCGGAGTGGCGCAGGGCGTTGTGCAGGGCCTCCTGGGCGACCCGGAGCAGGGCCTCCTCCTGGGCCGCGGGCAGCGCGCGGAAGCCGGTGGCGGCGAACGTCACGCGTGCGGAGTGGGCGCGGTCGAGCACCTGGATCTGGGTGCGCAGGGTGGCGAGGAGGCCGTCCTCGTCGAGTGCGGCGGGGCGCAGTTCGACCACGGCGGAGCGCAGTTCGTCGGCGGCCTCGGCGGCGAGCGCGGCCACCTGGTGCAGTTCGCGCTTGGCGCGGACGGGGTCGCGGTCGACGAGCGCGGCGGCGGCCTGGGCGGTCAGGCGCAGGGAGAAGAGCTTCTGGCTGACCGCGTCGTGCAGTTCGTGGGCGAGCCGGGAGCGTTCCTCGGAGATGGTCAGTTCGCGGCTGCGCTCGTAGAGCCGTGCGTTGGTGAGGGCTATGGCGGCGTGCTGGGCGAGGATGGCGAGCAGTTCCTCGTCCTCCTCGGTGAAGCCGCAGCTCCCCTCGGGCTTCGGGCAGTTCTTGTTGGCGAGGAAGAGGGCGCCGATGACCTCGTCCCCGTCGCGCACGGGCAGGCCGAGGAAGTCGACGAGGTCCGGGTGGGCGTCGGGCCAGCCCTCGAAGCGCGGGTCCTTGCGGACGTCGGCGAGGCGCTCGGGCCGGGCCTCGTGGAGCATCGCGGCGAGGATGCCGTGCTGGCGGGGCAGCGGGCCGATGGCCTTCCACTGGGCGTCGCTGACGCCGTCGACGACGAACTGGGCGAAGCCGCCGTGGTCGTCGGGGACGCCGAGGGCGGCGTACTGGGCGTCGAGCAGTTCGCGGGCGGAGGCGACGATCGTCTTGAGGACGTCGCGCACCTCCAGATGCCTGCTCATGGCCAGCAGCGCGGCGCTCACCGCGGCGAGGCCGGACCGGGGACCGTGACTCATGTCCTCACGGTACCGGCGGGGTACGACAGCGCGGATCGGGCCCGCGGCGGCCCTTCGCGGTCCGCCCGGCCTAGGTCCGGCGGAGTAGGCCGCGGGCCGGGACGTACGTCGTGGGGCCCGGGGCGCGCGGCGTACGCCGAAGGGCCCCGGCGTTCTGCGGCCCGGGGCCGAGGCGGTGCGGCGGCCCGCGTTCCTACCGTGTGGTCACCGCCCGCCGGGGCGGCAGGACGAGGGGACGGTTGCCATGCCGGTAGCGATCATCACGGGGGCTTCGAAGGGGCTGGGGCGGGCGCTGGCCGGGGCGCTGGCCGCGCGGGGCTGGGATCTGGTGCTGGACGCCCGGGGCGCGGCGGCGCTAGAGGAGGCGGCGGGGGCGGCGGCCGGGCACGGGGCGCGGGTGACGGCGCTCGCGGGGGACGTGACGGACGCCGGGCACCGGGCGGAGCTGGTGGCGGCCGCCCGGAAGCTGGGCGGGGTGGATCTGCTGGTGAGCAACGCGAGCGCGCTGGGTGCCGAGCCGCTGGTGCGGCTGGCGGAGCTGCCGCTGGAGGGGCTGCGGCGGGCGCTGGAGGTGAACGTGGTGGCGGCGCTCGGCCTGGTCCAGGAGGCGCTGCCGCTGCTGCGGGAGTCGCCGGCCGGGGCGGTGCTCACGGTCAGCTCGGACGCGGCGGTGGAGGCGTACGGGACGTGGGGCGGGTACGGCGCCTCGAAGGCCGCGCTGGACCGGCTGGCGGCGGTGCTGGGGGTGGAGGAGCCGGGGCTGCGGGTGTGGGCGGTGGACCCCGGTGACATGGCGACGGACCTGTACGCGGCGGCCGTACCAGACGACGACGGGGCGCGGCCGGCGCCGGAGTCGGTCGTACCGGCGTTCCTGCGGCTGCTCGACGAGCGGCCGGCCGGCGGGCGCCGCACGGCCGGGGATCTGGCGGAGGGGCGATGATCACGGGGCTGAGGGTTCCCGGGGAGCTGCTGGCGCGGGTGCCCGCCGAGCAGCGGGGTCCGGGGCGCGGGCGGGACTCGGTGCGGCTGCTGGTGTCGCGGGGCACCGAGGTGGAGCACCACGTGTTCCGGGAGCTGCCGCGGCTGCTGCGGGCCGGGGACCTGCTGGTGGTGAACACCTCGCCGACGCTGGCCGCGGCGGTGGACGGGCGCGTCGGGCACGCGCGCGTGGTGGTGCACTTCTCCACGCGCGGGGACGACGGGCGCTGGGCGGTGGAGCTGCGGGTGCCCGACGGACGGGGTGCTACGCGCGCGTGGGCGGGTGGGCACGCGGGGGCGGGCGCGGGCGGGCCCGCAGGGGTAGGGGTGCGGTTGCCGGGCGGGGCGCGGCTGGTGCTCCAGGAGCCGCTGAGCGGGCGCGGCGACCGGCTGTGGTGGGCGCGGCTGTCGGGCGCGGAGGCGGTCGGGCTGCTGCGGGAGCACGGGCGGCCCATCCGCTACGCGTACACGGAGCGGGACCAGCCTCTCTCGGCGTACCAGACCGTGTTCGCGCTGGCCGCGGCGGACGGGGCGGGCAGTGCGGAGATGCCGAGCGCCGCGCGGCCGTTCACCGCGTGGACGGTGACGGAGCTGGTGAGCCGCGGGGTGGGGTTCGCGCCGGTGACGCTGCACACGGGGGTGGCGTCGGCGGAGGCGCACGAGCCGCCGTACCCGGAGTGGTTCTCGGTGCCGGAGACGTCGGCGCGGCTGCTGAACGCCGCGCGGGCGGAGGGCCGCAGGGTGATCGCGGTGGGGACGACGGCCGTGCGGGCCGTGGAGTCGGCGGCGGGGGCGGACGGGGTGGTGCGGGCGGCCGAGGGGTGGACGGATCTGGTGGTCACGCCGGGGCGGGGGGTGCGGGTGACCGACGGGCTGCTGACGGGGCTGCACGAGCCCGAGGCCTCGCATCTGCTGATGCTGGAGGCGGTGGCGGGCAGGGCCGCGGTCGACCGCGGCTACGAGGAGGCGCTGCGCGGGCGGTATCTGTGGCACGAGTTCGGGGACGTGCACCTCCTGCTCCCGGCGGACGGACCCCGCTCCCGCCGGACCGAGCTCACCCAGAGCATTGCGTCAGCAACTCGCAGTGAGACGGATCTCCGGCCCATGTGAGGCCGCACATAGGGTGCACATCACGTACGAACGGACATAGGAGATAAAGCCTCCCCACGCGAACGGGACAGACGCACCTATCTGTCCCGTTTTGTCCTTCCCCGATCCACTACCCGGGATCGTACGTCACACCTTTGCCAGGGCATTTTGCTCCCGCTAAGAATTGCTCTCGTCGCTCAGCGCCGTGGGGTTCCCCCCTCGGCGTTCGTGTGGGAGGAGCCGATTCCCCCGGCGGACGCAGGAGCGACCTCCGCGCTTCATCACGAGAGGTCCATCAGCTATGCCCGAGAACATCCTCAGCCGTCTCCATCGCCGCGGCCGCCCCATGACCAAGCACCAGAAGACCGCCCTCGCGGGTGTCAGCGTGCTCGGCGCCGCCGCGATCGCGCTGTCGGCCGTCCCCGGTCACACCGGCACCGCCACCACCGGTTCCACGGCGGCCCCCGCCGCGGCCTCCGTGCAGTACCAGGGCGCCCCGGTCAAGGCCGTCAAGGGCACCCTCACCGACCAGCTCGCCGCCCGGACCGTCAAGCTGGACACCATCGAGGCGCACACGAAGGCCGACGCCAAGAAGGTCACCGAGGTCCGCACCGAGCAGGCCGCGAGCCGCTCCGCGGTGCGTCTGCCGATGCAGACCGTCGCCGCGAAGACCTACTCCAACAGCCTCGACGGCTGGATCCGCCACTCCCTGGACATCATGCACGCCAAGGGCATCCCGGGCAGCTACTCGGGCCTGCACCGCAACATCATGCGGGAGTCCTCCGGCAACCCGATGGCCATCAACGGCTGGGACATCAACGCGATCAACGGCATCCCGTCGAAGGGCCTGCTCCAGGTCATCCAGCCGACCTTCAACACGTACCACGTCTCCGGCACCTCGTGGAACATCTACGACCCGGTCGCGAACATCACCGCCGCCGCCAACTACGCGGCTCACCGGTACGGTTCGATCGACAACGTCAACAGCGCGTACTGAGGCCTGCGCGGACCTCTCGCCGACGCGCGAAGGGCGGCACCCCCACAAGGGGTGCCGCCCTTCTCGTCATGGCGCCGCGCCGGCCGGCGCTACTTCCGCATGACCTCCGGCTCGTGCCGCCGCAGGAAGCGGGCGACGAGGAAGCCGCAGATCACACCGAGGACGATCAGCACCGCCATGTCCAGGCCCCAGGCGGACGCCTGGTGGTCCCAGAGCGGGTCCGTGCTGCCGGGGTCGTCGGTGTTCGGGGCGATGTTGTTGAAGTCCAGCGTCGTGCCCGCGGCCGCGACCGCCCAGCGCGACGGCATCAGGTACGAGAACTCGTTGACGCCGATCGTGCCGTGCAGGGTGAACAGGCAGCCGGTGAAGACGACCTGGATGATCGCGAACATCACCAGCAGCGGCATGGTCTTCTCGGCGGTCTTCACCAGCGAGGAGATCACCAGGCCGAACATCATCGAGGTGAAGCCGAGCGCCATCACCGGCAGGCACAGCTCCAGCAGGGTCGAGCCGCCGAGGACCAGGCCCCGGTCGGGGATCTCCCGGCTGGAGAAGCCGATCAGGCCGACCATCAGGCCCTGGAGCACGGTGACGGCACCGAGGACGACCACCTTCGACATCAGGTACGCCGACCGGGACAGGCCCGTCGCGCGCTCCCGCTCGTAGATGACCCGCTCCTTGATCAGCTCACGGACCGAGTTCGCCGCGCCCGCGAAGCACGCGCCGACCGCGAGGATCAGCAGGACGGTGGTCGCCGTGCCGTTCGGCACGGGGAACCCGGTCTTGGCGTTGACGGGGTTCACCAGCAGACCCCTGTTGTGGTCGATCAGCAGGCTGACCGCGCCCAGCACCGCCGGCAGGATCACCGTCAGCGCCAGGAAGCCCCGGTCGGAGCCGATGACCGCCACGTACCGCCGTATCAGCGTGAGCAGCTGCGAGCCCCAGCTCTGCGGCTTGGGCGGCTTGACGGCCTGCGGCGGAGGCATGTGTACGGACTGCGGGGCGACCGCGTCGATGTCCGCGGCGTACATCTGGTAGTGCTGCGAGCCCTTCCAGCGGCCGGCCCAGTCGTAGTCGCGGTAGTTCTCGAAGGCGGAGAAGACGTCGGCCCAGCTGTCGTAGCCGAAGAAGTTCAGGGCCTCCTCCGGCGGACCGAAGTAGGCGACCGCACCGCCCGGCGCCATCACCAGCAGCTTGTCGCACAGGGCGAGCTCGGCCACCGAGTGGGTGACCACGAGGACCGTACGGCCGTCGTCGGCCAGGCCCCGCAGCAGCTGCATGACATCGCGGTCCATGCCCGGGTCCAGGCCCGAGGTCGGCTCGTCCAGGAAGATCAGCGACGGCTTGGTGAGCAGCTCCAGCGCCACCGAGACCCGCTTGCGCTGGCCGCCGGACAGGGAGGTGACCTTCTTGGCCTTGTGGACGTCCAGCTTCAGCTCGCGCAGCACCTCGTCGATGCGGGCGTCGCGCTCCCCCGGCGTGGTGTCGGCCGGGAAGCGCAGCTTGGCCGCGTACTTCAGGGCCTTTCTGACGGTCAGCTCCTTGTGCAGGATGTCGTCCTGCGGGACCAGACCGATGCGCTGGCGCAGCTCGGCGAACTGCTTGTAGAGGTTCCTGTTGTCGTACAGGACCTCGCCCTGGTTGGCGGGCCGGTAACCGGTGAGCGCCTTCAGCAGCGTCGACTTGCCGGAACCGGAGGGGCCGATCACCGCGATCAGCGACTTCTCCGGGACACCGAAGGAGACGTCCTTCAGGATCTGCTTGCCGCCCTCGACCTCGACGGTCAGATGCCGGGCCGAGAAGGAGACCTCGCCGGTGTCGACGAACTCCTCCAGCCGGTCGTCGACGATCCGGAACGTGGAGTGCCCGACACCGACGATGTCGTTCGGGCCGAGCGGCGTCGTGCTGCCCTTGGCGATCGGCTGACCGTTGACGAACGTGCCGTTGTGCGAGCCGAGGTCGCGGATCTCGAAACGGCCGTCGGGCGTCGACTGGAACTCGGCGTGGTGCCGGGAGACCTGGAGGTCGGAGACGACCAGCTCGTTGTCCAGCGCACGGCCGATGCGCATCACGCGGCCGAGCGAGAACTGGTGGAACGTCGTGGGACTGCGGTCGCTGTGGACCGGCGGCGGCACCGGGCCGTCCGCGGGCACCTTCTGGATGTACTGCTCGCCCGGACCGCCCTGCTGCTGCGGGAACGGCGCGGGCTGCTGCTGCCAGCCGGCCTGCGGTGCCTGCTGGTGGGCGGCGGCCTGGTACGGCTCCTGCTGCTGCGGCGCCTGCTGCGCCCAGCCCGCCCCCGCGCCCTGCGCGGCGTACGGTGCCGCCTGCTGCGGGGCCTGCGCGGCCGGGTGGGCGGCACCGGACAGGTTCAGGCGCGGCCCGTCGTTCGCGTTGCCGAGGTGCACCGCCGAACCGGGGCCGATCTCGGTCCGCTGGACCCGACTGCCTTCCAGGAACGTGCCGTTGGTGCTGCCGTGGTCCTCGATGACCCAACTGCGGCCGTCGAAGCTGACCGTGGCGTGGCGCCAGGACACCCTGGCGTCCTCGAAGACGATGTCACCCTGCGGATCGCGTCCGAGAGCGTAGGACCTGGACGGGTCGAGCGTCCACGTCCGTCCGTTTGTTTCCAGTACGAGTTCAGGCACTCCATGCCCCACTGAGTTGTCCCCCGAATTACCCCCGTCATGGGGAGTCTAGGGATGTCGAACATCGTGGGGAACTATTCCAGGCCCCGCCTCCTGACCGAAAGCCGGGCCTTGCGCGGAGCGCCCGCGCACGCTTCGACTCGCCCCCGTTGACGGGGTTGAAACCGGGCCGGAGAGTGGTAATCCACCGCGAGGGGGACAAGCGCGGCCAGGAGACCGCATCGCGGATCGGGGGGTCGGCCATGGGTTCGGCGACAGGCACCAGGGTTGTACGGCAAGGGACTTCGCTCCCGTGGGGGAACGTCCTGCTGTCGGCGGTCGCCGCGGTCAGCTGGGCGCTGATCGGGATGGCGGCCACGGCCGCGCTCGGACTCCATCTGCTGGGAGCGGACGCGAAGGCCTCACTGGGCCCCATGACAGCGGCAGTTGTGGCCCTCGGGGCGGGTGGTTCGGTCTCGACGTCCGGAGACGTCTCCGCGTTCGGGCTGAAGGGCGCCGAGGCGCACACCGCCGTCGACATCACGCCACTGGGGGTGGGGCTGGCCGGCGCCCTGCTCCTGTCGTGGCTCTTCCTGCGGTCCCTGCGCGCGGCCGGGGCCGTGATCCGACCGGCCGAACTCCTCGCCCGCGCGGGGACGGTGACCGTGCTCTTCGCGGCGATGCTCGCCGGGCTGTCCTCGGCCGGGCACGACGTCATCACCCTGGACGGCGGCGCGCTCGGCCTCGACCGGCTGACCGGCGGAGGCGGCAAAGGCGGGGGCGGCGGCGGAGGGTTGCACATCCCCGGCGTCGGCGATCTCGGAGACCTCGGGAAGATCGGGGGCATCGGGGACCTCGGGGACCTCGGCGGGCTGCTGCCGGACCGGATCGGCGGCCTGATCCACGCCAAGGCGGCCGTCGCCTTCACCGTCGACACCGTGCCCACGGTCCTCGGTGCCGCCGCCTGGTCCGCCGGGGTCCTCCTGATCGCCCTGCTCGCCTCCCGCCGCACTCCCCTGCCGGCCGCCTGGGACGCCGTGCACCGGGTGGTGCGGCCGGCCTGTTCCGCTCTCGTCACCGTGCTGCTGGCCGCCGTCGTGGCCGGTCTCGCCGCCGCGGCGTACGCGGCCGTCGGCGACGACCACCCGCGGCGGATCGCCGGCGCGGCCCTGCTCGGCGCGCCCGACGGGGTCTGGCTCGGGGTCCCGCTCGGTCTCTTCGTCCCCTGGGACGGCAGGGCCACCGGGGTACTGGCCACCCTGCTCCCCCACCCGCTCGACCAGCTGCTGAGCGGCGGCTCCGGCCGGCCCGTCACCGTGGGCCGGCTGGCCGCACTGGACGGGCGGGTGTGGCTGCTGGCGGTGGCGGCGGCGCTCGCGATGCTGCTGGCGGGCGTACTGACCGCGGTACGGACGCCGGTGCCCGTGCCGGAGCCTGGCTTGGGGGCGCGGGGGCAGGGGGCGCGCGCGTCGGGGGCGCGGGGGCTGGGGGCGCGGAGGCAGGGGGGCCGTGCGCTGAGGGCTCACTCTCCGGGGGCGGGGGCTCCGGGCGCCGGTCTGCGCTTCGCCGGGCACTGCGCGGTGCGGCTCGGCGCCGTGACGGCGCTCGCGCTGCCTCTGCTCACCTGGCTGACGGACGTCTCGGTGAAGGCCTCGCTGTCCGTGCTCGGCTTCGACGCCTTCGGGGCCGGTGTCACCCTGCACGGCCGGCTCGGCACGGCGTTCCTGCTGGGCGCCGTGTGGGGCGCGGCGGCGGGAGCGGCGGGAGCGCTGCTGGCCGTCCTGACCGGCACTGCGGGGACCCGGGCGATACGTCCGCCGCGGGCCGGCCTCACGGCGGAGCCGGGGGCGGGTACCGCGGTGGAGCCGGGGGCCGCGGTGGAGGCGCCGGCCGGTGGGAGCGGCCCCGGTGAGGGCGGCCCGTACGGCCCGTACGGCGGGTACGTCGAGTACGGCGGTGAGGGCAGGCGCGGCGAGTACGCCGATTACGGCGGTGGGGGCGAGCGCGGCGAGTACGCCGACTACGGCCGCGAGGGCGGGGCTCCTCGGTACGGCGGCGTGGGCGGGCCGTACACACCGGGCACGCCGTACCGGCCGCCGAACCCGGACACGAACCCCTACCTCCGGGTGCCGGAGGAACTGCGCGAGGGCCCGCGGGACGCCCGTCCGCCGTCACACCGGGGGCGGCGTGGGGCGGATGCGGGAGGGGCCGAGGAGCGCGGGGGGTCCGAGGCCCGCAGGCGCGGCGGGCCCGGGAGCGCGGGAGGGCCTGCCGGGCAGGGCGGTCGGGGTGGGCAGGGCGGGCCACGTGGTCAGGGCGGTTCAAGTGGGCCAGGCGGCGGCACGGGTGCCGGAGGCGCCCCCGGACCCTCCGGGAACCCCGGGAACCCCGGGAACCCCGGGAACCCCGGGAACCCCGGGAACCCCGACGATGATGTGTACGGCGCCCCCACGATCGCCCGTCCCCTCGGCCCGCTTCCGCCCGTGCCCCGGAACCGACCCGGCGGCCGGCCCGGTGGCCGGCCCCGCGACGGCTCGCGGAACCCGCCGGACGGGCCGGACGACGGGCCGCCGCCTCCTCCCCCGCCACCCCCGATGCCGCCCCCTCCGTCCGGGAGGCCCAGGCGGTGAGTCCGGGCGGGCACGCGGAAGTCGTGACAGGGCCCGGCGGCGGCACAGCTCGCCAGGCGGTCGCCGCCGCCGTCTCCTCTGTCGTTGTGCCACGGACGGAAGCGCACTGGAGCCGGCGGAGGCGGACGGGGTGGGCCGTCGCCGGACCGGGCAAGCAGGCGCCGCCGGAGGCGGCAGGGCGGGCCGCCGTCGCCGGAGCGGGCAAGCAGGTGCCGCCGGACGCAGCCGGACAAGCTCTCGCAGAGCCGGGCAAACCGGTGCCGCCGGACGCAGCCGGGCGGGCCCCTGCCGGACGGGCGGACCGTCGGCGCCGGAAGCGGACCTTCGGCGCCGGAAACGGGCGGACGGGCCGTTGCCGGACAGCGGCGAACCGTTGCCGGGAGGCAAGGTCGCCTCCACCGGCCGGACACCCATTGTTCCGTGTCCGTCAGACGGACCGCTCAGGCGAAAGGCACGGGGTGCCGGATACGGTGGTGACACCATGAGCGCTTCGCAGACCCCCGAGGTCCCCACTCTCCTCGTCAAGATCTTCGGCAAGGACAGGCCGGGCATCACGGCCGGCCTCTTCGACACCCTTGCCGCCTACGTCGTCGACGTGGTCGACATCGAGCAGGTCGTCACGCGGGGGCGGCTGGTGCTGTGCGTGCTGATCACCCCGCCGCCCGCCGGGCTGGAGGGCGACCTGCGGGCCACGGTGCACAGCTGGGCCGAGTCGATGAAGATGCAGGCGGAGATCATCTCCGGCCACGGCGACAACCGGCCCCGCGGTCTCGGGCGCTCGCTGGTGACCGTTCTCGGACACCCGCTGACCGCCGAGTCGACGGCCGCCATCGCCGACCGGATCGCGAAGGCCGGCGGCAACATCGACCGCATCTTCCGGCTCGCCAAGTATCCGGTGACCGCGGTGGAGTTCGCGGTGTCCGGCGTCGGGACGGAGTCGCTGCGCACGGCTCTGGCGTCGGACGCGGGGGCACTCGGTGTCGACATCGCCGTCGTCTCGGCCGGTCTGCACCGCCGGGCCCAGCGGCTGGTGGTGATGGACGTCGACTCCACCCTGATCCAGGACGAGGTCATCGAGCTGTTCGCCGCGCACGCGGGCTGCGAGGACGAGGTCGCCGCGGTGACGGCGGCGGCGATGCGCGGGGAGCTGGACTTCGAGCAGTCGCTGCACGCGCGGGTGGCGCTGCTGAAGGGGCTGGACGCCTCGGTGGTGGAGAAGGTGCGTGCCGAGGTCCGGCTGACCCCGGGCGCGCGGACCCTGATCCGGACCCTGAAGCGGCTCGGTTACCAGGTCGGCGTGGTGTCCGGCGGGTTCACGCAGGTCACGGACGATCTCAAGGAACGGCTCGGGCTGGACTTCGCCCAGGCCAACACGCTGGAGATCGTCGACGGCAAACTGACCGGAAGGGTCACCGGCGAGATCGTGGACCGGGCGGGCAAGGCGCGGCTGCTGCGCCGGTTCGCCGCGGAGGCGGGAGTGCCGCTGGCGCAGACGGTGGCGATCGGTGACGGTGCCAACGATCTGGACATGCTGAACGCGGCGGGTCTGGGTGTCGCCTTCAACGCGAAGCCGGTGGTCCGCGAGGCGGCGCACACGGCGGTGAACTTCCCCTTCCTGGACACGGTCCTGTATCTGCTGGGCATCACCCGCGAAGAGGTCGAAGCCGCGGAGACCCACGACGAGGACTGAGGCGGACCCGGACGAAAGAGGCACCCGGCACCGTCGCGGTGCCGGGCGCCGCTGCCGGGCGGCGGGTCACTCGGAGGGCTCCCAGTAGTCCGTGAGCGTGGCGGTGCCCGGTTCCAGGCCTTTCCAGCTGCCGTCGTAGGCCAGCACCGCGAAGCCGGCGGCGGGGAAGCCGCGACGCCTCATCCGCTCGCGGGAGTCTCCGTCGGACTCGCCGGCCAGGATGTCGGCCACGCCGTGCATCCCGGGGTTGTGACCGATGAGGATCACATGGCGCACGTCGTCGGGGATCTCGTTCAGCAGGGCGATGAGTTCGCCGGGCGAGGCCTCGTAGGCCCGCTCCTCGTAGACGGTTTTCGGCCGGTGCGCGAGCTCGGGGACGGCGAGCTTCCAGGTCTCCCGGGTCCGGACGGCGCCGGAGCACAGGGCCAGGTCGAAGGGGATGCCGGTGCCGGCGAGTGCCCGTCCGGCCACCGCGGCGTCCTTGCGTCCCCGCTCGGCGAGCGGGCGGTCATGGTCGGACACCTGCGGCCAGTCGGCTTTCGCATGCCGGAAGAGGACGATCTTGCGGGGTTCTGCGACGCTCATGCGACCCAGCTTCGCATGAAACAGGCCACCCGGCGCAGGGAGTTGACATGCGGATTCACTCCATGGAGACAGCGCCGCGGCCCCGGTGCGACGGCCCGGGCGCGAGGGGCCGCGTTCAGCGCGTCACGAGCTGCCGGACGTGCGTGAGGAGCTGGGCGACCGCCGGGGTGCCGCTCGCCGCGTGCGCGTCCGACGGGTTGAGTATCAGCGCGAACAGGGCGGCGAAGGCGAGCGCGGGCAGGGCGAGCGCCCACCAGGGCAGCCGGATGCCGACGCCGTCCGTGATCGCCGGGTGGGGCCGGGTGTGCGTTCGGGCCCGCATGGCCGCCTCCGTGGGTCTCCGGGTGGTCCCACGGCCCTCTGCCGCGGTCACTCCTCGAAGCTACGGCCTCCGGAGACGTCAACCCATCCGGAAAGCCACCCACTTGACCCTGATCCTCGCCCCCTAGGGGACAGGGGGGCAGGCCCCGTGAAGGACAGGGGGCAGACCCCACCCCGGAGAGGCGGGCGGCACCCGGGTCAGGGCGAGGCGAGCGTCGCGATGATGCCGATGATCACGAAGATGGCGAAGAACGAGCCGAAGACGATCAGCATCTTCTTCTGGCCGTTCTGCGGATTCGGGTCGAGCACAGGCTGCATGCGCCCAGTCTCGCACCCTTCGTCCGGAACGGACGCGGCGGGGCCGTCCGGTGCGTCGCGGCCGCCGGGCCGTACAGCGGGCCGGTCCGTACGGCGGGCGGACCACCGGCACGGACCAGCGGCACGGACCACCGGCACGGACCGGCCGCACGGACCGCACGCACGGACCGGCCGCCGGGTCAGCGGCGGGCCGCCTCGTCCTCGACCGTGCGGGGGCGGCCCGCCAGGAAGCCGACCGCCATCTGCGGCAGCATCAGGGCCGCCATGAGGCCCAGCGGCAGCCCCCAGCCGCCGCTGTGCTGGTAGAGCACGCCGACCAGCAGCGGGCCGGGGATGGAGATCAGATAGCCCGTGCTCTGCGCGAAGGCGGACAGCTGGGCCACGCCCGGACCGGTCCTGGCCCGCATGCCGACCATCGTCAGGGCCAGCGGGAAGGCGCAGTTGGAGATGCCCAGCAGCAGGGCCCAGACCCACGCGCCGGACGCCGGGGCGAGGTACAGGCCGGTGTAGCCGGCGAGGCCGCAGACGCCCAGGACCAGCACGATGGGGCCCTGATGGGGCAGCCGGGTGGCGAGCCGCGGGATGACGAACGCCAGCGGGACGCCCATGACCATGGTGACCGCGAGCAGCACGCCCGCCGTGCCGGCCGGGACGCCCGCGTCGCGGAAGATCTGCGGCATCCAGCCCATCGTGATGTAGGCGGCGGTGGCCTGGAGCCCGAAGAAGACGGCGAGCGCCCAGGCGGTGCGGCTCCGGGTGATGCGCGGCGCGGGCTGCTCCGCCCCGGCCGACGCCGTGAAGCCCTGAGCCGCGAGGTCCTGAGCCGCGTGCTCCTGTGGCATGCGGTCCTGAGCCGCGAGGTCCCGGGCGGCCTGATCGCGGGCCGTGTGGTCCCGGGCGGCCGGGACGGACTCCGGGGCCGGTCCGGCGCCCCGTTCGCGCACCAGGGGGATCCAGGGCAGCACGGCGAGCCCCGCGAGCCCGGCCCACACCGCGAGCCCGGCCCGCCAGCTGCCGCCCATGGCGTCCGTCATGGGCACGGTGACGGCGGCGGCGAGGGAGGTTCCGAGGGCGAGGGCCATCGAGTACAGGCCGGTCATGGAGCCGACCCGGTCCGGGAACCAGCGCTTGACGATGACCGGCATCAGCACGTTGCTGACGGCGATGCCCATGAGGGCGAGCGCGCTGGCGCCCAGGAATCCGGCCGTTCCGCCGGCGAAGGGGCGTATCAGCAGGCCGGCGGTGATGGCGGCCATCCCGGCGCACACCACGGCCCCCGTGCCGAAGCGGCGGGCCAGCCGGGGTGCGGTGATGCCGAAGACGGCGAAGCAGAGCGGCGGCACGGAGGTGAGCAGTCCGGCGACGCTGCCGCTCATGCCGAGTCCGTCACGGACCTCCTCCATGAGGGCGCCCAGGCTGGTGATGGCCGGGCGGAGGTTCAGCGCGGACAGCACGATGCCGACGACGACCAGCCGGACCGCCCACGCGCGCGGGGCGGTGCCCGGGGTACGGGACACGCCGGACGCGGTCCGCGACGGGCCGGCCGTGGACACCGCGGCCGCACCGCTCGCCCCGGACGGCACGCGCGCGGGCGTCTCCCGCGCCGCCTCCTCGGTCGGCGCGACGGCGCTCTCGGCGTCCTGGGCGGACTTCTCCGTACGGGTTTCCACGGTCCGGGTCTCCTCACTGGCCATGCCGACCATCATAGAATCATGGGATGATTGGTTGTACATCCCCGGGGCGCCCCGGACCGGTCCCCCCGTGCGAAGGTGTGCCATGCCCCTGAGCCACCCACGTCGTTCGGCACTGTCCGAGCAGGTCATCTCCGCACTGCGCCAGCAGATCACCTCGGGCGAGTGGCCGGTCGGCGCGCGCATCCCGACCGAGCCGGAGCTGGTCGAGCAGCTCGGCGTCGCCCGCAACACCGTGCGCGAGGCCGTACGGGCGCTCGCGCACAACGGCCTGCTGGACATCCGCCAGGGCTCCGGCACCTATGTGGTGGCCACGAGCGAGCTGGCCGGGGTGATGCAGCGCAGGTTCGCGGGCGCGGACACCCGGCACATCGCCGAGCTGCGCTCCACGCTGGAGTCGGCGGCGGCGAAGCTGGCCGCCGAGCGGCGCACCGAGAAGGACCTCAAGCAGCTGGAGGTGCTGCTGCTGCGGCGCGAGGAGGCCTGGGAGAGCGGGGACGCGGAGGCCTTCGTGACGGCCGACGCGACGTTCCACCTGGCCGTGGTCGCCGCCTCGCACAACGACGTCATGACGGCGATGTACGCCGACCTGGGCGAGGTGCTCCGGGACTTGCTGCGCGCGGACGTGGGCACGCGGCTGACGCCCAGGGCGTACATGGACCACACGCGGCTGATGGACGCGATCCGCGCGGGTGACGCGGAGGCGGCCGCGGCGGAGGCGGCGGGCTACCCGTTCCTGTGCCGTCCGGACAGGTTCAGCGTTCCTTCTGGTGACTGATCCAGACCGAGCGGACTTCCTTCCAGCAGCGGCCGGTCAGGGTGACGGTCATGGCCGCCGCGGCGTCCACCGGGGCGCTGTCGGTGTCGATGTCCCACCAGCGGGCGCACTCGATGTGCAGGCGCACGCGGTCCGTGTCCACATAGGGGTTGTGGCAGTGGGCCACGACGTGGGAGCCGTCCACGGCGGTGCGGCAGGCGGCGCCGAACGGCGCGGGCGGTCTGCCGTCGTCCACGCGCGCGTGGGACACCGCGTCGCACGGCAGGGACAGGACGAGGGCCACGGCCGCGGTCACCGGGATCAGGCTGCGCGACAGGCGCACAGGGGAACCTCCTCGGCAGGCGGCGGAGGGAGACGCTCCTTGGAGGGGTGCGTGGTCCAGCGTGCGCGGCGGGGGCGGTGATCACCCGGCCGGTGGGCCGAACGGGTGACGGCCACCCGGGCCAGGACGGGCCGGAACGGGGCGGAGCGGGGCGCGACGAGGAGGAGCATCCCGGAACGCGCCGGGGCCCGCACCCCCGGAAGGGTGCGGGCCCCGGCGCGGTGCCGAGCCTCGTCGGTCAGGCGCCGATGGCGTGCAGGCCGCCGTCCACGTGGACGATCTCGCCGGTGGTCTTCGGGAACCAGTCGCTGAGCAGGGCGACGACGCCCTTGCCGGCGGGCTCCGGGTCCTTCAGGTCCCACTCCAGCGGGGAGCGGCTGTCCCACACGGCGGCCAGGTCGCTGAAGCCCGGGATGGACTTCGCGGCCATGGAGCCGAGCGGGCCCGCCGAGATGAGGTTGCAGCGGATGTTCTGCTTGCCCAGGTCGCGGGCGATGTAGCGGCTGGTGGCCTCCAGGGCGGCCTTGGCCGGGCCCATCCAGTCGTACTGCGGCCAGGCGAAGGACGCGTCGAAGGTGAGGCCGACGACCGAGCCGCCGTTCTGCATCAGCGGCAGGCAGGCCATGGTCAGGGCCTTCAGGGAGAACGCCGAGACGTGCATGGCCGTGGAGACCGACTCGAACGGCGTGTTGAGGAAGTTGCCGCCGAGCGCGTCCTGCGGGGCGAAGCCGATGGAGTGCACGACGCCGTCGAGGCCGCCCAGCTCCTCACCGACGACGTCGGCCAGGCGCGCGAGGTGCTCCTCGTTGGTGACGTCCAGCTCGATGACCTTGGCCGGCTTCGGCAGCTTCTTGGCGATGCGCTCGGTCAGCGTGGGCCGCGGGAACGCCGTCAGGATGATCTCGGCGCCCTGCTCCTGGGCCAGCTTGGCCGCGTGGAAGGCGATGGAGGACTCCGTCAGCACACCCGTGATCAGGATGCGCTTGCCCTCGAGGATTCCACTCATGGTGATCAGTGACCCATTCCCAGTCCGCCGTCAACGGGAATGACGGCTCCAGTGATGTACGAGGCGTCGTCCGAGGCGAGGAACCGCACCGTCGCGGCGATCTCCTCCGGCTGCGCGTAACGGCCGAGCGGCACCTGGGAGACGATGCCGGCGCGCTGCTCGTCGGTGAGGGCGCGGGTCATGTCGGTGTCGACGAAGCCGGGGGCGACGACGTTGAACGTGATGTTGCGCGATCCCAGCTCACGGGCCAGGGAGCGCGAGAAGCCGACCAGGGCGGCCTTGGAGGCGGCGTAGTTCGCCTGGCCCGCGGAGCCCAGCAGTCCGACCACCGAGGAGATCAGGACGACACGGCCCTTCTTGGCGCGCAGCATGCCGCGGTTGGCACGCTTGACGACCCGGAAGGTGCCGGTGAGGTTGGTGTCGATGACCGAGGTGAAGTCCTCCTCGGACATGCGCATGAGCAGCTGGTCCTTGGTGACGCCGGCGTTGGCGACGAGGACCTCGACCGGGCCGTGCTGCTCCTCGATCTCCTTGTAGGCCTGCTCCACCTGCTCGGCGTCGGTGATGTCGCACTTGACGGCGAGGCAGCCCAATTCCGTCAGGGCGGCCGGCGGCTCACCCGAGCGGTACGTGATCGCGACCTTGTCGCCGGCGTCGGCGAATGCGCGGGCGATGGCGAGGCCGATGCCCCGGTTGCCTCCGGTGACGAGAACCGAGCGGCTCAACGGATCACCCTTTCGATAGCTGACTGCTGCGTTCCGACAACCCGCCCGGACACCTCGATGACAGGCGGCTTCATCGAAAACCTATCGGTAGTGCCGCTTCCCGGGGCAAGCGGGCACCGACAGTGGCGCGAGTGTGTCCCTGTCGGATCCCTACAGAAAGCACCGGTGCCCGGCGCAAAGCTGTGGTCCGGCGTACGGCTCCCGCGACATGATCTGACGCGACAGGCGACGACAGCAGGGAGACCTCCGTGCCCCATTCCATCGACGAAGCGTTCACCGCGCTTCCGCTACGACCTCTGGCCGACGCCGCGCTGGCACGCGCGCGTGCGCTGGGCGCCGAGCACGCGGACTTCCGGTTCGAGCGGGTGCGCAGCGCCTCCTGGCGGCTGCGGGACGCCAAGCCGGCCGGGTCGTCGGACACCACCGATCTCGGCTACGCGGTCCGGGTCGTGCACGGCGGCACGTGGGGCTTCGCGTCCGGGGTGGACCTGACCATGGACGCGGCGGCGAAGGTCGCCTCGCAGGCGGTGGCGATGGCGAAGCTCTCCGCGCAGGTGATCAGGGCGGCGGGCTCGCAGGAGCGCGTGGAGCTGGCGGACGAGCCGGTGCACGCGGACCGGACGTGGATCTCGTCGTACGACGTCGATCCGTTCTCGGTGCCGGCCGAGGAGAAGGCCGCGCTGCTCGCGGACTGGAGCGCGCGGCTGCTGGCCGCGAAGGGCGTGGACCATGTGGACGCCTCGCTGCTCACCGTGCACGAGAACAAGTTCTACGCCGACACCGCGGGCACGGTGACCACGCAGCAGCGGGTACGGCTGCACCCGCAGCTGACGGCCGTGTCGGTGGACGAGTCCAGCGGCGAGTTCGACTCGATGCGGACCATCGCGCCGCCCGCCGGACGGGGCTGGGAGTACCTGACCGGCACGGGCTG
This sequence comes from Streptomyces sp. NPDC090108, assembly GCF_044747185.1. NCBI lineage: Bacteria > Bacillati > Actinomycetota > Actinomycetes > Kitasatosporales > Streptomycetaceae > Streptomyces > Streptomyces sp. NPDC090108. The sequence continues at coordinate 25,615 of NZ_JBIVDQ010000012.1, forward strand.
GGACTGGGACGGCGAGCTGGAGCGGATCCCGGGACTGCTGGCCGAGAAGATGCGCGCGCCGAGCGTCGAGCCGGGGCTGTACGACCTGGTGGTCGACCCCTCCAACCTGTGGCTGACCATCCACGAGTCGATCGGCCACGCCACCGAGCTGGACCGCGCGCTCGGCTACGAGGCCGCCTACGCGGGCACCTCCTTCGCCACCTTCGACCAGCTCGGCAGGCTGCGCTACGGCTCGGAGCTGATGAACGTCACCGGTGACCGCACCGCCGAGCACGGCCTCGCGACCGTCGGCTACGACGACGAGGGGGTCGAGGCGCAGTCCTGGGACCTGGTGAAGGACGGCACGCTCACCGGCTACCAGCTGGACCGCAGGATCGCGCGGCTGACCGGGCTCGGGCGGTCCAACGGGTGCGCGTACGCCGACTCGCCCGCGCACGTGCCGGTGCAGCGGATGGCCAACGTGTCGCTGCGGCCGGACCCGGCCGGGCTGTCCACCGAGGACCTGATCGGGGGCGTGGAGCGGGGCATCTACGTCGTCGGCGACCGTTCCTGGTCGATCGACATGCAGCGGTACAACTTCCAGTTCACCGGGCAGCGCTTCTTCCGCATCGAGAACGGGCGGATCACCGGTCAGCTGAAGGACGTCGCCTACCAGGCGACGACCACCGACTTCTGGGGCTCGATGACCGCCGTGGGCGGTCCGCAGACCTATGTCCTGGGCGGCGCGTTCAACTGCGGCAAGGCCCAGCCGGGCCAGGTCGCCGCCGTCTCGCACGGCTGCCCCTCGGCCCTCTTCCGGAGCGTCAACATTCTGAACACCACGCAGGAGGCCGGCCGATGAGCCCCCGTACCAGCAAGCCGCACGAGATCGTCGAGCGGGCGCTCGCGCTGTCCCGGGCCGACGGCTGTGTCGTCATCGCCGACGAGCAGTCGACCGCCAACCTGCGCTGGGCCGGCAACGCGCTCACCACCAACGGTGTCACCCGCGGCCGTACGCTCACGGTGATCGCGACCGTGGACGGCCGGCAGGGCACGGCCGCCGGTGTCGTGTCGCGGTCGGCGGTGACCGCGGCGGAGCTGGAGCCGCTGGTGCGGGCGGCCGAGGCCGCCGCGCGCGGGGCGGAACCGGCCGAGGACGCGCAGCCGCTGGTCGGCGGGGTGCCGGAGTCCCCCGACTTCACGGACGCGCCCGCCGAGACCTCCTCCGCGGTGTTCGCCGACTTCGCCCCGGCGCTCGGTGAGTCCTTCGCACGCGCGCGTGGGGGCGGCCGCGAGCTGTACGGCTTCGCCAACCACGAGATGGTGTCGACGTACCTGGGCACGTCCACCGGGCTGCGCCTCAGGCACGACCAGCCGACCGGCACGCTGGAGATGAACGCCAAGTCGCCGGACCGTACGCGCTCGGCGTGGGCGGGCCGTTCCACGCGGGACTTCAAGGACGTCGATCCCGGCGCCATGGACGCGGAGCTGGCGGTGCGGCTGGGCTGGGCCGAGCGGCGCGTGGAGCTGCCCGCGGGCCGCTACGAGACGCTGCTGCCGCCGACCGCGGTCGCCGACCTGCTGATCTACCAGCTGTGGTCGGCCTCGGGGCGGGACGCGGCCGAGGGCCGGACGGTGTTCTCCAAGCCCGGTGGCGGCACCCGTGTCGGCGAGCGGCTGACCGAGCTGCCGCTGAGCCTGCGCAGCGACCCGGACGAGCCGGGCCTGGAGTGCTCGCCCTTCGTGGTGGCGCACTCCTCCGACGGCGACCAGTCGGTGTTCGACAACGGGCTGCCGGTGCGTTCCACCGAGTGGATCGGTGACGGTGTGCTGCGGAACCTGACCACCACCCGGCACAGCGCCGCCCTGACCGGGCTGCCCGTCGCCCCCGCGCTCGGGAACCTGATCCTGGACGGCGGCGAGGACCGCTCCCTCGAGGAGATGACCGCCGCCACCGAGCGCGGTCTGCTGCTGACGTGCCTGTGGTACATCCGCGAGGTGGACCCGGCGACGCTGCTGCTCACGGGCCTGACCCGGGACGGTGTCTACCTCGTGGAGAACGGCGAGGTGACCGGCCAGGTGAACAACTTCCGGTTCAACGAGTCGCCGGTGGGCCTGCTCGGCCGGGCCTCGGAGGCGGGCCGTACGGAGCAGACGCTGCCGCGGGAGTGGAGCGACTGGTTCACCCGTGCCGCGATGCCCGCGCTGCGGATCCCGGACTTCAATATGAGCTCTGTCAGCCAGGGCGTATAACCTCGTAGTCGGCTGTCACCCGACTGCCGACTGATCATCGAGGAGACGCGAGAACCGTGACGGACATCGTCGACGAGCTGAAGTGGCGTGGGCTGTTCGCCCTGTCCACCGACGAGGACGCCTTGCGCAAGGCGCTCGCGGGCGGTCCCGTCACGTTCTATTGCGGTTTCGACCCGACCGCGCCGTCGCTGCACGTGGGGCACCTGGTGCAGGTGCTCACCGTGCGCCGGCTCCAGCAGGCCGGGCACCGGCCGCTGGCGCTGGTCGGCGGCGCGACGGGCCAGATCGGTGACCCCCGCCCCACCGCCGAGCGCACGCTGAACGACCCCGAGACGGTGGCCGGCTGGGTGAACCGGCTGCGCTCGCAGATCGAGCCGTTCCTGTCCTTCGAGGGCGAGAACGCGGCGGTCATGGTGAACAACCTCGACTGGACCGCGAACCTCACCGCGATCGAGTTCCTGCGGGACATCGGCAAGCACTTCCGTGTCAACAAGATGCTTACGAAGGACTCCGTGGCCCGCCGCCTGGAGTCCGACCAGGGCATCAGCTACACCGAGTTCAGCTACCAGCTCCTCCAGGGCATGGACTTCCTGCAGCTGTACCGCCGCTACGGCTGCACGCTGCAGCAGGGCGGCAGCGACCAGTGGGGCAACCTCACGGCCGGTCTCGACCTGATCCACCGCCTGGAGCCGGAGGCGGAGGCGCACGCGCTGGCCACGCCGCTGATGACCAAGGCGGACGGCACCAAGTTCGGCAAGACCGAGGGCGGCGCCATCTGGCTCGACCCGGAGATGACGACGCCGTACGCGTTCTACCAGTTCTGGCTGAACGTGGACGACCGGGACATCACCAAGTACATGCGGATCCTGTCCTTCCGTTCCCGTGCGGAGCTGGAGGAGCTGGAGAAGCAGACCGAGGAGCGTCCGCAGGCCCGTGCCGCGCAGCGCGCGCTCGCCGAGGAGCTGACGACCCTGGTGCACGGCGCCGGCCAGACGGCCGCCGTGATCGCCGCGTCCAAGGCGCTGTTCGGCCAGGGCGACCTGGCGGAGCTGGACGAGCGGACGCTGGCGGCGGCGCTGTCCGAGGTGCCGCACATCCAGGTCGCCGAGCTGGGCCTGGTGACCGATCTGCTCGCCGAGTCCGGCCTGGTCGCGAGCAAGTCGGCCGCGCGCCGGACGGTCAAGGAGGGCGGCGCCTACGTGAACAACGCGAAGGTCACCGCCGAGGACGCGGTCCCGGCCGTCGAGGACCTGATCCACGGCCGCTGGCTGGTGCTGCGCCGGGGCAAGAAGAACCTGGCCGCGGTGGAGGTCAAGGGCGCCTGACCCGGGCGGCCCGGGAACACCGGGGGCGGCTTCCCGATCGCGGGAAGCCGCCCCTTCGCCGTACCCGCACGCGTACGGCCGCTGTATCCGCACGCGTACGGCCGCTGTGCCCGGGCGCTTACGGCCGCTGTGCCCGGGCGCGCCGCCTGACCGGGGCGGCCGCCCGCGTGCCGCCTCAGGCGTGCTGCCGGCGCTTGCCCAGCGTCTCCCGGTAGACGATGTCGACGACGAACACGAGGACGATCGCCGCGACGAGCTGGAAGAAGTGCCGGCTCCAGTCGATGCCGCGGGTCTCCCCGACGCCCGCCGCGCGGGCGATCGCGTTGCCCACGAGCCCGCCGACGGTCCCGCAGATGGTCGTCAGCCACAGCGGGCTGTGCTGCTTGCCGGGAAGCACCGCCTTGGCGACGACACCCAGCACGAATCCGACGATGATCGCCCACAGCCAGCCCATGACCGCCTCCTCGTACGGCTCGGCACGGGCAGCGCGAGCACTGGTGCCAGTCTGGGCGCGAGTGCCGTACGGCGCCTGCCGGGTTCACCCGTACGTACCCCGGCCGACGGCGTTCGCGCAGGCGGACGGCCACCCGGTCTCGTGGGCGGCACGGGCGCGGCGTACCGTGGAAGTGTTCCGGCCCGGTTCCCCGCCAGGCCTGGACGTCGATGCGGGCCGGGGAGAGTCCGATGCGGGCGAATGGTGGAATGTGATGCGGAAGCAGCACGGTGGCGGCGCCCAGGTCTTCCGGATCACCGGTGCGCGGACCGGACTCGCCGAGGACGTGCGGGGCCGGCAGCGGCGGTACGTCATCTCGATGTCGATCCGCACCCTGTCGGTGATCCTCGCGGCCTCGCTGTGGAACGTGGAGCGGTACGTCGCGATCGTCGCGCTGGTGCTGGGCGCGCTCCTGCCGTACGTCGCCGTCGTGATCGCGAACGCCGGCCGTGAGCGGCCCCCGTCGCTTCCCTCGACCTTCGTCACCGTGCCGATGAAACCGATGCTCGCTCCGCCGCGCGCGGAGGAGGCGCGGACGGCACAGGCGGAATCCGGAACGGAGGACGCGCCGCCGGACCCGGCCGCCGGAGCGGGCGGCACGGCCGGGAGGGGCCCGACCGGGCCCGACCACGGAGCGTGAGGCAAGCGGAGCGCCCGTTCCCGCCAAGCTCAGGAAAAGCTCAGATCGATCGTGCAGTTCCGGTGCCGGGTGGCGGGTGACCCGTGACATACTGCGTACGCGCTCCGCATCCCCCGTCGGAGCGACGGACCGACGCCGGGCAGCTCCCCCCGTGGCTGCTCGGCGTCGCCTTGTTCGGGCCCTTTTCCGCACGGGGCAGCCCGTTCTCCGGGCCCCGGGCTCCACGCCCGCAACCCTCTTCCGTTGCCGTCAGCCGTTCCCGTTCCCTGTGAGACGAAGCCGTGAGTGAGACGCCGATCTGTTCCGCCAAGGGGTGCCGTGCCGACGCCGTGTGGGTGCTGGCGTGGAACAACCCGAAGATCCACACGCCGGAGCGGCGCAAGACGTGGCTCGCCTGCGAGGAGCACCGCGAGCACCTGTCGCAGTTCCTGGGCGTCCGGGGGTTCCTGAAGGACACCGTCGCGCTGGCGGAGTGGGAGGCGGCGGACGCCGCGGGCCCGGCCGGCGGGGCGGGCTCAGCCGCCGATCGCTGACATGGGCCGGTCCGGCTGCACGAACGACGGATCGTCCAGGCCGGCGCCGGCCTTCTTGCCCCACATCGCCTGACGCCAGATACGGGCGATCTCCTCGTCGGGCGCGCCCGAGCGCAGGGCCGTGCGCAGGTCGGTCTCCTCCCTGGCGAAGAGGCAGGAACGTATCTGCCCGTCGGCGGTGAGGCGGGTGCGGTCGCAGGCCGCGCAGAACGGCCGGGTGACCGAGGCGATCACACCGACGCGCTGCGGTCCGCCGTCGACCAGCCAGCGCTCCGCCGGTGCCGAGCCGCGCTCGTCCGTGCCCTCGGGGGTGAGTGCGAACCGGGTGCGCAGGGACGCCAGGATGTCGCCGGCGGTGACCATGCCCTCGCGCTTCCAGCCGTGCTGGGCGTCCAGGGGCATCTGCTCGATGAACCGCAGTTCGTACGCGTGCTCCAGGGCCCAGGCCAGCAGGTCGGGGGCCTCGTCGGCGTTGAGGCCGGGCATCAGGACCGTGTTGACCTTGACCGGGGTCAGGCCGGCGTCGCGGGCGGCCAGGAGGCCGTCGAGGACGTCCTTGTGGCGGTCGCGGCGGGTGAGGGTCTTGAAGACGTCGGGGCGCAGGGTGTCGAGGGAGACGTTGACCCGGTCGAGGCCCGCTTCCTTGAGGGCGGCGGCGGTCCGCTTGAGGCCGATGCCGTTGGTGGTGACCGACATCCGGGGGCGCGGGGCGAGGGCCGCGACGCGCTCGACGATGCCCACGATCCCGGGGCGCAGCAGCGGCTCGCCGCCGGTGAAGCGGACCTCCTCGATGCCGAGCAGGCGGACCGAGATGTCGATCAGGCGGACGATCTCGTCGTCCGTGAGCAGATCGGGCTTGGCCAGCCACTGCAGCCCCTCTTCGGGCATGCAGTAGGTGCAGCGCAGATTGCACCGGTCGGTCAGCGAGACCCTCAGGTCGGTGGCCACCCGGCCGTACGTGTCGACGAGCACGTGGGCCCCCTCCCTCGTTCCTCGGTACGGAGTGTTCATCTCCTGTCACCTGCGAGCCTACGCGAGACCACCGACATCGACAGCCGCTCACGTCCCGCGAGGCCGTGACGGGGAGGCGAGGCGGCCGTGGCCGGAAGCCATGACGGGGTACGGCGGGACACGGCGAGGCCGCGCCGCGGGGACCGTCCGGTCCCGCGCGGCGCGGCCTCGTGGTGGCTCAGTGCGCTCCGGTGCCGGTCAGGGACCGCACCTCCAGTTCGGCGTACTTCCCGGCGTCCGGGACCTCCTTGGACAGCAGGGTCCCCACGACGCCCAGCAGGAAACCGACCGGGATCGAGATGATGCCCGGGTTCTCCAGCGGGAACCAGTGGAAGTCGGCGTCGGGGAACATCGAGGTGGGCTTGCCCGACACCACCGGCGAGAACAGCACCAGGCCGACCGCGGTGACCAGGCCGCCGTAGATCGACCACAGGGCGCCGGAGGTGGTGAACCGCCTCCAGAACAGGCTGTAGAGGAGGGTCGGCAGGTTCGCGGAGGCGGCGACCGCGAAGGCGAGGGCCACCAGGCCCGCCACGTTCAGGTCGCGGGAGAGGGCGCCCAGGACGATCGAGACGGCGCCGATGCCGACGGTCGCGTAGCGGGCCGCGTTGATCTCCTGCTTCTCGCTCGCCCGGCCCCGCTTGATGACGTTGGCGTAGATGTCGTGGGCGAAGGACGAGGACGAGGCCAGGGTGAGGCCGGCGACGACCGCGAGGATGGTGGCGAAGGCGACGGCCGAGATGGTGGCCAGCAGGACGGCGCCCCAGTCGGAGTCCACTCCCCCGAGGTGCAGGGCGAGCAGCGGGGCGGCGGTGTTGCCGGCCTTGTTGGAGCCGATGATCTCCTCAGGCTTGATCAGCGCGGCCGCGCCGAAGCCGAGGGCGAGGGTCATCAGGTAGAAGGCGCCGATCAGGCCGATCGCCCAGATCACGGACTTGCGGGCGGCCTTGGCGGTCGGGACGGTGTAGAAGCGGATCAGGATGTGCGGCAGGCCCGCGGTGCCGAGGACCAGGGCGAGGCCGAGGGAGAGGAAGTCCAGCTTGGTGGTGCCGGTGGCGCCGTACTTCAGGCCGGGCTCCAGGAACGCCGAGCCCTTGGCGCTGTTGTCGGCGGCCTTGCCGAGCAGGTCCGAGACGTTGAAGTGGAACTTCAGCAGGACCAGGAAGGTCAGCAGCAGGGCGCCCGCGATCAGCAGGACGGCCTTGACCATCTGCACCCAGGTGGTGCCCTTCATGCCGCCGATGGTCACGTACACGATCATCAGGACACCGACCAGGGCGACGATGCCGATCTTGCCGCCGTCGCTGGTGATGCCCAGCAGCAGGGACACGAGGACGCCCGCGCCGGCCATCTGCGCGAGCAGGTAGAAGATCGACACCACGATGGTGGAGACACCGGCGGCCGTGCGCACCGGGCGCTGGCGCATCCGGTAGGCCAGGACGTCGCCCATGGTGTAGCGGCCGGAGTTGCGCAGCGGCTCGGCGACCAGGAGCAGGGCGACGAGCCAGGCGACCAGGAAGCCGACGGAGTAGAGGAAGCCGTCGTAGCCGAAGAGGGCGATGGCGCCCGCGATGCCGAGGAAGGACGCGGCGGACATGTAGTCGCCGGAGACGGCGAGGCCGTTCTGGAAGCCGGTGAACTGGCGTCCGCCGGCGTAGAAGTCGGCGGCGTCCTTGGTCTGGCGGCCGGCCCACACGGTGATCACGAGGGTGGCGGCGACGAACACCGCGAACAGGGTGATGATCAGCGGCCGGTGCTGGCTCGCCTCGCCGGCGGCGAGCAGGGTGTGCGGTGCGGGGCTCATGCGCCGCCCTCCATCCGGGACTTGATGGCCTCGGCCCTGGGGTCGAGCTTGGCCGCGGCGTGGCGCGCGTACCACCAGGCGATGAGGAACGTGGTGAGGAACTGCGCGAGGCCCAGGACGAGGGCCACGTTGACGTTGCCGGCCACCTTGGTGCCCATGAAGCCGCCCGCGTAGTTGCAGAGCAGCACGTACAGCAGGTACCAGCTGACGAAGGCGATGGTCAGGGGGAAGGCGAAGGAGCGGTGCGCACGGCGCAGTTCACCGAACTCCGCGCTGTGCTGCACCTCGGTGAACTCCTCGGTGGAGGGAAGGTGGGCCGTCGATTCGGCGGGGGGCGGTGTCTCGGTAGCCACGGAGTCTCCTCGTGTCACGGACATGCGCTGTCTTGGCTTCGCTCGGACAGGGATCACGCTACCGGGAGTGACCGTCCGGATTCCGGCGGTGACCCCGGTGGGGGGCCGCGAGCCTTGTCGGACCCCCCGTCCACGGTCACGGCGCCGCGCGCGGACGGGTTCACGTCCGCGCGACTCTTTCCGATGGACCCTTTCGTGGATCAGCCCGTACAGATAGCTTCGCCTTCTGCGCCACCCGTCATGTACCTGCCCAAGCGCCATCGCGCCCGGCGGGTCCCGTAGTTCGGATGATGTGGAGATCCCATGGCTCATCTGCGTTCCAGACGCCGGCTCGCGCCGGCCGTGCCGGTCGTGCTGTCGCTCACCGCCTCGCTCGGCCTCCTCCCGACGGCGGCCTCGGCCGCTTCGGCGGCCCCGTGGAGTCCGGCGGCCCCGGCGGTGAGCGCGTCGGCGCGGGTGGTGGAAGGGCCGCAACTCGCCTATGTGGTCAACACCAGGACGGACCATCACACGATCGAGTCGGTCCTGCGCGCGGTCGTCCGCAACGGCGGAACCGTCGTGGCGGGTTACGACCGCATCGGCGTGATCGTCGCGCACTCGGCGGACCCCGGATTCGGCGCGCGGATGCGCGCGGTGCGCGGCGTCGACTCCGCGGGCGCGACGCGCACCGCACCGCTGGCGGCGGCCGGGACCACGGACGAGGGCGCCGTGCAGGTCCTGTCGAAGGCCCAGGCGGCGAAGCTCGCCGGGAAGGCGACGGCGGGTCAGGAGCCCCTGGAGGCCGACCAGTGGGACCTCCGGGCGATCGGCGCCGACAAGGCGGCCGCCGTCGACCCGGGCAGCCGGAGCGTGACCGTCGGCGTGATCGACACGGGCGTCGACGACACCCACCCGGACATCGCCCCGAACTTCTCCCCCTCGCAGAGCGCGAGCTGCGTCAGCGGCAAGGCGGACACGACCTACGGCGCCTGGCGCCCGGCGGACGCCGACCACTACCACGGCACGCACGTGGCCGGGGAGATCGCCGCGGCCCGCAACGGCATCGGCGTGGCCGGCGTGGCCCCCGGGGTGAAGGTCGCGAGCATCACCGTGGCCCAGCCCGACGCCACCTCGCTGTTCTACCCGGAGAGCGTGGTCTGCGCCTTCGTGTTCGCGGCCGACCACGGCATCGAGATCACGAACAACAGCTACTACGTGGACCCGTGGCTGTACAACTGCATGGACGACCCCGATCAGCGGGCCATCGTGGACGCGGTCGACAGGGCGCAGCTGTACGCGCAGCGCAAGGGCACCCTCAACGTGGCCTCGGCGGGCAACTCCAACGACGACCTCGACTCGCACGCGCTCGTGGACGACTCCAGCCCGGACGACTCCACCGCCGGCACCCGGACGGTCGACCCGCACACCTGCTTCGACATCCCGACCCAGCTGCCCGGCGTGGTCACCGTGAGCGCGGTGGGCGTCAAGGGCACCAAGTCGTACTACTCCAGCTACGGCCGGGGCGTCGTCGACGTGGCGGGTCCGGGCGGCGACAAGTTCCAGATCCCCGACACGCCGTCGAAGAACGGCCGCATCCTGTCCACGCTGCCGAACGGCCAGTACGGCTTCCTCCAGGGCACCTCGATGGCGTCCCCGCACGTGGCCGCCGTGGCCGCGCTGCTGAAGTCGGCCCACCCGCACGCCACCCCGGCCCAGCTGCGGGCACTGCTGAAGGCCCAGGCGGACAACCCGGGCTGCCCGGCCGCGCCCTACGACGGTGACGGCGACGGGGTCGTGGACGCGACCTGCGCCGGCAACGCCCGCGTCAACGGCTTCTACGGCTTCGGGGTCGTCGACGCCCTGCGCGCGGTCGAGTAGACCGCCCGGGCCGCCCAGGCCGCCCCGCACGGCTTCCCGCACGGCACGTCCGTACCGCGAACGAATCGGAGAGACAGACACATGACAGCGCCCCAGCAGCGCTTCCGCCGCGCCCTGGTCATCCCGGTCGGGATGGCCGTGGCCACGGCTCTCGCGTTCCTGCCCGACGCCACCGCCTCCGCGGCCGACGGCGCGTCCCCGGCCCCGGCCGTCCGCGCCGCGGCCGCCGACGGACCCACGCTCAGCTACGTCGTCAACGTCCGCCCGGGACACGGCGTCTCCGCGCGCGTGCGGAAGGCCGTCGCCGAGGCGGGCGGGTCGGTGGTGATCGCGTACGACCGGATCGGCGTCCTCGTCGTCCACTCCGCGAACCCGGACTTCGCCGGGACCGTCCGCCGGGTCCCCGGGGTGGAGTCGGCCGGCGCCACGCGCAACGCGCCGCTGCCCGCCCAGTCCACCGCCGACATGGGCACGCCGAAGGTGCTCGGCGCCGGGGAGATCGCGGCGGCCGGCGGACGCGCCGCCGCCGGGCAGGACCCGCTGGAGCCGCTCCAGTGGGACCTGCCGGCCATCAAGGCGGACAAGGCGCACGAGAAGACCCTGGGCAGCCGGGACGTCACGGTCGCCGTCATCGACACGGGCGTCGACGACACCCACCCGGACATCGCGCCCAACTTCGACCGCGCGGCCTCCGCCAACTGCGTGTCGGGCAGGCCGGACACGACGGACGGCGCCTGGCGCCCGAGCGCGTCGGAGAGCCCGCACGGCACGCACGTGGCGGGCGAGATCGCGGCCGCGAAGAACGGCGTGGGGGTCACCGGTGTCGCGCCGGGCGTGAAGGTGGCCGGCATCAAGGTCGCCAACCCGGACGGGTACTTCTACACCGAGGCCGTCGTCTGCGGCTTCGTGTGGGCGGCCGAGCACCACGTGGACGTCACCAACAACAGCTATTACACCGACCCCTGGTACTTCAACTGCACCACCGACCCGGACCAGAAGGCGCTGGTCGACGCGATCACCCGGGCCTCGCGGTACGCGGAGAGCAAGGGCACGGTCAACGTCGCGGCGGCGGGCAACGAGAGCTACGACCTCGCCGCCCGCTCGATCACCGACCCGGTGTCCCCGAACGACGGCACCCCCTCGGACCGGGTGATCGACCCGCGCAAGTGCTTCGACATACCGACCCAGCTGCCCGGCGTGGTCACCGTGTCGGCGACCGGCGCGAAGGGCCTGAAGTCGTCCTTCTCCAACTACGGCCAGGGCGTCATCGACATCGCCGCGCCCGGCGGCGACTCGACGGCCTACCAGAAGCCCGAGCCCCCGGCGACGAGCGGCCTCATCCTGGGCCCGCTGCCGGGCGGCAAGTGGGGCTACATGGCCGGTACCTCGATGGCGACGCCGCACGTCGTCGGCGTCGCCGCATTGATCAAGTCGACCCATCCGCACGCCTCGGCCGCGCTGGTCAAGGCGCTGCTGTACGCCGAGGCGGACGCCACGCCGTGCGGGGACCCGTACGACATCGACGGCGACGGCAAGGTCGACGCGGTGTGCCAGGGGCCGAAGAACCACAACGGCTTCTACGGCTGGGGCACGGCGGACGCGCTGGCCGCGGTGACGCATTGACCGGACGGCCGCATTGACCGGACGAACGCGTTGACCGGACGAACGCGTCGACCGGACGAACGCGTCGACCAGGCTGACGCGTTGGCCAGGCGGACGCATTCACATGTTGATTCAGTCAATCATGCATAGTGCAGTCATGACTGACATCGAGTTCGCATGGTCGGCGCTGGGCGGGGACCCCGCCCTCGCCGGACGGGTCACCACCGTGGAGCGGGAGGGCGCGCTCGCCGCGCGCCTTCCGGTGCGCCGGCTGGCGCGCGCGTGCGTGGGCGCGTGCGCGCTGGCCGCCGCCGAGCTCGGGGCGCTGCGGGCGGGTCTCACCGTGCCCCCTCCGGTCGTCGTGGACGACGGCGCGGTCGCCGCCGCCTTCCACAGCGAACGGCTGCTGCGCGTCGACGGGCGGCAGCCGGTCTCCTTCGCGCCGCTGTCCGGCTTCTGGCGGACGTCCGACGGCTGGGTGCGCACCCACGCCAACTACCCGCACCACCGGGCCGCGCTGCTGGCCGCGCTGGACCTGCCCGAGGACGCCGCCGTGGAGGACGCGGCCGCCCGGCTCGCCGGGCGCACCGCCCTGGAGGCGGAGGAGGCCGTGTACGGCGCCGGCGGCCTTGCCGTGGCCCTGCGCACCCCCGCCGAGTGGGCGGCCCACGAGCAGAGCGCCGAACTGGCCCTGCGGCCGCTGGTGGAGAGCGGGCGGCTCGGCGAGGCGCACGCGCGCGTGCTCCCGCCGCTCGACGCGGCCGGGGCCGGGCTGCTGCCCGCCGCGGGACTGCGCGTCCTGGACCTGACGCGGGTGCTGGCGGGCCCGGTCGCCACCCGCACCCTCGGGTTCCTCGGCGCGGACGTCCTGCGCCTGGACGCCCCGCACCTGCCCGAACTGGCCGACCAGCACGCGGACACGGGCTTCGGGAAGCGGTCGGCGGTGCTGGACCTGGCCACCGCCGCGGACACCTTCGAGAAGCTGCTCGACTCGGCGGACGTCGTGGTCACCGGCTACCGGCCGGGCGCCCTCGACCGGTTCGGGCTCTCTCCCGAGGCGCTGGCCGAGCGGCGGCCGGGGCTGATCGTGGCGCAGGTCTCGGCATGGGGCGCGTACGGGCCGTGGCGCGGGCGGCGCGGCTTCGACAGCCTCGTGCAGGTCGCGACCGGCATCGCGGCGACCGAGGGCTCGCCCGGCGCGCCCGGGGCGCTGCCCGCGCAGGCGCTGGACCACGGCACGGGGTATCTGCTGGCGGCGGCCGTGCTGCGGGCGGTGACCGAGCGGTCGTACGACGGGTACGGCCGGTGGGTGCGGCTGGCGCTCGCCCGGACCGCGCGCTGGCTCACCGAGGAGGCCGGGCCCGCCGGGGCGGCGGGCGCGGCGGCCGGGTACGAGGGGCCGGACGCGTGGCTGGCGGAGACGGACAGCCGGGTCGGGCGGCTGCGGTACGCGCTGCCGCCGGTGTCGTTCGCGGGCGGGCCCGCCGACTGGTCGCGGACTCCGGTGCCGTGGGGTTCGGACGCGCCGGCCTGGAGCTGAGCGCGCGGACGGCCGGACCGTGCGGGGTGCCGCACGGTCCGGCCGTCACCGGTGCGCCGGGAGGCGCCGGCTCAGTCGTTGGTGACGAGCACCTTGAGCGCGGTGCGCTCGTCCATCGCCTTGTAGCCGTCCGGCACGCCCTCGATGCCGACGGTCATGTCGAACACCGGCGAGGGGTCGATCGTGCCGTCGAGGACGTCGGGCAGCAGCTCCGGGATGTAGGTGCGGACCGGGGCGACGCCGCCGCGCAGGGCGATGTTGCGGTCGAACATGACGCTGAGGTCCAGGCCGGTGCCGCTGCCGTGGGGCACGCCCACGAAGCCGATGGCGCCGCCGTCGCGGGTGATGTTCACGGCCGTCCGCATGGACTGCTCGGTGCCGACGGCCTCGACGACGGCGTGCGCGCCCTGGCCGCGGGTCAGCTCGCGGACGGCCGCGACGGCCTCCTCGCCGCGCGCGGCGACGACGTCGGTGGCGCCGAAGCGGCGCGCGATGTCGGTGCGGACCTCGTGGCGGCCCAGGGCGATGATCCGCTCGGCGCCGAGGCGCTTGGCGGCCAGGACGGCGCACAGGCCGACGGCTCCGTCACCGACGACGGCGACCGTGGCACCGGGGCGGGCGCCGGCGCCGAGGGCGGCGTGGTGGCCGGTGCCGAGGACGTCGGAGAGGGTCAGCAGGGCGGACAGCAGGTGGTCGTCGGAGGCCGCCTCCTTGGGCAGCTGGACGAGGGTGCCGTCGGCGAACGGCACGCGGACGGCCTCGCCCTGGCCGCCGTCGTAGCCCACGGAGCCCCAGAAGCCGCCGTGCTCGCAGGAGGTGGTCAGGCCCTCGCGGCAGTAGTCGCAGACGCCGTCGGACCACATGAAGGGCGCGACCACCAGGTCGCCGCGCTTGAGGGTGCTCACCTCGGAGCCGGTCTCCTCGACGATGCCGAGGAACTCGTGCCCGATGCGCTGTCCGGCCTCACGGGCCGCCTCGCCGCGGTAGGCCCACAGGTCGCTGCCGCAGATGCAGGAGCGCAGCACGCGCACGACGGCGTCGGTGGGCAGCTGCACCACGGGCTCGGGGACGTCCTCCACGCGCATGTCGAACGGGGCGTGGATGGTGGTGGCGCGCATGGCGAGGATCCTTCTCGTGCGGTGTCGTGCGGTGCGCCCGCGGGGTGGGCGGGCGCACTTCACGGTACGCCGTCGTTCACTCGGGCCGCGCGCCGAGGGGGGCCGCGGGCTGCCAGCCCGGTCCCCGGAACACCCGTCCCGCCCGCTCCCGCCAGCCCGAGGCCTTCCGCAGGTCGCGCAGGATGGCCGCGTACTCGTGGGTGGCCACCCTGACCGGGTTGAACGTGTCGATGTTCTTCGTCAGCCCGTAGACGGGCCGCTCCGTCTCCGCGGTGAAGGTGCCGAAGAGGCGGTCCCAGACGATCAGGATGCCGCCGAAGTTCCGGTCGAGGTAGCCGCCCTGGGAGGCGTGGTGCACCCGGTGGTGGGAGGGCGTGTTGAGCGCGGCCTCGAACCAGCGGGGCATCCTGTCGATCCGCTCGGTGTGGATCCAGAACTGGTAGACGAGGTTGGCGGAGGAGCAGAAGGCGAGCGCGGCCGGATGCACGCCCGCGGCGACGAGCGGGACGTAGAACGGCCAGACGGTCAGCGAGGTCCAGGGCTGGCGCAGCGCGGTGCTGAGGTTGAACTTCCGGCTGGAGTGGTGGACGACGTGACAGGCCCAGAGCAGGCGGATCATGTGGTGGCCGCGGTGGGACCAGTAGTACAGGAAGTCCTGTGCGAGCAGCATCAGCGGGAGCGTCCACCACAGGACGGGCACGCGCAGCGGGGTGAGCGCGTACACGGCCGTGTAGACGGCGACGACGGGGATCTTCCACAGGGCGTCGAAGGCGAGACTGCCGAGCCCCATGGACATGCTCGTCGCGGTGTCCTTCGCCTCGTACCCGGCCGAGTCCTCGTCGGGATGGAGACGGACGCCGATCACCTCGACGACGGTCAGCAGCAGGAAGGCGGGTATCGACCAGACCACGGCATCGGGGAGGTTCGGCATGGGTGCACCGTAGAGCCGCCGGCCGGCCGCGAACAGGGGTTGTTACCCATAAGTATGGGCGGCCCGCGCGGCCCGGCCCGTGGCCTCCCGGCCAACCGTGAACGACAAAGCGGGCATTACTCCCAATAAGCAGTCCAACTGCCCATAAGCCGCACAGTGGACCTGTCGCCCCCGCCCCGGACCGTCCACCGCGGCACCCCCGGACGCGCGGTCACCGCGGGCCGCCGCACGGCCCGAACAGGCCTGCGGATCCGCCGCCTTGGGATCCACACACGCGTACGGGAAACAGGCGCGGAGCCGCCGCACAGGGGGTCGTACGGCCCCTCAGGGGCGGCCCTGTCGGCCCGGGCCCGTATCCTCAGTGACCATGCTCGAAGACCGTGCGACCGCAGTGTCCTCCCCCACCCAGTGGCCGGCCGCGTACCCGAAGGGATACGCGGTCGTTGACGTGGAGACCACCGGCCTGGCCCGGGACGACAGGATCATCTCCGCGGCCGTGTACCGGCTCGACGCGCGCGGCGAGGTCGAGGACCACTGGTACACGCTGGTCAACCCGGAGCGCGATCCGGGACCCGTGTGGATACACGGGCTGACGAGCGACGTCCTCGAAGGGGCGCCGCTCTTCACCGAGGTGGCGGAGGAGTTCGCGGCCCGCCTGGACGGCCGGGTGCTGGTCGCGCACAACGCGGTCTTCGACTGGCAGATGATCGCCCGCGAGTACGCGCGCGCCGCGCGCGAGGCACCGGTGCGGCAGCGGCTGTGCACCATCGCGCTGTCCAAGGAGCTGGCGCTGCCGCTGCCCAACTTCAAGCTGGAGTCGCTCGCGGCGCACTTCGGGGTCGTGCAGCAGCGGGCGCACCACGCGCTGGACGACGCGCGCGTGCTCGCGGAGGCGTTCCGGCCCAGCCTGCGGGCCGCCGCGTCCGCCGGGGTCCGGCTGCCGCTGCTGGAGTGCCGCCCGCTGACGGAGTGGGCGGACTCGCCCCGGATCGGCCGCCAGGCGAGCGGGGGCTACGACTCCCAGCGGCAGAGCGGCTGGCGCCCGTCCCGGAAGCGGCCGGCCTGCCCCTACCCCAACCCGGGGCGGTACGAGGACGGCAAGCCCCTCAAGCAGGGCATGCGGGTGGCGTTCTCCGGCGACACCTCCACCGAGCGGGAGCTGCTGGAGGACCGGGCGACCGAGGCCGGCCTCCATGTGGCGACCAGCGTGTCCCGGCTGACCAGCCTGCTGGTCACCAACGACCCCGGATCGGGCACCTCGAAGGTGGTCAAGGCCCGCCAGTTCGGCACCCCCGTCGTGGACGAGGCCGCCTTCGGACAGCTGCTGCGGGATGTCGAACCCGCCGCCGGGTGACCGTACGGACGGGTGATTCCGGGCGACTCGCCCCGCCGCCCGCTCGCCCGGGACCCGGCGACGGCTCACCCTGTGGCGCATGGCGAGATGCGAAGTCTGCGGCAATGACTACGGAATGACCTTCGAGGTCCACGCACAGGGCGCTGTGCACGTGTTCGACTGCTTCTCCTGCGCGATCCACCGCATGGCCCCGATCTGTGAGCACTGCCGGGTGCAGATCATCGGGCAGGGCGTGGAGGTCGAGGGCCACTGGTACTGCGGCGCCCACTGCGCGCGGGCCGAGGGGAAGTCGGGGGTGGTGGACCGGGTGTGACCCGGTACCCGCCCGAATGCACCCCACGGCCCGGATGTACCGTCGTGGGGTGCACCGCTACCGCTTCCTGCTGACCGTCCAGTGGGTGATCCTCACACTCGTCTCGATCGCCCTGATCCCGACGATGATCAAGCTCGGTTTCTGGCAGCAGCACCGGTACGAGGAACGCACGGCCCGCAACGACCTGGTCACCAGTGCGCTGCGCGCCGAGCCCGTCCCCGTGGAACGGCTCACCTCCCCCGGCCACGCCGTGACCCGCTCGGAGCGGTACCGCACGGTCACCGCGACCGGCTCCTTCGACACCGCCCGCGAGGTCGTCGTCCGCCGCCGCACCAACGCCGACGACCAGGTCGGCTTCCACGTCCTGACCCCGTTCGTGCTGGCGGACGGCCGGGTGCTGCTGGTCAACCGCGGCTGGATCCCGGCGGACGGGGCGCAGACCGCCTTCCCGCGGATCCCCGCCCCGCCGGCCGGCCGCGTCACCATCACCGGCCGGCTGAAGCCCGACGAGACCACCGCGGCGAGCGGCATCAAGAACGTCGCGGGCCTGCCGCCCCGGCAGATCATGCTGATCGACAGCGCGGAGCAGGCGCGGCGCCTCGGCGCGAAGGTCCTCGGCGGCTACGTCGAGCAGACCGCGCCGGAGCCGAAGGGCGACTCGCCGGAGCAGATCTCCGACCCCGGCAGCGAGGACGCCCCGCTGAACTACGCGTACATGATCCAGTGGTGGCTGTTCGCCGCGGCCGTCCCGGTCGGCTGGTGGTTCCTGGTCCGCCGCGAGCTGCGCGACCGGGCGGAGACGGCGGCGGCCGAGGGCGCGCCGGAGGAGACGGAGCCGGCCGCCGTGTGACGGCCGCCGGCACCCCGCGGGCGTCACTCCCCCGGCGCACCACCTGATTGGCCCCCAGGGTCGCAGGGAAGCCGCATCCCGTGAACGCGCGCATCGAGGACTACGCCCTGATCGGCGACGAGCAGACCGCGGCCCTGGTCGGACGGGACGGGTCGATCGACTGGCTGTGCCTGCCCCGCTTCGACTCCGGCGCCTGCTTCGCCCGGATCCTCGGCGACGAGGACAACGGCCACTGGCGGATCGCCCCGAAGGGCGCGGACGTCTGCACACGCCGCGCCTACCGCTCCGACACCCTGGTCCTGGACACCGAGTGGGAGACCGCCGAGGGCACGGTCCGCGTCACCGACCTGATGCCGCAGCGCGAGCGCGCCCCCGACGTCGTCCGCATCGTCGAGGGGGTCAGCGGGCGGGTCACCGTGCGCAGCACGCTCCGGCTGCGCTTCGACTACGGCTCGGTCATGCCGTGGGTGCGCCGCGCGAACGGCCACCGGGTGGCCGTGGCCGGACCGGACTCGGTGTGGCTGCGCACCGAGCCGCACGTGCGTACCTGGGGCGAGGACTTCGGCACCCACGCGGAGTTCACCGTCGGCGAGGGCGAGCGGGTCGCGTTCGTGCTGACCTGGCACCCCTCGCACGAGCCGCGCCCGGCGCTGATCGACCCCTACGCGGCGCTGAGCAGCAGCGTGCGGGACTGGCGGCGCTGGACGACCCGCTGCCGCTACCGGGGGCCGTTCCGGGACGCCGTCGTACGGTCCCTGCTCACGCTGAAGGCCCTCACCTACCGCCCGACCGGCGGGATCGTCGCGGCGGCCACCACCTCGCTGCCCGAGGAGATGGGCGGGGTGCGCAACTGGGACTACCGCTACTGCTGGCTGCGCGACTCCACCCTCACCCTCGGCGCGCTGCTGGCCGCCGGCTACGAGGAGGAGGCCGAGGCCTGGCGCGACTGGCTGCTGCGCGCGGTCGCGGGCGACCCGGCGGACCTCCAGATCATGTACGGCCTCGGGGGCGAGCGGCGGCTGCCCGAGTGGGAGGTGCCGTGGCTGTCCGGCATGGGCGGCTCCAGCCCCGTGCGGGTCGGCAACGGGGCCGTCGACCAGCTCCAGCTGGACGTGTACGGCGAGGTGATGGACTCGCTGTACCTGGCCAGGGAGACGGGTCTGAGCACCAAGCCGCACATGTGGTCCCTGCAGTGCGCGCTGATGAAGTTCCTGGAGTCGGCGTGGCGGCAGCCCGACGAGGGCCTGTGGGAGGTGCGCGGCGGCAGGCGCCAGTTCGTGCACTCCAAGGTGCTGGTGTGGGTGGCGGCCGACCGGGCCGTGCGGACGCTGGAGCAGAACCCCGGGCTGCCGGGCGACCTGGACGCCTGGCGGACGATGCGCGACGAGGTGCACCGCGAGGTGTGCGAGCGGGGCTTCGACCACCGCCGCAACACGTTCACCCAGTACTACGGCTCACGCGAACTGGACGCCTCCGCGCTGCTGATCCCCCGGTTCGGCTTCCTGCCGCCCGACGATCCGCGGGTGATCGGCACGGTCGACGCGATCCGCTCCCACCTGGGCCACGACGGACTCGTGCGCCGCTACGACACCGACGCGGTCGGCGTCGACGGGATGCCCGGCGGCGAGGGCGCCTTCCTCGCCTGCTCGTTCTGGCTGGCGGACGCCCTGCACATGACGGGCCGCACGGCGGAGGCGCGGAAGCTGTTCGAGGGCCTGGTGGGCCTGACCAACGACGTGGGCCTGCTCGCCGAGGAGTACGACCCGGTGGCCGGCTGCCAGCTCGGCAACTACCCGCAGGCCTTCAGCCACATCGCCCTGGTGAACACGGCCCTCACCCTGTACGGCGACGAGGCCGCCCAGGGGGCGGCGGAGGGCCCGGACGGGCAGGGGGCAGGATAGGGTCCATGGATCTTGGACTGAAGGACCGGGTGTACATCGTCACCGGCGCCACGCGCGGGCTGGGCAACGCCACCGCGCGGCAGCTGGTGGCCGACGGCGCGAAGGTGGTCATCACCGGGCGCGACGGCAAGCGGGTGGCCGACGCGGCCGCGGAGCTGGGCCCGGACGCGGTGGGCGTGGCCGCCGACAACGGCGACGCCTCGGCGCCCGAGCGGCTGATCGCGGCCGCCCGGGAGCACTTCGGCCGTTTCGACGGCATCCTCGTCAGCGTCGGCGGGCCGCCGCCCGGGTTCGTCGCCGACAACACCGACGAGCAGTGGCTGACCTCGTTCGAGACGGTGTTCCTCGGTGCCGTGCGCTACGCCCGTGCCGCCGCGGCCGAGCTGGAGCCGGGCGGGGTCATCGGGTTCGTGCTGTCGGGTTCGGTGCACGAGCCGATCCCGGCGCTGACGATCTCCAACGGGCTGCGGCCGGGCCTCGCCGGTTTCGCCAAGTCCCTCGCGGACGAACTGGGGCCCCGGGGCATCCGGGTGCTGGGGCTGCTGCCGGCGCGCATCGACACGGACCGCGTGCGCGAGCTGGACGGCATGTCGGCCGACCCCGAGGCGACCAGGGCGGCCAACGAGTCCCGGATCCCGCTGCGCCGGTACGGGACGCCGGAGGAGTTCGGGAAGGTGGCCGCGTTCGTGCTGTCCCCCGCCGCCTCCTACCTGACCGGGATCATGGTGCCGGTGGACGGCGGTATGCGCCGCGGGTTCTGACGGCCCGGTGGGCCCCCGCCGCGGGAACACGCCCGGCGGGGGCTCACCCATGTGTCCGGCGGGCCCCCGGTGACGCGCGCGGCCGCGGTGTCCCGGGTGCTCAGGTCACGCGTTCGGCGCGGTGTCTGACGGCCTTCAGCCGTACCTCCGCCGGGAGGGACGGGAGGCCCGCCGACTCGCGGGCACGGGCCAGCGCCTGGTCCGTGAACTCGGCCAGCACCGCGCGCGGTTGCGCGTCCGGCTCCAGCCGGAGCCGTGCGCGGACCCCCGGGGCCTTGCGGCGGCCGGCCAGG
Source organism: Streptomyces sp. NPDC090108 (assembly GCF_044747185.1). Taxonomy (NCBI): domain Bacteria; kingdom Bacillati; phylum Actinomycetota; class Actinomycetes; order Kitasatosporales; family Streptomycetaceae; genus Streptomyces; species Streptomyces sp. NPDC090108. The sequence goes on from NZ_JBIVDQ010000012.1 coordinate 46,526, forward strand.
ACGACCGAGGCGGAGGCCACGCCCCGCGGGCGGGCCGCGTCCTCGGCGACGGCGGCCTCCAGGGTCCTGCCCCGCAGCAGGGCGCCGTCCCCGTCGCCGGTGTCGATCAGGATGTCGGCCGGCCGGCGGCGGCGCAGGGCCGCCGTCAGCCACCACAGGGCGAGCAGGACGAGGACGGCGAGCCCGCCGATGACCGCGGGCCACCACCAGTCGGTGTGCTCCCAGCGGGTGCGCTCGGCCTCGGTGAGCAGGGCGTCGTGCGGGCCGGAGTGGATCCACCAGCGGGGCGGGGGCGCCCCGAGGCCGACGGCGAGCACCGCGCCGCCGAGCGCGAGCAGCAGCAGACCCACGACAGCGAGCAGGACGCGGTTGACGGTTCCTCCGCGCACGGTCCTCACCGTTCCTTCCGTCCGGGGCGCCGGACCCGCACCGACAGCGCGGGCGGCCGGGCCAGGCCGAGTGCCCGGACCGCGTCGGCGAGCGTGGTGTCCAGGTCGGCGCGGACGTCGTCGAGGTCGCGGAAGTGCGCGACCGCCCGGACGTCGGCCTTCGCGCGGCGCACCCGCACCCGTGCCTGTCGTACCCCGGAGATCTCCGTGGCCCGGTCGCGCAGCACCAGGGCGGCCGCCTCGCGCGCCAGCGCGGCGCGCACCTCGGGGCGCGGGCGCTGCATGGGCAGCAGCCTGCGCAGCCCGGGGGTGACGGCGAGGACGATCAGCCAGAGGCCGAGGGCGGCGGCGAAGGCGGCCCCGGCCAGCACCCAGGTGTCGTCCAGGGGGCGCCCGGCGAGCTGCCGGGCCAGTTCGCGGCGCCAGTACATCGCGGGGTGACCCGTCCGGGTGGCGCAGATGTCGTACAGGAAGAGGCCGGCGCCGCCGAAGAGGAGCAGGGCGGTGACGGCCGCCGGGACGCGGCGCGGCGACCAGAAGCGGCCGCTGCCGGCGGGCGGCGGGGGTGCGGGGGGCCCGCCCGGGTCCTCGACGACGGGCAGCGGCCGGGTGGGAGGCCCGGACGGCGGGTGGTCGGTCATGACGTCCTCCCGTGCGGATCACCGGATGCCGGGACCGGATGCAGTCGCTCCACCTGGATGACGACCTCCGGCACCGCCATGCCGGTCAGGGCGCCCACCCGCTCCACGACGTGCCGCCGTACGGCCGCGCAGCGGGCGCCGATGTCGCAGGGGTGGGCCAGTTCGAGCTGGACGCGGACACGGGCCGTGGCGACGGGGGTGCCCGCCGCCCGCCCGCGCCCGGGAGCGCGATGCCGTACGACGACGGTGGCGTGCGGGGGTGCGGCGCCGCCGGGCAGCGGGGCGATCGCCTCGCGCGCCGCCTGTGCGGCGATCTTCGCGACGACCCGGTCGGCGATCCGGGTCGCGCCGCGCTCCGCCGCCGGCACGTCCTCCGGCGACGGCCGGGCCGCACCGGTCTCCGGGTTCACCGCGGTCACGGCGACTCACCCCCGCCGGTCGCGGCGGTCGCCCCGGGCATGGAGGAAGTCGCCCAGCTCCAGGTCGCCCTCCACGAACCGGCCGGCCACGAAGCCGACGGCCCCCAGGGCGGCCACCAGCAGGAACGCCCCGAACCCGCCGAAGTATCCGGCGAAGCCCAGCGCCATTCCGGCGATCATGCCGACCACGGCCATGCTCATTGCGCGCTCCTCAGCTCGTCAGACCGGCCCGTCGGGCATGCCGTGCCGGATGCCCGTGCCCCCTCCGTGGTACCCCGTCCGCCGTGTCCCTCACTGGATGCGGGGATGCTCGGGTTGTTCCTCGTCCTCCTCGTCCGGGAGCTTCACGTCGCTCACGGCGATGTTGACCTCGACCACCTCGAGGCCGGTCATGCGCTCCACGGCGTCGATCACGTTCTCGCGCACGGCGTGGGCGACGTCGCCGATGGAGACGCCGTAGTCCACGACGATCTCCAGGTCCAGCGCCGTCTGCACCTCGCCGACCTCGGCCTTCACACCCCGGGTCACCGCCTTGGAGCCCCCGGGCACCCGGTCGCGCACGGCCCCGAAGGTGCGGGCCAGGCCGCTGCCCATGGCGTGCACGCCGAGCACGTCACGGGCCGCCATTCCGGCGATCTTCTCGACGACACCGTCGGCGATGGTGGTCCGCCCGCGGGTCGCCGGGTCGCCGCCGCCGCGCCGGGTGGTCTGGCGGACGGAGGCCCGCGGCTCGGTGGCGCTCTCCGTGGGCGTTGTGTTCTCGGTCATCGCGGTACGTCCCTTTCGGTCGTCCTTCGCGACCACCGTAAGCACGCTTTCCCCGTCGCGCGCCGGAGATGCGGCAGGGTGGCGCAACGACGGCGACCCGGTCCGCCTCCCCGGCACGGCGGCGGAAGGAGGCGGACCGGGTCGCGGAAGGTGCCGGTCGCGGTGGCGCGGACGGGTCAGTCGCCGATGCCGGCCAGGTCGCGCAGACGCCGGGCCTGGGCGGCGCGTTCGGCGGTGCGCTGCTCCTCGAACGTGCGGTCGCCGGCGCCGCGCAGCAGCGCCTTGGTCTCCACCACGGCGTCGCGCGGCGCGGCCAGCAGGGCCGTGACCAGGTCGTGCACGGCGGCGTCGAGCTCCTCGACGGGCACGGAGAGGTTGGCGAGGCCGGAGGCCACCGCTTCACAGGCCTGGACGAAGCGGCCGGTCACGCAGATCTCGAGCGCGCGGGCGTACCCCACGAGACCGACCAGCGGGTGCGTGCCGGTCAGGTCGGGGACGAGGCCCAGGCTCGTCTCGCGCATGGCGAACTGCACGTCGTCGGCGACGATGCGCAGGTCGCAGCCGAGCGCGAGCTGGAAGCCGGCGCCGACGGCATGCCCCTGGACGGCGGCGACGGACACGATGTCGCTGCGTCGCCACCAGGTGAACGCCTCCTGGTACCCGGCGATGACCTCGTCGATCCCGGCGTCGTCACGGCGCGCGAGGTCGATGAAGGTCGGCTCGCCCGCGATCCCCTCGGGGGTGAACATCTGCCGGTCCAGGCCCGCGGAGAAGGACTTGCCCTCACCGCGCAGCACGACGACACGGACGGACCCCGGCAGCAGCCGGCCCGCCTCGGCGAGCGCGCGCCACAGAGCGGGGCTCTGCGCGTTGCGCTTGGCCGGGTTGGTCAGCGTCACCGTGGCGAGAGCGTCGTCGACGGTGAGCCGTACGCCGTCCTTGTCGAGGACAGGAGCGAGGTCCTGGTGGGGCGAAGCCATGATGGCGCCTCCGATGGGTGCGGTCAGCACGCAGTGCCGTACGGCATGCGAAGTGACTGCACAGTAACCACCCGGCCGATCAGGTCATCGACCGGGTGGCCACCGTCGAAGCCGATGGCCGCCCGGGATCAGGACGACGCGGCCTTCTTGCCGCGCGTCGCGCCGCCACGCCCACGAAGCGTGACGCCCGACTCGCTGAGCATCCGGTGCACGAAGCCATACGAGCGGCCGGTCTCCTCGGCCAGCGCTCGGATGCTCGCACCGGAGTCGTACTTCTTCTTCAGGTCTGCCGCGAGCTTGTCGCGCGCGGCGCCGGTCACCCGGCTGCCCTTCTTCAGAGTCTCGGCCACCCGTGCCTCCTCATGGGAAGTGCGCTCTGGTCTCCTCATGATCACCCCTCCGGGGCGTGATGGCCACCCATTCGGCAAGGTCCGTGAGACATCGTTGTGACGACAGGAGCGCGTCCCCACATACGGAATTGCCTATTCCATGGCGCGGCGTCCGCACGGCCGAACGGGTGGATCCACGAAGTGCCAGGTCAGGAACGCGAAACGGCCGACCCCTTGGGGCCCAAGGGGTCGGCCGCGAAATCCGTGTAGGACACACCTCGATACGAGGAGATCTCACACAGATGATGGATCACGGATCGGCTGAATGATCCATACGCCGTGGATCAGGCGTTCGATCAAGCCAGGGCGACGAGATCCGCGTAGTCGGAGCCCCACAGGTCCTCCACGCCGTCCGGCAGCAGGATGATCCGCTCCGGCTGGAGCGCCTCCACGGCGCCCTCGTCGTGGGTGACCAGGACGACCGCGCCCTTGTAGGTGCGCAGCGCGCCGAGGATCTCCTCGCGGCTGGCGGGGTCGAGGTTGTTGGTGGGCTCGTCGAGCAGCAGCACGTTCGCCGAGGAGACCACCAGCGTGGCCAGGGCGAGGCGGGTCTTCTCGCCGCCGGAGAGGACCCCGGCGGGCTTGTCGACGTCGTCGCCGGAGAACAGGAACGAGCCGAGGGTCTTGCGGACCTCGACCAGGTCGAGGTCGGGGGCGGCGGAGCGCATGTTCTCCAGGACCGTGCGCTCGGGGTCCAGGGTCTCGTGCTCCTGGGCGTAGTAGCCGAGCTTGAGGCCGTGGCCGGGGACGACCTCGCCGGTGTCGGGCTGCTCCGCGCCGCCGAGCAGGCGCAGCAGGGTGGTCTTGCCGGCGCCGTTGAGGCCGAGGATGACGACCCGGGAGCCCTTGTCGATGGCCAGGTCGACGTCGGTGAAGATCTCCAGCGAGCCGTACGACTTCGACAGGCCCTCGGCCATCAGCGGGGTCTTGCCGCAGGGCGCGGGCTCCGGGAAGCGGAGCTTGGCGACCTTGTCGGACTGGCGGACCGCCTCCAGGCCGGAGAGCAGCTTGTCCGCGCGCTTGGCCATGTTCTGCGCGGCGACCGTCTTGGTGGCCTTCGCGCGCATCTTGTCGGCCTGCGAGTGCAGCGCGGCGGCCTTCTTCTCGGCGTTGGCGCGCTCGCGCTTGCGGCGCTTCTCGTCGGCCTCGCGCTGCTGCTGGTAGAGCTTCCAGCCCATGTTGTAGACGTCGATCTGGGCGCGGTTGGCGTCCAGGTAGAAGACCTTGTTCACGACCGTCTCGACCAGGTCGACGTCGTGGGAGATCACGATGAAGCCGCCGCGGTACGTCTTCAGGTAGTCGCGCAGCCAGGCGATCGAGTCGGCGTCGAGGTGGTTGGTGGGCTCGTCGAGGAGCAGGGTGTCGGCGTCCGAGAACAGGATGCGGGCCAGCTCCACGCGGCGGCGCTGACCGCCGGAGAGGGTGTGCAGCGGCTGGCCGAGGACGCGGTCGGGCAGGTTGAGCGCGGCGGCGATGGTGGCGGCCTCGGCCTCGGCGGCGTACCCGCCCTTGGTGAGGAACTCGGTCTCCTGGCGCTCGTACTGCCGCATGGCCTTCTCGCGGGTGGCGCCCGAGCCGTTGGCGATGCGCTGCTCGTTCTCGCGCATCTTGCGGATCAGCACGTCGAGGCCGCGCGCGGACAGGATGCGGTCGCGGGCGAGGACGTCGAGGTCGCCGGTGCGGGGGTCCTGCGGCAGGTAGCCGACCTCGCCGGAGCGGGCGATCTGCCCGGCCGCCGGGATGCCCTCGCCTGCGAGGCACTTGGTGAGGGTGGTCTTGCCTGCGCCGTTGCGGCCGACGAGGCCGATGCGGTCGCCCTTGGCGATGCGGAAGTTGGCGTTCTCGATGAGGACGCGCGCACCGGCGCGCAGCTCGATACCGGAGGCGGAGATCACGGACAGACTCCAGGGCGTACAGGGTGGGCGGTGGGCGGCTGAGGACGTTCCCGCCGTCTAATGCGCGAGGAGAATGGCCATGGGCCAAGTCTAACGGGGCCGTGCAAGCGGTTTTCCGTGCGCCCGCGCGTCTGCGGGGGCCGGCGGGGCGGTCGTTCCTGGTGGCGCGGGGTCCGCGGGCCGCCGGAGCGGGGCGTTGTGGTGTACGGCACGCCGGGGCGGGCGGCAGGCGGGGGCGGGCCGCGCCGGGCGCGCGGCGGCGTACCCCGTTCGGGCGTCCGTCCGGCGGTCCGGCGGGGGCGGCCGGGTAAGGATGACACCAGGACGCGGGCGACGGGCGCGGCGCGGGCAGAGGACGGTGGACGCGTGCAGTTCGACGACGACGCGAATCTGGACACCTCCGAGGTCCAGGACTCCCGCGGGAGCCGGATCCCGGGCGGCCGGGCGACCATCGGCGGCGGCGTCGTGGGCCTGGTCGGCCTGCTGCTGGCGCTCTTCCTGGGCGTCGGCCCCGACCAGCTGGGCCTGACCGACGGAGGGCCGCCCGCGGCGTCGTCCTCCTCGCTCGCCCAGGTCCAGCAGACCTGCCGGACCGGGCGCGACGCGAACACCCGGGACGACTGCCGGGTGGTGGCGGTGGTCAACAGCGTGCAGGACTACTGGTCGCAGGAGTTCCGGCAGCACGGGGCGCGGTACACCCCGTCGCCGACCGTCTTCTTCAGCGGGCAGGTGAACACGGCCTGCGGCACGGCGACCTCGGAGGTGGGGCCGTTCTACTGCCCCCGGGACCGGAAGGTCTATCTGGACCTGGGCTTCTTCGACGACCTGCGCACGAAGTTCGGGGCGAGCGGCGGGGCGTTCGCGCAGGCGTACGTCGTGGCGCACGAGTACGGCCATCACGTGCAGGACCTGATGGGCACCCTGCGCAGCACCCAGGACGGGCTGACCGGCGCGAACAGCAACTCGGTGCGCACCGAGCTCCAGGCGGACTGCTACGCCGGGGTGTGGGCGCACCACGCGACGACGACCCCGGACGAGTCGACGGGCCGGCCGCTGATCACCAGCCTGACGCAGGCAGACATCCAGGACGGTCTCGACGCCGCGGCGGCCGTGGGCGACGACCGGATCCAGGAGCGGTTCCAGGCGAGGGTGCGGCCGGAGACGTGGACGCACGGCTCGGCGCGGCAGCGGCAGCAGTGGTTCGAGCAGGGGCTGCGGACCGGCGACCCGGCCCGGTGCGACACGTTCCGCTGAATCCGGCACGTTCTCCTGAGGCCCGGTCAGGGGCGGCTGCGAGACTGGGCGGTGAGCCGCGGCGGATCATGACGGGCCGGCGCGGTTCGCGGCGAGTCTCCACGGACCGGCACGAAGGAGTGAGCGGCATGGCGGGCACGGGCGGTGGACGGCCGAGCGTCTATCCGGCGCTGCTGTACAGGGACGCGCGGGCGGCGATCAGACAGCTCACCGAGGCCTTCGGCTTCACGGAGCTGTCGGTGTACGAGACGGAGGACGGCACCGTGCTGCACGCCGAGCTCGTCCAGGGCGACGGCGCGGTGATGGTCGCCTCGCGGGGGCGCGGCGGTGTCTTCGACACGATGATGAAGGACGCGGGGCCGGCGGGGGTGTACGTCGTCGTGGACGACGTCGACGCCCACCACCAGCGGGCCGTGGAGCACGGCGCCGAGATCGTCACGCCGCCGACCGACCAGGACTACGGCTCGCGGGACTACCTGGCCAGGGACGCCGAGGGCAACGTCTGGAGCTTCGGCACGTACGCCCCGCAGATCGACGGCGTCTGACCAGCCCGGCGCGGGCGGCGCGGGCCTGCGGCGCGCCCGTGGCGCGGCCGCCGGTGCGGCTGAGGCCGCACGCACGCGCCGCCCCCTGCGCGGGCCCGCGACCCCCGCTCCCGGGCTCGCCGGGCCGCTCCCGGGCCCGCCGGGCCGTTCACGGGCGGCCGAGCAGCTCCTGGGCGGCGCCGCCCGTCGTTCGCCGGGCGCCGCTGTCCCCGTCCCCGGGCCGTCTGGCCGTTCCGGGCCGACACTGGGCGGCACCGCGTGGCCGGGCAGGCGGCGGCTGTAGTGCTCCGGGCCCGGCGCGCGGTGCCGGGCGGGCGGTGCCGGGCGCGCGGTGCCGGACGGGCGGTGCCGGACGGGCGGGCGGTCCGCGCCTGCCCGGGCGGCCGGCGGCTGCCGTGCTCCGGGCCCGGCTATCCGGCTATCCCCCGGTGTGGACCTGGAAGGCGGCGCGGCGGACGGCCTTGGCGAGGGCCGGGTCGGGGTGGGCGGCGGCGAGCGCGACCAGGACCTGCACGGTGCGCGGGTGACCGACGGCGCGCACCTCCTCCAGCAGCGCCGGCACGGTGGGCTGCACCGCGGCCTCCAGGTGCCGTACCAGCACGTCCGTCTCGCCGTGGTCGGCGACGGCGGCGGCCGTGTCGACCCACAGCCAGGTGGCTTCCTCGCGGGTCAGCACCTCGTGGGCGTCCTCGGGGTCGACACCGTCGTGCTCGGCGAGCCACAGCAGGGCGTACGGCCGCAGCGCCGGCTCGTCCAGCACCGCGCGCACGTCGGGCTCGGCGGGGGCGCCGACCGCGCGCAGCGCCTCGAAGGCGAGGCCGCGCAGCAGGGCGTCCTCGCCCCGGGCGGCGTGGATGAGTTCACCGACGGCGCTGCCGACGGGGCGGGCGGCGAGCCAGGCGCGGTACTCGGCGCGGGCCGCGTTGGGCCGGAGCTGGGCGCAGCCGCGGAGCATGTCCTCGGCGGACTGCTCGATGTTGCCTGCGGGGCTCTGGGCGGCCACGCAGATCTGCTCCAGCTTGACCCAGACCGCCCAGCTGCCGAGCGGGGTGAGCGTGGCGTGGCCGTCGCCGTGGGTGAGGGCGCCGACGGCGGCGAGCGCCCGCACGGCCCAGTCCAGGAGCGGGGCGAGCGGGGTGCCGGGCGCGGGCGGCGCCTCGGCCGGGCCGACCGGCTCGGCGGAGCCCGGCGCGTAGGTGACCTCGCAGCGGGCGGTGCGCAGTTCGATGACCCGCTGCCGGAGCAGGTCGAGCAGCTGCTCGACCGGGACGGGCCCGGCGGAGAGCTGGAGGAAGGAGAGCACCTGCGGCATGGCCGAGACCACTTCGGCGACGGCGGCCGGTTCGTGGTCCTCGGGCTCCGGCCGCGCGAGGGACCAGGCGTCGAAGAGGGCGACCCAGCCGCGCAGCACGGCGCTGTCGTCGCGGTCCCAGGCGCGCAGGCGCCAGCTGGGGCGGGCGGTGTCCCCGTGCACCTCGACGAGGCCGGCGAGCCGGGCGGTGTCCCATTCGGCGCGGACCTGGGAGGCGCTCAGGCCGAGTTCGACGGCGGCGAGTTCGGCGGTCGCCGCGGAGAGGGTGGCCTTGCCGTCGGCGGTGGCGCCGGCCCGGCCGGGGCCGAGGGCGGCATCGGCCCAGCGTGCGACGCGGACGGCGCCGAGCAGGCCGGTGCGTGCCATTCTGGCCAGTTCGGACGGGGCCGGGGTGCCCTCCGGAGGCCGGGGGGCGGGGCGCCGAGGGCGCCGCTGGTTCACAGCTCGGGGGGCGGCGGCCAGGGATCGAGGTCGGACGAGTCGGAGCCTGGAGTCGCGCGGGATACGGGACGTCACGGGTGCAGTCTTCCGGTTGACGGTCCGAAAACCCAAACGGAATGTCACGGGCGGCTACAGAGGTGGCCAACGCACGGGGTCCGGAACGGGTGGGAAGGCATGATCAGGCCAGCCCCGCGACCGCCGACGGCCTGAGCGGAACGACGGGCGGCGGCGGGGAACGGGCGGGCGGACGGTGTCCCGGCGGACCGGCACGACCGGTGCGGCCAGTGCGGCCAGTGCGACCGGTGCGGCCGGTGCCGCCGGCACAACAGGCACGACCGGTGCGGCCGGTGCAGCCGGCACAACAGGCGGTACAGGCACGGCGGCCGCGACCGTATGCCGCCGTGCCTGCGGCAGGGCCTCACATCAGCGGGATCAGGAAGCGCCGCAGGCGTTCCTCGTACTCCTCGGGGTCGACGTTCCACATCGCCGCGTGCGGGGCCTTCGGCACGGTGTGCAGGGACACGAGGTCGGGACGGCTCTCCGCGAGGCGGCGGGAGTACTCCCAGGGGGCCACCTGGTCGTCCGGACCGTGGAAGATCAGCGTGGGCACGTCGAGCAGCTCGGGGTCGGTGTTCTCGGTGATCTGCTCGGCCGTCAGCCCCGCGCGGCCCTGCGCCGCCCGCACCGCCAGCGGCAGCAGCGGGCCCGGGGTGTGGCGGGCCCGGGCGAGGGCGCGGAGCGTGGCCTCCCAGTCGAGCACCGGCGAGTCGAGGACGAGGCCGGCGATGCGGTCGCGCACGGGAGAGTGCTCGGCGGCGCGCAGGGCCATGGTGGCGCCGGTGGACCAGCCGAGCAGGACGACGCGGCGGGCGCCGTAGCGGACGGCGTAGCGGATCGCCGCGTCCACGTCGCGCCACTCGGTCTCGCCGAGGTGGCTCAGGCCGTCCGGCGGCGCTGGGGCGCCGAGGTCACCGCGGTAGGCGAGGGCGAGGACCGGCACATGGCGCTCGTGCAGGAAGCGCATGACGTTCATGGCCTGCTCGCGGGTGGTGCCCAGACCGTGCACCGCGATCACCCAGGTGTCGCGCGCCCCGGGGACGAACCAGGCGGGCAGCGCGCCCAGCTCGCCGGGCACGTCGATGTCGGCGTGGTCGAGGCCGAGGGCGGTGCCCGGGTTGCCGACGTACACGTTCGGGGTGAGCCAGACGTCGTCGCCGGCGGCCAGGGATCCGTGGGTGACGCGTTCGAGCCGCCGTACGACGGTGTCGGCGGTCTGTCCCGCCTCGGGCACCACGGGGCCGACGACCGCGTGGGAGCCGTCGCCGGCCAGGCCGTAGGTGCCGGGGCGCAGGGAGGCCAGGTCGCGGGTGAGCGTGATCCGGCCGGGCGCCGTCGCGTGCACGGTGAGCCGTGGCTCGGTGGGCAGCGGGCGTCCCGCGGGCGCCTTCAGCGCGGCGGCGCTCGCCAGCCGTCCGGCGGCCACGGACGCCGCCCCGGCGGCCAGCACGGTGGTGAGCGCGGCGGCGGCCGCTCTGGCTGTACGCACCCGTCCAGTGTCGTGGCGCTCGCCGGTCCCGGCCAGCGGAGGGGACGGGCGGGGCCGCGGGAGGACCGGGCGGGGCGGCCCGGTGGGCGGAACGGACCGGCGGGCGGAACGGACCGGCGGGCGGAACGGACCGGCGGGCGGAACGGACCGGCGGGCGGGCCGGTGTCAGGGGCGCTGCCCGTACCCCTTGAGGCGCTCGGCGGCCTGTGCCAGCTGCTCCCCGGTCAGCAGGGACGGGGTGAGGCCCGGCACCGAGGAGGCGGTGAGCCACAGGCGGCACATCCACTCCAGCTGGGCGGTGTGGTCGTAGGCGCGGCCGAGGCCGTCCGCGTGGGTGATGGTGCCGTGGTTCTGCAGGAGGCAGGCGGAGCGGCCGGCGAGGGCGCGCAGCATGTTCCCGGCCAGTTCGGCGGTGCCGTACGTGGCGTAGGGGGCGACCCGTACGGGGCCGCCGAGGGCGGCGGTCATGTAGTGGACCGCGGGCAGCTCGGTGACGAGGGTGGAGACGGCGGTGGCGTGCACGGCGTGGGTGTGGACGACCGCGCGGGCGTCGGTGGTGCGGTAGACGGCGAGGTGCAGGGGCAGTTCGCTGGTCGGCACGAGCGTGCCGAGCACCTGGCGGCCGTCGAGATCCACGCCGGTGATGTCCGCGGGGGTCAGCCGGTCGTACGGCACGCCCGAGGGCGTGACCAGCACGGTGTCCCCGACGCGCGCCGAGACGTTCCCGGAGGTGCCGACCACCAGGCCGTCGGCGACGGTCCGCCGGGCGGTCCCGACCAGTTCCGCCCAGACCCGCCTGAGCTCCCCGCCCAAGCCCTCGGCGTCCACGCCGTCCACGCCGTCCACGGCCCCGGCGTTGGCGCCGTCCATGTCCCCGGCGTTCGGGGCGTCCGGGGCGTCCGCGACTTGCCGGGCACCCCGCTCCTCTTCGGTTTCCTCGTCCGCGTGCCACCGCTGTTCGGCCATGCGGCGATCCTGCCAGGCGCCCCGCCCGGCGGGGAGGGGTCCGCCCGCCCGACCCGGCCCGCCGCCGTGCCCGGCGGGCCCCCTGCCGCGGCACGGCCCCGCCGCCCCGACGGTCGGCGGCCCTCGCGGCACGGCCCGCCCCCGCTCAAGGGGCCACATGTGCGACGGCCGTACCACCGAACGAGCGGACACGGTCACGGAGCAGGCGGAAATCGGCCACCCCGCGCACGCTCGCGCGTTCAATGATCCTTCTCGCCCGCTGGACCCCGCTCCGCCGCCGCCCCGGGGGGACGCATGGCCCGTGACCGCACACCGTCCCGCCGCCGCGTGGCGCTCCTCGCGGCGGCCACCGCGGTGCTCGCCCTCGCGGGTCCCCGCACGGCCGCCGCCGGACCGCCGGCCGCCCTCGCGGGTTCAGGCGCGGCCGCTTCCGGGCCGCCGGCCGCCCTCGCGGGCCTTCCCCGGGGGCACGACGTGTCGTCCCACCAGGAGCGGGTCGACTGGGACGCCGTCCGGTCCCTGGGCGCGCGGTTCGTCTACGTCAAGGCGACCGAGTCCACGGACTACCGCAACCCCTACTTCGGCCGGCAGTACGGCGGCGCGCACGAGGCGGGCCTGATCCGGGGCGCGTACCACTTCGCCCGGCCGGACCGGTCCTCCGGCGCCCGCCAGGCCGCCTTCTTCCTGCGGCACGGCGGCCGAGGGCGGGCGGACGGGCGGACCCTGCCGCCCGCGCTCGACATCGAATACAACCCGTACGACGAGCACCACAAGTGCTATGGCCTGAACCGGACGCGGATGGTGCGCTGGATCCGGTCCTTCACCGACGAGGTCAGGCGGGAGACGGGCCGCGACCCCGTCGTCTACACGACCGCCCACTGGTGGCGGGCGTGCACCGGCGACAGCCACGACTTCGCCCGGGACACCGCGCTCTGGATCGCCAGCCACGGCACACCGGACCCGGGAGAACTGCCCGGCGGCTGGCGGGACTGGACGTTCTGGCAGTACGGCACCGAGGGCGCCCTGCCGGGTGACCAGAATCTCTTCAACGGCTCCCCCGACCGGCTGCGGGCCCTCGCGCACGGGCGCGGGCCAAGGGGCGACTGAGGAGTCAGGCCCCAGCGGAATGCCGGCCACCCGATCCGGACACCACCATGCCCGCCCCAGTTCACCTTCCGTTCACTCAGGTTGCCTACGGTCCAACAGCCAACGACCTCGAACGATTGCCTGGGTAAATGGAAAACTTCTCGCTGATCCTCGCGATTGTGGTGGTAACCGCACTCGCGTTCGATTTCACGAACGGTTTTCACGACACCGCCAACGCGATGGCCACGACCATCTCGACCGGTGCACTCAAGCCCAAGGTCGCGGTGGCCATGTCCGCCGCACTCAACCTTGTGGGCGCTTTCCTCTCCGTGGAGGTCGCCAACACGATCTCCAAGGGTCTCGTCGATGAGAACGGCATCCGTCCCGAGGTCATCTTCGCGGCCCTGACCGGCGCGATCCTCTGGAACCTGGTGACCTGGCTGGTGGGCCTGCCCTCCAGTTCCTCGCACGCCCTGATGGGCGGCCTGATCGGCGCCACCGTGGCCTCCGCCGGCTTCGGCGCCGTCCACGGCGACATCCTCGTCACCAAGGTGCTGCTCCCCGCGGTCGCCGCGCCGATCGTGGCCGGGCTCGCCGCGATGCTCTCCACCCGCTTCTCCTACGGCATCGGCAAGAACGCCGACGGCGAGGCCACCCGCAAGGGCTACCGCGCCGGGCAGATAGCCTCCGCCGGCCTGGTCTCGCTGGCCCACGGCACCAACGACGCCCAGAAGACGATGGGCATCATCACCCTCGCGCTGGTCGCGGGCGGTGCCGTCGCTCCCGGCTCGAACCCTCCCACCTGGGTGATCCTCTCCGCCGGCCTGGCCATCGCGCTCGGCACCTACATCGGCGGCTGGCGGATCATCCGCACCATGGGCAAGGGCCTGACCGACCTGGAGCCGCGCCAGGGCTTCGCCGCGCAGACCAGCGCCGCCACCGCCATCCTGGCCTCCTCCCACCTCGGCTTCTCGCTCTCCACCACCCACGTCGTCTCCGGCGCGGTGATGGGCGCGGGCGTCGGCCGCAAGGGCGGCGTGGTCCGCTGGTCCACCGCGACCCGCATGTTCGTCGCCTGGGCGCTGACCCTGCCGGCCGCCGCGCTGGTCGGCGCGGGCGCCGAGTCCGTGACGGATCTGGGCGACTGGGGCACCGCGCTCGTCGCCGTCTTCCTGATCGGGTCCAGCGCCGCGATCTGGAAGTACTCCCGCCGCGAGGTCGTCGACCACACCCACGTCACCTCCGACGAGGCCACCGAGCCGGTCGGCGCGGTCACCGCCGCCATCGCCGCGGTCGCCCCGCCGCCCACCGGCGCGGTCATCGAGGACCTGGCCGTCACCATCCCGGCCCAGACCCTCACCGAAGCGGCCCCCGTGACGCCGGCGGCCCCGCCGACCGCCGCGGCCTGACACCCGCGCCCCGGCAACTGAAGGAAGCATCCTCATGAAGATCGACTGGGCGTCCATCGGCTCCGTCTTCGGTGTCAGCCTCGCGGTGACCGTCGGCCTGGTGGCCCTCTTCACCCTCGGGGTCAACGGCCTGGCCCGCCGCGAGAAGGCCGCGGCGCAGGGCGGCTCCGCCGCACTCGCGGTGGCCGGCGCGTACGTCTGCTTCGCGGCCTGCGCGGCGGCGGTGGCCTACGGCATCAGCCTGATCGTGGTGAAGGCCTGACCCGCCCCCGCACCACCCGGCCCGCTCCGACGCGGGCCCGCACCACCTGAGACCGGCCCATGGCGCTCGCCATGGGCCGGTCTCGTCGTACCGCCCCGCCCCCTCGCCGGACCGCGCGCCGCCTCCGGAGCCACGCCAGGAGCCACGCCGGAGCCGCCCCAGGAGCCACCCCGGAGCCACGCCTGAGTCGCCCCACGAGTCACCCCGGAGTCACCCGTGGAACAGGCGTGCCCCTCGGTGCCCCTGTGGCGACTGTGGCCCAAGAAATTTCTCCGTGACGCGGCCGGTCCCACAGGAAACTCCGTGCTCCGGCGTCCCACCCGCAACTTCTGCACTCGCCCCCGCAAGGCCTTCTGCGCTGCTTGCGCGGTTTTGCCTGCATTCGACACAGCGGTGCGCGCCTGCCCAAAAGACACATGTCATACTGACGCACGCTAGCCGCCGTGGTCTAAGTCACCTACTCTCATGGGTAGTTACTGTTCCGATGGTGGCAGGCCGACGAGTCAACAACGACATGCGGCAGGGAGCACCATGCCAAGAGACACCGACCCGAGCCTCAACCGGCGAAGGCTGCGCATCGAACTGCGCAAGGCCCGTGAGAACGCCGGGATGACCCAGCGGGACGCCACGAAGGCGCTCGAATGGTCGCTCTCCAAGCTGATCAGGATCGAGGCCGGGACGGTCAGCCTGGGCGTCACCGACCTGCGGGCCCTGCTGCAGCTGTACGAGGTCACGGATCCCGCGGTGGTCGCGGAGCTCGAGGACGCGGCGCGCGGCTCGAAGGGGCAGTCGTGGTGGGCGCAGTACAGCGATGTGGTGAATCCGCAGTACGCGCTGTACCTGGGGTACGAGGGATCGGCCGACACCATCAGGATGTACAACCCGGTCATCATGCCGGGTCTCATCCAGACGGAGGACTACGCGACCGCGCTGGTGTCGGCGCAGGGGTCACCGCAGACCCTGCGCCAGATGGTGGACCTCCGGCTCACCCGGCAGGAGCGCTACTTCGACGGCGACGACGGCCCCGAGGTCGACATCGTGCTGGACGAGGCGGCTCTGCTGCGCCAGATCGGCGGACCGGCGGTGGCGCGCCGGCAGACCGACCACCTGCTGAACCTGATGGAGCTGCCGCGCGTCACGCTGCGCGTGCTGCCGCTCTCCGCGGGGGCGCACTTCAGCGTCACCGCGCCGTTCATCCTGCTCAGCTTCAAGGATGACGACGACCTGCTCTACGTGGAGGGTCCGGGCGGCGGTCTGTCGAGCCGCGACGACCTGAACCTGATGGTCCGTTACCAGGAATGCTTCGAAGAGATCAGCGCGATCGCTTACGAGGGCGACCGGGCGCGCGAACTGCTCGTCGCGGTGAGAGAGAGTCTGGACAACAGCTGACCCCGGGGTCGGACGACCCGGGCGGGAACGGGGGTGGGCCCATGGCGGTCTACGGGATACGGGCGTGGTGGCAGCGGCTGCGCGCGGTGGACGCCGGGCCGGAGAACCCGCTCGCGCCGGACGACAACGCCATCAAGATCGAGGCCATGAAGCAGCCGGAGTGGGTCCAGCGGCTCATCCAGCTGGAGCAGGCCAGGGCCTCGAACGAGATCCGGCTGCTGTCCGTGCGGCTGCTCCTGGGCACGGCGTGCGGCAGCTTCCTGCTGCTCAGCATCGCCCTGGCCGCACGGGTCGCGCCCGGCTTCACCTTCAGCGCCGGCACACCGCTGACCACCGCGGTGACCGGCGCCGTGGGCGCCTCCCTCGTCACGGCGGTGGGCGCCGGACTGGGCCGGGCGCTGCGCCGCCGTACGGAGGGTTCGGGAACGGGCGGGGTCAGCGATGAGGCGCGCTCCGGGGCTGAGCCGCCGCAAGGACACGGTTCAGGACCCGGAGCCGCTCCGTGACCGGGGCCAGCCCCCACCACAGGCCCGCCGCCAGGGCCACCAGCGTGGTGACCGCCAGCCAGACCACGCCCCGCATCGCACCGCCCGGCACCAGGAGGGCACCCAGCGCGCCCAGCCCCACCGCGACGGCTCCGCTGGCCGAGGAGAAGAGGATCAGCGGGCGCGCCCCCGAGGTGCGGCGCCCTGTCGCATCCGTGCTCCCCGTGCCGGCCGAGGTCGTACCTTCGGCTCGGTCTCGCATGTGCGTACCTCCCGTCCCCCCGGGCGGATCACGAGCCGCCCGCTCCCGGCTCCACAAGCTCCGTCAGAAAACCACACCACGCCTCCCGGCAAAAGACGAGCACGCGGTCGCCGCCGGGGCGCTTCGAATCACGCACCAGCACGCGCTCCTCCCCGAGGAACGCCTCCACGCATTCTCCCCCGCCGCCGCCGGAGTGACTGCTTCTCACCCACACGCGTCCGGACGGCTCCCTGCTTGCCAACGCCCGCCTCCTTCTGACTCGCGCACCCCCACGGGCTGCGTCGTCGGCGCCGGGCCGCCACCGATCGTGCTCGCGCTCGCCGTCTCAGGCGCGCATCCGGCCGCATCAAGGATCCTTCCCCGCCAGGCCGATCGCGAAGAGCCGAAAAGAAGTCGTTTCAAGTCACCGGTCCCACACCATCGCTATGAGCCTCGGCACACCGGCCCGCCGCAGGTCAACGGCAGGTTGACGGCCCTTCCGGGCGCGTGGTGGACTTCCGGAGCCATGTACGGCGGCAGCAGAGGAAGTCCGGTGCGAATCCGGCGCGGTCCCGCCACTGTCACCGGGGTAGTGATCCCCGGGAGCCAGGAACTCTCGCCGCCGGTCTCGTCGAACCAGGGCGTGGACACCCTGAGTGAGGACAAACCGCCATGCTCGGCTGCCCGTTGAGGACCAGTACCAGGACCGCCCCCGCGCCCACGGCCGGCTGAGCCGATGGGTGCCGACCGCACCTACGCGTACGGCGCCGCCGCCGGCCTCCTGGGCGACCTGCTCCTCGGCGATCCGCGCCGCGGGCATCCCGTCGCCGCGTTCGGCCGGGCCGCCGGAGCGGTGGAGCGCGTGCTGTGGCACGACCACCGCGGCTGGGGCGCGCTGCACACCGCCGTGTGCGCCGGTGGCGCCGTCGCGCTGGGCGCCGCGGCCGAACACGCCGTACGCCGCTCCCCCGCCGCCCGGCTCGCGCTGACCGCCGCCGCCGTCTGGTCCGTCGTCGGCGGAACCTCGCTGGTCAGGGAGGCCGAGGCCGTCGGACGCGCCCTGGAGGCGGGTGACGTGCCCGCCGCCCGTGCCCGGCTGCCGCATCTGTGCGGCCGCGATCCCGAGGCCCTGGACGCCGACGGGATCGCCCGCGCGGTCGTCGAGTCGGTCGCCGAGAACACCTCCGACGCCGTCGTGGGCGCGCTGGTGTGGGGCGCCGTGGCCGGGGTGCCGGGGCTGCTGGGTTTCCGCGCGGTCAACACCCTCGACGCGATGGTGGGCCACAGGTCGCCCCGCCACCGCCGCTACGGCTGGGCCTCCGCCCGCCTGGACGACGTGGCCGGCTGGCCCGGCGCCCGGCTGACCGCCGTGCTCGCCACGCTCGCCGGGCCCGACCCGCGCGGCGCCGTGCGGGCCTGGCGCGCGGACGCGGGGCGGCACCCGAGCCCCAACGCCGGTCCGGTCGAGGCCTCGTTCGCGGGCGCCCTCGGCGTGCGGCTCGGCGGAACGCTGTCCTACGGCGGCCGCGTCGAGCACCGGCCGGTGCTCAACGGGGCCGGCGGCCGGCCCGTCCGCGTGGCCGACATCGACCGGGCCGCACGGCTCTCCCGCCGTGTCGGTCTGCTCGCGCTCGGCGTGACGGCCGCCGCGCGCCTCCTTCTGAAGGGACAGGGCAAGTGAACGGTGGTCTTCTCGTCGCCGGCACCACCTCCGACGCCGGCAAGAGCGTCGTGACGGCCGGGATCTGCCGGTGGCTGGTGCGCCAGGGCGTGAAGGTGGCGCCCTTCAAGGCGCAGAACATGTCCCTCAACTCCTTCGTCACCCGCGAGGGCGCGGAGATCGGGCGGGCGCAGGCCATGCAGGCCCAGGCGTGCCGGACCGAGCCGACCGCGCTGATGAACCCGGTGCTGCTCAAGCCGGGCGGCGAGCAGAGCAGCCAAGTGGTGCTGCTGGGCCGGGCGGTGGGCGAGATGAGCGCGCGCGGCTACCACGGAGGACGGCAGCAGCGGCTGCTCGGCACGGTGCTGGACTGCCTGGCCGAACTGCGGAGCACGTACGACGCGGTGATCTGCGAAGGGGCCGGTTCGCCGGCCGAGATCAATCTGCGGCGCACCGACATCGTCAACATGGGCGTCGCGCGCGGGGCGCGGCTGCCCGTGCTCGTCGTCGGCGACATCGACCGCGGCGGCGTCTTCGCCTCCTTCTACGGCACGCTCGCCCTGCTCTCGCCCGAGGACCAGGAGCTGGTCGCCGGGTTCCTGGTGAACAAGTTCCGCGGGGACGTCTCGCTGCTGGAGCCCGGCCTGGACATGCTGCACGGGCTCACCGGCCGCGGCACCTACGGCGTGCTGCCGTTCCGGCACGGCCTCGGCATCGACGAGGAGGACGGCCTCAGGGTCTCCCTGCGCGGCACGGTACGGGAGTCGACGGTGGCTCCCCCGCACGGCGAGGACGTGCTGCGGGTCGCGGTCTGCGCGATCCCGCTGATGTCGAACTTCACCGACGTGGACGCGCTGGCCGCCGAACCGGGCGTGGTCGTGCGGTTCGTGGACCGGCCCGAGGAACTCGCCGACGCCGACCTCGTGGTGGTGCCGGGCACCCGCGGGACCGTTCGGGCCCTTCAGTGGCTGCGCGAGCGGGGCCTCGCCGACGCGCTCGTGCGCAGGGCCGCCGAGGGGCGCCCGGTGCTGGGCGTCTGCGGCGGCTATCAGCTGCTCGGCGAGCACATCGACGACGAGGTCGAGTCGCGCGCCGGCGCGGTCCCCGGGCTCGGCGTCCTTCCCGTGCGGGTGCGCTTCGCCCGCGAGAAGACCCTGGCCCGGCCGGCCGGTCTCGCCCTCGGCGAGCGGGTCGAGGGGTACGAGATCCACCACGGGGTCGCCGAGGTCCTCGGCGGCGAGGGGTTCATGACCGACGACCGGGGGCGGAGCCTGGACGGCTGCCGGGTGGGCCACACCTGGGGCACGCACTGGCACGGCTCCCTGGAGTCGGACGGCTTCCGCCGGGCCTTCCTGCGCGAGGTGGCCGCCGCCGCGGGGCGCCGCTTCGTACCGGCCCCCGACACCTCCTTCGCCGCGCTGCGCGAGGAGCAGCTCGACCGGCTCGGCGACCTGATCGAACAGCACGCGGACACCGGCGCGCTCTGGCGGCTCATCGAGTCGGGCGCGCCGCAAGGACTGCCTTTCATCCCACCGGGAGCGCCCGCATGAGCACAGTGTTGTTGTTGTCGACCGCCGACACCGATCTGCTGGCGGCCCGGGCCTCCGGCGCCGGATACCGCATCGGCAACCCGGTCCGGGTGGACGTCGCCGCCGAACTGCCCGGCCTGGTCGAGGGCGCGGACATCGCGGTCGTACGGCTGCTGGGCGGCAAGCGCGCCTGGGAGGACGGTCTGGCCGCGCTGCGCGCGTCCGGCGTGCCGACCGTGCTGCTGGGCGGCGAGAGCGTGCCGGACGCCGAGCTGATGGCCGAGTCGTCGGTGCCCGCCGGCGTGGTGGCCGAGGCGCTGAGGTACCTGGTCGAGGGCGGCCCGGGCAATCTGCTGGAGCTGTCCCGGTTCCTGTCCGACACCGTGCTGCTGACCGGCGAGGGCTTCGAGGAGCCGCGCCAAATGCCGGAGTTCGGGGTGCGCGGCGAGCGGGCGCTCGTGCCGGGCCGGCCGACCGTGGGCGTGCTCTTCTACCGGGCCCACCAGCTCGGCGGCAACACCGCCTTCGTGGACACCCTGTGCGACGCGATCGAGGCGCGCGGCGCCAACGCCCTTCCCGTGTACTGCGGTTCGCTGCGCGGCGCGGACGCCGGACTGTACGAGCTGCTGGGGCGGGCGGACGTCCTGGTCGCCACCGTGCTGGCCGCGGGCGGCACGCACGCCTCGCAGGCCTCGGCGGGCGGTGACGAGGAGGCGTGGGACATCGGGGCGCTCGCCGACCTCGGCGTCCCGGTGCTGCAGGGGCTCTGTCTCACCTCCTCGCGTGCCGCGTGGCAGGAGTCGGACGCCGCGCTGTCCCCCATGGACGCGGCGATGCAGGTCGCGATCCCGGAGTTCGACGGACGGCTGATCACCGTGCCGTTCTCCTTCAAGGAGCAGGGCCCCGACGAGGTCCCGGTGTACGTCGCCGACCCCGAGCGGGCCGCACGGGTGGCCGGGATCGCCGTACGGCACGCCGTGCTGCGGCACAAGCCGAACGCGGAGAAGCGGATCGCGCTGGTCTTCACCGCCTACCCGACGAAGCACTCCCGGGTCGGCAACGCGGTCGGCCTGGACACGCCCGCCTCGGCGGTCCGGGTGCTGGACGCGCTGCGGGACGCCGGGTACGGGGTCACCGGGCACCCCGCCGAGGGCGACGAGCTGATCCACCGGCTCATCGCCGCCGGCGGCCACGACGTCGAGTGGCTGACCGAGGAGCAGCTCGCGGCGGCGCCCGCGCGGGTGCCGCTCGCGGACTACCGGGCCTGGTTCGACCGGCTCGACCCCGCGCTGCGGGACGCCATGCTGGAGGCCTGGGGCGAACCGCCGGGCGGTCTCTACGTGGACGGCGACGACATCGTCCTCGCCTCGCTGCGGTTCGGGAACGCCGTCGTGATGATCCAGCCGCCGCGCGGCTTCGGCGAGAACCCGATCGCGATCTACCACGACCCCGACATGCCGCCCTCCCACCACTACATGGCCGCCTACCGCTGGCTGGAGAACAGCTTCGGCGCGGACGCGATCGTGCACATGGGCAAGCACGGCACCATGGAGTGGCTGCCCGGCAAGGGGCTGGGGCTGTCCCGCGGGTGCGCCCCGGACGCCGTGCAGGGCGAACTCCCCCTCGTCTACCCGTTCATCGTCAACGACCCCGGCGAGGGCACCCAGGCCAAGCGGCGCGGGCACGCCACCGTGGTGGACCACCTGGTGCCGCCGATGGCACGCGCCGACACCTACGGGGACCTGGCCAAGCTGGAGCAGCTCCTCGACGAGTACGCGCTCGTCTCCGACCTGGACCCGGCGAAGGCACCGGCCGTGCGCGCCCAGATCTGGACGCTGGTCAAGGCCGCCGAGCTCCACCACGACCTGCACGTGGCCGAGCAGCCGGACGACGGCGACTTCGACGAGTTCGTCATGCACATCGACGGCTATCTGTGCGAGATCAAGGACGTGCAGATCCGGGACGGCCTGCACATCCTGGGCGGCGGCCCGGTGGGCGAGCCGCGGGTGAACCTGGTGCTGGCGGTGCTGCGCGCCTCGCAGGTGTGGGGCGGACAGGCGAACGCGCTGCCGGGTCTGCGGGCCTCGCTCGCGGAGCGTTTCGGGCTGGTGGAGAAGGAGTTGCTGGCCGAGCCGGGCGCGCCGGTGAAGGTGCCGGTGGAGCTGACGGACCTGGCGCCGGGCCCCTCGCGTACGGCGTCCGACGCGATCGACCTGCTGGAACACCTGTGCCGGCGGATCGCGGAGGCCATGGAGGCGCGGGAGTGGGACGGTTCGGCGGTGCCGGGCGTCCTGCGCGAGGTGCTCGGCTTCGGGCTCGCCGACGCGGAGGCGGTGCTGGACTTCGCCTGCGCGGAGGTCGTGCCCCGGCTCGCGCGGACCACCGACGAGATCGGGCACATCCTGCGCGCGCTGGACGGCGGTTACGTCCCGGCGGGTCCGTCGGGATCCCCGACGCGCGGGCTCGTCAACGTGCTGCCGACGGGGCGCAACTTCTACTCGGTCGACCCCAAGGCCATTCCCTCCCGGCTGAGCTGGGAGGTCGGGCAGGCCCTCGCGGACTCGCTCGTGCGGCGTCATCTGAAGGACACCGGGTCCTACCCGAAGTCGGTCGGCCTGACCGTGTGGGGCACCTCGGCCATGCGCACCCAGGGCGACGACATCGCCGAGATCCTCGCGCTGCTGGGCTGCCGCCCGGTCTGGGACGACGCCTCGCGCCGGGTGACCGGGTTCGAGGTGGTCCCCCTGGCGGAGCTGGGCCGCCCGCGCATCGACGTCACGGTCCGCATCTCCGGCTTCTTCCGGGACGCGTTCCCGCACGTGGTCGCGCTGATCGACGACGCGGTGCGGGCGGTGGCGGAGCTGGAGGAGCCGGCCGGGTCCAACTACGTGCGGGCGCACGTGGAGGAGGACACCGCCGGGCACGGCGACCGGCGGCGGGCGACCGCCCGCATCTTCGGCTCCAAGCCGGGGGCGTACGGCGCGGGCCTGCTGCCGCTGATCGACGCCCGCAACTGGCGCTCCGACGCCGACCTCGCCGAGGTGTACGCGGTGTGGGGCGGCTACGCCTACGGGCGCGGGCTCGACGGGCGGGCGGCGCGCGGGGACATGGAGACGGCGTTCCGGCGGATCGCGGTGGCGGCGAAGAACGTGGACACCAGAGAGCATGACATCGCGGATGCCGACGACTATTTCCAGTACCACGGCGGCATGGTCGCCATGGTGCGGCATCTGACCGGGGACAACCCCGAGGCATACGTGGGTGATTCGGCCGTGCCGGATCAGGTGAGGACGAGGACTCTCGGCGAGGAGACCCACCGCGTTTTCCGAGCCCGCGTGGTCAACCCCCGCTGGATGGCGGCGATGCGCAGACACGGCTACAAGGGCGCCTTCGAGATGGCGGCGACCGTGGACTACCTGTTCGGGTACGACGCGACCGCGGGCGTGGTCGACGACTGGATGTACGAGAAGCTCAGCGCCGAGTACGTGTTCTCGCCGGAGAACCAGGACTTCATGCGGAAGTCCAACCCCTGGGCGCTGCGCGGCATCACCGAACGCCTGCTGGAGGCGGCGGACCGGGGCCTGTGGGCGGAGCCGGACCCGGACACGCTGGAACGGCTGCGCGCCACCTATCTGGAACTCGAAGGCGACCTGGAGGGCGACGAGAAGTGACCACCCCCTTTCCGTTCACGGCCGTCGTCGGCCAGGACGACCTGCGGCTCGCGCTGCTGCTGAACGCCGTGTCCCCGGCGGTCGGTGGTGTACTGGTGCGCGGCGAGAAGGGCACCGCCAAGTCGACCGCGGTGCGGGCGCTGTCCGCGCTGCTGCCGGCCGTGGACGTCGTCTCCGGCTGCCGGTTCTCCTGCGATCCCGGCGCCCCCGACCCGGCCTGCCCGGACGGCCCGCACGCGCCGGAGGCCTCCGGTTCCCGTCCGGCGCGGCTGGTCGAACTCCCCGTCGGCGCCTCCGAGGACCGGCTCGTCGGGTCGCTCGACATCGAACGCGCCCTGGCCGACGGCGTGAAGTCCTTCGAGCCGGGCCTCCTGGCACAGGCCCACCGGGGCATCCTCTACGTCGACGAGGTCAACCTCCTCCACGACCACCTCATTGACGCTCTGCTGGACGCGGCCGCCATGGGCGCCTCCTATGTGGAGCGCGAGGGCGTGTCCGTACGGCACGCGGCGCGGTTCCTGCTGGTCGGGACCATGAACCCCGAGGAGGGCGAGCTGCGGCCGCAACTGCTGGACCGGTTCGGTCTGACGGTGGAGGTCGCGGCCTCGCGCGAACCGGACCAGCGGGTGGAGGTGGTGCGGCGCAGGCTGGCGTACGACGACGACCCGGCGGGCTTCGCCGCGCGGTGGGCCGCCGAGGAGGCCGCCGTACGGCAGCGGATCGCGGCGGCGCGGGCGGTGCTGCCGCGGGTGCGGCTGGGCGACGCGGCGCTCAGGCAGATCGCGGCGACCTGCGCGGCCTTCGAGGTCGACGGCATGCGGGCCGACATCGTGATGGCGCGGACCGCCACCGCGCTGGCCGCGTGGGCGGGGCGGACCGACGTGCTCGCCGAGGACGTGCGGCAGGCCGCGCTGCTGGCGCTGCCGCACCGGCGGCGGCGCAACCCGTTCGACGCGCCGGGGCTGGACGAGGACAAGCTGGACGAGACGCTGGAGGAGTTCTCCGGGGACGACGACCCCGACCCTGACGGCCCTGACGGCGGTGGCGGGCAGCCGTCGCCGGACGAGGGACCGGCCGGCGGTGACACGGGCGCCCCGGACGGGACCGGCGAAAACGGTGAGGGCGGCGAGGGCGGCGAGCCGCAGGCGGCCGGTGCCGGCGCGGGCGAGCAGGCGCCCGTACGGGCGGCCGAGCCGTTCCGGGCCCGGGTGCTGAGCGTGCCGGGTCTCGGCGAGGGAGCCGCCGGGCGGCGCTCACGGGCGCGCACCGAGCACGGGCGGACCACGGGGGCCCGGCGTCCCCAGGGCGCGCTGACCAGGCTGCACCTGGCCGCCACCGTGCAGGCCGCCGCACCGCACCAGCGGGCGCGCGGGCGCTCGGGTCCGGGGCTGGTGCTGCGCCGGGACGATCTGCGGCAGGCGACGCGCGAGGGCCGCGAGTCCAACCTCGTGCTGTTCGTGGTCGACGCCTCCGGGTCGATGGCGGCGCGGCAGCGGATGAGCGCCGTGAAGGGTGCCGTGCTGTCGCTGCTCCTCGACGCCTACCAGCGGCGGGACAAGGTGGGGCTGGTGACCTTCCGGGGGGCCTCGGCCGAGGTCGCGCTGCCGCCGACCTCCTCCGTGGACGCCGCGGCCGCGCGCCTGGAGTCGCTGCCGACCGGTGGCCGTACCCCGCTCGCGGCGGGGCTGCTCAAGGCGCACGAGGTGCTGCGGGTGGAGCGGCTGCGGGATCCGGCGCGGCGGGCGCTGCTCGTGGTGGTGACCGACGGGCGGGCCACCGGTGGCCCGGAGCCGGTCGCGCTGGCCGGGCGGGCGGCGGGGCTGTTCGCGGCCGGGGACACGGCCTCCGTGGTCGTGGACTGCGAGTCGGGTCCGGTGCGGCTCGGGCTCGCGGGGCGGCTCGCGGACGGGCTGGGCGGCACGGCGGTGACGCTGGAGGAGCTGCGGGCGGACGCGATCGCCGGGCTGGTCAGGGATGTGCAGGGGACGTCGAGGAGGGCCGCGTGATGCCGCAGGGACAGCCGAGTGTCGTACCCGACGACGGACTGACGACACGCCAGCGGCGCAACCGGCCGCTCGTGGTCGTGCACACGGGCGTCGGCAAGGGCAAGTCGACCGCCGCGTTCGGTCTCGCGCTCAGGGCGTGGAACCAGGGGTGGCCGGTCGGGGTGTTCCAGTTCGTCAAGTCGGCGAAGTGGAAGGTCGGCGAGGAACGGGCGCTGCGGGTGCTCGGGGACTCCGGCGAGGGCGGCAGCGTCGCCTGGCACAAGATGGGCGAGGGCTGGTCCTGGGTCCAGCGTGATCTCCAGGGCGACAACGCGACCAACGAGGAGAAGGCCCGGGAGGGCTGGGAGCAGGTCAAGCGGGACCTGGCCGCCGAGACCTACCGGCTCTACGTGCTGGACGAGTTCGCGTACCCGATGCACTGGGGATGGATCGACACCGACGAGGTGGTCTCGGTGCTGCGGGACCGGCCGGGCACCCAGCACGTGGTGATCACCGGGCGGAACGCGCCGGAGAAGCTGGTGGACTTCGCGGACCTCGTGACGGACATGTCCAAGGTGAAGCACCCCATGGACACGGGCCAGAAGGGCCAGAGGGGCATCGAGTGGTGAGCACCTCCGCCTCCGTGCCCCGGCTGGTCGTCGCCGCGCCGTCGTCCGGCAGCGGCAAGACCACCGTCGCGACCGGGCTGATGGCCGCGTTCGCCGCGCGGGGGCTCGCCGTGTCCCCGCACAAGGTCGGGCCGGACTACATCGACCCGGGCTACCACGCGCTCGCCACGGGCCGTACGGGCCGCAATCTCGACGCGTACCTGTGCGGCCCCGGGCTGGTCGCCCCGCTGTTCCTGCACGGGGCGCGGGGCTGCGACATCGCCGTCGTCGAGGGCGTGATGGGGCTGTACGACGGGGCCGCGGGCGAGGGGGAACTCGCGTCCACGGCGCATGTCGCCAAGCTGCTGCGGGCACCGGTGGTGCTGGTCGTGGACGCCTCCTCGCAGTCGCGGTCGGTCGCGGCGCTGGTGCACGGGTTCGCCTCGTGGGACCCGCAGGTGCGGGTCGGGGGCGTGATCCTGAACAAGGTCGGGTCGGACCGGCACGAGTCCCTGCTCAGGGAGGCGCTGGACTCGGCCGGGGTGCCGGTGCTGGGTGTGCTGCGGCGCACGGCCCAGGTGGACACGCCGTCGCGGCACCTGGGGCTGGTGCCGGTGGCCGAGCGGCGCTCCTCCGCGGTCGACGCCGTCGCGGCGATGGCCGCGCAGGTCGAGGCGGGCTGCGACCTGGAGGCGCTGGCCGCGCTGGCGCGCGGCGCCGGCACGCTGACCGGTCCCGCCTGGGACCCGGCCGAGGCCCTCGCGGCCCTGCCCGGGCCGCCGTCCCAGGCGGGGCCGCGGCCGGTCGTCGCGGTCGCCGGCGGTCCCGCCTTCACGTTCTCCTACGCCGAGCACGCCGAGCTGCTCGCCGCGGCCGGTGCCGAGGTCGTCACGTTCGACCCGCTGCGGGACGAGGGGCTGCCGGAGGGCACGGCGGGGCTGGTCGTCGGCGGCGGGTTCCCCGAGGTGTACGCCGGTGAGCTGTCCGCCAACAAGGCGCTGCGGGAGGAGATCGCCGCGCTGGCCCTCGGCGGGTCCCCCGTGGCCGCCGAGTGCGCCGGGCTGCTCTATCTGTGCCGGGAGCTGGACGGGCGCCCCATGTGCGGGGTGCTGGACGCCACCGCGCGGATGACCGAGCGGCTGACGCTCGGCTACCGGGACGCCGTGGCGGTCGGGGACAGCGTGCTGGCCGCCGCCGGGACCCGGACGCGGGGCCACGAGTTCCACCGCACGGTCGTGGAGCCCGGCGCCGGTGCCGCTCCCGCCTGGGGGCTGACGGCGCCGGAGCGGCGGGTCGAGGGGTTCGTGCAGGGGGGCGTGCACGCGAGTTATCTGCACACGCACTGGGCGGCCGAGCCCGGTGCGGCCCGAAGGTTCGTGGAGAGGTGCCGGACGTCATGAGCAGCAGGCTGGTCGGAGTCGGGATGGGTCCCGGTGACCCGGAGCTGGTGACCGTGAAGGGGGTCGGGGCGCTGCGCGCGGCCGAGGTCGTCGTCGTCCCGGTGATGGACACCGGCGAGCGGGGCCGGGCCGAGGCGACGGTGGCGCACTACGTGGCGCCGGAGAAGATCGTCCGGGTGGTGTTCGCGCTGAACGAGCGGACGGACCGGGCGCGCCGGGAGGCCGCGTGGGACGCGGCGGGCGCCCGGGTCGCCGCGCTGCTCACCGAACACCGGTCGGTGGCCTTCGCGACCATCGGGGACCCCAACGTGTACTCGACGTTCACGTACCTGGCGCAGACCGTCGCGGAGCTGGTGCCGGACGCGGTGATCGAGACGGTGCCCGGGATCACCGCGATGCAGGATCTCGCGGCGCGGTCGGGCGCCGTGCTGACCGAGGGGACCGAGCCGCTGACCCTGGTGCCGGTGACGGCGGGCGCGGCGGCGCTCAAGGAGGCGCTGGCCGGGCCGGGGACGGTGGTGGCGTACAAGTTCGGGCGGCAGGCCGCCGAGGTCGCCGAGGCGCTGCGGGAGACCGGGCGGATCGACGACGCGGTGTGGGGGTCGGCGCTCGGCCTCGCGGAGGAGTCGGTGCGTCCGGCGGCGGAGCTGGACGGGGCGCCCCTGCCGTACCTCTCCACGCTGATCGCGCCCCCGCGGCGCGAGGGCGGACGGGGCGGGAAGCTGTGAGGCGGACGCGGGGCTCAGCCGCCGGAGACGCCGACCACCAGCCAGATGAACGCGGCGCCGGCGATCGTGAACAACAGGGTGGAGCGGGCCGGGTGCTCGTGGTGGGCCTCGGGGAGGATCTCGGCGGCCGCCAGGTAGAGCAGCACGCCCCCGAAGAGGCCGAGATAGCCGCCGAGCAGCGCTTCCGGGATGTGGAAGAAGATCGTCGACAGGGCGCCCAGCAGGGGGGCGACGGCGTCGGCCAGCAGCATCGCCAGGGCCCGGCGGCGGTCGTTGCCGTACAGGCTCGTGAGCGTGAAGGTGTTGAAGCCGTCGGCGAAGTCGTGCGCGATCACGGCGAGCGCGACGGACGCGCCCATGCCGCCGCCCACCTGGAAGGCCGCGCCGATCGCCACGCCGTCCATGGCGCTGTGGCCCACCATCGCCGCGGCGGCCGTCAGGCCCACTTCGGGCGCCCGGTGGTCGTGCTCGTCCCCGCCGTGCGCGGCCTGGCGTGCGGCCAGGGTGCGTTCGACGAGGTGGGCCAGGAGGAATCCGGCCACGAAGAGCAGCAGGGCGGCGGGTACGCCGAAGATCTCGTCGCCGGCCGCGCGCAGCGCCTCCGGCAGCAGGTCGAGGCCGACCACGCCCAGCATCAGGCCGCCCGCGAGGCCCAGGACCAGGTGGCGACGGTCGGTCACACGCTGTGCCGTCCAGCCGCCGGCCAGCGTCATCAGGAACGCGCCGAGCGCGACGAAGACCGCCATAGGGACTTGCTATCCGATGGAGGCCCCTTTGCGCACATCCAGCGCCTCACAAAACACACCAGATTCTGACTTTCCTCCCATCCCATCACCGTATTCACGCCATCCCCGAGGTGCCGTCCGGCACCCCACGTCCCCCTTCCGAGAGGACCTTCTTCCCATGGCCGATGCCCCCACCGGCAAGGTGACGTTCGTCGGTGCCGGTCCCGGCGCCGCCGATCTGCTGACGTTCCGTGCCGCGCGCGCGATCGCCGAGGCGGACGTGGTGATCTGGGCGGCCAGCCTGGTGCAGGCGGACGTGCTCGACCACGCGCGCGAGGGCGCCGAGATCCTCGACTCGGCGGTGATGTCCCTGGAGGACGTCGTGGCCGTCTACCGGCGGGCGCACGACACGGGCCTGCGGGTGGCGCGGATCCACTCCGGCGACCCGGCGCTGTGGGGCGGGACGCAGGAGCAGGTGGACCGGTGCGCGGAGATCGGGATCGCCACGGAGATCGTGCCGGGCGTCTCCTCCTTCTCCGCCGTCGCGGCGCTCGCCCAGCGGGAGCTGACCGTCCCGGAGGTGGCCCAGTCCGTGATCCTCACCCGGCTCGGCGGCGGCAAGACGCCGATGCCGCCCGGTGAGGAGGTGCGGGAGTTCGCCCGGCACGGCACCACCATGGCGGTCTTCCTCTCGGCGGCGCGCAGCGGCCAGCTGGTGCGCGAGCTGCTGGAGGGCGGCTACCCGACCTCCACCCCCGTCGTCGTCGCCCACCAGGCGACCTGGCCGGAGGAGCTGATCGTGCGGTGCACGGTCGGGACGCTGGAGGAGACGGTCAAGGAGCACAAGCTCTGGAAGCACACCCTCTTCCTGGTCGGCGCGGCCCTGGACGCCCACGGCACCCGTTCGCACCTCTACCACCCCGGTCACTTCCACGGCCATCGCAAGGCCGACCCCGAGGCGCGGCGGGCGCTGCGCGAGCGGGGGGCGAGCAGTTGATCACGGTCGTCGGCACGGGGACGGGCGCGCCGGTTCCCGGTGACGCGCTCGCCGGGGCCGCGCTGGTGGTCGGCGGGCGGCGGCATCTGGACGCCGCGGAGCTGCCCGCGGGTGCGGAGCGGATCGTGCTCGGTCCGCTGGCGCCGGCCCTGGACGCGATCGCGGAGCGGGTGGCCGAGAAGCGGCCGGTGACCGTGCTGGCCTCCGGCGATCCCGGGTTCTTCGGGATCGTGCGGGCGCTGGCCGAACGGTTCGGGGCGGGGCTGCTGGACGTGCGGCCGGGGGTGTCGTCGGTGTCCGGCGCGTTCGCGCGGATCGGGCTGCCCTGGGACGACGCGGTCGTGGTCAGCGCGCACGGGCGCGCGCTGCGGACGGCCGTCAACCTGTGCCGGGCGCACCCGAAGGTGGCCGTGCTGACCGGGCCCGGCTCCGGCCCGGCCGAGCTGGGCGCCGCGCTGGCCGCCGACACGGAGGACACGGGACCGGGGCCGGGCACGGGCACCGGGACCGGGACCGGGACCGACATGGGCGTCGGCACGGACACGGACACGGACACGGACACGGACAGCGGCACCGGAACCGGCAGGGGCGTCGGTGCCAACACCGGCACCGGCATAGGCGTCGGCATGGGCACAGGCACCAGCACAGGCACAGGCACAGGCACCCACACCGGCACCGGCACCGGCGCGGACATCAGCGCGGGCACCGGCGTCGGTCACGACGGCGGTGGGGGCGCGCACGGCCCTGCGCGGCGGACGCTCGTCGTGGTGCGCGCGCTCGGCGATCCGGAGCACGAGCGGGTGGAGCGGGTGACGCCCGCCGAGGCCGCCGCCCGCGACTGGGGCACGGCGGTGAGCGTCGTGCTCTGCCTGGACGAGGCACGGGAGGCGGACGGCATGCGCACGGTCGCCGGGCTTCCCGGCCGGCCCTCCCGCTGGGCCCTGGAGGAGAGCGCGTTCGCGCACCGGGACTCGATGATCACGAAGTTCGAGGTGCGGGCGCTGGCGCTGGCCCGGCTCGGGCCCGGCCCGGGCGACCTGGTGTGGGACGTCGGCGCGGGCTCGGGCTCGGTGGCCGTGGAGTGCGCGCGGCTCGGCGCGGCCGTGGTCGCCGTGGAGAAGGCCCCGGACGGCGTGGAGCGGATCAGCGCCAACGCGCGGGCGCACGGCGTCGGCGTGCGCGTGGTGCACGGCACCGCGCCGGACGCGCTGTCCGGCCTCGCCGACGACCCCGACGCCGTGTTCGTCGGCGGCGGCGGACGCGAGCTGCCCGCCGTGGTCGGCGCGTGCGCGCGGCGGGCCCGGCGGACCGTGGTCGTCGCCATGGCCGCGCTGGACCGGGTGCCCGCGGCGCGCGAGGCGCTGACCCGCGCCGGGTTCACCTGCGACGGCGTGCTGCTGCAGTCGTCGCGGCTGGCGCCGCTGCCCGGGGACGTGACCCGGCTGGCCGCCACCAATCCCGTTTTCCTGCTGTGGGGCGTGAGAACCCCCGCACCCGATGAAGGAGTTGCCCAGTGATCGGCCTCATTTCCGCCACCGCGGCGGGGGCGGCGGCGCGCGACCGGCTGGCCGCGGCCTGGCCGGACCGGACCCGTGTGTACGACGCTCCCGTCGGGGAGGCCGTGCGGCTCGCCTTCGCGGAGTGCGAGCAGCTGGTGTGCTTCCTGGCGACGGGCGCGGTGGTACGGCTGCTCGCGCCACTGCTCGCCGGCAAGGCGTCCGACCCGGGCGTGGTGTGCGTGGACGAGTCCGGCCGGTTCGCGGTGTCGCTGCTCGGCGGGCACGGCGGCGGGGCCAACGAACTCGCCCGTGAGGTGGGCGCGTTGCTCGGCGCCGAGCCGGTGGTGACGACCGCGACGGACGCCGTGGGCCTGCCGGGTCTGGACACCCTCGGATTCCCCTTCGAAGGCGCGGTCGCCACGGTGTCGCGTGCCCTGCTGGACGGCGAACCCGTCGCCCTGGAGGCCGACTTCGCGTGGCCGCTGCCCGCGCTGCCGGTCTCGGAGCACGGGTCGTACACCGTCCGGCTCACCGACCGGGCCGTCGAACCGGGTGCGCGCGAGGTGCTGTTGCGGCCGCCGTCGCTGGTCGTCGGGGTGGGCGCCTCCAAGGGGGCGCCGGCCGAGGAGGTGCTCGCGCTGATCGAGGAGGCGCTGCGGGACGCCGGCCTGTCGGCCGCGTCGGTGGCCGAACTCGCCACCGTGGAGGCCAAGTCGGAGGAGCCGGGCATCGTGTCGGCGGCCGCACGGCTGGGGGTTCCCCTGGTGGTGCACCCGGCGCGGGAGCTGGCGGCCGTCGAGGTGCCGAACCCGTCCGGGGCGCCCCTCGCGGCCGTCGGGACGCCGTCGGTGGCGGAGGCCGCGGCGCTCGCGCGCGGCGGTGAACTCCTCGTGCCCAAGCGGAAGTCCGCGCGTGCCGACGGCCGGCCCGCGATGGCGACCTGTGCCGTCGTACGGCGTCCGGGGCGCGGGCGGCTCGCGGTGGTGGGGCTCGGGCCGGGCGCCCGGGACCTGCTGACCCCGCGCGCGGCCGGCGAACTGCGGCGGGCCTCGGTGGTGGTGGGGCTCGACCAGTACGTCGACCAGATCCGCGATCTGCTGCGGCCGGGCACCCGGGTGCTGGAGTCCGGGCTGGGGGCCGAGGAGGAACGGGCCCGTACGGCGGTCGCGGAGGCCCGCGCGGGCCACGCGGTGGCGCTGATCGGCAGCGGGGACGCGGGGGTGTACGCGATGGCGTCGCCCGCGCTCGCGGAGGCCTCGGACGACATCGACGTGGTCGGGGTGCCGGGCGTGACGGCGGCGCTGGCCGCCGGGGCGGTCCTGGGCGCGCCGCTGGGCCACGACCACGTGTCGATCAGCCTGTCCGACCTGCACACGCCGTGGGAGGTCATCGAGCGGCGGGTACGGGCGGCGGCCGAGGCGGACATCGTCGTCACCTTCTACAACCCGCGTTCCCGGGGCCGCGACTGGCAGTTGCCGAAGGCGCTCGCGATCCTCGCGGAGCACCGGGAGCCGGAGACCCCGGCCGGGGTCGTGCGCAACGCCTCGCGCCCCGACGAGTCGAGCCGGCTGACCACACTGGCCGCGCTGGACCCGGCGACCGTCGACATGATGACGGTGGTCACCGTGGGCAACACCGCGACCCGGAACATCGCCGGGCGGATGGTGACCCCGCGCGGCTACCGCTGGCAGGCGAGCGGCACACGGGAGGACGCCCGATGAACCCCGCGATCCCTCCGAGCCCCGCGCCTGCGGCGGCCGCGCCCGGGTTCTCGGACCCCGCGGACCGTGTGGTCCACCCCATCGAGCAGGAGTCGTTCCGGCGGCTGCGCGCCCGCCTGGACACCTCGCACCTGCCGCCGCTCACCCGGGCCGTGGTGGAGCGGGTCATCCACTCCGCGGCCGACCTGGAGTACGCGGACGACCTCGTCCTGGCCGAGGGCGACCTGGAGCGGGCGCACGCCGCGCTGCACGCCGGGGCGCCGGTGGTCGTGGACGTGGAGATGGTCGCGGCCGGCATCACCCGCCGCCGGACCGTGTGCCGGCTGAAGGACGCCCGGTCGGGACCCGGGCTGACCCGCTCGGCCCACGCGGTCCGGCTCGCCCATGAGCAGGTCGGGCCCGGCGCCCTGTGGGTGATCGGCTGTGCGCCGACCGCCCTGGAGGAACTGCTGACCCTGGACGCCTCCCCCGCGCTCGTCATCGGTCTGCCCGTCGGCTTCGTCGGCGCGGCCGAGTCCAAGGAGGCGCTGCGCGCGAGCGGGCTGCCCGCCGTGAGCAACGTCTCCGAGAAGGGCGGTTCGGCGGTCGCCGCCGCCGCGCTCAACGCCCTGCTGTACCACCCGATCACTCCGAAGGAGACCCCGTGACCCCCCAGCCGCCCGCCCTGCTCGTCGCCGGCCACGGCACCCGGGACGAGGCCGGAGCCGAGGCGTTCCGCGACTTCGTACGGGAACTCGGCCGCCGCAATCCCCAGCTGCCCGTCGCGGGAGGCTTCATCGAGCTGTCCCCGCCGCCGCTCGGCGACGCCGTCGCCGAGCTGGTCGAACGGGGTGTGCGGCGGTTCGCCGCGGTCCCGCTGATGCTGGTGTCCGCCGGGCACGCCAAGGGCGACATACCGGCGGCGCTGTCCCGCGAGAAGGACCGGCACCCGGGCATCTCGTACACCTACGGCCGGCCGCTGGGCCCGCATCCGGCGCTGCTGAGCGTGCTGGAGCGGCGCCTCGACGAGGCCCTCGGTTCCGCCGCCACGCCCGAGGAGCGCGCGGAGGTGACGGTGCTGCTGGTGGGGCGCGGTTCCACCGACCCGGACGCCAACGCCGAGGTGCACAAGGCGGCCCGGCTGCTGTGGGAGGGGCGCGGGTACGCCGGTGTGGAGACGGCGTTCGTGTCGCTGGCGGCACCGGACGTGCCGAGCGGACTGGACCGCTGCGCGCGGCTCGGGGCGCGGCGGATCGTGGTGCTGCCGTACTTCCTGTTCACCGGGATCCTGCCGGAGCGGGTGCGGCGGCAGACGGAGGAGTGGGCCGCCGCGCACCCGGAGACCGAGGTGCGCTCGGCGGACGTCATCGGTCCGGAGCCGGAGCTGCTGGACCTGGTGATGGAGCGGTACGAGGAGGCCGTCAAGGGCGACGTACGCATGAACTGCGACTCGTGCGTGTACCGGATCGCGCTGCCGGGGTTCGCGGACAAGGTGGGGCTGCCGCAGCAGCCGCACTTCCACCCCGACGACGACGGCCACCACCACGGGTCCGGGCACGGGCACCACCCTCACGGGGGGCACTCGCACAGCCATGCGCACTGATCGCACCGGGCGCGGAGCGGACGGCGGACACGGCCAGGACGGCGCGGGAGACGGCGTGGCGGACTGCGTGGGGGACTGCGTGGGGGGCGGGGACGGCGGCCCGGACCTGCGGCACCACGGGGACGCCGAGGTGCGGGACGACGGCGCCGCGCTGACCGATCTCGCCGTCAACGTCCGCGCGGACACGCCGCCGGCCTGGCTGCGGGACCGGATCGCCGCGTCGCTGTCCTCGCTCGCCGCCTACCCGGACGGGCGGGCGGCCCGCGCGGCGGTGGCGGCGCGGCACGGGCTGCCGGTGGAGCGGGTGCTGCTGACGGCGGGGGCGGCGGAGGCGTTCGTCCTGCTGGCGCGGGCGCTGAAGGTGCGCCGGCCGGTCGTCGTGCACCCGCAGTTCACCGAGCCCGAGGCGGCGCTGCGGGACGCCGGGCACACGGTGGACCGGGTGCTGCTGCGGGCGGAGGACGGCTTCCGGCTGGACCCGGCGGCCGTGCCCGGGGACGCGGACCTGGTGGTGGCCGGCAACCCGACGAACCCCACCTCCGTGCTGCATCCCGCGAAGAGCCTGGTCCGGCTCGCCCGTCCCGGGCGGACGCTCGTGGTCGACGAGGCGTTCATGGACGCGGTGCCCGGCGAGCGGGAGTCGCTGGCCGGGCGGACGGACGTGCCCGGCCTCGTGGTGCTCCGCAGTCTGACCAAGACGTGGGGGCTGGCGGGGCTGCGCATCGGGTACGTGCTGGCCGCCCCCGAGACCGTCGCGGCACTGGAGCGGGCGCAGCCGCTGTGGCCCGTCTCCACGCCCGCCCTGGCCGCCGCCGAGGCGTGCGTGGCGCCGCGCGCGCTGGCGGAGGCGGCGCACGCGGCGCACCGGATCGCGGCGGACCGGGACCGGCTGGTCGCCGGGCTCGCCGCGTTCGCGCCGTACGGGGTGCGGGTGGCGGAGCCGGCGCGGGGGCCGTTCGTGCTCGTGCGGATCCCCGGGGCCGCCTCGGTGCGGCGGCGGCTGCGCGAGCTGGGCTACGCGGTGCGGCGCGGGGACACGTTCCCGGGACTGGGCGAGGAGTGGGTACGGATCGCGGTGCGGGACAGGGCCACGGTCAGGGGCTTCCTGCGGGCCCTGTCCGCCGTGCTGACCTGACCGGGGCTCAGCTCCTGCGCCTGCGCATCACCGTGAGCACTCCCCCGCCGACCAGCAGCAGGGCCAGCGCGCCGCCCGCGAGGTAGGGGGTCGCCGAGGGGGAACCGGTGTCCGCGAGGCCGGCGTTCGCCGCCTGGGGCCTGAGGTCGGGGGCCGCGTCGGGAGTTGCGTCGGGAGCCGCGTCGGCGGCCGGCGCCGGGGAGGCGGCTCCGGCCTCCTCCTGGAGCGGGGAGGCCGCCGGGTCGTGGCTCGGCACCGGATGGCCGGCGGGGCGGTGCCCCGGGGACTCGCAGGTGGCCCGGGCGAGGGTCAGGGTGCCCTCGACGTCCGCCACGTTGAGCTTCAGCGGGTCGACGGACACCTTGAGTTCGAGGGCGGTCGCGGCGGCCGTGCGGCTCGTCGTGCGGTGCTCGGCGTAGGCGACGGCGACCTCGCCCACCCCGGGGACCCTCACCCGGGTCGGGCCGCCCGCGGTGAGGGTGACGCGCTTGCCGAGGACGGTGACCGCGCCGAGGACGTTCGCGGCGGCGGTGGGTGCCTTGCCGGCCTCGCAGGTGGCGTCGGCGGTGACCGTGCCGATCTCGACGAGGGAGAGCAGCGGCAGCCCCGGCATGTGGACGCGGGCGTCGACGAGGCGGACCGATCCCTGGGCGCGCGCGGCGGTCGCCGTGGCCTTCGCGGAGGCGACGTCCGCCGCCAGCATGGCGAAGGGCCTGCCCCCGTTCACACCGTCCAGCCGGGCCGAGAGGGCCGTGCGGTCGGCGCTGTCCGGGGCATGGACCTCGTTGAGGGAGGCCGTGAGCGGGACGTGCACGGTCTTGTCGAGCAGGGAGACGTCGAGCCCGGCGCGCAGGACGACGGCGGAGGCTCGGCCCTTCTCCCCGGACGGCTCACCGGCGGCCTTCCCGGTCGCGTGCGCCGCGCTCGCGCCGAGGAGCAGAGGAGCCGCGGTGAGCGCGGCGACGGTCGCGAGGGTGACGGGACGGCGTGCGGGCATGCGGAAGTTGTTGCTGTTCAAGGCGGTGGGACCCCCAGACGGGACTGCTTGGGACCCGACCACCCTTACGCACTGTGGGTGAACGGTCAGCGATCCTGAGTTACTTCACTCGTTCGTGAATATTCCGCACGCCTCTTCGAATCAGCAGGCACACGCGTTCCAGCCACTCCGCCTTGCGCCGGGGTCCTCTGCTCCCTCTACTCCACCACGCGCCCGTTCAGCACCACCCGCCGCGGCGCCGCCAGGACGCGTACGTCCGCCCGGGGGTCGGACTCGTAGACGACGAGGTCGGCCGGTGCGCCCTCCTCCAGGCCGGGGCGGCCGAGCCAGGCGCGGGCCGCCCAGGTGGTGGCCGCGAGCGCGTCCACCGGGGGGATGCCCGCGGTGACCAGTTCGGCGACCTCGGCCGCGACCAGGCCGTGGGCCAGTGAGCCGCCGGCGTCCGTGCCGACGTACACCGGGATCCCGGCGTCGTAGGCCCCGCGGACGGTGTCGTAGCGGCGTTCGTGCAGCCGGCGCATGTGGGCGGACCAGCGGGGGAACTTGCTGTCGCCGCCGGCCGCGAGCCGCGGGAAGGTGGCGATGTTGACCAGGGTCGGGACGATCGCCACGCCCCGGTCCGCGAAGAGCGGGACGAGGTCCTCGGTCAGGCCGGTGGCGTGTTCCACGCAGTCGATGCCCGCCTCGACCAGGTCGCGCAGCGAGCTCTCGGCGAAGCAGTGCGCGGTGACGCGGGCGCCGAGCCGGTGGGCCTCGGCGATGGCGGCCTCGACCGACTCGCGGGGCCAGCAGGGCGACAGGTCGCCGAGGTCGCGGTCGATCCAGTCGCCGACGAGCTTGACCCAGCCGTCACCGCGCCGGGCCTCCTGGGCGACGTGGCGGACGAGGTCGTCCGGTTCGACCTCGTGGGCGTAGTTGCGGATGTAGCGGCGGGGGCGGGCGATGTGCCGGCCGGCCCGGATGATCTTCGGGAGGTCCTCGCGGCTGTCGGTCCAGCGGGTGTCGGAGGGCGAGCCCGCGTCGCGGATGAGCAGGGTGCCGGCCTCCCGGTCGGTCAGCGCCTGCTTCTCGGCGGTGTCCGCGTCGACCGGGCCGTGCGCGTCGAGCCCGACGTGGCAGTGGGCGTCGACGAGGCCGGGCAGCGCCCAGCCCTCGACGGTACGGACGTCGCCGGCGCCGGCGGGGCGGTCGTAGGAGATCCGGCCCCCGACCACCCACAGCTCGTCGCGGACGTCCTCGGGTCCCGCCAGGACCCGGCCCCTCACGTGCAGCACCGCGTGATCGCTCATGCACCGCACCTTAGTGAGCGGCCGGGCGGCACCGACAGGGCACCGGGGGACGTTCCCTAGGGCTTCTTCTCCGGGGAGCCGGGAGTGCCGGGGGCGCCCTCCTCCACCTCGGCCATGGCCGGGTCGAGGACGCGGGAGAGGAAGTGACGGGTGCGCTCGTGCCGCGGGTCGCCGATGACCTGCTCGGGGCTGCCCTCCTCGACGATCACGCCGCCGTCCATGAAGACGACCCGGTCGGCGACCTCGCGGGCGAAGCTCATCTCGTGCGTGACGACCATCATGGTCATGCCCTCCTCGGCGAGCCCGCGCATGACCGCGAGGACGTCGCCGACGAGTTCCGGGTCGAGCGCGGAGGTCGGCTCGTCGAACAGCATGACCTCGGGCCCCATGGCGAGCGCGCGGGCGATGGCCACGCGCTGCTGCTGGCCGCCGGAGAGCGAGCCGGGGTGGGCGTCGGCCTTCTCGGACAGGCCCACGCGGGCCAGGTTCTCGGCGGCGATCCGCCCGGCCGTCGCCTTGTCCCGCCCGAGGACCCGGCGCTGCGGGAGCGTGAGGTTCTCGGTGACGCTGAGGTGCGGGAAGAGGTTGAACTGCTGGAAGACCATGCCGATGCGGCGGCGTACGGCGTCGATGTCGACGTTGGGGTCGGTCACCTCGGTGCCGCCGACGAACACCTTGCCGCCGGTGGGCTCCTCCAGGAGGTTCACGCAGCGCAGCAGGGTGGACTTGCCGGAACCGGACGGGCCGATCACACAGACGACCTCGCCCTGGCGGATCTCCAGGTCGATGCCGCGCAGGACCTGGTTGTCGCCGAAGGACTTGTGCAGACCCTCGACCTGGATTTCGGGGCGGCTCACCGGATCTCCTTCCGGGCCTTGGCCTCCATGCGGCGCGCGAGGAAACCGAGCGGGATCGTGATCAGCAGGTAGCACAGGCCCGCGACCAGGATCGGCGTGGAGTTGGCGGTGGTGCTGGCCAGGTCGTTGCCGAACTTGGACAGTTCGCGCTCCTCCAGCGTGACACCGAGGAAGAGCACGAGCGAGGAGTCCTTGACGAGCTGGACGAGTTCGTTGGTCAGGGGCGGCAGGATGATGCGGAAGGCCTGCGGGATGACGACGGAGACCATGGCGCGGGCGGGTGAGAAGCCCAGCGAACGGGCCGCCTCCATCTGCCCCTTGGGCACCGCCTGGATGCCGGCGCGGATCGTCTCGGCCATGTAGGCGGCGGAGACGAGGCCGAGCGCGACGGCGACCTTGCCGTAGGTGCCGCCCGGGTACTCGATGTCCGGGAAGGCCAGGGGTACGCCCACGCCGACGAAGATGAAGATCAGCAGGGCGGGCAGGCCGCGGAAGATCTCGATGTAGATGCCGGCGACCCAGCGGTAGGGCCCCACGGACGACAGCCGCATCAGGGCGACGACCATGCCGAGCGCCAGACCGACGGCGAAGCCGGACACCGTGTAGAGGACGGTGTTCTTCAGCGCCAGGGTGATGACGTCCGGGAACATCTGCCCGGCGATGGAGACCTGGGCGAACTGGTTCTTCAGGCGTCCCCAGTCGGCCGAGGCGGCGAAGGCGGCCACGGCGGCGATGAAGACGGCGTACTGCGCCCCGCGGGACAGCCTGCGCCGCTGCCGGCGTGTCAGGCCTGTCTTCCTGGGCTGTATGCGGGTGTCGGTGTCGGTCATCTGGTCAGGGTGTCCGTAGGGGTCGGGTGCGTGGGGGGAAGTGAACGGAACCGCACGGGAACGGCCGGAACCGGCCCACCGGGGGGACACCCCCGGGGGCCGGGGAGGCCGGTCCCCGCGGGTGTCAGGAGGCCGGGGAGGCCGCGGCGGCGTCGTACGGGCCGATCCACTGCTCGTAGATCTTCTTGTACGTGCCGTCGGCCTTGGCGGTCTTCAGGGCCTTGTCGATCGCGGCGAGGAGCTTGGTGTTGCCCTTCTTCACCGTGAAGCCGTACTGCTCGCCGGTCTTCATGTTGTCGACGACCGTGAAGGCGCTGGAGTTGGCCTTGTCCTTCAGCCAGCCCTGGACCACCGGGTAGTCGATGATGATCCCCTGGACCTGGCCGGTGCGCAGGCCGTTGAGCAGCGCGTCGGAGGAGTGGAAGGAGACCGGGTCGAGGCCCTTGCTCTTGGCGAAGTCCTCCCCCGTGGTCTGCGCCTGGGCGCCGAGCTTCTTGCCCTTGGCCTTGAGGTCGGCCAGGGAGTGGATGCCGCTCTTCTTGTCCACGAGGACGGCCTGGGTGGCCTCGAAGTACGGGTCGGAGAAGTCGACGTTCTTCTTGCGCTCGGGGGTGATCGTCATGCCCGCGGCGGCCAGGTCGCACTGGCCGGAGTTGAGGAACGCGCCGGTCTTGAAGTTCTCGAACGGCGTGTCGAGGGTCTGCTGCTTGACGCCCAGGTCCTTCGCGACGAGGTCGATCAGGGAGACGTCGAAGCCCTGCACCTTGCCGCCGATCTCCGACTGGAACGGCGGGTAGGGCAGGTGGGTGCAGACGGTGAGCTGGCCGGCCTTGACGAGGTGGACCCCGCCCGCGGTGGTCTTGCCGCCTCCGCCGCCCGACGAGCAGCCGGCCACGAGCGCGAGCCCGCCCGTCACGGCGACTGCGACGAGCAGACGGGTCCTGCGTCCGAGGATCGTGTTCATGGGCGGATCTCCCTGTGGGGGGAATGCGGCGACTGTGGGGGACTGCGTGGAACTGCGGGTCCGATTATAAGGAGATGTTTGAGGCTCTCAAATCAAACCCATGGCCCCAGGGCCGTCCGGCCTAAGAAGTCGCCGGTCCAGGGCGTCCGGAGGGCGGGAGTTACTCTCGTCTCGGCCGGCCGTCCGGACCGGCCTCCGTGGCCCCTCGTGAGCGAAGAGAGCACCGCCGTGACCCACCCCCTCCTCGATCTGCCCCCGCTGGACGCCGCGCGGTTCGCCGCGATCGAGGACCGGGTGGCCCGGCTGCTGGACACCCGGCAGGACGTCGTGATCACCCAGGGCGAGGCGCTGCTGCCCCTGGAGGGCGCGATCCGCGCCGCGGCGGGCCCCGGGACCGTGGCCCTGAACGTGATCACCGGCCCCTACGGGCAGACCTTCGGCGACTGGCTGCGGGACTGCGGCGCGACCGTGCACGATCTGGCCGTCCCCTTCCACACGGCCGTGACGGCCGCGCAGATCCGGCAGGCGTTCGCCGAGCACCCGGAGATCGACTTCGTCTCGCTCGTCCACGCGGAGGCCGCGACCGGCAACACCAACCCGGTCGCGGAGATCGGCGAGGCGGTCCGGGAGCAGGGCGCGCTGTTCTACCTGGACGCGGTCGCCTCGGTCGGGGCGGAGCCGGTGCTGCCGGACGCGTGGGGCGTGGACCTGTGCGTGATCGGGGCGCAGAAGGCGATGGGCGGCCCGGCGGGCGTGTCGGCGATCTCGGTGAGCGAGCGGGCCTGGGCCCGGATGGCGGCGAACCCGCACGCCCCGCGCCGCTCCTACCTGTCCCTGCTGGACTGGAAGGAGCGCTGGATCGACGGCGGCCGCAGGGCGCTGCTGCACGCTCCGGCGCAGTTGGAGATGCTGGCGCTGGAGGCGTGCCTGGAGCGCATCGAGGCGGCGGGCCTTCCGGCCGTGATGGACCGGCACCGCTCCGCCGCGCTGGCGGTGCGCGCGGGCACCTCGGCCCTGGGCGGCGGCCTGGAGCCCTATGTGTACGAGGAGCGGGACGCGGCGCCGGTCGCGACGACCCTGCGGGTGCCGTCCGGTCTGGTGGCCTCCGAGCTGGTGGCGCGGGCCCTGGCGAGCGACCCCTCGGCGCCGCTGACGGCCGGGGGCGGGGCGCTGGCCAAGGAGATGATCCGGGTCAACCACTACGGGCCCGAAGCGAGCCCGGAGACCGTGCACCGCTGCCTGGCGGCCCTCGGCACCGCGCTCGCCGGGCACGGCCTGACGGTGGACCCGGAGGCGGCGCGCCGCGCGGCGGACGGCGCGTGGCGCTGACGGCGGACGCCCGGAGAAAAGCGGCTCGCACGGAAGGCGCGGGCCGCTTTTCGTTTCCCTGCCACGAATTCCGATGGGCTTCAGCATTCTCACGAATTCATCGAGGATGGCTTCCGCTCTTCG
The DNA here is from genome assembly GCF_044747185.1 of Streptomyces sp. NPDC090108. Classification (NCBI taxonomy): domain Bacteria; kingdom Bacillati; phylum Actinomycetota; class Actinomycetes; order Kitasatosporales; family Streptomycetaceae; genus Streptomyces; species Streptomyces sp. NPDC090108. The sequence continues at coordinate 88,572 of NZ_JBIVDQ010000012.1, forward strand.
TCTTCCCGCTTTTTGCAGGACTAAACAGGGCGGGTTTCCGCGGCGTTTCGATGTTGTGACGGACCCCACAACGGGATGCATTTGCCCCGTTTTGGGCTAGGTCAATCCAGGCATAACGACGGGTGCTGCCATGCCGGTCGCGATCTTCGCCGTGCATTTATGAATTTGCCTCGCTAAATTCCTGCCGCATGACTGCCGCACAAGCAGACCTGCTCATCGACCGACCGGCACCCGCCGACGGGGCCGCCCTGTGGCGGCTCGCCAGGGACTCGAAAACCCTCGACCTGAACTCCTCCTACAGCTATCTGCTGTGGTGCCGGGACTTCGCCGGCACCTCGGCCGTGGCGCGGGACGCGGACGGTGAACCGGTCGGCTTCGTCACCGGGTACGTGCGGCCCGAACGCCCCCGGACCCTGCTCGTCTGGCAGGTGGCCGTCGATCCCGCCCACCGGGGGCGCGGCATCGCCGCCGCGCTCCTGGACGGACTGGTCGCACGGCTCGCCTCCGAGCGCGGGATCACCGGTGTGGAGACCACCATCACCCCCGGCAACGCCGCCTCCGAGCGTCTGTTCGCCTCGTTCGCCGCCCGGCACGGGGCGGAACTCACCCACGAGGTGCTGTTCCCCGCCTACCTCTTCCCCGACGGGCCGCACGATCCCGAGATCCTGCACCGCATCGGCCCGCTGACCCGGATCCCGGCGCGCTGACCGCGCCCCACCGCACAGACGCCGCACAGACGCCGTACCGACGCCGCACCGAGGAGCGATTCACGTGACCATCACCCAGCCCGACCTCAGCGTCTTCGAGACCGTGGAATCCGAGGTGCGCAGCTACTGCCGCAGCTGGCCCGCCGTGTTCGACCGCGCCCGGGGCAGCCGCATGTACGACGAGGACGGGCACGCCTACCTCGACTTCTTCGCCGGCGCCGGCTCGCTCAACTACGGCCACAACAACCCGGTCCTGAAACGGGCGCTGATCGACTACCTGTCCCGGGACGGGGTGACCCACGGCCTGGACATGTCGACCACGGCCAAGCGGTCCTTCCTGCAGACGTTCCAGGACCTGGTGCTGCGCCCGCGCGATCTGCCGTACAAGGTGATGTTCCCCGGGCCGACGGGCACCAACGCCGTCGAGTCGGCGCTCAAGCTCGCCCGCAAGGTGAAGGGGCGGGAGGCGATCGTGTCCTTCACCAACGCCTTCCACGGCATGTCGCTCGGCTCCCTCGCCGTGACCGGCAACGCGTTCAAGCGGGCCGGTGCCGGCATCCCGCTGGTGCACGGCACGCCGATGCCGTTCGACAACTACTTCGCGGGGCAGATACCCGACTTCCTGTGGTTCGAGCGGCTGCTGGAGGACCAGGGCTCCGGCCTGAACAAGCCCGCCGCCGTGATCGTGGAGACCGTGCAGGGCGAGGGCGGCATCAACGTCGCCCGGCCCGAATGGCTGCGCGCGCTCAAGGAGCTGTGCGAGCGCCAGGACATGCTGCTGATCGTCGACGACATCCAGATGGGCTGCGGCCGCACGGGCGCCTTCTTCTCCTTCGAGGAGGCCGGCATCACGCCCGACATCGTCACCGTGTCGAAGTCGATCAGCGGCTACGGCCTGCCGATGTCGCTGTGCCTGTTCAAGCCGGAGCTCGACATCTGGGAGCCCGGCGAGCACAACGGCACCTTCCGCGGCAACAACCCCGCGTTCGTCACCGCCACCGCGGCCCTGGAGGCCTACTGGACCGACGGCGCCGCGATGGAGAAGCAGACCCGCGCCCGGGGCGAGCAGATCGAGCGCGAGCTGATCTCGATCACCGAGGAGAACCTCGCCGACGTGAAGGACTACCGCGGCCGCGGCCTGGTGTGGGGCCTGGAGTTCCACGAGAAGGCGCGGGCCTCGCGGGTCGCCGCGCGGGCGTTCGAGCTCGGTCTGCTGATCGAGACGTCAGGACCGGAGAGCGAGGTGGTCAAACTGCTGCCCGCCCTCACCATCACCCCCGACGAGCTGGACGAGGGTCTGAGCATCCTCGCCCGCGCCGTCCGGGAAACCGTCTAGCGAGGAGGAGACACCCCATGATCGTCCGTTCGTTCAAGGACATCGAAGGCACCGACCGGCACGTCAGGGCGAAGTCCGGCACCTGGGAGAGCAAGCGGATCGTCCTCGCCAAGGAGCGCGTCGGCTTCTCCCTGCACGAGACGATCCTGTACGCCGGGACCGAGACGTCCATGTGGTACGCCAACCACATCGAGGCCGTCGTCTGCACCCGGGGCGAGGCCGAACTCACCGACCACGAGACCGGGCTGACGCACACCATCACGCCCGGCACCATGTACCTCCTCGACGGCCACGAGCGGCACACACTGCGGGTCAAGGAGGACTTCCACTGCCTGTGCGTGTTCAACCCGCCCGTGACCGGACGGGAGGACCACGACGAGAACGGCGTCTACCCGCTGCTCACCGAGCCCGAGGAGGTCTGAGCCATGACCACCGTCACCGACCTGTACCCGAGCCGCGGCACGAGCGAGGCGGCCCTGCCGCGCCAGGACCCCGTCGTCTGGGGCGCGCCGGACACCCCGGGGCCGATCACGGCCGCCTCGCTCCAGGCCTACGAGCGGGACGGCTTCCTGACCGTCGACCAGCTGATCAACCCGACCGAGGTCGAGGCCTGCCGGCGTGAGCTGGACCGGCTCGTCGCCGACCCGGCGATCCGGGCCGACGAGCGGGCGGTCGTCGAGCCGCACTCGAAGGAGATCCGCTCGGTCTTCGAGGTGCACCGGATCAGCCAGGTCTTCGCGGACCTGGTGCGCGACGAGCGGGTCGTGGGCATGGCCCGGCAGATCCTCGGCTCGGACGTGTACGTCCACCAGTCCCGGATCAACATCAAGCCGGGCTTCGGCGCGAGCGGCTTCTACTGGCACTCGGACTTCGAGACCTGGCACGCCGAGGACGGCCTGCCGAACATGCGCACGGTCTCGGTGTCGATCGCGCTGACCGAGAACCACGACACCAACGGCGGCCTCATGATCATGCCGGGCTCGCACCGGACGTTCCTGGGGTGCGCCGGGGCCACGCCCGAGGACAACTACCGCAGGTCGCTGCAGATGCAGGACGCCGGCACGCCGTCCGACGAGGCGCTGACCGAGCTGGCCGGCGAGCACGGCATCCGGCTGTTCACCGGCCGGGCGGGTTCGGCGACCTGGTTCGACTGCAACTGCATGCACGGTTCGGGCGACAACATCACGCCGTTCCCGCGCAGCAACGTGTTCATCGTGTTCAACAGCGTGGAGAACGCGGCGGTGGAGCCGTTCGCGGCGCCCGTCAGGCGTCCTGAGTTCATCGGCGCGCGGGACTTCACTCCGGTGAGGTAGCCGCCGGGTGGCCCCCTCGGGCCACTCCCCCGGTCCCGGGCCGGGCCTCCTCGTGGGACGGGAGGCCCGGCCCGGTCATGTCAGCGGGCGAGCGCCTCCAGCAGGCGGTCGACGTCCGCGGCGGTGTTGTACAGGTGGAAGGACGCGCGGAGGTTGCCCGCGCGGTCGGAGACCTCGATCCCGGCCCTGCTCAACTCCGGCTGCCGGGAGCCGAGTCCGGGCACCGAGACGATCGCCGAGCCGGGGGCGGGCAGGGGTGCGTGACCGAGGCCGGCGAGGCCTGCGCGGAAGCGGTCGGCCAGAGCGAGGTCGTGCGCCTGTACGGCGGGCACCCCGAGTTCCTCGACGAGTTCCAGCGAGCGGCGCACCCCGGCATAGGTGAACAGGGCCGGGCTCACGTCGAACCGCCGTGCGGAGTGGGCCAGTTCGGCGACGGGGCCGTAGCAGGAGTCCCACGGCCGCTCGGCCGCGACCCAGCTCGCCAGCAGCGGGGTGAGGCCGCCGAAGTCCTCCGGGACGACCAGGAACGCCGCGCCGTGCGGGCCGAGCAGCCACTTGAAGGTGGTGGAGACGGTGAAGTCGTCGGCACCGGCGTCCATCGGCAGCCAGCCCGCGGCCTGGGAGAAGTCGACGTAGGTGCGTGCGCCGTGGGCGCGGGCCGCCTCGCGCAGGGCGGGCAGCCCGGCGAGGCGACCGTCGGCGGACTGCGCGGCGCTGACCGCGACGAGCGCGGTGCCCGGCCGGACGGACTCGGCGAGGCGTTCCAGCGGCACCGCGCGGACCTTGAGGTCTCCGCGGGTGTGGAAGGGCGTCACGACCGAGGCGAAGTCGTCCTCGGCGGTGAGGACTTCGGAGCCCGCGGGCAGGGCCGCGGCGACCAGCGCGGTCTGGGCCGCGACGGAGGGTCCGGCCGCGACCCGGGAGGCCGGGACCCCCGCCAGCCGGGCGAACACCGCCCGGGCGGCCTCCACGTCCTCGAACAGCGTGTCGAGGGGGCGGCCCTCCGCACGGATCTCCGCCGCCTCGCGCAGGGCACCGACGGTACGGGCCGGGAGCAGGCCGCTGCTCGCGGTGTTCAGGTAGGTGTTCTTCGGGGCGAACTCGGCGCGGACGAGGCTCTCGAACGTCTCCGTGGTCTCCATGGGACCACTCTGCGGCCCCGCCGGGGCCCCGTCCATCGCGCGTTCCCGTATGGATCCGCTCAGGGATCCTTATACATGGGCGCCCGCCTGGGGTTCTCAGCCGTGCTGCGGGACCGCGCAGCCGTCGGGGCCGCAGACCCCGGAGTCACCCTGGTCGACCAGCTTCAGCGGGGAGCGCTCGCCCCACGCCTGGGTGAGGGCCTGGGCGAAGACCTCGGAGGGCTGGGCGCCGGACACGCCGTACTTGCGGTCCACGACGAAGAAGGGCACGCCGTTCGCGCCGAGCTGGGCGGCCTCGCGCTCGTCGGCGCGGACCTCGTCGGCGTAGGCGGCGGGGTCGGCGAGGACCGCGCGGACCTCGCCGGCGTCCAGTCCGGCCTCGGTGGCCAGCTCGACCAGCCGGTCGTCACCCTCGGAGAAGACGGACCGCTCCTCGGCGAAGTTGGCCCGGTACAGGATCTGGATCAGCTCGTCCTGGCGTCCGCGCTCCTTGGCGAGGTGCAGCAGGCGGTGCATGTCGAAGGTGTTGCCGTGGTCGCGGCCCCGGGTGCGGTAGTCCAGGCCCTCGGCGGCGGCCTGGGCGCCCAGATTGTCCTCGCCCGCCTCGGCCTGCGCCTCGCTCATGCCGTACTTGCGGGTGAGCATGGTGATCACCGGCTGGACGTCGCCCTTGGCGCGGCCGGGGTCCAGCTCGAAGGAGCGGTGGACCACCTCGACGTCCTCGCGGTGCGGGAAGGCCTCCAGCGCCTTGTCGAAGCGGGCCTTTCCGACGTAGCACCAGGGGCAGGCGATGTCGGTCCAGATTTCGACGCGCATGGTTTCGGCTCTTTCCGGTTCGTACGGGGGCGGAGCAGCTCTCCGCCGAGTGCGTGAACGTTCAAGCAGCCGGGTTCATTCCCGGGCCCGGTCCGCCCGCCCGGCCCACCCGGCCCACCCGGTCCCGCGGGCCTTCCCGGCCTTCCCCGGCGCGGGGCCTTCCCGGCGCGGCGGCCTTCCCGGCGTGGCGGCCTCCCCGGCTTCCCCGGCGCGGCGGTCAGGCACCGGGCACGGCGTAGCGCAGCCGCAGCCGGCTGCCGCCCCGGGCGGGCGGGTCGGCGGGGTCCGGGACCCAGCCCTGCCGGGCGCAGAAGGCGCGGGTGCGGAGGTTGTCCGCGTGCAGTTCGAGTACGGCCGAGCGCCTGCCGTCGGCCCGCCACTGCTCCACGCAGGCGGCGTGCAGCGCCGTGCCGATGCCCGCCCGCCAGCGGCCCGGGTCCACATGGAGCTGGAACAGGCCGACGGTGTCCGCGGCCGAGCCGTCCGGGGTCCGGAAGGACGCGGCTCCCACGATCCGCGCCTTCTCCACGGCGCACAGCACCTGGCCGTCGGCCCTCGCCATGACGTCGAGCCAGGCCCGGGCCAGGCCGGCGCCGTCCTGCGGGGCGCCGTCCGGGCAGTAGGCCGAGCGGGCCCGCTGGTGCAGGCCGGCGACGGCCTCCGCCTCGGCGGGCAGGGCGGTGCGGATCACCAGAACGCCGGTCACGCGGTCGTCGGTCATGCCGCCGAGGACGCGGCGCCGCCGTCGGCGGTTCCCCGCCGGCTGAACTGGGTGCGGTAGGCGCTCGGGGTGAGGCCGGTCCGGCGGACCAGGTGGGCGCGCAGGGAGTCCGCGGTGCCGAGGCCGCAGGCACCGGCCACCCGGTCCATCGGCAGGGTGGTGGTCTCCAGCAGTTCCTTCGCGCGTTCGACGCGCTGGTGCAGCAGCCACTGCAGGGGGCTGACCCCGCTCTCGGCGTGGAAGCGGCGGGTGAGGGTGCGCACGCTGACCCCGGCGTGCCGGGCGAGGTCGGTGAGGGTGAGGGGCTTGTCGAGGTTGCGCATGGCCCAGCCCCGGGTGTCGGCGCAGGCCTGGCCGCGCTCGGGCGGCAGGGGGGTGAGGGTGAACTGGGTCTGACCGCCGGGGCGGACCGGTGCGACCAGGGCGAGCCGGGCGACCTCGTTGGCGACGGCGGCGCCGTGGTCGGTGCGGATGAGGTGCAGGCACAGGTCGATGCCGGCGGCGTAGCCGGAGGAGGTGAGGAACTGGCCGTCCTGGGCGTAGAGGACGTCGCCCTGGACCTGGACGTCCGGGTGGCGCCGGCGCAGTTCCTCGGCGTGCGCCCAGTAGGTGGTCGCGGTGCGCCCCTTGAGCAGGCCGGCCTCGGCGAGCGCGAAGGCGCCGGTGCAGATGGAGGCGATGCGCGTCCCCTCGGCGGCGGTCTCGCGCAGGGCCGCGAGCACCCGGGGGTCCGGGGCGAAGGGCACGCCGGTGCCCGCCACGATGACGGTGTCGGCGCCCCGCAGCGCCTCCAGGCCGCGGGGCACGTACAGGTCGAGCGAGCCGGTGGTGGTCACGGGGCCGGGATCCGGCGCACAGATCACCACCTCGTAGCCGGGACGTCCGCCGATCTCGACCTTGCCGAAGAGGAGTTCGGGGATGGCGAGGTTGAACATCGACACGGGCGGCGACGCGACGACCGCGACACGGAGCATGGCCAGAACCTCCGGATGCATGGCATTCAGGCCACTACTGTACGCCGGACGGGCTCCGCAGCATGGGGACATGCCCACAGAACCGACCCTCACCGATTCCCAACCAGCCGTGTCCCGAGCCGAGTTGGAACCCGCATCGGCGCCGCGCCCCCCGGCGCCCGCGCGGGCGCCCGTCCCGGCGCTCACGCTGGCGGCCGCCATGCTCGGCTCCGCGCTCATCACCCTCGACGCGACCGTGGTCAACGTGGCCCTGCCGGCGATCGGTTCGTCGCTCGGCGGCGGAATGTCCGGGCTCCAGTGGGTGGTCGACGCCTACACCGTCGCCCTGGCCGCGCTGATGCTGTCCACGGGCGCCTTCTCGGACCGGGCCGGGGCGAGCCGGGCGTACGCCCTCGGGGTCGCCGTCTTCACCCTCGCCTCGGCGGCCTGCGGGCTGGCGCCCGGTCTCGCGACGCTGATCGCGGCGCGGGTGGTGCAGGGCGTGGCCGCGGCCGTGGTCCTGCCCGCGTCGCTGGCCCTGGTGCGGCAGGCGTACCCCGATCCGGGCCGGCGCGGCCGCGCGGTGGCGGCCTGGGCGGCCGGCGGGTCGACGGCGCTGGCCCTGGGGCCGGTGGCGGGCGGGGCGCTGACGACGGTCTGGGACTGGCGGGGGATCTTCTTCGTCAACCTCCCGCTGGGTGCCGCGGCCCTCGTCCTGCTGCTGCGCGCGCCCCGCTCGGAGCGCCGGCCCGCACCGCTGGACCTGCCGGGCCAGGCCACGGCCGTAATCGCCCTGACGGCGCTGACGTTCGCGGTGATCGAGGACGGCACGACGTCGGCCGCGGCCTGGGCGGTGGCCGTCGCCGCGGCCGCGCTGTTCGTGCGGATCGAGTCGCGGCAGCCGCACCCCGTGGTCCCGCCCGGACTGTTCCGTGACCGGGCGGTACGGGTGGCCGTCGCCGCGGGGGCGGCGTGCAGCGTGGCGTTCTACGGGACGATCTTCCTCTTCTCGCTCTTCCTCCAGCAGGTGCAGGGCCGTTCGGCGCTGTACGCCGGGCTGCTGTTCCTGCCGATGACCGGGGTGATCCCGGTGACCAACGTGGTGGCGGGCAAGCTCGCGGGACGTCATGGCCCCCGGCTGCCGCTGCTGCTCGGGCAGGCGCTCGCGGTGGCGGGCCTGGCCGCCCTGTTCGGGGTCGGCCCCCGCACGCCCGCCGCCGTGGTGGCCCTGCTCCTGGTCCCGATGGCCCTCGGTGTGGCGCTGTCGATCCCGACCCTGACGGCCGTGATGCTGGACGCCGTGCCGGACGAGCGGGCGGGGCTGGCGGCGGGGGTGCTCAACTCGGCACGGCAGGTGTCCGGCGGGCTGGGGATCGCGGTGTTCGGGGCGCTGGTGCCGGGCGGGTTCACCGCGGGGATGCGGGCGAGCCTGTCCGTGGCGGCGGCCCTCCTGACGCTGACCCTCTGGCTCAGCTTCCGTCTCGCAGGTCGCCCGGCCACGCGGGCCTGAACTCGATGTGGTCGTAGGTGACCACGCACCCCTCCCCCAGCGGCGACTGGGTCATGAAGCCGACCAGGGCGGCGTCGGTCTCCTTCTCCTCGCCCAGGGTGAAGAGCCGGACGAAGGTCCAGCGCTCACCGTCCCGGGAGGCGTGGAAGGCGAGGGCCCGTCCGGTCCGGCTGATCCGCAGCCACACGGAACTGCCGTCCACGGTGAAGGAGTTGGCATCGTCCGAGTGGCCGCGGGTGACCACGGTGCAGACGGTGGGCGTGTCCGGGGAGTACTCCAGGCAGAGCTTGGCCCAGGCCCGGTCGCCGACGTGGACGTAGAGCACGCCGGCGTCGAAGGCGGCGGTGAAGCCCACGGTGACCCGGGCGATCAGCTGGAAGTCGCCCTCGGGCGCCCCGAGCAGCCGGGGCGCGTCGGAGGCCGGGTCCAGGGCCTCCCCGGTCGGCGTCACGAACCGGTCCTGCCGGGGGCCGGCCCAGCCGCTGAGCACACCGCCCTCGTAGGACCAGTGGCCGTCGGGTCCGTACGTCCGCAGTGGGAAGGGGAGTTCGGGAAGTTCGAGATCCATTGCCGGATTCTCGCAGCAGGCCCTGTGCGCCCGCCCGGCGACGGCGGAACCCGGCCCGGGGGGACCGCGTGGCCGGGCGGACCGGCCAGGCCCCGCGGTCGCGGCGACCGCGGTGACGGTGGCGACGGCGGCGACGGCGACGGCGACGGCGGAACCCGGCCCCGGGGACCCGCGCGGGCTACCGCTCCAGCACTCCGTCGACCCGCCGGGGCAGTCCGAGGGGGTTGCCGTCGCGGAGCTCGCCGGGCAGCAGCGCCTCGGGCGCGTTCTGGTAGACGACCGGCCGCAGCCAGCGCTCGATCGCGGTGCCGCCCACGGAGGTCGAGGTGGAGGTCGTCGCGGGGTAGGGCCCGCCGTGATGCTGGGCCGGTGCGACCGCCACACCGGTCGGCCACCCGTTCACCACCACACGCCCGGCCAACGGGGAGAGCCGGGCCAGGAGTTCCGGCGCCCCCGAGCCCCCCGCGGCCTCCTCGCCGGACAGCTGGACGGTCGCGGTGAGGCTGCCCGGCAGGCGTCCCAGCACCGCCGACACCTCGGTCTCGTCCTCGTACCGCACCACCACGGTGACCGGCCCGAAGCACTCCTCCAGGAGCAGGTCGCAGGGCCCCTCCCCGGCCAGCCGGCCGGCCGGCACCGTCAGGAATCCCGCGCTGACCGTGTGCTCGCCGCCCGCGCCCGGGGTGACGGGCGACTCCACGCCCGGCAGCGCGGCCCGCTCGGCGACCCCGGCGACGAAGGCGTCGCGCATCCGGTGGTCGAGCAGCACACCGGCCTCGGTGTCGCTGACCGCGTCGGTGAGGGCCTTGACCAGTCCGTCCCCGGCCGCGCCGGACGGCACCAGCACCAGTCCGGGCTTCACGCAGAACTGGCCGACGCCGAGGGTCATGGACCCGGCGAGTCCGGCGCCTATCTCCTCGGCGCGCTCGGCGGCGGCCGCCTCGGTCACCAGGACCGGGTTCAGCGAGCCCAGTTCGCCGTGGAAGGGGATCGGCACCGGGCGCGCGGCGGCCGCGTCGAACAGGGCCCGCCCGCCCCGCACCGAACCGGTGAATCCGGCGGCGGCGACCCGCGGGTGCCGGATCAGCCCGACCCCCGCGTCGAAGCCGTGCACCAGGCCGACGACGCCCCCGGGGATCCCGTGCAGGGCGGCGGCCCGGCGCAGCACCTTGGCGACCAGCTCGGACAGGGCCGGATGGCCGGGGTGGGCCTTGACGACGACCGGGCACCCGGCGGCCAGCGCGCTCGCGGTGTCGCCGCCGGCGACGGAGAAGGCGAAGGGGAAGTTGGAGGCGCCGAAGACGGCCACGACCCCGAGCGGGATCTTGTAGCGGCGCAGGTCCGGGACGGGCGGGGTGGCGGTGCCGTCGGGGTGGTCGACGACGACGTCCAGGAAGGCGCCCTCGTCGACGATGCCGGCGAAGGCCCGCAACTGGTAGGCCGTCCGGGCCAGTTCACCGGTGAGCCGGACCGGCCCGAGGGCGGTCTCGGCGTCCGCGGCCTCGATCAGGTGGTCCCGGGCCGCTTCCAGGCCCTCGGCGGCCGAGCGCAGGAAGGCGGCACGGACCGCGCGGTCGGCCAGGGCGCCGCGGGCGGCGTGCGCCGCCGAGACGGCCGCGTCCACCTCCTCGGCCGTGGCCTCCACCGCGACCTGTTCCCGCCGCTTCCCGGTGCGGGGGTCGACACTCCAGACTGGTGCTGCTGCCACCGCGGGTACCTCCAGACAAGGCCGCATTTCCCGGTCCCCCATCAGGCGCGTTCGATATGCTGAACACGGTCTCCGATGGTGAATGAGCTGCTCGGAGACTACCTATCCGGACCCTCGGATATCCAGATGCTCCGTCCGGATATCCGGGTCCTCCGATCAGGTTCCGCGCGCACGAAGGCGCACGAACGCGAACGAAGGGATCACGGGCGATGTCGGCAGGCGAGGCAGGCGGCGCGCAGGTCAAGTCCGCGGTGCGGACCGTGGAGCTGCTGGAGTACTTCGCGGGCCGTCCCGGCATGCATTCCCTGGCGGCCGTCCAGGAGGCCGTGGGCTACCCCAAGTCCAGCCTGTACATGCTGCTGCGCACGCTCGTGGAGCTGGGCTGGGTGGAGACGGACGCGACGGGCACGCGGTACGGCATCGGGGTGCGGGCGCTGCTGGTCGGCACCTCCTACATCGACGGCGACGAGGTGGTGGCCGCGGCCCGGGCGACCCTGGACCGGCTCTCCGACGACACCACCGAGACCATCCACCTGGCCCGCCTCGACGGCACGAACGTGGTCTACCTGGCCACCCGCCAGTCCCAGCACTATCTGCGGCCCTTCACCCGCGTCGGCCGCCGGCTGCCCGCGCACTCCACCTCGCTCGGCAAGGCGCTGCTCGCCACGCACACCGACGAGCAGGTGCGCGCACTGCTGCCCGAGAAGCTGCCCGCGCTCACCGAGCACACGCTCACCGACCGGGAGCGGCTGATCGAGGAGCTGCGCGAGATCCGCGAGCAGGGCTTCGCCGTGGACCGCGAGGAGAACACCCTCGGCCTGCGCTGCTTCGGCGTCGCCGTCCCGTACCGCACCCCGGCCCGCGACGCCATCAGCTGCTCGGTGCCGGTCGCCCGGCTGACCCCGGCCCACGAGCAGCTGATCAAGGACGCCCTCCTCGACGCGCGGGACCGTCTGACCCTGGCGACGCGGCACCTCTGACGCGTCCCGCCCCACGCGCCGCGCCCTGCGGGCTCTCGGGGCTCTCCGCGCCCGCCCGGGCGGCGCACACCGGCGGGCCCGGACTGAATGTGTGATGAGAATTCCGGTCGCACGGGAACGATCGCACCCGCTCCGGTCGTCCTCACGGACGGTATGAACAACACGATCAGGCGGGCGTCCGTATTCACACTGCTGCTCGTGCTCGCCCTGCTGGTGAGGGCGACCTGGGTGCAGTTCTACGACGGGCAGGCACTCGCGGAAGACACCAACAACCGCCGGAACGCGATCGAGACGTACTCCCGGCCGCTGGGCAACATCATCGTGGCCGGCGACTCGATCACCGGATCGGCACGGACGAAGGGCGGCGATCTCGCCTACAAACGCACGTACAAGCAGGGTGAGCTCTACGCGGCGGTGACCGGATACGCCTCGCAGGCCTACGCCCCCACCCTGCTGGAGGGCGTCTACAAGGACGTGCTCAACGGCACGGACCCCCGGCTGCAGACGGTGCTGAACACCATCACCGGCAAGCACACCGAACCCGGCGACGTGGTCACCACGGTCGACCCGGCCGTGCAGAAGGCCGGGTACGCGGCCCTGGCCGGCAAGAAGGGCGGCGCCATCGCGATCGACCCGAAGACCGGGAAGATCCTCGCGATGGTCTCGACCCCGTCGTACGACCCCACCGAGCTGACCGACGCGAACACCGCCGGGAAGGGCTGGACGCAGCTGAACAAGGACGGGGACAAGCCGCTCGTCAACCGCGCGATGCGCCAGCCGCTGCCGCCGGGCTCGACGTTCAAGCTGGTCGTGGCCGCGGCCGCGCTGGAGAACGGGCTGTACAGCGACGTGGACGAGCACACCGACAGCCCCGACCCGTACACCCCGCCGGGCACGACCCGGGTGCTGGTCAACGAGAACAAGGCCGCGCCCTGCGGGAACGCCTCGATCCGGGTGGCCCTGGAGTACTCCTGCAACAACGTCTTCGGTCACATGGCGGTGCAGCTCGGCCAGGACAAGGTGCGGGCCATGGCGGAGAAGTTCGGGTTCGACGACGACAAGCTGGACGTTCCGGCGCGCGCCTACGCCAGTGTGTACCCCAAGGACATGGACCAGCCGCAGACCGCGTACTCCGGCATCGGCCAGTTCGACGTCACCGCGACGCCGCTCCAGATGGCGATGGTGTCCTCCGCCATAGCCAACGACGGTGAGCTGGTCTCGCCGCACATGGTGTCGCAGATCACCGACAGCGGCGGCGAGGTGCTCGATGACGACGGCCATCCGAAGACCACCCAGGTCGTCAGCTCGCACACCGCCGAGCTGCTGCGGTCGGCCATGGAGTCGGTGGTGAAGGACGGCACCGGCACGAACGCGCTGATCGACGGGGTGACCGTCGGCGGCAAGACCGGTACCGCCCAGCACGGCGAGAACAACAGCAAGACGCCGTACGCCTGGTTCACCTCGTACGGCAGGTCGGACAGCACCGGCAAGGAGGTCGCCGTCGCGGTCCTGGTCGAGCAGTCGGACGCGGCCCGCTCGGAGGTCAGCGGCAACGGTCTGGCCGCGCCGGTCGCCAAGGCGATGATGAAGGCCGCTCTGAAGTGACCGCGCCGGCGTGGGGGGGGGGGGGGGGGGCCCCCCGCCCCCCCCCCCCCCCCCCCCCCCCCAAAAAAACCCCCCCCCCCCCCCCCCCCCCGCCACCCCCCCCCCCCCCCCCAAAAAAAAGAACCCCCCCACAACGCCCCGCACCAAAA
>NZ_JBIVDQ010000013.1:0-54894 GCF_044747185.1 Streptomyces sp. NPDC090108
CCGGCCCCCCCCGGGGGGTTGGGGCGGCCGGCGGCCCCCCCGGGGGCCCCCGCGGGGGGGGGCGGCCCCCGGCCCCGGGGGGGCCCCCCCCCCCCCCCCGCGGGGGGGGGGGGGGGGGGGGCCCCCCCCCCCCACCACTGCTATGTGGAATCAGAACCGCCCTCCCGGAAGGAGAATGCGATGTCGGGTACCGAGACCCGCACGATCGGCGTCACGCGCATGTACACCGATACGGAAGGCGAGACGCATTTCGTCGAGGAGAAGCTCGACCTCGCCGAGGTGAACTTCGCGCCGCCGGCCCCTTCCATGTTCCTCTCGGCCGCCACGGAAGCCAGGGCGAGCGTCCACCTGCTCCTGCCCGACGGCTACTTCGGCGACTTCCACCCCGCCCCCCGCAAGCAGCTGATGACCCTGCTGAAGGGCGAGCTGGAGGTCCAGGTCAGCGACGGTGAGGCACGCCGCTTCCTGCCGGGCGGCAGCGTCCTCGTGGAGGACATCACCGGAAAGGGGCACTCGACGAGGAGCGTCGGCGGCGAATCGCTGCTCATCGTCACGCAGCTGTGAGGCGGCGCCCGCGGCGCGCACATCCGGTCCATGGAGGGTAGATGAAGGTCACTCTGTTCGAGCAGGCGCCCTACCGGTCGCTGCCTGCGGACTTCGAAGAGCACCACGATTCGGCGTGCACCACCCCCTACGGCCTGACGGACAGGGCGGGCGTGTACTCCTCGGTCGTCGACCACATCGACGAACTGATGACAGGCGCCCGGGCCGGTTTCGACGGCATCTCGATGACCGAACACGGCCAGAGTTCCTACGACCTGTCGCCGAACCCGAACCTCGTGGCCAGCGCCCTCGCCTACGCCACGGAAACCGAGAAGATCGACACCGCGATCTTCCCCATGGGACGTTCGCTCGGCAAGACACGCGAACCCGTCCGGGTCGCCGAAGAATACGCCATGGTCGACGTCATCAGCGGCGGCCGGCTCATCGCGGGCTTTCCGGTGGGACTCAGCTACGACGCCAGCCTCAACAACGGAATACCGCCGATGCAGGTACGCGGCCGGTTCGAGGAGAACCTCGAACTCGTCCTGCGCGCCTGGCGCGACCGCGACCCCTTCGCCTGGAACGGCCGCTACGGCCAGTTCCCCCAGGTGAACATCTGGCCCAGGCCGCTGCAGGAACAGCCCCCGGTATGGATCACCGGAATCGGCAACCCCCGCACGATGCAGCTCACCCTGGAACGCGGATTCGGGTTCAACTACTTCGGCTTCGCCGGCGCCAAACTCACCGGCAAACGCATATTCGACCGCTTCTGGGAACTATCGGACCGGCTCGGCCTCGAACGCAACCCCTACCGCATGGGATTCCTCCAGACGATCGCCGTCAGCGAGACCGACGCGGCCGCCGAGAAGGAATACGGCCGCCACGTCGAATACGCCTACCGCAAGGGACTCGGCGCCATCCCGCCCGAGATGCTCGGACTGCCCGGCGGCGTCAACATCCACGGCGTCAAGGCCCTGCTGAAGGACCCCGGCGACTTCGGCATGTACGCAACGATGCGCACCGCCCGCTTCCGGGAACTCGCCGACGCCGGCACCGTCATCATCGGCAGCCCCGCCACCGTGCGCGACCAGCTCGTCGAGTACTGCACCACCTACGGCATCGGGAACCTGCACGCCATGCTCGGCTTCGGATCCATGCCGAAGGACCTGGTGCAGAAGAACATCCACCTGTTCGCCGCCGAGGTCCTGCCCCACCTGCGCACCCTGTGGCAGGACAAGGGACACGTCCACCACTGGTGGCCCGAACGGCTGGGCGGCGTGCCCCTGGCCGCACCCGAGCAGAACACCCCGTCCGCGGCAGAGAGGGCGCAGATCGCATGAGCACCGAACGCGCACAGCCCGCGGTCCGCGAGGAGACCGTGGACGTCTGGAACGGCCGGCTGCGCCTGCGGGTCAAGGTGGCGGGCCAGGGCGCCCCGCTGCTCTACCTGCACGGCTCCACCGGACTGGTCTGGGACCCCTTCCTGGCCCGCCTCGCCGAGCAGTACACCGTCTACGCCCCCGAGTTCCCCGGCACCAGCGCCGGCGAGCCCGACGCCGCGCACGTCATCGACGACCTGCCCGACATGGTCCTGGTCTTCGAGGAGGTGTGCCGGTCTCTCGGCCTGAGCCGACCGGTCGTCGTGGGCCACGACTTCGGCGGCATGCTCGCCGCGGAACTCGCGGCACACTTCCCGGCGCTCCCCGCCAAACTGGTGCTGATCGCGCCGCTCGGACTGTGGCGCGACGACGCCCCGGTCGCCACCCTGGCCGCCGCCTCCCAGGCGCAGCTGCCCGGCCTGCTCTTCCACGACCCCGCCGGCGACGTCGCCCAGGCCGCCCTGACGTTCCCCGAGGACCCCGAAGCGGCGGTGGAAGCGGCCGCGGGCATGGTCTGGTCCCTCGGCAGCACCGCCAAGTTCCTGTGGCCGATCCCCGACCGCGGACTGCGGGAGCGCCTGCACCGCGTGGCCGCGCGCACCCTGATCGTGTGGGGCCGCGAGGACCGCCTCGCCCCCGCCGTCTACGCCGACGAGTTCGCGGGCCTCATCCCGGACAGCGCCACCGCCCTCATCGACGACAGCGGGCACCTGCCGCAGCTGGAGCAGTTCAAACAGGCGGTGACACGCATCGAGGAGTTCCTGAAGTGAGCGAGGGCGTCAACCCGCTGTTCAGCCTCGCCGGAAGAACAGCCCTCATCACCGGCGCCTCACGCGGCATCGGGCGGGCCATCGCCCTCGGCTACGCCGAGGCCGGCGCCGACGTCGCCCTCCTGGCCCGCAGCGCCGAGACGCTGGAGGAGGTGAGGACCGAGGTCGAGAAACTGGGCCGGCGCGCCGTGAACCTGGTCTGCGACGTCGAGGACCCCGACCGCATCCGGGCCTGCGTGGAGCAGGCGAGCGCCGAACTGGGCCCCCTGGACATCGTGGTGAACAACGCGGGCGGCATCACCTGCGCCGGATCCTTCCACGACCTGGAACTCGCCCAGTGGCAGCGGGAGATGCGGCTCAACTTCGAGTCCGTCCTCCACGTCTGCCGCTCCGTCGGCTGCGACATGGTCCGGCGCGGACGCGGCTCCGTCATCAACGTCGCCTCGCTCGGCGGAGAGGCCGGCCTGCCCCACTACTCGCCCTACGCGGTGTCGAAAGCCGCGGTGATCGCACTCACCCGCTCCCTCGCCGCGGAATGGGCGGCATCCGGGGTCCGGGTGAACGCGATCTCGGCCGGCTGGGTGCACACCGACCTCACCGACGGCATCGCCGCCGACCCGCGGGCGGCCGAGCGCCTCCTCCAAGTCGTGCCGGCCGGCCGGTTCGCCACCCCCGACGAACTCGTCGGCCTGGCCGTCTACCTGGCCAGTGACGCCTCCCGGTTCATGACCGGCTCGTCCGTCGTCATCGACGGCGGCGTGACCTCCTTCTACGGCGGAGCCGCCCTGCTGGAGACACCCAGGCGCTGACCCACACACACCAGCACACCAGCACAACGGCACAACGGCACAGCGCACCTCCGGTGCGTGCGACGGGACGACGACAGACCCCCGCCGCACGCACCGGAGGTGCTTTTGTCTCTCCCGACGAGGAGCCGCCCCGAATAGACGGTCACCGCTAAACGCGGCCCGACGGGTTCCGACGAGCTTGATACGTGCGATAGCTCTGATCGCAACTAGCCGGTAAATTGTACCCGTCGACCAGCAGCCCATCACCCGCGGAGCATGCCGATGACCCAGCAGGAACGCGCTGTACGGACGAGACGGGATCTGATCAACTCTGCTGCTGACGTGTTCAATCACAGGGGGTTCGCCCTTGCGTCACTCATGGAGATCAGCTCCAGGGCGGGCGTCAGCTATGGAGCACTGCATTTCCACTTCAAGAACAAGAGAATGCTGGGGGAGGAGGTCGAACGGACGGCATATCAGCTGTTACGGGAAATCGTAGAACGCCGTCAGTTGCACGACCACCCGCTCCCTCTGCAGCTTCTTGTCGACACCTCGCACCGCCTGGCCCAGCGAGTCGCCGAGAATTCCGTGCTCCGCGCCGGATTCCGCCTCGGCAGTGACGCCACATGGGAAGGGGAGATCGACCTCAGGCAAGAATGGTGCAACTGGGTCGAGTCCGTTCTGCGACGCTCCAGGGAACAAGGAGGCCTCGCCTCGGACGTGGTGCTGGAGGACGCCGCTTCGACCATCACCGCGGCGATTATCGGATTCGAGGTGCTCGGGCGCGCGGAAGGAAATACCGACGGGTCCTGGTGCTCACGGCACGCGACGACACGTTTCTGGGATCTGATGCTGCCCCGGCTCGCCTCGACGGGCGCGGCGGTCGCCTTCGACACCGCGGGCGGACAGGTGAAGACCGCGGCCGTGCAGGGCTGACCCACCCGCCCGACGCCCCGCCCGCCGCCCGCCGGCCCCTCCCGCTCCCGCCCGCCGGCACCCCGCCGACGCCCCGCCCGGACCACCCGCAAGAGGGAAAACCAGCCGGTCTGAAACGCCTGGTCGATGCCCGGAACAGCCGGTCCGCCGACGGCGCACGGACCCGGACCGCGCCCGCGGCCGCCCGTCCCCCCTCCACCCGCCCAGGAGCAGGTGGAGGGGGCATGCGCGCCCCCGCCGGCCCGCCGCCGCCCAGGGCCGCGCCGGCCGCCCCGCACGGCCCTCACCGGGCCCGCGGAGGGCCGTCCGGCGGCCGTGCGCGTGAGCCCTCACCCCGCGGACAGCCACCCGCGCCCACGCGGTCGGCCAGAACCGGCCGCGCCACCTGCAATGTCCTATAAACAATGCGGCGGACGCGCGGAGACGGGGTTGATAAAGCCTTCGCACGGAGGTTCGCTTGCCTCTGTACAGGAAACCGACAGAGTGGTTTTCTTTGTGCAGGCAGCGAACTTTGAGGTACGAGGCCCGGCAGACCGCCTGCGCACCGCAGGGCCGGGCATCGGCCTGTCAGGGGACGGGGGAGCATGCGTGAAGTGCTGGACACGGGGCCGGTGGAGGAACTCTCCGTCCCACCGGAAGGCCCGCCGGACGTGCGCGGACCCCGCTCTTCCCGCTCCACCGCAGTAGGCCTGTGGCCGATTCGGTCCTTGACGGAAGAGTGAGGTCCGCGTCTGCCTGTGCGCAGGCGGCAGGACCCGATCAGCAGAGCGCCGGCCTTCCGCCCGGCGCGGCGAAGAAAAATCGCAGGACTTTCCCGCCGGGCCTCGGCCGGCCGCGCACCGCGATGACTTCTGTACACCAGGGGAGTCGTCTCCGGTTCTGCGCGCCCGGCCGCATCCTGACGAGTGCGACCGGATAGACGGAGCACCGCGAAGGGCAGCTGATCGGCTTTTTCTCTCCGGCGTGCGCGGACGTCAGAACGCCCGCGTGGAACAGGTGGGGATCAGCCGGCCGCAGACGATCTAGGGAGGAATTATGTATTTCTTCATGCTCGGCCCGTCGGAAATCAGAGGAAACGACCGCGTGGTGCGCCCCAAGGGCGCCATACAGCAGCTTCTGTTCGCCTCGTTCATGGCCGCGTCAGGTCAGGCGGTCACCGTGGAATCCCTGGCCGAGGAACTGTGGGGGACCACTCCTCCGGAAAAGATGAACAACGCCCTCCAGGCCCAGATAAGCCGGCTCCGGCGCATGCTGACCCGCCTGGAACCGGATGCGGTACCCCGCATCACCGCCACCGTCTCCGGCTATCAGTTCAGGCTGAAATCGGGTGAACTGGACGCCCAGGTATTCCTCGACAGCGTCGAGGCCATCCGCACCGGCGCCGGAGCCGACCCCCGGCGATGTGCCAACGACCTGCGCCGCGCCATAACCCTCTGGCGGGGACGGGCCTTCGGCGGAGTCATCGGTGGGCCTTTGTGTCAAACCGCGGCGTCCAAGTACGAAGAGGCCAGGTTATCCGCGTTAGAGCTGCTCTACGGCATTGAGCTCCGGTGTGGCAGGCATGCCCGGATCATCCCGGAGCTGACCGAGACGCTTTCCCTGAACCCCGTCCAGGAACAGTTCTGCGGTCTCCTCATGCTGGCGCTGTACCGCTCGGGCCGTCACATCGACGCCCTGAACACCTACCGCCAGTTCCGGCACCGCCTCAACGAGGAGCTCGGCGTCGACCCCTCACCCATGCTCCGCTGGTACGAGAGCGCGATCCTCGAACACGACCCGGCACTGCTGGCGGAGGCCGCTCTCGTCGGGCAGGCCGCTCTGCACACCTGACCGGCCGCGGGACGCCCCGCGGGGTCCGTCCGGCGCCCCGGGTGCCGCCCGGCGCCCCGGCACCGGGGTTCCCCCGCAGGGGAATTACTCCGAAAGACGGGAGTGATCCTCCGCCGGGTGTCATCGCGCGCGGCAGCGCGTTGAGCAGCCCGTACGCGAGCCGGACGGTCCGGCGCCCGTACGTGAGCCGGACGGTCCGGCTCTCCCGCGCCCCGGTGAGGTGCGCGGCTCCCGGCGCCGGCGGACGGCGAGAGAGGCGGCTGCTCGTGACGGCTCCACGTGCGGGGCGTTCGCGAACCGAAGGCGGAGGCGCCGGACTTCCCGTGCGCCGGCCGCCCGCCGGCCGTGGCCGGCTCCACACCGGAGCCGCGTAGTCATGGCCTCGGTCGTCAAGGAGACCGTGATCGAGGCCCGGCCCGAGGACGTCTGGGCGGTGATCGGTGACTTCGCCGGGGGACCGCCGCGCATAGCGCCGGGCTATGTCGTCGGGACGCGGCTCGTCGCCGACGACGTCCGGGTGGTGACCTTCGCCGACGGCCTGGTGGCCCGTGAGCGGCTCATCGCCCTCGACCACGCCGCGCGCCGGATCGTCTGGGCGGTCATCGGCGACACCGTGCGGCCCGTGCACGACAACGCGTCCTTCCAGGTCGTCGCCGAGGGCGACACCCGGACACGGCTGGTGTGGATCCACGACGTACTGCCGGACGAACTCGCCCAGCCGTTCGCGCGGGCCATGTGCGGCGGACTGGCCGTCATCCGCGAGACGCTGTCCGCCCCGGGCTGAGACACCCGGCCCGCAGTCACCGCCCCCCACCGGGCGGATCCCTCCGCCGCGCCGCCGGCCCCGTCGCCGGAGCCGCCGCCGGGGCAGCCCCCGGCGGCGGAGTCCTTCCTGCCCACCCGCACGAGGCGGCCGCACAGCCCGGCCGTACGAGGCGGCCGCACGGGGCGACCCGTACGAGGCGGCCGTACGGCCCGGCCGCACGGGTCGACCCGCGCCGTACGGCCGGGCCGTCAGTCAGTCGGCCGGCGTGTACGGGCGGACGCCGGGCCGCTCCGCCCCGGGCGCCGCCGGCGCGCCGTCGTCCCCGGCGTTCTCGGTGTGTGCCAGGGCGGCGTAGCGCCGCGGATGGGCGGAGCGGATCCAGTACGCGTACAGCACGCCGCCGATCGCCGCGATCAGCAGGAGCCACGGCAGCGCCACCACCGCGGGCTCGGAAGTGCCGGTGAGCACCGAGAAGTTGCGTACGACGAGGAAGGTCGCGGTGAGCAGTCCCGCGACGCCGAGGACCGGGGCCACCCGGGTGCTCCACCAGTGGCCGGGCCGCTTGCGGTAGTAGCCGAGGACGGCCAGGGACGCGAGAGCCTGGAGCACGATGACACCGAGCGTGCCGATCCCGAGCATGCTGGTGGCCATGTTCAGATACGGGTCCAGGTGGGCGACGGCGAAGGCCGCCACGACCAGGGCGCTGAACACGATCTGCACGAGACTGGCCCGGTGGATCGCCTTGTGCCGGGGGTGCACCGCGTCCAGCCAGCCCGGCAGCACACGGTCGCGGCCCAGCACGAACATGTACCGGTTGGCCGCGTTGTGCAGCGCGAGCCACGCCCCGAGCACGCTGACGCACAGCAGGACCTGCATGACGGTGGTCATGGCGGAGTCGAGGTAGTTGTCGCTGAGCATGAAGAACATGTCGTCCAGGTGCCGGGTGGCCACGCCGCGCACGTGCCCGGGGCCGACCGCGCCCACCGCGATCCAGCTGGTGAATCCGTAGAACGAGGCGACGAGGATCACCGCGATGACGGTGGCCAGCGGGACGCTCCGCCGGGGGTTGCGCGCCTCCTCGCTGTACAGGGCGGCCGATTCGAAGCCGATGAACGAGGCGAAGGCGAACATCACCGACACCCCGAGGCCGGGGCTGAAGACGTTGTGGGCGGAGAAGGACGCCGCGGGGAGCGCGGAGGTTCCCTGGCGCACCAGCACGGCCACGTCGAGTGCGAACAGGACGGTGATCTCGCAGATCATGAAGACGGACAGCACCCGGGCGCTGAGCTCCACATGGCGGTAGCCGAGAACCCCCACCAGCACCAGCCCGATCGCGGCCCACACCTCCCAGGGCCAGTCCAGCCCGTGGGCCGCTGCCACCGACTGGGCGAAGTACGCGAAGGCCCCGAGCACCCCGATGGTGACGGTGTTGTAGGCGATGACGGCGATGAGCCCGCCCCCGACGGCGGCGGGCCGGCCGAGACCGCGGGCGATGTAGGTGTAGAAGCCGCCCGCGTGGCTGATCCGGCTGCTGATGGCCGCGTAGCCCGAGGTGAAGCACAGCAGCGTCAGGCCCGCGAAGACGAACAGCGCCGGCACGCTGGCCGCGGTCCCGATCGAGAAGGACAGCGGCACGGTGGAGACCATGGCGGCCAGCGGAGCCGCCGCGGCGATGATCATGAAGACGATCTTCGGAGTGGTGAGAGTGCGTTCCAGTTGCCCCTGTTGCGGGGGAGAGGGCGCGGCGACCATGAGTGCTCCTGCGCGAGTCGAAGGCGACATGCCGTGCACGAACGTGGTGGTGCGGGTCACATCGGTCCGCGGCAGCCCGGACGCCCACTGCGGGCGCCCTGTGTCCCGGGGGACACAGGGCGCGCGGACTGCGGCATGGAGCGGAGAGGGCAGGATTCGAACCTGCGCGGGCAGAGCCCGAAGTGAGGAAGCACCTCACGTCCCCGTTGGGCCGCTTCGGGTACCTCTCCAACAGCACCACGCGGCCCTCGAGGACCGTCCCGGTGTTGCTGCATCCATCATGCCCACCCCACCCTGACCGCCCTCTGACGATCCACTGACCCCCTCCCACAGGGTCCTGGGCGGCTCCTGGGCCGTGTCCGGTCCGGGGCCCGCCCGGGCCGGCCGGTCAGGGCCATGGCCGACGGCCCGTCACCGGCACCCCGGTCACGCTGCGGCCGATGCGCGGCACGGACCCCGCCGCCGCGCGTCATCGCCGGTTCAGCGTTGCGTCAGCGGGCCGCACGACGATCTCACCCATGGGAGCCACTCAGGGAACCACGCTGCACGAACGGATCGCTGCACGGACCCGTGAGGACCCGTCGAGGACCGCGGTCGCCGGACCCGACGCCACGCTCACCTACGGCGAACTGGAACGGCGGGCGGAGGACGTGGCCGTCCGGCTCGCCGCACTCGGCGTGGGAGTGGACCGTCCCGTGGGCCTGCTGGTCCCCCGCTCGGCGGCGATGATCGTGGGGATGCTCGGCATACTCCGGGCGGGCGGCGCCTACCTGCCGCTCGACCCCGAGCTTCCCGCCACCCGCGTCGCCGCCCTGCTGGCCGCCGCGGGCGCGGCGGCCCTGGTCACGACGCCGGAACTGGCGGAGCGGGCCGGCGGCCACGGGCTTCCCGTCGTCGTGCCGGGGGAGAGCCCCGGCGAGCAGGGCGAGCAGGGCCCGCAGCGGCCCCCGGTCCCCGCCTCGGCCCTGTGCTACGTGCTGTTCACCTCGGGCTCGACCGGAGAGCCGAAGGCCGTCGCCGTCGAGCACCGCCAGTACACCCACTACCTGGACGGGCTGTACGAGCGGATCGAGCCGGGCTGGTCCTGGGCGCTGGTGTCCACGTTCTCCGCCGACCTGGGCAGCACCAACGTGTTCGCCGCGCTGACCACCGGCGGCTGCCTGCACGTGCTCACCCGTGAACAGGCGATCGACTCGGACGCCTTCGCGGCGTACTTCGCACAGCACCCGGTCGACGCGATGAAACTGGTGCCCAGTCACCTCGCGGCCCTGGCCGGCGCGGACGGCGCCGCGGCCGGCCGGGTGCTGCCGCGGCGCCTGCTGATCTGCGCGGGCGAGCCGCTGCCGCCGGGCCTGGTCCGCCGGATCCGGACCGCCCGCGCGGACCTGGCCGTCGAGAACCACTACGGGCCGACCGAGACCACCGTCTCGATGCTCGCCCACCGGGTGCCGCAGGACCTGCCGGAGACCGCGACGGTCCCCCTCGGCCGCCCGCTGCGCG
The DNA here is from genome assembly GCF_044747185.1 of Streptomyces sp. NPDC090108. NCBI lineage: Bacteria > Bacillati > Actinomycetota > Actinomycetes > Kitasatosporales > Streptomycetaceae > Streptomyces > Streptomyces sp. NPDC090108. Next base: position 10,265 of record NZ_JBIVDQ010000013.1, read on the forward strand.
GGGTCCGCGTGCACGTCCTCGGACCGGACCGGGAGCCCGTCCCCGACGGCGTCACCGGTGAACTGCACATCGAGGGCGCGAACCTGGCCCGCGGCTATCTCGGCTCGCCCGCCGCGACCGCCGCCGCCTTCACCCCCTGCCCGGCGGGCCCGCCCGGGGCCCGCATGTACGCGACCGGCGACCTGGTCCGGCGGCTGCCCACCGGAGACCTGGAGTTCGCCGGGCGCGCCGACGACCAGGTCAAGGTCATGGGATACCGCGTCGAGCCCGGCGAGGTCGCGGCCGTCCTCGCCCGCCACCCGGGCGTCGGCCAGAGCGCCGTCCTGCCCTACGGCGGCGCCGGCGAACTGCGGCTGGCGGGCTATGTGACCGGACCCGGCGTCACCGCGGCGCAGGTACGCGCCTTCGCCGCGGACCGGCTGCCCGAACACATGGTGCCCGCGGTCGTCGTGGTGCTCGACGCCATGCCGCTGACCCCGAACGGCAAGATCGACCGCGCCGCCCTGCCCGCCCCGGCCGTCGAGCGGACCGCCCCCAGAGGGGCGCCGCGGGCCGGCCTGGAGGAGGAGATCGCCGCGATCTGGGCCGAGACCCTCGGCCTGGAGAACGTCGGCGTCGACGACAGCTTCTTCGACATCGGCGGCACCTCGCTGCTGCTGATGCGGCTCAGAGCTCGGCTGGTCAAGTCGCTCGACCGGGAGATATCGATGGTCATGCTCTTCCGCAATCCCACCGTGCGCCTGCTGACGCGCCATCTGCAGACGGCCGCGGAACCCGCGTCCGAGCCGGACCCGGGCCGGGCCCGCAGCAGGCTGACCACGGCCGCCCGCGCCCGGCGGCGCGCCGCGATGGGCGGGGACGAGCGATGACCGGGCAGCCGGAGCCGACCGGCCTCGAGATCGCCGTCGTCGGCATGGCGGGACGCTTCCCCGGCGCGGACACCGTCGGACGGTTCTGGGACAACGTGCTCGACGGCGGCGAGCGGATCACCTCGTTCACCGCCGAGGACTCCATCGCCGCCGGCGTGGCACCCGACCAGGCCCGCCACCCGGACTACCGCCACGTCCACGGCGTCCTCGACGGCGTCGAGCACTTCGACAACGGCCTGTTCGGGTACACCCCCCGCGACGCCGCCCTCCTCGACCCGCAGCAGCGGGTCTTCCTCGAGTGCGCCTGGGCCGCGATGGAGGACGCGGGCTACGCCCCCCGCGCCGGAGCGGGCGCGCCGGTGGGCGTCTACGCCGGCGCCAGCCAGAACGCCTACCTGCTCGGCAACCTGCTGCGGACCCCCGGCGCGCTGGCGGACACCAGCCCGCAGGAACTGCTGCTGGCCACCGAGAAGGACCTGCTGGCCGCCCGGGTCTCGTACCACCTCGACCTGCGCGGGCCGAGCGTGAGCGTGCAGTCCTCCTGCTCCTCCTCCATGGTCGCCGTGCACATGGCCTGCCAGGCGCTGCTCGCCGGCGAGTGCGAGATGGCCCTGGCCGGCGGCGTCTCGATCCACGTGCCCCAGCACGAGGGATACCTCTACAGCGCCGGGTCGGTGTTCTCCGCGGGCGGCCACTGCCTGCCCTTCGACGCCGGCGCCGACGGCACGGTCTTCGGCAACGGCGTGGGGGCGGTCGTGCTGAAGCCGCTGGCGGACGCCGTCGCCGACCGCGACACGATCCACGCCGTCATCCTGGGGTCGGCGGTGAACAACGACGGCGCGCGGCGCCTCAGTTTCACCGCCCCGGGGGTGGACGGACAGGTCGCCGTCGTCCGCGCGGCGCACCGCGTCGCGGGCGTGGACCCCCGCACCATCACCTACGTGGAGACCCACGGGACGGGCACGTCCCTGGGGGACCCGATCGAGTTCGAGGCGCTCACCGAGGCCCTCGGCCGCGACGGCGCCCCCTGCGCGCTCGGGACCCTGAAGGCACAGATCGGCCACCTCTCCTCCGCGGCCGGCGTGGCCGGCCTCATCAAGACGGCGCTGGCGCTGAAGCACCGCGTCCTGCCGCCCAGCCGCCACTTCACCCGGCCGAACCCGGAGATCGACCTCGACTCCGGCCGGTTCCGGCTGCTCACCGAGGCGACGCCGTGGCCGGAGCACGACGGGCCGCGGCGGGCCGCGGTCAGCTCCTTCGGCATCGGCGGCACGAACGCCCACATGGTCCTGGAGGAGCCACCGCCCCCGCCGCCCCCCTCTCCCGCGGGCCGCGGCCACGAGGTGCTGCTCCTGTCCGCCCGCGAGGACGAGCCGCTGCTCGAACTGGCCACCCGGCTCCGGGAACACCTCGCGGCCCACCCGCGGACCGCGCTGACCGACGTCGCCGGCACCCTGCACAGCGGCCGCACACCCCAGCGCCGCAGAGCCGCCGTCACCTGCACGGACCTCTCCTCGGCCGTCGACGCCCTGGCCGCCGTGCGCGCGCCGGCCGCCGACACACGCGACCGCGGCGTCGTCTTCATGTTCCCCGGCCAGGGCAGCCAGCGGGTGGGCATGGGACGGGAACTGTACGAGACGGAAGGCACCTTCCGCTCCTGGATCGACGCCGCCGACGAGCGCCTGGACTTCGGCCTGCGCAACCTGCTGTACGCGGGGGACCGGGAGGAGAACGCGCGGACGCTGGCGCACACCGCCTACACGCAGCCGGCGCTCTTCGCCGTCGAACACGCCCTCGCCCGCCTGTGGATGGAGCTCGGGCTCACCCCCAGGGCGATGATCGGGCACAGCCTCGGCGAGTACGTCGCGGCGACCGTCGCGGGATGCCTCGACTTCGACGACGCGCTCGATCTGATCGCCGCGCGGGCCCGGCTCATGCAGGACCGGCCGCCCGGCGCCATGCTCACCGTCGGCCTGCCGGTGGACGAGGTGCTGCCGGCCCTCGACGCCGACACCGCGGTCGCGGCCGTCAACGGCCCGGCCCTGTGCGTCGTGTCCGGTCCCGAGGCGTCCGTGGAGACGCTGGAGAAGCGGCTGCGGGAGGACGGGGCCACCTGCAGGCGGCTGCGCACCTCCCACGCCTTCCACTCCCCGATGATGGAAGCGGTGGCCGGCCCGTTCGCGTCGCGGCTGCGCCGGGCCGTGCTCCGCCCGCCGCGGATCCCGTTCGTCTCCAACCTCACCGGCGACTGGATCCGTGCCGAGGAGGCCGTGGACCCGGAGTACTGGATCCGCCACATGCTGGCCCCGGTCCGCTTCCACCAAGGAGTGGAACGGCTGCTGAGCGGCCCGGCGTCGGTCCTCCTCGAAGTCGGGCCGGGCAGCACCCTGCGCTCCCTGGTCGGCCGGACCGGCGACGACCACGTCCTGCTCGGCGGCCTGCCCGACCCGGAGCGCGACGCGGACGGCGGCGCCTATCTGGCCCGCACGGCCGGCCGGCTGTGGGAGGCGGGAGCGCCCGTGGACTGGAACCGGTGGCACCCGGACGGCTGGTCACGGGTGCCGCTGCCCACCTACCCCTTCCGGCGCCGGCGGCACTGGGTGGAGCCGGCGTCCGGATCCGGCCCCGCCTTCGCGGCCGCGGCACCCCAGACCCCCGCCGCCACGGACCGGCAGACCCCCGCCGCCACGGACGCACCGCCCCCCACGAACACCCCGGCCGCGGCGGACGAGCCGGCCGGGTCCCTGTCCGGGACCGTCCTCAGGATCTGGAGGGACCTGCTCGGCACCGACGACATCGGCCCCGACGACGACTTCTTCGAATTCGGCGGCCACTCGCTGCTGGCGAGCCGCATCATCGCCAAGGTGGCCGACGCCACCGGCGTCGGACTTCCGGGCGACGCCCTGTACACGGCACCCACCCCCCGGGAACTCGTCGCGCTCGTCGAGGAACGCCAGGAGCCGGACGCCGGGGCCGCGGCGGCGGACCCGGAACTGATGGCCCGGCTCATCGCGGACATCGCGGAGCTGTCGCCCGAGGAGGTGGAACAGCAGCTGCGCGAAGGGAACTGACGGCTCCGCTTCTGTTCAGCGAAGTGTTCAGGGTGCCGTAAAGACACCGGTGTGAGGATGATGTTGACCGGGGTCCACGGGGGACCCCTGGGCAATGGGGGCAGTCATGGAGCACGCACGGCTCAGTCATGTCCACCTTTACGTGGGCGACGCCTGCCAGGCGGCCTACTACTACGCGGGCGCCTTCGGTTTCCGGCCGGTCGCGGAGTCGCCTTCGGGCCGGTCCACCCACACGGTGCTGCTGGCCCAGGGCCACATCCGCCTGATGCTCACCTCGGCCACCGACGCCGCCGACCCGGTCGCCCGCTACGTGGCCGCGCACGGCGACGGCGTGGCCGACATCGCGATCGCCGTGCCCGACGTCGCGCAGACCTTCCGCACCGCGGTGGCCAACGGCGCCGAACCGGTCATGGAGCCGGCGTCCCGCACCGGAGCGGGCGGCACCGTCCTGAGCGCCGCGGTACGCGGCTTCGGGGATGTCATGCACACGCTAATCGAAGAGGGTGCGCCGCTTCCCCACCCCGACCTGATCCCCGTCGGCGAAGGGCACCCCACACCCCCGGACGGCGAACTGCTCCGCGACATCGACCACTTCGCCGTGTGCGTCCCGGTCGGCGAGCTGGACAAGACGGTGAGCCGCTACCAGCAGATGTTCGGCTTCGAGGAGATCTTCTCCGAGTTCATCGAGGTGGGGCAGCAGGCCATGCAGTCCAAGGTGGTGAGCGACCCGGCCAGCGGCATCACGCTCACCATCCTGGAACCCGACGCCACGCACGACCCCGGCCAGATCGACGCGTTCCTGCAGTCCCACGGCGGAGCCGGAGTCCAGCACGTGGCCTTCGGGACCGGCGACATCAGGGAAGGCGTACGGCGCCTCGGCGGCCAGGGCGTCGAGTTCCTCAAGACGCCCGCCGCCTACTACGACCTGGTCGAGGACCGGGTCGGGGAACTCGGCGCCGAACTCCCCGACCTGCGGGCCAGGGGCATCCTCGCCGACCGCGACGAATGGGGCCTGCTGCTGCAGATATTCACCCGGTCCCCCTACGCCCGCAGGACACTGTTCCTGGAGCTGATCGAACGGCGCGGGGCACGCACCTTCGGCAGCGGCAACATCAAGGGACTCTACGAGGCGGTCGAGCGCGAGCAGAACCGCGAGGGAGCCACCGATGCGGGCTGAGCCGAGGCCCGGCCGCACGCCCGCGGTGACGCTCGGCGACTACGCCGAGGCCGCCCGCGCCGCACTCGACCCGGGAATCTGGGACTTCATCTGCGGAGGCGCCGGCGACGAACGCGCGGTCACCGCCAACACGGCGGCCTTCGAGGCGGTACGGCTCGCACCGCGGGTGCTGTCCGGGGCGGGCACCCCCGACCTCTCGGTACGCCTGTTCGGCCGGACCTGGGCGATGCCCGCCGCCGTCGCCCCCATGGCCCACCACACCATGGTCCACCCCGAGGGCGAGCTCGCCACCGTACGGGCCGCCGGCCGCCTCGGCGTCCCGACCGTGGTCAGCACGTTCGCCGGCCGCACCTTCGAGGAACTGGCGGCCGCCGCCACCGGCCCGCTGTGGCTGCAGCTGTACTGCTTCCGCGACCGCGGGCTGACCCGCGAACTGGTGGAGCGCGCCACCGCCGCGGGCTTCGAAGGACTGGTCCTCACCGTGGACGTGCCCCGGCTGGGCCGCCGCCACCGCGACACCCGCAACACCTTCCGCCTGCCCGGCCACGTACGGCCGGTGAACCTGCCGGCCTCCGACACCTACTCCTCGGCCGACGTCCACGCCCGCTCCGACCTCGACCCGGCGCTGGACTGGTCGGTCGTCGACCGGCTGCGCTCGGCCAGCCCACTGCCCCTGCTCCTCAAGGGAATCCTCACGCCCGCCGACGCGGCCCGGGCGGTCGGCGCCGGAGCCGACGGCATCATCGTCTCCAACCACGGCGGCCGCCAGCTGGACGCGGCCCCCGCCACGCTCCACGCGCTGCCGGCCGTCGCCCACGCCGTCGGCGGCCGCTGCCCCGTCCTCCTGGACGGCGGGGTGCGGGCCGGCCGCGACATCGCGGCCGCCGTCGCCCACGGCGCGGACGCCGTACTGGTCGGCCGGCCCGTGCTCCACGGGCTGGCCGCGGCCGGCGAGGAAGGCGCCGCGGACGTCCTCGGCATCCTCTCCGAGGAATTCGCCGACGTACTGCTGCAGACGGGCCGGCGCACCCCCGCCGACCTGGACGCCACGCTGCTGTTCGACACCACGCCGCCCACCACCTCCACCCCGGCGCGCCCGCCCGCCCCCGCCCCGGCCGTCCCGGCCCCGGCGGCTCCGGCGGCTCCGGCGGTCCCGGCCGACGCGGGCGGCGGAGTGCTGTCCAAGGCGGGACTGCACGCGAGCGTGTCCGAACCGGTGATGGACACGATGAACTTCCTCAACGAGATCACCATGCGCCACCCCGACGCGGTCTCCTTCGCACCGGGCAGGCCGCTGGAGGACTTCTTCGACACCGGGCAGCTGTTCCGGTGGCTGCGCCACTACATCGACCACCTGGCGGGCCTCGGCCGCACCGAGGAGCAGATCCGCACCACACTGTTCCAGTACGGCCCGACCGCCGGGGAGATCAGGGACCTGGTGGCCCGGACCCTCGCCGACGACGGCATCAGCGCGGACCCCGCCGACATCGTCGTCACGGTCGGGGCGCAGGAAGCCATGTTCCTCACGCTGCGCACCCTGTTCGCCTCCCCGCGGGACGTGCTGCTGGTCGCCAGCCCCTGCTACGTCGGCATCACCGGCGCGGCCCGCATGCTCGACATCGCCCTGGCCGAGATCCCGGAGGAGTCCGACGGACTGACCGCGGCGGCCCTCGAACGGGCGGTGGCGCAGATCGAGGCACGGGGGGACAGACCACGCGCCTGCTACGTCGTGCCCGACTACTCCAACCCCTCCGGCACCACCATGCCCCTGCAGGCACGCCACGACCTGCTGGCCGCCGCCGCCCGGCACGGCGTCCTCATCATGGAGGACAGCCCCTACCGCACGGTCGGCTCCGCCGAGCCGCTGCCACCGCTCAAGGCCCTCGACCCGGCACGATGCGTCGTCCACATCGGATCCTTCGCCAAGTCCGCCTTCCCCGGCGCCCGGCTCGGCTACCTGGTCGCCGACCAGGAGGTCGAGGACGGCGACGGCAAGCGCACCCGCCTCGCCGACGAGATCACCAAACTCAAGAGCATGCTCACCGTCAACACCCCGAGCCTGAGCCAGGCGGTGGTGGGCGGCCTGCTCCTGGAGTCGGACTTCGCCCTGCGGGAGCGGAACGCGGCGGCCGCCTCCGCCTACGACGCCAACCTGGCCGCGGTCCTCGACACACTGGGCCGGCTCTTCCCCGAGCGGGAACGGGCGGCGCACGGAGTCTCCTGGAACCACCCCGCGGGCGGCTTCTTCCTCGCCGTGACCGTCCCGTTCGCCGCCGACGACGCCGCACTCGCCGTCTCCGCCGAACAGTACGGCGTCATCTGGACCCCCATGCGCTACTTCCACCCGGGCGCCGGCGGCGAGCACGTCATCCGGCTGGCGTGGAGCTACCTCACACGGCAGCAGGCCGTCGAGGGCATCGAACGCCTCGCCGCCTTCGTCACCGACCACTCCCGGCACGTCCGCGTCTCCTGACCCCGGGGCCCGATCCGACGGCGGGGGACCGTCGCACGGACACGAGGGAGCATGATGCACTTCCGGATCCTCGGTTGCCTCCAGGTATGGGACGGCGACCAGCTGATCGACATCGCCGCCGACAAACAGCGGACCGTCCTCGCCGTCCTGCTCCTGCGGGCCGGCCAGACCGTCCCCGTCCACGAACTGGAGGACCAGGTCTGGGGCGACGCACCCCCCGCCAAAGCCAAGAACACCCTCCAGGCCTACGTCTACCGGCTCCGCCAGATCCTCAGGTTCGGCCCGGACACCGCACTGGTGACCGAAGCGGGCGGCTACCGCCTGAGGGTGCCCGACGGCGCACTCGACCTGCACCGCTTCGAGGAACTCACGGCCCGCGGCCGCGCGGCCATCAAGGCCGGACGCCTCGACGAAGGATTCACCGCCCTCCAGGCAGCCCTCGACCAGTGGCGGGGCCCCGCCTTCGCCGACGTGTCCGCCACCGCCCTCCAGGCCGACATCCAGCGCCTGGAGGACCAGCGCATCGCGGTCGCCGAGGACGCCGCCGAGGCCGCACTCGCACTCGGACGGCAGGCCACCATGGTGCAGCGGCTGGAGACCCTGGTCGCCTCCCACCCCTACCGCGAACGCCTCTGGGCACTGCTGATGGTGGCACTCTGCGGCACCGGCCGCAGAGCCGACGCACTCGCCGCGTACGGACGCCTGCGGGCCCGCCTGCGCGAAGACCTCGGCATCGAACCGGGACCCCAACTACGCCAGCTGCAAAGGGACATCCTGTCCGCGCGCGCCGTCGGCAGGACGGGAGACGCCGACGGCTTCTGGTTCGTGGGGGCCGCCACCGCACGGACCCGCCCCGGCACCGGCCAGGAACCGGCACGACTGGCCGCCGAACTGCCCCGCGACACCTCCACGTTCGTCGGCCGCCGCACCGAACTGGCCGAAGTCTGCGGCTGGTTCGCCGAAGAATGGACAGGACGGGTCGGAATGATCAGCGGCTCGGCCGGAGCCGGCAAGACGACCCTCGCCGTGCACGCGGCACACCGGCTCGCCCCCCGCTTCCCCGACGGCCAGTTCTACGCCAACCTGCACGAGGACGAGGACACCACGACGGGACCGGCCGAGATCCTCCGCCGCTGGCTCCCCATGCTGGGCGTCACCGCGGTACCCCGCGGCATCGAGGAATCGGCCGCCCTGTTCCGCTCCGCCCTGGCCACCCGCCGCGTGCTGGTCGTCGTCGACGGCGCGGCCGGCCTCGGCCACGTCAGCCCGCTGCTGCCCGGAGCCGGCAACTCCGCCGCACTGGTCACCGGCAGACGCGCCCTCACCATGATCGACGGCTCCACGCACCTCACCCTGCGCGTCCCGGACGACGAGGAAGCCCTGGACCTGCTGCGCCGCACCGCCGGACCCGAACGGATCGACGCGGAACTCATGGCCGCACGCACCGTCGTCCACCTCTGCGAGAACCTGCCGCTCGCCATTCGCATCGTGGCGGCACGACTGGCCGCCCGGCCCGAACTCTCCCTCAAGAGCATGGCCGGCCAGCTCTCCGACGAACAACGGCGCCTCGACGAACTCGCCTTCGGCGGACTGACCCTGCGCGCCCGCATCCGCGCGGCCTACGACCGGCTGCTGCCCGCGGACGCCAGAACGATGTTCCGCACACTCGGCGACTGGCCCCAGGTCGACTCCACCGGCGCCGCCGCCCCCATGATCGCCGCACGCACCGGACTCACCCCCGCCCGGGTACGCGCCGCCCTCCACACCCTCGCCGACGTCCACCTCCTGCTGGCACAACGGGACGGCCGCTACCGGATGCCCACCCTGGTCCGCCTCGTCGCGGCCGAACTGACCCCCGAACCCGGAACCGTGAGACGGCTGCCCGCAGCCGGCACCGACGGAGCGTGAACGCGTCAACGCCGCACCAGCGGGCCGTCAGCGCCGCGCCAGAGCCGCCGACCAGGCTGGGCACCGCGGTCCGCTGCCGGGCCGCAGGGAGGTGGACCCGCCAGCCATGACCAGCGCCCATGACCACCCGAACGGCATGGACACCCTGCACGGCCTGTTCGAACGCCAGGCCGCGGCGACCCCGGAGGCGGCCGCGGTCGTCCAGGAAGGCACCGTCCTCACCTACGCCGAACTCGACGAGGCGGCCCGCCGCCTCGCCGCACGGCTGCGCGCGCACGGCGCCCGCCGGGGCGCCGGCGTCGGCATCCTCCTCGACCGCTCTCCCGAACTCGTCGTCGCCCTGCTCGCGGTGCTCAAGTCCGGCGCCGCCTACATCGGACTGGAGACGGCCCACCCGCCCCGCCGGCTCGGCGTCATGCTCGACGACGCCGGCGCCGCCCTCGTCGTCACCCGCACCGACCTCGCCGGCCGGCTGCCCGCCGACGCCTGCCCGGCGGTACTGGTCGACGACCACACCGGCCACCCGCCCGCCGGCACCCCCCACCCCACGCCCGTACGCCCCGCCGACCTGGCCTACATCATGTACACCTCCGGATCGACCGGACGCCCCAAGGGCGTCATGGTCGAACACCGGTGCGTGACCGCCTTCCTCGCCGGGATCGGCAGCCGCGTCCGCCTCGGCCCGCGCACCCGCACCCTGCAGTTCGCCGGGATCACCTTCGACGCGACCATCGGAGAGATCTTCGGACCACTGGCCAACGGAGGCACGGTGGTCCTCCTGCCACCGGACGCCGACCTGGTCGGCCCCGGACTGGCCCGCCTGCTCGAACAGCAGCGGATCACCACCGCGTTCCTGCCGCCCTCGGTCCTCGCCGTACTCCCGGACACCGAACTGCCCGACCTGCGCACCCTGGTGGTCGGCGGCGAAGCCGTCCCCACCGACGTCGCCGAACGCTGGGGACGGGGACGCGACCTCCACGTCGCCTACGGCCCCACCGAGACCACCCTGATCGCCACCACCAGCGACCGCCGGCTCCCCGACCGGCCGCCGCCCATCGGCCACCCGCTCCCCGGCGTCCAGGCCCACGTCCTCGACACCGACCTCTGGCCGGTCGCACCCGGAACCGTGGGAGAGCTCTACCTGGGCGGCCCGACCGTGAGCCGCGGCTACCTGGGCCAGCCCGCGCTGACCGCCGACCTCTTCGTCCCGCACCCCTTCGCCGAACAGCCCGGCGCCCGCCTCTACCGCACCGGCGACCTCGCACGCGTACTGCCCGACGGCCAGCTCGAGTTCGCCGGCCGGACCGACGACCAGGTCAAGATCCGCGGCGTCCGGATCGAACCCGCCGAGGTGGAACGGGTGATCTCCGCCCTCCCCGGCGTCCGCCAGTGCGCCGTCACCGCCCGCGGCGACGGCGCCGACGCCCGGCTCGTCGCCTTCGTCTGCGGCACCGGCCTCTCCGCCGCCCGGCTCCGCCGCGAAGCCGCCACCGCGCTGCCGCCGACCATGGTCCCCTCCCTGTTCGTACCGCTCGCGGCACTGCCCATGCAGACACACGGCGGCAAGGTCGACCGCGCCGTGCTGCGCACCCTGGAACTCAGCCCCCGCCCCGACAGCACCCCCTACGAAGAACCCGCGGACGACCTCGAACGCACCCTGGCCGCCATCTGGGAGGACGTCCTCGGCGTCCGCCCCGTCGGCCGGGCCGACGGCTTCACCCGGCTGGGCGGCAGCTCCCTGCAGGCCGCCCGCGTCCTCACGAGGATCGCCGCCGACCTCGGAGCCCGCCCGACCCTGCGCGCATTCCACGCGGCCGAGTCACTCGCCGATGTCGCCCGCCTCGTCCGCGCCGGAGACCCCGCACCCACCTCCCTCCCCGAAATCACCCCCACGGACACACCCCCCGTCCCCGCACCCGGACAGCGCCGGCTCTGGTTCCTGTCCCACCTCAACCCCGCCGCCGCCCCCGCCTACAACGTGCCCTCCGCACTGCGGCTGCACGGCCCCCTCGACACGGCCGCCCTCGACCGCGCCCTCGCCGCCCTCGCCGACCGCCACGACGCACTGCGCTCCGCCTTCACCCTCACCGACGGCGACCTGACCGTGTCCCGGGCCACCCCGGACCGCACCGCACTGCACCTCGTCGACGCCACCGGACGCCCACCCGAAGAGGTGCTCGCCCAGGCCGCGGCCGAGAGCGCACGCCCCTTCGACCTCACCCGCGGCACCCCGCTCGTGCGGGCCACCCTCTACGCGTGCGCACCGGACGACCACCTGCTCGTGACGGTCATGCACCACCTCGTCACCGACGGATGGTCGCAGAACGTCCTCGACCGCGATCTCGCCCTGCTCTACGCCCGGGAGACCGGAACCGGCCCCGACCTCCCCGCGCCCGCCCTGCGGTACGCCGACTTCGCACACTGGCACCACACCCTCACCCGCTCCGGCGCACTGGAGTCCGGCCTCGCCTACTGGAGCGAGACACTCAGCGGCGCCCCCACCCGCATCGACCTGCCCGCGGACCGGCCCCGGCCACCCGTCCAGACCCACACCGGCGGCCGGGTCACCACGACACTGCCCGCGGACCGGGCAGCCGCCGTCGCCGCCCTGGCCGCCGCCGAGAACGCCACCCCGTTCGCCGTCCACCTCGCCGCGTTCGGCGCACTGCTGCGCTTCGCCGGCGCCGGCGACGACATGGTGATAGCCACGCCCACGGCCGGCCGGCCGGCCCTGGAGACCGAGGACCTGGCCGGCTTCTTCACCAACACCGTGCCGCTGCGCCTGCGCCCCGACGCCCGGCGGACCTTCCGCTCCTTCCTCCGCGAGGCCAGAGACCTCACGATGGACGCCCACGAGCACCAGTACGTCCCCCTCGACGCCGTCGTCGCCCGGATCGCACCCGACCGCGACCTGTCCCGGCAGCCGATCGCCCAGGTGGCCCTCGCCTACCAGGGACCCCTGCGGCCGCAGGCCGCACTGCCGGGACTCGACGCCGAACCCGTCGCCCTCGACAACGGCACCGCGAAATTCGACCTCACCCTCGAGATCGACGAACTGCCCCAGGGCATCCGCGTCACCGCCGAATACAGCGCCGACCTCTTCGAACGCGACACCGCCCAGCGCCTCCTGGACTGGTACACCCGCCTCCTGGACGCGGCCCTCGCCGACCCCGGCGCCCCACTGGGCACCCTGCGGCCCGCCACCGACGCCGAACACGCGGTGATCCTCCCCGCCGGCCCGCCCGGCCCCGACGCCTGCCTGCACGAACTCTTCTCCGCCCAGGCCGCCCGCACCCCCGACCGGGTCGCCGTCAGCGACGACCGGACCCGCCTCACCTACCGCGAGCTGGACCTGGCGTCCAACCGGCTGGCCCACCGCCTGCGCGCCCGCGGCGCACGGCCGGAGACCCTGGTCGGCATCTGCCTGGACCGCGGGACCGACACCGCCGTCGCGATCCTCGCCGTGCTCAAGTCGGGCGCCGGCTACCTGCCGCTCGACCCCGGCTACCCCCCGGACCGCCTCGCGCTCACCGTCGAGGACTCCGGCTGCCGCACCGTCGTCGGACACCGCCGCCACACGGACCTGATACCGGGAGCGGACTTCGTCGACGTCACCGACGCCCACGACACCACCGCGCCGGACACCCCGCCCGACGGCGGCGCCGGCCCCCACAACACCGCCTACGTCATCTACACCTCCGGCTCCACCGGACGCCCCAAGGGCGTCATGGTGACGCACGCCAACGTGTCCCGGCTCTTCACCGCCACCGCCGCGGACCTCGCCTTCGGCCCCCACGACACCTGGTCGGTGTTCCACTCCTTCGCCTTCGACTTCTCCGTGTGGGAACTGTGGGGAGCCCTGCTGCACGGCGGCCGCGCCGTCGTCGTCCCCTACGCCCTGAGCAGGGACCCCGAAGCCTTCTGGGACCTGCTCAGGAACGAGCGCGTCACCGTCCTCAGCCAGACCCCGTCGGCCTTCCGGCAACTCGCCGCGGCCGCCGCCGACCGCGGCCACCCGCCGACGGACCTGCGCCTGGTCGTCTTCGGCGGCGAAGCACTCGAACCCGCCGCACTGCGCGACTGGCTGGCCCACTACGGCGAGCACACCCCCCGCCTCGTCAACATGTACGGAATCACCGAGACGACCGTCCACGTGACCTCCCGGCCCCTGACCGCCGCGGACGCCGAGGCGGCCGCCAGCCCCATCGGCCGCCCGCTCGCCGACCTCGGACTGGCCCTCCTCGACGCCGACCTCCAGCCCGTCCCGGTCGGAGTCCAGGGCGAGCTGTACGTCAGCGGCGCCGGCGTCTCCCGCGGCTACCTGGGCCGCCCCGCGCTCACCGCGCAGCGGTTCCTGCCCGACCCCTTCACCGGCACCGGCGCCCGCATGTACCGCACCGGCGACCTCGCGGTGCTCCGCCCCGACGGCGAACTCGTGTTCTGCGGCCGCGCCGACCAGCAGGTGCAACTGCGCGGCTTCCGGATCGAACCCGGCGAGATCGAGGCGACCCTGCTCGCCGAGCCGGAGGTCCGCTCGGCCGCCGTCGTGGTGCACGCCGACCGGGACGGGACACAACGGCTCGTCGGCTACGTCGTCCCCGCGCCCGGCACCCGGCCGGACGCCGCCGCGCTGCGCCGGCGCCTCGCCGGGCGGCTGCCCGCGCACATGGTGCCCGCCGCGCTGGTCGTCCTGGACAGGCTGCCGCTCACCGTGAACGGCAAACTCGACCGGGACGCGCTCCCCGCCCCGGACACCGGGCGGCAGGCGCCCGTGCGGACGGACGCCTCCGCCACCGCCACCCTGTCCGCCATCTGGGCCGACGTGCTCGGCGTCGAACAGGTCGGCGAGGACGCCGACTTCTTCGTGCTCGGCGGCGACTCCATGCACGCCGTCCAGGTCGTGGCCGCTTCACGGGCCGCCGGGCTGCCGATGACGGTCGCGGACCTCTTCACCCATCCGACGATCGCCGCACTGGTGGGCACCGTCCTCGGCGCGGGCGACCCCGCCCGCCCCGAGACCGGCGCGGCCGGCGCGGACGAGGAGCCGTCCGGCCGCCCCGCCGACCCATCGGCGGGCCACCCGGCCGGCGGCCCGGAGGACGGCCTGACCGACACCTACCCCGCCGCGACGCTGCAGACCGGGATCATCTACGAGTACGAGATCCGCGACGACCCCACCCTCTACCACGACCTGAGCACCGTCCGCCTCGCCGGGCCGCTCGACCCCGCGGCACTCGGCGACGCACTGGACGACGTCTCGGCCCGGCACGACCTGCTGCGCGCCTCGTTCGACCTGCTGCACGACGACGGGCCGCTCCTGCGGGTGCACCAGGAGGCACCCGTCCCGCTGACCGTGGTCCAGGCACCGGTCGGGCCGGCGGGCGATCACGCGGCGGCCGTGCGCGAGTGGTGGACGCCGAACTGGCACGCGTGGTTCGACCTGAGCCGGCCTCCGCTGGCCCGGTGCCACGCGCTGGACCACGGCGACGGCTCATGGACGCTGGCCCTGTCCGTCCACCACGCGGTGATGGACGGATGGAGCCTCGCCGTCTTCCTCACCGAGGTCGTACGGGCCTACGACCTCCGCTCGTCCGGGACGGACGCGGGCACCGCGCAGCCGTCGCCGACCGGCGGCTACCGCGACTTCGTGGCCCTCGAACAGCGGACCGCGACCGATCCCGGCGCCGCCGAGTTCTTCAAGACGATGCTGAAGGGACACCGGCCCGCACCGGCCGCCCCGGCGGCACCCGTGGGGGAGGAGCCGTCCGTGCGGACCCCGCCGGCCGGCCCCGACGTCGACGTCCGGCGCGCCCTCGACCCCGCCATGCTGCAACGCGCCCGGGCGGCCGCCGCGCGACTGGCCGTGCCGGTCAAGAGCGTCTTCCTCGCCGCGCACCTGCGGGCCCTGGCCGAACTGACCGGCTCCGGCGACGTCGTGACCGGTCTGACCGTCAACGGCCGCGCCGAGAAGGACGGCGCGGACCGGATGATCGGCATGTTCGTCAACAGCGTGCCGCTGCGCGTGGACACCACGCACGCGGCGGGCTTCGGCGAGGTGGTCGCCGCGGCCTGGGCCGCGGAACGCGGCATCACCCCCTACCGGAGGTTCCCGCTGGCCGCCCTGCGGGGCGCCCTCGGCTCCGCGCCGTTCGACGTCCTGTTCAACTACGCCGACTTCCACGCCTACGACCCCCTCGCCGGCCTCCGGCACGTCCGGCCGCTGGAGTTCTGGTACTCGGACCGCAACGACTTCCCCATGACCGTCACCGTCGCGCGGCGGCCGCTCTCGGAGCGACGGGAGCTGATGGTCCGGGTGCGGCCGGACCTCGCCCGCGACGGGCTCGCCGGCCGCATGGCCGATCTCATGCTCGCGGCTGTCGCCGACGGCGTCGCGGACCTCGAAGGACGGACGCTGCGATGACCAAGGACCTCGGCGAACTGCTCGACGGGCTCACCCCGCAGCAGCGCAGACTGCTCCAAGCCCGACTCGCCCAGCAGGGCGCCACCACCCCCGCGACGGCCGCCCCCGCGCCGGCCGCCCCTGCATCCGCAGCCCCCGCGCCGGCGGACGCCGCGCCCGCCCCCGGGACCGGCGGCACACAAGCACTGCCCCTGTCACCCGCACAGGAACGGCTGTGGCTGGCCGACCAGCTCTCACCCGGCCGGTCGGTACCCGTCACGTTCGCGGTCCGGCTCACCGGCCCGCTGGACCCCTCCGTCCTGCACGCGGCCGTCGGGGACGTCGTCACCCGCCAGTCCGCGCTGCGCACCGTCTTCCGCAGGACACCCGACGGACCCCGCCAGAGCGTCCTCGACACGTTCCTGCCACCCCTGCCCGTGATCGCCGTGGAAGCGGCGACGGGAGAGCCGGCCGCAGCGCACTCCCCGGCCCTCGCACGGCTGATCGCCGAACGGACCCGGCCGGTGTTCGACCTCGCCGCCGCCCCTCCGCTGGCCCTCACCCTGTTCCGCCTGCGCCCCGACGAGCACCTGCTGCTGGTCTGCGCCCACCACATCGTCACCGACGGCTGGTCCACCGAGGTCCTCCTCGGCGACCTCGTCGCCTGCTACGCCCGCCGCAACGGCAAGGACGCCGGACTCCCCGCACTCCGGCTGCGGTTCGCCGACCACGCCGCGGCCGAACGGGAGGCCGCCACCGACGGACGCCTCGCCCCGCAGTTCGCCTACTGGCGCGAGCGGCTGGCCGGCGCCCCGGCCCTCTCGACCGTCCCCGAGGACCACCCCCGCCCCGCCCTGCCGAGCGGACGGGGCGCCCACACCCCGTTCGCCCTCGCCGCCGACGTCACCGACCGCCTCGCGACGGTGGCCCGGCGGGCCGGAGTCACCCTCAACAACGTCGTCAACGCGGCCTTCGCGGCCCTGCTCCAACAGGCCACCGGACAGGACGACATCCTCTTCGGCACCCCGGTCGCACGACGGAGCCGCACCGAACTCGAACCGCTCGTCGGCTGCTTCGCCGACACGCTCGTGACCCGGGTCGACCTCTCCGGCAACCCCTCCGGCGACGAACTGATGCGCCGCGTCCAGCGATCGGCCGCCGCCGCCGCGGCACACCAGGACGTCCCCTTCTCCCAACTCGTGCGCGAACTCGCCCCCACCCGGCGCCCCGCCTACAACCCGCTGTTCCAGATCATGCTCAGCGTCAGCGAGATCGGCTCGGCCGCACCCCGCGAGGCGGCCGGCGTCACCTTCACACCCGAACGCGTCGAGACCGGCACCACCGACTTCGACATGTTCCTCACCCTGCGCCGCACGGCCGGCGGACTGACCGGCCACCTCGGATACAGCACCGACCTCTACCTGGCCGAGACCGCCCGGCACATCGCCGACGACCTGGCCACCGTACTGACCGCGCTCGCCCGGACCCCGGACAGGCCGATCGCCGAACTGGTCCCGGTGCGCCGCCGCACCGTCCACGTCGCCGCCTCGTTCACGGCCGAACCCATGGGCGAGACCATGCGGTTCTGGTCCGGGTACTCCCGCGTGCCGTTCCACACCCGCTTCGCCCCCTACGGCCAGCTCCTCCAGCAACTCCTCGGCGGCGACGCCGGCGACGGCCAGATCGTCCTGCTGCGCTGGGAGGACTGGTCCCGCCACCGGCACGACATCCCCCCGCAGGACCACCTCACCCAGGTCGCCGACGAACTGCTCACCGCCGTCGCCTCCTTCCGCTCCCGCACCGCCACACCCCTGCTGATCATGGTCTGCCCGTCCCGCGAGGGCACCGGCTCCGACGCGGCCGACGAACGCCTCGCCCGGGGCCTGGCCACCGTGCCCGGCGTCGAAGTGACCTGGCCCGAGGAGTTCGCCGCCGGGCTCGGCGTCACCGAGACCGCCGACCCCGCCGCCGACGCGTTCGGACACGTCCCCTACACCGAGGAGTTCTTCGCCGCGCTCGCGACGCTCGCCGTCCGGCGGCTGCACGCCGCCTGGCGCACCGCGCCGCCCGGGCCCGGACGCGCCGCCCACACCGCGGCCCGGCTCGCCACCGCCGCGCAGATCCTCACCTCGGTGAGACGCCCCGCGGAGCCCGCCGCGGAAGCGGACCCGGAGCAGTACGTGCCACCGCGCACGGAGACCGAGAAGCGGCTGGCGGCCCTGTGGGCCGACCAGCTCGACACCGACGCCGTCGGCACCCACAGCAACTTCTTCGCCCTCGGCGGGCACTCACTGCTGGCCACCCGCGTACTGGCCCAGGTGCAGCGGGAGTTCGGCGTGACCGTGCCCTTCCACGAGTTCTACGCCGACCCCGTGATCACGACGCAGGCCCGCGCCATCGACCGGGCCCGCTCCTCCCAGGACGAGGCCGCGCCGCAGCCCGGCGGCCACCCGGCGGTCGTCCCGGCACCCCGCGACCGGCCCGTCGAGCCGACCCCGACCCAGCGGCGGATGTGGGCGCTCGCCCAGCTCGGCACCACCTCCGCGGCGGTCACCTTCGCGGCGACCCTGACCGGACCGCTCGACGAGGCGGCGCTGCGCGCGGCCGTGGACGACGTCGTCGGGCGGCACGAGGGCCTGCGCACCACCTTCGGCACCGAACAGGACCGCCCCGTCCTCACCGTCCACGACCGGCTCGACTGCTGGTGGCCCACCGCCCGCACCGACGACCTCACCGGCCGCCCGGACGAACCGGCCGCCGCGATCCGCGCGCACGCCGCACACCCCTACGACCTGCGGACGGGACCGCTGCTGCGGGTACGGCTCCTCAAGGACGGCCCCGAGCGCCACCACCTGCTGATCGGCATGCACCACATCGCCTGCGACGACGGATCCTGGCACCTCCTCCTCACCGACCTCTCCGCCGCCTACCGGGCCCGGCTCGGCCTGGCCGAGCCGCTGCCCCCGCTGCCCGTCCAGATGACCGACTACGCGGTGTGGGAGAACGACCGGCTGGCCGGCGAGACCGCCCGCGCCGACTCCGCCTACTGGGCCGACCGCCTGCGCGACGCCCCGCCACGGCTCGAACTGGCCCGCGCCCACGACCCCCACGACCCCCACGACCCCCACGACCCCCACGACGCAGTCCCGGCCCGGGCCGCCGGCACCTCCACCCGGCCGCTGCGCGGCGACCTGGGCGCCCGCGCCGAGGAACTCGCCCGCCTGTGCGGCGTCAGCACGTTCGTCGTCCTGCTCACCGCCTACGCGCTGGTGCTGGGCGAGGAGAGCCGGCGGGGAGACATCGTGCTCGGCGTGCCCTCGGGCGGCCGGGACCGCCCCGAACTGCAGGGCCTGATCGGCCGCTTCGCCAACCTGCTGCCCCTGCGCCTGGACCTGTCGGGCGCCCCGACCGCACGGGCCCTGCTGCGCCGCGTCCACGAGACCGTGCTGAGCGCGCAACGGCACCGCGGCGTGCCCTTCGCCCGCATCGTCGAGGAGGTCCGCCCCCCACGCACCCCCTCGCACCACCCCGTCTTCCAGCACGCCCTCAACGTGGTCGACGAACCCTCCCTCGGCCTCGACCTGCCGCGGATCACCGTGGAGACGCACGACGTACCCGCGACGCCCACCGCGTTCGAACTCTTCCTCCACCTGCGCCGAAGGCGGGACGGAGCACTGGAGGCGGACGTCGAGTACGACACCGCCCGACTCGACGGCGACGTGGTGGACGACCTCCTCTCCCGCTTCGAGTCGGTCCTCTCCCGGATGAGCGACGCACCCGACGGCGCCGTCCCCGGACCACCCCTGCCGGAACCCGCCCGCACCGGCCCGCCCACCACCGTGCCCAGGCTCGCCATCGCCACGACCCGCCCGGCCGGACCGATCCGCCAGGAGACCCAGCGGCTGCTGACCCGGTTCGACTCCCCGCCCGGCCTCACCGTCACCCCCCGCGTCTTCGCCACCCTCCTCGACCCCGCCGGCCCCTTCTGCGCCGGCCCCGACGGCATCGACGTGGTCGTGCTGCGCTGGGCCGACCTGGCCGGATCACCGCCGCCCGGACGGCTGGGCACCCTCGTGCGCCGCCTGGACGACGCGGTGAGCGACCTCGTGGCCGCGGTCAGGACCCACCGGTCCGGATCGAGCCGCCCGCTGGTGGTACTGACCCGCCCCTCGCAGGGCCTGCTCCCGCCCCGGCTGGAAGCCCGCCTCGACGCCCGCCTCCACGTGGAACTCGCCGCCGTCCCGGCGACCGAGGTACTGACCGGCCCCTCACCGCAGCCGGCCGCCGAGACGGCCGTACGACGGCTGCACCAGGCCTTCCGCGTCCCCCCGGTGCGGTGGGTGGTCACCACGGCGGCCGGCTGGACGCGGGCCGACCTGCTCCGGCTGGCCGCACTCCAGCACGCCCGCGGCCGGCGCCTCGCCGTCTGCGTACCGCCCGGCACCCCCGCACCGGACCGGATCGGCGACGGCCAAGCTGTCCGAATGATCAATGGTGACGTGGACACGGCGCTGGCTACGCTCACCGCCATGGACGGGACGGGAACAGCCGAGTACACGCTGCTCCTCCCCGAAGGGGACGACCCCTGGGCCGGCGTGCAGGAGCGGTGGGAACTGGACCCGCCGATGACGGCCCCCGACCGGGCACCGGCCGCGCCGCTGACCCTGAAGGAACAGACGGGCCGAGCCCCCCGCGACGAACGGGAACGGACACTGGCCCGCATCTGGGCCGGCCTGCTGCACCTGGACGTCGCCCGGATCGGCGTGCACGACGACTTCTTCGCCCTCGGCGGCGACTCGATGCTCGCCATCCAGGCCGCCCACCAGGCCCGCCGGGCCGGTCTCCCCATCACCCCCGGGCAGTTCACCGCCCGGCCGACGATCGCCGCACAGGCCGATCGTCACCGCCGGCCCGCCGCCGGCACGACCGAAGAACAACCCACAGAGGGAAAGGCATGATTCACCAGTGAAACGCGCCTCTGGTTTCACCGGGTTCACTGTGATGTGGGCCGGCCAGATCCTGTCGTCCGTCGGTACCCGGATGACCAACTTCGCCATCGGCGTCCGTGTCTACGAAGACACGCACTCGGCCCTGAACGTGACGCTGCTCTCGTTCGTCGCCTTCGGTGCGACCGTTCTCTTCTCCCCCTTCGCCGGGGCACTGATCGACCGGTGGAACCGCCGCGTCACGATCATCGCCTCCGACGTCGGCGCGGGAGTCGTGACCCTGCTGCTGCTCCTCGTCTACCTGTTCGGGGACCCACAGCTGTGGCAGCTGTACGCGGTGAACTTCCTGACCGGAGCGTTCCTCGCCTTCCAGGCCCCCGCCTACGGCGCCACGATCACCCTGATGATCGAGAAGGGCGGCTACACCCGGGCCAACGCGATGATGACGATGCTGCGGGCCGCCCCCTACGTCGTCGCCCCCGCCCTGGCCGCACCCCTGGTCGCGGCGATCGGGATCGCCCCGGTCCTCGCCGTCGACGCGGCCTCGTGCGCCCTGGCGGTCGCCGCGGTGTTCGCCGTCGTCCTGCCGCCCACCCCCGCCCGCGACCACACCACGGAACCCGCGGCCGGATTCCGGCGCGAGATCGGCACGGCCTTCTCCTACATCGCCCGCCGGCCACCCCTGGTCGGACTCCTGACCATCATGCTCTCGATCAGCTTCCTGTCCGCGTTCGGCTGGGTCCTCTTCCCGCCACTGGTCCTCGCCCGCACCGACGACTCCGCCAGCGCCCT
Organism: Streptomyces sp. NPDC090108; assembly: GCF_044747185.1. Classification (NCBI taxonomy): domain Bacteria; kingdom Bacillati; phylum Actinomycetota; class Actinomycetes; order Kitasatosporales; family Streptomycetaceae; genus Streptomyces; species Streptomyces sp. NPDC090108. The sequence continues at coordinate 31,901 of NZ_JBIVDQ010000013.1, forward strand.
CGGCGTCGTCCAGGCCGTCGGAGCGATCGGCGGCACCGGCGCGGGCATCTGGCTGGCCATGCTCAAACCCACCGACAAGAAGATCTTCCGCATGCTCGTCGCGATCCTCGTCCTGGCCGTACCGGGACGGATCTTCTTCGGCTTCGACGGCATCTGGATCTGGTCGATCGCCCTGTTCCTCGGCTGGGGAGCCCTCCCCTTCATCGACGGCTACAACCAGAGCATCTGGCAGGAGAAGACCCCGCCCCACCTCCAGGGACGCATCTTCGCCGCGGTCCAGATGACCGAGAACATCGCCAGCCCCCTCGCCTACCTCTCGGCCGGCGTCCTCGCCGACCAGGTCTTCGAACCGGCCATGCGCTCCCACGGCTGGCTCGCCTCCGTCTTCGGCCCCGTCACCGGCACCGGACCGGGAAGCGGCATCGCCGTCCTGTTCATCGTGTCCGGCCTGGCCGCCGTCGTCCTCGCCGTCATCGGCTTCCTCACCCCCACCATCCGCAACGCCGAGGCCCTCCTGCCGGACGGCGGCGGCGAGACCGTACCCCCCGCGCAGACGTCCACCGCGCACGCCACCTGAACCACCGCCTCAACCACCGCCTGAACCACCACCTGGAAGGAGACCCCCATGACCGACACCGGCTCGGCCGCCCCCGCCTACCGGGTGGTCGTCAACGACGAGGGCCAGCACTCCGTCTGGCCGGACCACAAGGAGAACCCCCCCGGCTGGCACGACGCCGGCAAGACGGCCGGCAAGGAGGAGTGCCTCGCCTACATCGAGGAGGTGTGGACGGACATGCGCCCACGGTCCGTCCGCGACCCAGCGCCCGACGCCACCCCGCTGGTCCGGCTCATCGCCGAGGTCCTGGAGACCGACCCCGCGGAGATCGACGACGAGGCCGGACCGGGCAGGTCCGGCGCCTGGACGAGCCTCAAGCACGTCCAGCTCGTCATCGCCCTGGAACACACCTTCGGCATAGCGCTGTCGCAGGCCGAGATCCGCGACCTGACCTCCGTCGCCGCGATCCGGGACACGCTGCGGGCCAAGAACGTGCTCGCCTGACCGCACGCGTCCGGCTCGCCCACCGCAGACACCGGGAGAGAACGAGTACATGACCGACGACCTGGCGACGACAGCCGTCGCAACGCCGCCCGACGGCGCCCGCCTCCGGACACCGGCGGACGCCGATCTGGCGACGATGCTGCTGATCCGCCACTTCGAGCTCGCCCTCCTCGACCTGTTCGCGCGGGGCGAGCTGCACGGCACGACACACACCTGCCTGGGACAGGAGTACGTCCCCGTCGCACTCGACCCCCTGCTCGACGAGCGCGACTACGTCTTCAGCAACCACCGCGGCCACGGCCACTACATCGCCCGGTCCGGCGACCCCGCCGGCCTGCTCGCGGAGATCATGGGCCGCGAAGGCGCCGTCTGCAACGGCGTCGGCGGCAGCCAGCACGTCCTGCGCGACCGCTACCTGTCCACCGGCGTACAGGGGGAGAGCCTCCCGGTCGCCGCCGGCACCGCCCTCCACCTCAAGCGGCACGAGCCGGGAGCACTCGCCCTCGCCTACGTCGGCGACGGCACCTGGGGCGAGGGCTCCGTCTACGAGGCCCTCAACCTCGCGGCCCTGTGGCGCCTGCCGCTCCTCGTCGTCGTCGAGAACAACGGCATCGCCCAGTCGACCCCCACCGGAGCCCAGATGGCCGGCACGATCCAGGCCCGCGCCGCCGCGTTCGGCATCGCCCACCTGCGCGTCGAGAGCACCAGCCCCGCCGAGATACGCGCCGCCGCCGCACCCCGCCTCGAACGGGTCCGCGACGGCGCCCCGCTGGTCCTGGAGTTCGTCACACACCGGCTCGGCCCGCACAGCAAGGGCGACGACACCCGCACCGAAACGGAACTGCGCCGCGTCCGCGCGGCCGACTGGCACACCCGCTACCGCGAAGCGCTCGGCGAACGGTTCGCACAGGCCGACGCGGCCGCCGCGGCACAGATCGCCCGGCTCGTGGACGACGTGGCCGCGAGGCCCTCGTCGGTCTGGAGCGCCGCGTGAACCCGCGACCGGTACGCGTGGTGGAGAACCTCAACAGCGCGCTGCACGAACACCTGCGCGCCGACTCCCGGCTCTACGTGCTCGGCGAGGACATCGCCGACCCCTACGGCGGAGCCTTCAAGGTGACCCGCGGACTGTCCGACGCCCACCCGGACCGGGTCATCACCACCCCGATCAGCGAGAACGGCATCGTCGGCGTCGCCGCCGGACTCGCCATGACCGGCGACGCGGCGATCGTCGAGATCATGTTCGGCGACTTCGCCGCCCTCGCCTTCGACCAGATCCTCAACTTCGCCAGCAAGTCCGTGTCCATGTACGGACGGCCGCACCCCATGCGCCTGATCGTGCGCTGCCCGTCCGGCGGCGGCCGCGGCTACGGCCCCACCCACAGCCAGAGCCTGCTCAAGCACTTCATCGGGATCCCGGGACTGTCCCTGTTCGAGCTGTCCCCGTTCCACGACAACCGGACCGTCCTGGAACGCATGCTGGCACTGCGCGAACCCTGCGTGTTCATCGAGGACAAGGTCCTCTACACCCGCCGGACGGCCGCCGACGGCCGGGTGGACGACCTGTTCGACTACGACTTCCTCGGCGCCCGCGACACCGCCCCCGCCCAGGTGTACGCCGACGCCGACGGCGACACGGACTGCCTCCTCATCGCACCCGGCGGCATGGCGGAGCGCGCCCTGAGCGCCATGCGCGACCTGCTGCTGCGCCACGAGATCAGCTGCCGGCTCGTCGTCCCCTCCCGGCTCTACCCGGTGGAGACCGAGCCGCTGGTGAACGCGGCCCGGCGCGCCTCCTACGTCTGCGTCGTCGAAGAGAGCACCGCGGGCGGCACCTGGGGCGCGGAGGTCGCGCACGTCCTGCACGAGCGGCTGTGGGGGCGGCTCGACCGGCCCGTCCGGCTCGTCCACTCGGCCGACAGCGTCATCCCGGCCGCCGTCCATCTGGAACGCCAGGTACTGGTCCAGGCCGACACCATCCGCGACGCCGTACTCGCGGACCTGCGGGGGGAAAGGAGCCCGGTGTGACCGACATCGAGGTGCCGAAGTTCAACAGCAACGACACCGCGTACGTGCTCGTCGAATGGCTCGCGGAGGACGGCCAGCAGCTCAAGGAGGGCGACCCCGTCGCCGTGATCGAGACCTCCAAGGCCGCCGACGAACTGTGCTGCGAGCACGACGGCATCCTGCAGCGGCTGGCCGCCGCCCCGGCCGACTGCGCCCAGGGAGACGTCATCGCCCGCCTCTTCGCGACCGAGGCGGACCGGCAGGAGTTCCTGGCCGGCCGCACCGGCGCGCCCACGGCCCCGGACGAGCCCGCCGAACGGCTGCCCACGCTCACCGAACCCGCGCGGCTGCTCGCCGCACAGCACGGCGTCGAACCGGCCGCCCTGGCCCGGCTCGGCCTCAAGGTCGTCCGCGAGTCCGACGTACGCCGGCTGCTGAGCGAGGCCCCGCAGGCCGGCACGGCGACCACGCACACCCCGAACCGGGTGCAGCGCGCGGTGGCCGCCGCGGTCTCCCGCTCCCACCGCGAGATCCCGGCCGCCTTCACCGCCGTCGTCGTCGCCGTCGACCCGGCCCTCGCCGCCGCCAGGGAACTGTCGGAGCGCACGGGAGCGCTCATCGGACTCCCCGAACTGCTCGTGGCCGTACTCGGCGGCCTGCACGGGCGGTTCCCCCTCTGCTACGGCACCCCCACCGACGAGAACACGCTGCTGCTGCCCGAGGCGGCACACGTCGGCGTCACCGTCGACGTCGGGCGGGGCCTGTCCGCGCCGGTCGTCAAGGACGCGGGCGCACGGACCCTCGCCGACATCTCCGGCCTGCTCATGGACTACCGCATCAAGGCCATGCGGGAGGCCTTCCACACGGACGACCTGGACGGCGCCAACATCCTGCTGTCCCTGAACGGCGACGAGGACGTCCTGCTCGCCCAGCCCATCGTCTTCCCCGGCCAGACGTGCGCGGTGTCGCTGGCCGGCGTCCGCCGCGAGGCCGTGTTCGCCGACGACGGCACCGTCACCCCGCGCTCGGTCGCCGTCGTCGGGCTCGCCTACGACCACCGGTTCGTCAACGGCAGCACCGCGGTGGAGTTCCTGAAGGCGGTCAAGCAGGCACTGGAGTCGCCCGCCGCGCTCGGCGCCCGCGACGGGGAGGCGGGCCCGGATGCAGACGGCCGCTGAACGGGACACCCCGGCCGCCGCGGCCGCCGCCGTACGGACCCGCCGCCGCGGCCTGCCGGCGGCCCCGCCCGTCCTGACCGTGGGGCTGCTCGCCACCTACACGATCGACCCGGTCGAGCCGTACCTGCAGGTGCCGCTCGCCGACGCGGACCTGGTCCCCGAGATCGTCGTCGGCCCGTACAACCAGATCATGCCCGAGTGCCTCGACGACCGCGGGCAGACGGCCCGGCTCGACCCCGACGTGCTGGTCGTCGCCCCGCGCTGGGAGGAGATGCCGGACGGCGAGGAGGAGGCCGAACTGCTGCGGCTCGCGGACGCCGCGCGGGCGGCGGCCGACCGCAGGGGCACGTGCCTGGTGTTCGTGCTCCCCGCCCTGCCCCACCTCAGGGGCGGAGCCGCCGACGCCGGCCGCCCCGACGGCATCGCCGCGGCCGCCACGGCCGCCAGACAGCGGCTGCGGGACCGCCTCGCGGGCCACCCCCATGTGCTGGTCGCCGACGCGGAGGAGGCCGTGCGCGACGTCGGGGCACTGCGCGCCCACCACCCGGCCCTCTACGCGTTCGCCCGCATCCCCTACACCGAGGAGGTGTTCTGGCGGCTCGGGCTGGGCATCGCCCGGCTGCTGCGGACCCGCTTCGGCGGCGTCCCCCGCGCCATGGTCCTCGGCGGCGACCTCGTGACCCCGGCGTACGCGGAGGTCCTGCGCGACCCGCTGCTGCGGCTGGGGGAGGCCGGAATGCGCCTCGCCGTGGCCGCGCCGGAGCACCGGGAGCCGTTCCTGGAGGCACTGGCCGGCGACTGGGCGCCGCTGGCGCCGTACCTCGCCGGCGCCTGGCCGGCGCCGGCGGACACCGGGCCGCTGCGCGCGGTGGCCGCGGATCTCGGACCGAGCCTGCTGCTGACCGCGGACCCCCTGCTGGCGGGCGAGGCCGGGGGAGTGGACGGACTGGAGGCGGTGCTCCTCGGCCCGGCCCCCGAGTCCTGGCCGGCGCAGCTGCAGGAGGCCGGCGTCTTCGACCGGCCGCTGGGCGGGCGGCCCGGCCCGGACGGCGCGGCCCCGCCGGTGCCGCCGGGGGAGTCCGCGGGGACGCTGTCGCTGGCGGACTTCGTGGCCGGCCTGGACGTCTCGGTCACGTTCGGCGAGCCGGGGGAGGCCGTGGAGGCCGTCCACCCCAAGGCGGTCGAACTGCTCGCGCGGGCCAAGGACTTCGTGCTCGGCCCCGTGCCCGACGGGTTCGACCCCGCCCGCTTCGCCGGCGACGGCCGGCTGCTGCTCACGGCCGACGTCCGCGACCGGTTCGGCGACTACGGGCTGGGGGCGGTGGCCGCGCTGGAGTTCTCCGCCGGGGTCTGCCGGGTCGAGGTGTTCTCGGTGTCGTGCCCGGTGATGGGCCGCGGTGTCGAGCCGCTCGTCCTCGGCGAGATCGTGGAGATCGCGGGGCGCCGCGGCTGCGCTGCGGTCGAGCTCGTCCTGACCCCCACCGGGCGCAACGGCGTCGCGCTCGAGTTCGCCGCCGAGGCCGAGGACCGCACGTGGCAGGACGGCGGCGGGCGGACGGTCGCGGTGCGGGCGGTGGAGCGCTGATGGCGGGCCGCAGGCCGCTCACCCCGCTGCTGTGGCGGTTCGGCGGCGCCGGTGAGGAGGGGGGCGTGACGTTCGTGCTCGCCCCGTTCGCCGGCGGCAGCGCGTACTCGCTCGCCGATCTGCCGCCCCGGCTGCTGCGGCCGGGCGACACCGCGCTGGTGATCCAGTACCCGGGTCGCGGGCCCCGCATCGGCGAGCCGCACGCCTCCGGCCTGTCCGGGCTGGCGCAGGAGGCCGCCCGGGACATCGTCCGGCACGCCGGCGACGGCCCGCTGGTCCTGGCCGGCCACAGCATGGGCGGTGTGCTGTGCTACGAGATCGCCGCGCTGCTCACGGAGATGGGCCGGCCGCCGGCGTGGGTGGCCGTCTCGGCCGCCCGCCCTCCGGACCGCCAGCGCCTGGACGCGGAGAAGGTGCTCGCGATGGGACGCGGGGAATGGCTCGCCGAGATGGCCGAGGGCGCGGCCGCGGCGGGAGCACCGGCCGGCGCGGACGAATTCGCCGACATGGTGATTCCGGTCATGCGGGCCGACTACCTGATGCTCGCCCGCTACCGGCCCCGGCATGGCCCTCTTTCGGTTCCGCTTCTCGCGCTCGGCGGGGCGGACGACCCATGGGTGAGCGACGGCCATCTCGCGGGCTGGCGGGCCTGGACGACCGCCGGTTTCGGGTACCGGACCCTGCCCGGGGGCCACTTCTACTACCGTGACCAGGGCGCCGAGTTCTGCGGAGCGATACGGAACGGACCATTCCGGGAAGAGGTGAACGCCCGATAAGTTTGCGGGATTTGGAATACCGCCCGCACGCACCTCAAATTCCGTTCCCTTTAAAGTAAAAATATGCCAACCGCATGTATGCTTTCAGAACATGGCCCCCCACGGTGTCGGCATTCTTTCGGGTAATTATGTCCGCATTCTCGGTCAGGTTGGCATCCTTGCCGGAGATGTACCGATCCCCCTGCCCCGGCGCAAGCAGCGCCTCCTGCTGGCATTACTCGCGTTAGAACCCAACAGGCCTGTCCCCTTCTCACGCATCGTCAGCGTCCTGTGGCCCACGGACGCGCCCGCCGGCGCCCGCAACCAGGTCCACGTCCACATCTGCGCCCTGCGCCGGGCCCTGGCGGAGATCACCGGCGGACAGGAATGCCTGGAGACCAGGCACGACGGATACGTGCTCAACGCCCCGCCCGCCGGCATCGACGTCCACGCGTTCGAGCAGGCCGTGGCCAGGAGCGAACGCGCCTCGGCGGCCGGCCGCCTGGCCGAGGCCCACCTCATCCTGTGCGCCGCGCTCGACCTGTGGCACGGAGCGCCCCTGGACGGCCTGGACGGCGTGTTCGCCCTCTCGGAATCCGCACGGCTGCAGGAACGCCGGCAGATGATCCTCGAACGCCGCCTCGACCTCGACCTGGCCATGGGCAGACACGCCGAAGCCCTGGCGGAACTGGCCGGACTCGTCGCCGCCGACCCGCTCCACCAGGGCTTCCAGCGCCGTCGCATCCTCGCCCTGTACTGCTGCGAACGCACCGCCCAGGCCCTGTCCGCGTGCCGCGGGGCCCGCCGCCTGCTCGTCGACGAACTGGGCATCGAAGCGGGCGAACAGATCAACTCGCTGGAACTGGCCCTCCTGCGCGGCGTGCGGGCGGAACAACTGGTGGCCGAGGCCGTCGGCGTCGGATAGCCGTGCGGGCCGGTCACGGCTCGTGACCGGCCCGCACCACCACCGGGGCGGCTACAGCGGCTTGCGCGCCGAGAGGGTCCACGTCAGCGGGATCGGGTCGCCGGGCAGACGCCAGAACCCCTCGTCCTGCGGGTCACGGACCATGGAGGACAGACGCTGCCGGCAGTCCACCGGCACCTCGGTGAACGTCTCGATCTGCAGACCCGCCTGCAGCAGCGCCGTGAACACGGTGGACAGGTTCCACGGCCAGGCGAACTGCTGGTACGGATCGATCTCCTTGGCCTCCTCGTACGCGTCCCCGTAGGTGAGGTTGACCTCGTACTCCCGCACCCCCTTCTCGAACAGCTCCGAGCGCAGCCGCAGTTCACCGTCGACCTCGGCGAACGCGCCGAGGATCGGGTGGATCTCCACGATGTGGAAGACACCGCCGGGCTTGAGGAAGTGCGCGATGATCTTCGCCCAGCCGGCCAGGTCCGGCAGGAGGTTGAGCACCCCGTAGTCGGTGTAGACGATGTCGAAGGAGCTCTTCAGCACCTCGGGCAGGTCGTAGATGTTGGAGTGGACGAAGTCGATGTCCACGTTCAGGCCCCTGGCCAGGTCCCGGCCGATCTCGAGAGCCTGGTCGGCGAAGTCCACCGCGGTGACGTTGGCGCCGCGCCGGGCCCAGGAGATCGCGTTCAGCCCGATGTGGCACTGCAGGTGCAGGAAGTCCTTGCCGGATACGTCACCGAGCGCCTCCAGCTCCAGCGAGCGCAGACTGCTCTTCCCGGCCCGGAAGGTGTCCAGATCGTAGTAGGACGAGTCGATGTGTGCCAGGGCTCGCCGGTTCCAGCCTTCCTGGTTGCTCTGCATGCGGTCGCGGTCAGTGGCGGTGTCCAAGAGAGGCCTCTCTTCGATGTGATGGCCAGCGTCGGTGATGCGTCCTGCCGCCGATCCTCCCCACCACCGCTGACTCCCCACTGAACCGAACCCCGCCCTCGGCCGAGCCGGGTTCCGCTTCCCGGCGCGTCACCACCACCGCCGGGCCTGCTCCTCCCGCCGCCGGGAGGAGCGGGCGACCCCGCGCCTCAGTCCTGGAGAGAGGCGAGCCACGCGATCAGCAGGCGGTTGACCTCCTCGGGACGCTCCTGCTGGACCCAGTGCCCGCAGCCGTCCAGGATGTGGGCGGAGTGCAGGGCGGGGAGGGTGACCGGGTAGGCGTCGATCGCGTCGGCCATCCAGGTCGTGGAAGCGTCCAGGGCGCCGCCGATGAACAGGGACGGCTGCTCGATCGGGGCTCCGCCGTACGGGGCGAGGTCCTCCCAGTCGCGGTCCATGTTGCGGTAGCGGTTGAGGGCCCCGGTCATCCCGGTGCGCTCGAACTCCCCGGCGTACACGTCGAGGTCGTCCTCGGTCAGCCAGGCGGGCAGCCTGCCGCCGGGGAAGCGGTCGCGCAGCCGGCCGCCGGCGCGGGCCACGAAGTGCGGGTCGGGCTCGCCCCGGCCGGGCATGGTGTCGGCGGACATGGCCGCGTAGAAGCCCGCGAGCCAGCCCCGCAGGTCGGGCTCCATCTCCGCTTCGGCCCGGCCGGGCTCCTGGAAGTACGAGACGTAGAACTCCTGGTCGCCGCCCATCCGCGCGAAGACGTCGCTGGGGCGGGGGCCGCCGGGCGGCGCGTAGGGGACGCTCAGCAGTGCGACGGCGCGGAAGACCTCGGGGCGGAGCAGGGCGGAGACCGCCGCGATGCCGGAGCCCCAGTCGTGCCCGACGACCACCGCCCGCTCCTCACCCAGGGCGCGCACCAGGGCGACGTTGTCCTCCACCAGGTCGAGCATCCGGTAGGCGTCCGTCGCGGCCGGCTTGGAGGAGCGGCCGTAGCCGCGCACATCGAGCGCCACGGCCCGGTACCCCGCCGCCGCGAGGGCCGGGAGCTGACGGCGCCAGGAGTACCAGCTCTCGGGGAAGCCGTGGACGAGCAGCACCAGCGGTCCGGTGCCCTGCTCGACCAGGTGCAGACGCCCGGCGGGTGCCTCGATGGTGCGGTGGCGCAGGCCGGCGGACGGCTCGGGCTGGTGCATCGCTTCTCCTCGGTTCACGGGCGGCCGCGGTGACCCACCGATCATGCGGCGCGGCCACCGCGCGGCGCGAACACCTTTGCCGACTCGGCAAACCGACTCGGCAAACCGAGGCGGCACGGCCGCGGCGGGCGGCGCGACGGCGACGGTGACAGCCCCGGACGCGCCGCTGCGGCCGCCCCTCCTCCGCACCGGCACCGGAGGCCACCCGTCAGCCCAACGAGGCGCTCGCCGCACGCAGTTCGTCCAGGGCCGCCAGGATGTACCCGGCGAGCCCGTTCCCGGCTCCACGCTCGTCCTCGGCCCATGCGGCGTACCCCCGCTTGAACGCGAGGACGCCCAGCTCGCCCGCGAGAGCCGCGGTCGGACCGGGTACGCCGCGGGCGAGCAGAGCGGTCGTCATCGCGGCCGCGAGACTCACGGTCTTGAGGGCGTCACGCTCCTGGAGCTCGGTGCTGGCGGCGACGGCCGCCTTCAGGCGGGGGGCGAGCTCGCGGCTCCCGGGGCCCATCGCGGTCGAGGCGCGCTCGAGACCGGCGGCGACCGCCTGGAGCGGGCCGGCGTCACCGGGCGCGTCGGCGATCCCCTCGGCCAGCAGCCGGCTCAGCGTCTCCTGCCCGGCGACCAGCAGCTCGCGCTTGTCGGGGAAGTGCCGGAAGAAGGTGCTCTTGGTGACCCCCGCACGCTCGGCGATCTGCGCGACCGTCGTCGCGTCGTACCCCTGCTCCGTGAACAGGTCCACCGCGGCCACGACGAGGCGTTCACGCGCACCTGGTTCCCATCGACCCATGGGGCCAGCATAAGTGATGGGACTCCTGTCCCATCACCCTGCTACTGTGACGGGACAAGAGTCCCATCACTTCTGGGAGGGTTCCATGCGCGTCTTCGTCACCGGCGGCACCGGCCTGATCGGCTCCGCCGTCGTCGCCGAACTCATCGGCAAGGGCCACACCGTCCTCGCACTGGCCCGCTCCGACGCCTCCGCACAGACCGCCGGGGCAGCCGGCGCCGAGCCGCTGCGCGGAAGCCTCGCCGACCTGGACGTACTGCGCTCCGGCGCCGCCCGGGCCGACGGGGTGATCCACCTGGCCTTCGGCAACGACTTCAGCAGCCCCGAGGCCCTCGCCCGCAACGTCGCCGAGGAGACCGCCGCCCTCACCGCCCTCGGCGAGGAACTCCTCGGCAGCGACCGCCCCCTGGTCACCGTCTCCGGCACGCCCTGGACACCGGGCCGCCCCTCCACCGAGACCGACCCGGTACCGACCGACGGACCGGTCGGCGGCCGCGGCCGCACCGTCACAGCGATCCTGGGCCTGGCCTCACACGGGGTCCGGGCAACGTCCGTACGCCTGCCGCGCACGGTGCACCACGACGGCACGGGCGGCTTCGCCGGCCTGCTGACCGGCATCGCGCGCCGGAGCGGGACCTCCGGCTACCCCGGCGACGGCACACAGCGCTGGCCCGCCGTCCACGCACTCGACGCGGCTGTCCTCTTCCGCCTCGCCCTGGAGAAGGCCGAAGCCGGAACCGCCTGGCACGCCGTGGCCGACGAGGGCGACCGGGTACGGGACATCGCGGCCGTCATCGGCCGACGGCTGGGCCTGCCGGTCGGGCCGGTGCCGGAGGAGACCTACGGCCCGCTCGGCCCGATCTTCACCACCGACCAGCCCTCGTCCAGCACCCGCACCCGGCAGGCACTCGGCTGGGAGCCGGAGCACCCCGGCCTCCTCGCAGACCTGGAGAACATCCGGCCCTGACCGACGCCCTGCGCCCTGCGCCCGGCGCCCGACGCCCTGCGCCCTGCGCCCGACGCCCGGCACCCTGCGCCCCGGGCGCACCCGCCGCCGGCACTCGCACCGACAGCGGCCCCCCGCACCCTTCGTACCCCCCCGCACCACCCGCGCCCACGCGGCAACTCACGTCCACGACAAGCAGGAGGTTCCCTCATGGTGGCAGTCGTCCTAGGCGCTCGCGGCAACGTCGCTCGTCACGTGGCCGATGGCCTGCTGGCCGCCGGCGAACAGGTCAGAGCGGTCAACAGGACCCCCGCCGCGGACCCGGCCCCCGGGTGCGAAACGGTCGTCGCCGACCTGGACCGCCCCGAGACGCTGCCCGCGGCGCTCGACGGCGCCGACCGGATGTTCCTGTACGGCATGCTCGACCCCCACCGGCCCTACGACATCGAGAAGGTCGCCGCGGCGGCCGTCGCCGCGGGGATCCGGCACGTGGTCCTGCTCTCGTCGGTGTCGGTCGTCCTGGACCCCGACGCCCACCACCCGGTCACCCGCCTGAACCGCACGATCGAGCAGGCCCTCCAACGCTCCGGCATGGACTGGACGTTCCTCAGACCGGGGACGTTCGCGGCCAACACCCGCACCTGGTGGGCCGGATCGATCCGCGACCACGACACCGTCCGCCTGCCCTACCCGCTCGCCCAGTCGGCACCGGTGCACGAGAAGGACCTCGCGGCACTGGCGGTGACCGCCCTGACCGAACCGGGCCACGCGCACCAGGCCTACACCGTCCACGGGGCCGAGTCCCTGACCCTGCGACGCCAGGTCGAGCACATCGGCGAGGCCGTCGGCCGCCGCATCCGCGTCGAGCACGTCTCCGAGGAGCAGGCCCGCGCGGAGATCGCCGCCACCATGCACCCGGTCGTGGCCGACGCGATCGTGAGCCAGTGGGCCGCCGCCGACGGCGTCGCGGCCGCGACCTCCGCCATCACCGAGAAGATCACCGGCACCCCGGCACACACCTACGCCCAGTGGGCCGCCGACCACACCGACGACTTCCGCTGAACCCGCCGCCCGGGTCGGCTCTACGAGCCCCGGCCGGCTCTACGCTGCCCGGGCTGCCCCGCCGGCCCAGGCCGCCCGGAGTGGACAGCCGGAGTGCGGGCAATGGCCCACCGGCACCAGTCGCGATTGGCCCAGAGGCTGAGGCTTCACCGTTCGTAGGCTTGGAACGCGACCGGCCCGGTCACCTCTCTTCCGTCGGACACCCGACGCCCGGCAGCGGCAGACCCGGCCCGGCAGGGCAGCCACCGCCGCCACCGCCTTCCCCGCCCAGAAGTGGAACCTCTCATGCAAGCCATCACCGTCCGGGACCGCGATGCCGGTGTCAGCGGTCTGACCCTCTCCGAGCTGCCTCACCCGCACGCCGCCGAGAACGACGTGATCGTGAAGGTCCACGCCGCCGGATTCACCCCGGGCGAGCTGGCCTGGCCCGGCACCTGGACCGACCGGGCCGGCCACGACCGGACCCCGAGCGTGCCGGGCCACGAGCTGTCCGGCGTGGTCACGGAACTCGGCTACGGCACCACGGGCCTGACGGTCGGCCAGCGCGTGTTCGGACTGACCGACTGGACCCGCGACGGCTCACTCGCCCAGTACACGGCGGTGGAGGCCCGCAACCTCGCCCCGCTCCCGGCCGACGTCGACCACATCACGGCCGCCGCGCTGCCGATCTCGGGGCTCACCGCCTACCAGGCCCTGTTCGACCACGCCCGCCTCCTCACCGGCCAGAGCGTGCTCATCCACGGTGCCGCGGGCGGTGTCGGCTCCCTCGCCGTGCAGCTGGCCCGCGAGGCAGGCGCCCGCGTCATCGGCACCGGCCGCTCCGGCGACCGCGCCACCGTACTGGGCCTGGGCGCGCACGCGTTCGTCGACCTCCAGGCCGGGAAACCGGAGGACGCCGGCGAGGTGGACGTCGTCCTCGACGTGATCGGTGGCGAGATCCTCGCACGCTCCGCCGCGCTGGTACGTCCCGGCGGCACCCTGGTCACCATCGCCGAACCGGTCACCGTCCGCCCCCGCGACGGCCGCGCCGTCTTCTTCGTCGTCGAACCCGACCGCATCCGCCTGGCCGACCTCGCCCAGCGCCTGAGGGACGGCCGCCTGAAGCCGGTCATCGGCGCCGTCCGGCCACTCGCCGACGCGGCCTCCGCCTTCTCACCGGACAAGCGCACCCCGGGCAAGACGATCATCCGCGTCGCCGAGGAATGAGCGGCGGCCGGCACCACGGGCCACCCGGCGCTCCGGCACGTTGCCCTACACCTGGGACGAGCGGCCGGGCCGTACGCCCGGACTGCCGGCAGACGACCGGCCGCGAGAAAAGCCGAAGCCCTGAAAGCTGTCGCAGAACAACTTTCAGGACTTCGGCTTCGATCAGACGGGCCGCCCCGCGAGGCCATCGAGCGGAACACCGCTTCGACGCCCGCGGGCAATTCCCGACCGCTCCCCGGACCATGCAGAGCTCGACCAGGTGCGACGCACGCACTCCCGGCCTTCTCTCAGGCGCCGAGAACGAGAGATGACGTCGCCTCAGATGGTCGGCGTGTCGTCAACAGCCGGCTTGTGAACCTCGATGACCGGCTTCCACCCCGAGGTGAACTCGATGAAGTCCGCACGGGTGGGGTAGGTGTCGATCGCGCGACGGTCACGCTTGGGGCTGTCGCCCCCCTTGCGCCCCCGGGGAACCTGCTCCTCGAAGATGTCGACCTTGACGTCGGGAACCTCCTTGAGGCCCTGGCGCCAGATCTGCACGACATCGGCGCCGAACGCCTGCCGGGCCGCGGCGTAAAGGGCCGAGAGGGCCCCCTTGTCCCCGCTGGGGACGAACAGCGCCAGGTCCAGCACGACACCGGCGGACTGGAGGACCTCGATGGTCACCGAGCCGTTCTCGTCGGCCAGGTAGATTCCGGCTTCGTTCTCGTCGTCAGGAAGGCAGGACACCTCTTCCTGGAATACGGTCCGCGCCGTGATCGAGCCACCCTCGAAATTCTCACCGGACTTGGTCAGAAAGGCAGGGACATAGCAGCCGGGAAGCTTGAGTTCTTCCGTGTCGGCGGAAACGAAGATCCTGTCCTTCGTGTCGAGCTCCGTCACCTCTTCCAGAGAGAGGCGGCGGGCGGCTATCTTCTCCGTGTTCACGATTTCCCTTTCAGGTTGCTCTATCCCTCAGAACAAGGACATTACCACGAAAACCTGAGGTCAACTGCTCAGTAATCGTTGGGTAATTGACTTCGAGCGAACCTGCACGGGAAGCCGAAGAGACGAGTCCGGCTCGGCCGGGAACACGCATCCGCCGGGTAGTGTCCCCCGTCATGGCGTTGGGGATCAAATGGCAGTTGCATTTCGGTGCGTTGGGTACCACGCAGGAACTAAAACAGAGTTTACGGTAGATACCACCCATAGCACCTTCAGAACACAAGACGCTCCACCCGCCACCCATCTCAAAGGCACCACGAAAACAGACCGCATGGTCCGACAACACAACAACGGCCCCCCCACCACCACACCCTCTTCGACCAAGCCCTCACCCCAGCCGACCGACGCCCCAGGCCGTACGGCCGGCCACGCGATCCTGAGATGATCTCTGTCATGACGGAGGACCCAGGAAGCCGTATGGGCTGATGGCAGGAACTTGTACGACGCCGTACCCCACCTCGGCACCTTCATCGAGATCATCGGCAGGGACCTGCTCCTGAAGGAGTACTCGCTGGCGCTCACCACGGCTCACGCAGCGGCGCAGATGGTCGTGGAGCAGGCGGAGTCGACCGGGATCCGAGACACGGAAACAGCCCTGCTGGTCGTCCGTACACTCGCCGAGGCGGCGGCCGCCACAGAACGCGCCACCGATGCTTCCCATGCGCCATGAGCCACCGAGCCCGCCTGTGAGCTAGGAGATACCCGTCTCCCTGCCAGAGACGGGAGGGCCGGGAGTCCGCTGCTCCAGCCACCGGATCGTACGAGCGCGGGCAGGGCCCGTTGCTTTGATGGTGAGTTACGAGAACACCTATGACTCAGCGGCGAGAGCACCCTCGATCAGGCATCGGCCACCGGCTCGACAACGGCTGCGTGCAGCGGGCGGATCTCGCGGTGCGGACCCGGCGGCCGATGCACCGGGCTGCTGCAGGAGACCGACCGCCGAACCGAGGACGCGGACAAACACGCCGTGGACCTCGTCCGCGGCCGTGCCGGGCGCCCTGTCGGCGACGTCCTCTTTCGCGAGGAGGGAGAGCGGCGCTGTGCCGCTGAGCAGGAGGCACAGCGGCCGGTGTACAAGCGGTGCAGGGCGAATCACCGACCAGCACTGGGAAGAGGGAAACCACCGCACACGGGACGGCCTTGAACGCCGAGGACGCGTCCGTGTACGGCATTTGCCACGCGGGAGTCGAACGGACTGGCCGGACGGATCAATCGCGCGGCACACTGAGCGGGCACAGAAAGTAACGAGCTAAGGACTGCAAGTGGCCGAGCAGACGGGCAACCCGATCGCCAGCATCCAGACGTCCCATGGAGAGATCCGCGTGAATCTCTTCCCCAACCACGCGCCCAAGACGGTCGCGAACTTCGTGGGGCTCTCCGACGGGTCACGCGAGTACACCGAGAAGAACGCCAAGGGCGAGACCTCGGGCCCCTTCTACGACGGATCGGTGTTTCACCGCGTCATCGACGGCTTCATGCTCCAAGGGGGAGACCCCACCGGCACCGGCCGGGGCGGCCCCGGCTACAAGTTCGCGGACGAGTTCCACCCGGAACTGCAGTTCGACCGCCCCTACCTGCTGGCCATGGCGAACAGCGGCCCCAGCACGAACGGCTCGCAGTTCTTCATCACCGTCGCCCCGACGACCTGGCTGAACTTCAAGCACACGATCTTCGGCGAAGTCGCCGACGAAGACTCGCGCAAAGTCGTGGACTCCATCGCCACCACGACCGTCGGGACAGGAGACCGGCCCGTCGACGACGTTGTCATCGAGTCGATCCGCGTCAGCTGAGAACGACACCCCGGTGAGGCACCGCAACCCCTCCCGCGGTGCCCACCCTCAAGGGCGACACCCGGTCGCCCCCGCGCCTACGGAGATGGTCCGCACCCCGACGACGTACGACCACCGACGCACGAGTCGCCCCCCGCCGGCCCAACGCCCCTACGCCCGCCTCCCCCCGCGCGCAGAGGCGGACCTGAGGCCCGCGCAGACCTGAAGCCCGCGGACATGCCCGCGCCCGCCCGGCGAGGCGCCGGGCGGGCGCGTGAGGTGGTCCCGCAAGGTCTTCGACAGCGGGACCGGGCGCGGCGGGTCACGCCCTGCGGCGGCGGACGACGAGCCACGTCAGGGCCGCCACGCCGGTGAGGCCGAGAAGCAGACCGCGCCGGTCACGGGTGAACCGGGCCCCCTGCGCCGCTGTCGTCCGTATCGGCTCAGGTGCCTTCTCCTGCCAGAGCCGGGCCGTCTCCCCGGCAGCGAGGGCGGCCTTCTCCTTCACCGGCTGGGGAAGCCGCTCCTCCACGCGGGCGGCGACCTCGGCAGCCTTGACCTTGAGTTCCCCGGCTTTGACCACGGCCTGCTCCTTCACCTCCGCGGCCTTGACCGTCGCCTGTTCCTTGACCACCGCGGCCTTCGCGCTCGCCTGGACCTTCGCCTCGGCCGCCTTCGCGGCTGCCTGATCCCTGGCGACGGCCGCCTTGGCTCCGGCCTGCTGCCTGACCTCGGTGGCCTTCTCCTGGGCGCGGGCCTTGACATCGGCCTTGGCCGCGAGGGCCTCCACGGTCCGGCCCAGTTCCTGCCGGGTGTGTTCGACCTGCTCGCGCAGCTCTTCGGGGGAGTTCGCGGTCGGTTCGTCGTGGGGCGGCTGGGTCATCGCTGCGCACTCTCCTTGATCTCGGCCACGTCGGCCTTCACGTTCTCGATCGTCTCCCGGGGCGCGGGCGGCGCGGCCCGGGTGATCTCCTTCTTTCCGGTGGCCGCCATCAAGGCGGCGGTCGCGCCGAGCACCGCGGTCACGACCAGAGCTGACGCCCACACCGAGAGGACCAGCGCGAGCGCGGCGATCGCGGTGGCGACCAGCGCCTCCAACGTCAGGAATCCGACGACGCCGGCGCCGCCGAACAGGCCGCCGCCCTTGCCGTACCGCCTGCCCTTCTCCTTCATCTCCGCCTGGGCCAGGCGCATTTCGCTGCGCACCAGCTCGGTGAGCTGCTGCGAGGCGCGCTGCACCAGCTCGCCCACCGGCTCCGGTTCCGGCGACGGCCGGACCGCGTCCTGCTGCGGCCGCGTGGCCGACATGGAGATCACCTCCTGTGATTCGTTCTCTTCAGTACGGCGCGCACGCGGCGAGGGGCGCCCGCGCGCAGCTCCGTATCTCCGATGCCGTTCGCTTCGTTGCGCGGGTACCCCGGAACACCCCTTTCAGGGCACCGATTTCCGAGAGCCCCGCTGGTGGGGCACCCGTGGCCGACGGTCAGCGCGGCGCCCCGGCGACGGCGTCCGGGCCCGCCGGTCCGGTGGACCCGGGCCCGTCCGCCGACGCGGTGCAGCGGGTGCGGGAAGCGACCGAGATCCTGCGGCGCCAGCTGAAGCGGCCGGGCGGCTACCCCCGGCACCGCCGGCCTCGCCCACTTCGACCACAGCGCGACAGCAGGTTCGCTGTGCTGGGGCAAGGACGAACAGGCCGGACTGGATTCCGTACACGAGACAGCCGAATGACCGGCCGATCCACTTGATAGAGACCGCGATGCGGGCTCGGTGCGACACGACGCCCGTACCAGCACATAACAGGGGCCCGGTCTCATGAGACCGGGCCCCTGCGCTTCGTAGCGGGGACAGGATTTGAACCTGCGACCTCTGGGTTATGAGCCCAGCGAGCTACCGAGCTGCTCCACCCCGCGTCGGTAGGACCACCATACCCCGACCGAAGGCCCCCCTCGCCCACCCCACCCGGCTCGCCGCCCAGCACCCGGCCGCCGCCCAGCGTCCCGCCGTCATCCGATGCCCGCACCGTACGGCCCGCACCGCGTCCGGCCCGCGTTCTGCGATTCCGCCGCCAAGCGTCGGACGCCATCACCAGCGAAGCCGAGCTCCCCGCCCTGGTCATCGTTTCCGTCGACCCCGATGCCGACGAGCCGCTTCCCGGTGACAGCAGGGTGACAGCGTTGAAGACCGTGGTCGTGGCCGCCTTCATCGAGATGCGCGGGGACGACTTCCCGCAGCCGGCCGCCCAGACCAACGCGCACAGCTGCTCCCCACCCGCACAGGGATGGTCCCCGGCCGACGAACACCGCAGCCTGTCCCACCCCGTGTCTTCGGCGGGTGCGGGGATGGTCCCCCTGGCCCGTCCGGCTACACCTTGGCCCATTCGACACCGAGTTCGGCAAGGTCGGCACGCTGCGCATCCGAGAGCTTCCCCCACCGGGTTCTGGTGTTCGAAACCCACACGCCCAACCTCACGACCACCGGCCCAGCCGCGCCTTCCACTACGACCTCTTCAACATGGCCGCGCGGCACCGGCCGATGGACACCCTCACGTTCGACCCACTGCCTGAGTGCCACCAGGCCACGCTGGAACGCGTGTTGCGCCTTCTCCGGCCCCTTCGCCGCACGACCGGCGGCCAGAGTGGGAGCCGACACCGGGTCGGGCTGGACACCCAACCCAGTCAGCCGCTCCCGCTGCCCGGGAAGGAGCCGCGCCCAACTACCTGAACTCTTCTGCCGCTGGAGCCACGTACCCAGGTCGTCCCCCTCGAAGACGACACCCGGCGCAATCACCGGCAGGAGACCGTCGGCATCGACCAAGTCGGCAAGGACCCGATAATGGCGTTGCCAGTTCAACGACCACACACAGTCCCAGTCCGCATCGATCGCCGCCAACTGCTCCGCGCGCCCCTGCGCCCGCTCCGGATCCTTCCCGAGGCCGCCTTTGCGGCGGAGGTTGGCCATGTACTGCCCGATGGGCACCAGGCCCTCGACTTCGCTCTCGCCCCACACCGCGTCCTGCCGTGGCGCGAGGTGCCCCGTCACCCGCCGGAACGACCGCAGCGCGGCCAGCTTCGCCTCCCACGCTTCCTCGCCCGGCTCCCACACCATCCCGGCCTCCGGCAGGTCGAGCAGCGTCTTGCGTCGCTCCTCCAGCTCACCCGCCCGCAGCGCCTTCCTCTGCTGATGCACCCACCGCCCCAGCGGGAAGTCCTTCGTGACCCCGACCTCGACCTCCACGTCGTACGGGACGGCGTGGACGCCGGTGATCCCGTTCACCTTCCGCCAGCGCACCAGAGCCTGATAGCCCTCCAGCCACACCAGGGACTCCGGCCGGTAGACCCGGGTCCGCAGGAACGCCGCGATGGTCGCCGCGTCCCGCGGGCCGGAGAAGTGCAGCAGGGCCGACTCGGCAACAGCACCTGTGCCAGCGCCGTCACACTCATGGTCTTCACCCTCGCTCCCGCCGCCGGCCCCGACGATCCGCCCGTCCTCATCCCGCTGCACATGGACGGTGCGCCTGCCACTGGTGAGCGCGCGGGAGGCGAGCTGCTCGACCAGCCGCTCATCATGACTGCGCAGCCCCTGGAGCACCGCCACGAGCGGCCTGAAGCTCGCGGAGGCGACCATGTCGGCAGGGTCCTCGCCGGGCTCCAGGAACACCGGCACGATGATCCGCGCGACCTTCGTGCTGCCGTCCTTGTTGAGTCGCAGCGCCCGGCCGATGTTCTGCACGATCTCCACCTGCGAGCCACGGGTGTCCGCGAAACAGACCGCATCGACACCGCGCTCGCCGGTGATGTCCACGCCCTCCCCGAGCACACGACAACTCGCCAGGAACGCCCGGTGCACCCGCCGCCCGGCCACGTCGACACCGTTCGCGAACTGCCGCAACACCTCACGCCGCTCAGACACGAGGTGGTCGCCACACAGCCACGCCGACCACACCCGGTCCGACGGGACGTGACGGCCTGCCTCAAGCTCATAGAACCCCGCACCGATGGAAGACCCCGGCAGCTTGTCCGCAGCGGCCAGATCCTCATCACGGACACCGCTGACATACAGTTCCGCCGCGGTCTCCGGCAGCCTCTCCGCGAACGCGGCCGCCTCCTCAACCTTCTGGTGGAACGTCATGACGGTCCGCAGGTTGTATGCCGCAGCGTGCTCCAGGAGCGCCGTCTGCAACAGAGCCAGGCGCCGCCCGCGCCGGGCCGCCTCTGACTCCCCGATCACGGGGGAGGGATCGCGGATCTCCAGCACATCGATCTCGAACCCGGCCAGGATCTCCCGCTCGATAGCTTCCGACAGACTGAGCTCCGCGAGCCACGCACCGTACGTCCCGTTCGGATCGTCGGCCATGGACGCGATCTCCGTCTCCTGGCCCTCCGCGCCCTTCTGAGGACGGGGAGCGGCGAGGATGCGCGGGGTCGCGGTCAGGTAGAGCCGGAAGCCGGCGGGGATCCGCTGGTTGTCATGGACCGCCGCCCAGGAACGACCAAGATCACCGGCAGTCGAGTGGGCCTCGTCCACGATGGCGAGGTCGAAGCCGCTCATTCGCTGCCCGTACAGCCGCTCTCCACCCGCCAGAGCGGCCTCCAGCGGCCCGCGGACACGCCCCTGACCGAACAGGTCCTCCGGATCCTCACGGTCCACGAGAGAGGCGTACGTGGCGAACACGACCACGGGCCCTGTCCCCGCCCACAGGGCGAGCTGGATCGGGTTGGTGGTGGTCCGCACTCCCAGCGAGTCGAGGACCGCGTCGTTGTCCAGCGAGCACACCGCGACCATCGGCGCCCGATGCCCCACCATCCGCCATGCCTGCGCGGTCTGCACGAGCAGGTCCAGAGTCGGCACGGTGACAAGGACCCGTCCGTCCGCGAACGACTCCAGCGCACACGCGGCCGCGGTGATCGTCTTCCCCGACCCGGTCGCTGACACGATCGTGCCCCGTACCCCCTCCGGAGGCACGGAAGACCTTGCAGGGAATCCGACCCAGTTCCGGAATCTCTTTTTCTGTTCCACTTGATGTTCTCGGAGCTGAATCAAAAGAGTTCTCCGGGTCCAGGAAGTGCTTGCTCCACAGAAATAATCCGGTATCCACCACGCTGGTAGAGGCCACCGTCTCTTCCGTGGACCGCCCAAGCCTGCTCGACGGCCCGCTCAGGAGATGGAGACATCAGATGGAGCCTGAGGACCGGCAGGCCGGCAGAGGAACCGGAAACGGATTGAGCGTCGATCCGGTAGACCCGATACCGCGCGATCGCCACCACGTCAGCTCCTGACCGCTCGGCCTCCGCGACATCCCTCACAAGCCGCTGTACCCGCTGATGTTCATAGCGGACAACACGCGAGTCACGAGACGGCACGTACACCGGCATCTGCCCGTCGCCCGTCACACTCGCGATCGGCTCCCACTGACGACACCGCCACAGCGCGATACACAGCTCACTCAAACTATGCGGTTCAGGCGCAGCCACCCGCGCCCTCCCCACCCGCTCGAGAGTCAGCCGCACTTCAGCACCGACTCGACTGCGATCGAGCCCAGCGGCTTTCGCAGCCACTCCGAGACGGACAAGCTCATGCGGAAGATACTCGTAGACAACCACACACACCGCCTCTCCCGGGTATCAGCCCATTACGCCAATGCTACATGCTGCATCACATCAAGATGCAGACACGCCACCCCCCCCACCGAACCCCTCGCCCCCTGCAGACTCTCCCCACAAGCCGGCTCAGACCTTGATGGTCACGACACATTCGGGGTACCCGCCCCCTCATGGCACCGAAGACTGATCACATCACGCTCCTGCGGGCCGTACGACAACTGCACCGCGTCCGCTCCCTCTACGCCATAGGCGCCCTACTGTGGGCAGCATCCGCCGCCTGGACCGGATGGCAGACACCCGGAAGTCGACAGATGTGGGTCTCCGTCCTCCTCCTGACCGTCTTCACCGCACTCTTCACCACCGCCAGCCTGTCACTGCGACACCTCCCCACACCCGCAACAGACCAGCCCGCACACCACGCCGCCCCAAACAAGCAGGCACGCACCCGTCACGCCCACGCCTGAGGGGACCAGTCAACGCATCGGTACTGTCGGCCAGCTCCTGGCGGGCGCGCTACGAGATTCCAACGGAGCCGCCTACGCCTGCGAGAGCGGGGCATACGGGCTTCAGCCTTCGAAAGGAGCCCCACCATGCTCGGCATAGTCGCAGCAGTGCTGTTCTTCGCATCGTTCCTGATCAACGCAGCTGTCATCAGCACCAACCACACGTTCTCGTCAGTCAACGTCATGCTCCTGGGTCTGACTGCCCTTGCCCTGCACGTTGCGGGAATCGGCAGCACCTGGTCCCGCAGACGCTGACTCGGCATCAAAAGAAGGAAGCCGGAGGGGCCAGCACCCACCCTCGCCTGCTGCGCTCTCGGGCCGCAGGCCCGCCGCGCCGGCCCCGCACCGCGGGGCCGGCCCTAGTGGCGCACAGCGCCACTAGGGCCGAAGCGCAGCGAAGGCCCCCTGCGGGGGCGCAGCCCCCGCAGCTCCGAGAGCGCAGCGAACGGAGCGTCAGCTTCCTTGCGAAGCAAGGAAGCTGACGCTCACGCGAAGCGTGAGCCCAACCCCCGCGCGCAGCGCGGGGGTTCGCTTTCATATCGCGCAGCGATATGGGACCCGCTCCGCGGG
>NZ_JBIVDQ010000014.1:0-43033 GCF_044747185.1 Streptomyces sp. NPDC090108
GCCCTCGCGGCGGGTGCCGCGGGGGTGGGCGGCCGCCAACCCCCCCCGCCCGCGGGGGGGGGGGCGGGGGGGGGGCGCCCCCCCCGCGGGGGGGGGCCCCCCCCCCCCCCCCCCACCACTCGCTGCGGAGAGGGCAGGATTCGAACCTGCGAGGACTACAGCCCTTCCCTGCCGAGGCAGGGATCCGTTAGGCCGCTACGGCTACCTCTCCCCCTGTGCGGATCCGGTGTTTCCACCGTGTTCCGCCGTCTGCCGAAAACTATGCCAGGGGGCGGCTGACACGGTGCTGATGCGCTGCTGATGCGTCTGCGCACCGGGGGGCGCGTGGGGCGTGGGGCCGCGCGTCAGCGCCTTATCAGTCGTATGTCAACCCGCTTTGATTCAATCGGTGTTCTCTCAGCACCTCATCAGTGGCCCGGAGCGGAACAAAGGGGCGAGGCATATGACAGATTCTGGTACAGCTCTTCGGGAGCTCCGGGAATTGCCGAGGTCCGAACGGTCGGAGGCCCTTGAGTCGATCGTCGTCAAGGAGTTCAAGGACACGCTTCTCATGACGGGGGACGAGGAGTTCCCGCTGTCGGAGAGCTTCTTCGACATGGGGTTCACGTCGCTGCGGGTCACCGAGGCCAAGCAGCGTCTGGAGCGGCGTCTGGACTGTTCCATCAGTTCCAACGTCCTGTTCAACAACCCGACCGCGGAGCAGTTGATGACGTATCTGATGACCGAGGTGCTCGTCGATCTCTTCCCGGAAGGTTCTGGCGCAGATGCCTGAGCCGGCCGGGACCGGGCAGGGCGACGCCGTCGCCGTCATCGGGATCGGTCTGCGGTTTCCCGGCGGCAACGACACGCTCGACGGGTTCGCCGGCTTCCTGCGCGACGGGGGCAGCGGCATCCGTCCGCTGCCCCGGGACCGCTGGGACGTCGACGCGTTCACCGGGGACGACGACAGCGGGCCGGGGGTGATCCGTACCGCCGGGGGCGGTTTCCTGGACCGTATCGACGAGTTCGACCCGCAGTTCTTCAACATCTCCCCCAAGCAGGCGAGTTACGTCGATCCCCAGCAGCGGATCCTGCTGGAGACCGCGTGGGAGGCGCTGGAGAACGCCGGTGTCGATCCGGCCGGGGTGCGCGACGGCGGGGTGTACATCGGTGCCACGCCGTTCGACCAGGCGATGGAGCTGGACTCGGTGCCCTACGAGCGGCTCGACGCGGCGCTCGCCACGGGCATGGGCGCCTATCCGCTGTCGGGGCGGCTGTCGTACTTCCTGCGCTGGCGCGGTCCGAGCCTGACGACGGACACCGCCTGCGCGTCGTCGCTGACGGCCCTGCACATGGCGGTGGCCGGGCTGCGGGAGGGCGAGTGCGGGATCGCGCTGTGCGGCGGGGTCAACGCGCTGCACCATCCGAAGATCTTCGCGATCCTCTCGCAGGGCGGGATGCTGGCGCCCGACGGGCACTGCAAGACCTTCGACGACGCCGCGGACGGGTACGCGCGGGCCGAGGGGTGCGGGGTGCTGGTCCTCAAGCGGCTGGCCGACGCCGAACGCGACGGGGACCAGGTGCTGGCGGTGGTCCGGTCGACCGCCATCGGGCACAACGGCGAGAGCGCGGGGCTGACCGCCCCCAACGGCACCTCGCAGGAGTCGGTGATGCGGCGGGCGCTGGCCCGGGCGGGCCTGGAACCCGGGGACATCCAGTACGTGGAGGCGCACGGCACGGGCACGTCGCTGGGGGATCCCATCGAGATGGGCTCGATCAACGGCGTGTTCGGCGGCGCGCAGGGCGAGGGCGAGGCGCTGACGGTCGGCTCGGTGAAGTCGAACCTGGGGCACATGGAGCCGGTCGCCGGGATCGGCGGGATCGTGAAGGTGATCCTGCAGATGCGGGACGGCGTGTACTTCCCGCACCTGTACACCACCCCGTCGGGGCGCATCCCGTGGGAGAAGTACCCGGTGCGGATCCCGACCGCGTGTACGCCCTGGGAGGCGCCGGTGCGCCGGGCCATGGTCAACAGCTTCGGGGTGGCCGGCGCCATCGGTATCGCCGTCCTCGAACAGGCCCCCGTCCGGCCGGGGCCGGGCGGCCCGGACGGTCGGGGTCCGCACGTGTTCACCCTATCGGCCAGGAGCGAGGCGGCGCTGGAGGGGCAGATCGAGCGTCACCGCGCGTTCCTGGCGGCCGCGCCGGAGACCGACGTCGCCGACCTGTGTCTGACCCGCAACGTGGGCCGGGCGCACTTCCGTCACCGCGTCGCCGGTGTCGCCCGCACGACCGCCGACGTGGTCGGGCTGCTGGACCGTCAGGCGCGCCGGCCGGCCGGTGGCGGGCGGCGGGCGGGAGACCTGCGCAAGGTGGCGTTCCTGTTCACCGGTTCCGGGTCGCAGTACGTGGGCATGGGGGCGTCGCTGTACCGCCGCCATCCGGTGTTCCGGGAGCAGGTCGACCTGTGCGACCGGCTGTTCGCCGGGCATCTGGGCAGGTCCATCGGCGAGATCATGTTCGGTACGGCGCCGGACGCCGAGGAGCGGCTGGCGGAGACCCTGTACACCCATGCGGCGCTGTTCACGCTGGAGTACGCCCTGGCCAGGCTGTGGCAGTCCTGGGGGGTGCGGCCGAACGTGGTGCTCGGGCACAGTGTCGGCGAGGTGGCCGCGGCGACGGTGGCGGGTCTGTTCACGCCGGCCGACGGGATCGCCTTCCTGGTGGAGCGCGCCCGGCTGATCGGGTCGGTGGCGGTCCCGGGGGCGATGGTCGCGGTGGCGGCGCCCGTCTGCGAGGTGCGGCCGCTGCTGGCGGAGCTGCCCGACGCGGGGATCTGTGCCGTCAACTCCCCCCGGCAGTGCGTCGTCTCCGGTGGTGCGGCGTCGGTGGAGCGGGTCACCGGGATGCTGCGGGAGAAGGGGGTTCGGGTCACCGCGATGCGGGTGTCCTCGGCGTTCCACTCGCCGCTGATGGACACGATCCTCGATCCGCTGCGCGAGGTGCTCGAGCGCGTCGCGTTCAAGGAGCCGTCGCTGACGCTGGTGTCCTGCCTCACCGGCCGGGTGGCCACCCCCCGGGAGCTGTCCACCGCCGAGTACTGGGTGCGGCACGTGCGCGAGACGGTCGATTTCGAGGCCGCGGTCCGCACGGTGGCCGGCCGCGGGAACCACGTCTTCGTCGAGGTGGGTCCCTCCTCCGCCCTCGGGGCGCTCGCCCAGCGCTGTCTGCCGGACGGCGGGCACCGCTGGCTCACCAGTCTGCGGCCGCGTGACGAGGAGGGCCGGGCGATCCACCAGGCGCTGGCCGACGCGTACACCGCGGGGCTCGCGGTGGCCTGGCCCGCCGTGCACGAGGCGGGGGGCGGGCGCCGTATCGCCCTGCCCGCGTACGCCTTCGACCGCAAGCGGTACTGGCTGCCCGACCAGAACGGCCGGCACGGCCTCGGCACGGCCCGGCAGGCGCATCCGCTGCTGGGCGCCGAGACGCGGCCCGGGCCCGGTGAGGGGGTGCGGGAGTTCGTGACGCGGATCGGCGCGCACAGCCCGGCCTATCTCGCCGACCACACCCTGCGCGGCCGGCCGTTCATGCCCGCGGGCGCCTACGTCGAGACGGTGCTGGCGCTCATGGACGCCGTGTACGGCACCACCGCGCGGCCGGTGCGGGAACTGCGCTTCCACGAGGCGCTGTTCCTCGGCGACCGGCCGGTGGAGGTGCGCACCCGCTGCACCGAACGGGCCGGCGGGTTCGCCGACGTGGAGATCGTGAGCCGGACCGCCGGGCAGGACGGTGCCGCCGAGCGGCGGCACGCCACCGCGGTGCTCGCTCCGGCGCGGGAGTCGGTGCCGTCCGGGACCGGCCGGGACCTGCAGGTCCGGGCCTCCGCACCGGTGCGGGCGCGGGAGCGGCTGGACGCGGAGGAGGTGCGCGCGGCGTACGCGGCCGTGGGGCTGGAGTACGGTCCGCAGTTCTCCCGGGTCGTGGAGGTGTCGCGGTACGGCAAGGACTTCGCGGTCGGTGAGCTCGACGGCCGGGACATCGTGGAGGCGGAGCATCTGCCGCCGCCGCTGTTCGACGCGGCGACGCAGGCGCTGGCGGCGCTGGTGGAGCGTGAGCGGTCCTACATGGCCGTGGGTGTCTCCTGCGTGCGGGTGTTCAAGAAGCCCCGTGCGCGGCGGCTGCGGGCCGCGCTGCGGATCGGTCCGGGCGACGGCGGTGAGACGGCGTTCGTGGTGGACGCGCTGCTGATGGAGGGCAACCGGCCGGTCCTGGAGATCACGGGCATGGCCTTCCGGGAACTCGCCACGGCCCCGGCCCGGACGACGGCGTCGGCGTCGGCGTCGGCGTCGGCGTCGGCGTCGGCGTCGGCGTCAGCCGTATCGGTCCCGGAGCCGGCGAGGCGGCCGGCCACCGGCCCGGCGGGAATGCCGGCGGGGCGGGGCGGTTCCGTCGAGGCGCTGCTGCGCGAGGCCGTCGCCGATCTGCTGCGGCTGGACAGCGCCGAGGACATCGGCGCGGACACCTCCTTCCTGGACCTCGGGATGGACTCCCTGGGCGCGGCGGAACTGCGCGGCGTGCTGGAGGGCGCCCTGCATCTGTCGCTCCCGGCCCAGGTCGTCTTCGACCACCCCTCCATCGAGCAGCTCGTGGAGTTTCTGGACAAGCGGCACGCGAAGGAGCGGACATGAGTGGTCTTGAGGCGAGGACGGTCGGCGCGCGGTCCGCCCTGCACGCACGGCAGCGGCCCGACGCCGTCGCCCTGGTCGCCGAGGGGCGCGAGGTGAGTTACGGCGAGCTGCACCGGGAGAGCAACCGCAGCGCGCACGCCCTGCTGCGGGCCGGGCTCGGCCGCGGGGCCCGGGTGGCGTATCTCGGCAAGGAGTCGGAGCACTACTACGAGCTCGTCATCGCCTGCGCGAAGGCCGGGACGGTCCTGGTGCCCGTGAACTGGCGGCTGATCCGGGACGAGGTCGACCACATCCTGCGCGACTCGCGTGCGGAGATCCTCTTCGTGGAACGCGAGTTCCTGCATGTGGTGGAGCGGGTGCGGGGCGAGCTGCCGTCGCTGCGGACGGTCGTGGAGATGGACGGCGCGCAGGGGCGGGCGGCCGGCTTCCTGGACTGGAAGTCCGGTGCCCCGGACACCGACCCGGGTCTGGAGACCGACCCCGAGGACCCGATCGCCCAGATGTACACCAGCGGCACCACCGGCCTGCCCAAGGGTGTGGTGCTGCCGCACCGGTCGTTCTTCACCTTCATCGAGAACATGCAGAAGCACGGGGTGGACTGGATCGACTGGCGCCCCGGGGACCGCAGCCTGACCTGCTTCCCCGGACTGCACGCCGGCGGCTACGCCTGGTTCCTGCACTGCTTCAACGTCGGCGCCACCAGTGTCGTCATGCGGATGTTCGTCGCCGAGGAGGCGGTACGGCTCATCCGGGACGAACGGGTGACGACGGTCTGGGCGGCGCCGGCGATGCTGCAGATGATGCTGGACGAACCGGCGGCGAGCCCCACGGCGTTCACGTCCCTGCGCAAGATCGTCTACGGCGGCTCCCCCATCGACTACGAGCTGATGGTGCGCTGCGTCAAGGAGTTCGGCTGCGAACTGGCCCAGGCCTACGCCTCGGCGGAGACCGGAAGCTTCGTGACCTGCCTGACGCCGGCCGAGCACATCCCCGGCAGCCCGCTGATGGCCTCCGCCGGCCGGGTGTGCCCGGGCAACGAGGTCAAGATCGTCGACGAGGACGGCACCGAGCTGCCGGCCGGGCGGACGGGACGGATCTGCCTGCGCAGCCCCGCCCGGTTCGCGGAGTACTGGCAGCAGCCCGAGGCGACCCGCAAGATGATCAGGGGCGACTGGCTGTACATGGGGGACGCCGGCTATCTCGACGCGGACGGCTATCTGTTCCTCCGGGACCGGATCAACGACACGATCATCGTCGCGGGGCAGAACATCTACCCGGTGGAGATCGAGATCGCGCTGCGCGGGTTCCCCGCGGTCGAGGACGTCGCCGTGTTCGGTGTGAGCGACCCCCGCTGGGGCGAGGTCGTCCGGGCCGCGGTGGTGTGCCGTCCGGGTACGGCGCGGCCGACCGAACGCGAGCTGATGCGCTATCTGCGCGGGCGGATCGCCGACTACAAGATCCCGGGCGGCTATGTGTTCCTGGACAGCCTGCCGCGCAACCCGACCGGCAAGGTGCTGCGCCGGGTCCTGCGCGACCGGTACGCCGGTGAGCCGGCCGGGCAGCAGTGAGCCCGGACCTGCGGGCGCGGCGGAGCACGGCCGGGTGGCTGCGCCCGGCCGGTTCCGATCCCGACGCGCGGGCGGCGCTCTTCCTCTTCCACTACAGCGGCGGCGGCGTGTCGATGTACAGCCGGTGGCCCGGTTTCCTGCCGCCGAGCGTGGAGTGCCGGCGCGTGCAGCTGCCGGGCCGTCAGGACCGGCTGGAGGAGCTCGCGTTCACCGAGCTCGCCCCGCTCGTCACCGCGCTGTGCGAGGTGATCTCCCGGGAGCTCGACGGCCGGCCCTACGCGCTGTTCGGGCACTCCATGGGGGCGCTGCTCGCCTACCGGGTGGCCGTCGCGATGGAGGCCCGCGGGCCGCGGCCCGCGCTCCTGGGTGTGTCGGGCTGGGCGCCGGAAGGGTTCTCGATGCCCGGCCGGGCCCTCGTCGAGGGGCCCGCCGAGGGGATCGTCGCGCTGCTGCGCGAGCTGGGCACCCTGCCCGGCGGGGACCTGGACCCTGAGCTGTCGGCGCGGGTGGTGGCGAGCATGCGGGCCGACCTCGCCGTGTGCGCCGGCTACCGGGACGACCGGGCCCGGGTCGGCTGCCCGCTGGTGGCCTACGGCGGCCGCGACGACCCCTACCTCGCGCCCGGTGCCCTGCGGTCCTGGGCGTCGCGCGGTGACGGCTTCCTCGGCGTCCGTGAGTTTCCCGGCGGCCACTTCTTCATCCATGACCACGGCCCCGGGATCGCGATGGACCTGGTGCAGCTGCTGCACCGGCACATCGCGGGCTGACCCCCGTTCCATCCATCGATCAGGAGGACATCATGGCGCTGCCCACTCCGAACCGGCTGGCGGAGGCGTACGTCAAGCTGTGGAACGAACCCGACCCGGACCTGAGGCGGAAGGGCGTCGAGAAGCTGTACGCCGCGGACGCCACGTACATCATGTACCGGCGTGACCCGTTCCACGGCCATGACGTCATCACCGAGCAGATCAAGTACACCTACGACATCTACTTCCCGCTCGGCTACCACTTCCAGTCGTGCTACAACGCCGTCGGGCACCACAACCTCGTGCGGTTCAACTGGGTGATGATCTCGGACGAGACGGCCGAGGTGGAGATGGCGGGTCAGAACACGGTCCTGCTCACCGAGGACGGCCGGATCCAGGCCGACTACCAGTTCCACGAGAAGATCCCCACCGCGTTCGTCTACAACGACGGCTACGAGGAGACCGGGGTGGTGACCCGGCCGGCCAAGCCCACGCTGGTGGGTCACTGATCCGCGGGGGCCCGGGCTTCGGCACCGGGCCCCTGTAAGCCTTCGGGGCGTCCGGCACGCGGTGCCGGGCGCCCTTTCGGCGTGGCCCGGGCATCACCGGGGCGTCGTCCGGGCATCGCCGGTGCGTTGTCCGGGTGTTGTCCGGGGTGTTGTCCGGGTGTTGTGCCGTGGGCCGGTGGACGCGTCGCCGCGGCCCGGTGGACGCGGCCGGTCCGGTGGACGCGGCCGGTCCGGTGGACGCGCGGGACCCTATGGGCGTACGGCCGGCCGGTGGACGTACGGCCGCCCGGCGCGGTGGAGGCACCGGGCCGGGCGGGGGTGTGGGTGGGGGTGGGGGTGGGGGGCGGTCAGGCGGCGAGTGCCGGTTGCAGCGGGGGGTCGCCGAGGGTCCGGTCCGGGCGCAGGACGCGCAGTTCCTGGTGCCACAGTTCGTAGACGAGCAGCGCCCACAGGGCTTCGGCGCGGCCCGGGGAGGGCTCCTGGAGCTGGTCGGCGAGCAGGGACTTCACGGCGACCGGGTCGAGCCGGCCGTCGGCGCGCAGGCGGCCGGCGGCGAGTGTGTCGTGGGCCAGTTCCATCAGCGGGGTGCCGGGCCGGAGCATCGTCTCGGGCAGGCAGGCGCGGGCGGTGCGGGGGCGGGCCGGCGGGGTCGCGGGCCGCGGCGCGTGCCCGGCTCCGTGCGGTCCGGGGCGGGTTGCGCTGTCGGGCGGCCGGGAGGTCAGGGTGGCCGGCTGGAGGTAGGGCAGCCGTGCCTGGACGGCCCAGGCGGCGCTCAGGTGGTCGAGGCGGCGCAGGTGGCGGGCGGGGAGCAGCCGGCCGGTCTCGAAGGCGGTGACGGCGGTGGCGCGGTCGGCCGGGCCGGCGGCGAGGGCGGCGGCCAGGTGGTCGGCGGCTGTTCCGCGGGAGCGCACGTGGTGCAGGTATTCGGGTGTGTAGAGGGTCTCGCGCAGGGAGCGGGGCACGGCGGCCAGTGAGGCGACGTAGGGCGGGATCCAGTGGCCGGGGTGGGGGCCGGCAGGCCGGGGGCCTGGGGCGTGCGGGGTGGCGCCTTCCGGGCTCAGGGCGGCGGTGAAGCCGGCCGCTCTGACGGCCCGGAAGGCGGCGTAGGTGGTGAGGGCGGCGGGGTCGGCGTGGGGCTGGCCCAGGTGCCAGACGGTGCGGGGCAGGAGTTCGGGGAGGTCCGCGGGGCCGATGACGACGTCGTGGTGGACGGCGCCGTCGCGGCGGGCCACGAGGCCTGCCGGGGTGTGGACGGCGCTGGAGCGGCGGGTGCTGTAGGAGACGTGGAAGCTGTGCAGGGGCGGGGCGTCGAGGTGTTTGCGGTGCCGGGCCGCGGCGGCGGTGAGCAGGCGGGAGGCGGGGTCGTCGGTGGTGACCGCGCAGACGGGTACGTCGGCGTGGGCGAGCCGGCCGGCTTCTTCCTGCAGGGCGGTGTCGTCGGGCGGGCCGGCGGGGGGTGTGGGGGTGGGGCGCCGCCACACGCGCAGTCCGCTGCCGGCCTCGGCGACGGCGAGGGCGGCGGGCGGCAGGGTCCGGATGCCTTCGAGGGCGGTCCGGGTGCCGGGGCAGGTGCCGGTGGTGAGGTATTCGTCGAGGCCCGAGTCGCGTTCGCGGGCGGGGACCTGGGAGAAGGCCAGCAGTGCGGGGAGTTCGGAGGCGAGGTGGACCTGGCCGTCGGGGCCGCAGTGGTAGTAGAGGGTCTTGATGCCCTGGTCGTCGGTGGCCAGGACCAGCCGGGGCCGGGCGCGCAGGTCGACCAGGGCGATGGCGAACATGCCTTGCAGGTGCTGGGCGAAGCCGGTGCCGTACTCGGCGTAGAGGGCGGGCAGCAGGGCGCCGTCGCAGTGGTCGGTGAGGCGGTGGCCGCGGGCCCTGAGCCGGCGGCGCAGGCCGTGGTGGTTGTAGATCTCTCCGTCGAGGACGGCGACGATGCCCGGCAGGTGGGGCAGGCGGTAGGGCTGGCGGCCGGTTTCGGGGGCGGTGGCGGCGAGTCTGTTGCAGCCCAGTGCCCACCCCCGTCCCTTGGCGATGCCCCGGCCGTCCCGGCCTCCGTGGGCCTGGCGGCTGGAGGCCGCGGCGAGTTCGGTGTCGGCGGGCGTGGCGGCGAACGAGGCGAAGATCCTGGACACGATGGGCTCCTCGGGTTCCATCGGTCCTCGATGGAGATCGTCGGGTCGGGGGTGCGGCGGCCGGCACGCGGTGGCGCTCGGATGGCGGCCGGGTGGCGGCCGTCGGCTGTCAGGGGGTGATGGTGAGGCGGGTGAGGACGGTGCGGATCTCCTCGACGGTGCGGTCGACGTCGGCCTGTGCGGTGCGCCAGGAGGTGACGGAGATGCGCATGGCGACGGCGCCGTCCCAGGTCGTCTCCCCGAACCAGCAGACGCCGCCGGCCTGGAGCTGTGCGATGACCTTGCGGGTGAGGGTGTCGTCGTCGCCGAAGCGGACCAGGACCTGGTTGAGGACGGCGTCGTTGAGGATCCGCACATGCGGCAGGTCCCGCAGCTGGGTGACGAAGCTGCGGGCGTGGGCGCAGCAGCGGTCGATCATGTCGGCGACGCCGGTGCGGCCCAGGGTGCGCAGGGCGGCCCAGACGGGCAGGCTGCGGGCGCGGCGGGAGAGTTCGGGGACCCATTCGATGGGGTCGCGTTCGCCGGGGACTCCGGCGGGGAGGTAGTCGGCGCGGGTGTGGAGCATGGCGGCCTGGTGGGCCTGGGGGTGGGCGACGAAGACGAGTCCGCAGTCGTAGGGGACGTTGAGCCATTTGTGGGCGTCGGTGGCCCAGGAGTCGGCGCGTTCGGTGCCGGCGACGAGGGGGCGCAGGGTGGGGCTGGCGGCGGCCCACAGGCCGAAGGCGCCGTCCACGTGGACCCAGGCGGAGTGGCGGTGGGCGATGTCGCAGATGTCGCCGACGGGGTCGATGGCTCCGGTGTTGACGTCGCCGATCTGGGCGCAGACGATGGCGGGTCCGTCGGCGGCGGCCAGGAGGTGTTCGAGGTCGTCGGGGCGCATGCGGCCTTCGGGGTCGGAGGGCACGACGTGGATCTGGTCGGTGCCGAAGCCGAGGTTGCGCAGGGCGAGGTCGACGGTGAGGTGGCGTTGTTCGCCGACGAGGATGCGCAGGGGCGGGGCCTGGTGCAGGCCGCGGCGTTCCATGTCCCAGCCGGCTTGGGCGAGGACGTGGTGGCGGGCGGCGGCGAGTGCGGTCAGGTGGGCCATGGCGCAGCCGGTGGGGAAGCCGACGGAGGTGTGGGCGGGGAGGCCGAGGAGGTCGATGAGCCAGCCGGCGGCGATGTGTTCGGCGGTGGCGGCGGCGGGGCCGAGGTCGAAGATGCCGCTGTTCTGATCCCAGGCGGTGGTGATCCAGTCGGCGGCGATGGCGACGGGCAGGGTGCCGCCGACGACGTAGCCGAAGTAGCGGGGGCCGGAGCTGGCGACGACGCCGCCCTCGGCCGCGGCCCGGCCGAGGAGGTCGATGGTGTCGGCGGGTGGGGCGGGGTGTTCGGGCAGGGGGCCGCCGAGCAGTTTCATGAGTTCGTCGGCTCCGGCGGTGGCACCGACGTGCCGCCGGGGCAGTCCGGCCAGGTAGTCCATGGCCTGCCCGGCCGCGCGTGCCAGGATTTCCCTTTCACCACGATTCATTTCACCGAAGTTAAGTCATGGCTGCTGACCCGGCGCTGACAGGTGTATTGCGGGTGGGGGGCGGATTTCAGGGTCAGTTGAGCGTCAGGCCGATGTCAGTCGGCTGCTGACATACTCCTTCGACGACGGCCGTCCCGTCCGTGCATACATCGTTCAGGGAGGGTGTGCGGCGATGCGATTCCTTGCCTCCGCGCATGAAGCGTGTGAGAAATTCCATCCGGGTCTGGAGGCGGCTCTCGAGGCTGTGCCGCTGGCCGAACGCGAGGCCGTGGACAGTCCGGTGCTGGAGATCTTCCGGGCCCATGGCGGTGCGGGTCTGCTGGTGCCGGAGGCGTTCGGCGGGCAGGGGGCCGATCCGCTGGGCGCGGTGCGTGCGCAGCGGGCGCTCGGGGCGCTGTCGCCGTCGCTGGGGGTGGCGACGGTGATGCACCATTTCACCGTGGCCATGCTGTTCAGCCTGGCGGAGACGGCCGACCGGCTGACGGCGGCGCAGCGCAAGCTGCTGGCGTCGATCGCGGCGGACGGGCTGCTGCTGTCCTCGGCGTGGGCGGAGGGGCGTGCGGACCAGAACATCCTGCTGCCGTCGGTGGTGGCCGAGCCGGCGGGCGACGGGTACCGGGTCAACGGTGAGAAGAAGCCGTGCAGTCTGTCGCAGGCGATGGATCTGCTGACCGCGAGTGTGGCGGTGGTCGACGGGGAGGGCCGGCAGAGTCTGGCGCTGCTGCTGATCCCGGCGGACTCCCCCGGGATCAGTGTCGAGCCGTTCTGGGGGACGCCGGTGCTGGCGGCCGCGCAGAGCGATCTGGTGCGGCTGACGGATGTGATGGTGCCGCGGGAGCTGGTCATCAGCAGTACTCCGGAGGACCAGCGGCGGCTGGACGATCTGCAGACGGCCGGGTTCACGTGGTTCGAGCTGCTGGTGACGTCGGCGTACACGGGTGTGGCGGCGGCGCTGGTGAGCCGGGTGCTGGAGGCCGGCCGGGGAAGCGTGAGCGACCGGGCGGCGCTGGGGGTGCGTCTGCAGGCGGCGGTGGACCTGCAGGAGGGTGCCGCGCGGGCGGTCGCGGACGGGGTCGGGGGCGACGAGGCGGTGGCCTCGGTGCTGGTGGCCCGGTACGCGAGCCAGGATCTGCTGGCGGGTGCGGTGGACGCGGCGACGGAGATGCTCGGCGGGATGTCGTTCGTCGGCTCTCCCGATGTCGCCTACCTCGCGTCGGCGGTGCGGGCGCTGGCCTTCCATCCGCCGTCGCGCGGCAGTCTCGCGGCGCAATTGGTCGCGTATTTCGAGGGGAATCCGCTGCACCTGTCCTGATCTTCCCGTCCACCGTCACGTGCCGAATTTTCCGGAGGGAACCGTGGATCAAAAGAATCCGTTCGAGACGCCGAACACGTTCCGGTTGCACCGGGCTGAATATCTTGTGGGTTTCGTGCTGTCGATCGTGCTGATCGTCGTTCATTTCGGAGAGATCCGCTGGATCCCGTTCATCGCGCTGTTCGCCTACATCGATCTGATCGGTTACATCCCCGGGGCGATCGCGTTCCGCAGGAGTGCCGACGGGCGGATCTCCAAGGTCTACTACGTGCTGTACAACAGCATGCACAGTCTGGTGACGCAGAGTGCGGTGGTGGGGCTGTGGCTGTGGCTGGTGGGGCCGGAGTGGGCGCTGTTGGCGATCCCGTTCCATGTGCTGGGTGACCGGGGGCTGTTCGGGAACTTCCTGAAGCCGTTCGGGCTTCCCTTCGAGCCGGTGGCCGAGCCGTTGTACGCCCAGATCGCGTCGGCGGTGCGGGCGCGTGGTGAGGTGGCCGGGGGCCGGGTGCCGGGGCCGGCGGCCGGCGGGCGTGCTCCGGGTGTCGCGCAGGAAGCCGGGCTGTGAATTCGACGCCTTCCGCCGCGGTGGCCACGGCCCGCGGGATGCCGGACGCCGGTTCCGACGAGGAGGGGCGGCGGGCGCTGCGCCGGTTCGCGTCGGGGGTGTGTGTGCTGACCGTCCATCATGACGGGCTGCGGCACGGCACCACGGTCAGCGCGCTGGTGGCGATCTCCCGCAAGCCCCTGGTGCTGGGGGCCTGTCTGCAGTCGTCGTCGGCGTTTACCGCCCTGGCCTGCGAGGCGGGTGCTTTTTCGGTCAATGTCCTCTCCAGTGAGCAGGCGTCGGTGGCGCGGCAGTTCGCGGCGCCCGGCCGTGAGCGGGGCGACGCGCAGTTCGCCGGGGTGGAGTGGAGCACGGACGGTCTGACGGGTGCGCCGTTGATCGAGGGCTGTCTGGCCCATATGGCGTGTGCGCTCACCGGGGACCAGGAGATCGGCGATCACCATCTGCTGACGGCGGAGGTGCTGGCCGGGGATCTGGCCCGGGGGGCTCCGCTGCTGGCGTACGCCGGGCAGCTGTGGCACGAGGGGCTGTCGGCCCTGGATCCCGACGACACCTGAGAACGCCGTGAGATCTCTGAGGAGAAGGAGTGGACTGCGATGGCCGCTGACATACCCGTCGAGGCGGACTGGGACGAGGCACCGGGGCTGCTGGAGGGGGCCGGTTCGCTGGCGCTGACGGTCGAGCAGTGCGATCTGGCGTACTGGTTCTCCGCGGTGGCCCAGGGCACGCTGCGTGGCCGGCCGCTGGGGTACGCGCCGTCGGCGCTGACGCCGGAGCACATGCGTGAGCCGGGTCCGCTGCGTGAGGCGCTGCGGCTGGAGCTGGCC
Source organism: Streptomyces sp. NPDC090108 (assembly GCF_044747185.1). Lineage (NCBI taxonomy): Bacteria > Bacillati > Actinomycetota > Actinomycetes > Kitasatosporales > Streptomycetaceae > Streptomyces > Streptomyces sp. NPDC090108. The sequence goes on from NZ_JBIVDQ010000014.1 coordinate 13,834, forward strand.
TACCGGGCGCTGGACGAGGAGGCCGCGACCAAGGTGCTGGCCGACTACGTGGCCACCGCGCCGGGGGTGGCGGAGCTGGAGTTCTTCTCGACCCAGCTGATGGACGAGGCGCGGCATCACATGATCTTCCGTAACCACCTGGTCGATCTGGGGGTGCCGGCGGACGGGCTGATGCCGTGGATCCGTGAGGTCGGTGTGGACTACGAGGCGCAGATCCTGCGGCCGATCAAGGAGTTCGCCCAGACCGTGGTGCGGGAGGAGGGCGACTTCATCGGCGGGGTGGTGGCGTTCGCCGTCATCATCGAGGGGGTGCTGGCGGCGTCCACCGAGCTCAGTGAGCGCAAGTGGGGGGTCCTGGACCCGGTCGCCGGGGAGATCGCCCGGGGGGCCGCGATCGACGAGATCCGTCATCTCGCGGTCGGCAGTTCGATCGTGCGTGAGCATCTGATCGAGCATCCGGAGGACCGTGAGCACATCATGGGGGTCCTGCGCCGCGGCCGGGAGCTGTGGGGGGAGATCAACGACCGTGAGTTCGTCATGCACCGTGAGGAACTCTTCCAGGAAGGCATGCTTCAGCACCGGGAACTGCTGACGGATTTCGAACTGTTCCCCGGATGCCGGATGCTGGACACCACTCCGCAGTCGCGGTGGGACCTCGCGGCCCGCTGGAATGACGAACTGGCCGAATCTCGTCTGAAATACATGGGGATCCCGGAGGCCATCGATCTTCTGCGTGCACGGGCTCCGCGCATCCTGTAGACATTTTCCGCATCACACGTGCCTGTGGCGGTCGGTCGTCCGGTGTTCCCGGGCGGCCGGCTGCTGTGCGGCACGGATCCGGCACGGAGTTGATCCGCAACAGGAGGAACAAGAGATGGCCATCCAGATCGGGAACGTCTGTGTCGACACCAACGACCTGAAGCGTGCCTCTGAGTTCTGGCAGGCGGTGACCGGGTACAAGATTTCGTCGTCGGACGATTCCACGGTGTACTTCGAGGACCCGGAGCAGAAGGCGGCCGGTCTGTCGCTGCAGCTGGTTCCCGAGAAGGCGGAGGGAAAGAACCGTCTGCACCTGGATCTTTTCACCGGTGATCTGGCCGGTGAGGTGGAGCGGGTGAAGGGTCTGGGTGCCACCGAGGTCGGTTCTTTCGACGGCTGGGTGGTGCTGAAGGACCTGGACGGCAACGAGTTCTGTATCTGTGCGGCCTGACGGCCGGCGGCTCATGGTGTGACGGCGGTCCGGCACGGGTGTGCCGGGCCGCCGTCGCGTTGCCGCACGGTGGGCGCGGTGGCCGGGCCCGTTTTTCCGGGCGTGCGGAAGGGCCGCGGGAAAAGCCGCGGGAAAGGGCTGCGGGAAAAGCGTGGGAAAGGTTGCGGGAAAGGCGTGGGAGAGGCGTGGGGATGAACCGTGGGTTCGCTCTGTTCGACACCGTGATCGGGGTCTGCGGGATCGCCTGGAGCGAGCGGGGGGTGACCTGTGTGCAGCTGCCGGACGGCGACCGTGGCCGGACCGTGGAGCGGCTGCTGCGTGTGGTGCCGGGGACGCCGGAGGGGGTGCCGCCGGCCGCGGTGCGCGGGGCCGTCGCCGGTGTGGTGCGGCAGTTGCGCGGGGAGCCGGGCGGGCTGGCCTCGGTGGAGCTGGACATGTCGGGGGTGCCGGCGTTCGGGCGGCGGGTCTACGAGACGGTCCGGGCGGTTCCCGCGGGTGAGAGCGTGACGTACGCGGCGGTGGCCGAGCGGATGGGGCGGCCGGAGGCGGCGCGGGCGGTGGGCCGGGCGCTGGCCCGTAATCCGTTCGCGCTGGTCGTGCCCTGTCACCGGGTGGTGCCGGCGGGCGGCCGGACCGGCGGGGCCGGTGGGGCCTGGGCGGGCGGCGGCGTCACGAGGAGGCCGGGGCTGCGGGCGCTCGAGAGCGCCGCCCGGACGGCGGCAGCCGGCGGTGCGGCAGCCGGGGGTCCGGCAGCCGGCGGGCCGGGGCAGGGTGCGGGGTACGGCTACGGGTTCGATCCGGGTACCGCGGTCGCCTATCTGCGTGCCTCGGATCCGGGGCTGGCCGCGGTGATGGACCGTACGGGTCCGTTCGCGATGCCGCTGAACGCGGCGGCGAGCGTGTTCGCCGCGCTCGCCGAGGCGATCGTCCACCAGCAGCTGTCGACGAAGGCGGCGGCGACGATCCACGGCCGGCTGCGCGGGCTGTTCCCCGGTGCGGGCGGGCTGTCGGCGGAGCACGTCCTCGGGGCGGACGACGAACTGCTGCGGTCCGCGGGCCTGTCACGGCCCAAGGTGGCCTCGCTGCGCGACCTGGCCCACCGGGTGGACACCGGGATGCTGCCGGAGGTGGAAGCGATCCGGGAGATGGAGGACGAGGCGGTCGTCGCGTGTCTGTCGTCGGTGCGCGGCATCGGCAGGTGGACGGCCCAGATGTTCCTGATGTTCCGTCTGGGCCGGCCGGACGTGCTGCCGGTGGACGATCTGGGCCTGCGGCACGGCTTCTCGATCGCCTTCGGCGGGACGGCTCCGGCCGGCGTCGAGGAGATCGAGAAACGCGGTGCGCTGTGGCGTCCGTTCCGCTCGGTGGCGTGCTGGTACCTGTGGGAGGCGCTGGAGGAGGCCAGGCGGGGGCCGTCGAGCTGAACTCCGGCGGCCCCGGACCCCCCTTGTGGGCGCGGTGGTGCGGTTACTCGGGCACGGACTCGATCGCCGCCGCGCGCAGCAGGGCGTCGAGTTCGGCGAGTGCTTCGTCGGCGGCGGCTCCGGCCTCTTCGTCGTCGGGAGCCGCGGCCACCGCTCCGAACAGTTCGAAGACGTGCTGCCCAGCGGACTCGATCCGGTCGGACATCTCTGGAACACTCCTCGTCGTCTCGGGCTTGCCGAAAAGCGCGTTCGAATCGTCACACCGCGTTGCAGGCACGGAAGATGTGCACGAGTGCCGGAATGCTCGCGCCGTTCTGGAAGGCCACGTATTCCGGGAGGATGATGTCGGGGGCCCACTTCTCCTTGTAGGCGAGCTGGGTCTGTGCCGGGTAGACGGCTTCGCCGTGGCGCCACAGGTGGCCCATGAACCAGTGGAAGGCCTCGCTGTGTCCGGGCAGCTGGGGGCGCACCTGCAGCGAGGTGAAGGGCGTGAACCCGAAGTGGAGGTAGCGGGTGCCCTCGGCCTTGAAGGTGTCGATGGCGGTCTTGTTGATGGCCTCCATCACTCCGGGGGGCGCGTCGGGGTGGCGGCGGGTCAGGTCGTGGAGCCAGCCGGCCTGGGCGCCGTAGACGGGTGAGTAGGTGATGTAGCCGACGAGCCGGCCGTCCAGGACGCCGACGAACAGCCGGCGCAGGGACTGGTACTCGCCGCCGTACTGGCCGATCAGGAACTCGAGCGGTTTGGCTCCCTCGCCCTTCGTGCCGAGCCAGCTCTTGTCGAGTTCCTGCATCTGGTCGTACCAGGGGGCGAGGGGGACCTCGCTGATCTTCAGGCCGCTGCGCAGGGAGCGGGATATCTTGTTGCGGAGTTGCATGAACGCCGTGCCGCGCAGGGTGAATCCGTCGAGGTCGATGGCGTACGAGGCGCCCATCTGATTGACGGTGAATCCCTGCTGGAGGTAGGGGTCGGTGTCGGCTCCCTGGAGTTGCACGGTGACGATCCGGCGGTTCTGCGCGCCGGCGTGTGCGACGAATTGCTGGAGCAGTCGTGCACGGGATTCGGCCGGTGCGAACGGTCCGCCGAACTGGACCAGATATCGTCCCGCCGTGCGGTAGACGATGACTCCCGGCGAATCCGCCGATTCGAAGTAGCTGTTTCCGCTGTTGACCGCGAGGAAAGCACTCGGATTGTCTGCGATCGTGTATCTCTGAATGGCGTCGAGTGCCTTGTTGGACTCGGTGATGGCGGTAGCCATGCTCACCTCCGTTCTCGTCGGATCATGGCCTCTCGGCATTCCTTCAGTTATCGCACAGCCGTCGACGGGTCCACAAGGCTTTGTGGAGCTCCAGCCAGGTCAGTTGTGCGTCAGCGGCATGTCAGGAGCGGGCTACTAGCATGTACGTGGCCGATGCCGGAGGGGCTGCGCAAGGGGATTGCGGAAGCCTCGGGGATTCTCGGCGTGAATTTTTCCCGAAAGGGATCTGCGGCCGGGCCGGCGGGGGCTGTGCGGTGTCTGCCGGTTCCGCCTGTGCGGGCACTCATTCGCCGGTGTGTTTACCGGCGCGTTCGTCGGCGCGTTTGTCGGTGTGAATATCCTTCGGAAGGCGGGGGCGCATGGTGCTGGACACGTCCGGTCGGCCGTCGGGGAACGCCCTGGATCTCGATCCGGCGTCCCTGGTGGCCGAGGCGCGTGCGATCGCGGGGGACGACGGCGGGATCCGTCTGGATTTCCTGCCGGACCTCACGGTGCTGGCCGGGGCCGTCGACAGCGAGGCGCGGCTGCACGAGCGGGGCCGGGCGCGGGCGCGGGCGGCGCTGGTGTCGGCGCTGGTGACGCAGATCCGGGTGCGGCGGATGACGGCGGCGGTCCCGGAGATCGCCCGGATCCCGGTCCGGCCGGTGTTCATCACGGGGCTGCTGCGCACCGGGACGACGTTCCTGCAGCATCTGCTGGCCCAGCATCCGGACCTGCGTGCGCCGCAGTTGTGGGAGACGCAGGCGCCGGCCGCGCCGGAGGAGCCCGGTGAGCTGATCGCGGCGTGCGAGGCGTACATCGAGGAGTACTACCGGGCGGCTCCGGGGTTCCGGTCGATCCATCTGCTGCGGGCGCGGCTGCCGGAGGAGTGTCACCGGCTGACCGCGAACTCCTTCCGGCACTCGATCTACGCGCTGCGCTACCGGGTGCCGGGCTATGCGCGGTGGCTGCGCGGGAGGTCGATGGTGCCGGCGTACCGGTTCCACCAGGAGCAGCTGCGGTGTGTGCTGTGGCGGCGGCCGGGGACGCCGGTGCTGCTGAAGTGCCCCTCGCATCTGTGGCACGCCGGGGATCTGGCGGAGGTGTATCCGCAGGCCCGGGTGGTCCGTCTGCACCGGTCGCCGGCCGTGGCGGTGCCCAGTGTGTGCAGTCTGACCGCGACGGTGCGCGCGGCGCGTTCGGATCACGTGGACCGTGAGGAGATCGGCCGTTACTGGCTCGAGTCCGCCGCCGGCGCTCTCAACGGTCTGCGGCGGGGTGCGGGGCCAGGGGCGGTCGCTCCGCTCGATCTGGACTTCCGCGAGGTGGTGGGCGATCCGCTGGGCGCCGCCGAGCGGGTGTGCGACTTCATCGGGGTGCCGCTGACCGCGGAGGCCCGCCGTCGTATGCGCGCCTTCATGGCGGCGGAGAACGACGGGAGCACCGGCCGGCACCGCTACGCCCCGGAGGACTTCGGTCTGACCGAGAAGGACTTGCAGGAGCGGTTCGCGCCGTACCTGGCCGAGTTCGGCATCTGACGTTCGCTTCAAACAGCAGGAGGAATGCCGTGGGCAGCGCCCAGAGCACGCACGAGGAACGCGCTCGAGACCTTGTCGAGCAGGTCAACCAGCAGGCGGGGAGCGACCCGGTGCGTATCGGGATCGTGACGCCGCTCAGCGAGCCGGGGGATCCGACCGCGGGCGAGCTGGTCACCCGGGGTGCCTGCCTGGGCGCGGAGTACGTGCGCGAGCACGGCGGGACGCGCGGCGGCCGGCAGATCGAGTTCGTCCTCTACGACGACCAGGCCACCGCGGCGCGGGAGGGCATGGCGCGGTCGTCGGCGGCGCAGATGGCCAAGCTGGCGGTGGTGGACGAGGTGGTGGCGGCGATCGGGCAGTGGCACCTGCGGACCACTCCGTGGGTGGTGGACGTGGCGAGCCGTTACGGGCTGCCGGTGTTCGTGGAGAACGGGCACAGTCTGATCACCGCGCAGAAGCGGCGCAACGTGTTCCGGTCGTACTTCTCGATCGCCGACCGGGTGCCGGTGATGCTCGACTTCGCGGCCTCGCAGGGGATGCGGCGAATCGGGCTGCTCGCGGCGGACACCGTGTTCGGGGCGCAGATGGCCGACACCCTGGTGGAGTACGGCCGCCGCCGGCACGGCATGGAGTTCCTGCGGTTCGACTTCGCCCAGGACGACACCACCGACTTCCGTGACGAGCTGCGGGCCATCAAGGACTTCGGGCCCGACCTGTTCATCAACGGCGCGGTCATCAAGACGAACTACATGATCGTGGAGCAGGCCGCGGAGGTGGGGCTGCGGCCGGCGGTGCCGATGATGGTGACCTTCGGGTTCCCGCTGCGCTCGGACGACTTCTGGCGGCTGAGCGGGAAGAACGGGGTCGGCACGATGTGGCCGGCCATGCGCTACCGGCCGTCCTGGGAGGGGCTCACCGACATCGGGCGGTGGTTCATCGACCGCTATGTCGAGCGGTACGGCACGTTCCCGCCGGACACGGCGCTGACGCATTTCACGGACGTCACGATCATCGCCGCCGCGCTGGACGCGGCCCGCTCCGACAGCCGTGAGGATCTCCTGGACGCGCTGGAGACGATGGAGTTCGCAACCTGGCGCGGGCCGCTGCGGTTCGAGCGGGGTCCGGCGCACTGGCATCACAACGCCCCCGAGCTGGCGCTGCTGCAGTACCAGGAGTTCGAGCAGAGCTTCGACGATTCGGCGATCATCCACCCGCCGCGGACCGCGACCGCCGCCTACCTGCCGCCGTCGGCGTCCTGAGCCGGGCCGGGCCGCCGTGCTGATGTGCCGAGGGGAGCGAGCGTGCCGCCAGAGATGAGCACCGACCGGGGCGAGGGGCCGCCCGCCGTGGCGCACCGGGTGGCGGCCGCGCTGGCCGGGCACGGCGTCGACCGTGTGTTCTGTGTGGCGGGAGAGAGTTATCTGCCGCTGCTGGACGCGCTGTACGACCGGCCGGGGGTGGATGTGGTGACCTGCCGGCACGAGGGGTCGGCGGCGTTCATGGCGCTGGCCGACGCGAAGCTGGCCGGGCGGGCCGGGGTGTGTCTGGTCAGCCGCGGTCCGGGCGCGGCGAACGCGGCGGTGGCGGTGCACGCCGCGGCCGAGGACGCCTCCCCGCTGGTGCTGCTGGTGGGGGACGTGCCGGTGGCGGAGACCGACCGGGAGCCGTTCCAGGGGATCGATCTGGGGCGGTGCTTCGGCGGCATGGCCAAGGCGGTGTGGCGGCTGCAGGAGCCGTCGGCCGCGGGTGAGTTCCTCACGCGTGCCTTCCGGGTGGCCGAGTCCGGCACGCCCGGGCCGGTCGTGCTGGCCGTGGCCGAGGACGTGTGGAACCTGCCCGCCGGGCCGGGCGCCGCGCCCGGGCGCACGGTGTGCGCACCGGCCGTCCCCGACACCGGCACCGCCGGCCGCGTCCGGGAGCTGCTCGCCGCGGCCCGCCGCCCGCTGCTGCTGGCCGGGTCACGGCTGGAGGGCGCGCGGGGCCGGGCCCTGATCCGGGAAGTGGCCGAGCGGCACCGGCTGCCGGTGGTGACGAGCAACAAGAACCAGCACCTGCTGCCCAACCGGCATCCCTCCTACGCCGGCCATCTGCACAACAACACCCAGGCCGGCCAGTTCGCGGCGTTCGGGCGGGCGGATCTGGTGCTGGCCGTGGGCACACGCCTGGACAACAGCACCACCGGCCGGCGCCGGTTCCCGGCCGCGGACCAGCCCCTGGTGCACGTCTACCCGGACGCCGCCCGCCTGGGCCTGTTCCACCGGCCCGAGGTCGCGGTCGCGGCCGACCCGCAGGCGTTCCTGCGGCTGCTGGCCTCCTGGCCCGCCGCCGGACCGGACGGCACCGGCGGCGGCGACGCGGGCGGGCGGGACAGGTGGACGGCCGAACTCCACGCCCTCGAGACGGACAAGGCGCTGTGGCATCCCGTGGAGGCCGGCGACGGTGTGGTCTTCGGCGAGGTGGCCGCCGCGCTGGACGAGCTGACCGGCGGGGAGGTCACCGTGGTCGTCGACTCGGGCACCTTCACCGGCTGGACCTACCGGCATCTGCGGTTCGGTGCGCGGGGCCGGCTGCTGGGGATCTCCTCCAGCTCCATGGGGTTCGCCGTCGGCGCCGCGGTGAGTGCCGCGCTGCGCGGGCCCGCGGTCCCGACCGTGGCCGTGGCCGGTGACGGGGGGTTCCTCATGAACGGGAGCGAGCTGATCACCGCCTGCGAGCGGCGGCTGCCGGTGGTGTTCGTGGTGGCGAACAACGGCAGCTACGGCACGATCCGGCTGCACCAGGACAAGGACTTCCCCGGCCGGACGATCGCCACCGACCTCGCCAATCCCGACTTCGCGGCGCTGGCCGCGTCGTTCGGGGCGCTGGGGCTGACGGTGAACGGCCCGCAGGACGTCCGCCCGGCCCTGGCCAAGGCCCTCGCCTGCGGCGGGCCGGCGGTGGTCGAGGTACGCACGAGCCTGGAGTACGCCCACGCCTACCGACGGCGCACGGACACCGGCACGACAGCCGCACCGGCGGGACCGGCGGGTCCGGGCGGCGCGGTGGGTCCGGCGGGACCGGGCGGTCCGGCGGGTGCGGCAACTCCGGGCGGTGCGGGCGGCGACGCAGGGTCTGCCGGTACGGCGGGGCCGGGCGGTACGGCGAGCCCGGCGGGTCCGGCAGGTCCGGGCGGCGCGGTGGGTTCGGCGGGACCGGGCGGTCCGGCTGGTGCGGCAGGTCCGGGCGGTGCGGGCGGCGGCGCAGGGTCTGCCGGTGCGGCGGGGCCGGGCGGTGCGGCGGGTGTGGTGGGTGCGGGTGGCGGGAGGGGAGGTAGCTGTGGACGTCCATGAATCCATCGTCGACCTGATCGGCGGCACTCCCCTGGTGCGGCTGCGGCAGGTGAGCCGGGGCCTGGCGCCGGCGGTCGTGGCCAAGCTGGAGTTCTTCAACCCCGGGGGGTCGGCCAAGGACCGGATCGCGCTGCGCATGGTCCTGGCCGCCGAGGAGGCGGGTCTGCTGCGCCCGGGCGGCACCATCGTGGAGCCGACCTCGGGCAACACCGGGACCGGTCTGGCCCTCGTGGCCCAGCAGCGCGGCTACCGGTGTGTGTTCACCTGCCCCGACAAGGTGTCCCCGGACAAGATCGCGCTGCTGCGGGCGTACGGCGCGGAGGTGCGGGTGTGTCCGGCCGCGGTGCCCGTCGGCCATCCCGATTCCTACCGGAGCACCGCCGCGCGGCTGGCCGCCGAGACCGACGGGGCGTACTCGCCGAACCAGTACGCCAATGCGGCCAACCCCGCCTCGCACTACCTGAGCACCGGCCCGGAGATCTGGGAGCAGACCGAGGGGCGGATCACCCACTTCGTCGCGGGTGTCGGGACCGGCGGCACGATCTCCGGCACCGGCCGCTACCTGAAGGAGGCCTCCGGGGGGCGGGTGCGGGTCGTCGGCGCCGACCCCGACGGCTCGGTCTACTCCGGCGGCACCGGGCGTCCCTATGTCGTGGAGGGGGTCGGCCAGCCCTCGCTGCCCGGCTCCTACGACCCGGACGTCCCCGACCGCATCCTCGCGGTGTCCGACGCGGACTGCGTCCGGATGACCCGCCGCCTGGCCCGCGAGGAGGGCATCCTCACCGGCGGTTCCGGCGGCATGGCGGTCGCCGCGGCCCTGACCGTGGCCCGTGACCTGGGGCCCGAGGACCTCGTGGTGGTCCTGGTCCCCGATTCCGGCCGCGGCTACCTGTCGAAGATCTTCAACGACGAGTGGACCGAACGCCTGGGCTTCACCGACCGGCCCGGACCGGGCCCGCTCGTGGCGGATCTGCTGCAGCACGGTGCCCGGGGCGGGCCGCTGCGGTTCGTGGACCCCGCCGAGAGCGTGGCGGGCGCGGTGAAGACGATGCGCGAGCACGGACTGACCCATCTGCTGGTGGCCGGCGCCGAACCGCCGGTGCGGCTGCCCGAGATCCTCGGCGTCCTCACCGGATCCGTGCTGGCCGAGCGGCTCGCCCAGGGCCGCCTCGGCGCCGGTGACGAGGTCGCCGCCCACATGTCGCCGCCCCCGCCCGTCGTCGGCGCCGGCCAGCCGCTGGCGGAGATCCGGGACGTCCTCGCCCGCGCGGGGGCCGCCGTCGCCGTCGCCGGCGGCCGTCCCCAGGCACTGATCACCGCCGGCGACGTGCTGGCCCTCCTGGTGTGAGCGGCACCGGCCCACGGCGGGCAGCGGCACCGGCCCATGGCGAGAAGAGGAGCACCATGACACAGATCCTCAGCTACGAGGACGCCTCCGGCGAGGTCCGCGGCTGGCTGGCCTACGACAGCGCCTCGGCGCCGCTGGCGGCGGGCGGCTGCCGGATGCAGCCGGGCCTGAGCGCGGGCGAACTGAGCGCGCTGGCCTCGGCGATGACGCTCAAGCAGCGGGTCCTCGGGCTGAACGTCACCGGCGCCAAGTGCGGCATCGACTACGACCCCCGCGCGCCGGGCGCGCAGGAGGCGCTGGGCGGTTTCCTTGCGTTCCTCCACGACGAACTGCACCGGCGTTTCAGCATGGGCTCCGACATGGGCACCCGCTGGGACACCCTGCAACGGCTCGCCGCCGCCCGCGGGATCCCCTCCATCAAGTACGCGGTGAAGAAGGCCCAGAGGCTGACCGACGAGGACTTCTTCGCCCGGATGGCCTGCCTGGAGGACCGGGTGGGTCTGCTGACGCTCAGCCAGCGGCGGGCCGGGCACGTCCTGACGCACGCGGCGATCGGCGCCGCCCGCGCGGCGGGCGTCAACGGCCCGGTCCGTGTCGCGCTGCAGGGGTTCGGGACCCTGGGGCGGGCCGCCGCGCACGGCTTCCTCGACGAGAACGTCCCCGTGGTGGCCGTCGCCGACGAGCACGGCTGCGTCGCCGACCCGCACGGCCTGGACCTGGCACGGATGCTGGCCACCGAGCCGGGCACGCCCGTGCCCCGGCTCGCTCCCGACCGGGTGCGCCCGCAGCGGGAGTCGCTGTTCACCGCCGAAGCCGACGTGCTGGTCCTGGCGGCCGGCGCCGACGCCCTCACCGTCCAGGCCGCGGACCGCCTGCCCTGCCCGGCGGTCGCCGTCGGCGCCAACTACGGCCTCGCCGAGAGCGCGGAACAGGCCCTGCACGAACGCGGGGTGCTGGTGGTGCCGGACTTCATCGGCGGGATCGGCGGCTCGGCGTCGATGGAGCTGCTCTTCGGCCCCGCCCGGCCCCCGGCCGCGGAGCAGGTCCTGGCCGGCTCCGCCCGCCTGGCCCGCCGCCTCGTCGACGACCTGTTCGCCACCGCCCGCCGGCACGCCACCACCCCCCGCCGGGCCGCGCTGCGGCTGGCCGCGCGCACCGAGGCCGACGCGGACGCCCCCGCGTACGGGCGGTGCCCGTATCTCACGGCCGGCGGCGCCCGGACCTGAACCGTCGCCCGCCCGCCGGGCACCCGTCCACAAGGGGACATGAGGGGACTTCATGAGCACACATCCGCACCTTCCGGACGCGGCCTGTCGCCACGAACGCGGCCACATCACCGACTCCCGGTTCTACGGCAACCGTTACGCCTCCCCCGACAGCCGCCGGATCTTCTGCGACGTCTGCCGCAACCAGCGCTGGCTGGACATCGAGGCGGCGCTGGCGCTGGCGCAGGGCGAACTCGGCCTGATCCCGATGGACATGGCGGAGGGCATCACCGCCTGCGCCCGTATGGAACTCATCGACCTCGACGCGGTGCAGCGCGAGATCGAGAAGTCCGGGCACTCGCTGGTGGGCCTGCTGCGCGTGTTCGAGGCGGCCTGCGGGCCCGAGGCCGGCCAGTTCATCCACTACGGTGCCACGACCCAGGACATCCAGGACACCGGGCAGAGCCTGGAGATCCGTGACGTCCTGGACGTCCTGCAGCCCCGCCTGGCCCGCCTGATCGACGAGCTGGCCGGCCTCGCCGGGCAGCACGCCGACACCGTCGCGCTGGGCCGCACCCACGCCCAGCCCGCCCTGCCCATGAGCTTCGGGCTGAAGGTGGCCGGCTGGACCGACGAGCTCCTGCGCCACCACGACCGTCTCGAACAGGTACGCCGCCGGGTGGTCGTGGCCCAGCTGTTCGGCGGGGCGGGCACCATGGCCGGGTTCGGGGACCTGGGACCGGCCGTCCTGGAACGCTTCGCCCACCGGCTCGGCCTCGGGGTGCCGACGACCGGCTGGCACGCCGCCCGGGACAGGCCCACCGAGTTCGTCCTCGCCCTGGCGATGGTCACCGCCACCCTCGCCCGGATCGCGGACGAACTGCGCACCCTGTCCCGGCCGGAGTTCGCCGAGGTCGCCGAGGCCTGGCGGCCGGGCAAGGTCGGCAGCAGCACCATGCCCCACAAACGCAACCCCGAACGCCTGGAACAGGTCGTGGTGATGGCACGGCTGGCGAACGCCCAGGCCGGCGCCAGCCTCTCGGCGATGATCGGCGACCACGAACGCGACGCGCGCGCCCTGCGCATCGAGTGGGCGTGCATCCCCGACATCGCGCACTACTGCCTGGCCGCCTGCGACATGATGACCGAGAGCGTCGGCGGACTCCTCGTCCACACCGAGCGGATGCGCCGCAACACCGAAGCCGCCGCCGACCACATCATGTCCGAACGGCTCATGCTGAGCCTGGGCAAGCAGATCGGCAAACAGCGCGCCCACGAACTCGTCTACGAACTCACCCAGCGCGCCCAGCAGGAAGGCCGTCTCGTACGCACCCTGCTGCAGGAATACCCGCAGATCAGCGGGAAGCTGGGACCGGAGGAACTGGAAGAGATCTTCGACGCGGCCAGCTACCTGGGAGCCTCCTCCGTCCTGACCGCCCGCACCGTGGCCGAGGCCCGCAAATCACTCGCCATGGACCCCCTGTGAACCCTCCCGACACCGCCACCGCAGCAGACGCGGCATCCGGAGCCGGCGCGGCGCCGGACGCGGACGCGACCGTTGCTCCAGCCGCAGCTTCAAGCGCGTTCGCTGCTACGGCTGTTGCTCCGGGTGCGGCTTCGAGCGCGGGCGCGGCTGCGGCCGTTGTTCCGGGCGCGGGTGCCGTGCCGGGGGCGGGTGCTGTTTCGGGCGCGGGTGCTGTGTCGGGGGCGGCTTCGGGTTCACGTGCCGTGCCGGGCGCGGGTGTTGCTCGGGGTGCGGGTGCTGTGTCGGGCTCTGTTCCGGGTGCGGGTGTCGGACCGGCCGCTGTTTCGGCGGCCGGTGCCGGTGCCGGTGTCGGTGCCGGTGCCGGTGTCGGTGTCGGTGTCGGTGTCGGTGTCGGTGTCGGTGTCGGTGTCGGTGTCGGTGTCGGTGTCGGTGTCGGTGTCGGGGGGTGCTCGGGGTGGGGTTCAGCCTCGGCCGGTGACCGCGCCGCCGTTGATCTGGATGATCTGGCCGGTGATGAATCCGGCGTCGGGGCCGGCCAGGTGCGCGACGGTCGCGGCGACCTCTCCGACGGTGCCGCCGCGGCCGGCGGGTGCCTGCCGGGACCGTCCGGCGTGGAACTCCTGCGACATCCGCTCGCCGTAGAACTCGGTGTCCTGGATGTAGCCGGGTGCGACGACGTTGACGGTGATCCCCTCGGGGGCCAGGCGCACGGCCAGTTCCGTGGACCAGGGGTGGAGTGCGGCCTTGGCGGCGCCGTAGGAGCCCGAGCCGCGCAGGGCGGCGACGGAGCCGATGGTGACGACGCGGCCGCCGGGCCGGCTCAGGGCCGGGAGCAGGGCGTGGGTCAGCAGCACGGTGGGCAGCACGTTGCCGCCGAGGTTGAGGAGCCAGTCGTGGCGGACGCCGCTCAGGTCGCCGGCGGCGGCCGGGGCGAAGTTCCCTCCGGCGTTGTTGACCAGGACGTCCACGGTGCGGCCGGTGGAGGTGATGTCCTTGGCGGCCCGTTCGACGTCCTCGGGGACGGTCAGGTCCGCGGTCACGGGCCGGGCCCGGGCGGCGCCCACGGCCTCGTTCAGTTCGGCGGCGGCCGCCGCCAGACGGTCCGCGCGGCGTCCGATCATCACGACGTCGGCTCCGCCGGCCGCCAGGGCCGCGGCGACCGCCCTGCCGATGCCGGTGGCCGCGCCCGAGACAACTGCGAGTGTGCTCAACCTGGGTCCCTCCCCCCGCCGGCGTCACGCCGGCGCTGTGCGCCCCTGACGGCCGGCACCGCGCGGCACCGGCCGCCGTGTCCGCCCGCACCACGCCGCGAGGATGCCCGGCCATGAGGCGCTATCTCGGTGTCTACGCGCTCATCGTAGTGCTGCCGGTCCTCGCCGCGGCGGCCGTCCTCGCCACCCTGACACGACACGCCGGCCCCGCCACCCACACCACCGGCCCCGCCGCAGGTGCCGGGGCGGGGGCGGGGGTTGGGGGGGTGCAGCCGTACCAGCTGCTGGTGGCCGCCGCCGTCGTGGCCGGCGCCGCCGCGCTGGGCGGGGCGGTGGCGCGGCGCTGCGGGCAGCCGGCGGTCGTCGGGGAACTGCTGGCCGGTCTGGCACTGGGCCCCTCCCTGCTCGGCGCGTGCGCGCCCCGCGCGCAGCAATGGCTGTTCCCCGCGCCGGTGCTGCCGCACCTGGACACCCTCGCCCAGCTCGGCGTGGTCTTCTTCATGTTCCTGGTCGGCGCGGAGGTCCCCTCCGGCACGCTGCGCACACGCGGGCCCGCCGGGCTGGTCATCGGCCACGCCTCGATCGCGGTGCCCTTCCTGGCCGGGCTGCTCATGGCCTGGTGGCTGCACGGACGCTATCCCCCCGCCCACACCGGCCGGACCGCGTACCTGCTGTTCGTCGCCCTGTCCTTCTCCATCACCGCTTTTCCCGTCCTGGCCCGCGTCCTGTCCGAACGCCGGCTCCTGCACACTCCGGTCGGGGTGACGGGACTGACCGCGGCCGGGGTCGGTGACGCCACCGCGTGGGGACTCCTCGCGGTCGTGATCGCCCTCGTGCGGGGCACCTCACTCACGGCCGCCTGTCTCGCGGTGGTGTTCGTCACCGCGTTCGCGCTGGTGATGTGGACGGCCGTCGCCCCCCTGGTCGCCAGGGCGGTCGCACGCGCCGAACAGGGCCGGCTGTCCGCCGACGCAGTGTGCGCCGCGCTGGTCTGCCTGATCCTGCTCTCGGCGCTGGCCACCGACCGGATGGGCGTGCACGCGATCTTCGGCGCGTTCATGGCCGGTGTCGTCATGCCCCGCACCTCCCCCCTGATCGGTGAACTCCGCTCCCGGATCCAGGGGGTGACGGTGTGGCTGCTGCTGCCGCTGTTCTTCGTGAGCGTCGGCCTGAACACACAGCTGCGCGCCCTGGACGGCGCAGCCGCGTGGGCGGCCTGCGCGCTGATCACCGTGGTCGCCGTCACCGCCAAGATGGCCGGCGCGGGCGCCGCGGCCCTCGCCACCGGCGGACACACCCGGCGCGAGGCCTTGGCCCTGGGCGCGATGATGAACTGCCGGGGACTGACCGAACTCGTCGTCCTCAGCCTGGGTGTCCAGCTGGGCGTGCTCGACGACCGCCTGTTCGCCATGTTCGTGTGCATGGCGCTGGTGACGACCGCCATGACCGGGCCGCTCCTGCACCGGCTGCTTCCGGTGCCGCAGGGGCCACCACCCGAGGACCGCCGCGACCGGCTTCCCGACGCGAAAGAAATGGACCGCCATGCCCCCCAGCGTTGACCGTGATCCCCCCGGTGCCGTGCCGGGCGCGGACACCGGACACCTCACCGCCCTCGAAGCCGAGGCGGTCTTCATCCTCCGTGAGGTCGTCGCGGAATCCGAACGCCCCGCGCTGCTGTTCTCCGGCGGCAAGGACTCCATCGTCATGCTCCACCTGGCGAGCAAGGCGTTCGCGCCCGCACGGCTGCCGTTCCCTCTCCTCCACATCGACACCGGGCACAACTTCACCGAAGTCCTCGAACTGCGCGACAAACTCACCGCCCGCCTCGAGGCCCAGCTGATCGTCGGCAGCGTCCCGGACGCCCTCGACACCGGCCAGGTCACCGAACCCCCCACCGGCATGCGCAACGCCATCCAGACCCCCGTCCTGCTCTCCACCGCCCGCGCGCACCGGCTCACCGCCCTGTTCGGCGGCGCCCGCCGCGACGAGGAGAAAGCCCGCGCCAAGGAACGCGTCGTCAGCTTCCGCGACGACTTCGGCCAGTGGAACCCCAAGAACCAGCGGCCCGAACTGTGGTCCCTGTACAACGCGCGGATCCACCCCGGCGAATCGATCCGGGTCTTCCCGCTGTCCAACTGGACCGAACTCGACATCTGGCAGTACATCGCCCGCGAGGACATCGAACTGCCCGCCCTGTACTACGCCCACGAACGGCCCGTCGTCGACCGCGACGGCATGCTGTACGCCGTCCACCCGCACCTGCCGGCCCGGGCCGGTGAGACACCGTTCACCGCACAGGTCCGCTACCGCACCATCGGTGACGCCTCCTGCACCGCGGCCGTCGCCTCCACCGCCGCGAACCCGGCGGACGTCATCCAGGAGATCCTCACCACCCGGCTGACCGAACGCGGCGCCACCCGCGGCGACGACAAAGTCAGCGACTCGGCCATGGAGGACCGCAAGCGCGAGGGGTACTTCTGATGCACATGCTCCGCTTCGCCACCGCCGGATCCGTCGACGACGGCAAATCCACCCTGATCGGCCGCCTGCTCCACGACTCCAAATCCCTCTTCGACGACCAGCTCGCCGCCGTCCAGGCCGTCTCCCGCGCCCGCGGCGACGACTACACCGACCTGTCCCTGCTCACCGACGGCCTGCGCGCCGAACGCGAACAGGGCATCACCATCGACGTCGCCTACCGCTACTTCTCCACCCCCCGCCGGTCCTTCATCGTCGCCGACACCCCCGGCCACACCCAGTACACCCGCAACATGATCACCGGGGCGTCCACCGCCGACCTCGCCATCGTCCTCGCCGACGCCCGCAAAGGACTCGTCGAACAAAGCCGCCGCCACGCCCTGCTCTGCACCCTCCTCGGCGTACGGCACCTCGTGCTGTGCATCAACAAGATGGACCTCGTCGACCACAGCGAAACCCGCTACACCCGGCTCCGTGACGAATTCACCGCCTACGCCGGCGGAATCGGCGCCGGCCACATCACCGTCATCCCCGTGTCCGCCCTCCACGGCGACAACATCGTCCACGCCTCCACCCGTATGCCCTGGTACGACGGCCCCCCACTCCTCACCCACCTCGAAACCGTCACCACCCCAGCCCACGAACCCACCCGAGACACCGGGACGACACGAGGCGACCAGCGCACCGGAAGCACCGGGGACGCGGGAAGCACCGGGGGCGCGGGAAGCACCGGTCTCCGGGGGAATGACGGAACCGCGGGAGGCAGCGGAACCGCGGGAAGCCACGCAACCGCAGGGAGCGACGCAACCACGGAGCACGACCGGCTCACGGAAAGCACCGGAGTCGCGGGGAACGACGCAACCGCGGGAGGCAACGGAACCGCGAGGAACGGCGGGTGCACGGGAAGTGACGTAACCGCAGTGAGTACCGGGCTCGCGGGAGGCAGCGGAACCGCGGAAGGTGACGGAACCGCGAGGAAGGGCGGGATTTCGGGGACCGAAGCAACCGCGGGGAACGGCGGGCATACCGCGGGTGCCGGGGACACCGACCGTGCGGGGAACACCGGCCATGCGACAACCACCCGGGCCACGCGGGCCGGCGAGGCCGAGGCCGGCACGGACTCCGGCCCGACACGAGCCACCACGCTCACCCGCAACCCCACCACTGCCACCGACGGCGGGTCTTCCGCCGGCACGGGCGAGGGGTCTTCCGCCGGCACGAACGGCGGGTCTTCCGTAGGCACGGGCGGGGGGTCTTCCGTAGGCACGGGCGGAGGGTCTTCCGTGGGTACGGGGGCGCGGCTGCCGGTGCAGTACGTGATCCGGCCGCAGTCCACCCGCGTCACCGACCACCGCAGCTACGCCGGCCAGATCGCCGCCGGAACACTCCGCACCGGCGACGAGATCATGATCCTGCCGTCCCGCTCCACCACCCGCATCACCCGTATCGACACCCCTTCCGGCCCCGTCCCCGAAGCCCACGCAGGCCTGTCCGTCACCGTCCAACTCGCCGACGACCTCGACATCTCCCGCGGAGACCTCCTCTGCCACCCCCACGACACACCCACGGTCTCCCAGGAACTACAAGCCCTGATCTGCTGGATGGACGCCACCCGCCCCCTCGACCCCACCCGCACCTACACCATCAAACACACCACCCGCACCGCACGCGCCACGATCCACCGACTCCACCACCGCCTCGACATCAACACCCTGAACGAAGAACCCGCCACCACCCTCAACGTCAACGAAATCGGCCACATCACCCTCCGCACCACCACCCCCCTCACCTACGACCCCTACCAGCACAACCGAACCATGGGCGGTTTCATCCTCATCGACGACACCACCCACCAGACCGTAGGAGCCGGAACCCTCACCTGACACCCCACACCGAACCCCGCCGGACCACGCCACCGCAGCACCGCAGCACCGCAGCACCGCAGCACCGCAGCACCGCAGCACCGCAGCACCGAGGAAAGCCACAACACGGCGGGGGACCCGCAACGCACGAAGCTCCTGTGCCGTCGGGGGGGAGGTGTTCGCAGTCCCGACCCGCCGACGCAGGAGTCTCGCCGGCTCCCCTTCCTGCCGCACGCGCCGGCCGAGTGGGCCACCACGCTCATCACCACCCGTGAGGGCGACCGCCGCCGCACGATCCCACCGCACCACAGGACCCTGGCCACGCTGGTGGACCTACGCGAACACGACACCCTCGCGCAGAACGCCACCGGCTCCGGCATCTCGGCGGACACCACCCACGCCCACGCCCACGCCCACACCGTGGTCGACCTGCCCGCGGCCCCGGCACCCGGCCTGCCCAAAGCCCTGCGCGAAGCCGACCCGGACCTCGTCCCGCCCCACGCCACCCCCACCGCACCCGACCGCCTGCGCGAGGCGAACCGAGGCGAGCGGCGGTCGAGAGCCGATATCCGCTCAGAGCCCGAACGGATACACAGCGATCTCCTCCCGCCCGACAAAAGCTCGACCCACGTGCCGTCAACACCCACAGGCAGCGGACCAGCGACATCCAGCAGAATCCGCGTACCACCGAAATCCAGCACCGCGGCACCGTCCACGGTGAGGCCCAGCCGTCCACGCAGAACAACACCGTCCCCGCTCGCCCGCAGTCCCGGCCCGCAACCCCCAGCCGGTCTCGCGTTCCGCCCCCAGACCATGTCCTCGTCGACCGTCCACTCCACGCGATACACACCCGGCTCCGCGGACCGGTCACCGCACCAACGGACCACCGTCCCCCCGAACGGCGTCCGGACCCGGGCCAGCCGACCACCCCAGAAACCCCCCGACACACCCACCAACTCGACCAGCACCACCCGATCATGCAACACCCGAACACGTGCGCTGAACCGAACCGCTCACCAGAGGCGACGACAACGCCGTACCACTCCCCGCGTCCAGCCAGGACCCGGAAAAGCAGTGCGGCTGCTGGGTCGGCATATCGCGCACGAGCACCTGGTCGCCGGCCTAGCCACCGCCCTGCGGGCTGGCGCTTTGACCGCGGACGGCGTCGCGCTGGAGCCGTCGGCGACCATCACGTCCTTGCACGAGTGGCGGCTCGCTCACCTGCCGCCGGACACCAGGCCGCTGCCCTCGGTGACCCCCTATGACCAGTTGCTCCGCCGCCACCGCACCAGTGGCAGCACCCACCGTGAGGGAGAAGCCCAGTGACCCTGCCCCGCCAACGGAACATGACCGAGCAGGCCGCCGACGCCGCGATCGACACTGCCGGCCGTCTCCTGCGGCTGCCGACGATCCGGGCCGAATTCCCCGACATCGCATCCGCGGCGACCAAGGACCAGATGACCTGCCGTGGCTTCCTCGCCGAACTGCTGATGGCCGAGTGCGACGACCGAACCCGCCGCCGCTCCGAGCGACGGATCACGGCAGCAGGCTTCCCACGGGAAATGTCCCTGCGGTCCTTCGACTTCGACGCCAACCCGAACATCGACCCGGCCACCATCCACACCCTCGCGAGCTGCGAGTGGATCAAGAAGAGCCAGCCCCTCTGTCTGATCGGCGACTCCGGCACCGGCAAGTCCCACATGCTGATCACCCTGGGCACCGAGGCCGCGATGAAGGGCTAACACGTCCGCTACACGCTGGCCACGAAGCTGGTCAACGAGTTGGTCGAGGCCGTCGACGAGAAGCAGCTGAACAAGACCATCGCCCGCTACGGCCGCGTCGACCTGCTCTGCATCGACCTATGCCGAGACCGCGACTATGCCGAGAAGGCTGTCGGCAAGCCTGATCGTGGGCTGTGTGGCGGCGGTTCTGCTCGGCATAGTCGATGGCGGGGGATCTATCCTGCCCAGGGATTCGGGCCCTGCTTGAGGACGACGAGCCCGTCGGGCTGATCGGCGGGCCAGAGGTCGATCCGATAGAGGAACTGATCGCCGGGGCCGCCGTTGGTGTCGACAGCCAGTGGGTCAGATGGGATGTAGGAGACCCGGGCTCGCAACAGCCCAGCGGGAACGGTCATGCTCGGCCCGTCCTCTGGGAGGACTCCCGGGCTGGACACGGCGAGTCGGCCAGTCGGGGCAGCCAGGTCCACCTCCACGATGTGTTCAGCCGCCGACTCGATCATTGGCACGGACGTGTGGATGGTGATCAGCGATTCGACCATGTCATCCCGTGCGGTGCCGACGGAGATCGAGTGCGGTTCCACCCCGATGCGGTGAACGTGTACCGCCTCGTCGGTCCAGCCGGCCGGCGGCAGGTCCGGGTCCATCGCGTGCTCGGCCATCCATGCGTCATAGGGCTCAAGGTCTTGGACATAGAACTGCCCGTGATCGGCATCGATCAGGAACTTCAACGAATCATCAGCCATCGCCGCAGGCTATCGAAGCGGACTGTCACTCCCGGCTCCGCTCACGGCTCACAGGCGGTCGAGGACGTGAGGACCTTGTCGGCGGGCTGGTAGCGGCCGGGGCGGGCGGTGACCGGTGCGGCCAGGGAGAGCGCCCTCTCCTTGATGGTCATGTCGGCGTGGACGTAGGCGTCGGTGGAGCGGACACCGGCGTGGCCGAGCCAGAGTGCGATCACCGTGGTGTCGACACCGGCCTGGAGCAGGGACATCGCGAAACTGTGGCGTAGGACGTGCGGGTGGATGCGCTTGTCGAGGAGGGTCGGGCAGGTTTCGGTGGCGGCCCGGACGTGGATGGCCAGGCGCTGGGCGACGGCGTCGCGGGTGAGACGTCGCCCGGTTCGGGTGCAGAACAGCGGTTCTCCGCGCTTGCCGGAACGTTCACCGAGCCGGGCCCGCAGCAGTTCCTGGATGCTGCAGTCCAGCGGGACCGCGCGGAGTTTGCGGCCCTTGCCCTCGCAGCGGACGGACGCGCCGTAGCCGAGGGTGACGTCGTCGCAGTCCAGGCTCGTGAGCTCGGAGACCCGCAGGCCGGTCTGGACGGCCAGGGCCAGCATCGCTTTGTCCCGCCGGCCCTCCCAGCGCCGCGGATCCGGTGCCGAGAGCAGGGCGTCGATCTCGTCGCCGGTCAGGAAGGTCACGTTCCTCTTGTCGAACCGCTTGGGCGGAATGTCCAGGACGCGTTGGATCAGGAGGGCGTGTTCGGGGTGTTGCAGGGCTGCGAAGGAGAAGAGGGAGCGGATCGCGGTCAGCCGGACGTTCCGGGTGCGGGCGCTGTTGCCGCGTTCGTCCTCCAGGTAGTTGAGGAAGGCGGAGACTGCGTCGGCGTCCAGGTCGGTCCAGTCCAGCCTCTCCGGGGTGGTGCCGGTGCGCTGGTGGACGAAGCCGAGGAGGAGGCGGAGCGCGTCGCGGTAGGCGGCGACGGTGCGCGGGGCTCACCTGGCGTTGGAGGACCAGCCGGTCCGTGAAGAACGACTGGAGAGTGGGAGCGATCGAGGTCACGGCCGGGGCGCCTTTCCGATGCCCTGACGGCGGGCGGCCGCCAGGGCCAGCAGTTCTGGTGCCGCAGAGAGGTACCAATAGGTTGAGGATGGTTCGCGGTGTCCGAGGTAGGTGGACAGCGACGGGATCTTCGCCTGGACGTCGACGCCGGTGCGATACCAGGTCAGCAGGGTGCGGACGGCGAATGTGTGGCGGAGGTCGTGCAGCCGGGGCAGGTTGGGGGCATCGGTCCCGACGCCGGCGCCGGCCACCATCTGCCGGAACGTGGGGGCGACGACGGCGTAGATCAGCCGCCGCCGGGTGCGAGAGATGAAGAAGGACGGGTCCGTTGGACGTGGCGCGTCCCGCTCGCGGAGGTTGCCGTAGGCGCGGAGCGCATCGACGCTGCTGGCGTCCAGGGGAACCAGCCGGGACTTGTCGAACTTGGTCTCCCGGATCCGCAGCACGCCCTCAGCCCAGTCGATGTCGTCGTGGTCGAGCTTGATCGCCTCCCCGACGCGCAGTCCGGTGGCGGCGAGCAACCCGACCCGGGTGCGGTAGGTGGCCGCGCGCAACGGCGGGCCGAGCCTGTCGGCCTGCCCCATCACCGCGGTGACGTCGGCGTCGGAGTAGATGAACGGCTGCCGCCAGCGCTGCCCGTGCGGCAGCAGGCCCAGCGGAGGGATCTCGGTGGCCGGGTCGATGCCGCTGAGATAGCGGGCGAAGCCGCGGACCGCAGTGATCCGGCGCGGGCTCACGGTCGTCACTACCTCGCCTTCCCGCGCCCGGACCCAGGCCAGCGCGGCGGTGACGGTCACCGTGGTCTGCCCGCGTTCGTCCAGGAAGGCGACGAAGTCCGGCAGCAGCCAGGTCGCCTCGGCCAGCTTGTGCCCGAGCGACCGTCGGAGCTGAAGGTAGTCGTCCAGTGCCTGTCGCAGTCCGGTCATGCCGCCTCCGTCCCGGGCCAGGGGCGAGCGACCGCGCGGAGCGCGGTGAAGTCGACCTTCGCATAGAGCGCGGTCGTGGCCAGGTCCTGGTGCCGAAGGACCTGGCTGATCGCCGTCAGCCCGGAGCCCTGTCGCAGCATCTCCCCGGCCAGAGCGTGCCGGAGTCGGTGCGGCCCACCGTCGGCAACCGGGCCCGCTTGCAGGCCCGTTCTACCACGTCGCCCACCAGGTCGGCGCGGATCGGTCCGCGGGGCGCCCGGTCCGTGACGAACAGACGGCGGGTGCCGACCTGGGGACGGCCTTCGGACAGGTAGGCGACCAGGGCCTCGCCGACGTCGACCGGCAGCGGGAGCCGGTCCTCCCGCCGTCCCTTGCCGCGGATCGCGATCTCCCCGGACCGCCAGTCCACGTCCTCCAATCGCAGCCGCGACACCTCGACCGAGCGCAGGCCCAAGCGTGCCAGCAGCGTCAGGATGGCGTAGTCGCGGATCCCGACGCCGCCCGTGCGCGGGCCGCAGTCCAGGAGCCGCTGGGCATCGGCCGCGGACATCGTCGGCGGGATCGCCGCCAGGCGCCAGCCACCGACCGGCGGCACGGACGCGCCGAGCTTCATCGGGATCAGCCCCCGCAGGTGAAGGAACCGCATCAGCGACCGCAGTTCGGCGACCTTCCCCTTTGCTGAGCCGGCCGAGACTCGCGCGCACTCCCGCAGCAAGAACGCGTTCAGGTCCGCGCCGCTCAACCCGGCCGGGGAGAACACCCCGCCCGGCATCGCCTGCTCGGTCAGGAAGCGGCGAGCGGTGTTCGCGTAACGCAGCACCGTGGTCGGTGACAGCCCGCGCTCACCGGTCATCCAGTCGCGAAACTCATCCAAGACGTCGTCCAGCGGCGACACTTCGCCCTTGGGCGGCGGAACGAGTCCGGCCCCGCGCAGGTACGCAAGCAGGGGCCGCATCCCCCGCGGTCCCGGCAGCCGGCGGCGACCCGCTGCCCGCTGGTCCGACAGGAACCGCTCCACGGCCTCCTCGCCGAGATCGGCGATCCCAAGCCCCAGCCGGGACAACCACATCCCGACCTGGCCCAGATCCTTGAGCATGTTCCGGACCGTCAGCTCGGTGTACCCCCGCGCCGTCAACCAGGCCCTGTAGCCCTCGACCTGCGGCGCGAGAGCGCTGGCTTTCCTGCGTGTTCCCGCCATCGCGGCCCCCTTCCTGCAAGACCCTCTGCCTCGCGGTCAGGTGCTGCCCACCCCCGGCACAATGCAGAGACCCGAAGGCCAGGGTTCACGCGAACGAGGGCGCGGCACCGCAGTCGTCGGCATAGTCGCGGTCTCGGCATAGATCGATCTATGCGGATATCGGCATAGATTGACGAGCTCGGATACATGGAACTCGACCGGCATGGCGCCGAACTCCTCTTCCAGGTCCTGACCGAACGAGAGGAGAAGAACAGCGTCGCCATCGCCTCCAACGAGTCCTTCGGTAAAGCGCACATGTTCCGGCGAACCTGTGCCAGGCAGTGCCGAAACGTCACAGGTTCCGATGGCACCTCGAGTACTGCATGATCGACCCGTGCTGATCGAACTGGTGAAGGTGGCGAAGCTTCCCGGAACTCCCTGGCTGGCGGATGTCCGAACCGCGTTTGGTCACACTGCAGTCCGCTGGTGCGGGGACCGGACCGCAGAGCCTGGCGAGTACCACGTCGAGTGGACCATCGACGAGGACATCGCCTGGGGGCGGAACGCCAAGTCGGCTGCTGGTATCGGTCCTGGGCTCCGGACTGGCGGGCACTGCGTTGTACTGCGGGGCCGGTTGAGCCTCACAGAGGACGGTGCCGCCCTGCTGGACCTGAACGGCGCCACTATCCTGTTGGACCTCGCCGATCCGCTGCCCGACGGTGTTGCCGGCACCTGGGTCGAGCTCTTCATTGAGCGCGAGAAGGTCGCTCTCTACCCCTTCGAACTCTGACCAGAGGTCAGTCTTTGGTTGTCTCCCACCCTGACAGGCGGGTCTCGTCGATGCGGTCAGACAGATAGATCATGGTGGCCTCGGGGTCCATGCCGAAGGCGGCGGCAACGAGTTTGGGGTCCATGGTGTTAACCAGGTCGAGTAGTCGAGTGCAGCGGATCATGCGGGGCGGGAAACCGCAGGCGTCGAGGACGTGGCTGACATAGGCGGTGGACGCCGGGCCCCGGCCGGACTTCGTCTGGCGGGTGACCATGACGTGGGGATTGTCGGTCCGCTGGGCTTCGCGGTGAGCCAGGCAGCGTTCCAGCACTGCCCATGACGCCGGGTCCAGGGGGACCGGATGCGGGCGGTCTCCGAGCCGGGTGGTCCGGGCATGAGGGTCGAGGTCAGCGGTCTGCAGCATCTTGACCTCGCGACTTGAGGCGCCGTGCAACAGCGCGAGCATGCCCAGCAGGGCCTCGTGCGGGTAGACGGCCGGACCGGTAGTCCAGCGGCGGAACAACACGCGCTGCTGATCCAGTGTCAGCGTCGCTCCGGTGAAGCCGCTGGAACCTCGGGCAGTCAGACCGTGAGAAGGATCGACGAGTACGATCTTCCGAGAACGCGCGAAGCGGAAGAACTGCCCGAGCACGACCAGCCGACGCTTGCATGCCTTGGGCGAGCCGGCGAGGAAGGCTTCGACATCGTGGACGTCGGTCAGCGCCCAGTCTTGCTTGCCGCGTCCGTTGACGAGGAAGCGGGCGAGGTCACGCAGGATGGCCAGGGCCGCCTCGACGGTCGCATCGCTGCGAGGTCGTGTTCCGGCCCGGCGGGCCCTCTCACGCGAGTGCATCATGAAGTCTGCGAATGCCTCCACCGATGGCCGCAGGTTCTCGGGGACGGCATCGATACGACGCTGTCGGCGGCCGGCCGCGAGCCGCTCGGCCTGATCGGTGGCCATGGCCATGCCGTGACCGGTGAAGAAGGTCTCCAGCGCGCGGGCGAGGGAGCCCATCGAGCGTCCGGAACGACGAGAGCGTTCAAGCAGAGCCTGCGGGTGGTTGGGCTGGTCATCCAGGAGGAGTCGCCCCAGGGCGGTGATCATCATGCAGGCGCGACTGACGCAGTACTTGGCGGCGAGATCGGCGGTGAAGTCCCGCAGCCAGTGCGGAGGTTGTCCGAGTTCGGCGATCAGGCCTTCGACCCGGACGAAGGGCCGGTCGGGGTGACGCTGCCAGCAGGCGGAGCACAGTCCCAGCCCGGCATGGCGCCGCACCCGGCCGCATTCGCGGCAGGTCCGGGGCGGCTGTTTTGTCCGGCGAGGACGCGAGCAATGCCCGCACCAGCCGGTGTCCTCGCGCAGATAGCCGGGCCGATCGCACCGAGGGCAGAGCGCCTTGGTGGCGTCGCGTTCCGTCATGCGTGAGCAGTCCCGGCACAACGTTGATGTCTTGTTTCTCACCGGGTGACCGCAGGCGGTGCACACGCGTGAGCAAGTGATGCACCGGCCGGTGTCCTCCTGGAGGACGCGCTGCTGGCCGCAGCGGGGGCAAGCGGCCCGGGCCGCGGTCTCTTTCTGCCGGGCCGTGCAGCGGCAGCAGTACTGGCGGTCGATGAAGCCGACCGGGGCCCCGCAGCCGATGCAGTCACTCTGTTTGACGCCCACGATGCCACCCGGTCACAGCGGCGGCATCGAACGGCCGCGGGCGGAGGCCGCCTTGGGCAGTTCAGCGACTGGCCGGGGTGGCGCGGCAGGACGCTCGACGGGAGTGGTGTCGACCTCGAACAGGTCGTTGGGAGTGCATTCCAGCGCGGTGCACAACGCGATCAAGGTGGACATCTTCACCTGTGAGGGCTCCTTGGTGAACAGCGCGGACACTGACGCGGAGGACATCTGCAGGCCGGCGCGTTCGGCCAGAAGCCGCTGCAGCTGGGTGCCGGTCCACACCTCACGCTGGGCGGCGGCCATCCGCAGGCGCCATCGGATCTTCATGCGGGGCTGCCCTCCTCGGCGGTGAGTTCGCCCAGCGTGGTAGTCACCGCACGGCGATAGGCGTCCTCGATGAACGTCGCAGACGGCCGGACGTATCTCATGGTCGAGCTGACCGTCCAGTGACCGAGGAGTTGCTGGATCGCCACGAGGTCCACGCCGCGCTCGTAGTTGTGGGTCGCGCAGGCCCGCCTCAGGGCATGCGGGCTGAACCGGTCGGTGGCCGGGCGTCCTTCGAGTTCCATCAGATAGCGCAGGCGGTTGCGGATCGTCCCGCGGTGCAGGCTGCCGCCGGACTCGTCCGCGAACAGCACCGGCGAGTCGGGGAACTTGCCGCGGACGTCGTCGAGGAACCAGTGCAGGACGAGGTCGAGGCCGTCCAGCATGGGCACCCAGCGCGGCCTGGGGCCGGAAGTGCGGGCGCCTTTGCCGAATCGCACGTGGAGCTTCCCAAACGGGCCCCGCGAGAAGTGGACGTCGGGACGCTCCAGCAGGGAGGCTTCTTCCGAGCGCAGGCCGGCGTGATAGAGGGTCCGGAACATCGCATAGTCCCGGGCCGCAGGCCCTTATTTGCGAGCGGTGGCGATCCGGGACTTGAGGAAATCGAAGAACTCCGCCACCCGTTCCGGGGTCGATGGCGGCAGCTGAGCCGGGGAATCGTCCCCGACATGACGCGAAGCGTTGAACTCGTCCACCGGGCAGACCATACGGACACCGAACCCGACCTCGATCTCGACGGCCTTGCGGACCTGCAGGAACCGGTGGAAGCCCTTGAAGATCTGCACATACTCGCGGCGGGTCGATGCCGCCCGCCCGGCGAGGGCCAGGTCGCCGACGACGCGGTCGATGTCCTCCGGGGTGACGTCCCATGCGGGCCGGCCCAGCGCCGTGAGCGTTCGCTCCAGCAGGCCGATGTCGTTCTCGACCGTCACCGGGCTGAACCCGCGGGCCCGCCACGAGGCGACGAACGCCTCGACACACTCGGCCTGGAACTCCCACGGATCGGCGGTCACCGGCTCCAGCAGGACGGCACCACCCTCGATCACCCGCAACTGGGATGTCACCGCCACACCTTCCTCGCACCTGACCGATCAAGGCAGCACCTGGAGAATCCGAGCACCACCACGAAGACCAACGAGGACCGCAGGAGATGGATACGGGCCGGTGACAGCGGCGATCCACGAAAAGGAACATGTGCCAGCCCCAGATGGCTGGACCAAGACCTTCACTGGCCCCCGCCTCTGCGCGGCCATCGTCGACCGGCTCACCTTCAACGGCACCATCATCGAAACCGGCACCGACTCCTACCGCCTCGCCAGCACCCGAGCCCGAGCCGAGGAATCGGTCAAAGCCAGCTGACCTCTTGCTTGTCCGCCTTCAGAGTCCGCCACCGGGGCGGCAGACTCTGATGACTGCGTGAACGAGGGACTACCTCATCGTTCAGCGCGGTCGCCGTTCCGCTCGACGGCATCCATGAACTGATCGTGCACCCGCAGCTCGCTGCCCCTACCTGGACTCGTCAGAACGATCGTCTTCGCCTCGCCAAGGGCTTTGGGGCCCGCCCCAAGCAACTCGCGCGTGATCACCACCGCATCGAGCACCTCGACTCTGCGCTCGGTCAATAGCTGCTGCACAGCAGCCATCCCGCTGTCACCGGTCAGCAGCGGCCGACACTCGTTGACGAGCGCCTCAAGCCGAGCGATCCTCTCCGGATGCAGCCCGCTGATCGCCATACCGTCGCCCCTCCACGATGCTCAAACCCTTCCTCGATCATCCCCGAAGTCAGCCACAGCCTGCGATCGGATTGCCACTGAGTAGCAAACGACGCGAAGGTCGAGTGCCGTCAATTCTCGTGAACACCGGCGGGCATGCGGACCGCCAACCGCCTCCCAGACTGCTGAACAAACGCTGTCCTCCGAAGTGAACGAAGCCAGACCCCCCGACAAAGTCGGCACGAGGATCCCCCGCACGTCACGCCCTAAGGGGTCCTAACACAATGAGGTGAGGTCACCAGCAGGCGACGCACTGGGTGCGGTCTTCCGACAGGAAGATCGTGAAACGTCTCTGCGATCCGGTGACCGTTGCCATGTAGACCCGGGCTGCTCCTGCGGCTTTGAGTCCGGCGATGGCTTCGGCAAGTCCGGGCCGAGGTGTGACGCCCGTGTCGAGCATGACTTCGTACCGCCAGGACCAGATGTCCCAGAGCTGTTGCGCCGCCGCCGTTTGATTCAGGAAGACCTGGAAGTCCGCGCCTGCCTCCAGCTCGGCCAGAGCTGCGTGTGCAGAGATGCAGCCATCCTGGGACAGTGCGGATTGCAGGGCGCATCGGTTCATGCGATCAGTTTGCCGGGTCGGTCCATCGACGTGGTGTGAGTGCCGGTCAGATCAAGGACAGCACCTGTCGATGCGTGATCAGGCAGCAGGCGAGCCTGAGGAAGGCTTCGTGGATGTCGGCCCGTCGCTCCCAGCGAACGCGGAGGCGTTTGAAG
>NZ_JBIVDQ010000015.1:1654-3393 GCF_044747185.1 Streptomyces sp. NPDC090108
GAACGCGAGCATCTGTGGCCAAGTTTTTAAGGGCGCACGGTGGATGCCTTGGCACCAGGAACCGATGAAGGACGTGGGAGGCCACGATAGTCCCCGGGGAGCCGTCAACCAGGCTTTGATCCGGGGGTTTCCGAATGGGGAAACCCGGCAGTCGTCATGGGCTGTCACCCACTGCTGAACACATAGGCAGTGTGGAGGGAACGAGGGGAAGTGAAACATCTCAGTACCCTCAGGAAGAGAAAACAACCGTGATTCCGGGAGTAGTGGCGAGCGAAACCGGATGAGGCCAAACCGTATGCGTGTGAGACCCGGCAGGGGTTGCGCATACGGGGTTGTGGGATTTCTCTTGATCAGTCTGCCGGCTGGTCGGCGAGTCAAAAACCGTATGGATAGACGAAGGACATGCGAAAGGTCCGGCGTAGAGGGTAAGACCCCCGTAGTCAAAATCTGTACGGCTCGCTTGAGAAACACCCAAGTAGCACGGGGCCCGAGAAATCCCGTGTGAATCTGGCGGGACCACCCGCTAAGCCTAAATATTCCCTGGTGACCGATAGCGGATAGTACCGTGAGGGAATGGTGAAAAGTACCGCGGGAGCGGAGTGAAATAGTACCTGAAACCGTGTGCCTACAAGCCGTGGGAGCGTCGGATGCAGCTTGCTGCATCTCGTGACTGCGTGCCTTTTGAAGAATGAGCCTGCGAGTTTGCGGTGTGTTGCGAGGTTAACCCGTGTGGGGAAGCCGTAGCGAAAGCGAGTCCGAATAGGGCGTTTCAGTAGCACGCTCAAGACCCGAAGCGGAGTGATCTAGCCATGGGCAGGTTGAAGCGGAGGTAAGACTTCGTGGAGGACCGAACCCACCAGGGTTGAAAACCTGGGGGATGACCTGTGGTTAGGGGTGAAAGGCCAATCAAACTCCGTGATAGCTGGTTCTCCCCGAAATGCATTTAGGTGCAGCGTCGTGTGTTTCTTGCCGGAGGTAGAGCACTGGATAGGCGATGGGCCCTACCGGGTTACTGACCTTAGCCAAACTCCGAATGCCGGTAAGTGAGAGCACGGCAGTGAGACTGTGGGGGATAAGCTCCATGGTCGAGAGGGAAACAGCCCAGAGCATCGACTAAGGCCCCTAAGCGTACGCTAAGTGGGAAAGGATGTGGAGTCGCAGAGACAACCAGGAGGTTGGCTTAGAAGCAGCCACCCTTGAAAGAGTGCGTAATAGCTCACTGGTCTAGTGATTCCGCGCCGACAATGTAGCGGGGCTCAAGCGTACCGCCGAAGTCGTGTCATTGCAGCAGATAGCCCCAACGGGTGCTGTGATGGGTAGGGGAGCGTCGTGTGCCGGGTGAAGCCGCGCCGGAAGGCAGTGGTGGACGGTTCACGAGTGAGAATGCAGGCATGAGTAGCGATACAAACGTGAGAAACGTTTGCGCCGATTGACTAAGGGTTCCTGGGTCAAGCTGATCTGCCCAGGGTAAGTCGGGACCTAAGGCGAGGCCGACAGGCGTAGTCGATGGATAACCGGTTGATATTCCGGTACCCGCTGTGAAGCGTCAAACATCGAGCATCGTGATGCTAAGGCCGTGAAGCCGTTCCGGACCCTTCGGGGAATGGAAAGTGGTGGAGCCGCCGAACCAAGCGGTTAGTAGGTGAGTGATGGGGTGACGCAGGAAGGTAGTCCATCCCGGGCGATGGTAGTCCCGGGGTAAGGGTGTAGGACGTCAGGTAGGTAAATCCGCCTGGCAC
>NZ_JBIVDQ010000015.1:3489-4890 GCF_044747185.1 Streptomyces sp. NPDC090108
CATATAGTCTGAGACCTGATGCCGAGCCGATTGTGGCGAAGTGGATGATCCTATGCTGTCGAGAAAAGCCTCTAGCGAGTTTCATGGCGGCCCGTACCCTAAACCGACTCAGGTGGTCAGGTAGAGAATACCGAGGCGTTCGGGTGAACTATGGTTAAGGAACTCGGCAAAATGCCCCCGTAACTTCGGGAGAAGGGGGGCCACGCTCGGTGATTGGATTTACTCCATGAGCTGGGGGTGGCCGCAGAGACCAGCGAGAAGCGACTGTTTACTAAAAACACAGGTCCGTGCGAAGCCGTAAGGCGATGTATACGGACTGACGCCTGCCCGGTGCTGGAACGTTAAGGGGACCGGTTAGCTCTGATTCGTCAGGGCGAAGCTGAGAACTTAAGCGCCAGTAAACGGCGGTGGTAACTATAACCATCCTAAGGTAGCGAAATTCCTTGTCGGGTAAGTTCCGACCTGCACGAATGGCGTAACGACTTCTCGACTGTCTCAACCATAGGCCCGGTGAAATTGCACTACGAGTAAAGATGCTCGTTTCGCGCAGCAGGACGGAAAGACCCCGGGACCTTTACTACAGTTTGATATTGGTGTTCGGTTCGGCTTGTGTAGGATAGCTGGGAGACTGTGAACTCTGGACGCCAGTTCAGGGGGAGTCGTCGTTGAAATACCAGTCTGGTCGTGCTGGATGTCTAACCTAGGTCCGTGATCCGGATCAGGGACAGTGTCTGATGGGTAGTTTAACTGGGGCGGTTGCCTCCTAAAGAGTAACGGAGGCGCCCAAAGGTTCCCTCAGCCTGGTTGGCAATCAGGTGTTGAGTGTAAGTGCACAAGGGAGCTTGACTGTGAGACCGACGGGTCGAGCAGGGACGAAAGTCGGGACTAGTGATCCGGCGGTGGCTTGTGGAAGCGCCGTCGCTCAACGGATAAAAGGTACCCCGGGGATAACAGGCTGATCTTCCCCAAGAGTCCATATCGACGGGATGGTTTGGCACCTCGATGTCGGCTCGTCGCATCCTGGGGCTGGAGTCGGTCCCAAGGGTTGGGCTGTTCGCCCATTAAAGCGGTACGCGAGCTGGGTTTAGAACGTCGTGAGACAGTTCGGTCCCTATCCGCTGTGCGCGTAGGAATATTGAGAAGGGCTGTCCCTAGTACGAGAGGACCGGGACGGACGAACCTCTGGTGTGCCAGTTGTCCTGCCAAGGGCATGGCTGGTTGGCTACGTTCGGAAAGGATAACCGCTGAAAGCATCTAAGCGGGAAGCCTGCTTCGAGATGAGTATTCCCACCTCCTTGAGAGGGTAAGGCTCCCAGTAGACGACTGGGTTGATAGGCCAGATATGGAAGCCCGGTAACGGGTGGAGTTGACTGGTACTAATAGGCCGAGGGCTTGTCCTCA
>NZ_JBIVDQ010000016.1:0-1286 GCF_044747185.1 Streptomyces sp. NPDC090108
AGAACTCCTAACGAAATACGTGTTGGGGAACGGTAGGCTCGGCGGCCATGAGTCAGAGCGGTTCTCAAGCGGCGGCGTTCTTCCGAGACGTCCGCCAAAGCAGAGTGGTCTGGCTTGTCCGGGATGACGACGGAAGCCCGACTCACCTCTCCGCGGACGGCCTGCGAAGTTTCCCCTTCTGGTCGACCTCGTCCCGCGCCCAGAGGGCAGCGAAGATCTGGGGGCGTGGACTCCGCGTTGACTCCATGTCCTTGGACACCTGGTGCGATTGCGTGCTGCCCGATGCCGCCCAGGATGGACTCGTGATCGGCATCAACTGGAGCGGGCCGCGCCTGGTCGGCTGGAGTTTCACCCCCAGGGAAGTTCTCAACCGGCTGGCGGCGACTAACTAGCCCACGGCATCGTTCACCAGAGCGCGCAGTCGCCGCCAGCAGATGAGTGCGCATCCGAGGGTGAGGAAGGCTTCGTGGATGTCGTCGCGGATCTCCCAGCGGATGCGCAGGCGGCGGAACCAGTGCAGATGGGCGAACGCCCGCTCCACGACCCACCGTTGGCTGCCCAGGCCGGAGCCGTGCTCGGTGCCGCGGCGGGCGATTAGTGGTTTCACGCCGAGGTCCCAGATCAGGCGGCGGTACTTGTCGTGGTCGTAGCCGCGGTCGCCTAGCACCACGTCCGGGCGGCGCCGGGGCTTGCCGCGCTTGCCCCGCACCGGCGGCACGGCTTGAAGTAGTGGGATCAACTGGGTGACGTCGTTGCGGTTGCCGCCGGTCAGGGTGGCGGCGAGGGGGATGCCGGTGGCGTCGGTGATCAAGTGGTGTTTGCTGCCGGTTCTGCCCCGGTCGACAGGGCTTCGTCCGGTCTTGGGTCCCCCTTTAACGCCCGGATGTGGGAGCCGTCGACCGCCGCCCGGGAGAAGTCCAGGGCGTTCGCACCCCGCAGCTTGGCGAGCAGAACTTCGTGCAGCCGGGGCCAGACGCCGGCTGCGGTCCACTCTGCCAGGCGGCGCCAGCACGTCATGCCCGAGCCGAAGCCGAGCTCCTGCGGAAGGTGCTCCCAGGCGATCCCGGTATGCAGCACGAACAGGATGCCCTGGAACACCAGCCGGTCCGGATGCCGCTTGCGTCCCGGATGCCGCATCCGACGCTCGACCTTCGGCAGCAGCGGCTCGACCACAGCCCACAACTCGTCATCGACCTCCCACGGCTTCGACCGCGCCACCCCACACCCCCAGATCGTCAAGCTGAGAGCGATCCAACCACGCCGAAGATCATTTCGTTAGGAGTTCT